>LN554847.1:0-1200000 GCA_000953695.1 Aliivibrio wodanis | reverse complement strand
GGATGCAGTATGGTGGGAATTATTGATTATGGTTCCTGGCTCTATTTTTGCTGGATATGCTATAGCTTGGTCTGTTCCTGGTGTGATTATGAGTGCAACTGTTTCACTGGGAAGTTTTAAACATATTATTTTTATTGATAAGCAATTAGCAAAAGACCTTGATAAATATTATGACAAAAATGGGCATATGCGGCCTCAATATCAAATGTCTTGGGAAATAGGCAGTCGATGCTTTGATTATTGGATTAAGTACCCATTCATTCGTAAGCGTGTAACAACTGATTCTATAAAATTTAAGGTTTTTATGTGGGTCAATGTTTTAGGGGTATGGAGCTATATTCTTTTTATTTTTTGTCTATTAATGGCTAAAACTTTCGATATTATTTAATTAAATATTGTATACCATACTAAGCTAGCCAACACTGGCTGCCGAAATAGCCAATTTTACGACTAGCGAATAACAATTTTCCTAGGGATTAACTCAATGCCTGCTTGATAACGCTTTGCCTTGGCATTCAACCCCAATGCCAAGGCACTATCAGCATGCTGTGGTCGCTCAACCGTTAAAAATGTTAGTTCGAGGGCTTTAAATTCTGGTATGGGAATGTATGGTATAGGTAGGGACATATCTAATAAGGTAGGTTCTTTTGCAGAGAGGCTAGTTTATGACTGATAAAGTAATCTGGATGATAGGTGTAATAAATATATTGATGTTAACAATCGGTATGTTTATTACTATTTTGTTGACTATTTATTTGGTTGTTAAAAATAGAAAAATAAAAGAAGAATTAATAAATAAAGTGGCAGATTGTGCTCCTCCTGTATTTAGAGAAAGATCTATTAATTCAATGAGGAATGTCGCACACAATTGGCTTATAGGCACTATGTTTCCTTTAATATGGTTCATGTATCCTATCTTAAGGTTGTTATGCTCATTATCAAATGTTGAAATAATTACATGGAGGAAAAATATTCGAATGACTCTCGGTAGCATATATTCACTGTGTGTTTTTAGTTTAAATTTAAGCTCGGTAGGGGGAATATATTTAGTCGCTAGCTATCTTTTATCATCTAGCTAAAAGTGAACTTTATAAAGATGCATTGTTCGAATAATAAGCAAAGTATACTCTCGCCCTGTTTAGATATTGGGATGTACACGATGAAAGCTAAAATTAATCAATACGGAGAGCGTGAAAGACATATTTAGCCTCATAAAAAACAAAAAGCAGACCTTAAGAAATAGAGGAATACATACTTGATAGTCGATTTAATTCATTCTCAATTGACGGCGTTTTAAAAGGTATTTAAGATGATTGAAAACATAGTGTCATATCTAGCTTTATTTGCGTTAATATGGATATTTCCATTTGGGTATCATTTGATTATTTATAGTCTAGGAGATAAAAAACATATAAACCAATTAGTAAATGATTTGGCAAAAGAACCTGAAACTTTTAAAAAGAAGCATTATATATCAATGGTAAGCATTGGTGCTGGTGGTTTATTTTCTTATTTTTGCCTCATATATCCATTCATTAGACATAGACGAAAAAATAAAAAAATCACGTTTGATTTATTTATGTGGTTGAATTGGGTCTTTTTTATTGTGGTGATCGTTGCTTATCTTTATGCGTAAGTCATGCGTTGTTTGAAACGTATCGGAAATATAGCGATAGGCATTTCAGCCTCTAGAGGGTTGGGGTATGTCGGTTTATTAATTGGTGCAAATAGTGCAATGGATAATATTTATCAGGCGTGTAAGGTTGATAGCTCTGGTGATTGTGGTAAGACAACGACTCGTGAAGTCACTGGGTTTATTGGTGGGGCCGTTGGAGGAATAAAAGCTGGTTCTGTAGGTGTCGGGCTTGCGGTCACTGCTGTTTCTGGTATAGCTTTAGTTATTGGTGTTACCGCTTCAGTTCCAGTGCTTGCTGTTGCTGCTATTAGTGGTGCAATTGCCGGTGGTATTGTAGGTGGTGGTATTGGTGCTACAGCTGGTAAGGCTACGGGAGATATTATTTATGAATGGGCTATAGATGCATTTGAGGATATATTTTGATCGACATTATTGATAAGGTCGTAATTCTTTGTAAGGGGCTCGTCGCTATATATGCGATGGCTTGGGCTGTGACCGCTATTATTATATTACCTACAATTTCCTTGGGGAGCTTTAAACATATTATTTTTATTGATAAGCAATTAGCAAAAGATCTTGATAAATATTATGACAAAAATGGGTATATGCGGCCTCAATACCAAGCATCTTGGGATGTTGGTAGTCGATTCATTGATTATTGTATTGCTTATCCATTTATTAGAAAAAGAGCATCAACAGACTCAAAGAAATTTAAAGTCTTTATGTGGTGGAATGCGAGCGGTATGTGGAGTTGGTTAGGGGTCTTTGTTTTTGGCTTTCTGGCTAAATTTCTTGATATTATTTAATTAAGTATTGTATACCATACTAAGCTAGCCAAAACTGGCTGCCGAAATAGCCAATTTTACGACTAGCGATTAACAATATTCCTAGGAATTAACTCAATATCTGCTTGGTAGCGTTTTGCTGAAGCATTCAATCTTAATGCCAAGGCACTATCAGCAATCAGTTCGAATTGTTGTGGTCGCTCTACCGTTAAAAATCTTAGTTCGATGGCTCTCAATGCTGGTATGGGAATGTATGGTGGAGAGGTATCTAATGAGTTTGGAAGTGCTGTTGAGGTGGTGAGTTTTGATTTATACGATAGATTATTTGATTGATACTATTGATTTTATTACTTTAAGTAGTGCTATTTTTACATTTACAGTAGGTATGTTTTATCTATATTTTTAACTATTTATATAAGTATCAAAAATAGAAAAATAAAAGAAGGATTAATAAATAAAGTGGCAGATTGTGCTCCTCCTGTATTTAGAGAAAGATCTATTAATTCAATGAGGAATGTCGCACACAATTGGCTTATAGGCACTATGTTTCCTTCTATATGGTTTATGTACCCTATATTAAGATTTCTATGCTCATTATCAAATATTGAAATAATTACATGGCGGAAAAAGGTTAAAATACTTCTTGGTAACACATATTCGATATGTATCTTAAGCTTAAATTTGAGCTTTACAGGGTTGATTTATTTGGTCATTAGAACCTTTGTGATTCCATATTAATGGTTTCTTTCATGATTTAATTATTCATTATGGGAAGTTCTTATACTCATTGGTGTCTCTTCAGGTACGATTGTTATGATTGTCGTTGGTGGTAGTGCTCTAGGTCATTTTACTTTATGTAATGGTAATGGTAATGGTAATGGTAATGGAGTTGAGGATGAGTCACATTATCATAGTGATGATTATTATGAGTCATTATGATAATGTACAATTTTGGGAATTAAAATAAATGAAATCTTTATTAATGTATTTGATTTTTTCTGTATGCTTAATTTCAAGGTATGCTTATTCCAAAGATCAGCATTTAGAGTTAGCTCGATTATCTCTAAAAAATTATGGTTTAGTGAACTGTATATATAATGGTTTAAAAAAAGAAAATTAAATCCAAGTCGATGATATTGGTTCCGCTTCTAGAGTTTTTGGTTTTATGGGGCAAGGATATTATAAAATTGAGCAAGATAAGATAACATTTGAAGAATTACACAATCCATATAGAGATGTTAATAGTTATATGGAACGTAGATATAAAAAAGTCAATTCTTCTCTTAAGAATGGAACTAATAATATAACGGTTAGATGTTTGATTATATTTGATTCATTAGGGTTTGAAAATAAGATAAAAGAACAAGATAAATATATTAACAATATAGATAATATAAATTTACCTTATGAAATAGACCATTAATTTCAGTATGTAATATTGACTGTACAATTAATGTCGGATGCAATATTGTGGGAATTATTGATTATGGTTCCGGGCTATATTTTTGCTGGATATACTATAGCTTGGTCTGTTCCTGGTGTGATTATGAGTGCAACTGTTTCACTGGGAAGTTTTAAACATATTATTTTTATTGATAAGCAATTAGCAAAAGATCTTGATAAACATTATGACAAAAATGGTCATATGCAGCCTCAATATAAAATGTCTTGCGAAATAGGCAGTCGTTACTTTGATTATTGGATTAAGCGGTGTGGGGAAGAAGCCTATAATTTTTTCGAATTAGATCTATTTTTTGAAAAAATAGAAAGTAGTATTGATAAAGATATTCCAAATGATATTGAAGATTATATAAATAAGTCGACATTTAATAATTTTAATATAAAGTCAAATTTTAATGGATAAGTAGATGTTAGAGCTAAAACCAATAATGGGATTAATGTTTTTCACTTGGATTTTAATCTATTTTTATCATCTTGTAGTTTATAGTCTAGGAGATAAAAAACATATAAACCAATTAGTAGATGATTTGGCAAAAGAACCTGAAATTTTTAAAAAGAAACATTATATATCAATGGTAAGCATTGGTGCTGGTGGTTTGTTTTCTTATTTTTGTATTGTGTATCCATTTATTAGGCATAGAAGGCGAAATAAAAAAGTTACTTTTGATTTGTTTATGTGGTTAAACTGGTTGTGTTTTATGTTAAGTGCTTTCTTTTATATCCGTTCATTTTAGATGAGGTACTATTTTTGTAAAATATGATTTTCGGTGTTTTGGTCCACGTTTTGGCATGATAAAAGAGCTAAAACTGGCTGCCGTAACAGCCAGTTCATTACTAGCGAATAACAATCTTCCTAGGAATTAACTCTATTCCTGCTTGATAACGCTTTGCTGAAGCATTTAACCCTAATGCCAAGGCACTATCAGCAATCAGTTCGAATTGCTGTGGTAGAGAGTTAACTTTAATGGGTAAGAAATCCAATAGACGGTTATCACCAAAAGTGCCTAATTTTATTTTGGTCATCAATTCAGGCTTTTCAATGAGTACATCCAAAATGCCTTCAAGTAGGATATAAGAGGTTGTAATGATCGCATCTGGAATCGTTTCTTCTTTTATCCATTGTTCAAAAATTGCTTTGCCTGATTCACTGTTAAAGTGTTCGCCATAACCAGTGATACTCGCTAAACCTTTCTCTTTAGCTTTTGCTTTAAATCCTAAATGACGCTGACGAGATATGTTGAGATCAGGTAATGCTCCAATTAAGCCGATTGATTTTACGTTTTCATTAACTACCGATTTGGTTAGCTCATAAGCCGCTTCAAAATCTTCACTGATCACGCAACCAAAATGTTCATCATCCAAAGAGCGGTCAATCGCGATAATTGGTGTGCCTTTTTCTTGAATCGTTAAATAGTACTCACTGCCATCGGGCAA
Organism: Aliivibrio wodanis; assembly: GCA_000953695.1. Taxonomy (GTDB): domain Bacteria; phylum Pseudomonadota; class Gammaproteobacteria; order Enterobacterales; family Vibrionaceae; genus Aliivibrio; species Aliivibrio wodanis. Next base: position 1,194,684 of record LN554847.1, on the reverse strand, counting down.
ACAGCTTGCAACAAACAACGCGTCTATACGACGACTGATTAAAGCATGGGCTACGTTTTTTTCTGTTTCAGGATCATCATCAGAGCAACCAATTAAGATCTGATAACCCGCTTTACGAGAGTTGTATTCTAAAAGTTTAGCCAGTTTGGCGTAACTGGTGTTTTCAAGATCAGGAATGATTAAACCAAACGAACGGCTACTGCCCGCACGTAATGCAGAAGCGGCATGATCTGGACGATAATTATGCTCATCAACCACAGCCATGACTTTTAATTGGGTCTTTTCACTGATGCGATATTTCTGTGCTTTACCATTAATGACATAGCTTGCGGTGGTTTTAGAGACGCCAGCAAGTTTGGCAATTTCATCTAATGTCATGGGTAAGATCCTTAAATTCTGTGGGTCGGATCATATAAATTCAGATCCAATCATTTTATGAGTTGAATTATATGCTGAATCGTTTCAGTATAAAAGCTGAAAGGATTCAGCAAATTTGAAAAACGTGATAACTACGTTATTTTTACTCTTTATGAGACATTTTTTGAGTAGAAAGCATTTGCTGAACTTTTTTTAACTGTTTTGCTGAATCGATTAAGCTTTACTTAAGCAAGGCTTAAACGGTGATTCAGCAGAGCACAAATTACAGATAAACAAGCGAGAGGCTAAGACCCATGCTGACATTGACAAAGAATGACATTACGTTGCAACAAGCAGCAACGGATAAGACAACAGCAATCAAAGCGATTGCAAAGCAACTGACAGAAAAAGGCTTAGTTGCAGAGAAGTACGTAGACGGAATGCTAAATCGTGAGCAACAGAACTCAACGTTTTTAGGTAATGGTATTGCTATCCCACACGGTACAACAGATACCCGTGATTTAGTTAATAACACCGGCGTTGCTGTGCATCATTTTCCTCAAGGTGTTAACTGGGGTGATGGTAACGTGGTTTATGTGGCTATTGGTATTGCGGCTAAATCAGATGAGCACTTAGGAATCCTTAAGCAATTAACTAAAGTGCTGTCTGCTGATGGTGTAGAAGAGAAGCTAAAACAAGCAAAAACAGAAGTAGATATTATTGCATTACTAAATGGTGAAGTGCAGTTTGAAGCCGATTTTGATGCATCACTAATTCAATTGCTTTTCCCTGCAAGCGATATGATCCAAATGAGTGCGGTTGCGGGCGGTTTATTGAAAAATAGCGGCAATGCAGAGAGCGCATTTGTTGCAGAGTTAGTTACTAAAGAGCCTACGCATTTAGGTAAAGGTTTATGGTTGGTAAGTACTGACAAAGGCGTTAAACGCTCTGGTATGTCTATCGTAACGACAGCAAATGGGTGCGAATTTAATGGCTTGCCTGTTAAAGGTTTGATTGCAATTGCTTCTTGTAACGCCTCTCATAAATCGTTCTTAACAACGATCACCAAAGCAGTAGCTGAGCAACAACAAGACTCGATTCTATCTGCAACTTCTGAGCAGTTACTTGCGATGTTCTCTACTTCTGCTGAAGAAACAACAGTAAGTGCTGATGCTGATAATACAGCAACCTTTAAAATTAAAAATGCACACGGTTTACACGCTCGCCCAGGAGCAATGCTCGTTGCTGAAGCGAAAAAATACGAGTCAAAAATCACCGTATTAAACGTAAATGGTGACGGAAAAGCGGTGAATGCGAAAAGCTTAATGAAAGTGATTGCGCTTGGCGTTAAACACGGTCATGAACTGCAATTTACTGCAGATGGCTCAGATGCAAAAGAAGCGCTTGCTGGCATTGGTGCTGCAATTGCTTCTGGTTTAGGCGAGGGTTAATTGATGAGTACTAATCCAAAAAGCAAAGTAGTTACTATCACGCTAAACCCTGCTTTAGATTTAACGGGCAGTTTAGATGCGTTATCGGTTGGCTCTGTGAGTTTAGTTAGTAAAGGCTCACTTCATGCGGCGGGTAAAGGCGTAAACGTTGCTAAAGTACTGTCTGACTTAGGTGCTGAAGTGACGGTTACCGGTTTTTTAGGTCGTGATAATGAAGAGCTGTTCTGTCAATTATTTGAAGAGATGAACGCTAACGATGAGTTTATCCGTGTTGATGGTGCTACTCGCATTAATGTGAAATTAGTAGAGCAAGATGGCCGAGTGAGTGACATCAACTTTCCGGGTGTTGATGTCTCTGAACAAGCGATTGCCGAGTTTGAAGTTCGTTTATTTGAATTAGCTAAAACGCATGAATTTTTCGTATTAGCAGGTAGTTTACCAAAAGGTATTTCTCCTGAGCTGTGTGCTGAGTGGATTGAAAAGCTGCATCAAATGGGTAAAAAAGTCCTATTTGATAGCAGTCGTGCGGCATTGGCAGCAGGTTTAGAAGCTCACCCTTGGTTAATTAAACCAAACGATGAAGAGCTATCTGAATTTGTTGGGCGTGAGTTAGAAACGCCAGAAGCGTGTCAGAACGCGGCTCAAGATCTTGCACAAAAAGGCATTGAAAATATCGTCGTGTCATTAGGCTCAAAAGGCGTAATGTGGCTTGGCAATAATGAGCAAAGCAAGACGGAATGGATCTACTCTCAACCGCCAAAAATGAACGTAGTAAGTACTGTAGGTGCTGGTGATACGTTAGTTGCTGGCCTATGTTGGGGTCACATGCAGAAAGATTGGGATCGTTCACAAATTTTATCTTTTGCTACCGCTTTATCTGCTTTAGCTGTATCGCAGGTTGGCGTTGGTGTACCAAATGTCGAAGACGTAAAAGAATTACAAAAACAAGTAACCCTACACAACCCTATTTCTACAAACGTGCAGTAATGCGTTTAGACTTAGTTTAAGGACAGATTATGAAAAATATAGCTATCGTTACTGCATGCCCAAGCGGTGTAGCAAACAGCATCATTGCTGCAGGTTTATTAGAACAAGCAGCAACCAAACTAAATTGGAAAGCGACGATTGAATGTCAATCAAGCGTGTTACCCGTTGAGCTCTTAACTCAAGAAGTCATTGATACGGCGGATGCAATTGTTATTGCCGCAAACTCGGTGGTTGATACATCTCGCTTTGTTGGTAAAAAAGTACACCAAGGTTCAATTTCTGAATGTGCAATTAACTCGGAAGTTTGGTTAGAAAATGCAGTAAATAATGCCAAAGAACTAACCGCTTCAGAAGTGACGGTTTCAGAGACAGTGGCATCGACTGACGCGACAGGACCTAAGAAAATCGTAGCGATTACGGCATGCCCAACAGGTGTTGCGCATACTTTCATGGCGGCAGAAGCGCTAGAAGAAGAAGGTAAACGCCAAGGCCACATTATTAAAGTAGAAACTCGTGGCTCTGTGGGTGCAAAAAATCAGTTAACGGACCAAGAAATTGCCGAGGCTGATTTAGTAATCATCGCAGCGGATATCGAAGTTGCCCTTGATCGCTTTAATGGTAAGCGCCTGTACAAAACAAGCACAGGTTTAGCGCTGAAGAAAACAGAACAAGAGATGAATAAAGCTTTCTCTGATGCGACGGTTTTCCAATCATCAGGTAAAGCGCAATCTTCTCAAACCGAAGAGAAAAAAGGCATGTACAAACACCTGATGACAGGGGTATCACACATGCTTCCTGTTGTTATCGCAGGTGGTTTGCTAATTGCATTGTCATTTGTATTTGGTATCGAAGCATTTAAAGAACCGGGTACTATTGCTGCAACATTAATGGACATTGGTGGTGGCGCGGCATTTGCGTTGATGATCCCTGTTCTTGCTGGTTTCATTGCGTTCTCAATTGCTGACCGTCCTGGTTTAGCGCCAGGTTTAATTGGTGGTATGTTGGCGAGCTCAACTGGCGCAGGTTTCCTTGGTGGTATCGCGGCGGGTTTCATTGCGGGTTATTCTGCAAAATTCATCGCAGATAAAGTGTCTCTTCCTCAATCCATGGAAGCGCTTAAACCAATCCTAATCATTCCATTTGTGGCGAGTTTGTTCACTGGTCTGGTTATGGTTTACATTGTTGGTGGCCCAGTTGCTGGCATTATGTCTGCACTGACAGAGTTCCTAAACAACATGGGTTCAACTAATGCAGTATTATTGGGTGTTATCCTTGGTTGTATGATGTGTTTCGATTTAGGTGGTCCAGTAAACAAAGCAGCATATACATTTGGTGTTGGTCTTCTGGCTTCACAAACGTACGGTCCAATGGCGGCTATTATGGCGGCTGGTATGGTCCCTGCATTAGGTATGGGTCTGGCGACATTCCTTGCTAAGAACAAGTTTGAAGCCGGAGAGCGTGAAGCAGGTAAAGCCTCATTTGTACTTGGCTTATGCTTTATCTCTGAAGGTGCGATTCCATTTGCAGCGAAAGACCCAATGCGTGTGATTCCAAGCTGTATGGCGGGTGGTGCATTAACAGGTGGCTTATCTATGCTATTTGGCGCAGAGTTGCTTGCTCCACACGGTGGTTTGTTTGTACTACTGATTCCAAATGCAATTTCTCCCGTATTAATGTATTTAGTAGCAATCGCAGCAGGTACCGCAGTAACAGGTTTCACTTACGCTTTCTTGAAAAACAAAGCGGATGAGAAAGAAGCAGTTACAGCATAATACCAATCACAGTAAGTGAGCAGAAATAGCACAGGAAAAATTCTTGAGAATAAGACGAAATTTTTCGATAAGTAGTTATTCTACAATCAAAAATTTCAACGCAGTTATCGAGCATTTTAACCAACTAGGATGATCAGTTATTTACTACGATTGGTATAACATTAGTCAATATTACTGTTTGTTTTAAAATAGCTTAAACAAAATGGGCGCTTTCAATGTAGATTGGAAGCGCCCATTTCTATGGATAGTGATAACTAGAAAAAGATGTTGATACCTGCACCGATAGAAGATGCGTAATTATTTGATGATAAACCAATATATTGATATTCAAAGTTTACAGCCATTGAAGGAAATAAATAAGACATCCCTCCTACTGCAATATAAGGTTTTGTTGTAGTTTCATTTTCATCATAAGGTAGGGTAATTGCTGTTGAGCTATATTTTAATTCAGTATGATTAAACCCTAATTTACCGTAAAAAGATCCGTAATAAGTCGCAGGGAAATAGAGTTTGCTAGATATTGAGTAACCAGAAATAGAAGCGCTATCCCCTGATACGGCGATATTTTTGATGCTTCCAGTTGAAAGATAACTGATATCAGCAGCAAACATTGGGGTAAAATGATAAGTATAACCGACTTGTGTCATTAAACCGCTCGCATCAGAGCCGTTAACGTGTAAGCTAGCAATGCTTGGCTGAATATATATTTGGTTTATTGTTCCAACAGCATGTGCTGGGGCTGCGATTCCTAGCAATAAAACAGGGATTATCCTTTTCATTATAAACTCATTTTTTTTGATTGATGGTAATAGTTTATGGTGAATAAGATAATTTTGTAAAGAAGATTCAAGGATAGATATGACATTAACAATCTGGGTTTCACTTTTTATGGTTTCATTATTGGGCGCAATGTCTCCAGGCCCGAGTCTGGCAACTGTCGCAAAGCATACGTTATCTGGCCGCCGTATTAATGGCATTGTAGCTGCATGGGCACACTCCATTGGGATTGGTATCTATGCATTTGTTACCGTTATTGGGTTAGCGGTCGTCTTACAGCAGTCACCGACAGTATTTAAAGCTATCAGCTATCTAGGTGCCGCCTATCTTGCTTATCTAGGATTTGGTGCACTGCGCTCTACTGGTGGGATAGCAGCAAAGCTTGAATCTGGAGAACAAGTTTCTATTCTAGAATCAGCAAAAGAAGGCTTATTAATATCACTTCTTAATCCTAAGATTGCTCTATTTTTCTTAGCCCTATTTAGTCAATTTGTGGCTGTCGGTAATGATCCATTAGATAAAGCGATTATCGTGATTACGCCTATTATTATTGATGGTTTGTGGTACACCATTATTAGCTACTTATTGTCGGCTCCTAAGATTGTAGATAAGCTTCGAAATCAAGCCAAATGGATAGATCGCCTCTCTGGTATCGTGCTTATTCTTCTTGCTATTCGAGTGGTGTTTTCTGCGTAGTAAATTACTCTACAATCTTTATTTTGCTTAATTTAAAAGAGGAAGTGAGCTTAAAAGAAGAGTTCACTTTTTTATCCAATAGTTTTGGCTTAGTATGAGCATTCTCAAACGTATAGCATTGTCATTTTATACGTAAAGTTATTCTATTTTTTGTTATTAATACATAAGGTTTCTCATGACATTTCAAGCTGCAATTTTCGATATGGATGGACTACTATTAGACACTGAACGTGTGTGTATGGGGATCTTTAAAGAGGCATGTGAAGCTCAAAATGTCCCATTTATTGAAGAGCTGTATCTTTCTATTATTGGCTGTAATGCAAAGCGTATTGAACAGCTGTTTCGCGAAGGTTATGGACCAAGTGTTGACTACCCAGCATTAAATCAAGAGTGGCGAGTGCGTTACACTGCTGTCGTTAAGCACCAAGCGATCCCTGTAAAAGAAGGCGTTATTGAGCTGTTAGAATGGTTAAAAGCCAATAAAATTTCAATGGCAGTTGCGACATCAACACAGCATGATATTGCGATTAAAAAATTGGAATTAGCAGGTCTTGATGGCTACTTTGATGTACTGGCAACAGGCTGTGAAGTTGAGCATGGTAAACCGCACCCTGAGATCTACTTCTTAGCGGCAGAGCGTTTAGGTATTGCTGCTAATACTTGTCTTGCGTTTGAAGATTCAAATAACGGAACTCATGCTGCCGTTGCAGCAAATATGATCACCTATCAGATCCCAGATTTAGTAGAACCAAGTGCAGAAGTCATTAAGCTTGGTCATCAAATTCTACCTTCAATGATTGATGTGTTAGTTGATTTGAAAATGCGTAAAGCTTAAGTTGGTTTTAAATTAACTAATACTGAAATAAAAGAAAGGCGACTCACTATTTAGTGCGTCGCCTTTTTTAGTTCTTGGAAGGTATTAATTTAGTTTTTAGCTAATAGTCCGTCTAATTTAGGTTGAAGGATTTTTATCCATGTAGAGTAAGCCCTTGCATTTAAATGTAAGTCATCACAGGTAAATTCATTTGATAATAACCCGTTAGGGCTTAAAACTTGATTGACGTTTAAATAATGAAAGTTGTTTTGTTGGCAATATTCCTCTAAACGTTCATTTAGTTCTGTGACTTTTACATTCAAGTTGGCTAATTTGTTGCCGCAATATAAGGTGCTTTGAACTAACACGGGGCAGTTGTTCTCTTGCCAATAAGTAAGCATTGTCGTGTAGTTTTCAAAGACTGAATCAACAGAGAAGCCTTGAGACAAATCGTTGATCCCTGCCATAATCGAAATAAGCTTAGGCTTTACAGCAAGTGTTGTATCAATTCGACGCAGCATTCCAAAAGTGGTATCACCAGCAATTCCACGGTTTACGTGAGTGATATCGGTAAAAACATCTTGCCATGGGCCCCATTCGGTAATGGAATCTCCAAATAACACAATATCGACTTTAGGCGTAAAGGTTTGGTGAGAATCAACCAAATGAATATAACGACTCATACTATGACCTCGATGTGCAAGATCTATCTCTTGGCAAAGAAAATTTACTTTATCTGTAGGTTCTTTAATCGAATCTAGTGTAGGTAGCAGTCCTTCTATTTGTGATATTAGAGGACTAAGTTTAGTTGTAAGCTGTAGTTCTTGCTTAATCTGTTGTAATTCATCAATTATAGTGTAAATAGAAGTAGGTTTAAGCTGATGAAAAATCTCATATAAATCAACAGAATCATTGTTTAACATATGTTGGTTTAATAGGTGTTCTTTTAATGTTTTTTTCATAAGCTGCTTATCTTTTTATTACTTGGTAAAAGTATGCTCAATTTCATCTAGCATCCACTCCATGATATTACCCATGCCACTGTCTCTACGTTTTACAACACCCATCTCAACTTGTAAAGCATTTGGTATGTTGTAAGTGGATAAGGTAATCGTTTGGTTTTTATACCACTCAGATTCAATAACATGTTCTGGAACTAAAGCCCAACCAACGTTGCGTATCACTAAAGCGGTAATATAGTAGTAACTATCGATATACCAATGATTGGCGGAAATAGCTTTTTCTTGAGAGTGCCCGACGCGATCACGAATAACCAATTGTCGATGTTGATTCAATTGAATTAACGTTGGTTTTTCTGTTTGAGCTAAAGGATGTTGTGGAGAAACGATTAAAGAGTGATTAAACACCCCAAGAGAAAGATATTCTAGCGAATCAAAAAGTTGATTAATTCGAAACATAAATCCAATGTCCGCTTTTTTTTCATCTACCCATTTAGCAATATCATCTTGAGAGCCATTAATGATTGTTAGTTTCAATAATGGATATCGATTCGCTATCTTTTGAAAAAAGGATTCAAAAATATCAATAGGGACCGCTTCATCAAGTGCGACAGTGAGTGCAATTTCTTCACCAGTGGCAACGGTATCTGCACGAGCTTGTAAGCGCTCACATTGTTCTAAAATTGCCTGAGCCTCAACAAACATATCTTCGCCATCTTGAGTTAAAACAGGTAAGCGCGCACTTCTATCAAATAGGTCAAACCCAAGATCTGCTTCTAGATTTGAAATAGCGGTACTGATACGTGATTGAGCTTTCCCTATTTTCCGAGCGGCGGCAGAAAAAGAGCCGCATTTTACTGAGGTTACAAAAGCGTTGAGTTGATCTAAAGTCCAATTCATTTTGTCTCACCTTTTTGTAAGCGTATATGGCGGTTAGAGCAATTTGGTGAAGGCTTAGGGTTAACGGTTCTTTTTTCTGACAGTAAGTGCCTAACCGCTAATATTGGATGATGAAGTAACATTCGTGGACCAGAAAAACGCATCACCAAACGCATTTGTTCCTTTGGTTCATGCTTATAGCAATGAATAGGGCAGGTATTGCAAGTGGGTTTGTTTTCACCGTAAGGGCAGCGATCTAAGCGAACTTCAGCATAATCCATCAAGGTTTCACACTCTTTACATAGCTCTTTAGAGTGATGATGTTGACAAAAGATTTCAATCATTGCTGAAACGGTTTTAAATTCCGTGTTGAGTTTTCCAATAAGAATGTCACTTTTTTTCATATTACACTTATCCACTTATCCACTTATCCACTTATCCACGTAGCCATGAAGTTAGTAATTATAAAGTGAGAATTATCAAAGAGGAAATAATAATCAATGATAAATCCTCCTTCTTCATTGTTTTGGCTAAAAGGGTGATGATTAGGAAGTTTCAATTTATGAATGAATGTCGAGAATAAATAAAAGTTATCATGTATTTTATATCTCTTTAGAGGTATCTGCATATATAAGAAAGGTAATATCAATCGCACCTTGTTAGCTTAATGTTTATTTTTTGTTATTTATTGAAAAATAGTAAGTGGTCTGTTTATCATGAAATATGATTTTCTAGATTAAAATTATAGTTGTAGTAAGTGTTTTTTATAAGTGAAATCGTGATATTTATTATAATTTGATAATTTTATGTTTACTTATTTCGCATGGGAATTTAGTTATTAATACTACTGGATATCAAGTCAGACCACTTTGTGATTTTATTTAAAATAATATATTTAACTTTAATATCAGTTAGTTGCAATGTGATTATTGATGTAAGTATTAGTGGTTGTTAATAGATATATTGTTTTGTGTAAATTTTCATTTGTTAATATACCGAATTTATAATATGCTCAATAGCATTGAAATCATCAATGAATGTATGGGTTTAATAATAGAAACTGATCGTTGTGATTAATAAATTTTAATTACTGGTTTTTAGATAGGGATTATAACTAGTGCACATATTGGTTTGTCTATTATATTCACTTTAGTTACCCAAAAATAACTTATATAGCATGATGATATTAAAAATACTTCAGCATTTACCGAGGGTTTTAGAAAATCAATAAATGTTGGGAATAAGATATCCAAAATATACTAGTGATACTGAAAAAAGTATAAAAGAACAGTCATCTACGAAGTCTACAGCGTTTTGTAGGTGAATATATTTTACTAAAATAAGGGAAAAGATATGGCGAGTATTTACATGCGTATTGAAGGTGTCGATGTCAAAGGCGGCGCGACGGTTGAAGGTCTAGAAGGAACGGGTTGGTTTGCAGTTTCTTCTTATTCTTGGGGTGGTGTGCGCAATGTAGCGATGGACATCGGTAATGGTAATAATGCCGATGGTGGCATGGTTGCATTAAGCGAAGTAAATCTAAGCAAGCAAGTTGACGGAGCATCTGAAGATTTACTTTCTTACCTATTTAACCCAGGTAAAGAAGGTAAAACGGTTGAGATTGCATTTACTAAACCAGAATCAGATGGTTCAGGTGCAAAATTGTATTTCCAAGTGAAATTATCTAAAGCTCGTCTTGTTTCTTATAACGTAACAGGCAGTGATGGTTCTCAACCACAAGAAAGTATTTCACTGTCTTATGTTGAGATAGCGCAGAAGCACAATTACGAATTAGATGGCGGTGAAGTTAAAGATGGCGGCATCGTTAGCTATAACTTACCTCAAGGTAAATTACTGTCTGGCGCTAAGTAATCTTCATAATTAAGTACCTTGTAATGAGGTACTTTTTATTTATAAGCTCTTACTATCTTGTGGGTCTAGATAATGTTCATGAATTTGTGAGTGTTCTAATTCATTAGAAGAAAGCTAAAAGTATAGGTACACCGATAGGAGATGTATTATGCCTACATGCACTAACCAAGGTTGTAACATTGAATTGTCCTGGACGATTTCACAAAAAGGATTGGAATTACCTGACAGAATCGAGCGATTTAAGATTTTTGAGGTTAAGGCAGCACTACAAAAAATCTTGTCTGAAGCATTAAATGGCAAGAAAATGCCAACTATTAATAATAATATAACAATTAATGCATTATGCCCTGATTGTTGGACTGAACAAGCTCGAATTTGGGGGGATGTTAGGACATATGCAGCAGCTCGCGCTAAAACAGATGTAACTGGCGTCTACATGCAAGTGGAAAGTCCTGCATTTTTTACATTCGAAAAACCTGATCCTGCTTCAATCTTATCGTGTCTGATCCATGAAATGATGCATATATGGTCTCACAATTCCTGTGGTCTTCAAGATTATAACCGTACTCTCAATGTTGACTGGGATGAAGCCGCAGCCGATTTATTTGGTTATCTTGTTTTTAAGGAGTATTACAAGAGTCAAGGGAAAAAATACATTACGCCTTATAATGAATATGCAAAATGTATTGGTTCAGCAAAAGACTCTGCAAAAGTACAATTTTCCCGTAAGTTTTTTTGGAATAAATTGGTTTCACAAAGTGATTTACATATAGATAAAAAACCTTTGTCCGGTGATTTCCCAGAAAAATTAATTATTAAACTCTCGGAATTACGAGCGGCAACACCAGAAATTCCCGAAAGTCTAATTAAGGATAAATTGGCTGAATACCTTGCTAGCAACATGCTGTATCCAACGATGGCCAACTGTTTTTTCTTTGGACCGCAAGCAATACCTGAGTCCTGGGGCCAGAATTTCAATAGTTTCGTTTCATCGAAAGGCATTAAACAATTGCTTAACTTAAGCCAAACTTTCCCACCTTATGATGGTAATAACAAAGCACATGATATTAGTTGATAGCAGATACTAAATACATGAAATAAATTACAGGGATTGTGATTATACTTGCTGTGCCTTATCTTCCGAAATCTTGAATAATAATTCAAATGAAATTATTCACCTCTCTCCCTAACTATTCTCTAATATCAATTCGAGTAAGTATTGAGTGCGTACTTATCTGGCTTGGTATTAGAGCTTATGATATTTACCATTCTGACTAACTAAGCAGGTTTAGTTTACCTGTATTGATCGATAGTGAACCGTTTATATTTAATTTTTTATTATGATTAATATCAATTGAATCAGAAAGTTTTATTAAATTGGCTATATACTGAAATAAACATGGTATCTTAGTCCTGCATAATTAATGAATAAATGGCAGTCTTTTAATCGTCTATAATGCCATATAATAAAGGAATGATAATCACAATGACTCAATTATTGCATGAATCCCGTCCTCTTACGGTTAAATTAGCTGATAATAAAACTTATATTGTGACTCAGCTAGAGTGTGATGAAGTATTATCTAAAGGAACACATTTTACGCTTTCGGTGGCGAGTAATAATGAGATTGGCGATAAAGCATTAGGTAAAAGTGTTGATGTTACTTTTCAGCAAGAGGAAGAGGAACGTCATTTTTTCGGTTTAGCGATTAGTATTGAATTAGTAGGTTATAGTGAGGAAAAGTCATTATTCTTTTATCGAATTCAAGCTTCAGATCCTCTCTCGCTTCTAGCGTATCGCCATAACCGCCAAATCTTTCAAGATATGACGACAAAACAGATTATAGATAAAGTACTCGGTGAGTCTGACTTTAAAAGTTACTTTAAATTTTCAGTCTCTGGAGAGGGGCAAAAACATAAGTATTGTGCTCAATTAGATGAAAGTGATTTCTCATTTGTGCAGCGCTTATTGTCTAGTGAGGGATGGCATTATCATGTTGATCATACAGGCAGTAAGGCCATTGTTATTATTGCTGATTCAAACCAAGGCTTTAAATCGATAGAGAAAAGTTCAGTATACTTTCAAGATGGAAATTCAGATCCTGAGCGAGTTGTGAATACGTGGCAACTGAAAACTAGTATTGGAACTGCTAAGCTATCATTAGCTGATCATACTCAGGAGTTGGCTGAGGTTTTCAGCAGTGGTGAGCGTAAAAGTGAATTCACTCATTCTCCTACATCACTTTCTTCTTATCATTATGGGCAGGGATTTACCGATAAAGGTGATATTCGTTCTGCTGTAAAACGCCAAATGGAAGCATTGGATATAGGAAAGACTTTAGCTACTTCCAAATCCTATATTGCCGCCCTTTCTTGTGGCAAACGCTTTAAGTTAGTTAAGCATCCTGTTGGTAGTTTTAATCAAGAGTATGTAATTTCACAGGTAACTCATAGTATTCATTGTGATGAGTCAGGCAGAGGTATGACTTATCAAAATCATTTTCAATGCCTTACAACATCATCACCATATCGACCAATATTGTTGCCAAAACCTCAAATGCATTCAGTCCACACAGCAACAGTAACTGGCCCTAAAGATAAAGAGATTTATCGTGATGAGATGGGACGTATTAAAGTCCAATTTCATTGGGATCAACAAGGCAAAGAAGACGAAAATACATCCTGTTGGCTTCCCGTTTCTCAAGGGCTAGCGAGTAAAGGGTTTGGAATGCAGTTTGTGCCACGTATTGGCGATGAAGTACTTGTACAATATATTGATGGAAACCCTGATCAGCCTATTGTCGTTGGTTCTATTTATAATAAAGCAAATACCACACCTTATTCTTCGGCTTCTCAAAGTGGGATTAAAACGCGTACTACGCCAAAGGGCAGCAGTAAGCAAGGTAATGAATTGCGTTTTGAAGATCAAAAAGATAAAGAACATGTATTTCTCCATGCTGAAAAGGATTTTTTACTTGATGCAAACAATGATTGGATAACAACCATTAAAGGGAAGCAAACAACAACGATAGAAAAAACATCTGATCTATTGGTAAAAGAAGCACTATCTCTTAAAAGTGAAAAAACAATAGAGATAAGCAGTAAAGATAATTGGTCTTCAAGCAGTGACAAAGAAGTAAAACTAAATGCAGGCTCAAACATGTCATTGGAAGCAAAATCCTCTGTGACGGTTGATGGCAGCTCTATTGCAATTACAGGAAAAAGTAAAATTGAGCTGAAAGTCGGTGCTAGTAAAATAGAAATTAGTGCCAGCGGTATTAAGATCGATGCCCCACAAGTCAGTATTACAGGGAAAGCAAAAGCGGAAATGAAAGCGGCAATGGTGACAGTTGAAGGACAAGGAAAAGCGGATATCAAAGCTGCGATGGTCACTCTTAATGGAAGTGCCATGACTCAAGTAAAGGCTGGTGCTATGGTTCAAATCCAAGGCGCAATCACGAAGGTAAATTAATGAAATTGTTAAAAGTTCCATATCAAAAGGCTCAAGATATTTTAGCGCTTTATTCTGCTAATGAGGATTTTTCTAAATTAGCAGATGAGACGATGACGCCCTATTCATTGATCCAAGCAGCATTAGAGCAGTCATTACATGCTGATGTCGTTTGCTATTTAGCTCATGCCCTTCCTGTTCGTGAGGCTGTTTGGTGGGCATATTGTTGTTCAAATAGCCGAGAAGATTGGAGCCCTCAAGAGTGGGATGCTATTCGTGCAGCAAAAGTATGGGTACATGCACCTGATGAAACAAATCGTCGTTTTGCAGAAGATATGGCACTTAAATCGGGTCTTGATTCTGGTGCTGGTTGGGCTGCACAATCAGCATTTTGGAGCGGAGGGAGTATGACAAGCCCTAGTGATCCAATTGTACCTCCTCCACAGTATTTATATGCCCAAGCCGTGGCTGGTTGTATTAATTTAAGTGCGGTTTTGCCTGATGGTGAATTCGCGATAGAACGTTACCAGCATTATATGGACATTGGTTTTGACATTGCTAAAGGTGGTAGTGGCGATATTTAGGAGAATAAGATGTTACCAGCAGCTAGAGCAACTGATATGCATATGTGTCCAATGCAGACTCCTGCTATTGTACCTATTCCACATGTAGGTGGGCCTTTATTACCCTTACCTACAACTGTTTTAATTGGTAATTTACCAGCCGCTACTTTAGGGCAAATATGTATTTGCGTAGGTCCACCCGACAGCGTAGTAAAAGGCAGCGCAACGGTACTTATTAATAATAAACCAGCAGCTCGAATGGGAGATATGACAGCTCATGGGGGAACTATTATTATGGGAATGCCAACAGTACTAATTGGAGGTTAGGTTGTTGTTATTTTACGTTAAAAAATAACAACAATGTGTTCGTTATATTTTGTTCATTATTAAAGGGTGTTATTGGCAAATATATTAATAATCAGTATGTATATTGTCTGTTTTTAATTTTATTGCTGAAAATACACCCTAGTTTTTATTCTTTATTTTCATTTCTTATTTATTACTTGCCAATTTTAACTCATAACGTGATGAATATTCGCGTGAGTTTTGTTCAATAAAAAACAGGCTTCCGTACTGAATATCAAGTCTGACCACTCTGTGTTTTTTTATTTTTAAAATATTAATTGACTTTAATATCAGTTACTTAAGTTGGTGGTAGGTTGTTGTTTATGATATGTGTTGTTAATGATTGTAAATATTTGTGTATTTATAAGTTTGTGCATTCATTATATTTATAATAAGCTCCAATATATCGAATTTATTAATATGTGGTTTGGGTGATTAATGGGATTTACACGAGAAAATATTCTAGAGCTACAAAATCCTATTACGGAGGACTTAACGTGCGGAGTCTATTTAAAAGTAGATAAAAGCGCATTTCGTCCTCTACGTAATGAATTTAATGTTGCTCAAACCTCTTTGCGTAAACTTAGTCAAAACCCGAGCAGTCAAGAATTAGAATCTCTTCAAGATGAGAATAATGAAAATTGGCTAACTTTATCTACTAGCCTGATGACAACTTTTCAGAAGGTCACAAGAGATATTGAGCTCATTGGGTGGTATATCGCATCTCAAGTGTTACTTGATAACTCACTTAGCAGTGTTGCACATTCAATGAATTGGTTTGCTGAATTACTAGATCAGCAGTGGGATGCAATAAATCCTATATTGCCTGAAGTAAAACTAAAAAGTGACTCAGATATTGGGCGTCTCGCTGAACAATCAGAAGCGAAAGTTAAGGCGTTCTTCCAACTGCTTGGTGATAGTGAAGAAAGTAGCTTATTGTATGCACCGTTATTATTACAACCGTTGGTTGGTGATATTACATTTTATGATTTTCAAAGCGCAGAGCGTAAAGGCGAACTAAGCCAGCTTAAACAACAAGCGACCTCATCAATTACTCATCATCGTAATGATATTCAACAGCGATTAGAGAACGTAACTGCTTGTCTTTTTCAAATAGACCGTTTAATCACTATCACAGCTACCTATACGAAAAAAGCCAATATTAGCGCGCCTAATTTTAACTTCGTGAAAGCCTTATTTACTAAATATAATAAGGCACTGCAGCAGTTGTCGGGAATGAAAACTGCTGAAGTTAATGTGACGAATAAACCTCAGATAGAAAAGCAATCACCTAGCAATCAATCAGTGAATGTGGAGACGTGCGAAGAAGGTATTTCATCAGAGGCTACTGCTGTAACGGGATCTCAAACAAGAGCTTCATCTACACCTCTGATACTAACAGCAGATAACTTATCTCAGGCTGGTTTAGCAAATAGTATGAATCGTGATTTAGCGTTCCATTTACTTCGAGAAGTGTCTGATTATTTCCGTCAAAGTGA
Organism: Aliivibrio wodanis; assembly: GCA_000953695.1. Lineage (GTDB taxonomy): Bacteria > Pseudomonadota > Gammaproteobacteria > Enterobacterales > Vibrionaceae > Aliivibrio > Aliivibrio wodanis. Next base: position 1,178,262 of record LN554847.1, on the reverse strand, counting down.
ACCACATAGCCCAGTATCGTTTTTGTTAGAGAAAGCGATACGTTGGGGGTATTTATCGTTGCCTGAGCTACTACAAGAAATGATGGCTGAGCAAGATGGCGATAATGTAAGTAAAATTTTTAATGCCGCAGGATTAAATCACCTTGAACAGGTTTTGCTGCCAGATGTGGGTATTCCACCTAGTGACATTAAAAAGACTTCAACATCTACTGAACGTTCTGCTTTTTCTGAACCAGTAAATGTTGACGATAAGGTATCTCAAACATCTATTAATGATACTGAACTAAAACAACATGAAGATCAGTCATCTTCGGGGCCTACAGCGCTTCGTTGGTGAATATGTGTGCTTAAAATAAGGAAGAAAAAACATGGCGAGTATTTACATGCGTATTGAAGGTGTCGATGTCAAAGGTGGCGCGACGGTTGAAGGTCTAGAAGGAACGGGTTGGTTTGCAGTTTCTTCTTATTCTTGGGGTGGTGTGCGCAATGTAGCGATGGACATCGGTAATGGTAATAATGCCGATGGTGGCATGGTTGCATTAAGCGAAGTAAATCTAAGCAAGCAAGTTGACGGAGCATCTGAAGATTTACTTTCTTACCTATTTAACCCAGGTAAAGAAGGTAAAACGGTTGAGATTGCATTTACTAAACCAGAATCAGATGGTTCAGGTGCAAAATTGTATTTCCAAGTGAAATTATCTAAAGCTCGTCTTGTTTCTTATAACGTAACAGGCAGTGATGGTTCTCAACCACAAGAAAGTATTTCACTGTCTTATGTTGAGATTGCGCAGAAGCACAATTACGAGTTAGATGGCGGTGAAGTTAAAGATGGCGGCATCGTTAGCTATAACTTACCTCAAGGTAAGTTACTGTCTGGCGCTAAGTAATCTTCATAATTAAGTACCTTGTGAAAGAGGTACTTTTTCTTGCTATTTAATTTATAAACGAGGACACAGCTATGGCTTTGAATTCACAGCATAAGCGAGTTAGTAAAAACCGTGTAAGCATTACTTATGATGTTGAAACAAACGGCGCAGTAGAAACCAAAGAATTACCATTTGTTGTTGGTGTTATTGGCGACTTTTCTGGACATAAACCAGAATCAGAAAAAGTTGATTTAGAAGAGCGCGAATTTACTGGTATCGATAAAGATAATTTCGATATGGTTATGGGTCAAGTAAACCCAACACTCTCTTATAAAGTTGATAATAAATTAGCGAGTGATGATAGCCAGTTTGAAGTGAATATGAATTTCAGTTCAATGAAAGATTTTCACCCTGAAAACGTGGTAGAGCAAATTGATCCACTGAAGAAATTAGTAGAAACACGTAATCAGCTTAAAGTTTTATTAAGCAAAGCTGATCGTTCTCGAGATCTTGAGCGATTACTAAAAGAAGTCCTACAAAGTACAGATGCAATTCAAGGCTTAGCGCAAGAATTGGGTTTGAATAACGAAGGAGCAGAATAATGTCTACAGAACAACAAACTACACCACAAGGTGCTGTAGAAGCGGAAGCATCATCAGTTAGTATTCTTGATCGTGCAATTACCGCTACAGCTCAAACGCCTGTTGATACAACAAAAGAGCTTTTGAGTATTCTGACTTCACAAGCACTTGACGGTACGGTGACATGGGATAAGAATTTAACCCTAACTATCGAAAAAGCAATTAGTGCAATTGATACTAAAATTTCTGAACAACTTTCATCTGTTATGCAAAACAGTGATTTTCAGAAATTAGAAGGTACTTGGCTTGGCTTACAAAAACTAGTTAAAAATAGTGAGCTTGGACCAGACCTTAAGATTAAATTAGCAGACTACACCAAAGATGAGTTGCTAGAGCAATTTGAAGATGCTCCAGCAATCGATCGTAGCCGCTTTTTTACTATGGTTTACCAAGAAGAATTTGGTACGGCCGGTGGTCAACCTTATGGTGCTTTGATTGGTGACTATGAGTTTGGCTATGGTGACGAAGATGTTGCTTTATTGCGTTATATGGGCGAAGTCGCTTCAGCTTCTCACGCTCCATTTATTGCAGCAGCAAATGCGAGTATGTTTGATTTTACAAGTTACGCAACATTTTCAGATGGTAAACCTGTCGCTGCAGGTTTTGATTCTCCAGCATATGCTAGTTGGAATGCTTTCCGTGCAAGTGACGATTCTCGCTATGTGGCATTAACTCTGCCTAAAACAATCGCACGTTTACCTTATGGTGCTGAAACTGTACCTGTGAAATCATTCGATTTTGAAGAATTAAAAACGCGTGATAATGGTCAACAAATTGTAGATTCAGATAAAGATTTTGTCTGGAGTAATGCGGCGTATGAATTCGGTTTACTACTAACACAGTCATTTACTCAATTTGGTTGGTGTACTGCAATTCGTGGTACTGAAAACGGTGGTAAAGTTGAGAACTTACCAAACTTTACTTATTACTCAAATGCAGGTGATTTACTGCAACAATGCCCAACTGAAGTTAATTTGACTGATGAGCGTGAAAAAGAGCTGAGTGATCTTGGGTTCCTTCCATTAGTTCACTACAAAAATACAAATTATGCTGTATTTATGGGTGCGCAAACGGCTCATAAACCAAAGACTTATACAGATCCAGATGCAACGGCAAACGCAGCTATTTCAGCGCGTTTACCCTACACAATGGCAAGTAGCCGTATTGCTCAATACTTAAAAGTAATGGGTCGAGATCGTATCGGTTCAAACATCGATCCTAATGATGTTGAAAAAGATCTAAATACTTGGATCCACCAATACGTTAATCCAAATGCGATTGGTAATGAAGCGAAAGCGCGCCATCCATTAGTTGAAGCAAAAGTGACAGTTGAAGAGCAAGCTGGCCGTCCTGGAGCATATTCTGCTGTGGCATATCTGCGCCCTTGGCTACAGATGGAAGAATTAAGCACATCATTACGCATGGTTGCGAATATTCCTGGTTAATCATATTCGGGGGGAGTATCTCTCCCCGAACTGTTTTGAATTGGATAGTTAATGAATACAATCAATCAATCAATAACGATTCCATCAGAGCTAACAGACTTGCCTTGGGAGGAATTATTATCAATTTCTCAAAAAGGTGACACTGCCCAATTCAAAGCATTGATAGCTAAATTGATCGCTAATTTAGATCATGTAATTAGTGATCAGCTTTCAACGATCATGCAACACAAACACTTTAAAAAACTGGAAGCAAGTTGGCTTGATCTTCAATTGCTAACAGAGCGACAGGTATCACAGCGACGAGTTAAGGTTAAAGTGTTAGATCTAAGTTGGAGTATGGTGTCAGATGATCTTAATTACTCGTTTGATATAAAACAGACTGCTCTATTTAAAAAAATATATTCCAATGAATTTGACACTGCTGGTGGGACTCCTTTTGGCCTTGTTGTTATTGATCATAAAATTACGTCTGATTATGGTGAAGATGAGAACCATGATGATCTTTACACTTTGCAACTATTATCAGAGCTTGCGGAGCGTTCATTATGTCCTGTGGCATTAGGAGTTGATGAATTCTTCTTCGGTGATGATCCTAATCGTCAACTCCATGATAATGCGAGAGTAAAGCGAATTTTAGATAGTCGTGATTTTCTTTCATGGCAGTTACTAAGAAATAAATCATCTTCTCGTTTTTTGCATTTGGTTTTACCTGAATATTTGCAACGCCCGCCTTATCAAAATTATGCTGCAGGGTTTCTTTTTACTGAAAGCAATCATCGTGATAATGCACTTTGGGGAAATAGTGCATACCTACTTGCGGGAAATGTTATTCAAGAGTTTGAACGTATTAGCTGGTTTGGTTTTTTACGTTCATACAACGAAACTGGTACATATGGTGCGATTATTCAGCATGATTCGCCACTTATAGCTAAAGTTGATATCTATAATGAAGATGATGGTTTTTGGGCAGAACAAGGTTTTGTTCCATTAAGCAGTCTATATTTAACTGAGCAAAAAGGATTCTTTAGTAATCAATCGGTTTGGAAAGCACCAACAGAAGAACTACGAATGTTGGGGATGTTGCAAACTAATTTAATGGCATGTCGTTTCGGACACTATATTAAAGCCCAGATCCGAGACCAAATAGGCCGTTACGATAGTATGGAAGATTGCAAACGCGGCTTAGAGAATTGGCTAAAACGTTACATTAGCGAAGTGGACTATGGAGAGGACTCTGTTATGGCCCGTTATCCACTAAAAGCGTGTGAAGTACGTATTAAAGAAGATAGCCAAGACAGTACACGCTATTTATGCGAAATCATGCTTCAGCCTCAATATCAATATGAAATGATGGATGCTCAAGTGTTATTAACTACCTCTGTATCAGATCAAGAAGTGGGAGAATCCTCATGAGTTTAATGGCGAAATTAACTCAATCTTGGAGTAATGATATTGATGCAATGCGTGATGCTATTATTGATAATGTATGTGATCTTATCTCTAGCCGAGCTCCTATTTGGGCAACGATAGAATCGTCAGATGAGTTAGCAGACACGATTGCGCATATTGGTTTACGCAATATGACGCGCGCACAGAGTAAATCTAACAGTGATGTGATCATTACTGATATTACTCATTTAATCCGTCGTTATGAGCCTAGGTTAATTGATGTTTTAATCGAAATTGAAGAACAAGAAAAATCAAAAAATCAATTACAGTTTCGTATTTCTGCGGTGATGTTATCTGACCAAGGTGAAGAGGCCATAGTATTGGATTCCTTTTTGGATTTAAGTCGAAACACATTGGATGTAAGGAAATCAAATTTTGTCTGATACATTACTGTCATATTTTGAACAAGAGCTGCGTTTTATTCGAGAAGAAGCGTCGCAATTTTCAGCTCGTCATCCGGGAGCTGCGGACGCACTCGGCATAAGAAAAGACAGTATTGATGATCCTCAAATAGCTCGTTTAATTGAAAGCGTTGCTTTTTTGAATGGAAAATTACAACAGCGTTTAGATGACTCTTTTCCAGAGTTTACTGAAAGCCTTATTCGTTTGCTTTTTCCTCATTATTTACGCCCAATTCCTTCATATAGTTTACTTGATTTTGTGGTTGATAATGATACTAATGCAACTCACCATATTCCTACAGGGACTGAATTTGAAGTTCGTGATGAACAGGGCAGTAGTGCTGTATTTCGCACAACAGAAGAAGTGGCACTTTTTCCATTAAAAATAGAAAAAGTAAATGTATCTTTTGCTCCGTTTGAATTAGCTAAACCAAGAGGTGCAGAGCAATCAAATGCTTTGATAGAAATATCTATATCAGCTGTAGATGACACAGTAGCACTGTCTGAGTTGTCTATTGAATCATTAAAGCTTCATCTTAAAGGTGAAACTAATTTTGCATTGCGTTTGTTTGATCTTCTGTCACAAGGAACATCTCAAATTTGTGTCTCAGCACAAGGTAAAAGTTGTGAGCTGGGGCGAAATTCGATGGAACCTATTGGTTTTGATGTTAATGATACGATTCTTCCTTATCAAGCAGCAAGCTTTGGCGGCTTTAAATTATTAACTGAATTCTTTATGTTTTCTGAACGATTTAATGGTTTTCATTTTAACTTTGGTGATGTTTTAAAGCAGATAGACAGTCATCAATTTAAGCTTCAGATATTTATTGATGAGCTAAGTGTTGATTTTGCTCGAAGCTTATCTGTCGAGCGTTTTTCGCTATTTACTACACCTATAGTGAATTTACATCAAATGGTTTCAGATCCGCTTGAGGTTGATTTTTTTAAAAAACAGTACCCAATAGTACTTGATGCAAACCAAGGGCATAGTTTAGAGCTATTTTCTGTTGATGAAGTCATGGATGTTACGCAAGCTGAGCCTGCAAAAATTGCTCAAATTTACGGTGAAAAGTTTAATGGTAGTGAGTCAGGATTACGTTGGCAGTTGGTGCAGACTTTACATGAAAATGGCTTATTAGAAAGCGGATTAAAAATAGCAGATCTTGAACATGTTAGTGCTGAAAGCGAACCTCAAACGTGGTTAGTTACTGCAACCGTTACTGATGGTATGGCTGCTGGGCATTTATCATTACTCAGTAGAATAGAGTGTCGTGAATCACTAACCATTCCAGCTAATATCCAATTATTACGCCGTCCATCATTACCTATGCGTAGCAAAGAAAGCAATAAAAATGTATGGGCTTTATTGTGCCACCTACATTTTAATTATCATGCGATTTTAGGCTCAGACGATCCTGTAGAGACACTTAAGAATGTCTTTGATTTGTATAACCATAATCAAAACTCACAAAATCATGCATACATAGAATCTGTAACCTCGATTGAACAAGAACAAGTGGTTGCTCCAATTCGAGTTTCAGGAAAAACGTGTTTTGCCTATGGGACGAAGATAGTGATAACTCTTGACCCAACCAATGTTAATGGAGGGATCTGCTTATTTAGTCATCTGCTTGATCGTTTCTTTGCATATTTTGCAGGGTTTAATAGTTTCACTCAGATAGATATTAAGCTAAAAGGACAAGATGATCTTTATATGAGCTTTCCAAGGAGGGCTGGATGCAAAAATCTGCTGTAGTACGTTTAAATAATAATCAACAGGATGTTGAGTTAGATAAAGCGTGGCAGCTATTTAAGCATCAAGCTGAGTGTAATGGAGTTCGGCCAAATGTGGCTTTTAGTGCAGAGCAACTGCCAGCGTATTATCAAACTCAAGTTACTGAGGTGTACAGTAACAAGAGCGGTCGCTATGTCATCAAAACCCCTCTAGCAGCTTTGTCAGGCTGCAAAGGTGCGATACCAAGACAAATGTATCGTCAGGCATTGAGTGCTCAATTTGATTTGGGTGATGAAGCTCCCGTTGATTTTTTTGATGTCTTTAACAATCGTTATTTTCGTTTGTATTGTCAAACAGAATTGAAGCATGACCTAAGCAGTCAAGCCGAGGAAGAAACTTTTACATGGAATAAGCATCAGAAGTCTCTTACGACCATGTTATCGAGTTTGTGCGGTCTTGGAGAAAATAACAACACGATCCCAAAGCAGCATTTAATTCAATATACCGGTTTATTAGGTTTGAAATTAACGTGTCCGTTTACGCTCAAGTTGTTGTTAGAAGATTATTTTGATGCAGAGTTTGTTATACAAACAAGTGAACTAGAGTATCAACCTCTAACTCCTTGTTCACTAACTCAGTTAGGTAAAACAGGACAGAATAGACAGTTAGGCATGGGGGCACTCGTTGGAAAAAGTGCACCTATGGTTGGCCAAAAATTACATATAAAAGTGTGTCCACGAAATTATCGTCACTATATTAAGATCCGTAGTGATAAAAAAATGATTGGAGCCATTGAACACCTAGTACGAAGTTACATGGGAATTAACATTAAATATAAGCTTTACATGAAAGTGGATAGCCGATATTTGCCAAGAGTCCAATTAACTAGCAGTGCAGACAAAGGCTTAAAAGTAGGTCAATCAGCCTGGATGAACAGTCGTTTAAATAAGCAATTGTATGTTGAAATGCTACTAACAACGAGTTAATAAATTATGATAAATATTGAATTGCAAAGTCTAGTAAAAAGATTAACACCGGACATGAAGGCTTCACTTGAAGCGGCAGCAGGAGAGTGTGTTCAGCGTGGTCATTTTTCAATCGAACTTGAACATTGGTTTGTTCAATTACTGCAACAACCTACGATGGGTTGGCAAAAAGCGGTTGAGCAAGCAGGAATGGCAAGTGAAAGTATTCTTGAGCAACTTAATAATCACCTGTCTAGTTTACCTCGTGGCAATGATACTGCACCGTCACTGTCACCTCAATTAGTTGAATTATTAAAAGACGCTTGGATGATTGGTTCTCTTAATCACGCTCAATTATCGGTGAATGAATTTCATGTGTTAATTGTATTAAAACAAAGGATTGAGCAGGGTGCATATAACGGTGCGTTATCTACTTGGATAAAAAGTTTGTCGTCTGAGTGGCTGAATCGTCAATCGATTACCAAGACGGCATCAAGTCATTTTTCATCAACTTCAGTGTTATCTGGTGAAAACCAAGGTATGACAGGTGCAGAAGAAGGTGATATGAGTACACCCGCTCTTGATAAGTACTCACAAAATTTAACTCAAGCGGCAAGAAATGGCGATTTAGACCCAATCTCTGGGCGTGGTAATGAGATCAGAAAAGCCATCGATATCTTGTGCCGTCGCCGTCAAAATAGTCCAATTTTAGTTGGTGACCCAGGAGTGGGTAAGACTGCTATTGTGGAAGGCTTAGCACAACAAATTGTAGATGGTAACGTGCCTCCGGCATTAGCAAACGTAGAATTACGCAGTTTAGATTTATCACTACTTCAGGCCGGAGCCAGTATTAAAGGTGAGTTTGAGAACCGTCTTAAAGATGTGATTAATGAAATTAAACAATCAGCAACACCAATTATTATGTTTATTGATGAAGCACATACTTTAATTGGTGCAGGTGGCGCAGCTGGTCAAAATGATGCTGCGAACATTTTAAAACCAGCGTTGGCTCGTGGTGAGTTTCGTTCTCTTGCAGCGACAACATGGGCAGAGTATAAGCAGTATTTTGAATCTGATGCTGCTCTAACTCGTCGTTTTCAAGTGGTATCGATTGGTGAGCCGAATGAAGATGATGCGATACACATGCTCAGCGGTGTAAAGAAGAGTTTAGAGAAACACCATAATGTAAAAGTAATGCAAGAAGCAATTAATGCTGCTGTTTCATTATCTATTCGTTATTTACCTGAGCGTAAATTACCAGATAAGGCGATAAGCTTATTAGACACAGCCTGCTCTCGTATTGGATTAAGCCAAAGCGCTACACCCCGTCAGTTAGAAGCAGTAGCAGAGCAGATCCGTTATGTTGAAAATGAAATCACAACCTTGAATCATGAAGCGGCATTATGGTCAATTGATGATGGTCGTTTAGAGCAAGTTCAACAACGTTTAATTGATTTGAAAGAACAGCATCAAGAAATAGATAATTGTTGGGAGCAAGAAAAAACGTTAGTAGCAGAGATCATTGATCTGCAAACAACACTAGATGAGCAGTTTCTAAATGGTGATGATTTATCAGAAAATGAAGATAAAGTCCTTTTAGCAACAAAGATGGCAGAGTTGCATGCAATACAAGGTGAGCAACCTTTAGTTCTTCCTCAAGTGAACCAACAAACCGTGGCGGAAGTGATCTCTTTATGGACCGGGATCCCTGTTGGAAACATGCTAAAAGAAGAAGTTGAACGCTTAATGCACCTTGAAAAGCATATCGGTGAGCGAGTGATTGGTCAAATAGCCCCTATTGCTGAGATCTCTCAAGCGATCCGTATGTCTCGTGCTGGATTAACTGACCCTCGTAAGCCTGTCGGTGTGTTTTTGATGTGTGGTCCAAGTGGTGTTGGTAAAACAGAAACCGCATTAGCGTTAACAGATCTGCTTTATGGCGGTGAGCGTAACATAACCACAATCAACATGACTGAATTTAAAGAAGAACATAAAGTGTCTATGCTTCTTGGTTCTCCTGCTGGGTATGTAGGCTACGGTAAAGGTGGAGTATTAACTGAAGCGGTACGTAAAAATCCGTATTCCGTTTTATTATTGGATGAAATGGAAAAAGCTCATCCTGGTGTTCATGATATTTTCTATCAAATCTTTGATAAAGGTTCGATTTCTGACAGCGAAGGTCGTGAAATTGATTTCCGTAACACCATCATCATTATGACATCCAATGCAGCCGATAGTGCAGTAGTGAATGGCTGTGTTGATGGTCGCCCTTCTATACCAACGTTAACTAAAGCAATTTTCCCTGAACTGCAGAGTTTCTTTAAACCTGCTTTCTTAGGCCGAACAACGATAGTTCCTTATTTTCCATTGAATGACGAAGAGATGAGTAAAATTGCTCAATTATCTCTGCGTCGTATTGAAAAACGAGTTAAACAGCATTATAACGCGACGTTCGATTATGACACTCAAGTTATTGACTTGTTAGTGAGTATGAATCAGTCACCGGAAACAGGTGCTCGCGCTATTGAACAGCTAATAAATCGTCAATTAATGCCGGAATTAGCGAATCAATGCATAGTGCGTATGAGTCAATCACAATCTATTAGTGAAGTAGCATTAACTGTTAATGAGAATAAGTTTCAAATAAATATCAAATAAAATATCTGTCAGGTCATGTAGATAGTGGCCTGACATTAATTATAAAAATAATAAATTAATTTTCATTTTGCATAAGAGTTCAAGATAAGAACCGTGCATATTTAGTAATTTTTTAATAGGTAACACTATGAGAACCTTAAACTTTTCGCAAGCACAATTAGAATGGATCCGTCATCACGTACATATTGCCGTGGTGCATGGGGGAGATAAAGCACAACCAGAAGGTTATGTCTTTGAGAATTTAAGTCCGCGCTCAACAAAAACGTATGAAGCAGTGGCTCATGATATGGCAAATGCACTGCGTGAATCAGGTTTTAAATTTATTAGCGTATTCGCTGAAGATATTTATTTGGCTGAAAAACTGCGTAGTGAAAAAGTTGATCTAGTGATCACTAATAGTGGTGGTTTACAAGGTTTTGATTCAATGTGCCATTTACCATCAACATTAGAAATGCTAGGAGTGCCTTATGTCGGTCATTCGCCAATGGTGGCAGGGATCTTAGATAATAAGCACCTGTTTAAGCATGAAATTCAGGCCGCGGGTTTACCTACAGCACCATTTATTACGGTAGGGGTTGAAGAAGACTTCCTTAGTGAAAGAAATCAATATGAACTGGATCTTATTTGTAAGCGCTTTTCTGATGGGTTTATTGTAAAACCGGTGTCTGGTCGAGCGTCTATTCATGTTTATCCAGTTTTTGAACGTAGTGAATTACAAGCCGTGGTTGAGAAGGTGCACCAAGCAACGAATAATACCGTCATGATAGAACCTTTCTTAGGTGGTCGAGAGTTTGTTGTAGCCGTTGCTGGAGAGTGCATAATTAAGCAAGGTGAATTTACTCGACTACCAGCCCCTTTAGCGTTCTCAATTACAGAACGAATTTTAGAAGAGGATGAAGCCATTTTCACCTCAATGGACATTAAACCAATTACTCAAGACCGTCTTATTGCAGTGACAGAGGAACCTCTGCGTAGCGAGTTGGCGAAAATCGGTCAGAAAATATTCAATCAATTTGGTCTGCAAACGTTAGTTCGTGTTGATGTTCGTATGGATAATGAGAATAACTTATACGTACTTGAGACAAATCCAAAACCAGATCTTAAACGTCCAAAAGGCGACAAAGTAAGCTTGGTGTGTCACGACCTTGATCGTGAAAATATGAGCTATACTGATTTAATTCAATCTTTAGTATTCAATCGTTTGTCTTTTCTTAAAGCGAAACGTCCATCCGCTTTGGCACACTGCTTAACCGCGCAGTTTGACCTTATTAACGATATTTAGGAGCTGATAGTGGAGATGATAAAACAACACAGCCGATTAGTGCTAGGAGCTATGTTAGTCGTATTCTCCCTATCTTTGATCTTTGTTGTTGGGTATGCGCAAGCACTAAAAAGCTACCAACAACAAAGTCGAGATGCGGTTTTATCACAAACGGAAGCTGCTCGTATTGGAATTGAACAAATTTTAAGTTCAGGTGTACCTTTACAAGATATCGCAGGGATTGAAAAAGTTTTATCACCTATTGTGCTATCAGATCGTTCGGTTGTTGATATTCGAGTTATTTCAGGTAAACAAGAACTTTATCGCTATAAAACCGATGCTCTAGAAGGAAGCCTTATTACTATCCCATTAAGTAACAAATTTACTCAAGTGGGTGCAATAGAGGTATTACTTAGTAACGAAGAAGTCAAAAAAGAGATAGCTAAACGTTTCCAGCCGATGATGTGGTTAGTGGTTTTTTTAGTGATTGGCTTTATTTTTATGATCCTTAGAACTGAGAATCGTAAAATTTATTTTACTGCATTCGGTGTTGTTTTTTTTGCCATGTCCGTCAGCGTTATGCTGCTGGTTGGGGCATTGTATAAATCTGGTCTTGAGAATAAAGCCAACTCAATGGCTAATATAGTAACTCAGCGTTTAGCTCCAGTTCTAACGCTCGGTATTGCGCCGCAAAGAGTTAGCGGAATGGATCAAATGTTGGATAATTTCCGTAGCTCTAATCAAGAAGTATCAAGTATCTTGGTAGAGCATCAAACGGAAGTAATTGCATATAGCAATGCTGAACACAACATGATGCTAGTTGAAAATTTGGCTGAATTTCCAATAATAGATACATTGGGAAATCAAGTGACTATCGCTTTTGACCCTAAGATGTTATTGGTACAATTTTTAGAGATTTTAAAAAACTTTGCTATTTTGTTTGCAGGCTGTGCGTTCATTTGTTTTGCCTTTATTCGTTTATTAAGCCGTGAAGAAACTCAAAGTCATTCTGATCTTGTTTTAGCTCAAGTGAAACCATTACTTTTAGTTACTGTATTAATGGAGGCGTTAATGGCGCCTTTATTACCTCAATACTTAACTGAAATAGCGATTAGTAATGGAGGCACAGAAGCATGGTCATCGTACTTCTTTACACTTTATTTTGTTGGTTTTGCAAGCTCTCTTTTACCAGCATCACGCTTAGTTGAGTTATTTGATATTCGAAGAGTACTTGCTGCTGGAATTGTATTATCTAGCTTGGGCTGTGTACTACTAGCATCAGACAACCATTTAAGTACGGTCTTAATTGCTCGTTTTATTTCTGGGGTTGGTCAGGCTGTTATCTTTATTTCGGCTCAAGGGTATATTTTACGTTTTAGTGATAAATCTAACAAAACTCAAGCCGCAGGTATTATTGTTTTTTGTTTTAATGCTGGATTTATTTCTGGTGCTGCGATCGGAGCATTACTAGCCGATACTCTGGGTATTCAAGGTATCTTTATGATGTCAGCCTTTGTTGGTGTGTTAATGTTTTTATTTAGTTTAGTACTTCCATCAATGAGAATTAAAAATAAAGAGCATGGCAGCCTATTCAATAGCATGAAATTAATGATGCATGACTCAATGCAATTAATTCGTATCCCTTCTTTTATGCGCACCATGTTATTAGTTGGGATCCCAACGAAAATGGTCTTAACAGGCGTTGTTTTTTTTGCTGTGCCTATCTTATTGAGCCAGAAAGGCGTATCAAAAGAAAGTATTGGTCAGGTAATGATGGCTTATGCCTTTTCGGTGTTATTTATCAGTGACAAAATATCCCCACTGATTGATAAATTAGGGTCAAGTAAGTGGGCATTATGCTTAGGTAACATGATAGCAGCTATCTCATTGTTGATATTAGGGTCGGCATTCTCAATGGTTGAATCGAACTATTTTGTACTTATAGCAACGGTTTCAATGCTTGTTATGGGTATTTCTCATGGCTTAATTAATGCTCCAGTGGTGACACATGTCGTGAGTACCGTTCAAGGTAAAAGTGCAAACTCTGTTGCTGCAACGTATCGTTTTCTGGAGCGAATTGGTCATGTCTTAGGTGCTGTGATTGTTGGTCAATTACTGGCTTCATATGGCCAACAAGATGCATTTTGGTTGTTAGGTGCCTTTTTTGGTCTTGCAGGTATTGTGATGTGGTTTTCTGATCGCAGTGTAAACAAGGAAGTGTTGTCATGATAGCTAGAGCTTATTACTTGGTTATATTACTTATGTCCTTAACCGTCACGCCAGTTGTTGCTGCATGGCCAAGTTGGCTTGGAGAAGAACTGAAAAATGACGACGTTTGGCAAATTAATGAAGACAAAAATTTCGTTGAGTTTATTCCTTATGCAGAGCACCCAAAAGTATGGGTTTTAGTTTCACGCAAAGCTAAATCATACGATACAGCTTTGGGAGCAATGCTTAAAGTGTATAAACGAGAACTGAGCACTGCCACATTCAGGGTTTTCTTATTACCTAGTGAACCAGAACAGTTACAACACTTACTTAATCAGGCAGAAAAACAGGCTAGTTTGATTTATACCGTTGGATCTAAAGCGACAGTTGCGGTTCATCAACTTTATGCAGGCGGCCAACTTCCTGTGGTTTCAGTTAACGCGAAAGACCCTGTGTTACTCGGTTTAACCGACACCTATAAAAGCAGTCATAATAACTTTGCTTATACATCGCTTAATTTGCCAGCAAATATAACGTTAAGCTTTTTATCTCGATTTAACCCTGAATTGCGTCAGATTGGGGTGTTATACGCCAAAAGTAATACTAGCGCTTATGTGACTCAGTTTTTACCGTTAAAGCAAGAAGCTGAAGCAAATGGTATTTCTGTATTTGCTATTGAGGTGGATGAAAGCCAACCAGAGTCATCATTAGACGCTATTATGAGTAAACAAGTAAGCTTAATGGAGAAGCAAGACCCTAATTTTGAACAGTCATTATTATGGTTAACGGGGAGTTCAAGTTTACTGTCTAGAGTTGATGATATTTATCTTTCATCGAAACAATTACCACTGCTGACAGTTGTACCAAATGCGGTGAATAATAGTGAGCATAGTGCTTTAATGTCAGTGGGTGTTGGTTTTGAGAATAATGCCCATCAAGCTGCATTATATGGCATAAAAATATTACGGGACAACGTGGAGCCTCAGGACTTGCCTGTAGGTCTATTATCCCCACCTGATATTTCGATTAGTTTTATGCAAGCTGAGCGCCTTAATACTACGATCCCTTTTGTGTTACTTGAAATGGCTAGTGATATTTATGCTGACAATGGTGAAATGATCCGTTCAGCAGGTATGAGTATGGAGAAGAGTAATCCGTGAAATCGATATTGATAGCAACTGTAATTATTGGAGCAACGCTTTTTGCTCAATCAGCTAATGCTTACAGTCGTCCTGAGCGTTTATTGCTTGCGACTCAAGAGTGGTTTCCTTATCAGTACCAAGAAAATGGTGAGATGAAAGGATCTGGTATTGAAAAGCTAAAATGCATAATGAAGAAAATGGACCAGCCCTATCAATTAATGATGACCAAATGGGATAAAGCGCAGTTGTTAACGGAAGTGGGCAGTCAGCATGGTTTTTTCTTAGCTTCTCATAACAGTAAACGAGATGAATACGCCATTTATTCAGAGCCTGTGATGGATCAACACTGGAGTTGGTTTTCGCTTTCAGACTCTATTGATATCAACAGTATGATGTTTAAAAGCCAAGTAGAAGTTGTTGCATTATTCGGTTCAAATAAATGGTTTTGGCTACAAAAAAATGGTTATCAAGTATCAATGAAGCCGCGAAGTGCAAAAGCCATGGTTCAATTAATGTTAAAAGGTGAGATCGGTGCGATTTTAGGTAATGATGAGGTAATAGAAGAAACCATTAAGCAGTTAGGGATTAGTTATCGAGCTATCTCAAAAAAACAAATGAAATCTCAACCGCTTGGTGTCTATTTTTCGAAAACATTTGTAAAAAAATACCCGCAGTTCTTAACTGAATTTAATCGTACGATACAACAATGTAAGGGTAAGTAATATGCCTATATCGATAAGAATAATTAGTTCACCAGATGGTGAAAGTATTTCAGAATGGAATAAATCACTACCTGAAGAAGGGGGAAGCATTGGGCGTGCTTTTGGTGCTTCTATGCAACTAAGTGATGCCACACGAGAGGTATCAGGCTCTCATGCAGTCATTAAAAAAACATCGCGAGGTTATCAAGTTATCGATGATAGTACTAATGGCTTATTTATCAATGGTTCAGATAAACAGCTTGGTTTAGGTAACCAAACAACATTAAATGATGGGGATATACTTGATATAGGTCGTTATCGTTTATTAGTGTCTTGTTTTGTTCCTGAAGACGCTCAAGCTCAGGAATTTTCAGTGTTATCTGAGAGTTCGTCGTTTGGAGATGACCCTTTTAGTACCTCAGAAGATGAGTCTTCATTTTCTTCAAATTCTGTCTATCAAGAGCCTGAATTAGATTTTACGTTTACCGATCGTAATGTTATTGATGATGACCCGTTTAGCACCGCTGATATGAAAAAAGTACGGGAACATAAAGAAGTAAATTTAAGTTTTGCTGCATTAGATGACGACCCATTTTCGGGGGCAGAATTTCAATCTAATTTGCCTCTTCAATCATTAGAAGAAATACCAAAACGAGAAAGTGTCGAGGCAGAAGAGGATAAGTATGCATTGATAGCTTATCGAAAAAGTGAAGAAAGAATGCAACAACATATGGATAGAGCATTAGAAATGGCATTAACCCGTTTGTTGTCAGACATATCTCCTCATGCAATGGAAGATATGTTTAATGATCTTTCTACGCCGAGCTTTTTTGGTGGTAAACCTAAATATTGGGATATGTATAAGCGTTACTTTACTAGACAAGTTGAAAATAAGGATTGGCAAATTAAATTCCATGCTTATTTTCATGATGCCATTCGTCTACAGCGTAATCTAGAAGGAGATAACAAATGAGAAAATGGTTAATGTCATCTCTTTTTATTTCCTTGCTGTCTGGTTGCAGTTTTGGTGGTGCAGAGCTTGCTCCTCAAGTCGTACTAAATATAAAAGCAGCTTCAAATATTAATCCAAATGTGGAAGGAAAACCTTCACCATTAGAGCTACGTGTATATCAATTAACAGATAGCCAAGCGTTTTCACAAGCAGATTTTATTCAAATTTATAATGATGAGCAGGGTGTTTTAAAAGCAGAGTTGTTACTTACTCGTCAGTTAGAAAGTATTTTACCAGGAGAGACACGCCAAGAAGTATTTCCTCTTGCAGCAGAAACTAAATATATCGGTGTTATAGCCGGATTTGCTGCCTACCGTGAAGCAAAGAATAAAGTTATCTATAAACCGATAATCTTAGGAACTACAGCCATTAATATTGAAATAGATGGAATTAATCTATCAGTATCAGGCGAAGAGGAATAATAATGGATAATAAAAAAGTCGTTTGGAGTGAAGGGATGTTCCTTTCTCCGCAGCATTTTCAACAGCAAACACGTTATGTTGAACATTTAACTCGTGAGTTTACAGAGCAGATTGCACCTCAAGGAAATGGATTAACTTTACTTGAACTTGATCGCTCTATGCTGAACATAGGCAAAGTATCTGTTCGTCGCGCAAAGGGTATCTTTCCTGATGGAACACCATTTGAAATTAATCGTGGACTTGTTCTAGATATTCCTAAAAATATGAATCACAAAAAAGTATATCTTGCTTTACCAGTATCGAGACCAGGAGCCGTAGATGTTGGTGTTGATCAGCGTTTGCGACACTCTTCTGTAGAACATCCAGTATTTGATACTAGCCGTGAGCATAGTGAATCAGTACTGTTAGAGCTCGCCGAGCTTAATATTGTTCTTAAATTAGAAGATGAAGAGCTACAAGATTATACCTTAATAGCAGTTTGTGAAGTTAGCGAGCATAAATCAGAAGGTGCAGTAATTCTGAATCAAGCTTTTGTACCACATTGTTTGCACTTTGGTGTATCTAATTATCTTAAAGATTGTGTGGCTGATGTGCTCTCTCAAGTGCAATACCGTGCAATGACGATATCTACTCGCCTTCAAGCTGAAAATGAAAGTAAAAGTTACCAAGCCATGATGCGTGATTATTTATGGTTGCAAGCCTTAGGCGCTTGGATGCCAAAACTACAACAGTGGAATCAAGATAGTACCTTATTAACCAAGCACTTGTATGTAGAATGTTTATCAATGGCAGGACAGATGCAAGGCCTAGAAGGAAAAATGCCTAAAGATTCATTAGTATGGGATCAAAATGACTTATACAGCATTTTCTCTGTGATTTTCTCTGAGTTATTAGTGCTATTGCGTGAAGTTCAAATTGATAATTTAACGACCTTATCATGGGATACACAATTATTTGTTTCTCGACGTCTGCTTCGTACATTAGTGAAAGATCGTAGTTTATATAATGAAGGGCGCTTTATTCTTGTCGCTACTTCGCCATTGGGTGCATCACGCCTTAGCGAAGAATTTCCTAAAGCTATCAAGCTTGCAGGCAATAGTGATATTGCTGGCTTGGTTCGTAACGCATTATCAGGTGTTGCATTGCGTAATCTACCTTATGCTCCTTCTGAGCTTAAATCTAAGCATGATGCTGCGTACTTTGAGATTGATACCAAATCAGAGTTATGGCAAGCCTTGGTGAAAAAAGATGAGCCAATTGCCTTACATATCGATGAGCGTATAGAAGATGTACACGTTGAATTTCACGTGATTAGGTAGGTGAGTTGTGAGCGGATTATTTAATGAAGAAGCGACGGTAGAAGTTCGTCACGCTAAAGAAAAAGTATCGGAAAAGAAAAAAATTGCCGAGCTTAAGGATGTTGATCTTTCAGGATCAGAGCGATTGATAGATAGTCTGGCAGTTTATAATAGCCCGCTACTGAACTCTGCAACGGAACTGTTTGCAATCTTAGTAACCTTGCCTCGTCAAGGAGAGCCAAGGGACATAAACCGTTTTAGACAGCGTTTATTGGATGAAATTGCCGTTTTTCGCCAACGTGGTACGTATCTTGAGTATCACCCAAGTATTATAGAAAAAAGTTGTTTTGTATTATGCGCAGCCTTTGATGAGGCCATTCTTTACACCCAATGGGGTGAGAGTGCTCGTTGGGAAAATCACTCTTTATTGAGTAAAGTTTTTTCTCAACGTAATGGAGGTGAAGCTTTTTTCACTCTGTTAGATAAAGCGAGTCAGCAGCCTGCAAAACTAGTGGATTTTTTAGAGCTTCAATACGTTCTACTTATGCTGGGATTTAAAGGGCGCTTCCGACATGATGATGAGAGTGTTCTGCATGAGATCCAGTCGAATGTGTATTCCATTATTCGACATTATCGCAGTGAAAACGTATTACCTGTACCAAAAGTACCTGAACTTATTGAAGGGAAACAACCGTGGTTAATGCTGAGCATGCCCAAAACATTAGCGATTGCATTTCTATGCATTATGTCTGCTTATGGTGCATCAGAGTATTGGTATTTTAATCGCAGCCAGCCAATTCTTGCTCAATTTAATGCTATCGATATGTCTAGTGTTGGTAAGAAAAACAGCGAAGAGTTGATTTATATTAGCTCAGATGCAGATATAGGAAAAACAACTGAAAATACTGAACTTGATGAAAAAAAACAAACATCTAAAGCCACTCAGCAGTGGGAAGTTGTGCTTGCAGTGTTTACTCGTTCATTAGATGCGGTGCGATTAGTTTCAGAATTACAGCAAGCGGGATATGAACCATTCACGCGTGAAACAGATCATGGTGTCGAGCTTTATATTAGAGCCGGAGATAATTTATCGGTGATACGAAAGCTTAAAAATGAGTTGAATATTCGCTTTGGCTTGAATGCTACGATTAAGAGAGCGCAGAAATAATATGATGAAAAAAATCAGTGCGGTTTTATTTGCGATATTGATGATCACAGGTACAGCATTATGTTGGGTTTACTTACCTGACGAGGAATGGGAGTGGTTAAAACTCACCACAATAGCACTCAGCTCAGTGGTGTTTTTATTGTTAATGTGGTGGTGGTATAAGCAATATAAAAACGATCAATCAGTTAATGAAAAACACGATCAACAGGTTTTACTCAAACAAGATACACGTATTATCCAACAGTTGTTTAAAGTAGCGACAAAAAAAGTACGAGGTACAGGCCGAAATAAACTGGATAGTTTGTATAGCCTACCTTGGTACTTAGTGTTAGGTGGTGAAAAAGACGCCAAAAGTTATCTACTGCAACAAAATGGACTAGAACCTGTCTTTGATAAACTCCTTGAAGGTGGAGACTCAGAGCAATACCTTAAGTTTTGGAATAACGATCAGATAGTCGTAATTGAAGTTGGTCATCGTTTATTTGATGACGAAGGAATTGATGAGAAATTATGGGAGGTGTTCGCTAATCAGCTATTAAAATACCGCCCTCGCCAAGGTTTAAACGGGGCGATTTCTATCATTGGTTGTGATCGTTTACTTGAAAGTGATCGAAAAGACCGTCAAAAACTGAGTAGCATTTATCAAGAAGCAATTCTGTCAATGGGCGGAATGTTAGATCTAACACTCCCTGTTTATAGCGTTTTCTCAAAAGCAGATACTATTGCAGATTTTGTTGAGTTTTTTGAAGATTTTTCTGGTTGTGATGTAGAAAACCCATTTGGAATGACATTTCCATGTACTGAATCTCGTCGTTTTGATAAATATCAATTTGAAGAACAAAGTAAAACATTGATTAAATCTGTTGCTCAACAACAATTTGAGTTGCTGCGAAATATTAATAGCGAAAAATCTAGCTCAGTAATTGCTTTGCCTTATCAACTTCGTATTTTCCTTGAAAGAGTGAATGAATTATTGACTGATATTGGTCATGAAAACCGAGTTCGTGAAGCGGTATGGATACGTGGGGCTTATTTATTATCATCTGGCCAGAAAGGACGAGAGCATGACTTATTAACACAAGTAATTGCTGAGCGAACAGAATTTAATTCTCAAAGTTATCGTGAGCAAAAACCAAGTCGCCGTAGTTACTTTTCAACTCGTTTGTTTAGTAATGTTATTTTGCCAGAAAAAGGCATCACAGGTGTTAATGAATGGCGTCATGCTGGTTATCTTGCTGTGCGAAGTGCCATGGTTTTATTGATTATCGGGGCGATCTTTTTTACAGGGGTCTTATTAAAAAATAATTGGAACCAAGATGAGCAATGGCGTGCAGATGCCATGACGCAGTTAAAATTGTACAGTAATGATGTTAAACGTCTTGATAATAATTACTCAACCTCAGATATGATAGCCTTACTTAATGAGTTGCGTGATGTTTCGGCAAAAGGAGTGGAGCCTAAAGCTTGGTATCAACAAGTTAGTATTAAACAAGATGAAACTGCGGACCGAATCTATGAAGCTTATGAAGAGCAGCTTAATCTAATATTATTACCAAAAATTGAAGAATTGATCAGTTCTGAATTATACGTATTTGTTAGCTTAGGTAACCCAAGTAAAATCTTTGAGGTGTTACGCTATTACCAAATGTTGTTTGATGTACAGCGTTTAGATATTAATGAAATGCAAGCTTATCTTATTGATAATATGAAAGATCAAGGCGATGTCTCTTCAGATGATATTAATATTCTATCGTTATTAATTACAGACTTATTTAATAGTAATTACCAACATCGTTTAGAACCTAATAATGCCTTGATTGCTGTAGCCACTAATAACTTAGAAGGATTATCTCCAGAGCGTCTTATTTATGCTCGTATAAAAGAGCTACCAGAATATCGTAATCAGGTGGACATACGCCGTCAACTTGGGGACAAGTTTGATACTATTTTTGAGTTCTCAAATGACTTTCATGGTTATTTAATCCCTGAGATTTATACCAAACAAGGGTATAGCACTATTGATTTAACGGCAAAATCAGAACTACTACGTCGTCAATTGGGTGAATTTAAAGAGATCCAGGGCAATATGTCTGGTGCATCAGTGACGGAATTGACCGATCTAAGTAAGCAAATACAACGCCTATATTTTGCCGATTATATTTATTACTGGAAAGATTTAGTTAATAACATCCGAATAAAAAGCTTTAACTCTCAGGTGGAATTTGCCTACGCATTGAAAAATGCACGAGAGCCAGCAACAAGCCCTGTTCTAGATGTACTGGGAGCGCTTGTGGTTAATACTACATTAGCAGTAGAAGAGCAGCCAGATACAAAAGGTAATAAAAAAATAGCCAATCAACTTGGTTTGAAAAAAGTAGCCAAAGGGCTAGGAAAAGCCGATAAAATCAATCGAGCAGTCGGTGGGAAGTTACTACGTTTACAACCATCTTATGTTGTTAATGAAGCTTTTATTGGCTATGGAAATTATGTTAATGGTAATGGTAAAGCAGGGGCTGTTATTCCGCTTGATGGGTTGATCCAAGAGTTTGATTCGTTAAATACTTATTTTGATGTTGCGTTATCAAGTTCAGAACCTGGGAAGATGATGCATGAATACTCCTTAGCGCACGCAGCAGGAAGTCAAGATGCGATTGTTCAATTTCAGCGTCAAGGTGCCAAAGCGCCTAGCCAAGTCGCGCTCTGGACAAAAGAGTTATCACAGAAAGCGTGGAGTCAGGTTATTAATGGTAGCGTTGGTTATTTAAATCAACAATGGAATGAGCAAGTATACCAATTTTATGGCTCAGCAATTGAAGGGCGTTTCCCATTCTCCTTAAATGGTCGTGGAGAGGTTGATCTGAATGATTTTTCTCAATTTTTTAAGCCACAAGGGCGAGTTGATAAATTTATTGATGAACAGTTAAAGCCTTTTGTTTACTGGGATAATGGAGTTCTTAAGCGTAAAGCGATTGATGGTTTAACGTTACCTATTAGTAATAAAGCTCTGACTCAACTTCGTCAATCTCGTAAGTTAACTCAAACTTTCTTTGGTTCAGCAGGTCAAGAATTAGCGTTGAGATTTGCATTTCGTCCTAGCTCGATGAGTACTACGGTTACTGAGTTTCAGGTACGTGAATCAGAAAGTATCTTTAGCTATCGTCATGGGCCTAGAATATGGACAGATTTAAATTGGCCAACAACTGGGGTTGATGGTTACCTTTCAACTAATTTTTACCAAGGTGAGAATCGCATTGCTACTCGTTCATATACTGGTCAATGGGCCTTATTTAGAGCGTTGTTTGAGGGAAGTTCAAGTGCGACATCAGATCGTTTGATCCGCAAGCTTAACTATAAAATTGAAGACAATAATATAGTTCTTGATTACACCCTGCGAGATACCAATCAGAGCTTGAATAAATCACTATTTACCTCTTTTTCACTTCCAAGACAATTGTAAGCGATGAGAGAAAAAGAGGTACCTTTTCACAGACCTTTCTCCCATTGTCTTTTAGATGATGAGAGTTGGGATCTATCTCAAATAGGTAAGCATTATGCTAATCAAGAAGAAATGGAAAGAGAGTGGACAGCTGTGAATGAGTGTGCAGGGTTTTATGTTCAAAAAACAGTCACGTTAGATGAGACAAATAGCGTTATTTATTTTGAATATGACTCAGCAGCAAAGCCATTAAGTACCTTTGGTAAGAAAGACGCAGAACAATTTGTATGGGTGCTACCAAAAATCATAAAAGCAATAAAATATTGCCATGATAAAGGATGGGTACATGGTGATATTAAGCCGTCGAATATTTTGTTTATTCCTGCTTTTGATTCCATTCGATTAATTGATTTTGGTGCAAGTTATCGCATAGGAACTGTTCGAAAAACTTTGTCATGTTGGCAAGCTACTCCATCATTTGCAAGCCCTTCTCAACTACAGGGTAAAGGGTTAGTAAAAAAAGAGGATGATTGGTACGCGTTAGTGAAAATAATTGATCAATTAATAGATATACAAATTGAACCAAAAATTAAAAAAAAAGCGAACTCTATCCGAGAGATGCTTATTCATTGGGTATAAATAACTAAATTGTTATTGCTCAAAACAAATTTTAGCCTTTAATTATGTAGAGCTGAAATGGACTTATAATAAATAATGATAACTAGGAGGGCGTATGCCTGTTTCGATTGCTGATGTAACCAATTGTACCGATATGGAAGGGTGGAACTACCAAGAGAAAGAATTATATTTTGGTCGTGTAAATATCATTAATTATCTTGCTTCCCTTGAAGTAGACAGAAAACCAAGTGTTGCAGCAGATTTTGTTGGTAACTTCGTGATTGACACGACGGCTATTTCAGATATTGGAGGTTTTGTAAAAAGCAAAGTTAGCGACATCATGGCTAAGTCTAAAGTGTTGACGAATGTGACTAAAGTAGCAGGAGCTGTTAGCGAAGCGATAAAATCAAGTAGACCTGTTGAGTTTTTTAGAAGTATTGGCCAAGCTATAAAACATAAAGTTGAAGTAACAAAAGACAACCTAATGGAAAAGCTAACTAAATTAATTGAAGGCTTTTGTCAAAATCTGATTACACAATTGAAGAAAGCGTATAAAGATATTAAATGGGTTGCTAATTACCTAACTGATATAGGTTTATGGTTAGCTGCATCTATTATTGATGATTTATCATCTTTAATTCCAGGATTAGGATACCTGCAAAATGCAGCTGATTTATATAAAGGTGTTAAAAAATGTGTTACAGGTTTCAGCAGCTATATTTCAATGAAATTAGCAGGACGAGGCGTAACATTAAACTCTGGTTACCCTGAAGTTATTGCGAGAGATCTACGCTCTCATATGATAGCTAAAGGATTATTAGGGCTAAAAGACATGGCTGTAAAAACAGGTCAGATTGCGATGGCTGCAGCGGGGGATGTTGCAGCAGGGATCGGTTCTATTTTAAGTTATGTCGCGAATGTTTTAGGGCGCGTAGCAACTCTGATTGATTATATTATACAACGAGTTAACTTATATAAAGCATGTAAAACAGCAGAGAAAGAACAGCTTCAATTGCTTAATAGCTCTAGTATTGCTTTAGACGCAGGGCGATTTAACGATTGGTTTATTGATAAATTAGCACTAAGCCCTATTTTAGGGGCACTTTTATTGCAATCAGGCTCAATTGCAGCCCCAGGAACCTTCCTTGCTTTGCTTAATTCACGTGGACGCTTAGTGAGTGATGCAGAAGCTAACTTCCAAAAAGGGGTGGTTTATATTAATAATATGAAATCACAATCAGTGAGTTACATTAAAGAATACTCAGCTCAATACAGTTTAGAGTTTAAACCTGGTTTAGCATGGCAACGAGAGATCTTGAAACAACAGCTAAACCCTGTTGAGCTTCCTGAGCCTCCTAAGTTAAGAAGGCAAGGTGCAATAAGAAGAAAATAGTTGCTTTGATTGCCAATCTAAATAAATATTATTACTTGTTGTATAAACGATTTATCAGATTGACGTAGTAATTATAGTTTGAATGTTTCTGTCGAGAGGTGTGTTGTGTACCTCTTGACTGAAAATCAATTAAGAGAAAGCGTATGACTAGTTACATTTATATTCCAGTAGCGACTCCTGAAATGTGTGCTTTTGCAGAAGACTGGCAACAAGGCCAGATTGCGAAAGGAAAACAGCCTTATCAAATCCTTAGTAATTGTGAGAGCGGAATATTAAAAGGAATAAAACGAAAAGCTAAACTAGGAGTTCTTCGTGATGTTTCAGTTAGTGATAAAGTTTATATTTTAGCTCACGGGCATGGACTGGGTTCAAGTGCTATTGGGGCGAGACGCGGAGCAAAAAAAGAACTCAAGCTGGGAATTGAAAACTGGCAAGGCGGCGAGCTGAAAAAATATACTCCACTGGATCTAGCTGAAGTATTAAAAGATGAGGGTCTGCGTACTGGCTTTCAGGATTTAAGAGTATTTGCTTGTGGCAGTGCAAATGTTCCACCAAAAGAAGGTTGTACTTCCTCTTTTGCGCAAGGATTAGCTGAAGCGTTAAGAGAGTGTGGATATAATAGTATTAAAGTGACGGGATATCAGGGAATGGTGAAAACTTCCTATGCACATAGAACCATAGCACCTATGTCCAGTCAGTTTTCAGCTGATAAACATAAAGGTGTAGTAATAGGAAATCAGATCCTACCAGCATCAACTAAACGAGTCGTGTTTTAATCTTTCTAAAGTGTTTATATTTATATAGCGAGTACTACTTGGCTCAACTTGAAATAGATAAAATAGCCAATATTTAAACTAAATATTGGCTATTTTATTTGCTAGTGTAGATGATTTATTGATAACTCTTAATTGTTTTAAGCACTATTTTTACTAATTACGAGTAGGATTTATCGTTAGAGGCTCTAACGTTACAACGGCATTGCCACTTGCTGCTGGGTGATCTGTATAGCTAGTGTCTTGCATTAAAGTATAATATACATCGACAAAGTCATCGTCGTTGACTAATAGCCCATCAGGAATAGCACTAATAATTTTTCCAGTGATTTGAGGAATGATAGCATACGCTTGAACCTCAGGGTCTGGAATAAGCTTTAGAACTTCTTCTGCAACTTGAACCAATAGTTTTGCTAGCTCTTTATAATCAGTACCATCATCTTGTTCCATTAAGATAAGGTCCGCAGCACCCCAACGATAACGAGACCACTGAATAACGATTTGATTTGGGTGGTAATCTTTGTTGTCGTAGTCCAAATAAGGCATTTCTACTAAATCAATAGTTGGCTTGTCACGACTCGGATTGATCCCCGTTACAATTGCATAAACCTCAGCTTTACCTGAAATCCATGGTTCTTGATCATCGGCGAGACGAATTTTTTTCAACACAGTAGTAGAAATTGGTTTAGCTTCTGTAGTATCAGCACTGTTAAGCATTGGTGTCGCAACAACAGCGTCGCTTGGATTAACACTTAGTGCGATACCTTGATCTAACCTATTCATTTCTGCACGCATGGCTTGTATACCAGCTCGAAGCTCTTTGTCACTGTTACTGTCAACGACAAATACAGGTACATCAGGTAATTGGTATACATCTAACTGGTGGACTTGTCCATAAATATCAAAGGCTTCAATATACTGCCAAGATGCATCATTACCCTTAGGTTCGAAAGCAAATAGTGGGCTTTGTCCCTCTTTCCACTCTTTTACCATTGAGATATCAGCAAGACGTAACTCTAATATATCAGGGGTAAATTCTTGGATCCCTTTCATTGAACGGATCTGAGCATCTGCAGTTACCATTTTTTGGCTAAAATCAGCATTTGGTTGCTCATCTAGCAGGGTAGATACAGAGACATTTAGTTTTTGATCGTTAATTTGTGCTTTTAATGTAGTTTCAAGTCCAGCATAGCTTTGGCTAAGTTGTAATGCTAAATCGCGCTTTTGTTGTGCAATAGCGTTGGCATTTGCTTGAGAAGATGATTCAGAATTGGTTTCTTCTGATTGACAGCCAACCAGAGTTACCGCGAAAAGAAGTGAAAGGGGGGTTATATACTTCATAAATATATCCTATTTTTCTACGCAATTACCTGAACAAGAGCTTATTCAGAATGGTATTAGAGTATCAACTCTATGTAGTAACAATACCAACCTTTCAATTTATAAACCAGGTGAATGGTTACATTTTGAAACAAAATCACAGTTTAATTTATAAATTTAAAGATGATGTCATTGCAGATGAAAATGGCGATGACGAAATCACAAAAGGCAATGTTATTAATGAATTTGGATTATGCTCTTTAGGTTAAGACTTAGAGTAATCGATAGGAAGGAATTACAAGTGGGTTTATTTTCAATAAATATTATTTATTACTGATACATTTCAGGGCTCAGTATTGAGTTTTCTAAGTAGGGTCTTACCGCTTTTCATGTTTACCCCATGCCTTTTGGATCTTAATCAAACCAGTATAAAAGAGGAAATGATATTGGGTGAAGTGTTCACTTTTTCGTAAGCCGATTTTGTCTTATTATTCTTTTACCCCCTAAAGCATATTTCTCCTAAGTGTATGCGCCAAAAGCCATTTAGTTTAGTACTAAGTGGCTTTTTATTTTATTCTTATTTATCTTCAGATGTATAACTAGAGTATGAACAGTAATAGCAACCATTTGATTTTGGATATATTTCTTTAGCTGCATTTAATGCTGTGCTGCAGGCAGTATGATAGCCAAGCGGTTCACATTTTGTGATCCCTGGACTGTGGGTGCATGTTGCAGTATGAACTTCATGTTCACCATTAGCTTGTTCGTTTTTATCTACATAAAATAAACTCATAACCACCTCTAATCATTAATGTTTCATCGTAATATTGAATAATTACAATACGCCGATTAAACAGACTTGATAGCTATAATTCTAAATAGTTAGATGTATATCACTTGTAATAATTAAACTTGTGAGGCGTCTTTAATACGCTACTTTTTAATTTATCTATACCATTACAAAGAATACTTGTGAATTTATTAATTAATGATGTATATGAGTGAAGTTTATCTTGTTTAAATTACTCCAATGTAAATGATTCATAAATTGAATTCGATTTTTGTTTTTACTATAAGTATCATTTTTGAGCTATTTTTAATGAATACTGCTACTTAGTGGTAACTTTTAGTTCTGTTGATCTTTAATAATGTCCTTGTACTTACTTAACATTCTTTCTAAAAATAAAGGAAATTATTATGAACAAAGCATTATTGGTGTTACTTACTCTTGCATCATTCTCTAGCCAAGCTTTTGAAGTATCAAGCTCTGATATACATGAAGGTCAATTAATGAATAGCAAGTTTACCTTTTCAGGTATGGGCTGTGCTGGTGACAACATCTCTCCACAATTAAGCTGGAAAGATGCACCAGAGGGAACTAAAAGCTTTGCCATTACGGTATTTGACCCAGATGCACCTACAGGTAGCGGTTGGTGGCACTGGTTAGCGCTTAATATTCCTGCAAACGTAAGCAGTATTGATCAAGGTTCTCCAATGAAAGATATACTACAAACTAAGAATGACTTTGGTACTATGAGCTACGGTGGCGCATGTCCTCCTGTTGGTGATGGAATGCATCGATACCAATATACGGTTTGGGCATTACCACAAGAGAAAATAGATTTACCTGCAGATATCTCACCTGCTGTTGTTGGTTATACTTTAAATAGCATGGCATTAGACAAAGCAGTATTAACCGCGACATACGTACGCTAATTACGGCATAAACATAAATATAGGGGTATAAAATGGATAAAGTAATGTTGAATGATCCCATGTTTCGAGTTCAAACTTACTCGGGTCAGAGTGATCAGCATTTACGCAATGTTCATATTTATGCCCCTAGTATTATTTGGGTTAAGTCGGGTGTAAAAACTGTATTTCAAGAGACTGAGCAATTTGATGTTAATACGCACTTTTGGTTGCTTACATCAGCCAACCAAGGGTTAAACTTTATTAATAAAACGACAGAGGATAATTTTTATTCTGTTCAGATCTGTTTTTTCTTAGCACCACCTAAAGAGATGTTAGAGGAGAGCCAACAAAATGAAAGTATTCGTATACATACTCATGCGATTACGGTGTCACCATTGTTGGCTTACGGTTTCACATTACTAACGGATGTTAATACGCAAAAGCTGAGTACTAAGGCTCAACAATTTCATTTGTTAGCTTTATATCAACAATTGGCTGAGTTGGGTGTACTGCATGTTTTATTCTCTCCAACGTTCACTTCTTTTCAAAATGAGCTGAGTGCGTATTTTTCTAAAAATCCGTCAGAAAATTATCAATTAGAAACCGTATGCGATGACTTTTCTATGAGCCGTGCAACGCTAATTCGTCGATTAAAGCGAGATGATACTAATTTCAGAACTGTTTTATCCAATGTCCGAATGACTTATGCACTTTCTCTAATGCAAGAGAAGCGTCAAACCCAATTAGATTTGGCATTACAGTGTGGCTATCAATCGGAAAGCCGTTTTAGTCAACGCTTTCATCTACAGTTTGGTATGACGCCAAAGCAATATATGAATAGCATTCTTTATTAATAGAATTTTACATTGTAATTTTAAATAAATAAAGCAGTGAGATGGTTTTAAATTCTCACTGTTTTTTTGTTTATAATATAGTGGTTGTGAGTTTGATAAAACCAATTTAAGTACTGATTTATAATGGAATGATTAAATCCTCCTGTAGATGTTAACTTACTTGTTTGTTTTTTGGTTTATTTTGTTATTTATTTTTTTCGTCAATGTTTAATTTTATTTATTTTTACTTATGTCTGTGTGTTTTTTATATTTAGGTTTTAATGAGTACCCTATTCTGATAGCATAAATTATTAATTAGAACTCTATTTTATAAAAGAATAAAGGTGAATATGAAACTTAAGTTGGTTGGTAGCTTTATCTGTATAGCAATGTTGTCTGGTTGTACTAGTATGATGCAAAAGGATGATTTTGGTAATTTTCATGCCAAATTAGATGGAGGTGATTTTAAAGGAGCTTCAGAAGTTGCTCTTGATAATGCAGGCTATGATTCTGAAACGGGTGAAACAAGTGACTTAATCTGGACTTTACAAGCTGGAGCAACATTAAGTTATGTAGGTGAAACTGAATTATCGACTAAACTACTTGATGCTTCTGAAGTTATGATGAAGGAAGAAGATAAGGAAGGAGCAATAGAAACAGGATTGGAAACTGTTGGTTCTATCATTGGTAATGATGCGATGCTTGATTATGCGCAAACGCAATATGACGGTGTTATGACCAATACTATTAAGGCTTGGAATTTTATTGCAGAAGAGAACTATCAAGATGCAAGAGTTGAATTAAATAGAGCTGAAGAGCGACAACGTCGTGCTGCTGATCATTTTGCTTCAGTAATAAAAAAGCATAAAGAAGAGATTGAATCTGAAGCGGGTGAATCTACAGAATCCATTAAGAAAACCATAGACTCAGATGCGACGCAAGCAGCATTAAAAAATGCAGGTATTGAGACGGGTCAATGGAAGCCATACGAAGGGTATATTAATCCTTTTACTACCTATACCTATGGGCTTAATTTATTATTAACGGGTAAAACTAAGTCTGATTTTCAGAAAGCAGCAGATGCATTTAAACGAGTCTATTCAATTACTGGTTCTAAATCAGTGAAAAAAGATTATGACTTAGCGCGTTCAATGGCTAAATCAGTAAGGGCATCAAAACTCAATGAAAAAGTGTGGGTGATTTTTGAAAATGGTCAATCAGTAGTTAAAGAAGAAAAACGTTTAGATTTACCTGTTTTTATTCTTTCTGAAAATGTAGCTTATGCTGGTATTGCTCTTCCTCGGTTAAAAGAAAGAGGGGTTGCATTTAATTCTATTTCTGTAAATAAAGAAAAAACAGAAGTAATTGCTGATATGGATAAAATTATTGGTTCTGAATTTGAGCAAGAGTTTCCTTATATTTTGGCAAGAGAGATCACTCGAGTTACTTTAAAAACTATCGCTCAAAAACAAATTAAAGATGAAAATCAATTATTGGGCAATGCTTTTGCTGCGATTCAAGCGTTAAGTACTGGAGCTGATATCCGTACATTTTCAGCTCTACCTAGCCAATATCAAGTTATTCAAGTAGAAAAGAAAAATAATATTGTTGAGATAAAAGCAGGTAATTTTACAATTCCTGTAGTGTTGGATGAATTGTCTAATAAACATATTATCTATGTAAAAGCGGTATCACCTAAAACTCAACCTTTAATTAATGTTGTAAATATTTAAGGAATATAAAATGAAAAAATATCTTTTAGCTTCAGCAATTTCAGTATTAGCGTTGAGTGGTTGTCAAACAACGACTGGTTATATTGATGCAGCAGATACATCAAGCAATGTGGTAGCAACTCTTTCATACGCTGATTTCTCAAAAGCTGCAACAGGTATGGCGGAAGAAATTGTTGCGAGTAAGTTAATGACTCACCCTAAGGCAGATCAAGGTGGTCGTTATATTATTTATGTAAATGATATTTCAAATGACACAATGCAACGTTTGGATACAGATCAACTAGCTAAAACACTTCGTATCCAATTACTTCAATCTGGCAAGTTTCTTGTAACTACAGCATTTGGTGAAGATGATGCGACTAAGAAAATGCGAGAGCTCAAAGATTCTAAGATGGTTAAACAATCGAGTGTGAAAAGCAGTAATCAAGTACTAGCACCAGACTTCAGTCTTACTGGTAAGATCTTACAACGTAACTCAACTCTTGATAATGGCGATACTCGAATTGAATACTATTTCCAAATGTCATTGACCAATATTGAAAATGGTCTTGCATATTGGGAAGGTGAGCGAGTAGTTGGCAAAGTAGCAGACGGTGATTCTGTTAGCTGGTAGTTGATTAAAGATGTTTAAGGGTGAGCTATGCTCCCCTTTTTTTAAAGAATACAATATGGCTATCATTAAGGCTTACAGGGTTTATTAGAGATAGTGTTAGTTGGTATAGGGCATTGAAATATGAATAAATTAGCACCAATGGCTTTAGGGATACTTTTAGTTACGAGTAATACTTATGCTTTTGATGAGCCTCTAGAAACTGAAGTTGATGTACAAAAGATTATCGATGCAGAGGAACAAATAAACAATATTATTGTTAATGACTCTACTGCCATTGAAGTATCAGAGTCTGAAGTTGATCTTGTGATTGATACTGTGAGTGATTCTGAAGGGTTTATTGAAGAGCAATATGAGGATTGGCTTAGTAGTCCACTTGGTAGTGATTTTGAGTCAATGACTGAAAATGATGATGGTGTGAATTACGCACAAATGCACTTTGGTATCGCAACGTCTAGAAGTTCAGATTTAACGATGCGCACTGTACGCAGAACATTTGAACAAGCATTTGAGAATGCCATTGAAAAAGTAGCATTAGAAGGTCGCGCCGCTGTGACAAGTGACCGAATTTCAACACTCTCCGAAAGTGTTCCTGATTTCAGTGATTATATCTGTCCAACTAGTGCGAGTGCTCAAAAGCAGCTAGTGCAAGAAAAGTTAATTCAATTGGCTGAAATAGCGTTTAGAGATAAGTTGTCAGCTGAAGGGGTATCTCAAGAAGCCATCGATCAAGCTATGAGAGAAACGGCAATTAAAGATAAGCAAACTATTCTAGAAGATTCGCTAAAGAATTCTGTGAATATTGAGACTGGCTGGCGTGGGATTTCCTCTTTTTTTGTTCAGAAAGTATTTATGGCAGAGCAAGAAGATGGTGCAGTTTCAGTTGGTGTTGTTATTGTAAAAACAACGCCTGCTCATGAAATGATCCAATATGTCACTAAGGCTCGTGGAGATTTTGACCCTAATGCTTGGAACTTACCAAAAACATTTAAACCAATCTCACGAACGTTTAAAACACCAGATGGCGAATACAAGCAGTTCAATTCTACGAGTCAATACGTTCGTTATTTGGTAAATAAAAAACAAGATGAGACTGTTATTGGCTCGCACCTTGTTTATGATAATAATGGTTATCCAACAGTAATTTCAGTTTCATATGAATCAGTAAATAAACGTTCAAGTAATTCCGCTGAGATGCGAACGTATAAAAAAATAGCTAAGAAAAGAGCAACAACTTATGCAATGAATGAACTTTATCGCTTAGTTAATCTAAAAGTAAAAGTAAGCATTGAAGTTTTGGATGAAGTTTCATTAACAAAAAAAGCAGTAGCGAACTATTTAGATTGTTCATTGGATAGTATTGATATTGAAGATACTCAAATTAACTCAACAACGGACACTAAGGTAACGGTTCAATCTAAAGTTGATAAATTGTCGTTGAAAGGTGTTAAAACTAACACTATGTCTTTCTACAACCCATTCAACCCAAAGCAGATTTCGTACTATTCATACGCAATTTGGAGCCCTCTGCAAGATGCGAAGCAGCGTAAAATAGAGAGTTCAAAAGGGGCTTTTACCAAGAAAATAATTGAAGTTAAAGTGCAACCTAAAATCATGCCTACCTCTAAATCAGTTAATGGTCAGAAGAATATTTATACCGAATCTCCAGAGCTAGGTGATGCACAATTTTAATTGTTACATTTTAGTTATCAAGGTTGATCTTGATTGCTATTTTAAGGAAATATAATGAAGAAGTTTTTATCAACGGTGCTGATTTTATTCTCTATTAGCGTATCAGCTGTTGAAGTCCAACGAGAAGTTGTTGGCTATGGTATTAGTCGTACTGAAGCCATAAATGATGCTATTTCGGAAGCAGTAAGACAACAGTTTGGCGTTACTGTTTCTTCGGACACCATAAGCAAATTAGTAGCAAAAGAGACAGAGGATGCTTTAGAGTTTTCTGAATCTTCAGATACAGGTTCTAAGCAGCAATTTTCTGGTCGAGTAAGTTCGTATGACATTATTGATGTTGTCTGTGCAAGTAATGAGTGTGAAGCCCGCTTGAATGTGAAATTTGAATTAAGTCAGCGTGAGATTAATAAGAGAAAAGATCAGCAAAGTATAGATAATCGAAAGACGCTCTTCCTTGATGTTAAAGGTAAGTATGCCGATCAGTTTCACACAAACTTAGAGTCTCGATTTGTTCAAGCTAGAAAATTTGCGATTTTACAAAATAGCAAAGAGGCTGATTATATTCTGACTGTTAATGTAACTCGTGCTGCTACATCTTCTAGTAAAACAACGAAAGTTGTTGAATTAACAGGTGAAAGTTCAACGATAAGTACTAAATACTCAGTCGTAAACGTTGAATATAAAGTGTTAAAAGTATCAACAGGTCAGATTGTTTCATCGAACTCACAACGAACAACATCAAGTTCGCATGAAGTCTCTACTTTACTGGAACGCTGGGCATCAGAAAAGCTGTTTAAAGATGTTCACAGCCATATATTTCCAATTCGTATTGTTATGACGAACAACACACAAATCATTATTGGTGAAGGTGGAAAAAATATACGAGTAGGTGACTATTTTGATGTTTATCGTGTCGGTGAGAATATAATTGATCCATATACTGGTGAGTCTTTAGGTGCTGAAGAGCTGTATATCGGAGTGGTTCGTATTACAAAAGTAGGTTCGAAGAAGTCTTATGCGACAAGCATTAGCGGTGAGTCTGTTTCTCGTCTAGATATTTTACGAAAAAAGAAGCAAGCTCGTATAACTAATAACTCTTCTAAATCGAAATCAAGTGTACTTAAAATTGAAGAGAAAACCGTTGGTATCATTCTTTAGCCGATAAATTTTTTTTGGGAAAATGAAACAAAAAAACAGCGAGCACTTAGGCTCGCTGTTTTTATTTTGAATCACGAATAAGTAGAGAGCTACTTAGCCAGTTTAGTCAGTACACTCATCAACAACTTGATACGTGGTTCGATTGATTCAAGCAACAAGTACTCATCAGCACTGTGGAAACCTGCACCGATTGGCCCTAAACCATCTAATGTTGGAACACCTAAGATTGCAGTGTTGTTAGCATCAGAGCCGCCGCCCACTTCTTTCCAGTTAATATCAATGTTTAGCTCTTGAGCTGATTCTTCAATCATCGCCATTAATGATTCAGTTAAATCAGATGGTACCATTGATGGTTTGTACGCTTCACGCTCTAGAGTGATAGTGACACCGTCAACAAATGGCGTTTCAATCATGCCGTTTAGCGTAGTATCTACTTGATCGTATTCTGCGTTATCCCAGAAACGAACATCCACAATCGCCGTTGCTAAATCAGGAACGATGTTTGCGCCAGCACCACCAGAAACCACACCAACATTTAATGTCGTGCCCGATTCAAAGTTTGTCATTGCGTTTGCGGCTAAGATCCAGTTGGCCATTTCAGTGATAGCACTGCGACCATTTTCAGGTTCGTTACCAGCATGAGCTGCTTTACCATTGAAGGTCATTTTGTAGCGAGCCATACCTTTACGAGCTTTAACTAAGCCACCATCTGCACGAGCTGCTTCTGCGACTAATACATTTTTCGCTTTCTTAGCTGTTTCTTGGATCCAATCCACTGAATCTAAAGAACCCGTCTCTTCATCTGGATTCATGCAAACGCAGATTGATAGCTTATCTAATACCGCTTGGTCTAGATTACGCAGCGCATATACCACGTTTAATAGACCCGATTTCATATCAGAAACACCAGGGCCATACGCTTTTTCAGCATCCATAGACATTGGGCGCTCTGCCGCTGTACCTACCGGGAACACCGTATCCATGTGACCAATCATCATCACATCAATATGTTCGGCATCTGGTTTGTTACGAACTTCAAGACCAACGCCTGCTTTACCACAATCAATGCGCTTAACAGACCAGCCGTTCATTGCTTCGTATTTTGCAGCCATATGATTAGCAATTACTTCGATGCCTTCAACGGTATACGTACCGCAATCCACATCAATTAATGGGCGTAGCTCTTCTAGATAATCGTTTAGAGAAAAATTCATTTTGAGTCCTTATAGAATCATGTTCATAACAAACATAGCACCGAATGCGTTTAATACTGAAATTGCGATCATTACTGGGATATAGCGGCCTTCAGTACCGATAGGACCCATGATGCGGCCCATATACTGTACTTGTGAGCCCATTAGGTAAATTGCAGGTGCAAGAATGGCAATGTGGTTACCATCTAAAATACCTTGGTCAAACAATGTAATAACTACACCAACCGCGCCGCCCATTGACATCCATGCGCCAATTAATACTGCAGCAGCTTCACCCGGTAAACCAAAGACAGCCATGATAGGAGAGAACAGAGTTCCCATTAGTTCAAGTGCACCAGTGATCTGAAGTGCTTTAATGATAACAAACGCCATTAGTACGTTAGGAACCGTCGAAGTGGTTGCAATAACCCAGCCTTTTTTAGCGCCTTCAACGAAGATGTCAGTCACCATTGGTTTTTTCGCTTTAACGTCGCTCATTACGCTGTCTCCTCAGTCATTTTCTTGTCTTGCTTATCGCTGTCTTGGCCTTCTTTACCTTCGGTAATGTTTAGGTAAATACGGAATAAGTTTGCGCCAACAAATTTGAAAGCAAACATCACAATAACCGCTAGGCCAATAGAAGATGGAACCGCTAAAGAACCATCAGGGTTTGTTAACGTGAATAGCACCGCACCAGACGAGAAGAAGTTTACAATTGCTGCACCAGCAGTGAATTGGAACATAGTGAAGATGTCTGTTTCGCGCTTATTTAAATGTTTTTCGTCTTTTAATTGACGAGTCATTGCAGCACCCGCATCAGTACTTTGTAATGAGGCAATTAAAGCCAAACCAGAGTTACCCGGAATACCCATTAAAGGACGTAGAAGAGGAGTAAGCAGTTTACGAGCCGCGTTAAGTGCACCGTAATGCTCAAGAACGTTGATCATACCTAATGCAAACATCACGGTAGGGATAAGAGTTAATGCAAAGATGAAACCGTCACGAGCACCACTACCGCCTTTACCACGCAAAGAGGTTGTTGCTGCTTGAACGCCATCTGCAGTTTCAGAAACAGAATAAGCAACTTTACCAAAAGAGCCATTTAGTGTTGTAAAGTCGAGAACGCCATACCATTCGTTAGACTGCATTAAGCCAGAAAAGAACACAACAGCGAAGGCGAGAGCCACGTAGCTGCCAATACCGACTTTAGAATCTTTGTCAGTCGATTGAGTCATAATTACCTCGTTTAAAAGTTAAGATTAGAAATTGTAAGTGATTAACCATTTAGTGGTATTCTGCGTTAATCTGGTTTAGAGGGTTTGATACGAATCAATAACTGTTTCTAAAAATAATATTCTAGATATGTAGATTATTATTTTGTGATCTATCTGAAATTGTAGATTTTTATGTTGATTTGTTGGGTTTTTTGGCTGCCTGTTACTTTATTGGGTATGATGTTTTGGATGTGAATACCTTGTTCATCTTCTGTTCAGAATTGAAATGTTAAAGTAGCATTTCATTCATGAAAGAGAGTTAAAATATGAAACAGTTATTTGCTACGATTGTTGCTTTGTTTGTTGGTTTTTTTGTATTGCTTTCAAGTCTATTTTTTGCGGTTGGATTGAGTATTGTTGGGTTCTTTATATCGAAAACACACAGTAAGAAAGTAAATTCTACAGAAGATAAAGAAGCGAAGATTATTGAAGGCGAATGCTCTAATGTGACGTATTCTTAATCGGTTTAGATAAATTGGTTACTATAAAGTGAACTAAGTTCGAGGAAATAGAGAGATAGGGGTGAAATTATCGCTAGCCTATGGGATATTTACTGCTGATATTATGTAATTCAGCAGTAGAGTGAGGGGTTAGCGTGGAGAGACTGTTATTGGTCATGGATTTTTTATTAACGCATAAGATGATTTTTAGTGTGTTAATTATTAGCTTTATTTTTCTATTGCGTCATTATGCAGTTAAACGGATTAGAGGGGATATTCCTTTTTTAACCGAAGATCAGCGAAAATGGATCTCCCGGACAAAAAACGGCTCATTCACTTTCATTGTTGTTATTCTATTTATTCTTTGGCAATCAGAGATTAATGAATTTGCTTTATCAGTTACAGCGATCGCTGTGGCACTAGTGGTGGCCTCTAAAGAAATCATTCTCTGTTTTACTGGATCAATCCAGCGTGCGAGTTCGCGTTCTTTTAGAATTGGAGACTGGATAGAAGTTGGCACATTATGTGGTGAGGTGATCGAACACAATATGATGGCAACAGTGATCCAAGAAATTGATTTACACCATGGACAATACGATTACACTGGAAAAACAGCCACTCTTCCCAACAGTATGTTCTTTACTTACCCAGTTAAAAATCTCAACTTCATGAAGCGCTATGTTTATCATAACTTTTCTATCTGTGTGAGAGAGTTTGATAACCTATACCCAATGCTTCCTGAGTTATTACAAAAAATTGATGCACACTGTGAAGAGTTTATTGAGGTGGCAAAGCGTTACAATGGCGTAATAGAGAAACATGCAGGAGTCGATTTACCAGGAGCTGAACCTCATATTCATATTACAACCACGTCAATGGGTGATCAAAAAGTACATTACATGATCTTTTGTCCAACAGAAAAGGCATCGCATTTAGAGCAGTTAATTCGACAAGATTTTATGGAAATGTATGAGGTGAAGTTTCCTAAAGAGCTTAAAGAAAAATCGTAACTACATCGGCATCTATATAGTTGTAATTAATGGTTTGAAATCCTGTCTTGAAATCGCTTAAGCCTAGCCTTGTCTCAAGACAGGATATATTTATCTTTATTTAAGTGCGTCTAATGGTAGCCATGTCACCTCTACGCCAGCCTGAGCAAACATATCTTGGCTGATCTGAATCTTCTCACCCCAACGAGATAAGAAATCTTCAGTTTGTTCTGGGCAATATACCTTTGAAATATCAGTCTGAATGATCTTTGCTGCGCAATTAGGGCAAGGAAAGTGAGTAACCCAAATATCACAGCCTTCCAAATCTCGCTTAGCAAATAAAATTGCATTTTCTTCAGCGTGAAGTGTTTTTAAGTATTTCAGTTCTCGATCATCAGTATCTGCACTGTCTGAGACGCCATGTGGGTAGCCATTAAACCCAACAGAAACAATACGGTTATGCTTAGTGATCACTGCACCAACCTGTGTTGAAGGATCTTTACTCCACGAACCGACTAATTCTGCCATTTGGAAAAATCGTTTTGCCCATTTAGTTACCATAATATTGCCCTTTGTTTCTATATACATTAAGAATATCTATATACATCAAGAATAGTATTTATTTCATAAGCTTATAACATACTTTGAGTGAGTCAAGACAGATAATCAATAATTATACCAATTCCAGTAATTATCTAATCATTGTTACTGGTTGAGTCACTTAATAATTGCATCGGTATTAGCACCATTCTATCTTAAAACCGGATGGATACTAACTTTTACAATCTTAAAATCTGTTATAGACTCGCGAAATTCTTTGTTGTTACTGAGGTTAATATGACAACATTTCATGCTGAATCATCCATCACTCGTACTTTTTGGCGTTACGCTATACCATCTATTGCTGCAATGGTGGTGAGTGGTCTATATCAAATTATTGATGGGATTTTTGTCGGACACTATATTGGTTTTGAAGGCTTAGCTGGCATTAATATGGCGTGGCCTGTTATTTGCGTACTAGGTGCATTAGGCGTAATGATCGGTATGGGAAGTGGCAGTGTTATGTCGATTTACCGTGGTGAGGATAAGCTTAGTAAAACTAAAATAACGTTAACAACAGGTCTTTGGCTATTGGTTTTATTAAGTGCTGTTTGTACCGCATTTATTATTGTATTTTCAGATAGTATATTATTACTTCAAGGTGCTGAAGGACGGAATTATGAATTGGCGAAAGACTATATCAATGTATTAGTTTTCGGCGGGTTTTTTACTGCCTGTGCTACAGCTGTTCCTATGTTAGTGCGTAATGATGAATCTCCAAATATTGCTACGTTCTTATTAGTTTCTGGGGCATTAACTAACATCGTTTTAGATTACCTTTTTATTGGTGTTTTAGGTTGGGGTCTTCATGGTGCAGCATTAGCTACTTTAATTGCTCAGTCATGTGTAACAGTGCTTGGTATTGGTTATTTCTTTACTGCTCGTTCAAGCATTCAAGTTTCATTTAATGAAGTTCTTTTCTCATGGAACAAAGCAAAGCAATCATTGATGTTAGGTGTTTCTGCATTGGTGATGTACCTATATGGAAGCTTCGTTGTAGGGATTCATAATGGATTAATGATGCATTATGGCTCAGCAACAACAGTTGGAGCCTATGCCATTGTCGGTTACTTAATGATGTTGTATTACTTTTTAGCTCAAGGTATTGCTGAAGGGGCACAACCACCGATCAGTTACTATTTTGGCGCACGTGAAACGGACAAGGTGTATCAGATATTTAAGTTGGCTTTAAAGTGGGTAGTGATTACAGGTATTGGCTGGGTGGCTCTTTTAAATATATCGCCAGAATTCACTACAGCATTGTTTACCAATGGAGATAAAGCCTTAGTTGCTGAAACTGTTGTAGGGATCCGGTATCACCTATTTGCTCTATTTTTAGATGGTATTCTTGTATTGGCCACTATTTATTTCTTGTCAGTAAATGAAGGAGGGAAAGCCATGCTTATCTCAATAAGTAATATTCTAATTCAGTTGCCATTTTTAGCTATATTGCCTCATTGGTTTGGTATTGATGGCGTTTGGTTGGCAATGCCACTGTCTAATATTGCGTTGATTGTAGTGGTTGCTCCTATGGTTTGGAAACATGTAAAATCGCAGAAAGCAACCATACCC
Organism: Aliivibrio wodanis; assembly: GCA_000953695.1. Lineage (GTDB taxonomy): Bacteria > Pseudomonadota > Gammaproteobacteria > Enterobacterales > Vibrionaceae > Aliivibrio > Aliivibrio wodanis. The sequence continues at coordinate 1,137,561 of LN554847.1, read as the reverse complement.
TCAATTAGAACCGCTTCTTTTAGTCATAATACTTAAAAGCGGAAACTTTTATTTTGCAGCTTTACTCTATTTACACTGCTCAATTGGAATATACTGCAATTTATATTGTTTTATATCTAATTGAGCCTTAGAGGTGAGTCATGTCAGAATTTGAAAAAATGAAAAATGGACAAATATTTAATGGGTTAGATCCAGAAATAGAAGCCATTCGTAATAAGACACAACAAAGGCTTCAGGAATTTAACCTTCACCCTTCTAAGGAAGATAAAGACTCTATTTTATCTCAAATATTTAACTCGTTTGGCCAGAGTGTTGTTCAATCACCGTTTTTCTGTGAGTTTGGTAAAACGATTTCAATTGGTGAGCAAACTTTTATAAATATGAATGTCACTATGTTAGATGGAGCTGAAATTACTATTGGCAATCATGTATTAATCGGTCCAAATGTACAGTTTTATACCGCATCACACTCTCTTGATTATACAAGCCGTAGACGGTGGGAGACTTTCTGTAAGCCGATTGTTATTGAAGATGATGTTTGGGTTGGTGGGAGTGTTGTTATTAATCAGGGGGTTACTATAGGGTCTCGCTCTGTAATTGCTGCAAACTCGGTAGTTAATCATGATATACCATCAGATTGTTTATACGGCGGTACGCCAGCCAAATTGATTAAGCGACTTGACCAAAAGTAGATTAAAAGATGCCTACTATTCTTTATGCTAGTTAAAATATTTAAGTAAATGTAAGAATATGGTGGTGTATTTTCGATTGCTTAAAATAAGGTCAATATAGTTATTGACCTTAATGAAAATCAGGAATATAAGAGTAGAAATTTTCAGCACCTTTGCTGATTTTCATTATTTTATTTTCGAGGTTTACATTGGATATTGCCATATTACTTTTTTTGATTGTGATTAATGGTGTGTTTGCTATGTCTGAAATTGCATTGATGACAGCAAAAAAGAGTCGATTACAAAAACTGGCAGCAGAAGGGAGTTCATCTGCGGCTAAAGCAATTAAATTAGCTGAAGAGCCAACACAGTTTTTATCTACTGTGCAGATAGGTATTACTGTTATTGGTATTCTTAATGGTATTTTAGGCGAAGCTGCACTGGCTGGGCCGATATCTGAGCTGATCGTATCTTTAGGAGTGCCTATAACGATAGCGCCAACTATATCAACTATCTCTACGGTTGTGATTATTACGTACATTTCTATTGTTATTGGTGAATTAGTGCCAAAACGTATAGCGCAGTTCCATGCTGAGCGTATATCTACACTTATAGCACCATTAATTAGTGTATTAGCGTCTATTTCTAGGCCTTTTGTTTTTTTGTTATCTATCTCGACAGATGCAATATTGCGTTTACTTGGACGTTCAAATCAAGATGAGGTATCTATTACTGAGGATGATATTCAAGCGTTATTGAATGAAGGTTCAGAGCAAGGCGTAATAGAGAAACAAGAACATAATATGATGCGTAATATTTTTCATTTGGATGATCGGAAAGTAGCATCATTAATGACGCCAAGAAGTGAATTGGTTTATTTTGATACTGAACAATCATGGGATGAAAACTTACCAAAGTTATTGCGATCTGATTATTCTATTTACCCAGTAACCCGTGGTGGTATGGACAACGTGCTTGGTTTTACTACCTCGCGATTTTTACTTAAAGCATCACATCAAGAGCATGGCACTAAATGGTTAATGCGTAATTTATTACCGTGTTTAACCATATTAGAAAATAAATTTGGCAGTCAACTGCTTGAGCTGCTAAGAACGACAGGTGAAGAGATTGCTCTGGTTGTTGATGAATACGGTGACGCGCAAGGCATTGTGACTCAAAAAGATCTCTTAGAAGCGCTAGCTGGTGAATTCAAATCTGAAAATCCGAATGATTCATGGGCAGAGCAGATCTCAGAACAAGAGTGGATTCTTGATGGTTCAATTCCTATTACCGTATTAAAAGATACCTTATGCTTGGCATCATTGCCTGAAGAAAAAAAAGCTGATTATCAAACATTAACAGGAATGTTTATGTGGTTAACTAATAATGTACCTGCGATTGGCGATTCGATTCAATATCAAGATTGGAACTTTGAGGTACTTTCTGTTGATAATAATCGTGCAAATAAAGTTAGAGTGACTTATCAGGTATTTGATAGCTAAATTTAGTTTTATAGTGATTTAACTTAACATTGGTATAGGACATACTGAAAAGCCAGTAGAGGGAGTAGTTAAGCGCTTTTATTTATGAGATAGACTATCTGTATTTACAGATAGTCATCTTAATTTTCGCATTCATAAAATAATTTCAAGTAGAAATTTGAATAATGACTTATTTCTATTGGTTAAATGAATGTTGGTGCAGGAATAGATAAAATTAATGAAAGGTCTCTTTAATAAATATATGATTGGGATGATTGCCGTATTTGTTTTTTTAAATACGTTATTTATGCTGATTATACGGAATATGTTGAAACTAATATTAAAACCACAGTCGAAAATATTGAGTCACGGTTTGATAAAATAAAAACATCAGTTCAAGAACTTTCTTCTCTTAAAGAGCAAACTTGCCAAGAGATGATGCTGTCATTACAGAAAAAAGTGGCGCGTTGCCCGTTGATTAATAGTATCTCTGTGATCCGAGATGGTCAGTACTTTTGTAGCTCTATTGTTGGTGAAAAAATATCCAAAAAAGAGGTACCTAAAAAAGAAATATATATAAAAGAAAATAATCTGTTAACTAATCAGCCAAGTATTTCATATTATCATCGGTATGATAATGATAACGGTCTTCAGTTTTTTATGAAAGAGGTACCTGTAGAGTTAGAAGATAGGCGACTTGGGCATATCGTATTATCAAATTCTGAATATACGATATCGAAAGGTAATGTGTTTGGTATTCATGATCCAATAGATGAGAAAATATACTCATCAAATAAGTATGATTTTTATTTATTACTTAAATATGACAGGTGGACTTCAATTAAATCTTATCTACTTGATAATCAACTTATTATTGTTATTTTTGTATTAATAGTGTTGCCGTTATGTACTTTATCGAGCAAGGTTACATATCTTAACTTCGGGTTCTATAAGCTAAGAAATGCAATTAGAAAAAATCAAATAACACCTTTTGTTCAGCCTATCGTAAATAGTAATGAACAAATTATCGGGGGTGAAATACTCGCCCGATGGATCATGCCTTGTGGTAATATAATTTCACCAATAGAGTTTATTCCTAAAGTGGAACGGTTTGGATTAATGGAAAAAATGACCAAATCGATATTATTTCAGCTGAATGATCATTATAAAGATTCATTGCATAATGGGTTAAGGATCAGCGTTAATTTGACGGAAAGCTGTCTGTATGATGATGAAATATACCACTTATGCAAGCAGCTATCTGAAAAATGTATTTTGGTTTTAGAGTTCACTGAATCGACTGAATTTGAAGATAGACACAAAATTATTTTATACATGCAAAAGTTCAGAGAAATTGGGGTTAAGTTTGCGCTAGATGATTATGGAACTGGGTATTCATCATTGCAGTATTTGAATTATTATCAGTTTGATTTTGTGAAAATTGATAAATCATTTATTGATGATATTGAAACCAACAAACAGTCTCTAAAAATATTAGAAAACATTATTTTATTGGCGAATAATTTGAATATAAATCTGGTGGCTGAAGGGGTTGAAAATAAGAATCAGAAACAGATTTTGAATGATTTAAGCATCTCATCTCATCAAGGTTTCTTGTACTTTAAACCGATGCCGCTCAGTGAATTTTATTCAATCGTAAAGGGATAAAATTGACCCAATAGAAAAGGGAGAGACTAATTAGCCTCTCCCTTTTCTTGCTGTACGTTTGTAGGAATAAAGCCGTTATCTTTTAAATACCCAATTTGGATTGAGTGATTGCCAAGATACCTCAGTGGTACGATACAAAGACACACTCACAAACAAGGCAATAACACCAATAAGTGAATAAAGCGTTAGAAAGCCAACACCTGCATTAGCAAAACTCATTAATGGATTATTCGACAGTAAAATCGTTGTTGGTATCTTATAAATATGGGTTAAAAACACCGCAATACCATCCCATCCTAATATCCATGTCGACATTACTTTCAGTGCGTAACCTCCTAAAAATACGACGATTAATGGTGAATTACTGACTTGTGAAATACTAATAATTAACGCTGCTATCGGTAACATTACAAGGCTGACTAGCATCATGCGGCCCATAAATTGTAACCAGTTGGTGATAATCGAAATGAAGGAGGTGTGTTCATGAAGCATCACTAAAACCGTGTCACTTGATAAACTAATAATCCAGAAGAAAAGGTTCGCAACTAACACAAGTAAAGAGAAAATTAGCGGAATAGCGATAAGACCAAAGGCCAATTTCACGGCATGCGTATATTGACTTGATATTGGCAGACTGCGCCAAAATGCAGAGCTGCCTTCTTTACGTTCTTTTCTGAGCGTTTTTGAGAAGTAGGTTGTCGTTAGCGCTAATGACAGAATACCAGCCATAAAGCTCAACATCATTTGTAAATCATTAGAAAACTCAGTCGAAAATGGCGTGAAATCTCCTTGAGTTTGGACTGAAATAAATAAGTTATCTTGTAGGCTCGTGTTCATCATCACACTGATGAAAAGTGCCACGCCGCAAACAAGAATAAATAGTGGAACACGAGTAACTGTTTTGTGTTCAATGAATTCTTTTTCAAGCATAAATAGAAATGGACGCATTAGATTGACTCCTTTTGAAGCGTGATAAAGAGTTCGGCTAACGTGCCTTGTGGAATGTTATCCATGTTTTCTTGTTTCACTATTCGGCCTTGCTTTAATATTAGAACATCCGTTAATAAGTGTTCAATTTCGGACACTTCGTGGCTTGCAATAATCAAGCAGCGTTCTCCAGCATTAAACCAAGACGTTAAATGCTGATAAAAGGTGTCGCGGTACAATAAATCCAGCCCTAATGTCGGTTCATCTAAAATAAGTACTTTCGTATTTGTTGCTATTACGATGGCTAAATGAACTTGCACCTTCATCCCTTTAGACAGGCTTTTAATGGTACTTTTTAGCTTGATGTTGGTGCTTTCTAAGATGGCAGTCGCTTTACTAATATCAAAACTAGGATGAATGCCCGAGGTGTATTTTAATAATTGCTTGACGCTCATCCATTCAGGCAAGACATTGATATCTGAAATATACGCAAGGTGTTGCATTAATTCAGCGTGCTGGTCGATAGGATGCAATCCATTAATACTGATGTCGCCTTGATAGCGATGTGCACCGAGCAAGGCATTGATCAGTGTCGATTTCCCTGCGCCATTGTGGCCGAGTAAACCAAGAACTTGGCCTGCATTAAGATCAAAACTGATGTCATTAATCGCTTGCTGATTTGAGTCAGAATATTGTTTAGATACGTGCTTTACATGAACAAGAGACGTCATTTTTTGCCTACATTATTGAACTACTTAGTACTATTGAGTAGAAATACCATGATAAGTTCCATAATGAAAGACGTGGGTGAGAATCTCCCTATCAAATGAGTCCTCACCTATTTAAACTCGCTATTGAGTCGCTTCTATTAGTGGACGCTCTTTTGGTTTTCTTATTACCAGATAAACAGCGACAGCAGCAAGAGCAAACCCTACTGCACCTTGGGTATCAAAATGCTCATCAAAGATGATCCATGCTTGAAATGCGGTCATTGGTGGAATGAGATAAAAAGTAGAAGCAACGCTAGAAGAGTCGCCTTTTTTTATCATATAAAGCAGCAGTGAAATGGCAGTAACCGAGACAACCAAAACTAGCCATGATAAACCAAAAATAAATTCAGCATTCCAAGTCACCACCATGGTTTCATTTAATAAAGCGACAGGTAAAAAGACCAAAGAAGCCGCACTGTATTGCCAAACCATGCTACCGACTAAATCTACGTTCTGACAGTATCTTTTTTGGTATAAAGTGCCAAAGGTAATGCCAATTAATGCGATAAACGCAAACAGGTAAGCGGTGTATTGATTACTGGTGTCCTGCCATTCGATATTACCTTGTAATACTAAGGTTATCCCTATTAAACCAAGCGCTAAGCCTACCCATTGCACAGGTTGTAGGCGTTGGTTGCCAAAGTTAACCAATAATACCGCAGTGAGAATGGGTTGAACTCCCACCAATAAAGCACACAGGCCTGAGGACATTCCAAGGGCAATTGCTTGATAGGTTCCGCCTAAATAGAACCCATGAATTAATACACCGGCAATCAAAGAATGAATCGCTTCTTTCCCCTTTGGAAGATGAGCTTTGAATGTGAATAACAATATAATAAAAACGATAATATTCCCGATCATTCTAATCAGCAAAAAAGTGGCAGGCTCAGCAAATTGCAATCCATATTGAGCACCGATAAAGCCAGAACTCCATAAGGCGACGAAGATGAAAGGGATGAATTTAGTTAGCATGAGAATTCCTGTGTATTGTTTTATATTGTTGTCTTTCGCGTACTTTAACTGGGTACAGCTATTGAGATAAGAGACAGTTTTAGTTATTTTATTGGGTACAGATGGTGACTGTTGATAATTGGGTTAGAGTGATGAAGAAATATCAACAAATAAAGGAACATATACAACAAGGGATTGAGCGTGGCTTGTATCTAAAAGGAGATAAGCTGCCTTCGATCCGAGAGTTAAGTGCGAGTTTATCGGTTGGGAAAAACACAGTAATTCGAGCGTATGAAGAACTAGAAGCAAAGCAAGTATTGGTCGCGCATGATCGTTCGGGATATATGGTTGCTGATATAAATCTGCCCAAAGAGCTTCAAAATGACACTTTGAACGCACCTTGTGATATTGATTTACTCTCACTCAGTAAAGCTATTTTACGTCAACCAAATCAACAAAACTTATTACCAATGGGATCAGCACATCCGGATATTGATTTTCCTGCGATTCGAAGTTTATATGCTGAAATTGGTCGTCACAGCCGCCAACAAGTGAATATTCCCAGTTCGTATTTATTGCCTCCAGGTAATGCTTCTTTGCTTAAATACATTGCGAATATCACTCAAGATTTAGGGATCTCAGTATCAGCAAATGAAGTCCTTATTACTCATGGAGCACAGCAAGCCATTAGTTTAAGTTTGCAAGCATTAACAAGGCCTGGAGACATTGTTCTTGTCGATTCACCGTGTTATTTCGGCTCTTTATTATTACTTGAATCATTGAACTTAAAAGTCATCGAGATCCCTAATCATTTCAATTATGGGCTAGATATTAGTGCGGTAGAGCAAGCCGTAAAAACATGGGATGTAAAAGCCATTTTGGTTAACCCGACCAATAATAATCCAACGGGATATACCCAATCTGAATCCGCACGTCGAGCATTACTAAAAGCGACAGAAGGTATACCTTTTATTGAAGAAGATGTGTTTGGTAGCCTGACTTATGAAGGGATACAAAAAACCTTTAAATCGCTAGATACTGAAGACAGAGTGATTTATTGTAGCTCGCTTTCAAAAACCTTAGATTCGCGATTACGAATAGGGTGGATTCTTGCTGGGAAATACCAAGCACAAATAGAAAAACGCTTAATGTCAGAGAACATGGGCAGCGTTAATCTTATTCAATCAGCAGTCAGTGATTTCTTGAAAAAAGGCAAATATAAACAACACATTCATCGAGTTCAACGCAGTTATAAGCACAATCAAAAACGAGTGTCTCAACAGCTGACAGAAGCGTTAAATGGTTATGAACACATGAGAGAACGTTATTATCTCTCTCAACCTGAAGGTGGCTTTTTATGTTGGTTAACCTTGCCAGTAGGAGCCGACGGGACTGAGATTTATAAGCAAGCGCTGAAAGAACAAATCAGTGTATTGCCCGGCACGATGTTTTGTACTCAAGAGCAGTATAAGCATTGCCTTAGAGTGAGCTTTGCCTCTTATCGAGAGAATGATAAGTGGATAAATGGCATAAAGACATTGGCTAGAATTGTTGCAGATCACTGTAAAACCATTGAGAATAATTAAATTTTGTTATTAACGTAATTGATAGCATCTTAGCGTGGGATACGGTAGATTCGGATCTCATAAGATCATTAACATCAGAGGTCATCATGTTCAGTCAACGTCCCGTAAAACCTGCAAAAACCATTGATAACGTGTATGGCAGTGCTTTTTATCATCTTGAAGCCAAAGACAGAACCATTGATGAATTACGTAAGAAATTGATTGCTAAAACCGATAATCAAGAATGGATTGATACGGTTTTGAATGACTTGATTGAGCGTGGCTATCTAAAATCAGATAAGAACTTTGCGATTAACTTTGTCGAAATGGCCTTTAGTGGCGAGAAGGGCAGTCAGTTTATTTTGTCTAAATTGAGAGAAAAAGGCATTAATGAATCGATTGTTAATGAAGCAATAGTGTATGTCTCTAATCGTGATGAAGTGTGTGAAATAACGTTATTGAATAATCGATTAGCGAATATGAATTTAGACTCATTATCGAATGATAAATTATATGCCACGCTAACTAAGTTTGGTTTTAAATCTGCCGATGTCCGTGAGGCAATAAAATCTCATCCTGTAGCCTCTGCGTTGCCATCTAAAATGCAAATTAAAGCCGATAAAGCGGATATCGTAAAAGAGATTGAAAAGTTAGCCCGTAAGCTAAAAGGCAAGTCTGTTATCAAAAGGGAGTTAAAACAAAAGCTGATCGATATATCTACTTTTGATGAAGAAATTGAAAAACTAGAGATGGACGGTTCGATTGATTTTTATGAGAACTGCCAATTACGATTAGATAAAAAACGCTTTGATTTAAGTAAATCTAAAGAAAAAAGTAAAGCTTATGCCTATCTTTATTCTCATGGTTTTAGCTCTGATGAAATTAAAGAGACGTTGAATTAATTACAGTGGGTTTTGGATACGTTACCAACGAAAAACTAGAAATATAAAAAAGCCCCAGAGTTCGAGAGAGTGAACTATGGGGCTAAAACATCGAAATAGTTACAATGAATAGAAGAAGTAAATTTGTGATTTCATACGAATGATAATCCCACGAATTACATCTAAGAAAGCCATAAAGCCAACGGGTTTCTCACCAGATATCCACGCTAAGCCAACCGAGCCAACAGGAATATCATAGCCTTCACCTTCTTCCAGCTTTAAACGCACAAAGTGGTGCTTATTATTGACGTTTAATCCTGTCGTTTGGCGTACATTCGTTTCTCGGCCTAGTAAATTACCTTGTGCTTCTCCTGTTGCTTCAACAATGCCTTCCACTTCAGCCACAAAGACTTTTCCAGGGTAAACCGCACTAGAGAACTCAGCTGGGCGACCAACCGTCACATTACGTATAGCTTGATGATTTACGCGCATTAGTACGTATTTCTCGTTGGTGTACATTTGCATACGTGGAACAGCACCAATATATTGACCTTCTCGTAGAATAAAGTTTGTCACATAACCATTCGCAGGTGCATATACTTTTGTGTTGTCTAAGTTCCACTGTGCTTGAGCAACGCTTTCTTTTGCACTTGCAAGCTCACTTTCTTTAGCTTTTACGCCTAACTTTGCGTTATCAAAATCAAGCAGTGCTTTTTCATTGGCAAGTTTGGCTTTATCTAATTGAGCAACAGCACTGGCTACTTCGATGTCACCAATTGATACCAAGGTGCCTTGTTCATCTAGCGTACTTTGAGTAATGGTATTTTTTACTTTACGGTTTTGATCTACGTAGCGTTTTAGTGTGATCTGCTTGTATTTCAAATCTTGTTTTTTTGCTTCAATTTGTTTTTGGCTAACCACAATATCACTTTCAGATGCGGTAATAGCTTGTTGTGCTAGTCTTACATTTTGCTTAGCGACTTCAAGAGCAACTTCGCTGGCTTCTTGTGATACATCTGCCTTGTTTAGCGCAATTTGATATAACTCATCATCAATCTCATACACTAATTGGCCTTTTGTGATCTCTTGGTTTGGCTTAACGTGGATTTTAGTGACAACGCCTTTAATCTGGGTACTTGCTGGACGAAGTTGAATATGTGGCGATTGCACTACAGAACCGCCAGAAAGATCCATAGGAGTGAAATTAAGTAATCCCGCCCATACAAATAACAACCAAGATCCGCCGCCAATGTAAGCAAAACCTTGAGTAAACTTATTCCAAGGCATTCCAACCAGACGAAGAAGATAAATAAACAGAGCCCATACCGCTAATCCCTCAAGCATTGTGATTCTCCTCTTGAGTTGATGTTGTTGTGCCTGTTTCTATTATTGGCGTTTGTGCTTGTGTCTGTGATAGTGAAGTAGGTTGATGCCAAATATCACGAATTTTAATTAATGCTTTTTCTGCATCAACAAAGGCACAAATCACGGCTAAAACCCAGACCCAATGCCAGACAAATCCTATCCAGGTGAGGGCAGTGATCAATCCTATTTGTTGGTGTTGTTTACTGTGTGCTTTGTTGATTGGTAGCTCATGAAGTTTCCAGAAACCATAAGCGAGAGCGACAATACTTCCTATCATGACGACGCTCGCAGCAATATGTAGCCCTAGATCCTGACCTGATCCAACAAAGGGCATACTGACTAAACTCATAAATGACTTACCTCAAATAATAATGAAAGGTAATAATGAGGTCTAAATAAGGATAGATCGATAAAAGAAGTTTGATTGTATCGATATATAATGATTTTTGATGTGATTAAATTTTTATTCGTTGAGGATAAGCGTGTTTCTATATTGAATAGGAGTTACACCATACATACGCTTAAAGGCAACAGAAAAGGATGCGGTATTTTTATAACCAACCCGTTGAGCTATCTCATTCATGGATAATGAACTGTTCATGTAAGTTATGGCTTCATCACAAATACTGTGATGAACAATGTCTGTAAATGAAATACTTTGATCTTGTAAGCGACGTTGTAGAGTTAAGGGTTTCATTCCCATTTTATTAGCAACAAACTCAAGGGTTGGATAACCGAAAAACAGCGCGTATTTAGTGAGTTCAAATACGACTTTTAAAATATCTTGAGGGAGAGGAATAAGCATATAACTCATCGCTTGCTCAACGGTAAATGCTTTTACTTGTGGTGTTGGCAACTCAAAAGTTCTTGGGCAAGTGATATCTTTAACGGGAAACCAGACTTGAGTATTTGGACTATTCCATACGATTGGACAGTTGAAAATAGCTTCAATTTCTCCTTTGTTGCCTATAGGTGTACCTGTTAAATGAATTGAAATTGGCTGGTAATCTTTACCATGAAATAAGCGTAATAATCGAACAAAGGATCCGGCGGCTAAGATACTTTCATGAATTCGAGCTTGAGGGATCAATGTTGGTGTTAAGATGCGCCACTTACCAATCGAGCCACTTAACATCATGTTGACTTGAACACCCGATTGCAACGCATTATGAATAGTGTTCATGCGCTTTATTGCCATGCCAAGATTGGTAGAGCTTGCTAGTAATTGCACAAAAGGACCAAATTGCTTAAAACTGTCTGATTGGCTAAGTTTGGCGGTATAGGTAGGATCGTTAGTTAAGCTCTCAATTTTGCACAGTAAAGATTCAAGATCTCTTAATGGCATGAGTTTTAATTGATAATCCAATAAAAGAGGTGGGATATTAAAATCTGCATACGTTAACCCATAATGCTTCATGGCATGCTCAATGAGCATTTTTGCAGTATGAACACGAACGAGATAAGTCGCGGTAGGTTTTGCCATGATGCCTCATTAAAAGTCACTTTTAAACAGCATTATATCTTACTGATATTAATATCTCATGCTACTATTTTTAATTTCATAATTTCATAATTGATATCATTGAGAGGCTATCTTGTTTAAAGGAAAATGGAGTGACGACATTCAAGGGGCGGCATTACACCCTGTAATCATTGAGATTATTCAGAAAGTAAAAGAGAAAACTGCCAACAATACAGAGGTTGGGAATTACCCATTATCTTATGATGAGTCGGTGTATTTTATTGTTGATGATAAAACTGAGTTAAGAGAAAAACGTCGCTCTGAAATTCATCATAAATACCTTGATGTACAATTGATATTAGAAGGCACAGAAACCTTTGGATACAGTGACTATCCGTTACTGTCGATTGAAGATGACTATCTTGCAGAGAAAGACATTGCTTTTAGTAACGACGTGCAAGATGAGCAGTTTGTCACGTTAAAGGCTGGCGAGTTTATTATCTTCACTCCGAAGCAACCACATCGCCCATTAGTTGCGGTTGATGATAAGCCAGCAGCGGTGAAGAAGCTGATCATTAAAGTGAACAGTGCGCTGTTGATGTAGTGGCTTCTTTAGATTAAATAAGCAAAAAGCTGATGATTGCTTTGTAAGTGCCAAGCAATTATCGGCTTTTGAAATTTAATAATAAGGGGTAAACGATATTTATTTGGGCTGTGATTAAACCAAACTCACTTCAACATCACTCTGAACTTGGCTTGAACACGCCAATGTATAACCTTGAGCAATATCTTCTTCACTCAGTGTTTCTGTACTGGTTCGGCTTACTTCACCTTTCTCAACCTTACACTTGCACGAGCCACACATTCCGCTACGACAAGCGATAATTATTGGAACGCCGCTTTCTTCAAGTACATCAGCCAGTATTGCGCCTTTTGCTATTTCTTTTGCAACGCCAAAAGCGGGTACTTCAAACTGAACTACACCAGAGGTGTCTTCAGTGTTACTTACTTCCGCTTCAATAGGCGTAAAGCTTTCTTGGAAGAAGTGCGCCATATCTAAGCCAAGGTTTTCTACATTGGTTTTCATGTCTTGCATAAATACATTAGGGCCACACAAGTAAACTGTGCGCTCTGCTAGATCAAGGCAAAGCGTGTTTAGCCACTCTTGGTCTAGGCGACCTTGTGGGTGATTTGTCTGGGTATTATCTTTTAATAACAGTTTTAAATGAAAGTTAGCGTGAGTTTCATGCAGCAACTCTAACTCTTCAAAAAAGATGGTTTGTTCTTTACTTTTTGCCATATGAATAAAGGTAATATCGACCTCAATATCTTGAGCTATCCATGTTTTAGCCATCGACATTAAAGGTGTAATGCCACAACCTGCGCTTAATAACGCTACTTTTTTTCTTGGCTTGCAGTCGATTGAGTTGAATGGACCAGTTGGTGCTAAAACAGCAATCTCATCACCTTCATTTAATTGATCAATTAGGTAGTTTGATATCTTGCCGCCTTCAACACGTTTAATCGTTAATTGTAGGAAACCTTGATTTGGCATTGAGCTGATAGAGTAGGCGCGGTATTCCACCTTACCTTCAATTTCAATACCGACACTAATAAACTGACCCGGTTTAAAATCGAAGCTTTCTTGGTTGTGGCTTGTCAGCTGTAAGCTAATGGTATCAGCAGTTTCAAACCATTTTTTATTACAACGAAGTTGAACTGGGGTTGCTGGCCAAATAAATTGTGTCATGGTTTTCTCTATTCAGTTTATTGCGAGGATTGGTGTTTGCGAAAAATGCCCCAGATAACTGAGGCATAAATTCATTAAAAACGAAAAGCAGCGATTATGCGGCTAAAATCGTTTTTAAATCGTCTTCTACGTTACTAATGCTACGCATATCGAATTTCTCTTGCATGATAGCAAGTAGGTTATCGGTTAAGAACGCAGGGGCAGTTGGGCCTGTGTAAATGCCTTTTACGCCAAGAGCGAATAGAGTTAATAGAATAACAATCGCTTTTTGTTCAAACCAAGAAAGTACCAGCGTTAATGGAAGTTCGTTAATGCCACAATCAAACTCTTTTGCTAGTGCAAGTGCGAGTTGAATAGCTGAGTAAGCATCGTTACATTGACCAACATCCAATAAACGCGGGATACCATTAATATCGCCGAATTGGTTTTTGTTGAAACGGTATTTACCACAAGCAAGCGTCAAGATGACTGAATCTTCAGGTACTTGAGCGGTAAAGTCTGTGAAGTAGCTACGTTCAGCTTTGTCACCATCACAACCGCCAACAAGGAAGAAGTGACTGATGTTACCTTCTTTTACTTGTTCAATAACAGCAGGTGCTGCTGCCATTAGCGCGTTACGACCAAACCCAACGGTGATCATTTGTTCGATCTCGTTATGTTTGAAGCCTTCTTGCGCTAATGCACAATCAACAACTGCTGTAAAATCATCACCTTCTAAGTGAGCAACGCCAGGCCAGCCAACAATGCTACGTGTGAATAGACGATCGGCGTATAGACCTACATTTGGGTTCAATAGGCAGTTTGATGTCATAACGATTGCGCCAGGGAAGTTAGCAAATTCTTTTTGCTGGTTCTGCCATGCACTGCCGTAGTTACCTACAAGGTGAGGGTGTTTTTTAAGCTCAGGGTAAGAGTGAGCAGGAAGCATTTCACCGTTAGTATAAACGTTGATGCCTTTGCCTTCTGTTTGTTGAAGGATTTTTTCTAAGTCATGTAAATCGTGACCAGAAACAAGAATACATTTACCTTCAATGGTTTTAACGTTTACTTGTGATGGTTCTGGGTGACCAAAGGTATCAGTCTCGCCTAAATCTAGCATTTCCATGATGCGGTAGTTCATTAAACCGATTTGCATAGAACATTCTAGTAATGCGTTTAGCTCTGTCGGATCAGTACCTAGCCATGCCATAATCTGGTGATATTCAGCAAAAACAGCGTCATCAGTTTGACCAAGAACACGTGCGTGCTCCATATAAGCTGCTGCACCTTTTAAGCCGTAAAGACAAAGTAGACGTAGACCAATCACATCTTCATGCTCTGAATCGTGACCGCGGTTAACGGCTGCTTGTGGAGCCAATGCGATTAACTCTTCTACGTTGGTTGGTAAATCAAATAGTGCCGCAGGAGAAAGCTCTGATAATTCAGTATTGCTAAGAAGAGCCGCTGCACGAACTTGTTCTTCAAGTTGTTTTTTATAAGCGTGCGCTTGCAGTGCGAATTCGATAACACGCTCAGGATCAAAGTTAACGTTGGTTAGTGTTGCGAAGAAGGCTTTTGGTGCCCAGTGATCGATCTCATCAATCACTACATTTACTTTACGACCTTGTTCTGCCCAGAAAGATACACCTTGTAGTGTATAAACTAGGATATCTTGTAAGTCAGATACTTCTGCTGTTTTACCACACATACCTTGTGCAAAAGAACAGCCTTTCGTTGTAGGTGTTTGAATTGTTTGCTCACATTGGATACAGAACATAGTTGGAACTCCAGTCATTGAATACATATTGTTCAAATCCTGTTAGTTCAGTACGTTCTGCTGCCTTGAGCAAATTGCTGAACTAATCGAGACTTGATTCTACATTGATGAGTTCTCTATTGCATAGGATGTGCCAACTTTAACTTGTTGATTTGTAATGGTTTTTAAAGTTGGTGATGTTTCAGTGATGTATTTATAACAACGTATACGATGTCATAAATACATCATTAGATGGTTTTTTATAAGATTTACAGGCCGAATTTTTTCCCCATTCGATATAAATTACCGCGATCCATTTGAAGAAACTCGGCGGCTTTTGACCATGTTCCATTCGATTCGGATAAAGCGTGCTCAATCAGTTGCTTTTGATAGCTTTCTACCAATTCTCGCATCGGTTTACTCTCTTTCGGTAATAATGCTGTTGTTATTTTAACATCATTTGTGTGCTCAACATCCCCTAAAAAGTGCGCAAGAGTAATGCTGCTGTCACTTTCTTGTATTGCTCTAAGCCCTGCACGCATTAACGTATGTTCAAGTTCTCGTACATTACCTAGCCACTGGCTATTCTCTAAATGAGTTAACGTTCGTGGATGAATATGAAGATTTGGCACGTTAAATTGGGTACGAACTTTATCTAATAAATACCCAGCTAAAACAGAAATATCACCGTCACGATCACGCAGTGGTGGCACGTTTATTGGGAACACATTTAAACGGTGAAATAAGTCAGCTCGAAAGCGTCCTGCTTCTACTTCTTGCTCTAAATTACGGTTGGTTGCGGCGATGATACGCACATTTACCATGACGTTTTTATCAGAACCGACACGTTGCACTTCACCTTGCTGAATAACACGCAATAATTTGGCTTGAATTAACAAGGGCAATTCACCAATTTCATCTAAGAAAATAGTGCCATTATCCGCCAATTCAAATTTACCTGCTCGGTGATTATTGGCACCAGTAAACGCGCCTTTGACGTGACCAAACAGCTCACTTTCAGCTAAGGATTCAGGCAAGGCTGCACAGTTTACATAAATCATTGCTTGTTCATTACGAAGAGATTGTTCATGTACAGAATGAGCGACCAATTCTTTACCACAACCGGTCTCACCGCTGATCAAAACGGCATAGTCAGAAGAGGCTACCATCTTGATATTGGTACGTAATCGTTGGATCTGAGGGCTAATGCCAATCAACTCACCTTTTTGGTTTCGAGCTTGTTGGATTAGCGCTTGGTTGATGGATTTTTGTTGTTGATTGCTGTTCTTTAAGGTTTCTATTAATGCTTTGTTGTGCAAGGTAGCTGCAGCAAGGGCTGCGAAGGTTTCAATCGTGATGTTATCTATCTTTTTAAAGGCACCCACCTCTAACGCATCTAAGGTTAATAGACCGACTAAAGTATCTTCTACGTACAGGCTACAACCTAGGCAATCATGCACTTCAATACTGACGTGTTCATCCACCAATAATAAGCCATCAAAGGGGTCTGGTAAGTCTGAATTGGATTCAAAACGGACAGGGTGTTTGCTCTCTAAAATGGCTTGTAATCGAGGGTGTACTTTTGGTGGAAAACAACGGCCCAAAACCGCAGTAGAAAGCCCTTGTACAGCGACAGGTTTAAGGCAGCTATCAGCATCTAATACAAATAATGCACTGGCGTCGCAAGGGAATACGTGATGAATAGAAGAGATTAAGCGCTGATAATGCAAATCACTGGATAAGTTAGAGCTAAGATCCAATGCGATTTGAAGTAAGACTTTTTCGATAGAGGGTTTCATTCTGACTTTCCAAGCGTAAACAGAAGGTAAGAATAACAGAACTCATGGTATAGGAGTAAGCATAACCCTTTTTCTTGTTAACGGTAAAATAGCTCAAGTTCTAACATATTTCATTTTAGGGTTTGATGTATTATAAAATATAGGGCAAAATATCACTGTTTATTTTCTAGGCGAGTTTGAGTATTTATGCATTCACTAAAAAACAGTAAATTACTACGATTACTACAGTATTTACCAATTATGGTGATCGTTGTATTTACTATCGTTCTAAATTTGAATGTTATTAATAGTAACGAAAGGAAAATAACCGCATTGCTTGATGCGGTTCATAGTGAGGTGTTAGAAACAAAACAACAGCAAGCACAAGCCGTTGTTGAACAAGCCTATCAACAAATCGAGCATGAAAAAGCCCTCATTGATAGGATAGCTCGTGAGAAATTACGTCTTCGAGTACAAACCGCTTTTAGTATTGTCGATGGTTTGCTTAAGATAAATAAAGATAAACCACTCAGTGAAGTCAAACAGCTGATAATAGATACCTTAAGAGCGATGAGATTTGATGATGGAACGGGTTACTTCTATATCTATGATATGGAGGGGCGAAATATTATGCACCCAATTTTACCTGAAATGGAAAATACATTGATGCTTGATATGGTCGATTCACGTGGTAATTACATTATTCAGAATCAACTCAAGTCAATAAAGGAAACTGGTCAAGCATATAATCACTATTGGTATATAAAACCAAGTCAACAAGATAGAGAATTTGAAAAAGTCAGTTTTGATCGCTATTTAGAATCTCTTGGTTGGTATATTGGCTCAGGTGCTTATGTAGAAGATATTGAGAAGCAAATACAAGCTCAAGTACTAAGCATGCTCTCGAGTGTGAATTTGGGCAATACTGGTTATATCTTTGTTTCGGATATTGACGGTAGTGTTAAACTACAGAATCAGAAAATCATCACTGATCATCCTTCTTTATTTTTGTCTAATGATAATGAGAAACACCAAGAATTAATTCAAATAGCTAAAACAGGTGATTTTTTTACTTATGAACACACTGATGTTCATTCTGGAGATATTGAAGAAAAAATCAGTTACGTTCGCCTTATCAAGGATTGGAATTGGGTCATAGGAACAGGTTTTTATACGTCTGATATCACAAAGCTAACCGAGCAAAAGAAACAAAAATTGATTGTCGAATCTCATCTCGAATTACAAATTATGTTGGCATTCAGCGTGCTGCTAACGATCTTGTTAACTGTGATTGTTCTTGTAATTGGTAAACGAGTGACTAATCACGTTATCTTGTTAGAAGAGCAAGTCATTGGGGATTATGAGCGTCTTGAGAGCAGTAAAAATGAGATGCAGTACATGGCTGAGTTTGATTTGCTAACGAACCTGCCAAATCGCACCTTATTATCGACTAAAATTCAAAAAAATATTGGTTTATCTAGATTAGAAGATAAAAAAGTGGCGGTTGTTTTTGTTGATCTTGATGATTTTAAAAATGTGAATGATCAGTTTGGTCATTCTGCTGGTGACCAATTATTACAACAAATAGGCAAACGCTTTGAGTTAATTCTAGGAAAAAATGATTTTGTTGCCCGATTTGGAGGAGATGAATTTGTTTTTTGTTTGCCATTATTAAAAAACAGTGATGAAGCAAGGCATAAAGTTGAGCAAATTTTAGGAACCTTTGAGAAACCGTTTTTGTTAGCTGGCAACCAGGTACAAACAAGTTGTTCTATTGGTGTTTCTATGTATCCAGATGATGGACATAGTGTCGAAGAGTTAATTTCAAAAGCAGATATCGTTTTATATAGAGTAAAAGATCAAGAGAAAGGAAATGTTTTATTCTATGATGCTGAAATTAATCAGCAAGTCCAGCATGATTTTCAATTAGAAAACCATTTAAGACAAGCGTTAGGCAGTAATGAGATCGGTGTTGTGTATCAACCTCAGATTGATGCAGAAACACAACAAATCTGTGCCGTAGAAGCGTTATGCCGTTGGAATAGTGATGATCTTGGTTTTATCTCACCACTGGATTTTATTCCTTTAGCTGAACGTACTGGTTTGATCCATCAAGTGGGTGAGTTTGTATTTGAAACGGCGTGTCGAGATACATTGGCGCTTATGCCTAATGGCGTTAATGCAATAGGGGTCTCGATTAATATTTCGCCAAAGCAATTCTCATATCCTGGTTTTGAAGATAAGGTACTATCCATTGTTAAGCGTGTTGGCATTGATATTGAGCGCATTACCTTAGAGATCACTGAGAATATCTTTATTGAAGATCTACATTCTATTTCACCTATCTTAAATCGCTTTAGAGATCATGGTTTTGGTATTTCATTAGATGATTTTTGTACTGGCTATTCGTCACTGAATTACTTAAATAACTTGCCTATTACTGAAATTAAAATAGATCGCTCTTTTGTTGATAAATTACTGAGTAATAAGCAAAGCGATACGTTAGTGAAAGCGATTATAGCGATTGGCTCTTCTTGTCATATGAAAGTGGTAGCAGAAGGGGTCGAAACTATAGAGCAGCATCAAAAATTAAAAGAGTATCATTGTGACTTACTGCAAGGCTATTACTTTGATAAGCCATTAATGATTGATGATTTAGTTGATCGCTACGGTGAGAAAAAGACATTAGCAAGTTAGTATTAATGAAAATAATGGAGTGGGTTTAACACTCCATTATTGTTTTTATAAAGATTAAACGACCGCTTTGTCTTCTGATTTTCCTTTCATTTTTAATGCGATATTAACCAAAGCGATTAAGACGGGCACTTCGATCAGAGGCCCAATAACACCTGCAAAAGCTTGGTCAGAGTTCAAACCAAATACCGCAATAGAAACCGCAATCGCTAGTTCAAAGTTATTTCCCGTTGCTGTAAAAGCGATAGAGGCGTTCTTATCATAAGGGATCCCCATCTTCTTACCGATAAAGAAACTAGTGAAGAACATTAAGACAAAATAGATAGCCAGTGGAATGGCAATGCGAACCACATCCATTGGAAGCTCAAGGATCATCTCTCCTTTTAAGCTAAACATAAGAACAATCGTACCCAGAAGCGCAATCAAGGTAATCGGTGAAATCGTAGGAATGAAAACCGTGTTGTACCACTCTTCGCCTTTTTGAGAGACCAGAATTTTACGGCTTAAAAATCCAGCTAGGAATGGGATACCAAGATAAATCAGAACACTTTCAGCAATGTCCAACATAGAGATATCAACCACCATGCTTTCATAACCAAATACAGGTGGAAGAACACTAATAAACAACCATGCCATAAAACTGTATGTCACGATTTGAAACGCAGAGTTAATCGCAACTAAAGCGGCACCATATTCTTTATTTCCTCCCCCAATATCATTCCATACTAATACCATAGCAATACAGCGAGCTAGGCCAATCAGAATAATACCGACCATGTAACCTGGGTGATCACCTAAAAAGGTCAATGCCAGAATAAACATAAGAATAGGGCCAACAACCCAGTTCATAATAAGAGAGAGTGTAATGGCTTGTTTGTCTTTTACGACAGTACCAAGCAAGTTGTAATTCACTTTGGCTAGTGGTGGATACATCATTAAGATCAAACCAATAGCTAAAGGAATATTGGTTGTCCCGACCGACATGGATTCATTCCATTGTGTAACTTGAGGGAGCTGAACCCCAAGTAATACACCAATAGCCATAGCGATAAAAATCCACAGTGTTAAATATCTATCTAGAAAATTGAGTTTTGGTTGCATAAAAGCTCCTTATATAAGCATCGAAAATCGTCGAAAGGCGATGGTTTAGGGTGATGTTGAGAATATTAAATGAAAAGTGTTTAACTACGTGATTATCTAAATAATTAAGGTTACATTTTAGTCCAAAATCGTATGAGTTAAGTTATCAAACTTCTGAAGACAGTCTCTATTAATGCGATAGCACATTTTGGGTGGAATAGGTTCAGCCGTAATAAAACCTGCTTCTTTAAGTACACGTAGATGCTCAGATACAGTCGATTGGGCCAGACCTAAATCGGAGACTAAATCACTATTCAAACACCCGCCTGATTTTTCTAATGATGACAAAATACGTAAGATACGAATACGAGCAGGGTGTGAAAGTGCTTTTGCTAATGTAGCTAACGTCTTCTCTTGCTGATTATCTTGTTCTGTTGAGCTAAAACGACATATAGTATTAGTTTTGCAAGTTGCTGGCATCGCTTATCCTCCCTAAGTTCTTAATCGTTTAATTACGATTGATATTAGAGGTAAGAAAGAAAGAGATCAAGTGATGATTAAAATAAATAAAAGAAACGAGAATATACTTGCAAAAAATAGTGACATACATCAATAAATCAAATAATCATGCTTAAAGATTCACAAGTTTTCTACATATTGACCGCTATAGTTATAAGAAGATGAATTATTAACCAAAAGGTAATGACAATGTTAAATGGTGTTTCTTCATATCAAAATGCAATGACATACTCTAAGCCAATGCATCCTATTGCAACGGCTGATAATCCAAGTGTGAAAGTATCTTCAATGGGTTCGGCAGTAAAGGTGAGTGACAACCAAGTAAGCCTATCAAGTGAAGGAAAAGCGTTATTGTATGCATTGCAAGATATTGAGAAAGAAAGCCAAGCAAATCGTGAGTTAAACAAGGGCGTTACAGATGATGTTGAATCTTTTGCTCATGGTGCTTTGGGCATTGATCACCCGGATAAAATCGAAGAAGAAAATGATTCCTCTTATTCTGCAGGGCAATACTTGTCTGCAGCATTAACAGTGGGTGGCGTATTATTGGCATTGGCTTGATAATCTATTTCTCGTTAAGAAAATGCAGTAATAGGTGTGGTTATGTTGGCTCGATTAGGAATAGCAATACAGGCGTTATTAGCGATCTCAATTTTTTATTTGGGGTACACGATTTACGCGTTTACTAACTCAGTAAATACCGTTGTCGAGAAATATCCAGAGTTAATGAGTGAAGTGAATAAAACGGCTGATAAATTGGAAATTGATCAGTGGCTACTATTGGCTCAGCACATTGAAGATTTGACTCCTCAAGTTTTAACCTTAGTCAGTGAAGTAAAGGACACCATTAAGGATGTAAACAAGACGGTTGCTTCTGTTGACCATAAAATCCCGATGATCCTCAATGAAGTAAAGTCCATTCGTACAGAATCATTACCTGAAGTGATCACAGTAATGAATACCGTTAATAAAGAAACTGTGCCTAATACTTTGGTTGAATTGAAGAATTATCGTGAACACGTTTTCCCTAAAGCGTTTGTAGAGAGTAAGGGATACCGCGTAACGACCATTCCTGCGGTAATCAAAGAGTCGGAAAGATTACGTAAAGAAATCCCACCTATTATGCTCAAAGCCGATCAAATTATAGATAAAACGGAAGAGCTTTCTCAGCAAGCAACGCAAGGTGCAGTAAAAGGCGTGATTATGTCACCGTTTAATTTATTGAAAGAAGCAGGAACAGAAATCCAGTCCAAAGTACAGTAGTAGTAATATTACTTTAAATAAAAACGCCGTAGAGTATTATCTACGGCGTTTTTTAGTTTTTATCAAAAGAGACTACAGCTTACCAACGGTAGCCCAAATAGCAGATAGCGTGTCTTGACCAAAGGCGATGCTTCGCTCAGGAGACCAACCATACAGCTCATCAGCGTGGCTAATATGATCTTTAAATGGCATTTCAACAGTATAAGATAGACATTTGAATTGCTCACCAACCCAGTTAGAACCAACGGTTAAGTTTGCAGTACCTGGCTCATCTTTGTCGTAGCCAATCTCGTCTTGAAACTCAGGAGTAATCGTTAGTAGCGCTTGTTTAAAGGTATTCTTTAATTCAGCAATACGCTCATTGTAAGAAGGAAGGCCTTCACTGCCTGCAACGAAGTTGTATGGAATAGCCTCATCGCCGTGAATATCTAAGAACATATCAACGCCGGTTGCTAGCATACGCTCACGAACAAGGAATACTTCAGGGGATCTTTCCATTGATGGTGTTTGCCATTCACGGTTTAAGTTCACGCCAATCGCATTGGTACGTAAATGACCACGGATACTGCCATCTGGGTTCATGTTAGGAACGATATGGAAAACAGCGCTATCAAGTAGGGCACGACCAACGGTGTCGGTTTCATCTAATAGGCGTGATAATAAGCCTTCAATGAACCACTCCGCCATTGTCTCACCCGGATGCTGACGACCAGTGATCCAGATGTTTTTCTTACCTTCGGCAGGCTCACCAATCGTTAGAATACTGATGTCATTATTATCTAATGTCACACCAAGCGTTTCTAACTGGCAGCTGTGGTGCGTTTGTGCACCGTGAAGTAGGTCTTGGTGACGGTCGTACGAGTAAGGTGCAAAGTACGCGAAATACATTGAACGGTACTCTGGCATTACATTAAAACTAAGTATATCACCATCAAATTCAGCTGGAATGCGGAACCACTCTTCACGGTCATAAGAAGCAACCACATCGTAATCTTGCCAACCTTCAGGATAAGCAGATTTAGCCAATCCTAAAATTTTAAATGAATGCTGCTGTTGAGGCTGGCTTTCTAGGCGAAAGTGAAACCATTGAGAGATCTCAGTTTGGTTATCAGCAGGAATAGTTAACTGAATATCATCAGGTGTATTCGCTGCAACGACATGGATGTTACCACTTTCAAAATTACTGAATATTTTCATTTATATACTACTCAAATTATAAATATTGTGATTATTAGTCTACGCCTAGTTTAGCGCTTCATTCAATACTTTAGTTAAACGACCTACGGCTTCAACCAATTCTTCTGGGTTTGCATTAGTAAAGTTTAAGCGTAATGCTGAGGGTGCGCCTTCTGGTTTTGGATAAAATACAGGGCTTGGTACCACTGCTACGCCGTTAGCAATTAATGTTTTAGCCAGAGCGAAAGTGTCGCAATCAGGTAGAGATAACCAAATGAACATGCCGCCATCAACAGGATTAAGCACACAATTTTTAGGTAATTGTTTCTGAAGTTCCGCAAATAGCACTTCATAGCGAGTTTTATACAGTGCTTGAATTTGTTCCATGTGCAGACCAAAATCAGCGTGTTTTAATAAACCAACCAGTAGAGCTTGCATTGGTACGCTTGAATGTAAATCAGCGCCTTGTTTTACTTTAATCAGAGGTTCTAAATAGCTTTTCTTGCCTGTTACTGCGCCAATACGTAAACCCGGAGAAGCAATTTTTGAGAATGAACGTAGCACGATAGAATCGTCAGGGCAAAAAGTTGAAACCATTGGCAGCGCTTCACCAGTAAAGCGCAGTTCACGATATGGCGCATCTTCAATGAAAGCGACTTTGTATTTGATACACAGTTCAGCCACTTTTTTGCGTGTTTCTAATGACCAACATACGCCTGTAGGGTTGTGGAAATCAGGCACGGCATAGAACATTTTTGGTGAATCTTGAATAAAGCATTGCTCTAACTCTTCAAGATTAGGACCAAAATCTGTTTGAGATACGGTTGCAATATTGGCTTGAACCAAACCAAATACTTGCATAGCACCAAGGTAGCTCGGTGCTTCCATTACTACGGTATCATTTGGATTAATGTAAGCTCGCGCAATAAGATCTAATCCTTGCTGAGAGCCAGTACAGATCATTGGCATATGCGTTTCTGGTAATTGGTACATTTCTGTCAGTAGTTCTAACAGAGGGCCATAACCTGCAGTCGCACCGTATTGAAAGACTTCTGGCATATCAGACAGGCTTTCTAATGTTGGCTTCATTAAATCAATTGGGAACGTTTTCTCATCAGGTAATCCACCTGCGAGAGAGATAACATTCTTGTCCGTTGCTGCCGCTAAGATCTCTCTGATATAAGAAGATTGGATCTGTTGCAGTGAGTGAGCTATTTCCATATGTGTTCCCATCATTATCTTATTTATTTTATCCTTTGATAGTACAAGGCGTTGCACAACTATGTTTGTCCGTTTATGCTTATAAATATGTCCATTTATGCTATTTTGAGTTTATGACCCAACAACACATATCAAGAATCAATGATGTTCTGTTTTATATACATAAAGACATCAGCAAAGAGCTTACGGCAAAAGAACTTTCTGAGGTAGCGGCGTATTCAGAGCAGCATTTTCATCGCATCTTTAAACAAGTGGTGGGAGAGTCGATTCATCAGTATATTCGCCGAACTCGCATGGAATATGCCGCGAATCAGCTTATGTTTGATACTAAGTCGACCGTTTTAGACATTGCCAATACCTGTGGGTTTAGCTCGCTCTCTTCTTTTAGTCGTGCGTTTAAGGCGACTTTTGATATGTCTCCGGGGGAATGGCGCAAGCATGATTTACAGATATCAGATAAACCGTATTTGAAAGATCCTGAAATTGCAGAGGGGTATTTAAGTGTGGCTGATAGAGTATTGCCTCAACCAAAAATCACAGAAGTTTCAGAGCTGTTGGCAGCTTATGTGAGGCATGATGGCTATAATCGTTCAATTCGAAATGCGTGGCTGGTATTAAAAGCGTGGGCAGATACTGAGAATCGAGATTTCTCTACTCAGTTTGGCTTGCATCATTCAAATCCTGCATGGGTTGAACTTAATAAGTGTCGTTATGTGGCGTGCATTGTGATTGATAATCCATTGAAATATCGTGGGGTGGTAAATCAAATGGTGATTCCTGGCGGGTTACATGCGGTGTTTCGGTTACATGGTGTATATGGGCAACTATTGCCACAAATCAGTACAGTATTAGAGAAATGGTTGCCGGCGTCAGGTTTTAAATTAAGATCAACACCAGCGTATGTACGTTACCACAAAAATCATTTTTTAAATGAAACCGAAGAATTTGAGTTGGATTTTTATCTGCCAATTAGCTTTTATTAGCAAGATTCGGCTTATTTGGTTTCTTCATTTTGATGTTAGCAACCATGATAGAAAGAATAACCAATATTAAGGCACATTTTTGACCATTAGAGATAGGTTCATGATAAATCCATATTGCTAAGGCGAGATGCAAAGTCGGTTCAATATATTGAAGTAAGCTTATCTTGCTTAATGGTGTTTTGAGAATAGAGATACTCAATAGCAGGATTGAAGCGAGCTGCAATGGTGCCGTTCCCGTTAACTTGCCAAAATCTGCCAATAAGAGGCCATCAGAGTGAGTCATGATGTACCACAAGGCAATAGGTGCAAAAAGGATATGCTCAAAGAAAATCGCACCAAACGTATTTAATTTAATCAGTTTTTTAATGGCAATATAGCTAGCAAAAGAGAGTGAAATAGCCAAACTTAAAACAGGCAATTGTTGATCTAAATAAACATAACTAACAATGGCCAATACCATCAGAAATAGAGCAATTTTTTGGGGAGATTTAAGTTCTTCTTTAAAAAAGACAAAGCCCATAAAGAACACAAAAACAGGCGTAATATAAAAGGCTAATGATGCTGCCATGATATTATTGGTGATGGTTGCATACACAAATCCCAACCACGATAAATTCATCAAGATCCCCGCCACAAAAGCGATAGAGATATTTTTAGCTGTACATTGTTTCTTATCTATTAAGTTGGGTTTAAAGCAAAAAACAGCAATTAGAATCACAGCCGACCAAAAGATACGGTTAGATAGAATTAATGCAGGGCTGAAGCCTTCCAGTTGGTGGAAGTAAACAGGCACTAATCCCCATATAATAAAAGCCAAAGCCCCAAAAAATGTATACATAACGAACCTTTTAATAATCTACATCAACACGACAGTAGTGCGCTATTTGAATGGTGTCGATTCTATGCCCTTCTTTGATTTTTTGCTATTAAGTAATGCATCCCATATGATGAAAGGAATGACTATACCAATCGTAGTAAATAACTGATCATCCTAGCTGGTTAAAATGCTCGATAACTGCGTTGAAATTTTTGATTGTAGAATAACTACTTATCAAAAAATTTCGCCTTGTTCTCAAGCATTTTTCCTTCGCTATTATTGATCACTTACTTACTGTGATTGGTATCACTGATATTTATATAAAGGAATTAAATTATGTCAGATGAAAAAGCGATACTTTATTACGTTTATGATCCAATGTGTTCATGGTGTTGGGGTTATAAACCAGTATGGGATAAGGTGAAGAAAGCCGTTTCTAATGATGTCGATATTGTCTATGTTCTTGGTGGGTTAGCGCCAGATTCAGCCGAGCCTATGCCACAAGAGATGCAGGTTCAAATTGCGTCATATTGGCAAAAAATAGAAAATTACCTAGGTACTTCTTTCAATCATGACTTTTGGGAGAAAAATACACCGCGTCGTTCTACATATCCCTCTTGCCGTGCCATTCTTGCTGCACGATCTCAAGGTGCTGAATTAGCAATGCTTGAGGCAATCCAAACCGCTTATTATTTAGACGCTAAGAATCCAAGTGATAATGACGTATTGCTCGACTGTGCTAGAAATATTGGCTTAGATATGACTCGCTTCGAGTTAGACTTATTATCTCCAGAGACAAACCAAGCATTGTTAGATGAAATTACATTTTCTCGATCAATTGGTCGAAGTGGCTTTCCTTCTTTATTTTTTAAAACAGAAGATGAGCTGATTGAGTTTCCAATTGATTATGAAAAATCAGAAGGAACCGTAGCATTATTAAAAAGTCGTCTATATTAATAGATAACAAGGTAGCGATGTACTTAACTTTTTAAATGGATAAGGAATGACGATGGCAATTGAATACACACCACCGAAAATTTGGGTTAATGACACTGATGGCGGTAATAAATGGGCGAATATCAATAGCCCAGAATCAGGTGCAAGGCATGAGAAAAAGCTTCCGGTAGGCGAGCATTCTTTACAGCTTTATTCTTTAGCGACGCCTAATGGTCAAAAAGTAACGATTCTATTAGAAGAGTTATTAGCGCTAGGCATTAAAGAGGCTGAATACGATGCCTACTTAATCAATATTGGTGAGAGTGATCAATTCTCATCAGGCTTTGTGGATGTTAATCCAAATTCAAAAATCCCTGCTTTGGTTGATCATTCTGTTGATCCTGAAGTTCATGTTTTTGAATCGGCTTCTATCTTGGTTCATTTGGCTGAGAAATTTGGTCAGTTTTTACCAAAAGAAGGCAGTGCGAGAGTACAAACGTTTAATTGGCTATTTTGGGCGCAAGGCTCTGCACCATTTTTAGGTGGCGGTTTTGGTCATTTCTATGCCTACGCTGATGAAAAACAAGAATACCCAATTAACCGCTTTTCTATGGAAGCAAAACGCCAGTTAGACGTACTTGATAAGCAACTTGCTAAAAATACTTACGTTGCAGGTGAAGAGTACAGCATTGCTGATATGGCGATTTGGCCGTGGTATGGCAACCTAGTATTAGGTAACTTGTATGATGCTGCGGAGTTTTTACAAGTAGACTCTTACACCAACGTAGTGCGCTGGGCAAAAATGCTTGAAGCCAGAGAAGCAGTACAGCGCGGTAAAATTGTCAATCGTGGGTGGGGCGAAGAGTGGGAGCAAGTGCCAGAGCGTCATTGTGCCGCGGATATTGATGAAGTATTAAAGAAAAAACCGAAGTAAATTTCGTTGTTATTTTTATATACCAAAGGCGACAGCATAATACTGTCGCCTTTTTCATTCGCATGTTCTGAACAATAACTTACATCTCAAACAAGAAGTAATAACCATAGCCAACTACAAAGGCAGGAACTGCTGAGTAGAAGGTCGCAACCATTGCCGCTTTTGGTGCTAAAGCAATTGCCGGGAATAGCGCGTCACCATCATTTGAAATTGCATTTGAAAGCTGTGCTGACATTGGCATCGCACCGGATAAATATAGGCTCGTCACTAAAATCTGAGGACCACAACCCGGAAGTAAACCAATCGCCAAGCCAATCAGTGGCATCCACATTCCATAACCTAAGAAGACCGTTTGTAAATTGATGCCTGAGAAGTAGGTGGTTAGTTCAAAAATTAAGAAAGCGACAATTACCCAAGCTGAGACAAAGTTAGTGTCTTGCGCAGCCTTTTGCATTGGGTGCGAACTTACACACTTATTATCTTCTGAAACCGTTGACTGATAATCACTGATCTCTTTGGTTAACGACCATAACATCATGCTGCCAATCGCTAATATTGCGCCAATCCATTCAATGCTGTGTTGTGGTAAATGAAACAGTTGATTGATATCCACTTGGAACGAACCGAGTAGGGCAATCACTGTTGCAGGAATTAATACCAATTTCCAAAATACACCCTGTAAGTTGATCGCCTTTACTTGTAAGCATGATGTGTTTTGTTCTGAATTTTCAGATTTTTGATCTTGTTGTTTATCTTGAGTCTCAGGGCGTAAAAAATCGTCTTTATGTAATGCATTGACAACAATGCCTGAGATGGCACCAACCACAACGCCTAATGCCATTACGCCAAATCCCACTTTAGGTTGTGCTGCAATTAATAAGAACGCCGCATCACCCATGGTAGCCGTTAATACTGCAACGACTGAGCCAAAACCAACTTTACCGCTAATGTATTGAGTGGTAACGACAATGGCACCACCACAGCCAGGCAGAGCACCAAGTAAAGATGAAAACACCACTTGGTTGGTACGAGATTTATTATAAAGCGCAGTAATACGGTTGGTTTTACCCATTATATTCGATAGGTAATGATAAATAACCAATGTGAAAGCTACGTAGGTAGATACCGCCCAAAAAGCATCAGATAAGGTTGTGACGGTGATTTCTCTTGTCGTTTCGGCCCCCACTAAGGCTAATAAAGTGATAGGCAATAATAGACGCTTGTGTTGCAGTGAAAACTGCGAAAGCGAGAGTGATTGTGAGAAAGAATGAGTAGTCATCATAATAATAAAGCCATCAGTAAATGCGAATGATTATTAGTATATGCAAATGAGAATTATTATCAACTATCATTTTAATAGTTTTTACCGATGAATAAGTAGCTGGTCACCGTATAAACTATGATATGACCGAGCGTTGGAATAGAAATCTGCATAGATATTTGATTACGGAGAATAGTTAATTAAAATAGCGTAAATGTTAAATAAAAGTTGTGATTGCACGCTTGTTTGATGAGATTAAATGCTGCTGACTGAGTTTAATTTGCTACTATCAGCGAAATAGATTGAGTCAAAGAACTCAATACGCAGTAAAGAACAGTCATGAGGGAATATATGAAAGCAGTTGAAGCGAATTTTGATGGCCTTGTTGGGCCAACGCATAACTACAGCGGTTTATCGGTAGGGAACATCGCCTCTAAAAATAATAAATCCGGCGCATCGAACCCAAAACAAGCAGTAAAGCAAGGCCTAGAAAAAATGAAGGCTCTGCATGATATGGGCTTTACTCAAGGGGTGTTAGCGCCACAAGAGCGTCCAGACATTCATACTCTGCGTCGTTTAGGCTTTTCTGGCTCAGACGCTGAAGTGTTACAAAAATCTCATCAATATTCACCACAACTACTCGCTGCGTGTAGCTCTGCCTCAAGTATGTGGACAGCAAACGCAGGTACGGTTTCTCCAAGTGCAGATACCTCTGATGGCAAAGTCCATTTTACTCCTGCTAACTTAATTAATAAGTTTCACCGTTCAATTGAAGATGAAGTGACGGGTAATATCTTAAAAGCCACGTTTGCGGATGAAAAGCACTTTGCTCATCATGAAGCGTTGCCACACAGTGACTACTTTGGTGATGAAGGGGCGGCAAACCACACTCGTTTTTGTAATGAATATGGCGAACAAGGCGTTGAGTTCTTTGTCTTTGGTAAAAGTGCGTTTGATGAGAGCTACCTTGCTCCGAAAAAATACCCTGCACGCCAGACATTAGAAGCCAGTGAAGCGATTGCACGAACGCATGGTTTACGCGATCAATTTACGGTATTTGCACAACAGAACCCTGATGTTATTGACCAAGGTGTCTTTCATAATGATGTTATTGCTGTCGGTAATAAGAACACCTTATTTTGCCATCAACAAGCATTTTTGAATCAAGAGCAAGTGAAGTCAGATCTAAGTGCTTCTTATGGTTCTGGCTTTAATGTTATAGAGGTTCCAACAGATAAAGTGTCGGTGCAAGATGCAGTCGAAACTTACCTGTTTAACAGTCAGCTAATCACTAAATCGGACGGGACTACCTTG
Source organism: Aliivibrio wodanis (assembly GCA_000953695.1). GTDB lineage: Bacteria > Pseudomonadota > Gammaproteobacteria > Enterobacterales > Vibrionaceae > Aliivibrio > Aliivibrio wodanis. The sequence continues at coordinate 1,106,359 of LN554847.1, read as the reverse complement.
ATCATTCTTCCACAACATTGTCGTGAGAATCCAAGAGTATGGGCGTATCTAAATGAGCTAGTAGAACAAAAACGCGGTATTGATGAGTTGCATACCTTTGATTTAAAACAGAGTATGCAAAATGGCGGTGGGCCAGCGTGTTTACGTCTACGTGTCGTATTAAATGAAGCAGAGAAAAAAGCCGTCAATCAACATACCTTGATGAACGATCAGCTATTTACAACGCTAAATCTGTGGGCTGATAAGCACTACCGTGATCGTATTGAAGACAAAGATCTTGCTGATCCTCAATTGTTATTAGAATCACGAGCAGCGTTGGATGAGTTAACACAAATCATGCAGCTTGGTTCTGTGTATCCTTTCCAAAAATAAGTGATAAATGGCTTTACATCAGATTATGCTTAAGCGAATTAAGTCGTATGCTAAGTTTAAATTTGATTATAGAGCCATTTTTTATTCTTCAATTTAGTTATAGAGTAATACCAATCGTAGTAAATAACTGATCATCCTAACTGGTTTAAATACTCGATAACTGTGTTGAATTGTTTTAATGAATTGGCATAAACAGGGAGGATTCAGCAATGTCGTTGGTGATTTTAACTCGTGCTTGAATTTCATTGTTTACATTGTAAATCGTCGCTATATGGTCGTTTCGAGTTGATGTGCCTTTACTGTAAGCTAAGTGAGCGTTATCAAACTAAGATCCGATAGGTTAGCGATGTGATCTCACTAGGAGTATGGGGCCATTAGAAGGTGAATCTTACCTATCTTCACAGCTTTATAAGCATCACCGGATATATCGTTAACGACTTACTCTGTGCGTGTGATGGATCACTATGTACAAATATGTCTAACTCATTAAAGGACTCAATGATGACAGATAAATTTTCACTGTTTTCATTTTCCGGAAAGATGAAAGTACTGCATTTAAGCTGGATGGCTTTTTTTATTACATTCATGGTGTGGTTTAACTTTGCTCCTTTACTTAATGTCGTTAAAGAAACGCTTGGATTAAGCTCTGAGCAGATAAAAACTTTATTAATTCTTAACGTCGCTTTGACGATCCCTGCACGCGTTATTGTCGGAATGCTAACGGATAAATATGGACCAAGAATGGTCTATTCTTCCTTACTTGCTGTCTGTTCTCTTCCTTGCTTTATGTTCGCTTTTTCTGATTCGTTTTTGCAAGCAGCCATTGCTCGTTTTTTACTTGGGTTCATCGGGGCAGGCTTTGTCGTCGGTATTCGTTTAGTTTCAGAATGGTTTCCTCATCATGAGCTAGGTACTGCTGAAGGGATTTATGGGGGCTGGGGTAACTTTGGCTCTGCCGCCGCTGCATTTACGTTGCCAACGGTTGCTCTATGGTTTGGTGGTGATGAGGGTTGGCGTTATGCAGTCGCGATCACCGGAGTCATGAGTTTACTGTTTGCTTTTGTATTTTATTCGAATGTTACTGACACACCAAAAGGCGGGACGTATTTTAAACCTACCCATTTAACGGCAATGGAAGTGACCTCTATCAGTGACTTCTATCTGCTTTTGATTATGAAAATACCAATGTATGCCGCATTAGCATTGTTGGCTTGGAAATTGTTACCATCGGGTATCGATATGCTTTCAAGCGTGATGGTTAATGCAATTTATATGGCGTTAATTGTGATTTATTTTTATGAAGTATCACAAGTTTGGAAGGTTAATAAAGCCATATTTACCAATAATGTTGCGCCACATCACCAATATAAATTTAAGCAAGTAGCGGTATTAAACGTTTTGTATTTTGCGACCTTTGGATCAGAGTTAGCCGTTGTATCTATGCTGCCATTGTTTTTTTTAGATACGTTTGAATTGACGCCTATTATGGCAGGAATGGTGGCCTCGGCGTATGCGTTTATGAACTTAATGTCACGTCCCGGAGGTGGATGGATATCGGATCGATTTGGTCGAAAACTGACATTAATGATCTTAACCGCAGGGTTGGCAGTAGGCTATTTTATCATGGGTCAAGTCGATAGTGAGTGGCCACTATGGCTTGCTGTGGTGGCAGCTATGGCGTGTTCTTTCTTTGTTCAAGCAGGTGAAGGCGCCGTATTTGCTACCGTTCCATTAATTAAACGTCGTATGACAGGGCAAATAGCGGGGATGACTGGGGCGTATGGCAATGTAGGTGCTGTAGTTTATCTAACCATACTTTCCTTTGTTGAGTACCAAACCTTTTTCTTGGTGATAGCAGCAACGGCAGTACTTGGCTTTGCAACATCACTGTTGATGGAAGAGCCAAAAGGGAAGATCACCGAAGTGAATGATGACGGCAGCATTACACTTATCGATGTCTCTCATTAAACTAAGCTTTGGGTAGCCATCTTTGAAAGAGAGCCTCTACTGTTTTGGAAGGGGATCTCTATTATTCTCGGTCTAATTGTAATTATTGAGTTTTTATTTGTAATAAAATAAAGAATCTAGTTAGTAGTTTGAGTCTCAAAAAGATTTCTGATTTAGGTATATTTATTTTAAATACGGGCTAAGCATGGCTTCAATTTAAAATGCTTAATTCTATTCTGGTATAATCTTCTCTATAGGAACGGCCTTATCGTTACTTAGCCCCTTTTTGATGAGAGATAAAGATTATATGTTGAAACTTTTGCGACAGGTAGGAAAATGGAAACTTGTGTCGTTTAGCTTATTCATTTTTATTGTGAGCTTTTTTGTCTACAACCAGTTTAGCAGTAGTATTTCCCGCGATCTTGAGGCAAAACGCTTGATTGCGCAGCTTAATACAGTCCTAGATTCAGCTGAGCAATATTTTCATGACAATGGAACCTTGCCTCCAATTACCTCCGATACCAATACGAAATTCGGCTACTTGAATATTAATAACTTAATTGAGAATCCTGGCTTACCAACCTGGCGAGGGCCATATCTGCCTTATAGCGATACATGGATAGGTGGCGATCAGTATATTGACCATCCAGATTACATCGCGACGCAACTGCTACTCAAAGAGAAGAATAGCCGATGGATACGAGGAAGCTCCGAAACAGGCTGTGAATCGTCGTCACCAGCCTGCTCGCTTGCTGCTTGTATTTGGTTAGTTCCAATAAAAGTCGCACAAGAAATTAATCATATTGTGGATGGTAATATAAGTATGGAAAGCTCTGACGCAAAAGGAAAAATACGTTACGAAAAAGCTTTTATGGGTTCACTTGTATGTATGATTGGCAATGATTATCCAATGCCTTCATTTTGATTAGTTACATTGGTATTACTTATCAAGCACACTCATTAAATCATCAACAAAGTGATTCAGTGCACGCTCTTCAATAGTTCTAATTTTTAGCTGCTGAGGGTCACTTAGCATGTGGTACATACTCGCGGCACCAAAGTCGCCAAAGATAATGTTCGCATCTGCATCAAATAAGGTGTTATGCGCATACAAATCACCATGACACACTTGGTTATCATGTAGGTGGTCAAACACATTACGCATTTCAGCGGTCATTTTATTGATGTGATCTAACGATAAGGTAAACCCTTCAGGAAAAGTATCACGCGTACAGCTTTCTAAACTTGGCGGTAAACCTAAGTTTTTATAATGTGCAGGGATCAAGTTCATGATCAACGCCAGATGATTGTCTTCATTCACCTGTGCTAATGATTGCACCAAACTTGGGTGATTGCCGACTTTTAAACACGCTTGCAATTCATCTTCTGGGTAACCATCACTGGTGACTTCGCCTTTAAATACTTTAACTGCAATTTCTTGTGGAAAATCCATTTGTTCTTTATTCCAACGGGCTTTAGAAATGACACCTGATGCGCCTTGGCCTAATACATTTTCTAATGTGTAGTCTGATGAGGCGATACTAGGTACAGACTTTACTTTCACATCGGATTTACAGAATGGATTACCCGCAAACGCAAACCATGCCAGTTTTGGTAAATTAAGCAGTTGCTCTGGGCACTCAATCAACTGGTTTGCTGAAATACGCAGTAATTCCAAGTTATGAAGCTGAGACAAGTTGTTTGGCAGTTCAGTCAATTTGTTGCCTGCTAATGCCAATTTTTGCATTAAGTGGCAATCACCTAATGAGTTAGGTAATGCTTCAACTTGGTTATCGGTTAAGATCAACCAACGCAATTTTGGTGGAAAAGCGTTTTCAGGAACATGCTGAATTTGACACGATTTGAATCCAATCATCTCAAGATTTTGACATTGCGCCAGAACATCAGGGAACACAGTAAATGGATTGTTTGATGCAAAGAAAATCTTCAAGTTAGGTAATTGACTGATCTCAATTGGTAGCGTAGTTAATTGATTATTCGATAAATCTAAGATTTCTAATGAATCCGAAAGCGATAAGATCTCAAGTGGAAACTCTGTTAATCCTTCACTTAATTGTAATCGAGTAATACCTTGTAATTCACCGGATTGTAACTGCGCTAATGTATGCAAACTAATCTACCTATGCTGTTTATATTTTGCCGCCGATTGTACGGTGTTTATGCTCAGAAATCTAATAACAGTGCATGTCGATTAATGCCTTACCATCTTCGGGGGTAAAATATTATCCACTAATCGTTCTAACCAGTTAAACTTTTCTGAATTCATGTACTTAGTATTGTAAATTAATGCGATTTTCATCTCATGGCGCTTTAGTTTGTCTTCCACTTCAATAAGAGCGTATTTTTTAGGAGCAAGTACATCCATTAAGCTCTGTGGAGCAATAAACAGCATGTTTGAGTTTTCAAGCGCTTTCAAAATGGGATTGACTTGCTGAGAACGGAATTCAGGCTGATTAGTAATATCTCTATCTGAATATTGAGGAGCTAACATGGTTTTAAAGTTAAATTCAGGAACGATTAATCCGGCGAGGGGATAATTAAAGACTTCTTGAAGGTCGATTGTCTTATTTGCCATCGGATGGTTAATACTACAGATAGCAGCATAAGTAAATAAACCGACCGGTACTTGTCGTAACTCTTTGGAGACATCAATAGGATAATAGTTAAGAGCAAAATCGAGTTCGCCGTTAATTAAATCATCCGCAGTGGTTTGAGTAAAACTATGCAGTTCAATGCTGATATTAGGCGCATCTTTTTTAATTGCTTGGCAGATCTGATATCCATGAGTTTCAATTACAAACCCATTCATTGCTATCTTAATTTTCCCTGTTAGCTGCTTGGGCGAGAAGCTGTCGTTCTTTAGGGTTCCTTCAAGCGCTTCGAAGATCTTAGGTAAACTGATCGCCAATTCTTCAGCTTTTGGTGTGAGTTTTAATCCGCGAGACTGCCGAATAAATAAAGGATCATCAAATTCTTCTCGGATCTTGGCTAGAGTGCGACTTACCGCAGGCTGGCTAGTGTTAAGTCGCTCAGCTGCTTTATTGGTGTTTTTTTCTTGCAGTAGCACTAAGAGAGTTTTAAGTAGATTAAGATCAAATTTGGCTAAATCCATTTTATGCCCTTATTGATAGGTATCGATAAACTATAAACTAACGTCATTCATTAGAAATATCAAATCTGTTATATCAGAAATACGGGTATGCCATTGGTGGATCGCTTCGTATTCGTTATTTTAATTGCATCGAATTTAGATGTGCCATTTTAAGGAATAAGAGGGCTTTTAAATCTAAGGATAAATAGAATAACGACAATAGGTGTTCCAATGCAGATACATCCTACAAGTTTAGAGTTTGAAAATCTCCCTAGTGTTTATGCACTTCTCGATTCCATTGTATTTATGTGGTTTATCATTTTAGTTACGGTTGGCATTATTTCATGGGTAGCGGCGAAGGTTTGGCATATTCATTCCATTCCAAAGCATTTGGCGAAAGAAAAGGGATTAGCACAGGCCAAATTGATTTTTTGGATGTGTATTTTAGGCTTAGTTTGGAAGCCATTATGGGTACTGGCTGTACTAGCTATAGTAACCGATTGGGATAAAGTTCAAATGTGGTTTAAAGGGGCGCAATCATGAAAGAGATAATGTTGCCGTACATTTTAATCGTGTGGTTATTGTTTAAATTTAATGTATTAAAGCGAACCGCAGGGAATTACTTTATTACAACTTTTGTTGGTGTAATTTTAGCGCTAGCATTATTTTTTGGACATCGATTCTATTCGCCTGCGGATTTAACTAATTCTACGACAGTTAAAGCTCCTCATGCTGTTCTGTCTCCATCAGTTGGCCAACATATTGATGAGATCTACATTGATCATAACCAACATGTTAAAAAAGGCGATGTACTTTATCTACTAAAAGATGACAAAATTACTTCTGCGATAATCGAGGTTGAGTCAGCTCAATTGGAAGTAGAAAAAAGTATTGAAGCAAAAAAGGTCGCTTTACAACAAGCAGAGCGCAACCACCTGAGAAACTTAGGTATGAAAGAACACGTGTCAGTACGTGATACAGAGGAATCACAGGACTTAGTTGAAATGTTAATCGCTGAAATTCATGTTTTAGAAGCAAAAGATTTAGGCTTAAAAGCGCAGTTAACCAATCTAAATTTTGAATTAGGGCGTTTAACCATTACGGCACCTTTTGATGGTATGGTGACACACATATTTATTGCTGATGGATCTCGTATTGGTTCACTTCATTTATGGGATACAAGTAAGAAGTTTGTTGAAATGCGTATACCAGATCAATCGTATAAAAATATTAAGCCGGGGCAATTTAGTGAGTTTTTTGTTAGTGCTTATCCTGGTGAGATTTTTAGATCACGAGTGCATAGCGTAGTAAAAGCAACAGGTGAAGCTCAAGGCAGTTTATTACCTCAAGAGCAGTCAGTATCGAGTCATATTCAACGAGGATCTGCGCCAGTTGGCCGAACGGTTATTCTTGAAATAGATCAAGATACGATGGATATGCTACCTATTGGAGCGACAGGTTCTGCATGGATCAGTGCAGAGAAGCCACATTCAATCTTAGGCTTTATGGATATTATTGGTGGAGCGACGGTTCGTTTAAGTGCAGCTAAATCTTATTTACAAGCTTTGTAGTTCTATAATGTAGAGCAAGATAATGTTAAAAAAGGCGAGTTAATTTCAGTAAGTGAAGTTAGCTCGCTTTTTATGTATGTACTGATTAACTAAGTGATCTTTTTACGCTAATCTGCCGTAATATTAAAAAGATAAAGTTAATGGAGCTAACGATGATAAAGCGTATAACTAAGATAGGTTTCATAGGAACAGTATTATTAATGTTAAGCGGCTGCTTAGGGATGCCAAAGGGCGTTGAACCCGTATCAGGCTTTGAATTAAATCGCTATTTAGGCAAATGGTATGAAGTGGCACGGTTAAATCATTCTTTTGAAGAAGGGTTGAGTAAAGTCAGCGCCGAGTACAGCATTAATGAAGATGGAAGCGTAAAGGTCATTAACCGAGGCTATTCAAAAGAAGAGAAAGAGTGGAATGAAGCAGAAGGGAAAGCTAAGTTCATTGATGAAGAAGATCAAGGTTATCTTAAAGTCTCGTTCTTTGGTCCTTTCTACGGCTCATACGTGGTGTTTGAATTAGATAAAGAAAATTATCAATATGCATTTGTGTCGGGGCCTGATTTAGATTATTTATGGCTACTCTCTCGAACAAAAGAAGTTGACCAAGAAGTGATTGAGCGTTTTGTATCAACCGCTCAATCTCTAGGTTTTAAAACAAATGAACTTATCTTTGTTGAACAATAATTAAATTGTCGCGTTAGTTAACGGATATTGGATATCCCCGCCTATTAACTAGCGCGCTAATTTATGATGTGCTCGTGAAAAATGTCCCGCACAAAATGCACCTACAATAGATAGTTCACCTGCCAAACAGAGTGCTGCACATACTTCAGCTAACGCTTGTGATTTTCCTGAACCGTGTAATCCCATTATTTCCAAACAGGCTTTTTGACTTGGTAATCCGGTGCCACCGCCAACGGTTCCTAGCATTAGGTTTGGTAGCGTCACACTTGCGTACAATCCGCCATTTCTATCCACTTCAATTCGTGTCATCCCAATAGCAGATTCAGCAACACACGCGGCATCTTGACCAGCTTCAGTTAAATAAAGGAAGGAGAAATCTTGTTGGTTGTATTTTTAGTGATTATGGAGTTATTACTTCCTAAGATTAATACTAGGTGCAGATTGAGTATAAAATTTAATTAATAAGTGCTGTTAAATACATAAAAAAACCTAAAAAACCATTCAATTAACATGGTCTCTAAGTTAAATTCAAGAAGTATTGTCTTCTATTAAAACAATAGTAATAATGAAGTTGATATTTATTGAATAATATAAGTCGTTGATTTTATTTATTTTATTTATTTTATTTTTTTATTATTTGATGAGGATTGGCTAAGTTTGTATTATTCATAACATAAATTTTAGGTGTAAGTTTTATTATGAGTTTAGTTATTGGGTATGCGGTTGATGAAGAGGAAAGTTCTTTGTCGTTTTACGGGAAAGATGGTAAGCACGATTGTGCAAAGTTAAGTAAATCAGAGCTGAAACTGTTAGTTTTCTTTATGCAAAATAGTAATAAATTAGTTAGCGTTGACGTATTAATGCAAGTGGGTTGGGATGGTCGGATTGTTGGGGACAATTCATTGAACGTCTCTATCTCTAGTTTACGGAAGAAACTTAAACATGATAATTTGATAAAAATAGTTAATATTCCTAAGAAGGGGTATAAGTTTTCTTATAATGAAGACTCGTTTTATAATGTAAATAGTAGGATAGAAGAGGGTGCTAAAGCAAATGAAGGACTTTCATTAGAAGAAGATATTAAAGCAAATGAAGCAGTCTCAGTAGAAGAAGATATTAAAGCAAATGAAGCAGTCTCAGTAGAAGAAGGTATCAAAGTAAAAGAAGTTGCTAAAGTAAAGGACGGGAAAAGATTAGAAATAAAGGGGGTAATGAAGTTGATATACAATAAAAGTTATCCAATCATCTTTTTATTTAGTATTGGTTTATATATATATTTTTTCTCTAACTTTACTTATGTTGATTGCTTCGAAATTAAAGGCAGCTATGAATGCAATGTAAATAATTTTAGACAAATTAGTTATGATGCTATATATATGTATAATAAAGGGAAATGAAAATGTATGTACTAGGTAAGTTTTTAGTTTTCCTTCCGATGCTTTTGATATTATCATCTTATTTAAATTCAATAGGATGTAATTATAAACTTAATTCAGTACTAGAATCAGGAACAAAGGTATATATGAATTGTAAGTTTGGTAAATTTAACACGATAGCAGAACAAGATAATAAATATGGTAATAAATCAATCTGGATATCATCCGGTTACCAATTCAATTTGTTTGGGCAGATAATATTATTCGTAACTAAACGTAAAAATTTAAATCAAGATATAGACTCTCTAACAGAACTAGATAAATTTAGTGTTACTAATATTTCAGGAGGTCCGGTATTTTATGGATATCAAGAAGTTTCCAAGGGAAAGATTGTATTTATAATGAGTATGACACCTAATCAGATAATTACTTCTGAGTTAAAAGGACACCTTGATATTACAAGTAGAATAAGATCTTTTTTATAATTCTTAGTTCATTTTATATTTAGTTTTTTTTAATATGCGATATGTTACTATTAAAAAAAAGTGATTCAGTAAGAGTTAATACTTGGGGTGATGGGGATTCTATTATTGCTTGATAATAGTACTCTTCAGCAGCAGCATTATTTCCAATGGATTCTGATATTTTAGCATGTAATATATAGGATAAAACAGTTTTTCTTTTATATGGGATTTTATTTAAAAATGCTTTTGCATTTAACGGATTTCCTTCAGACAGTGCCATCATTGCCATAGCTTCTAGTAAACGAGGTGTGTTTATTTTGTTTTCTATAAAGTATTCAAATTTCTTCGCCGTTGTAGTATTTAATTCTTTAATTTTTACAGGGTTATTCATATTTTCTTTAGTGTATAGTATTGATAAATGAAATATATAGGATGTGGCTACTGCGTATGGGTTTTTTGGTGATTCTTGTGCGGCAAGGTTTATAACTCTCAATGTTTCAGAGTGTTTATCATTAACATAAAGACCACCTATTGATGCTAGTATATTTATGACCGAGCTTGGTTTATCAGGAAGTTCATTAGTTAATTTAGATATGTCACTTTTTCTTATGTCAATATTAAATGAATATAATAAATCACGGAGTAATTTCCCGATGGAATCTTTTATAAATCCTTTAGATATAGGGTATTTTCTATCTAAAGTTTTTTTATTAGAAATGTTGTTTATATATTCAACATGTAAGTAGTTTATGCCATTGTTATTACTAGAGCTGAATGTTATTTTATTTGCAGATAATTTCTGATAAGAGCCGTTATAAATAATTCGGAAATCTTTATAATATTTTAGATACTCTAGAGTTTTTTCAATCACACCAATGAGTAGTGAGTTGTTTTTTATTTCTGGTTGCATAACTATATGAATATATCTAGGCTCAAGCGATAAATAATAATTTTCATTTATTTTTGATGTAGATACATAATCATGGCTATATATGATTGAGACTAAAGCGAAAATAAGAGCAGTGGAGATTAACAAATGCTTGATATTGTTTAATGTTACTTTATCCTTTGGTAAAGGATAGTTTAAATCTGGATTGTAGAGTTTAATGTCATTGTCATCATGTAATTGTTGAGCTCTAGATTTGGCATTTACTATTGCTACAGTAGCGTCAAGTTTGTACCCTCGTTTAGGTACGGTAATAATATAGCCATCTGAGTGTTGGCCATGTTGCTTCAGTATTTTTCTAAGTTCAAAGATAGATTGAGTTATAACCTGGTCTGTAACTATGGAACCATGCCATACTTTATCAATCAGTTCGTCACGGGAGAAAATTATATTTGGATTGTCACATAAAAAAAGTAATAGGTTCGACAATCTATTATCAATTACAATATCTGTTTTATTTATTGTTAACTTATTATCGTAAGGTATAAAAAATAAGTCATCAATTTTATAGGTCATTCTTTTGTTTTCCATAAACAGATTTTTTATACCGAGTTATTGTTTAGATTTAATTATGAATGATTATGAGTTAAAAGCGAATTTATTATTTTATTAATGATGTGGGGGTCACACTTTAAGTGGAGTGGCGGTAAGTGCAGGTGTTTATAATTAATTTATAATTAATTTATAATTAATTTATAATTAATTTATAATTTTTTGGCGCTAGTGTGGTGTTAGGCTTTGATGTGGCGGGTATGTGCTTTGGGTAATGATAATTTAGGTCAGATTAATGAGTGGGGTACTAATGACTATTATAGTGAATTCGATGCAATCATTTACAGATATGTGTGATAATAAATTAGTTAAAGATAAACATATTCATTGCACTTTCAATCCATCAAAAGATGACAGAGTGTGGATGCATAATTTATTTTTTAAAAAAGGAGGGGTAAATATAACATATACACTTATTAAATAAATCGATGATTTTTTTGTATATCGAAAAATTAAATATGATATCTAAAGAAAAAGAAAAAGAAAAGAATATCGTTGGTTATTAAATAATGCTAAATCTAAATTAAATAATAAAAAGATAATGGGTAGTAGTCAAGTAGTGCATATTTGCCATTACCCGATAAGTAATGTGACGTAAGTTTTATATATCTATTCATGATTAATGCTTTAATTTCGGTTTATAAAAGGAGTTGTAATAGTGAGCTTAAATAAAAATAGTAGTAGTGACTATTATTATAATCGGGGGTAATGAGTGTATCAGTAGTGCTATATATTTTTTGAATAAATATTCAGCACTAGATGGAGGTCAGATTAATAATGAGAATATAACATCTTTATAAAAATATATTTTAATAAACAATTAGATTATGTATTTTCATTTTAAGTAATTATAATTTTAATTAAGGTGATAATTTATAATACTAAGAACTATTAAAAAATAGTATTCATAGTGTCTCTGCTGCTATGATTGATAAAACGGATGATTTGTCTCAATCAAAAGAGAGTGAAAGGGTAATGGGGGCGGTTTGACTGGAAGATCGATTGGTGTTTCTATTGGACTTTGAGAAAATAATTCTCGATATAAAGATTAGTAACTCTCCTGTTAATAAACTAATGGAGGAGAAGGTAGAGTAATAATAGGGGTGGAAAATATAATATCGCCCTTTTTAGTGATTGATTATTAATGATTAAATCATATTTTTAAAGCTTTATTTTAATTGTTTAATACAGAGTAGATTGTCCTTGTTTTTATATTTATATAATTAAAATTCTATCGTTATGTTACAAGTGGTCTTGTATTAAAATAAATTTATTTTTCTAAGTGGTAGAAAGTATAATGAATATTGGATTTATAAACCCTTTTCTAGTTTCTTTAATTAATGTTGTTGAAACTATGTCAAATATTAAATTAGTACCAAAAAAGCCAATGATAAAAACAGAGATGTATGCTAAGGGAGACATTTCTGGGCTTATTGGAATGGCTTCACAAAACTTGAAAGGTTCATTATCAATTACATTTGAAAAAAAAATTGCTCTGATTATTATGAAAAGAATGCTTGATGAAATTCATAAGGAAATAGATCGAGATGTTATTGATATGGTTGGCGAAATAACAAACATGGTAACTGGAGGTGCAAAACGTTTACTAAGTGAACAAAATTTTGATTTTGATATGGCAATACCAGTAGTTGTTTCTGGGAATGATCATATGATTAAACATCAATCAAAAGATAAAATTGTGTTAATTCCTTTATATTCTGAATTTGGTTATATTTTCTTAGAAATTTCATTTGAATAAATAAAGTTTATTGAAACTTGTTTGATTTATTTATGATGTAAATGTAAATTATATTTTGGAGAGGATTATTATTTGAAGTTTAATATTTAAATTAGTTAAAAATATAATGATGGAGCTGATTTAATAACAACTATTTAGTTTTATAATGAATTTATGGAAGTTATTAGGTTTGAAGGATTAGTCAAATGTCCTAATGAGGAGTGCTTTACTAGTGTTTTACTTTGTGAAAAAGATAACGTCTTTGATATATGTGTAAATATGACTAAGGGGGATTTATCTCTATTTACATATAAATAATTTACAGTTATTACGGATATTGATAATTTCTGACTTTTAGTTGATATGTTATTAGATGAGTATTTTTTTGAAAGAATTGTAGATGTAAAGTTATTTTTAATTATAGTTAAACTGAATGTGTTATATTTATATGGGTTTTTATGAAGTTAATTATTTTTTTAATTATACTTATTTCAAAATATTCTTATGCAATCGGTAATGAGGATGTTTGTAAGTTAAAATATATTGAGATGGTAATTAAATTACAATATTTATATAGTAACAACAACTTGTCAGATGAAGTTCGGCGTAGTGCAGAGAGGAAAATTGATAAGTCACGTGAAATATATATAGATAGCAATAATTTTTGTTTATCAATACAATTTTTAGATTCTAATGAAGAGGTTATTAATTTTGTTACAAAGCCTAGTTACGGAGAGTCTCAATTTAAAAATAAAGAAGATGTATTAGAAGATAAAAAACAAATGGAAAGATTTAACCAAAAAGTAAAAAATGGGAAAAAATTTCCGACAAATAGTTCTGAAGATATGCCTTATTAAAGTTCGTTTATTATTTTTAACTAGAGGATGTTGTGAGTTATCGATTAAAGAGACGTTGGCCTAGATTTATATGTTTAAAACCGGTCAAAGCTAATATTTATTGGGGACATAATTTTTTGCCTTTTGTTGCTGTAAGGCTATTAGATATTTCTAAAAAAGGAATTGGATTTTCTTCACCTAAAAAACTTCAAAAAATCACTTGTGAATTAAGAATTAGGTCATTTCCTTTGCTAAAAGGTTATATTGTTTATCGAAGAAATGTTAAGTCAGTGAATGGAGGTAATATATACCAATATGGTTTTCTTTTAAATATTGAGTTAAATCAAATACAGTTAGAGAATTTAGGATGTAGAGGAATAATTAACCTTGATAATCCAGACGGTTTATTAAGCTAGTATTAAGAAATTTTATTGATGATAAAAATGTATACTAAGTTGATGCGCATAACCGTAGAGTTACGATCATTGTTAGGTTTTATCTCGTATTCTATTGTATTTATATGGTTTATCATTCTTTTGAAGAAGGGTTAAGCCAAGTCAGTGCCGAATACAGTGTTAATGAAGATGGAAGCGTTAAAGTCATTAACCGAGGCTATTCAAAAGAAGATCAAGAATGGAATGAAGCAGAAGGGAAAGCTAAGTTCATTGATGAAGAAGATCAAGGTTATCTTAAAGTCTCGTTCTTTGGTCCTTTCTACGGCTCATACGTGGTGTTTGAATTAGATAAAGAAAATTATCAATATGCATTTGTGTCGGGGCCTGATTTAGATTATTTATGGCTACTCTCTCGAACAAAAGAAGTTGACCAAGATGTGATTGAGCGCTTTGTATCAACCGCTCAATCTCTATGTTTTAAAACAAATGAACTTATCTTTGTTGAACAATAATTAAATTGTCGCGTTAGTTAACGGATATTGGATATCCCCGCCTATTAACTAGCGCGCTAATTTATGATGTGCTCGTGAAAAATGTCCCGCACAAAATGCACCTACAATAGATAGTTCACCTGCCAAACAGAGTGCTGCACATACTTCAGCTAACGCTTGTGATTTTCCTGAACCGTGTAATCCCATTATTTCCAAACAGGCTTTTTGACTTGGTAATCCGGTGCCACCGCCAACGGTTCCTAGCATTAGGTTTGGTAGCGTCACACTTGCGTACAATCCGCCATTTCTATCCACTTCAATTCGTGTCATACCAACGGCCGACTCTGCAACACACGCCGCATCTTGGCCACAAGCAATATATAACGCAGCCAGTGCATTGGCGTAATGCGCATTAATACCAATAGTGCCACTGAGCGTAGCCCCAACCGTACTCATTTGAGTAAATTGCATCATTTTTTCTGGTGTGGTGTGCAGATATTTCTGAACTAATTCAGCAGGAATATGTACTTCTGCGGTTACTTTCTTACCACGAACGCTACGAAGAGACTGGCTACTGGCTTTTTTATCGCCTGATAAATTGCCATCTAAATAGGCGTTCTCAGGAGTGATTGGAGAGTTTTCTAAGATATAACCGAAAATCGCATTAGTCGCAATGGTCACCATGTTCTGACCAGACGCATCACCAGTTAAAAATTCAAATACTAAGTAAACGTGATTGCCTTCAATACTGATATTAATATCGCTGAGTTTTCCGTGAGAAGTGGTCGCTTCAGCCAATTGTTTGAAGGTATCGTATTGAGTGACGGCCCACGCTACAAATTGCCCAGCTTCGGCTAAGTTATAAAAGGCAAATGCAGGAGTTCGAGTAACACCTTCATTTAATAACATGGCACTTGCACCACCACTGGCAGTGATCAGCTGTGAACCTCGGCTATAAGAAGCCACTAATGCCGCTTCAGTCGTAGCAAGAGGAACTAGGTAATCGCCTTTGGCAAATAAACCATTCACACGTAAAGGGCTCGTTAGTCCGACAGGGACTTTGACAGTACCAATAAAGTGTTCAATGTTTTTTTCGTAGGCTTGGCTTTGTGCTTGGGTATGAACATCAAACAGTTCCGCTTGCAGCGCAGGATTAGCTAATTTGTCCCAACGACGGATAAGGTTTTTATCGGTGAGATATGGGCTTGGAGTCAGTTTTTTTGTTGGTTTTTCAAAGTTAGGTTTGAGCGATTGCTCTAACTTATCTGCGGAGATATCGCCTCCTAAGATAGATACATAGTCACGACGGTGCAGATTCAATTTTGGCATAAAACATATTAATTACAGCAAATGTTGAGAGGGATTTTACTGAGTAATGAGTGAGAAACAAGAGGAAGATATAAACGGTTACAGTTTGCTTAGATTTATCGTGTTTATTCGAACCAAAATAAGGTGATAAAACCGCACAATAAAGGTCACATTTAGCGACAAGTTTTTTTGATTGTAACGATAAATATTAATGATTGGACTCATTGTTGATTATATAAGTTAATGCGTATGGACATGATTGTAGACTTACGATCCTTGTCAGGTTTTATCTCGCATTCCAACGAGGTATTTTCTTTTGATGGCCCTATTGTGTGAGGTCTCTAGATTTGGAACATTCGGTTAATTTGGAACGCATCCGTGCTGAGTATAATGTAAAGCATTGGAGCCAAGGTTTTTACGGTATTGATGATAATGGTGAAGTGTATGTATCACCACGTAGCGATTCCGATCATCAAGTCCCACTAAGTCATATTGTGAATCAATTAGAGCAGCGAAATATTGGATTGCCTGCTTTGGTTCGTTTTCCTCAAATCGTACATCAGCGTGTACATAATATTTGTAACGCATTTAACCAAGCGATTGAAGAATACCAATATGAAAACCACTATCTTCTTGTTTACCCTATTAAAGTAAACCAACAAAAAGAAGTGGTTGATGAAATTCTTGCAAGTCAGGCGCAATTAGAGCAAAAGCAATTAGGCTTAGAAGCGGGCAGTAAGCCTGAGCTATTGGCCGTATTAGCATTAGCTCAAAAAGCGAGTTCAGTGATTGTATGTAATGGTTATAAAGATCGTGAATACGTTCGCTTAGCGCTGATTGGTGAGAAACTTGGCCACAGTGTTTTTATCGTTCTAGAAAAATTATCAGAATTAGATTTAGTTCTATCTGAAGCAAAGGCATTAGGTGTTAAACCTCGCCTTGGTTTGCGTATTCGACTGGCCTCTCAAGGTGCAGGTAAATGGCAAGCAAGTGGTGGTGAAAAATCGAAATTTGGCCTGTCTGCCTCTCAAGTATTGACGGTAATTAATCGTCTAAAAGCAGAAGATCAGTTAGATATTTTAGAGCTTGTGCATTTTCACCTTGGATCACAAATGGCGAACATTCGTGATGTGCGAAATGGCGTAAGTGAAGCGGCACGATTCTATTGCGAATTACGTGATATTGGCGCAAAACTTAAATACCTCGATGTAGGTGGTGGTTTAGCCGTTGATTATGATGGAACACGTAGTCAATCATCTAACTCAATGAACTACGGTTTGGCGGAATACGCGCGTAATATCGTGATGACCATTGGTGATATTTGTCAGCTTTACTCACAACCAATGCCAGTGATTATTTCTGAATCTGGACGTTCGTTAACCGCGCATCACGCTGTGTTAATTACCAACGTTATTGGTACAGAAAGCTACACGCCAGAAGCAATAGAAGCTCCTTGTGGTGATGATCCTTTGTTATTACACAATATGTGGCGTAACCTAGAACAGTTAGAAAATGGCGGCGATGATCGCGCATTAATTGAGATTTATAACGATACTCAATGTGACGTAGCAGAAGCGCATAATCAGTTTGCAACAGGCATGATTAACCTTCAGCATCGTGCATGGGCAGAGCAAATATCATTACGCATTAACTATGAATTAAGCGTAAAAATGAGCACCAAGAACCGCTACCACCGTCCAATCTTGGATGAGTTAAGTGAGCGTTTAGCGGATAAATTCTTTGTGAACTTTTCTCTGTTCCAATCACTACCAGATGCATGGGGCATTGATCAGGTATTCCCTGTGATGCCATTAAGTGGTCTTGATAATGCGGATGAACATCGCGCAGTGGTATTGGATATAACGTGTGACTCAGACGGTACGATTGACCAATACGTTGATGGTCAAGGTATTGAAACTACACTGCCAGTACCAGCTTGGAATCCAGATGAGCCTTATTTGATGGGCTTCTTCTTAGTGGGTGCATACCAAGAGATCTTGGGTGATATGCATAACCTATTTGGTGATACCCACAGCGTTGTTGTAAATGTTGATGAAAATGGTGAAGCGAATATTGATTACATCAATGAAGGCGATACCGTTGAAGATATGATGCGTTATGTGCATATCGATGTAGATTTGATCCGTCAAAACTACAAAGACATGGTAACAGCGAAAGTAGCAAAAGAAGAACAACAAAGCGTGCTTGAAGAGTTAGAGCAGGGCTTGATGGGTTACACCTATTTGGAAGATTTTTAATGAACGATTTATTCACCAAGAAAGATTATTCATTGTACTCAAATGCAATGACATTTATGCGTCGTCCATTGGTGCAAAACCCAATTGATAACGATGCAGATATCGTTGTTCTAGGTGCGCCATTAGATATGGCTACCTCTGGTCGTCCTGGTGCGCGTTTAGGCCCTGATGCGATCCGTCGTGCGTCAGTAAATTTATCGTGGGAAGGTAAAAAATTCCCATGGGACTTTAATGTATTTGATCACACTAAAGTGATTGATGCCGGTGATTTAGTGTTTGATACCGGTGATGCTGAAGACTTTACTGTACGTCTTGAAGCAGCGGCTGATGCAATTCTAGATAGTGGTAAAACATTACTAGGCTTAGGTGGTGATCACTTTATTACTCTGCCTCTGCTACGTGCTTATGGTAAAAAATACGGTGAAATGGCATTGATTCATTTTGATGCACATACTGATACTTACAGTCATGGTAGCCGTTACGATCACGGCACTATGTTCTATCACGCACCAAACGAAGGGTTAATTTCACCAGAGCATTCTGTTCAGATTGGTATTCGTACTGAGTATGACCAAAAAGATCATGGCTTTAATGTGATCAATGCGATGCAAGCGAATGACATGAGTGTTGATGCAATTATCGAACAAGTAAAAGGTATTGTTGGCGACAAACCAGTCTACCTAACGTTTGATATTGATTGTCTTGATCCTGCGTTTGCTCCGGGCACAGGAACCCCTGTGTGTGGTGGCTTGAACTCAGATAAGATCTTAAAAATCATTCGTGGTTTGCAAGGTATCAACATGGTAGGTATGGATGTGGTAGAAGTATCACCTGCGTATGACCAAAGTGATATCACAGCATTAGCAGGCGCGACGATAGCTCTTGAATTATTATATGTTTGGACGGCGAATCGTTTAAACAAATAAGCGTTCCTAGAGCGAAGTAAATAATATAGACCCGTTGAATGAAGGTTCAACGGGTTTATGCTTTTCAGGATTCAGGATTCAGGATTCAGGGTTTAAAGCAACCAGACTTTGAAACTTGTGCTTTCTTGTTTATCGCTTGCATAACCGCGTTAGGGTTTGCTTTATATAGGCGATTTAAAGAAGTCGTTGTTTTTAATTCTGTTTGTAAATATGAACTATAATCTTTAAAGCTATTCATATTTTCTGAGCCATAGTTGTTTTGGCAAGATTGAACCCAATTAACGTAGTTCGTAAAAAATTTCGATGCCTCTTTGGTTGGCATTGCTGTCATTAAATACGCCATATCTCGGCTGGTTTGAAAATGCTGAAAATCTATTGGTGTGTCCCAATAGCCACCCCAATAGATAAACCCGTTACTGGTAAAGGTACTTATTATCTCTTCTGCAAACCCCTTTCTGTCCTCTTTTCCGAAGCGCTGTAGCATTCGGTTTGCGTATTCGTGACCTTTAAGTGGTTTAAATGTCGCCGTGCCCCAAGAGGTAAATTCAACAAATGGGTTTTGTAATGGATTGATGTCAACGGCCACGCCATAAGCGTGTAATGAAAGAGAGGACTTGCCAGCAATAGGACGATAGTTAAAAGCTGATGTGTTATTTGCATCCATTGATTTGTTATCATCACCGCCAAATTGTTCAATCGGTTGTGCTTGAGCAATAGGAAAACCTTTCTTATATAACTCATTAAAAATGCGATCCACATAAGGGGCTACGGCATCAAGTACCACCACTTTTCCTGTGGCTGTTTTGCCTTCAAAATTATAATGATTGAAGGTCACATTACGCAAGCGGTCACATTGCACAGGGGCTTTGGCTGACATGACATTCTGATTTGTCATGGCTTGGCATTGTGATGGAGTAACGTTTGAAACACTTGCCAAAACAGAAGTCGAGCAAAGTCCCAATAGTAATGATCCAATCAGATGAGTGTTATTCATAATTCGTCCTAGCTACGTTTATATTTTTGATTATAAAAAGACTATGCCATGGTTTGCGTATTGATCATAGCAACAAGAATACGTACATTATTTATCCATGACTTGTCGTGATCCTTATTCCAAACTAAATATCTTTGGATTTTGTGAGCCGATGGGGTAAGAGCGGTAGACATACTTACGCCGTAGGGATAAAATTTTCATGTTACCGAGAGTTTATAGACAACAGTAACAGTTATATTTATGCCATTGATGGCCATTATTTAGAATAATCAGGGATAAATACTTATCTGAATAAGTTTCTTAAACGAGAGTTATCCAGATGAGTATCAGATTATTGTCGATATAGACGTAGGAGTAGAGAGCCATAATGTCGAACAAATTTAAAGCAGCAGTTGCAACGTTTCGTGCTTTTCCTCGATACATTCGTTGGAGTGCGTATACATTAAGCGCATACCTTTTTTATGCTGCTTTACTTGGGCTAGTTGTTCCTTATATTGCTAAGCAACAAATCCCAGAGCAAGTATCAAAACTGATTGAACGTCCTGTGACATTAACCGATATTACAATCAATCCTTTTACACTTCAGCTTGATGTTCATCAATTCGCTATTTTAGAAGATGACAAACCGTTCGTACAGTTTGAACATGCCAGTGTTCAGGTTAATTTTTGGCAATCTATTTTTAATGCCGCTGTTTCGGTCGAATATATTTCCCTTGATAAGCCCTACATTAATCTTGAGCGTGTAAATAATACGAATGAATTGCGGTTTAATTTTAGTGATATTATCGATGCTGTTGCTCGTAATACGGTGACAACAGAAGAACCAGAACCAAAGACTGATGAAGTCATTGATAGAAAGGCACCGTTATTTCCTGTATTGATTAAACACACCGCCTTAACTCAAGGTGAGGTTCGTTTATTAGATGGAGTAACAGGAACTCAGCTTGCTTATCCAAATATTACTATCACGCTTGGTGAGTTTTCGACCCAAAGCTTACTGACGGATGTAGAGAAAAAGAACGACTACCGCCTACACATTACCGATGTGGATTCTGGTACGGTTGAGTTGGCTGGTCAAGTTCAATTAAAACCGCTAGAAGTGGTGGGGGATATCAATGTTCAGCATATTCAATTACCACGTTTATGGGGATTCATTGAAAAAGACATCATCGCAAAATTAACGTCGGGTGAAGTGAACTTCTCATCAAATTATCATATTGCACAAATAATTGGTGAAACAGAAGCGGATGATGCAATGAGCATTTCGACCGCGAAAGGGATGTTCTCTCTTGATGATGTGAATTTTAATGCAGACGATAAATCCATCGTTTCTCTGCCTAACTTTTCAGTGAATAAGATTGCGACCAATGTTGAAAATCAAACCGTTAACATTGCTTCTATTACTTCCCAAGGACTGAATGTATCCGCAAAAGTAGATGATAAAGGCGCTGATTTAGTCACCTTATTTACGCCTAAATTTCTTTCACAAGAATCCGTGCCTCAAAAGGAAGTCAAAGAAGAAGCGTCAATAGAACCAAAATCTGAGAACAATTCTCCTGCGTGGTTGATCACTCTGGATGAGGTAGACATAAAAAATTACCAATTAAACGTTGAAGAGAAAGTCGTTACTAAAAAAGCCCATCAATGGCAGATCTCTCCAATTAATATAACCACAAGTCAGATCGTGAGTGATTTATCTAAACCGATTGATTTTGATTTCTTTACGTCGGTTAATGGTAAAGGTGATATCAGCGTTAAAGGGCAAGCGGATGCTAAACAACAAGCCGTATTAGCTGATATTGATGTAAAATCACTGAAGTTAGCGCAATTCCAACCTTATTTAGCAACCGCTGTAAATGCGACGCTAACCAAAGGGGAAGTGAGTACGCAAGCTAAGTTAGACGCAAATGCAAAAGGTAAAGTTGAAGTTCGTGGTGGCGTTCAAGTAAATCACCTCTCAATTCGTGATAATAAGTTAAGAAAACCATTTGTAAAATGGCGCTCATTGGCGGTCAATAAGTTTGATTTTGATTTACAAAAAAACAAATTAGCAGTCGATACGCTAAGTTTAAGTCAGCCCTATGCACGAGTTGTGATTAATGAAGACCGAAGCACTAATATTGGTGATTTGATCATTGCTCAATCAACAGCTAAAAAGAAGAAGCCAGCACCCACTGCGGCAAAGGGTAAGAAAGAAAAACCATTTGCATTAAGCGTCCGAAAAATCGCGTTTAATAACGGCTCAGCGTTCTTTGCAGATAATTCTTTAACGCCAAATTTCTCATCGGGTATCGAACAACTAAAAGGTAATATTGGCCATGTGTCTAGTATTCCAGGAACAAAAGCAACGGTTGATATCAGCGGTAGTATCGAGAAATATGCACCAATGAAAGTAAAAGGCGAGATCAACCCATTAATTGAACAACCTTATTTAGATCTGGATGTTATCTTTAAAAGTGTCGAACTAACCACGGTAAATCCTTATTCAGGTACGTATGCTGGACATTACATTGATAAAGGACAGTTAACGTTAGCGCTTAATTATCAATTAGAAAACAACCAATTAAAGGGATCGAACCACGTTATTATCGACCAATTACAATTAGGTAAAGCCAGTGATAGTGATATCGCGACCTCACTACCGTTAGAGCTGGCTATCGCTTTGCTGCAAGATAATAATGGGGTGATTGATTTAGGCGTTGAAGTTTCTGGTGATGTGAATGACCCTGAATTTGGATTGGGGGCGGTGATTTGGGACACGATTACTAATATCATCACTAAAGCCGTGACAGCCCCATTTTCGTTCATTGCTGGCCTTGCCGGTTCTGATGAAGAGTTAAATATTATCGCCTTTGAGTTTGGCGCGAATACATTAACGGCTGAAGAGCAAGAGAAGTTGCAAACACTCGGTACGGCATTAGAAACTCGCCCTAAACTGAAGCTAACCGTTGATGGTGCAGTGAATGCAGCAGAAGACAGTAAAGCGTTAGCGCTTGTGCAATTTAATGAGAAATTAGCAGAGACAGCGCAAATGACAGTGGCTGAGTTACCTGCAAATTTAAGCGCCACCACCATACCAACATCTGGGCCTTTATCGAATGCATTAAAGGCATTGTATGAAACAGAATCAGGGCAAGATGCTAATGATGTGAAAGACAGAATTGAGCAAGAACAAGCAGAAAAAGGGACAGAGTTAACCGATGAAGCGTTAACTCAGCGCTGGCACATTGTACTGTATAATTTGACACTTAATAAGCAAGAAGTCGCGAAAGGTGAATTAGGTCACTTGGCTCAACAACGCGCACAAGCGGTGAAAGCGTACCTAGTGGATGTCGTAAAAGTGGATGCATCACGCGTGTTCTTATTAGACAGTCGATTTGATATCGAACAAGACACAAGCAGCGTATTGTTATCGTTAGAAGCTAAATAATAGCCGATTAAATAGCTGTGAAAATGACAAAAAAATAGCGCACCATGAAGAGGTTGCGCTATTTTTTTTATCTACAATGTATGATTAAAACGGCATTGGGAACTTTCTAAAGACCACATTAATATCGGCTAAAGCTTCTTCACTTAATGGTTTAGAAAACGCTTCAATGTCTTCTTTTAACTGCTCTAGAGACGTTGCGCCAATAATAGTTGATGTCACGCCATCTACTTGGTCACACCATGCTAATGCAAGCTGACAAGGTGTGTAACCGTGTTTTTCTGCAACCTCCATATAAGCCTTGACCGCTTCGTTTGCCGCTGGCGTATCACGGAAGATCCCATTACGTTGTGAGAACGTCCAACGGCTGCCTTCTGGCATTTTGCCATCAAGATATTTACCACTTAACATACCTCCCGCTAATGGAGACCAAGGCAAATAGGCAACGTCTTCATGGATACAATTTTCAATCAAGTACGGCCAATCTTTCGCGTGTAACAAACTGAACTCGTTTTGAATGGAAACCATACGTGGTAAATCGTATTTAGCACTCAATTTAAGGTAAGTATTAATGCCCCATGGCGTGTCATCAGATAATCCAATATGACGAATTTTACCAGCCTTAATACATTCGTTTAGTGCTTGTAAGATCTCAAGCATATCGGCTTCTTCTTTTTTTGCATCAAAATCACTGAATTTGAATTGATTCGGAAAATGCTTACCAAAATGGGGAGAAGTACGATTAGGCCAATGCAGTTGGTATAGATCAATATAATCGGTTTGTAAACGCGCAAGTGAGGAATCTACCGCGGCAATAACGGCTTCACCAGTAATTGCGCCTGCGTTGCGAACCCAAGGTAAACCAGGGCCTGCAATTTTAGTTGCTAGTACAATTTCTTTACGGCGTTCTGGATTTTCGGCAAGCCAATTACCAATGATGGTTTCTGTTTTACCGTAGGTTTCTGGGGAAGGTGGAACCGCGTACATCTCAGCGGTATCGATGAAGTTGATACCTTGGCTAAGCGCGTATTCGATCTGTTGATTCGCGTCTTCTTGAGAGTTTTGTTGTCCCCACGTCATGCTACCAAGGCAGATACGAGAAACAGACACATTGCTGCTACCGAGTGTTGTATATTCCATTTTAGAAGGCTCCTTTATTTGATTTTTATTAGATCATTGATCTAGAAAACGTACCAATACTTTCCCTTCTTTAGAAATATTATGTTTGAGGGTCAGTTGTAACGTGATGGTGACTGATATTGTCAGCATAACAAAAATGGCGATTAAAATAAGTAATTGATATTTGATGGCAACCATTGGGTTTACCCCGCCTAAAATTTGACCTGTCATCATGCCGGGTAGCGTAACTAATCCAGTAGTGGCCATTGACGCCATGATCGGAGCAAACGCTTTTTGCATCGCAGCACGAACAAAAGGAAGAGTAGCATAGTGAGGAGATGCGCCAAGAGCGATAGCTGCGTGATATTCACTTTCACGCTCTTTAAATGCGGTGAATAAGTTTTGCAATGCAACGATATTTCCACTCAAACTATTACCTAGCAGCATTCCGGCTAAAGGGATCACATACTGAGCACTATATAGTGGGGTTGGTTGAATAATCACAGAGCTGAGTAAAATAACTAACGGTGATAGTCCAACCAATAAACCAGTTGCAACTGGAAGCAGTAATTGCTTTCTAGGGAGTTTGGCTTTAGAAATGATAGAGCTAGATCCAATCCCTATCATTAAAATAATCCAAAGGGTATTCAGTAGTGGATTATTTAGTTGGAAAACAAACTCAAGATATAAACCAATAAAAGCCAGTTGTGCCACCATACGAAACACACTAATACCGATCTCTTTAGCGAGATCCAATTGGTAAATGCGATTAATGGTAAAGGGAATAATGAGAGTAAGGCTAAATAGCCCCATCAATGCCCAACTGATATCTAAAGATTCTTGCATTAAGTTTACCTAGAACGGTTAATTAAGGTTATTTGAACATAAAAAAACCGCTGATGTCAGCGGTTTTTGTTATTTATGAACTTAGGGATAAAGTATGCGTTAATTACAAAGAACGAACCACACGGAAACCAGTGTAGTTAGCGCTTGTTGATGGATTAAGTTCTAGAGACTCATACACTTTTGCTTTTGTTGGTGCAAAGCTCCATGCGCCGCCACGAACAACACCTGACTTAGTATTTGTCCATTCCCAAACGTTACCTGCAGTATCATAGATACCGTAAGGGTTTGCGCCAAAGCTGCCTACAGGAGATGTTGATTTGTTTGCCCAAGACGAGCCGCCCCAACCTGTATTAGCGTTACCTGAACCAATGTCAGATCCCCACCAGTAAGCTGCTTTGCTACCCGCTCGTGCTGCAACTTCCCACTGTGCTTCAGAAGGCAGTGTGTATTTAAAGCCAGTTTGTTTTGTTAGCCATTGAGCGTATGTTTCTGCATCTTTTTTAGAGATACATACTGCAGGTGCATTTTTTGACTGTTCAAAACCAGGTTTACGCCAGTTTTGGTTTTGGTGACGTTTAGTTTCACCACCATTGATAGCATTACAACCTGCACCTTTTTCTGCTTCAGTGATGTAACCAGAGCTAGCAACAAACGCATCAAACTGATTTACTGTTACAGGAGTAGCAGCGATAGAGTAGGCTTTTGAGATGCTGATATTTTGCTTAGCATTTTTACCAATGTGATAATTACCAGAACCAATGACAACCATTTGTGGAGCTTGTTGATTATTACTTAAACGGTCAGCAAACTTCTTCCCTGGTTTTGGGCGGTTTTCTTGATCTTTTAACTCGGCCCAAACTGTCATATCTTTGGTTAATGACATTTGACGGCTATACGGTTCAAAGCCTGCTTTTTCAACGGTAACTTGATGTTGACCAGCTGGTAGCATGACATCTACAGGTGTGCTGCCGTAATTTACGCCATTGACGGTTACGTTATCTTCATGACGGTTTGAACGAATGGTAATACCAACCCATTTCTTTTCTTTCTTGATTTTGTCATTAGATGTTTGGGCTGTACTCTGCTCAATACAGTAACGGTTTTCTAATCCCAGCATTTGACATGCTGCTGTTGAGTTTGGACGAGCACGTAACGATGCTTGTAGTTTTGTTGTGTAGCGATTACTACCATTAAAGCCACTATCAAGAATAGCACTGTCTAATACGTGAATATTTAATGATACATTATCAATGTGTTGTTTCACTGAATCAGACTCTGTGAAACCATTGATCAATTGTTGCTGAAAATTATTTACTGCTTTTTGCATGCTCAATGTTTTACCTTGGCTTGAACAAGCACTTAATGTCATCGACATTTTACAAGTAATGGTATGAACAACATCTAAAGTATCTTGAGCAATCAATTCTTCTTGTAAACGAAGAACGCGCGCTTCTTGACGAGATTCACCTAGAATTTCAAGTTCATCTAAAGCTCGTTGTTTTTTAGAACTACTCGTTTTTAATACACGGGTTTGTTCTTGAATATCTTGTTGAATAGCTAGTTTAGCAATTTGGTTTTCTTTTACAGCTTTCCAAGAATCTTGGTATTGTTTTTGGAAAGGAGTAATGTCCAGATCTGGATCATCGATCATACGGTTATACTGCTCATCTAGATTACGCTGAGCTAGCTTACGTTTTGCATCTAATTGTTGTGCTTTCTCATCTAAAGTCGAGTTTTGGTTACGTAGTTCTCTTAGACGATTTTGGTCATTAATAACCGTACTTTCAAGTTGTTTTACTTCATTGCGTTTATGAGTCAATTTAGTATCAATTGAAGCTACGGAATCAACAGCCTGAGGGGCTGGTGGTGCGTCGGTATTAGCAAGCGCAATAGAGGTAAAAAGTGCCGGCGATAACAGTAGTGCTAGAGCGGGTAGTCCTTTACGATTCATAATAATTCTGCTTTTTATATTAGACATAACATGATTTTTTATCTTAAATTCGTTTAAATTAACCATTAATTAAGTATACGATGATAGGCATTTAACTTAACGTTATTGAAAGCCGTATCCATACAAGGGTTAATAGTATATTGATACTGATCTACAAAGGGTACTTACAAAGTAGCCTATGTAGATTAGTATCTATTATTTTGACACCATAAAATCCAAGCAATTTTTATACCAAATTTATAGGGTGTAAGTCTATGTAAATTTTGATTTTCTTGCTCATTCTTTTAGAGTTTTGAGATAATGATCAAGGCTGTGATTTCTGTATTAGAAAGGTTGATTAGAACATATATTCTAATTGATTGTTTATTAATGTGTTTTATATTAATTTACTGAAATCATTGGTTGGTTTTACATCAACAGTATTATCATTCATCATGATCATGCTTTCGCAGGTGTCAGGGTTATATAGTTGATTGACGAATGAAGAAGGAGAGTAATGAGTATGCAATGGATTTCACCCGCACAAATTATCATGCTGCCCGAAGAGAGAGATCTTCATTCACATGAATACCATCAATTAGTGATAGGTTTAAAAGGCCAAGCTGAGTTTGAAATCAATGGAAAAAGCAGTTTGATTTACGCAGCTAAAGTAGGAATAATACCTGCTTACCAAGAACATGCCTTTTCTAGTTTGCATCAAGCTGAAGTCTTAGTACTTAATTTTCCTCAGTTTTTTGAAGATCGTGAGCTAGCTTCGAGGGTCAATGAATTGTTTAGTCAGCCTGGGTATTATCAATTAGATGGTCAGATCCAGAATTTGATTCAATTATTGGTCTGTGAGATTCAAGCAAGTGTTAATGATCACCTTTTAAATAAAGCCTGCAGTGACACGATAATTTCCTTGCTCCACCGTCATTTAATTGATGAAAATTCAGAAAAAAAAGTTCAACGACTAAATTCTGATGTGATTGACAATTTTATAACGCAGCACATTGGAAGCAAGATCACGGTTTCTCAATTGGCAAGCACTGTTTTTCTAGGGGAGAGTCAATTTTATGCCATTTTTAAGCAAGAATTTGGAACTACCCCACATCAATATATTATCGTAAAGCGGCTAGATTTTGCCAAAAAGCTACTGAATCAAAGTCTATTGAGTATCGGAGAAATTGCTCAACAAACAGGATTCGCGAACCAGAGCGCGTTTAGTCATGCTTTTGTGAAATATAAAGGGATCTCACCAAGTAAATATCGTCATTTACACTTTATTCGTAATTAAAATTTACCGCTTTTGTTCTCATTTTGTAACCGTATGGACGATTTAACAATTAAATCGTAGGTTTTGACAAGTAATTTAAGTAAATAGAAAATAGACTCTTTCGCAATTAGCCTTACTAACGAACAGATTAATAAGAGGAACAGATATGTTTCAAGCGAAAGATGTATTGGTGTCATCCATTGTTGATCAGCCATTAACTTCCTTATGGTCAATAATTTCCCCTCTTTATATGGTCGATGAAGCTCAATGGTTAAAAGAGCTTATCCCATTAGCGCAGCCGAGTGAGCAAGAAGCCAACATGATGAGAGATCAGGCTGGTGAGCTTATTCAACGTGTCCGTAATGATAAGCAAGCCGTACAGATGATTGATGCGCTATTGCTAGAGTACAGCTTAGACACAAAAGAAGGCATTTTATTAATGTGTCTTGCTGAAGCGTTAATGCGTATTCCTGATTCAGCAACAGCAGATGCACTTATTCGTGACAAATTAAGCGTAGCCGATTGGAAATCTCATTTAAAAAATTCAGACTCAACGTTCGTTAACGCTTCTACCTGGGGGCTATTGCTGACTGGTAAAGTGGTTAGTATGGATGTAAAAACTGATGGTGCTCCCTCTAACGCTATTAGCCGTTTAGTGAATAAGTTTTCAGAACCTGTTATTCGTCAAGCAATGAACCAAGCCATGAAGATCATGGGCCATCAATTTGTGTTGGGCAGAACGATTGAAGAAGCGCAAAAGAAAGGCAAGCCAATGCGCGAAAAGGGTTATACCTATTCATTTGACATGCTAGGTGAAGCTGCATTAACACAATCTGATGCGCATAAATATTTCAAAGACTACATTGTCGCAATCGAAAGTGTCGGTAGAGCTACAACGATTGCGGGCTCTCCTGATCCAACCGTATCAATTAAATTATCAGCACTACATCCTCGTTATGAAATGGCGAACAAAGCCCGTGTTATGGGTGAAATGTGTGATTCAGTACTTAAGTTACTAGAACGTGCTCGTGAGCTTGATGTTGGTATTACCATTGATGCTGAAGAAGCCGATCGTTTAGAGCTGTCTTTAATGTTATTTGAGAAATTGTATCGCAGTGACATTGTTAAAGGATGGGGTAAATTTGGCATCGTTGTTCAGGCGTATTCTAAACGTGCACTGCCAGTATTAGTCTGGTTAACGGCGTTAGCAAAAGAGCAGGGTGATATGATCCCGCTTCGTTTAGTGAAGGGCGCTTATTGGGATACCGAACTTAAAATATCTCAGCAACTTGGCTTTGCTCGTTATCCTGTGTTTACTCGAAAAGAAGCGACAGATGTTTCTTATTTAGCGTGTGCACGTTACCTATTAAGTGAGCATGTGAAAGGTAATATTTTCCCACAATTTGCTAGCCATAATGCCCATACGGTTGCTGCTATTTCGTCAATGGCTACTCATGATGAGTTTGAGTTTCAGCGTCTACATGGAATGGGAGATGCATTATACGATCACGCAATGGATATGTTTAAGCGCAGTGTTCGAATTTATGCACCTGTTGGCAGCCATAAGGATCTATTGCCTTATTTAGTTCGCCGTTTACTTGAGAATGGGGCAAACAGCTCGTTTGTTCACCGTTTAGTTGATGCAAACTGCCCAATCGAAAGTTTAACAGAGCACCCGGTTGATACATTATTAGCGTGTCCATCTCTAGATAATCAATTGATCCCATTACCGCCACAGATATTTTCTGATCGTAAAAACTCATACAGTATTAACTTTGATGTAGAGAGTGAAGCACAGCCGTTTGAAGCATTGGTTAAAGAGCAGATGACTACGTATTGGCAAGGTGGTCCAATCGTTAACAATAGCCGTTATTACGAAAGCATGATCAAGGATGGCTCTGCTGACTTACACAAGATTTCGTCGCCATATGACAGAAGCAATGGTGTTGGATCATTAGTATGGAGCTCTAAAGAGCAAGTATCAGACGCATTGACTATTGCTCATGATTTCTTTCCAACATGGCAGAGTACGCCAGTATCAGAACGTGCAGAGTATTTAGACTTATTGGCGAATAAACTTGAAGAGAACATGCCAGAGTTGGTCGCTTTATGTCATAAAGAAGCGGGTAAAACCATTCATGACAGCATTGATGAAGTGCGTGAAGCGGTCGATTTTTGTCGTTACTATGCCGTTCAAGCCAAGCTAAATTTTACAACGCCTGAAACCATTGTCGGTTTTGATGACGTGTCACATCAAATTGCACGCCAAGGTCGTGGTGTATTTGTGTGTATCAGTCCGTGGAATTTTCCATTAGCTATTTTCTTAGGTCAAGTTGCCGCGGCATTAGTCGCAGGTAATACCGTCGTTGCAAAACCTGCGGAACAAACCTCGTTGATCGCCGTTCGTTCGATGGAATTGCTATTAGAAACGGGTATCGCACCGCAAGCCGTTCACCTATTACCGGGTGATGGTAAAACAGTGGGGGCACCATTAACTTCAGATCATCGTGTAGCAGGCGTTGCCTTTACTGGTTCAACAGAAACCGCACAATTAATTAATCGAACTTTAGCCAATCGAACCTTTGAAGGAAAAGGCGTAGCTCCGGTTCCTTTTATCGCCGAAACTGGCGGTCAAAACGCAATGATAGTGGACAGTACTGCATTACCTGAACAAGTGGTGCGTGATGTCGTTCGCTCAGCCTTTGCATCTGCAGGCCAGCGTTGTTCTGCATTGCGTGTGCTTTTTGTTCAACAAGATATTGCCGATAGAATTGTGAATTTAATAAAAGGGGCGATGGCAGAGCTAAGTGTTGATTTACCTGAACTGCACAGTACTGATGTCGGCCCTGTTATTGACACGAAAGCAAAAGAAAAATTATTAGCTCACATTGAGAAAATGACCATTGAAGGCAAATTGGTTGCTCAAGCAGAATTACCTGATTGGGCTGAAAAGGGTGACTTTGTTCCACCAACTGCCTTTGAAATTGAGTCTATTGGTCAATTAGAGAATGAACAATTTGGGCCAATTTTGCATATTGTTCGTTTTAAAGCAGAAGATCTGGATAACATAGTTACAGAGATTAACGGCACCGGTTTTGGATTAACAATGGGGATCCACAGTCGAAATGAAGTGACGTACACACGAATAGAGAAAAACAGTAAAGTCGGTAACTGCTACATCAACCGAGATCAAGTTGGTGCGGTTGTTGGCGTTCAACCATTTGGTGGGCAAGGACTATCTGGTACGGGACCAAAAGCGGGCGGACCACGTTATTTGTTCCGCTATACCCAAGCACAGCAGATCACTTCAATTGCGACTACCTCTACTAAATGAGAAAGGAGATCCTCATGACAACAATTACTCACATTATTGACTCAGCTCTTTCTCAAGGCCAAGTGGAGTGGCAAGTTGATTCATTCTCAACTCGAATGGAGAAACTACTACAATGGTCGCACCGTCTAGCTGAGCATCCTGATTTTGGTGTTCTGGCAGCAAAAATGGTTCGTTTTCAATGCCAACGTGCGCAGCATTTAATTTCAGAAACTGAGCTAATGCCGGGTCCAACAGGGGAGAGCAATGAGCTTTATGCAGCAGCAAGAGGCGTTTTTTACATCACATCGGATGAAAAAGCATCGGTTGTTGCATTGATTGGACAAATAACTGCGTCATTAATCGCAGGAAACGCTATTATTGTCGCCCTTTCGAGTCAGGATGCGAAACTAACTTCAGTTATTCTTGAAGGATTGCACCAAGCTAAAGTGCCAAGATTAGCGGCTCAACAAGCAGAGTTTGCAATAACAGACATTAATGATGTTCGTTTAGCGGGCGTTTGCTTTGTTGGTAACGAGCAAAAGTCGATAGTGCTTAACCAACAATTAGCAAAACGAGATGGATTATTAGCGCAATTGGTTGCAGAAACCGATCAAGAACGCTTACCAGTAATTACAGATCCTCATTTTGTTTTACGCTTTATCACAGAGCGAACACGAACAATTAATGTGACAGCGGTAGGCGGAAACGCAACGCTGCTAGAACTCGGAGGTGGTAACCACTGATATTCAATAAGTGAATATCCATTGTCGTTATTGCACTATAACAATAGAGCTTTGATGCTCATACAGCAAGGATACCAATCTAGTTTTCTAGATTGGTATGGCGACGTTAAATTGACTGCCAATAAATAAAATAAAGGAAATATAATGATAGAAAATAATTTTGCCATTACAGGCACATTCATTGCTTACCTGATAATGATGCTTGCTATTGGACTATACGCATATAAGCAAACAAGCAGTTCTTCTGACTACTTCTTAGGTGGTCGAACTCTAGGGCCTTGGCCTGCGGCACTGTCAGCGGGTGCCTCTGATATGAGTGGTTGGTTGTTGCTTGGTCTACCTGGTTATGCTTATGCTGCGGGTTTAGAGTCGTTATGGCTTGCTGGTGGTCTATTGGTAGGTACATGGCTGAACTGGTTAATCTGTGCTAAACGTTTAAGAACCTACAGCATGACAACCGATGATGCATTAACACTACCTGAGTTCTTATCACGTCGTTTCAATGATAAATCTAAACTTATCCAAACCATTTCAGCGTTGTTTATTTTGCTGTTTTTCCTTTTCTATACAAGTTCAGGTTTGGTTGCTGGTGGTAAATTATTTGAAACTGTATTTGGCCTAGATTACAAAATAGCGGTGGCTATTGGTACACTTTGTGTTGTGTCTTATACC
The DNA here is from genome assembly GCA_000953695.1 of Aliivibrio wodanis. Lineage (GTDB taxonomy): Bacteria > Pseudomonadota > Gammaproteobacteria > Enterobacterales > Vibrionaceae > Aliivibrio > Aliivibrio wodanis. The sequence continues at coordinate 1,073,067 of LN554847.1, read as the reverse complement.
TTATTTGGTGGTTTCTTAGCAGTAGCTTGGACTGATTTAGTTCAAGGTCTATTAATGTCAGCAGCGCTTATGATTGTTCCTATTGCTGCGATGCAAGGTGGTTTTGGTCAGTTGAGTGCGGATTTAGTTGCGATTAACCCAGAGCTTATGACGCTATGGACAGGCATGGATGGCAAACCGCTAAGTGCGATTGCGATTATTTCATTAGCGGCTTGGGGTCTTGGTTACTTTGGTCAGCCACACATCCTAGCGCGTTTCCTTGCTTCTCGCACAAACAGAGAGTTGACGACTGCTCGTCGAATCGCGGTAGTATGGACTGCGTTATCAATGGTTGGTGCTGTGTTGGTTGGTCTTGTTGGTTTACTTTATGTAAATGGCTCAATGGCAGGTCAAGCGATTGATGGCGAAAAAATCTTCATGCTATTAGTGAATGCGATGTTCCACCCAGTTATTGCTGGCATCTTATTGGCTGCGATCCTTGCTGCCATCATGAGTACTGCAGATTCACAACTATTAGTTTCTTCTTCAGCATTATCTGAAGATCTATATAAACAACTAGTGAAAAAAGACGCAACCAGTAAAGAAGTCGTTAATGTAGGACGTATTGCAGTAATTGCTTTATCACTTATTGCGTTAGCGTTAGCGATGAATCCTGATAGCTCAGTGCTTGGTTTGGTTTCTTATGCTTGGGCTGGTTTTGGTGCTGCATTTGGTCCTGCAATTGTACTAAGCCTTTACTGGAAAGGAATGAACCGTAATGGTGCTCTTGCTGGTATCGTCGTTGGTGGTATCACTATTGTTGTTTGGAAACAGCTAACAGGCGGTTGGTTCGATGTGTACGAAATTGTACCGGGGATCATTTTCGCAACGACGGCAATTATTGCTGTGAGTAAGTTGACAGGTAAACCTGAAGAAGCGGTCGCTCAGCAACATGAGAAATTTGAACGTAACTTGGTTGAGTTTGAATAAGCTTCTGTAAATCAATAATAGAATTTAGCCCCATTAAAGTGTTCTTTTTTGGGGCTTTTTTGTAGGTTTGAATTAGGTGCTCTGTTACAATCACGTGAATTAAATACGATAAAGAATAATTATTTTATACCAATCACAGTAAATAAGGGGTCAGAAATAGCGAAGGAAAAATGCTTGAGAACAAGGCGGAATTTTTTGATAAGTAGTTATTCTACAATCAAAAATTCTAACGTAGTTATCGAGCATTTTAACAAGCTAGGATGACCAGTTATTTACTACGATTGGTATTACTAGGAGAGTAAAATGAAGTTGATCCGCTTAGTGCTTGGCAAGATTATTTTAGCAGCAGATTTTGTCTTTACACCATCAGGGGTAAAACGTGATCCTGCAAAGCAAGCCGAGATAGATGCAGAAACAGCAAACTATTCACTATACCAATTTGAAGCATGTCCATTCTGTGTGAAAGTTCGTCGTACAATTAAGCGTCAATCATTAAAGATCGAACTGCGTGATGCAAAAAATAATGAAGATCATAAAGCTGAATTATTAGCCGGGGGTGGTCGTGTAAAAGTACCATGTCTACGAATTGATAATAACGGCGAGACAACATGGATGTATGAATCGTCAGATATTATGGCGTTTTTAGAGAAGCAATACCCTTAATTTTCATAAGCTTGTGATACTACTAAGGTAGTACTATTTGACTGGTGTTATTTAGGCGTACCATTAATGGTGCGCTTTTTTTATGTTTAAAATATGTAAATTATTAATAGTCTTACTTTTGATAATTGCTTGTTAATACTTCTATTACTAGCTGTCCTACCTATTTTTTGAGACTCAAGTCACAAAATGCTTGGATTTAAGTTATAGTTCAGTTAAACTGTTCTTCGTGACTTGATTCACAATAAAATAAAAACACATTAGGCTAGTTATTATGGAAAAAATGAGTATGACTCATAAATGGTCAATTAAAAATTGTCCCAAGGATATAGAGAGCCAAGTTTTATCTGTTATTGGATTAATCGATAAGAAAGGTTCAGCATCAGACATGGATCTCTGCAAGATCTTTGGTGAGGTTCTATGGAGTGATGGGAAATATTTCAATTCTCACGCATTTCGCTTCTTATTTGATCATGAGACTCTTTCATGTGAAGTAACGAAGAGACACTTACACTAAAGTAAACAAGCTATGTATTTTTAAGGCCATTATTATTCCCCAATGATGGCCTTTTTTATTGTTCATTTTTCTTCTTACCTGTTGTTTGTTGAGATTTATACTAATCCTACTAACAATCTAATCATTATTATTGTACTTATATCCCATGTTTACTGCGTACAGACAATCCAATCAAATTGAGAACTAAAGCATAGTACCTATAATCAGAATGTCATTTTATTTATAGTAATGATATTATGTAAGTACTTGTTTTACATCAAATACTGATAAGGTTGTTAATAGTGGAGCAGTTATCTCGTTTATCAATTATTCATAAGTTACTCAGCCAATCAAAATACCCTGTCCCTAAGAATAAACTGTTAGAAGCGTTAGAATGCTCAGAGTCCACCTTCAAACGTTTGATCCGAAAAATTAATGATGAATTTGATGCTTCGATCTCATACGACAGAGAGCTAAAAGGGTACATATATGCGCCTGATAGCCCTCAATTACCATTATCATATCTGAGTTTTACTGATAAAGAGTGGTTTGCCTTATTAACCGCTGAAAAACTGTTTACTGATCTACATACAGGATCATTAAGTAAAGAGCTTGAAGGTATAAAACAGGTATTACAACAAACAAAAAATAGAGCGATGGATTTTGGCATCGCAAATAAAATAGAAATACTTAGTGCGATTAGGACGATTAATCATGCTGATGTCTTCAATCAAATTACAGCTGCGCTATGGGCAGAATCAAGCGTTGATATTGAATACCAAGACAGCAGCCAGAACATTACTATACGCACTCTCTCACCTCAAAAGGTATTTCTATATAAAGACGCATGGTACTTATTAGCTTGGTGTCATTTACGAACTGAAATCCGAATATTTTCTCTTAACCGTTTAAAATCAGCGAAAGAGGGAAGTGCACCTTTTACCGCATTACCTGAAGGATCAGTACAAGCCTATTTAAAAAATAGCTATGGCTTAATGGTTGGAGAGACTCAGTATCAAGCAGTTCTTCGTTTTGAGCAAAGCGTAGCACCTTGGGTTTTAGATCACACTTGGCATAGTGAACAACAAATAGAAACGCAATATAATGGGGACTTAATTCTAAGCTTTTCCTTTAGTGACCATCGTGAATTAGTTCGTGAAATTATGCGTTTTCAACCCAATGTAACCGTTGTGTCGCCTGTATTTTTGAAAGAATCAGTAGAGCAATGCTTATTTCAGGCGGTAGAAAAAATACAAAAAGATCGCACAGGGTCAGTATGTGACCTTGCTGTTCAGTAAGATGAATATATTAATCATTCAAGGATAGTGTTAATGGATAACTTTTCGTCTTCTGATTTAAAAAGCATCTTGCATTCAAAGCGAGCGAATCTATTTTATCTCGAATATTGCCGAGTGATGCAAAAAGACGGTCGTGTTCTATTTCTCACAGAAGCGAAAAATGAAAACCAATACTTCAACATCCCGATTGCAAATACAACGGTATTACTACTAGGCAATGGTACATCAATTACCCAAGCGGCCATGCGAATGCTTGCTCAAGCTGGTGTTCTTGTTGGCTTTAGTGGCGGTGGCGGTACGCCTTTATACATGGCAAATGATGCTGAACAGCCTATTGAGTGGTTTACTCCGCAAAGTGAGTACCGCCCAACAGAGTATTTACAAGGATGGATGTCATTCTGGTTTGATGACGAAAAACGCTTGGCAGCAGCAAAAGCATTTCAGCAAGCAAGGTTGAGTTTTTTACAGAAGATCTGGGCAAGAGACAGAGAGCTCAAGCAAGAAGGCTTTGATTTAAAAGAGTCAGGTTTGCAAGCAGCGTTTGAACGGTTCGAAGAACGTACAGAAGCCGCAACAAAGCAGAGCGATTTGCTGCTGACAGAGGCGCAATTAACCAAACATTTATATAAGTTTGCAGCCAATAATGTTCAGCTTCAAGACTTTAAAAGACAACATCAATCTACCGACAAAGCCAATGACTTTTTGAATCACGGTAACTATTTAGCTTATGGTTTGGCTGCGACAACATTATGGGTATTAGGTATTCCACATGGCTTTGCCGTAATGCATGGCAAGACTCGACGTGGGGCGTTAGTGTTTGATGTGGCTGATTTAATTAAAGACACCATAGTTCTGCCGTGGGCATTTATTTGTGCTAAAGAAAACGACACAGAGCAAGAGTTCCGCCAACAAGTATTGCAAGCTTTTACCGATCATAAAGTGTTGGACTTTATGTTTGATACCGTAAAAGAAGTAGCGTTAATGCATCAGAAACCTAAGTCGCTAGATGGCGGAGATCAAACAAGATGATGGTTACCTTTGTTTCTCAGTGTGAGAAAAATGCCTTAAAGAAAACACGAAGAGTGTTAGATGCCTTTGCAAACCGTATTGGGGATAACACATGGCAAACCATTATTACTGAAGATGGTCTGCTAACGGTAAAGAAAATGCTACGCCAAACGGCGAGTAAAAGCACCGCGGTAAGTTGTCATTGGATACGATCACGTTCTCGTAGCCAGTTTCTGTGGGTGGTGGGAAATCGTTTGAAGTTTAATACAGAGGGCGTGGTGCCTGTTAATCGAACGAGTTTGAATCTTGATCATAAAGAATGGGAAAATGGTTGGGATAAACTAGAAGTGATCGCAAATGCAACCAGTATTGCAGGCTTATTTCATGATTTTGGTAAAGCGAATGACTTATTTCAAGCAAAGCTACAAGGAACAAGTGGAGCAAAAGGAGAACCTTATCGACATGAGTGGATTTCTCTACGCTTGTTTGAAGCTTTTGTAAAAGGGAAGACAGATCAAGAATGGTTATCTGAATTAAGTGAAATTAATCGCTTAGATAATGGCAATCGTATTGAATCTTATGTATTAGACAACTTACATAATGATCACCGCTCAGGTTCATTATCACCATTTAAGTCATTGTCTTCTTTTGCTACGTTAATCGCTTGGTTAATTGTGTCTCATCACCGTTTGCCAACTCCCCAAACTAAGCGTTCAAAGAATGTGAATAATGACCAGATGCCTCAATGGTTAACTAATGTTTTTAATTGTGATTGGAACTCTAGTAATGCAGAGCAATTAGATCAAATTGGTAGTGAAGTCATCAATAAAAATTGGACTTTCAGCCAAGGGACTCCGTTTATTAGTAAAACATGGCAAAAACAAGCGTCTAAATTGGCGTATCGAACGTTAAAAAATACAAAACTAAATCATGAGCAACCATGGTTAAAGCAACGTTTTGTTGCTCATTTGTCACGTTTGTCTTTAATGCTTTCGGATCACTATTATTCCTCTTTAGAAGCTGAACGCTCTCAATTGGAGTGGCGAGATAAAGATTATTTACCAAAAGCTAACACGGATAGAAAAGAGACTCAGCTTGAAGGGAGAGCTGTATTTAAACAGCAATTGGATGAACATAACATTGGGGTATCACATAACGCGATGCATTTTGCGTTAAACTTACCCGCATTGAAATATGCGCTACCTGCGATAGGGCAACATAAACTATTCAGTCGCAATGCACCGAAAAAATTCGTATGGCAAGATAAAGCTTATAAAGCAGCCAAAGAGTATGCTCGATTAAGTGAAAAGCAGGGATTCTTTGGAATCAATATGGCCTCAACGGGTTGTGGTAAAACCATTGCTAATGCCCGAATTATGTATGCACTTGCTGATGAAAGAGAAGGGTGTCGTTTCTCTGTTGCCGTTGGCTTAAGAACTCTGACACTGCAAACGGGTGACAGTTACCGTGATTTACTAAAGTTAGGTGACGATGAACTGGCTGTATTAATTGGATCGCAAGCGGTTAAAACGTTGCATCAAGTTAATAAAGAATCAAATAAAGAAAAACTGAGCTCTGGCAGCGAATCAAGCGACGATTTTTTTGAGCAACTTTTCATTAGTTATGATGGTCAAATTTATGATGGGCGTTTAAAGCACTGGCTAAAAGGCAACCCTAAATTAGAGCAATTATTGAGTGCGCCAGTAGTTGTTAGCACCATTGATCATTTAATGCCTGCAACTGAAAGCCTGCGTGGAGGAAAACAAATTGCACCTATGCTGCGTTTATTAACCTCAGATCTAATTTTGGATGAGCCTGATGATTTTGGGTTAGAAGATCTACCTGCGTTATGCCGCTTAGTTAACTGGGCAGGTATGCTTGGCTCTCGTGTATTACTCTCTTCTGCAACCTTACCACCGTCATTAATCGCTGCGCTATACCATGCGTACTTAGAAGGACGGAAGCACTTCAATGCAGCCAACTTTCCAGAAAATGAGATACAAAGTGTGGTTTGTGGATGGTTTGATGAAAATAAAAGTCACGTTACTGAGATAAAATCATCTGACGCTTTTACGGAAGAAAACGATATATTTGTTCAGAAGCGCATTAAGAAGCTGAATGAAAATAAAAAAGTGCTTCGTAAAGGAAAATTAGTCACTGTTCATCTTGATGATGAGTTAAGTGAAGAGAAAGATGATAATCATATTTATCAGTCGGTAGCGGCAACTATTCATAGTCAGATCCATCAATTACATGACAGCCATCATGTAAAGCATAGCTCAGGACGAAAAGTATCTTGCGGTGTGGTGCGAATGGCAAATATCGACCCAATGATCAATGTGATGAAGTGTCTGTCTGAAATGAGCCCACAAGAGGATTACAGTATTCATTTTTGTGTTTATCACTCACAGTTTCCATTGGCGGTACGATCTCATAAAGAAAATCGTTTAGATAATACATTAACTCGATACGATGAAGCGAAGCTTTGGCAGGAACCTGAGGTTATAGAAGCACTAAATACGACAACAACAGCTAATAACATATTCGTGGTTATCGGTACTTCGGTAGTGGAGGTAGGGCGAGATCATGATTACGATTGGGGAATTGCAGAGCCGAGTTCATTACGAGCATTAATTCAATTAGCAGGCCGTATTCAACGTCATCGCCAACAAGAGCCGAGCAGCAGTAATTTAATGGTATTGAATAAAAATATCAGAGCATTAAGAGGTGATACTACCGCTTACTGTAAGCCGGGTTTTGAAAGTAAAGATTTGCCTTTGTCGACTCATGATTTGAATGAACTATTAAATGGTGAGTTAGAAAGTATTTCTGCAATTTCACGGATTGAGCAGCCCAAGATAACAAAAAAAGAGATTAAATTATCTGAGGGACAAGCAGTGGCTGTTGGGGTTAACTCATTTGTAATGCAAGAACATAGAGCATTAAAACTAGCTCTGGGTCTGCCTAAGTCTCCAAATAAACAAGGACAGAAAGTTGCTTATTATCAAAGTGATAAAGAAGCGTTGTTATGGTGGAAAGATAACTATCATGCTGATTGGAATGGTGAGTTTATCAACCAAACTAGGTTCAGAAAGTCAGACCCACAAGAAGAATTCATTTTGTGTAAAGCCGATGAGTGGGATGATTTAGGTTGGCATCAAAAAGATACAACGCAAAAGAAATGGGTATTTACGCCACAAAATCATAGAGTAGTGACACAAAGCATTGAGTTATCAGAGGGGAACTATTGGTGGATGAATACCGATGTAGAAACCATCTATATCAATTTAGCAGAACAGTTAGAACAAACAGTAGAAAGCACAGGGCAATATTTTGGTGGTATTAGCTTAAGAGCAGCAAAAGAAGATCAAGTACTTATTTGGAATTGGAATGATCAGTTGGGTGTTTACCAAACAAAAAATCACTAGGAATAATAATGGATAATACATTATCACAGGCTATTGCTGATTATATTCAGCAACGAAAAGAAGCAAAGTTAGAACCATTACAAAAGGTATTAAATAAGGTATTGGATAAGAGTGAAGACCCTGTTGAAATTGCCGAGGCACAAGCTCTTTATGCAGAAGAAGCAGCACCAATAAAGGCGTTATTTGTTGCTGAGGTTTGGCTTTCTGATGCAGCAAAACGAGCAAAACAGACAAGTCTAGCTACCCATGCAGCAAAGTTTACTCACAGTGATGCTAAAGCCAGTAGTATGCTGGTGACCGAACAGTTGAATGATTCAAACTATTTGGTGACTGCATCTTTAAATAAAAAAGCCATTGATGCAGTAGGTAATGCCGCAGCTTTAGACGTTGCAAGATTACTAAAGCTAGAGTGTGACGGTGAAAGTTTAATTACTCAGTTACAGCAAGGCCACATCAATGCATTGTGCTCTTTTGCAAAAGATGAAAATCAATTACAAGAGTGGAAAGGCGGTTTTGAGCAAGCCCTTGGTGATACAAAGTTATCTAGTCATACATTAAGTAAGCAACTGTACTTTCCTTTAATTGGTGAAGATAAAGTATCGGTTGAATATCATTTGTTATGCCCTCTATTTTCATCTTCACTCGCACATGAGTTATACCATGAAGTAAGACGAACTCGGTATGGCGATTCAAAAGAGATCCGCGATGCAAGAAAATCGGGTAAATATCATGAAAAGTTAGATGAACGTTTCCTTAACCTTGCTGTGCAAAATTTTGGTGGTTCGAAACCTCAGAACATTTCGCAATTAAACAATGAGCGTCATGGCGAAACTTTTTTATTAAATTGTGCGCCACCGAATTGGAAGTATATCGCTTCACCGCCAATCAGTAGTTCAAGTCTATTTGGTCGAGAGTTAAGTTTTAAAACGGCGACATTGATCTGCGAATTCCGTCTATTTCTTGAAAACTTAAGAGAAGATGAGAAAAATGTACATATCCGTCGTCAGCGAGATAATGCGTATCTTTTACCAATAATAGACACAGTATTAAATCATGTCGCTGTCATTCAAATGATGAAAGATCATGCAGGTTGGTCAAATAGTGATGAATGTAAAATGAAGCCCAATCATGCATTGTGGCTAGATGTTTACAACAGCGATGAAACATTCCAAAAGAACCGTGAAAAAGGCGATTGGTTAACCCTCATTGCTACTGATTTTGCCAATTGGTTAACTCATAAGTTAAAGAGCAATAAAGAGAAATATATTTTGGGTGATATTGAACACGCTTATTTTTCAAAGTTGTTTTTACATCAGCTAAAGCACTTTGAACGCTCTACACCAAAATTAGGGGAGTTGTAACATGAGCCGATATTTGTTGTTAAAAGACATCAGCGTACAGAACGCTAATGCGATTGCTGGCTTAACGTATGGTTTCCCTGCAATGACGAATTTTTTGGGATTTGCTCACGCGCTTTCTCGTAAGTTACCTTCTGAGTTAACAGTCTCATTAGGTGGTGTAGCCGTTATCAGTCATGAAAATATTGTCCATGCAAGGCAACCTAAAGAGTGGGGAGATTATGTTTTTGCGTTAACGCGTAACCCATTAACTCAAAAAGGAACCACTGCTCCAATTAATGAAGAAGGTCGAATGAACATGACTATCTCTCTATTAATCGAAGTTCATGGTTTATTGGGTGGTGCAATAGAGCAGGAAAACTCATTAGTTAATAGTGTGAAACATCATATTCCTAGATTAAGAATTGCGGGTGGTCAAATTACTCAAATTGGGTCTATATCGCTGACCAATAAAGAAGAAGATACAAAAGTATTACGTCGTTTAATGCCTGGGTTTGTTTTATTAGATCGCAGTGAGTACTTAGCTGAACACGTTAAAAATAAAAATGAACAAGGCGACCAATTATCAGTATTTGATGCTTGGTGTGATTTTTACAAATTAAAATATCAAGCGACTCGCGCAGAGAGTGATGCAGAAGATCAAGACGAACTCAGTAATAAAGCCAAGTGGGAGTTTGTAAAGAAACCTCAAATGGGATATTTGGTGCCAATCATGTCGGGTTTTTGTGCGATCTCGCCACTTTATGATGAAGGCAAAGTTGAAAAAGTGCGTGATACCAAGGTTCCTGTTGCTTTTGCAGAGGCAGCTTATGGTATTGGTGAATGGATGAGCCCACATCGTTTAACCAGTATTGATGATGCTATTTGGCGTTATGAGCATTGTGAACCTTGGTATGTTGCTAAAACAAACCCGTTTATAGACCCTATCATTGAGCTTTCTATGGATGAGCTTGATGAAGATGACGAAGAAATTTAGATTATAAAATAGAGAGAATTAAAATGGCTAAAACAACCTTGAAAACACCGTCAGTATTGGCGTTTGAAGCAAAACTACTTCCATCAGATGCATTAATGTTTGCAGGTAACTGGCAGCAGCAAGAGTGGACACCAATTATCGTGGGTGAAAAAGCGGTGCGTGGAACAATCTCAAATCGTTTGAAAGCTGCAATGGCAAATGACCCAACTAAATTAGATGCGGAAGTATCTAAGGCAAACTTACAAACCGTTGATATTGCAGCATTGGACCATCAATCTGATACATTAAAAGTGCAATTTACCCTGCGTGTATTAAGTGAACTACAAGTGCCATCGACCTGTAATAATCCTGAATATCAGGCAGCACTTGCTGAAAAAATTGAAACTTATAAGCAAGAAGAAGGCTTTACTGAATTAGCCAAACGTTATGCACAAAATATTGCTAATGGTCGTTTCTTGTGGCGTAACCGTGTTGGCGCTGAAAATGTATTAGTAAAAGTATCCGCAGAAGGAAAAGAGTTTACTTTTAATAGTCATGATTTTAATTTACGTAGTTTTGATAATAATCCATCGGTTGATGAGCTAGCCGAGATTATTCAAAAAGGGTTAGTTGAAAATCACTCGTTAATTAAAGTTGAAGCATTCACGCAGTTAGGTGAAGGCCAAGCGGTCTACCCATCACAAGAGCTAGTGATGGGTGGGGGCAAAGGGGATAAGAGTAAATTCTTGTATCAGCTAAATGGTCAAGCGGCAATGCACTCTCAAAAGATTGGTAACGCATTACGTACCATTGACACATGGCATCCTGCTTTTGAAGAGGTTGGCCCAATTGCTGTTGAACCGTATGGCTCTGTAACCAACCGTGGTGCTGCTTATCGTCAACCAAAAGAAAATAATGATTTCTATAAGTTATTGGATGGTTGGATGTTAAAAGATAAACAACCAGAGAAAGAGCAACAGCATTACATTATGGCAATGCTTATTCGTGGTGGCGTATTTGGTGAATAGGGGGCGTCATGAAATTTTATTGTGATATTAAAGTATTACCCGATCCTGAAGCGTCAGAACCTGTGCTTATTAGCAACTTAATGGCGAAGCTACATCGAACCTTGGTGGAACTAAAAGGCATTAATATTGGTATTAGCTTTCCAAATGTGAATAAAACGCTAGGGGATACCTTACGCTTACATGGTGATGAAGCTGCACTAAAGCAGTTATTTGACTTAAATTGGCTGAAAGGTTTACGTGATTATTGCTCTCAAACATCAGTATTACAAGTGCCTGAAGGGTGTCAATATCGTTGCGTAAAACGCAAACAAGCTAAAAGCGCTAATAATAAACGCAAGCGCTCTATTGCTAAAGGTTGGTTGAGTGAAGAAGAAGCGACATTGAAAATTGGCCATGAACAACAAAAAATGTTGCGCTTACCCTTTGTTCAATTAAAGAGTACATCCACAGGACAGGTGATGAAGTTATTCATTGATCATGGTGGATTGCAAGATAAAGCGGTTGAAGGTCAGTTTAATCGCTATGGATTAAGCTCCTCGGCAACTGTTCCTTGGTTTTAACCAAAAATAACCAAAAAATTGTTCTTTAAAAACGAGTCAATAAAATCAGTAAGTTACAATAGGTAGGAAAAATTAGGTAAAAATGGGTATTTTTACTTATCTACTTGTTGTAACTTATTTTTGTGCTGATATTCTATTGTTCACTGCCGCACAGGCAGCTTAGAAACCCAGAACGTTTAGTTAAAAAACCCTTATCAAGTTCACTGCCGCACAGGCAGCTTAGAAAAATAAGTATAATCCTAAAATAACCCTAGGTGCGTTCACTGCCGCACAGGCAGCTTAGAAAATCAGGAGCAATATAACCGTCAATAGGAACAAGTTCACTGCCGCACAGGCAGCTTAGAAAACACAAGCCCATTTAGAGCCATCAGGAGCAATGTTCACTGCCGCACAGGCAGCTTAGAAATTAAAACGGTACTTCTTTGCGCCTTTTTCATCGTTCACTGCCGCACAGGCAGCTTAGAAATATTAAATTATGGATAGTGTGGGGGCGTTACAGTTCACTGCCGCACAGGCAGCTTAGAAAGACAGTGTAACTGGTGTGCAGTAGCTTTTGAGGTTCACTGCCGCACAGGCAGCTTAGAAATTTACTAGATTGGGTTCATAATATGATTAATAGTTCACTGCCGCACAGGCAGCTTAGAAAATAGCTTGAGGAATACCCAAAGCCACAGAACCGTTCACTGCCGCACAGGCAGCTTAGAAAGTTTTCTATTCCAGTTAATGATCCCTCTATATGTTCACTGCCGCACAGGCAGCTTAGAAACATTTGATGATTCACGAATTATTCAATCTATTGTTCACTGCCGCACAGGCAGCTTAGAAATCCAGAGACCTGTCGAGAGATTGCGGATGGTTGTTCACTGCCGCACAGGCAGCTTAGAAAGGACGAAACCACTACGAAATTTTCATTTGCAAGTTCACTGCCGCACAGGCAGCTTAGAAATTACTCAAGTTTGTGATGATGTTATGATTTCTTGTTCACTGCCGCACAGGCAGCTTAGAAACATCAAAAGCGGGGGAAACTTGACCGTTGAATAGTTCACTGCCGCACAGGCAGCTTAGAAATTTAATTACGCTTAAAAGTTCTTTATTCATTTGTTCACTGCCGCACAGGCAGCTTAGAAATGGTGGCGGAAAAAGCTATGAAGCTGTTGCATGTTCACTGCCGCACAGGCAGCTTAGAAACAACTGACGTTTGGCGGTATTGAAGTTAAATAGTTCACTGCCGCACAGGCAGCTTAGAAAAGTTCATCCAAGCAAGAAAAAATTAAAGTTTCGTTCACTGCCGCACAGGCAGCTTAGAAACGTAGCGGCAATCGTTCCAATCGTAGATAGTTTGTTCACTGCCGCACAGGCAGCTTAGAAAAATTTGCTCAAGCAAAACAGGCAACCGCTAAATGTTCACTGCCGCACAGGCAGCTTAGAAATTTGTTTTGTTGATGAGAAAACGCAAGTTGAGGTTCACTGCCGCACAGGCAGCTTAGAAATCTTATCTCACCAGACCATAGCTATCATATAAGTTCACTGCCGCACAGGCAGCTTAGAAAAGTTCATCAATCATCTGTTAAATCGACCTCCTGTTCACTGCCGCACAGGCAGCTTAGAAAACCGTCTCAAACTCCAGGACAGCCTTATGATGGTTCACTGCCGCACAGGCAGCTTAGAAATCGTTACGCTTACCTCTAGCAACTGCGATCATGTTCACTGCCGCACAGGCAGCTTAGAAATGTGGGAGTCATTAGCATTCGAGCGGCTAGGTGTTCACTGCCGCACAGGCAGCTTAGAAATTTACATTTAAAACTTTCTTTATAGTTTATCGGTTCACTGCCGCACAGGCAGCTTAGAAAAAATCAAGCAGCAAACTAAAGAGTTAAAAGAGGTTCACTGCCGCACAGGCAGCTTAGAAAAATTAGCAAAAGAGCGCGTAATCTCATTTGCTGTTCACTGCCGCACAGGCAGCTTAGAAATGAATGCCTTAAATTTGACGAAGAGTGATAAGGTTCACTGCCGCACAGGCAGCTTAGAAAACTGTATCAGTATGGCTACTCAAGTAATTGAAGTTCACTGCCGCACAGGCAGCTTAGAAATCCATAGTAAGACTAGCTAAGCTAGACCACATGTTCACTGCCGTACAGGCAGCTTAGAAAGCAGAAGCAGCAAGACCCACATTCTTAGTGATGTTCACTGCCGTACAGGCAGCTTAGAAATAGTTTAAGTGTATTGGTTTCAATATCTTCTAGTTCACAGCCGTACAGGCAGCTTAGAAAAGTTATTCGAACCGTTATAGTAAATAACAGAGGTTCACTGCCGTACAGGCAGCTTAGAAAAACACCGCCCGGGTAAATGGTATTCAAAAAATGTTCACTGCCGTACAGGCAGCTTAGAAACACACCACACCTTAGCTGTTAAAGGTATAGCTGTTCACTGCCGTACAGGCAGCTTAGAAATTTCGTTATTGATGGTGTAAATATAAACACAAGTTCACTGCCGTATAGGCAGCTTAGAAAGCCCCAGGCAAACGCCGCAAATATTCCATGGTGTTCACTGCCGTACAGGCAGCATATTAAAACCTAAAAACACCTCTCTGATCACAATAAACCTTACATTTTATGCGTCTTTACAATCTTTACTTTTTTATTCTGGTGAATGCGAATCGTTTTCATTATAGTGATCTTTAAATACGAACAATTATCACTTGAGTGTAAAGAATATGAAAAAAAGTATCGCTACAATGTTATTTGGTTTACTGGTTTCTGCATCAAGTTATGCTGAAACTATTACGGTTTCTCACCAATTAGGTAAAACAACGCTTGAGACAAAACCTCAGCGTGTTGTTGTTATTGGAACGGGAACCTTAGATGCCATTGATTACTTTGGTATCAAACCAGTAGCGGTTACTCAAGCAACCACAATGCCTCCGTATCTATTAAAGTACAAAACAAAAGAGTTTGCTTCTTCTGGTAGTTTAAATGAGCCAGATTTTGAAACTATCTATATGCAAAAACCGGACGTGATCATTATTGGTTCTCGTGCTGTTAAAGCCTACAAAGAGTTATCTGAAATCGCACCAACAATCGTCTTTACTGCGGATTCAAAAAGCTATTGGGAAAGTACACAGCAACAATGGCGCATGCTAGGCAATGTCTTTGAGATCCAAGATAAAGTAGAAGAGAAAATTGCTAGTGTAGACACTGAGTTCAAAGCGATTGCTGAACACAACAAAACAAATAACGTTGCAGCGTTAACAGTAATGAGCGCAGGCGGTAATATTACGACTTTCGGTGCTCAATCTCGTTTTTCTGCTATCTATAAAGACTTTGGTTTTAATGAAGCGGTAGAAGGCATTAAAGAATCTCGCCATGGTGATTTGGTATCGTATGAATTTATCCGTGACGTAAACCCATCAAACCTACTTATTGTTGATAAAGATAAGTTAATTAACAAAGATAAAAGCCGTACTCGTGAAGAGTTTGCTAATCCATTAGTGAAAGCAACCGATGCTTATAAGAATGACAGCTTAACGTATCTTGATATCAATGCATGGTACCTAGCAATTGCAGGTGTTACCGCAACAGACCAAATGATTGCTGATGTAAAACAGTCTATTCATCTTTAAGTTTGATTATTATTTATTTTTAATTCCACTGTAAAGCGTGCTATTTCTTCGAGATAGCACGCTTTGTGCAGGCTGAGGTTAGCTTTGAAAAAGTTATTGCTTGTTCTTATTGTGTTGAGCTTTGCTTCGGTATTCATCGGTGTTGCTGACTTGCCGTTGTCAGCTATTTTCCGAGGAGATACAGAAGCTCTAGAACTCCTTGTTGTAAGTCGTCTCCCGCGTTTATTGGCTATTCTGCTATCAGGTGCAGGTCTGAGTATTGCAGGCTTAATCATGCAACAGATCAGTCAAAACCGATTTGCAGCCCCATCAACCTCTGGCACCATTGAGTGTGCAATGTTGGGTTACGTATTAAGCTTGGTGATCTTTGGGCATGGCGATAACTTACTGCTAATTTTTGCAACGGCGATTGGCGGTACACTTCTTTTTATTCAATTCATTCACCGTATTCAATTTAAAAACGCTATCTATGTCCCTCTAATTGGCATCATTTTTGGTAACGTTGTTTCTTCTGCTGCAACCTTTGTCGCGTATAAATACGATGCAGTTCAGAACCTTTCTGCATGGACGGTCGCGAACTTCGCTAATATTCTTCAAGGTAACTATGAGCTGTTATACATTGCTGTGCCAATGTCAGTGATCAGCTATTGGTACGCAACTCGCTTATCTGCCGTTGGTATGGGGAAAGATTTTGCGACCAATATTGGTTTGAAGTACAAACAAATTCTATTTCTCGGCATTATTTTAGTTTCTGTTATGTCAGCAACGGTAGTGATGATTGTTGGTCAATTGCCTTTCCTTGGCTTAATCGTACCAAACTTAGTTGCTCAGTTTTATGGTGATAACCTACGCAGAAACATCCCTCTAACGGCGATTGTTGGCGCGATATTAATTCTTGTGTGTGACGTTGTAGGACGTGTGATCATTTTCCCTTATGAAATCCCAATCTCTATGATCATTAGTATTCTTGGTGGAATGGTGTTTATTTTCTTTATTGTTAAAGGTAAGCAGAATGTCTGATTCAATTAAACTAACGGCATTGGCATTCATAACCGTTCTATTCACCTTTTTGTTTATTGGTATTGGACTGGATGCTTCTAACTATGAGTACTTTTTGTCACGTCGCGTGCCTAAAGTATTAGCGATGATCTTAGCCAGTATTGCGATTGCACAGTCATCTTTGGTATTTCAAACCATTACACATAACCGCATTTTAACACCAAGTATTATGGGCTTTGATGCCTTGTATTTACTGACTCAAGTATTGGTTGTGGTTATTTTTGGCAGTTTTAGTATTTTCTTATTAAACCCATTTGTTAACTTTGCTATGTCAGTGGTGATAATGGTCGGATTTTCTTTGTTGTTATTTGGTTTTTACTTCAAGAAAAACAACAGTAACGTAATCACCTTATTATTACTTGGTGTGATTTTTGGACAGCTGTTTTATAATGTGTCGTCATTTTTTATGATGTTGGTTGATCCAAACGATTTCGCGTCAATTCAATCAAGTATGTTTGCTAGCTTTAATAATATTAACAAAGACTTAGTTTATTTTTGTGTTATCCCATTATTACTAATTAGTGCCGTGTTATTTCGAATGTCTAACGTGCTTGATGTGTTCTGGCTTGATAACGATAACGCGACCAGTTTAGGCGTTGATGTGGGAAAAATAACCAAGCAAGTGCTTATTTTAGTGGCTATCTTAATTTCGGTATCTACTGCGTTAGTTGGTCCCGTGATGTTCTTTGGTTTATTGGTGGCAAACTTAGCAAAAGAGTTTTTCAATACCTATCGTCACCGAACTTTGCTACTGGGAAGCAGTTTAATGGCGATGTCGATGTTGCTTTCAGGGCAATGGGCGATTGAGAACATCTTTAAGTTTGAAACGACATTAAGCGTAGTGATTAATTTTATCGGTGGTTTGTACTTCTTATCACTGTTAGTTAGACAAAAAATTCAATAGAGAAACGTATGATTTCATTATCTCAACTTTCAAAATCATTTGGTCAGCAAAAAGTGGTTGATCAAGCTTCTGCTTCTTTTATTAAAGGTGAAGTGACGTCGATCATTGGACCTAATGGCGCAGGTAAAAGTACCGTGCTATCTATGGCAAGTCGCTTATTGGCCAAAGATAGTGGCAGTGTGCTCATTGAAAACCAAGAAGTGGTGGATTGGGACACAAAAGCCTTAGCGAAAAAACTAGCCGTTCTTAGACAATCGAACAATTTAAACATGCGCTTTACGGTGCGTGAGCTTGTTGCCTTTGGTCGGTTTCCTTATAGCCAAGGTAAGCTAACAAAGCACGATAATGAAGTGATGGATAAGGCGATCAATTATTTAGATCTTGCTCCTATTCAGAATAAGTACTTAGATCAATTAAGTGGTGGTCAGCGTCAATTAGCATTCATTGCCATGGTGGTTGCACAAGATACGGACTATGTTTTTTTAGATGAACCGTTAAATAACCTAGATATTAAGCATTCATTGCAAATCATGAAAAATATTAAAACGTTGGCTCATGAATTAGGAAAAGCGGTAGTGATAGTGATCCATGATATTAACTTCGCATCATGCTATTCAGACAATATTGTGGCGCTTAAAAAAGGCAAAGTAGTTGCTAATGGCACGGTTGCTGAAGTGATCAGAAAAGACGTGTTATCAGAAATATACGAAACTGAATTTGATATCCATGAAGTTAATGGCCAACGTATCTGTATGTATTACGGACAATAAAGGATTAAGTTATGAATAAGAAACCTTCTCCACGTGTATTGACCGTGGTTAATAATCTACAGCTTACTACCAATATGCAGCGCATTACTTTTAAAGCAGACGATCTTTCTGATTTTGATATGGAAACAGAGGGTGGTTACATTAAGCTGATGTTTAATGAAAATGGCGGAACCGACCTTTCTGGTATCGCTGAAGGCACTCGTCCAATGATGCGTACTTATACCGTGCGTAATTTGAGAAAAGAGCAAAATCAGCTAGATGTGGATTTTGTTCGCCATCACCATGCAAATACAGTGATGAGTGCTGAAACAGGCGGCTTTGCTTCTGCTTGGGCTCAGAATGCGGTAAATGGTGATACGATTTCAATCGCAGGGCCAGGTAGTATCAAAGGGCTTAATCATAATGCGGATTGGTTCTTTTTAGTGGCAGATATGACAGCGTTACCTGCTTTGTCTACAAAACTTGAGGCTCTACCAGCAACCGCGGTAGGTTACGCTGTGATTGAAATTAACCATCAATCAGATAAACAGACGTTAATTAAACCACAAGGTATTGAGCTTGCATGGGTTATTAAATCTGATCCGCAAGGCTTAACAGATACGGTTCGAGAGCAAGAGTGGAAAGCGGGTCGAGTTTCGGTTTGGAGTGCGTGTGAGTTTAATCAAATGAGAGCGCTTCGTACGTATTTCCGTAATGAAAAAGAAGTGGATAAAGACGATCTTTATATCAGCAGTTACTGGAAAGAAGGCTGTACTGAAGATGGGCATAAAATTGCTAAGCATGAGGACCAACTAGCAAGTTAGTATGAATACTCCAATATACATAGCGTTAAATAAAAGGCCTAAACATCATTAGGCCTTTTGTTATTTATGATAAGCACTCTTATATCGAGACTTACTTATAAAAGGCTTCAACAGTGCCTTTTAATTTAATTAGGATCGGTTGACCACGACGGTCTAGTGCTTTAGGTGATGGGATTTTTACCCAGTTTTCACTAATGCAGTACTCCTCAACGTCAAAGCGTTCTTTGCCGTTTAGATTAATACCAATATGGTGCTCAAAGCACTCTGCTACATGATGTGGACTACGAGGGTTACCTGAAAGGTGATCCGGTAAAGCTGGTTTTTGTGTAGTATCGTTCATGATTATGACCTGTAATTAACGAAAAGTGCGCTATTGTAGGCGTTATAAGCCTAACGCTCAAGAGTTGTAGTCATAAATAGTGTTGTTCAAGTATAACAATATCTTAGTTGATTGATTTAACTGCGATAATCTTCACTTTGTGTTGTAAACCACATTTATTTTTTTGATAACTTCTATACTGCTAAGTAATCCAAATGAATAAGGGAATGCCGATGCTAAATGAAAACCATGCTTTTATCCTAGATTTTCCAGAGTTAAAATTAGACATTGTTCAGCTAAATCATGACGATCCTAAGTTCAAAGCCGATCTCCAACAATACCATCAACTGGATTATGATATCCGTCA
Source organism: Aliivibrio wodanis (assembly GCA_000953695.1). Classification (GTDB taxonomy): domain Bacteria; phylum Pseudomonadota; class Gammaproteobacteria; order Enterobacterales; family Vibrionaceae; genus Aliivibrio; species Aliivibrio wodanis. The sequence continues at coordinate 1,053,466 of LN554847.1, read as the reverse complement.
GTTAGAGATATCAGGGAGCCCAATTGATGATGAAAACATGAATACACTTAAACATCAGCGCATGGAGTTAAAAGACACCCTGTACAAGCAGCTGACTAAGCATCATGAGCAAGTCGCTCATTAATTGAACGTTTGATGAATAATGAATCCCTGTCGATTATTGATGGGGATTTTTTTTGCATAAATTTTAAAAAAATATCGTCTTTTTCAAATGGTGTTCGTCTTATAGATGTAAGTAGAAAATATTGAACCTATTTGGAGTAACACAATGATTAAATTAATTAGCTTTAAAAACTGCCCATTTGTACAACGTGTAATGGGATCTCTTGTGACTAAAAATGTGCCATTTGAAATAGAGTACATTGAATTAAATAATAAGCCACAATGGTTCTTAGATATAGCTCCCAATGGTCAAGTCCCTGTATTAATTACTGAAAATGAAACGGTATTATTTGAGTCTGATGCAATTGTTGAATACCTAGATGATAAATATGCACCAATCGAGGACTTATCAGCAGAGCAAAAAGCGTTAGATCGTGCATGGTCATATCAAGCAAGTAAACACTATATGCCTCAATGTGGAGCCATGGGTAGTAAAGATAAAGAGACATTCGAAACGCGTTTGACGAACCTTTCTAAAGCGTTTGCGAAGGCAGAAGGTAAATTAGGTGAATCATTATTCTTTAAAGCGGATTATATCTCAAATGTAGATATTGCTTGGCTACCCTTACTGCACCGTGCGGCTGTGATTAAAGCTCAATCAGGGTTTGATATGCTGGATGGTTTTCCAAAAGTTCAAAAATGGCAATCAGCTCTTATTGAATCTGGCCTTACAGAGAAAACAGTCCCACAAGATTTTGTTGCTACTTTTAGTGGGTTCTATTTGAAGAATACCTACCTTGCACATGTGATGAATGGTACAGAGGAAGAGTGTGCAACAGGCACATGCTCAACATCATCAAGTTCATGTTGTAACTAGCAATATTTGTAACTTATATGCTTTAATTAAGGTAATCAATGTTATTGGTTACCTTAAATTGGTTGTGTCATTCAAAAATTAGCAGTGTAAAGGTAAGTTATTTGTATGAAATTAGAAGTGATTTGGTCTGAGTATCAATCAAGTTTAAAAGCGTTTTTACGCAGCAAAGTCTCTAATCCTGAAGATGTAGAAGACCTACTGCAGGAAATTTTGATTAAAACGCATAGAAACCTTACAACGATATCGGATAATCAAAAAGTTAAATCTTGGCTATTTCAGATAGCAAATAACACCATTATTGATTTTTATCGTCAAAATAAAAAACGCACAGAGTTAACTGAAGATGATTTATGGTTCGATGAACAAAACGAAGAGCAAATAGTGAAAGAGCTTTCTCGATGTCTTTTACCGTTTATCAAGCAATTGCCTGATGAGGATGCTGAGTTATTATCTTTGATTGAAATCGAGGGGATATCTCAAAAAGAGTATGCTGAAAAAAATGGGCTAAAGTATTCAACGTTAAAATCCAGAGTAAAGAAAAGTCGTGAAAAACTGCATGGCCTATTTACGACTTGCTGTGATTTCTCGATAGATTCTCAAGGAAATTTAATCGAATATAAATCCAAATCAGATAAGTGTGATCGCTGTTGATTTTAGTTAAAAAGCATCTAACATTTACAAAAAAGCCGACTTATAAACCGTCGGCTTTCTTATATCATTTTACTATTAGCAATAATTACACTTTGATAAGTAAGCTTGCTTCTTGCTTGGCTTTTTTGGTTTTAACTTGAGCCAAGATAACACCAGAAATCACCATTAAACCACCCATTAAATGATAGCTCTCAATCTTCTCACCTAACAGGATAGCAGCAAGTGACACGGCAACCACAGGCAGTAAGTTCATGAACATCGCACTTGATTCTGCGCCAATCACATCAATCGCTTTTACCCACATCCAAGGCGCTAGAATAGATGCAGCAATAGAGGCATACATGATTAATGGGATAGAACTTTCTGTTGGCAATAAATTGTCGCTGGTTAACCATAATGGCGCTAGCATGGCGACAGTAAACAACCCTTGCATATAAATTAGCTGCCAGTTAGTGATTGGCATTTTCCAACGTTTAAGCAATACACAATAAGTTGCGTAAGAGAGAGCTGCGATTACCATTAGGCCATCGCCTTCTGTTATTGGTTGGTGTAAGAAAAACGTAATATCGCCATGACCTAACATAAAAGTTAGACCCGCTAAGGAAATTACCGCGCCAACAATACTTAGCTTGGAAATTCGTTTACCTAATAAAGGCAGACTAAGAAAAATACTGATTAACGGCACTAAAGATGTAATTAGTGACATGTTAGAGGCCGTGGTCGTTAATCCTGCGTAATACCCTAATGATTGGTTTAGTACCATGCCAAGTAATGCCAAAAATGCTAATTTAGATAGGTAAGGGCGAATAACATGGCGTGATTTGATAACAGATGGTAGACAAAATGGAGTTAAGATCAGCATCGCAAATGCCCAACGATAAAAACTCATGGCGCTAGGTTCTATGGCAGATGCAGCCATCTTATTAATGATTGAGTTACCGCCCCAAATAAGAACAGTAAATAGTGGTAATAAATAATACATGTGATCTGCATCTCGTTAGGGGTTAATGAGATGCAGTTTGACAGGTCTATTAGAATATATATATCTCTAATCGGACACTTTGACTTATTAGAAAGACAGTGTGATTACATTTTATGTTTCATTCCAGATATTACTTTTTTGATTGGTGCTTTGAATTGCTCTTTATCACCATTTTTGAAGTTTAACGTTACATTAATGAACTCTTCTTCTTTTAGTGGTAGAGTAAGACCAAATAGCATAATGTGCAGACCACCAGGTTTTAAAATTGTGTCTTCATTTTTTGGAAGCTCAATTGCGTTTACTTCACGCATTTTCATCATGCCATCTACTTCAATTACTGTATGTAACTCAACGGTTTTCGCGACAGGTGTTGTTGCAGAAATAAGCGTTCTTAGGTCATTACTCTGATTTTTAATCGTCATGAAAATAGCGCTGTTTGTTGCATTTGGTGGCGTTGCTCGAGCGTAAGGATTTTCAATCATAAGATCATTTTTGGCAAAAGCTGCTGAACTTAATAAAAGTGCGCTAAGAGCAAAAACTGTTTTTTTCATCTGTGGTTCCTTTAAGGGGTAATGGTTAATTATAATATGAGTTATTGTTGTGCAAGAGAATGGATCGCTTTCACTATAGGCTCGGGTGTAATGGTATGTGGCACTTTAGTAATTAATGTACCGTTAGGTTGTAAGAAATAAAAATAGGAAGAGTGATCGATTGTGTATACCAAAGCAGAGTCTTCGAGCTCTGTTTTTTTTGAGATAACATGGTAGCGATCTGCTAATGTTTTGATTGTTTGTACAGAGCCTGAGCTGCCTTCTATATTCGAATGAAAGTAATGAGCATATTCGGCAGAATGCTCTGCACTGTCTCTTTCTGGGTCAAGAGTTACAAACACTGGGCGAAATTGAGACAAGGTGTTTTGGTCAATTTGATTCAATGCGCCAGATAACATAGCTAGCGATGTAGGACATACATCAGGGCAGCGAGTAAATCCAAAATAAACAATACGAATTCTAGGATCGTTTGGATCAAATAGATCGAGATGTTCATTGTCTAAGCCATAAAGTTCAGTTCCAGTACTTGAATAGTTCACATATGCGTGTTTTATCCCAAATCCAGAAAAGAAGACCGCGAGAATTAATAAAACTTTTTTCATTTTTTTGCCTTTAATGAAACGGTAATTATATTGTTATTATTTGCACGAAGAGTTCCAACCCATAGCATTGTATCTTGTATACAAATAGGCAGTAATATTTCACCAGTAAAAGTATCGTTAGTCGTTCGATTTAATTGGAAAATAGGGTTTCCCATATCCATATCAACGGCTTGAAGTGATAGAGTGAGATTTTCAGCTGTAATGTTTGGCCAATTTACGATAATAGAACTAGGCTCTAAAGGCATGAGAGTATCTTTTTGCAATTGGATATCTACTCCATTTTGTGTGCATATTTGACTTGATAGCAAGCAAGTATTCTCCAGAGTAATGGGAGAGGAAGTATGAGTTTCTACAAAATCACTTAGCTCAGAAAAAAAGAACCCAATGAAAAATAACGCAATAATACCCAGGAGTTTGAATGCAGAAGAAAGTATTTTCATACAGATAGTTACCTCCAAAAAAATTGAGGAAATAGTAGCATAAGGTAAATACCGGATAGGGTACTTGTAGTTGTTATGTGAGCTTAGTTAACAACCAAGAATAAAGGTGAGTGAGGAATGAACAAAAATCGATGTGATTGGGCTGAGGTGTCAGATTTAGACAGAAATTATCATGATAACGAATGGGGCGTTCCAATTTATAACGATCGTGAATTATTTGAATGTTTAATTTTGGAAGGAGCACAAGCTGGACTTAGTTGGTCAACAGTTTTGAAAAAGCGTGAAGGGTATCGACTTTTATTTGATAACTTTGATATTGAAAACATTAGCCAATACGAGCAAAAGAAAGTGGAAGAATTAATGCTAGATGCTCGAATTGTGAGACATCGATTGAAAATTAATTCAGTGATTACCAATGCACAAGCTTTTATTAAAATACAACAAGAATTCGGCTGCTTTTCTGATTATTTATGGGGGTATGTAAATTATCAACCATTGAATAATTGTTGGAAGACTATGTCAGAAGTCCCTGTGACTACAGAATTATCAGATAAATTGAGTAAAGATTTAAAAAAGAGAGGCTTTAAATTTGTTGGTTCAACTATCTGTTATGCATTTTTACAAGCGGTAGGAGTGGTTAATGATCATGTGATAACTTGCCATTGCTATGTCAGCAGAAAAACAAATAAAACGTAAAATTTAAATCTTATATTTACTTAATGAGTGTGAACTATGTCACATTTTGTATTTTTTGGAAATAGTTGTAATTTTTCTCAATTTTAATGCTTTCAAGTCAGAAAATCGCTTGTATTCCGTACAAAATAGGAGGATTATCCGACTTCCTTTTCACTTGTATCAAAATGTTTCTAATATGAACCAGTTCGACTCTTTATTACCGCCACAAATGGCTGAACGCGCTGCTGAAGTTGGCGTAGCAAAAGCAACTAAAGACCCATTTAAATCATTCTTATTAGCAATTACCGCTGGTATACACATTGGTATTGCTTTCATCTTTTATACTACGGTAACAACCGGTGCTGAAGATATGCCATGGGGTATGACTCACTTTATTGGTGGTTTAGCCTTCAGTCTTGGTCTCATTTTAGTGGTAGTAACGGGTGGCGAACTATTTACCAGTTCTGTATTAACACTGGTTGCTCGTGCAAGTGGCAAAATTAGCTGGAAAAGCCTTTGTGCTAACTGGGCTGTAGTGTATGTAGGTAACTTTATTGGTGCTATGCTGCTTGTTGGTATTATGTTAGTTGCAAAACAATACATGAGTGATGGCGGTGCTGTTGGTATTAATACCATGAAGATTGCTCAGCATAAACTTCATCACGGTTTTTGGCAGGCAATAGCACTAGGCTTAATGTGTAACGTATTGGTGTGTGTTGGCGTTTGGATGACATTCTCAGGTCGTACATTAACAGATAAAATTTTAGTGATGATCCTTCCGGTTGCTATGTTTGTTTCTGCGGGCTTTGAGCACTGTATTGCAAACATGTTCCAAATCCCAATGGCTATCGGTATTAAAACATTTGCTTCTCCTGAATTCTGGGCGGCAAGCGGTTATTCTGCATTAGATTTTGCAGACTTAACATTAAGTAATTTTGTCATTAATAACCTTATCCCTGTGACGATTGGTAACATCATTGGTGGTGGTATCTTCGTTGGTATGGGTTACTGGATCATCTATTTACGTGAGCCAAATCATCATTAATTTGATACCTTATCTACTTATGTAGATTTTTGATAGATGTTAGATAAAGAAAAGGAGCGTATTGAACGCTCCTTTTTTGTGTCTGTTATTTGGTGAATTATTTCTTGTTTTTCTTTGCGTACATTTCTAAACCAACCACTAAGCCGATACCTAGAATCACACCAACAACAGCAAAACCAATAAGTGCAGGTTGTTGTGTTACTTGCTCATAGTTGAATGGTGATAGGTTGTGCTCAATCAGCGGTACTTGCTCGCCTTTTGAGTTAGTACGCCATTCAATCACTTCTTTCCAAGGCCAAATTTTACCTAATGTGCCCGCCATTAAGCCGGTTAAAAAGATTAAGGTAATATCACGGAATCTTCTTAATAAGAAAGAAAGTACGTGTGAAAAGCTCAGTAGGCCAATTGCACAACCTGACGCGAATAGTCCCATTGTGACTAAATCAAGAGACTTTACTGCACCAAGAACAGGACTGTACATACCAATAAGTAGAAGAATGAAACTGCCTGAAATTCCAGGTAAAATCATTGCACAAATGGCAATTGAACCAGCAAGAATATAAGTAAAGGTTGATGGTGTCATTGTCATTGGGTTTAGAACCGTAATGCTATAAGCAAACGCGGCGCCCGCCAATAACATAACAAAGCGATCTAATGACCATTTCTCAATTTGTTTTGCGATATGAATGATTGAGATGATGATCAAACCAAAGAAGAATGACCAAAGAGGAATAGGGTGCGTGTGCAGCATCCATGTGATGACTTTTGCGAGTGTTAAGATGCTCGTTAAAATGCCACCAAAAAGAGAAATAAGGAAAAAACCATTAATGTGTGCAAATGCCGCTTTAAATCCTTCACGTTTCCATAACCCTAAAATAGAAGGATTAATGCGACGGATGCTTTCTAAAAGCGTGTCATAAATACCGGTAATAAAGGCAATCGTACCACCAGATACACCAGGAACAACATCAGCTGCGCCCATTGCCATACCTTTAAAGAATGTCGTTAAATAGTTCATTTTAGCTCTATATAGATGAAAAAAACTTATGCATAATGCACGAAGGTACGTGATTATACATAAGTTTTGTATAAAAAATGTCGTAAAAATAATGATACAATGAGTATTATTTCATCATGCTTACTAATTCATCAGCCATAGCAATAGCTGCTTTTCTATTTGGTAAATTTAGCTTTTGATACAAATTACGAATATGCGTTTTAATGGTTGTTGGAGCTACGTCAAATTCAGCAGCAATTTGTTCATTACTGAACCCTGAGTAAATTAACCCCAATACTTGCCACTCTCTATGAGTTAGAGGACTTGTTCTGATCAGTTCTGGAACCTCTGGATTATTAATCACTTTTTCAATAAAGGTCTCATCAAAATGCGCAGAGCGAGAGCGTTCATTATTTGATAAAGCTTTTTGTAGTTGCTCAATACGATGTTTTTCAAGCTCACTAATATTGCCTTTTTGCTGTAATTTCGCTAGAGGTTTTAATATAACTCTACCTGCCATTAAGAAACTGCCGATGATCCCTGTTTGATTTGATTGTTTAATTGCAAGGTGCATAGCTTCAGTTGATTCAGTAAATTGTTTATTTTCATACAATAAAACTGATTCCATAATGGCATTGCGATTAATATCAGTGACCAACTTATGTTGTTGTGCAATTGCTTGAGACGTTTGCAGCGTATTGATTGCTACTTCAATATCCCCTAAATGAAACTGAGCTCTAGCAATGTTACGCCATTGCAGTTGCGTAAAATGGTTACTACGCGTTTCAGGTTTCTCTGTATGAGTTAACCAATAGCTAATGGCCTCTGTGTTGCCTTTTGCTTGCCAATAGAATAGCTGTGCTGATGAAGCATTCGCTTTCCAGTCAATGTGATAATCAGCGTGGCTTAGTAATTGCTGACATTTTTCTAAGTAACGTTCAGCTTTATCTAGCTCACCACGAGCAACGGCTAAGCGAGCAAGCATAGAGTAGCCACGTAGATGTTTGGTTTCATCAAAAGGAGACAGAACATCTAATCCTTTCCAAGTACATTGCTCTGCTTCATCAAATCGGAACCAAAACCAGTAAATTTGTGCACGAGCTCGTAATAAAAATTCATGTAAAGGAAGCTGGCCTAATTCTTGGTCTTCAATTAACTTAAAACCGTTATCTTGTAAGTCAAAGGCAGCCTGCATAAAGCCTTGTGCCATTAATATTTCACTTTGCTGTAAAATAGCCCATAGTGCTTGATGGTATATACCATAGGTCATTGCCATTTTTTCAGTTTGCTGCATTAGTGCCAATGCCTGAGCAAGATTACCTGAAACATGGTGATATTCACCAATAACAGAAGTGGCAACAATACGGCTGCGGTATTTATTCGTTTCAAGCTCTTCGAGTGCTTTTTCTGCAAAAGAGAGTGCTGCTTCAGGCTCATTTTTATTAATGGCAACCTGAGCTCGTAGGGCATCTAACTCTCCTTGCATATGTCTGTCTAACGTTATATTACGTGCAGACATTTCTCTTTGACCCTCAGACAGTAAATCGTCTACTTGTAAATAGTTGTGTTGACTTTGTGCTAGCCATGCTCGAATGATGACGAGTCTTGGTGAGGTAAATAATATCTCAGGATCTAATTGTGTAATGGTTAATTCAAGAAGTGCTAACTCCCCATTATTAAATAAATGCCAACCATATTGAGTTAAAATCTCTGCGATTAATTGGTCATCTTTGGCATTTTTTGCATGTCTAAGTGCTTGATAAATATTCTTTTGCAATAACCAAGCATGTGCGGCATTTTGCTGTAGTTGTATTTCTTCATGTGCTAAATGGTTTTGGCGTTGGTGGCTAAGAAATTCAGCAAAAAGATTATGGAATTTATACCAATCACTATGTTCGCCATTCGTGTTAATAAAAAGACCAAAACGATTTAAGTTTTCAATAAGCAGTTGAGCGTCATTACGGCCTGTAACTTTAACTAATAATTGAGTGTTAAAATGTTCAAAAACAGCACAACGCATTAAGAATTGTTGAGTATCACTATCTAAATTATCAAATACTTCCTCTGCAAGATAATCCCATAAGTGTGAATGATTAAGCTGAATCATTGCTTGAGCTGAATTACTTAAAGATTGTTTATTTTGAATGCTATGTAATGCAATTAACTGCAGCGCTGACGGCCAGCCTTCAACATGCTCACGAACATGAGTGATTGCTTCTTGATCGATCTCATCATTAAGACGTTGATTAAAAAAGAGAGAGGTTTCAGATTGATCAAACGCTAAGCTTTGATTATCAATTTCAATTAAGAGATCTCTTACTCGTAAATTTGCGGTATTTAGAGGGGGTTGAGAGCGGCTAGTAATAACAAGGGTTAGATTATCAGGTAAATGTTTAAGGAAAAACTTCAAACCTAAATGAATAGCATCGTTAGTAATTAAGTGATAATCATCCAATATTAAATATGCGCTGTGCTGAAAAGAAATTAATTCAGTGAATACTTGCGAAAATAAGCTTGATAAAGAGGCAAACTGACGCTTTTCTGTCAACGCTTTTGAATGAGGTAACTCTAATCCAGTTGCATTACTAATGGTTTGAATAAAATACTTTGCGAATTTATATTCGTCATTATCACCTTCATCCAAACTATACCAACCAGTAGCCTCTTTGTTGGATAGCCATTGTGCAGCCATCGTAGTTTTACCGTAACCTGCGGGAGAGCGAAATAAAACCAACTTATAATGTATAGCATCTGCAAGCGTATCTAATACACGTTGTCTAATGATTGCGTTATGTAAGCGTTTTGGGAAATGTAATTTTGATGGTATTAACATAATTATTGTTCTTCTTAAAAATACTGACAAGATTATCCTTAATTATGAGGAGAAATGTATCTTCTACGCCCTATAAGTGTGATCTATATTACCTTTTACTTTTAATTTAATTTATAAATTAAGGCATTCTATTACACGAGGTGAATATATTCCCTGAATGTTTAAAAATGTGATATTGCTAACACTTTGTGTTTAATGCCGTAAAAATGTGTTTTCTGTCACGCTCAACTACGCTGTAAGCCTACAAAACTTGAGTTATATCACGCTAAATATTATCAATTTTCACTACGCCTTTTCCTACTTTAGTCTCATCCCCCAAGGAGGAGGATGCGAGGTTTAAGTGAAAAAGGCAGGATTGATGCCAGTTGATTATGAACCTTCGTGAGAGATAGAAGATGAAAACGAATAACATCAAAAATTTTGATAAAGCAACATTTCAAGCATCTGTAAAACAGCATTTAGTGACAACGTTTGGTGCTGATGAGAAAACAGCAACAGCAAAAGTTTGGTATTTAGCAATGGGTAAAGCCCTTGCTGAGCTAACAACATTTGATTTAGTTAATACTGAAAATGATGAGAAAATTAAAAACGCACGTAGTGTGAACTACTTATCACTTGAGTTTCTAATTGGACGCTTAACAGGTAATAACTTAATTAGCATGGGTCTTTATGAAGATATCACCGATGCAATGGGTGAACTTGGTCATAACTTAACTGATCTATTAGAAGAAGAACGAGATCCTGCATTAGGTAATGGTGGCCTTGGTCGTTTAGCCGCATGTTTCATGGATTCTTTAGCGGCGCAAGAGTTCCCTGCGATTGGTTACGGCCTTCACTATGAATATGGTCTATTCCGTCAATCGTTTGATGATTGTCGTCAACAAGAAGCGCCTGATGCATGGCGTGGTGTTGAAGGTTACCCATGGGAAGTAGCTCGTCCTGATTACGCTCAACAAGTAGGCTTCTACGGCAAAGTTGAAGTATCTGAAGAAAATGGTGTTGAAATACGTCGTTGGGTTCCAGGTATGTCAGTTGAAGGTATGCCTTGGGATTTACCAATTGTTGGCTACCAAAGTGATACAGTTTATCCATTACGTTTATGGGAATGCCGTGCAAAAGCACCGTTCAGCTTAGCAAGTTTTAATAATGGTGATTACTTTGAAGCGCAACATGCTCTAATTGATGCTGGTAATGTAACAAAAGTACTTTACCCGAATGATAACCACGAGAAAGGTAAAACACTGCGTCTAATGCAACAGTATTTCCACTGTGCATGTTCAATTGCAGATATCCTACGTCGCCATGATGCGGCAGGTCATAAAATTGAAGATCTTCCAAAATACGAAACGATCCAACTAAACGATACACACCCAACTATCGGTATTCCTGAGCTAATGCGTATTCTAGTCGATGAGCGTGGCTTAACATGGGACGCAGCATGGGAAATTTGTTCTAAGACGTTTGCTTACACGAACCATACACTACTTCCGGAAGCATTAGAAACGTGGAGTGAGTCGTTAATTTCTCAACTACTTCCTCGCCATATGGAAATCATTTTCCACATTAACTACCTATTTCTAGAGGGTGTTAAACTTAAGTGGCCTGGTGATGTTGAGAAACTACGTAAACTGTCAATCATTGAAGAAGGTACTCACCGTATGGTGCGTATGGCAAATTTATGTGTTGTTTCTTCTTATGCAGTTAACGGTGTAGCAGCACTTCACTCTGAGTTAGTTAAACGTGACTTATTCCCTGAATTTGATGAGTATTTCCCTGGTAAACTGACTAATGTAACAAATGGTGTAACTCCTCGTCGTTGGTTGAAGTTCTGTAATCCAGGTCTTTCTAGTCTAATCTCTGAGAAGATTGGAAATGAGTGGCCAGCTAAGCTAGATCAATTGCGTGATATTGCAAAATTTGCTGACGATGCGAAATTCCAAAAAGAATTTATGGCAGTTAAGAAGCAAAACAAACAGCGCCTTGCTGATTGGGTTCAAGAAAACATGGGTATTGAATTAAATACTGATGCTATTTTTGATGTTCAAATCAAACGTCTGCACGAATACAAACGTCAGCATTTAGATCTGTTAAATATTCTTTCTTTATACCACCGTATTTTGAATGAACCAGGCTTTGATATGCATCCTCGTGTGTTCTTCTTTGCAGCGAAAGCAGCGCCGGGTTACCACTTAGCAAAAGAGATCATCTTCGCGATTAATAAAGTGGCAGAGAAAGTAAATAACGACCCTCGTGTATCTGATTTCTTAAAAGTAGTCTTTATCCCAGATTATCGAGTAAGCATGGCTGAAATCATTATTCCAGCAGCAGACGTTTCTGAGCAAATATCTACAGCAGGTAAAGAAGCATCAGGTACTGGTAACATGAAAATGGCGCTAAACGGTGCACTGACTGTTGGTACGATGGATGGAGCAAACGTTGAGATCCGTGAAGAAGTTGGTGATGAAAACATCTTTATCTTCGGCCTTGACGTTGACGAAGTTGAAGCGCTAAAAGCATCTGGTTACAACCCATACAAATATTATGAAGCTGATTCATTACTGCAAGCGTCATTAGACCTTCTTGCTGGTGATGAGTTTACTCCAGGTCAAACGGGTCTGTTATCAGCAACGCGTGATAACCTACTTTACGGTGGTGACCCATACCTAGTACTTGCTGATTTTGCAGATTATGTTCGTGCTCAAAATGACATTGATGCTGCATATCGTGACCAAAAATTGTGGGCGAAAATGGCTATTTTAAACACAGCTTTGGTTGGTAAATTTAGCTCTGACCGTAGTATCCGTGATTATGTTAATAACATCTGGAAACTGAAAGCGGTAAACCGTTAATTTGATTTAGAAATATAAAATGAGGGCAGTGAGATGCTGCCCTTGGAGAAAAGCGATGAAAGATAATAATAATGTACTACATCAAGTCGCAGAGCAGGCTGGGTTAGCAAATAGTTATATAAGTGCTTGGGGCGATGAAGCAAAAGTCAGTGACGATACCTTAACTCGTTTACTGGCTTCTTTGGGTTATGATACAAAGAATGATAAAACACTGCTTAGCTCTTCTGAAAAAATGCAAAAAAAAGAAGTGCTAGCATCAGTAAAAGTTATTCGTGATAACGAACCTCTGCAAGTAGAAATGTATCTAGGTAAGAGTGCGCGCATCAGCGAGTTCAGTTGGAAAGTAACCACCGAAAAAGGTGAAGTGCTAGAAGGCTACTTACAATCACAGATTATTGAAGATGATCGTGAAAATGATGGTGTATTATTATTCTCTTTACCAACTCTACCTTGGGGTTATCATCAATTAGAGATTATTCGTAAGCGCCGTAAAGCGCCTTATAAAATGACACTGATTGTGACGCCACAAGCGTGCTTTAAGCAAGAAGCTATCAATCAAGATAAAAAAATGTGGGGACCAAGTGTTCAGCTTTACACATTAAGAACCGCTCATAATTGGGGTATTGGTGATTTTGGTGACTTAAAGCAATTAGTTGGTGATATTGCAAATCGTGGTGGTGATTTTGTAGGCTTAAATCCAATTCACTCACTATTCCCTGCAAACCCAGAAGGTGCAAGCCCATACAGCCCATCATCACGCCGTTGGTTGAATATTCTGTATATTGATGTTTGTTCAGTGCCTGAATTTGCCTTATGTAACAAAGCTCAAGAGTTAGTAGGTAGTGCTGCATTCCAACAACGTTTAAATGACGCTCGCCAATCACATTGGGTGAATTATACGGAAGTATCTTCACTTAAAATGAGTGTATTACCTTTCTTATTTGAAGAGTTTAAAGCTCGTCATCTAGATAAGAAAAGCGCTCGTGCTGAAGCTTTTCTTGCATTTGTTGAGCAAGGTGGAGAAAGCTTACTTCATCAAGCTGCATTTGATGCGCTTCATAATACACTATATACCCAGGATCAAAGTATTTGGGGCTGGCCTGTTTTCCCAAATGAACTTCAACATTTTGATAATAAGCAAGTACAACAATTTATTACGGAAAACCGTGATCAAGTTAACTTGTACATGTACCTACAATGGCTTGCTTTTACACAAATTAATGATGTTCAACAGTTTGCTGAAAACAAAGGAATGGATGTAGGCCTTTATCGTGACTTAGCCGTCGGTGTTGCTGATTCTGGCTCAGAAACGTGGGCTGACCATGGTAATTTATGTTTGGACGTGAGCATCGGCGCTCCACCTGATATCTTAGGACCACTAGGCCAAAACTGGGGTTTACCGCCATTAAACCCTCATGCATTAAAAGCAACGGCTTATGATGCATATATTGAATTATTACGTGCGAACATGAAAGCATGTGGCGCATTACGTATTGACCATGTATTAGGTTTGTTGCGCTTGTGGTGGATCCCTAAAGGTGAAGATGCCACTAAAGGTGCATACATGTACTACCCAGTAGAAGACATGTTATCAATCCTTGCATTAGAAAGTCATCGTCATGAATGCTCTGTGATTGGTGAAGATTTAGGTACAGTACCTGATGAGATTGTTGATTTACTGGCTGATGCAGGTATTCACTCATATAAAGTCTTCTTCTTTGAAACAGCAGAAGATGGTGGTTTTTATTCACCAACGCATTATCAAGAACAGTCAATGTCGGCATTATGTACGCATGATATGCCAACATTACGCGGTTTCTGGCATTGTGATGATTTAAAAATGGGTGAAGAGATTGGTTTGTACCCAGATGCTGAACAACTTAAAGAGTTGTTTGCGACTCGTGCAGAATCAAAGCAAGAGATTTTAAATAGTGTTGATTTCCACGGTTATCTACCAGAAGGTGTTGGTCGTGACGCATCTTTTGTTCCTATGGATAGACATTTAAGTGATGCTTTACAATGTCATTTAGCAGCGGGATCGAGCACACTTCTCAGTTTACAGCTTGAAGATTGGCTAGAGATGGATAAACCAGTTAACATACCGGGAACTGTTGATGAATATCCAAACTGGCGTCGTAAGTTATCCATCACTTTAGATGAAATTTTTAATCGTCAAGAAGTGAATGAGTTAACTAAGCGTTTAACTGACATTCGTGCTCAAGCGAGCCGAAAATAATAAGGAGTATTTACGTTGAACTTACTTGTTGAACGTAAAGAAAAGGACATTTATATGCAGCTTGAAAGGGCTGCATTTTCCGATCCGTTTTCTTTTCTAGGTCCACAATATCAATCTAATGACATAGCACTACGTGTTTGGCTTCCAGGAGCAACATCTGTTCGTGTTCGTCCTTCTATTGGTTCAGAGCGTTTATTGAACCCTGCCCCTCAGCAAGCAGGCTTGTTTATCTTAAATGAAGCACTTGATCTTACTGAGCAGCATTATCAATTAGTCATTGATTGGAATGGCTCAGAACAAGTGATTGATGACCCGTATCAATATCACAATATATCTCCAACTGACGCGCAAGCACATACACCCAAAGAAATGTACAATCACTTAGGTGCACATTTAGTTACGCTAGAACGAGGTGATAAGACCGTTCAAGGTGTGCGCTATGTCGTATTTGCTCCTAATGCTTCAGCGGTAAGTATTATTGGTGATTTTAATCAGTGGGATGGCCGACGTCATCCAATGCAGCGTATTGATAATGGACTGTGGGCATTATTTATTCCAGAGCAAGTAGCAGGTGTAAAATATAAGTTTGAACTAAAGGGACCGCATGGGGAGATTTTACCTCATAAAATGGACCCATTCGGTGCTTATAATGAACAATACCCTTCGTTTGCTTCTGTAGTTTATGATCAAGCTGATTACCAATGGCAAGATACAGCGTGGCAAACTCGACCGGTAACCCAAAAGCAAAAAGAAGCATTGTCATTTTACGAGCTTCATGCTGGCTCTTGGAAACGAAATGCGCAAGGCGATTTTTTAACTTATCGTGAATTGGCAAAAGAGCTGATCCCGTATATGGTTGAAATGGGGTATACTCACCTTGAATTAATGCCTGTATCTGAGCATCCATTTTATGGTTCTTGGGGCTATCAACCGATTGGTTTATTCTCTCCAACTAGCCGTTTTGGTACGCCTGATGATTTCAAATTCTTTGTTGATCAGTGTCACCAAGCAGAAATTGGAGTTGTATTGGATTGGGTTCCAGCACATTTCCCATCCGATTCTCACGGTTTAGCGAACTTTGATGGGACGTCACTGTTTAATGACCCTGATCCTCGTCGTGGCTGGCATAATGATTGGCAGAGTTATATTTATAACTACGATCAACAACATGTCCGTGAATTTTTAGTATCTAATGCATTGTATTGGTTTGAGCATTTCCATATTGATGGTTTACGTGTTGATGCGGTTGCTTCAATGCTTTACTTAGATTATTCACGTGAAGATGATGAATGGATCCCTAACTGGGATGGTGGTAATCATAACCATGGTGCCATCGCATTGCTAAAATGGATGAATGAAGAAGTCTATTCTCATTACCCAAATGCCATGACAATCGCTGAAGAGTCGACTGCTTTCCCGGGTGTTTCTGCACCAACTTTTGATGGTGGTTTAGGCTTTGGTTTCAAATGGAATATGGGTTGGATGCACGATAGTCTGAGTTATATTCAAGAAGATCCAATTCACCGACGTTACCATCATGATACTATTACCTTCCCAATGGTGTATGCATTTAGTGAAAACTATGTATTATCGCTGTCTCATGATGAAGTTGTATACGGTAAAGGCTCAATTTTAGATAAAATGCCGGGTGATGAGTGGCAGAAAACAGCGAACATGCGTGCTTATATGGGCTATATGTATGGGCAACCAGGTAAAAAGCTGAACTTTATGGGTGCAGAAATTGCTCAAAGTGCAGAGTGGGATCATGATGATCAGCTACAATGGTTCTTAACGCAATTTGAACGTCATTCAGGCATGCAACGCTTAGTACGTGATTTAAATAAAATGTATACCTCAGAGCCTGCGTTATATCAAAATGATTGTAGTCCAATGGGTTTTGAGTGGCGTTTACAAGATGAAGCAGAAATGAGTGTGTTAGCTCATGAACGTTTGGGTGACAATGGCGAACGTATTTTGGTGGTGAGTAACTTTACTCCCGCACCAAGAGAAGGTTTCCGTTTGGGCATGCCAATGTCTGGTGAGTATGAGCTAATTTTAAATAGTGATGCTCATATGTATGGCGGTAGTGAATATTCTGTTAGTAGTAACGTTAAGACTGAAAGCGTTGAATCTCAAGGGATATCACAGTCTATTTCAATTACGTTACCACCATTATCGACGATATTTTATCGTTTGAAGTGATTCAGTAATTAAATCATAAATAAAAGCCTTGAATGATATTATTCAGGGCTTTTTGTTTTTATGGGGTGAATTAGTTAGATAAGAGATGTTCATCAAACCCGAGTTTAGTCAAATTTTCAAAAGCTTCCCATACATCTTTAGGGATATCTTGTGCTTCTTGATAACCAAGTGTTGGATAAACCTTCAAACGATGTAATTCACCTAAAATAATACTAGCGACATGATCAAACGTAACTTCATCAGTTGGGTAATTGATAAAACTAATATTAGGTGAGCTAATACAGAACTCAATATCATTCCAATTTTTTAAGAACGTAGCTAACAACCTCCTTTCCATATAGGGCTTTTGCACTAAAAGTAGCGAGTTAAGTGTAATGCTTTTCTTTTTTAGCAATGCTTGGGTGAAGAATATATTTTCTCCCGTATTTGTTGCTTTAGTCTCGACAATAATTGCAGAAGAGGGAACCCCCATATCTTTTGCTACATTCGCAAAGGTTTCAGCTTCACTTAAGGTAAATAAACCTTCAGTAGCTCGACCTTGAGCTCCTGAAAATATTAATAATGGAGCATAACCATCGAGATATAATTGTGCCGCATGTTCAGCAACTCTTAGGTCATAACTACATAAGACAAAAATAGCATCACTTTTTTGGATAGGTTGATGGAGTAAATGGTAATCCCACACCAGTTGTAATTGCTGAAAAAGAGAAGATGACATAGCTACCTCTGATTAGGTTAATTAAGTGATTAGAGTATTACACTTGTTGAATTTAGGGTAATCCTTTTTAAGGCATACCATATTATATTTAAGTGCTGCTATTGTTATGCAAATGTTACTTTTTCCTGTGAAATATTGATGTGATGCACATTCTTGATTGAATATTATTTATAAATAAACAGAAGTTACCTAGTTCACAGTTTTGAAACTTATATGTGTTAACTTACTCCCAAATAAATAGATTAATTACGACGATTTCATGTCGTAATAACATAAAAATTAAATAAAGGGAGAAACAATGGCTGGTGTATTAGGAATGATTTTGGCTGGTGGTGAAGGTTCACGTCTTCGCCCATTAACTGAGTCTAGAACGAAACCTGCGGTACCATTTGGCGGAAGCTATCGTTTAATTGATTTTGCATTGAATAACTTCGTAAATGCAGATTTGATGCGAATTTATGTACTAACTCAGTTTAAGTCTCAATCCTTATTTCAACACATGAAAAAAGGTTGGAATGTAAATGGAATTACTGATCGCTTTATTGACCCAATACCAGCTCAGATGCGTACTGGCAAACGTTGGTATGAAGGTACTGCTGATGCTATTTATCAAAACATCAGTTTTATAGAAGCTTCTGAACCAGAGCACGTTTGTATTTTTGGGTCCGATCATATTTATAAAATGGATATTAGGCAAATGCTTGATTTTCATAAGAAAAAAGAAGCTTCTTTAACGGTGTCAGCACTTCGTATGCCAGCAAAAGATGCAACTGGTTTTGGTGTTATTGAAGTTGACGAACATGGGAAAATGATTGGTTTTGAAGAAAAACCAGTAAATCCAAAGTGTATTCCAGGCCATCCAGGTATTGCATTAGTCTCAATGGGTAATTACATTTTTGAATCAGAAAGTTTATGTAAAGAGCTAAAATATGATGCAGAACTAGATGATTCGTCTCATGATTTTGGTAAAGACATTATTCCAAAAATGTTCCCTGAAGGTAATGTTTATGTTTATGACTTTAGTACTAACCATATTACGGGTGAAAAAGAAGAGGTTTACTGGCGTGACGTAGGTACGATCGAATCGTACTGGGAAGCGCATATGGATTTACTTAAGAAAGATGCACCATTCTCTTTGTATAATCGTAAATGGCCTCTGCATACTTATTATCCGCCGTTACCACCAGCAACTTTTACTGACTCAGATAATGGTCGTGTACAAATTATTGATAGTCTTGTATGTGGGGGTAGTTATGTCCGAGGCTCTCGTATAGAAAAATCAGTATTAGGCTTCCGTAGTAATATTGCTTCAGCGTGTGATATTAGTGAAAGTATTCTTTTAGGTGATGTTAAAATAGGCGAAGGTTGTGTTTTACGTCGTGTTATTGTAGATAAAGGCGTAGATATTGCCGCTGGAACTGAAATTGGTGTTAATCTTCAAGAAGACAAGAAGAAGTATCATGTTTCAGATGAAGGAATAGTGGTTATCCCTAAAGGAGAGAGAATTGGTTACTAAGACGCTTTCAATTTTATTTGTAGCATCTGAGGTCGAAGGATTGATCAAAAGTGGAGGCTTGGCAGATGTTGCCAAGGCTTTGCCTAAGTCACTTAAAAAGTTAGGTCACCAAGTTACTATTGCGATGCCTGCTTATAAAACGATCCCAGGTCGAGACGACGCAGAGATTGTGTTGGAAACAAAATTAGAACACTGGCCACATACCTCTTATCAAGTAAGAGCGTTAGAAGTAGATGGTATTTCTGTGCTTGGTGTGGAGTGTGCTGAATATTTTGATCGTGCAGAAATGTATGCGGAAAATAATCAAGCATATTCAGATAATGGTGAGCGTTTTGCATTTTTCAGTGCAGCTTGCTTAGATATGTTACAAAAGCTCAATGTAAAGCCTGATGTTATTCATGCAAATGATTGGCATACAGGGTTAGTACCATATCTATTGAAGAAACGTTATGAAAATGATGTGTTCTTTTCGCAAACTCGTAGTGTTCTGTCTGTGCATAATGCTGTATTTAAAGGTATTTTTCACTATGATGAAATTGAATGCCTTCCTGAATTTAAATCTCATTATGTACCAGAAGCCGCTGTAAGTCATACGCATATAAGTATGTTAAAAGCGGGTGTATCATGTGCTGATAAAATAAATGCAGTAAGCCCAACTTATGCAAAAGAGCTACTAACTGAACTAGGTTCGCATGGTATGTCTGGTGATTTCCAAGCAAGAGAGTCTGATTTGTTTGGGATTTTAAACGGCTGTGATTATAGTGAGTGGAACCCTGAAGTTGATAGTTTTATCCCTAAACAGTTTAAAGCTAATCGTCTAAGCATGGTTCGAGGTAAGAAAGCTTGTAAAGTACTTTTACAGCAAGAAGTATCTCTTCCAGCAAAAGACGTTGCTGTGTATGGTATGGTTTGTCGTCTGACTAATCAAAAGGGTATTCATTATTTATTGCCTATATTAGAGCAATTCTTAAAAAATGATGTTCAAATGGTTATTGTTGGTACTGGCGACCCGGCTCTTGCTAGTCAATTAGCTAAAATTGCAGATAAGCATAGCGATAAGTTGGCTTTTGTTGAAGCTTACAGTAATAAATTAGCCCATTGGGTTGAAGCTGCCGCTGATTTCTTTTTAATGCCATCAGAGTTTGAACCGTGTGGATTAAATCAGATCTACAGTATGGCTTATGGAACACTTCCAATTGTTCGTGAAGTCGGTGGGCTTAAAGATAGTGTGATTGATTATGATAATAATCCTGAAAATGCTACGGGCTTTAGCTTTAAAAAACCGGATCCAATTGAATTACTATTAGTGTTAATGCGTTCATTATTACTTTATAGCCAAGATCTGAATGAACTCAAACGAGTACAGCTTCATGCAATGAAACAGAACTTTAGCTGGGATAATGCAGCTGAGAAATACGTGGAAATGTATTTGTCTTAATTTATTAATACCAATGTAATTATTAAGTGATTCAACCAGTAATATTGATTAGATAATTACTGAAATTGGCATTAAATAGCACAGTTAGTAAAAAATCAAAGGGAAAGGCATATTGTCTTTCCCTTTTTTATTGCGGAAGATCATGCATATTTTGATAGTAGGGTATAAAATAGCGCTTTTTACTGATTAGGTATTATATCGTGATTTCAAAATTGCCTAAATGGGTTGAATACGGCACTTTTTTTCTTGCACTCTTAGCTGGAATTACTAACTCAGTGGGGCTGTTAGGGTTCCAACATCAGTCCATTTCTCATCTTTCAGGGACAGCTACTCTTCTAGGAACTCAATTATTAGCCTTTAATGATACAACATGGCATTTGTTTTTTATAATTTTAAGCTTTGTCATTGGTTCATCCCTGAGTAGTTTAATTGTCGGATGTACTGCATTAAAGTTAGGGCGTCATTATAATTTTGCCTTGGTGCTTGAGAGCCTTTTATTATTTACAGCAATGATTGTCTTAAATGAGGGCAGTCAGTGGGGCCATTATTTTGCTTCTGCAGCCTGTGGTTTGCAAAATGGGCTTGTTACAACCTACAGTGGAGCAGTGGTACGAACAACCCATGTGACAGGGGTTTTAACCGATTTAGGAATTATGTTAGGTATGAAGCTCAAAGGAGAGGTTATTCATCGTCGTCGCCTTGCTCTTTACTTATTTATTGCTTTTGGTTTTGTATTTGGTGGAGTAATTGGCGGTTATGCTTATCCATTTTTGGGAATTAATACTTTAGCAATACCAGCAACATTATGTGCTTTATTAGCATTTTTCTATTCTATTTATTTATACCGACACAACGAACATTAACAATATAAAAATGGCAGCTAAAAGCTGCCATTTTTGATTTTAATTAAGAGTTTGATGTTTGAACTAGTGGCTTGTATGGATTATCCGCTTTACGACAAGCTGCAGTTGTAAAGATAACATCTGTTGAGCTATTTAACGCCGTTTCAGCTGAATCTTGAACTACACCGATGATGAAGCCGATAGCAACAACTTGCATTGCAACTTCGTTAGGAATACCAAATAAGCTACACGCTAATGGAATTAGAAGTAGTGAACCACCAGCAACGCCAGATGCCCCACATGCAGAGACAGCAGCAACAAGACTAAGAAGTACTGCTGTTGGTAAATCTACGGTTACGCCAACAGTATGAACCGCAGCCAATGTAAGCACTGTGATAGTAATCGCAGCACCGGCCATGTTAATTGTTGCACCAAGTGGGATTGATACTGAGTAAGTGTCTTTATGTAA
This sequence comes from Aliivibrio wodanis, assembly GCA_000953695.1. Classification (GTDB taxonomy): domain Bacteria; phylum Pseudomonadota; class Gammaproteobacteria; order Enterobacterales; family Vibrionaceae; genus Aliivibrio; species Aliivibrio wodanis. The sequence continues at coordinate 1,031,441 of LN554847.1, read as the reverse complement.
ATTCAAACGCTCACATAGTGCCATATTAACTGGAATATTTGCTGCAGAGCTTCGTGTGAAGAATGCTGTTACGCCGCTCTCACGTAGACACAAGAACACTAGTGGGTATGGATTACGTTTAGTGCGAATAAATACGATCAGTGGATTAACAACAAGAGCAATAAATATCATTGAGCCAAGTAGTACTGCTAATAGGTGCGAGTAACCAGCCAGTGCATCAAAACCAGTTTCAGCAAAAGTATTTGATACTAAGCCAAAGATACCAATAGGTGCGAAACGGATAACAACCGTCACAATACTTGAAATACAGTTTGAAAGATCAATAAATACTTTCTTTGTTGCATCAGATGCTGAATGAAGTCCAAGTCCAAGCGCAACAGCCCAACCCAAAATACCAATAAAATTACCAGTCATGATTGCATTTATTGGGTTATCAATGATTTTGAATAGTAATGTATGAAGAACTTCGGCAATGCCTTCTGGGGCACTATTAGTGGCAGCATCAGTAACTAGAGAGAGAGTTGTCGGAAAAAGGAAGCTCATACCCACTGCGGTTAATGAAGCACAAAAGGTACCGACTAAATATAAAACCACAACAGGTTTCATGTTTGAATCTTGCCCGCGTTTTTGATTAGCAATAGAAGATGCGACTAAGATAAAAACTAGAATAGGAGCAATAGCTTTTAGTGCACTTACGAACAGTTGACCAAAGAGGCCTGCTGATACTGCAAGATCTGGTGATAATGTAGCTAGAGTAACACCTGCTATAATACCAATAAGGATTTGTATAACGATGTTAGTATTCATCATACGAACGAGTAGCGGTTGGGGCTGTGTTTGAGGCATAGAAAATTCCTTAGATTTAGTACAACATACATCTTATCTGATGCTTATTTTGGGAATGGTAACATTATTGTCTATTTTTTTGCACTAACTTGTTAAAGAGTTCTCAAAATTGCCGATAATATATAGCATTAGTGTGCTATAAAAACATTTACTAACTATATTGTTAGTGTATTTTTATTTTAAGTGGGTGTAATCGATGAGTGGAATGTTAAATAGTGTTGATCAGCGAACCCAGTTAGTGGGTGAAAATCGATTGGAATTGTTGCTTTTTAAGCTAAACACCACTCAAATTTTCGCGATCAATGTCTTTAAAGTAAAAGAAATTCTTAAAGTACCTAAGTTAACTAGGTTACCGGGTTCTCATTATCATATTTCTGGTGTAGCAAGTCTACGTGGTGAATCAGTACCAGTTATTGATTTACGTGGTGCTATTGGTATGAAAGCAATGGGGAATACTGAAGAAACAACATTGATAATTACTGAATATAATCGAACAATTCAAGGCTTCTTAGTTGGTCAAGTTCAAAATATTATCAATACGACTTGGGCTGATATTCAACCACCACCAAAAACGGTGGGTCGTCATAATTTTCTTACTGCAATTACGCAAGTTGAAGTTGAACCAAATACAACACGTATTGTTGAAATTATTGATGTTGAAAAAGTACTGGCTGAAATAATTGAATATGATATTTCAATTTCAGAAGGAGTATTAGACCAAGAGCTTGTGAATCATATGCACGGACGTAAAGTTTTGATTGTTGATGATTCAAGTACAGCTCGTACGCAGGTCAGAAATACACTTCAACAGTTGGGACTTGAAGTCATAGAAAAAAGTGATGGTAGGCAAGCTCTAGATCTATTAAAGGGCTGGTGTGATGAAGGTAAGGTGGTTACTGATGAGATCTTGTTAATGATTACCGATGCTGAAATGCCAGAGATGGACGGCTATAAATTAACACATGAAATCAGAACGGATCCTAGAATGAGTGATTTATTTATTACTCTAAATACTTCGTTAAGTGGTAGCTTTAATGATGCGATGGTAGAAAAAGTCGGGTGCGATCGCTTTATTTCTAAATTTCAGCCAGATTTAATTGTTGGTGTTGTACAAGAACGCCTTGCTCAAATTATATAGCTTTATAAATTAAGCTAAAATTCTGTAATGTAAATAAAATGGTACGTCGTTTTGTATATAGTTTGTGACAATCTTGTTATTTTTTGATAGTGTTGTTCTGTCTTACATTCAGTAAGATGAAATTTTGAACAAGAGACTTTGTCTTTTTACACATCAATTTTTTAAGGTAGATTGTTCGTATATGATCTGGATGACTTCCAAATTACTAATTACGCTGATGGCTTTAGCGTATAGGACATATCACAAAGGACGTGTAAAATCTGAAGCTGAGTTAGATTAACTTGGTGGAAGTAAAAAAAAGGAGGCTAATTGCCTCCTTTTTTATTTTTTCCTTTCCTATTCTGCGTGAAATACAGCAATAGATAATGGAGATAGGCTGTAATCAAATACAACCTGTTTTGGTTTTAGACTCGTATGTTGAGTATTACAAATTAGTGACCAACGAGAGTGTTTTGTCGGCTTTGGTAACTCAAAACGAGTTGGCACATTTGATTGATTGATTAGGATAAGCAGTTCTTTTTCACCATCGTAAATATTAAGGTGAAGACATAATGATTCAGCGCCATGCCAATCACTATGTGTCATATTATTACCTTCCGGGGTATACCATTCTACTTTTTGTTGTGATCTTTTTGTGCCACTGAAAGCATTGATAATTGGCACCATATGAGTTTGCCTTGCATGATTCATTGCAGCAAGCCATATAGAAAACTCTTGAGCTGTTTTATCTAAATCCCATTTAACCCAACTAATATCGCTGTCTTGGCAGTAAGCATTATTATTGCCTTGTTGAGTATGAGAGCATGCATCCGCAGCTAAAAGATGTGGGATACCAAAACTAAATAACAAAGTTGTCATCATATTACGCTTCTGCTTTTCACGAAGAGCAATGATTCTTGGATTATCAGTTACACCTTCAATACCATAGTTATCAGAACGATTATCGCCGTGTCCATCTCTATTCTCTTCACCATTAGCATAGTTATGACGCTCTTTGTAGCTTACAAGGTCTTGTAGGGTGAATCCATCATGGTAGCTTATGTAGTTTACTGGTAACTTATGAGGCCAGCGAGAGGCGCTGACGAGATCTCTAGACCCCATTAAACGGGTAGCGACAGATTTAAGATAGTTTTGCTCTCCACGCCAAAAACTTTTGATGGTATCTCGAAACTTATCGCTACATTCATTCCAGCCATCGGGAAACTGTCCGACCTGGTAACCATTAGGACCAATATCCCAAGGTTCTGCGATTAATTTCACTTTTTGAAGAATAGGATCTTGAGCGACGGCTTTGAAAAAAGCATTGTTAGGATTAAATTGATCATACTCACGACCTAATGTAGCTGCTAAATCAAAGCGAAACCCGTCAATATGGTAGTGTTCTACCCAATATCTTAAGGTATCCATCACTAGATTTAGACTTGGCTGATGAGTGATATCTAAAGTATTACCACACCCAGTATAATTGGTGTAATTGCCGTGATGGTGAAGATAATAATCTTGGTCTAGGCCTTTTAAATTAAAAGTTGTCCCACCATTTCCACCTTCGGCAGTATGGTTGTATACCACATCTAAAATGACTTCAATATTATTTTTATGCAGCTCTCGAACTGCTGTCTTGAATTCTGTTACTGCATCTTGGTGTGCATATCTTGGGTCAGGAGCCATAAAAGAGATTGGGTTATAACCCCAATAGTTCACCATATCCATTTCAAGCAAGTGTGGTTCATGCATACAAGCAGCAACAGGGAGTAGCTGAACAGTAGTAATACCTTGCTGCTTTAAATGATTGATTGTTGCTGGGTCAGCTAAACCAAGATAAGTTCCACGGACTTCCTCACTAACTTTTGAATTAAGTAGAGTAAACCCTTTAACATGAGTTTCTAATAAAATAGTTTCAGAACGAGAAATTGATGGCTTTTTAGTTTCCTGCCAATCAAAATTATCATTTACCACAACACACTGAGCAAGCTCCCAACTTTGTTCTTCTGTGTAAGGTACTTGATAGTGAGGAGGATTCTTTAATGCTTTCGCATAAGGGTCGAGTAAAAGAAGAGCCTTGTTTTTCTGAAGGATTTGAAAACCATAGATAGTGTTTTCAGTAATTCCCTCAATAAACGTATATTTGATTGAACCGTACTCTTCAGTGAATGGATATTCATGGTAAGTGCCATCATCATTAAAGATAATTAATGATACTGGGTATTGGGAAGTATGGTGAACTGAAAAGTTACATCCATGGGAAGTAAGAGTTGCACCTAAAGGGTGCGGAAATGCATGATGTGTGTTCACAATATACCTCTGAATAAACAACAAAAGCCCAATTCATTGTTGGGCTTTGTAATAATAAATTAATGTCTGTTAAGCGCCGGCTTCTTTATAGAGCCTTTGGCATGCTTTTCCGTCATCATGGAATAAGTGACAACGATGGGCTGGAATACCAACAGAGAAAGCATCTCCTGCCTCTACTAAAGCAGTATCAGGTACACGGTATATCATATCGGCATCACCATCTTCAATTGTTAAATAAATTTGTGTTTCATATCCCAATTTTTCAACCACAAGAACATCACCTTCAATAACAGCATCGCTATCTTCTGCGGCAACTAAGTGTTCAGGGCGGATCCCTAAAGACATTCTTTCTCCACGAGTGACATGTGTTCCATCTACTGGGATCCAGAATGAAGAGCCATTTTTAAATTGTACTTTGACTTGGTTTTTTTCAACATCTTCAATGAACACACTCATAAAGTTCATTTTAGGTGAGCCAATAAACCCTGCAACAAAACGGTTTTTAGGGTAATGGTATAGTTCTAGTGGGGCTCCCACTTGAGAAACATAACCCCCATCAAGGACCACTATTTTTTCAGCCATTGTCATTGCTTCTACTTGATCATGAGTTACATAGATCATGGTACAACCAAGTTTTTTATGCAGTTTAGCAATTTCAATACGCATTTGAACACGTAGTGCGGCATCTAGGTTTGATAGAGGCTCATCAAGAAGAAAAACATCTGGTTGAGACACTAAAGTACGACCGATAGCAACACGCTGACGTTGACCCCCAGAAAGCGCTTTTGGTTGGCGCTCTAGCAAGTGACCTAGTTGAAGAATATCAGCAGCATGATCAACACGCTTTTTCACTTCATTCTTATCTGCTTTAGCTAATTTTAAACCAAAAGACATGTTATCAAATAAGTTTAGGTGTGGATAAAGAGCATAAGATTGGAATACCATGCCGACACCACGCTTAGAAGGCTCGATGTCATTCATACGCTTGTCACCCATGTATAAATCACCAGAAGTAATGTCTTCTAAGCCTGCAATACAGCGTAATAAGGTTGACTTACCACAGCCAGACGGCCCAACAAAAACAACGAACTCTCCTGAGTTTATGTCTAAATCAATGTTTTTCGATATTTTAACGTCGCCGTAGGCTTTACAAACGTTACGTAAAGTGACACTCGTCATTGTGTCCATCCTCATTATATTTCAATTTTAAATACGATTAGCTAATTAGCTTTATGGTGTCATTCTTCAGTAAAAATGAGATTACGTCATCCTCCTCCTTCTGCTTTTTTTTGGGGGAGTAGGGGGGAGGAGTACCTAGGTCACATTTTTTGAAAATATCGATGGAGTTCAAAGTTTTTTTAAATTTCAATGTGAAGGTGATCTCGTTTAGCGCGTCTTTTGTGAGGTGACGCAAGGCATAAGTCGACTGAGATCACGATTTTTGTTGAGTAAGAAAAAGGCGTAGGGAGTAGGAGGATGAATTCAAGGTAATAATTAATGAAAATACAGCCTGAAAACTGAATCATCACCAACTTTATTTCAACCCTACGGATGATTCGCTAATTATAAAGGAAGGATTCACAATGAAAAAAGTCCTCAGTACTGTCGCACTTTGCACAATGGCAGCTCTTGGTTCAATTAACGCTTCAGCTGCAATCGAAGAAGGTCAACTTACTATCTGGGTAACTGGCGATAAAGCATATGAAGGTATGGCTGAAGTAGGTAAACGTTTTGAAGAAGATACAGGGATTAAAGTAACCGTTGCTTTCCCTGATAAAGCGGAAGAAAAATTTGCTCAAGTAGCGGCCGCTGGTGATGGTCCAGACATGATTTTCTATGCTCACGACCGTTTTGGTGGTTTTGCTGAGGCTGGTCTTTTAGCTGAAATTAAGCCATCAGATGAATTGAAATCGGAAATTGTTGATTTTGCATGGGATGCGGTAGATTACAAAGGTAAGACAATTGCTTACCCAGTAGCAATCGAATCCGTATCGCTTATCTACAACAAAGCATTGGTGAAAACGCCACCAAAAAATTGGGAAGACATTCCAGCATTAGATAAAAAATTAATGAAAAATGATCAAAAAGCGATCATGTGGCCTTTACGTGGTGGTGCTTACTTCACTTGGCCTCTATTAGCGGCTGACGGTGGCTACGCATTTGAAAAAACAGCAGAAGGCTATGACATCAAGAACGCGGGTGTAAACCAAAAAGGTGTTCAAGATGCGATGGGCTTCATCGAAACAATGGTAAAAGATAAAACTATTTCTGCAGATATGGATTACTCAGTAGCAGAATCTGAGTTTGTCAAAGGCAACGTAGCAATGATGATTAATGGTCCTTGGGGCTGGGCAAACATCGAAAAAGCGGGTATTGATTATGGTGTAACTACATTGCCTAAGTTCCATGGTCAAGCGTCTAAACCATTCGTTGGTGTTTGGGTTGGTGGTATTAGTGCCGTGTCTCCGAATAAAGACCTAGCTGTTGAATTCTTCGAAAGTTACTTATTAACAGATGAAGGCTTGAAGAGCTTAAATGATGATAAACCACTAGGCGCAGTTGCTTTAAATTCATTCCAAGAGCAACTAGGTAATGATCCTCGCATTGCAGCAACAATGGATAATGCAATGAACGGTGAAATCATGCCAAATATTCCACAATTCACTACTTTCTGGTACAGCATGGAAGAGGCATTAGGAAACGTAGTTGACGGTCGTCAGAGCATTAAAGACGCTTTATCTGCTGCTGAACAACGCATGACTAAGTAAAAATAAATTAGAGAGGAGGAGCATGAGCTTCTTCTCTTTCTTAACTTAACAAATTATTCTCTAATACTCATCATAGTAAGTCTGTTGTTCAATTTAATTGACTTACTAGGTTGGTATTTTTAAAAAGGTCTTGGAGCTTATGACAACAGCAGTCGCTTCGCACACAAATCTAAAATCACTTGCAAAATGGGGCTTATTGTCTTCTATTGCTGCGATAAATGGCTATGTATGCGTACTTATGTATTCTCGTGGTGAAACTGCATTTGCAATGTTAACGCTTGTATTAGCATCGTTAGCCGTTTATGTATTTGGTAGTAAAAAAACATATGCTCATCGATATACTTATCCCGGTATCGCTGGCATGATTTTGTTCATTATATTTCCCTTGGTTTACACTATTGGGTTGGCATTTACCAACTACAGTGCGACGAACCAAGTTACCTTAGAGCGTGCTCAAACGGTTCATTTATCCAAGACTTACCAAAGTGGTAAAAGTTATAAGTTTCAATTAATGAATCAAGGTGATGGTTATGTCTTAACCATTAAAGATTCAAATCAACTATTAGCGACTGATACTTTTCAGATTTCAGAAGCGGTTGAGCGTCATCTAGATCTTAAATCCGTAGAAACAGTGAAAGGAAAAAAAGCGAAGATCAAAGAGATCATTGCTAAGCGTCCTAGCTTAAACTTAATTACCTTGTCTATGCCATCAGGTGAAGAAATTAAGATGAGTGGCTTACGTAAGTTTGCTGCAGTTGGTCCATTGTTTGTATTACAAGATGATGGGGAAACGTTATACAACAAAAAAACAGAAACCTACTTTAAAGCAAATCATGAAACAGGTTTTTATCAAGAAGTAAATGATAACGATGTTTTTGTTGGAGATCCTATTTCTCCGGGATTTGTTGTGAATGTTGGAACTGCAAATTTTGAACGTATTTGGAAAGATGACGGTATTAAAGAACCCTTTATTAGTATCTTTATCTGGACTGTTATTTTTGCAACTTGTACCGTGGTTTTCACATTAGCGATCGGTTTAGTACTTGCTGCTGTCGTACAGTGGGAAGAGCTTAAAGGTCGTGCAGTATATCGTTTGCTTCTCATTCTGCCTTATGCCGTTCCCGCGTTTATTTCGATCTTAATATTCCGTGGTTTGTTTAACCAAAGTTTCGGTGAAATTAATATGCTGCTTGATAGCATGTTTGGTATTCAGCCTAATTGGTTCTCTGACCCGTTCACGGCAAAAGTGATGGTTTTAATAGTGAATACCTGGTTAGGTTTCCCTTATATGATGATCTTATGTATGGGTTTATTAAAATCAATACCGGAAGACCTATATGAAGCATCAGCAATTGATGGTGCAGGGCCACTTCAGAACTTTATTAAAATTACAGTGCCAATGATGGTGAAACCATTAACTCCACTACTGATTGCCGCTTTTGCCTTTAACTTTAATAACTTTGTTATGATTGCGTTATTAACCAAAGGTGGGCCAAACATGATAGGTACAACAGAGCCTGCCGGCTATACAGATTTACTAGTAAGTTATACTTACCGAATCGCATTTGAAGGCAGTGGTGGCCAAGACTTTGGTTTAGCAAGTGCAATTGCAACACTTATTTTCCTACTGGTTGGTGGCTTAGCGTTACTGAACCTACGTTTTACTAAATTATCAAATAATTAATAATTAAGTAGCTATGTATTAAAGATTAATATGTAGCTACTAATATACCCAATAAATAAGGATTCATTGATATGGCAATGGTTCAAGGACAAAACTTAAAATATCGTGTATGGGCAACTCATGTAGCCATGTGGATTTTCTTAGCAATGATTATTTTTCCATTACTTATGGTTATTACTATTTCGTTTCGTGAGGGTAATTTTGCAACAGGGAGTATTATTCCTGAAAATCCATCGCTAGAGCATTGGAAATTAGCACTTGGTATTGCTGTTGAACATGCTGATGGTTCAACAACACAGCCTCCATTCCCAGTATTAACTTGGCTATGGAACTCAATTAAAGTTGCTGCTATCAGCTCTATTTTAATTGTAGCACTCTCGACAACCAGTGCTTATGCATTTGCTCGACTACGTTTTAAAGGAAAAGAGACTATACTCAAAGGTATGATGATTTTCCAAATGTTCCCAGCAGTATTAGCACTTGTTGCTTTATATGCATTGTTTGATAAGTTAGGTCAATATATTCCATTTTTAGGTTTAAATACTCATGGTGGCTTAGTCTTTGCTTATTTAGGCGGAATAGCATTACACGTTTGGACAATCAAAGGTTACTTTGAAACTATAGATAACTCATTAGAAGAAGCAGCTGCGTTAGATGGGGCAACACCATGGCAGGCATTCCGCTTAGTATTGTTACCATTGTCGGTGCCGATTCTGGCCGTTGTATTTATTTTGTCATTTATTGGTGTTATTACTGAAGTACCAGTGGCATCTTTACTACTTTCTGATGTAAACTCATACACATTAGCGGTTGGTATGCAACAGTATTTGTACCCTCAGAACTATTTATGGGGTGATTTTGCGGCCGCTGCGGTATTATCAGCATTACCTATTACATTGGTTTTCTTACTTGCTCAGAAGTTTCTTGTGGGTGGTTTGACAGCTGGTGGTGTGAAAGGATAACGATAATTATATGGATCCGTACATTTTTGGGCAGGGTCCACTTGTGTGAAGAGCTTTATGATGGTTTGGTCGCCGATCAATAAAGTGTTCAGCACAGTATTGGCATTACGCATAGCTGGGTAAGTGTTATAGGATATAACTTTACTTTTTGTAATCAAAGCCTGAGTGTTTTCACTCAGGCTTTTTATTTAGTTTAATTACTACGATTGATGTTCTAAGAGATAAGATTTTTCGAAAAAATGGTAGATTGATTTCGACCATTCTCTTTTGAATAATAGAGAGCCTTATCTGCCATTTCTAACCAAGTTAAATAGTCTTTTAAATGGGGGGTTAACTCGCAGATACCTAGACTGATTTTATATTTAACCTCATTACCTTCACACTTAACGATAGCTTTTTCAATTCTTTTACGTAACCGTTCAGCAAAGTACAAAGCTTGCTCTGCATTGGTGCTAGGAAGGATAACGGTAAATTCCTCACCGCCATAACGCCCACAAATATCGGTATTACGAGAAGTTTTACGCAGTAATTCTGCTACATTTCTAATTACATCATCACCAACGGTATGACCATAGGTATCATTTACACATTTGAAGTGATCAATATCAAAAATGACAATAGAAGACATACACCCAGATATGATTGATTGTTCAAACTCACGTTGTAAACAAGATTCCCAATATGCACGATTAAATAATCTAGTTAGCCCATCTGTTTTGCTTAGGGTCGAAAGTTGCTCATTTGATTGCTCTAAATGGAGTTTATTTTTAGCAATATCAGTAACATCATTGATCACTATACTTATATGAGAGACTTTGCCATTGAGAGAGGTTAAAGGTGAAAATGTAATATTTTGTCGCATCTCAGTTAAGCTATTTGATATCGGAGTGAAATTCTTAAACCTGAATAGGTAAGGTCGGTCTTCCCAGCAAGAAAAACCACGCGTATTAAGCTTAAAGGCCGTATTTACTTTTTTCTAAACCATGTTTCAGGTAAATCAGGGATCACAGAAAAAATATTTTTACCTAAGATTTTGTCAGAAGTAATCCCACTGTATGATTGCATAAATGCATTCCAGGCACAGACTTGATAATCTTCGTCCAATACAATTAACCCCGCATCTAGATCACCAATTACTTGCATTGCCCAGTGAAAATCACTCATATCAGTATTCATTATAATACACTCTCTAACGTTGATTTGATTGAGCTTAGTGAATCATTATCCATTAAAAAAATAACATCACATTTTAAATTCAATGTTTCAGCTGAATATACAAATTCAATAGTGAAAATGTTGGTGTCATAACCACTGAGAAATGACCCCTCTTCTTTTAAGGCCACTTTCAATTGCTCAGTTTCTAAAACAATAGGTTGACGTAATGATACTGTAATATCCAGTTGCTTATTGAATGAAGATAAAAATGAAGAAACCAATAAATTTGAGATATCTAAAATGGCTTCATTTTCTGTAATTTCCTCATCCTCATCCTCAATAAGCTTCGATAAATCACTTCCTTGTAGGCAAACTAAGGCTTCACCATTAATTCCGTTACCAACAAATCGTTGTGATATTGCGCGATACTCAGAATTATTAACAATATCTTGAAGTGTCATTTGTAATTCAGAGTGATGGAGTGAGGCTACATTCGGTAGTGGCATGTCAATAAAGCGATCAAACTGTTCAGAAATCAGTGCGGCACTGGTTCCAAGTGCTACATTACTAATCTCTTTTATGTTAGCGATAACATCATGTTCACTTAATTCATATTTAGGGCGGAGATGCGCTAACTTTTGAGCAACGGGGATACCATATCGAAGAAGAACATCTGCAATTTCTTCTGGTTTAAATGGTTTCTCTATAAATTCATGAGCTCCGAGTTGGTAGCAACGTTGTTTAGCTTTCTGTTGAATGTCACCTGATATGACAATTATTTGAGTTGGATGCTTATTTACAGGAAGGTGATTAAGAACTCCAAAACCATCCAGAACGGGCATAGTAAGATCAAGGAAGAGTATATCAATAGGGTTATCTCTTATTATACGCAACCCTTCTTTACCATTCTCAGCATGGAAGAGAGTACTATTAGAAGATAATGCGATGTTGCTTGAGAGTGCTTTTCGGGCGATAGCAGAGTCATCGCAAATTAATATATTCATGTCATTCATAAGTCAAAAAACAGACGGTATACCATTCTTGTTCTTATGCTATGTAAAATCAACCAGTTCAGAAGTAAACATTGTATTTATAAGACTTAGTTAACATTTTAAAGTTCGAATTATTTGGGATGTCATGAGGTAAATGGGTGGGAATTGATCTGAAGCAAAGATTTGAGAGATAAAATGGGTGTAAAGGGAAACAAAAGTTGAATAATTAAAAAAAGTTGAATAATAGGGGTGTAACAAAAGGCACAAATATATGTGTATCCTACAGTTTATAAAAAGAGAATAATGATGAACAACGAATACGTATTAGTTATCAATTCAGGCAGCTCTTCACTAAAGTTTGCTGTTATCGATTCTGCTTCTGGTGATGCAGTATTAAGTGGACTTGGTGAGTGTTTTGGTCTGGAAGATGCTCGTATGAGCTGGAAGTATCAGGGACAGAAAACTGAAATCGCCATTGAAGGCGAAGAGAACCACCATAAAATCGCAATTGGTAAATTAGTAGGGTTAACTGAAGAGTTAGGTTTTACTGATGGTATCGTTGCTATTGGTCATCGTATCGTTCATGGCGGAGAGAAATTTACGGAGACAGTACGTATTTCTGAAGAAGTCACGGCAGAGATTGAAAGCCTATCAGACCTTGCTCCATTACATAATCCAGCGGGTGCTATCGGTATCCGCGCTGCTGTTGAAGCCTTCCCTTCTCTTCCTCAATTTGCGGTATTTGACACAGCGTTCCACCAAACTATGCCTAAGCGAGCATACACAGGTGCTATTGCTAAAGAACTATATACTGATTTTGGTGTTCGTCGCTACGGTTTCCACGGTACAAGCCATTATTTCGTAAGCCGTGAAGCTGCGAAAATGATTAACAAGCCAATTGAAGAATCGAGCTTTATCTCTGTTCACCTAGGTAATGGCGCATCGGTTTGTGCAATTAAAGACGGTAACAGTGTTGATACATCGATGGGCTTTACCCCACTTTCTGGCCTAATGATGGGTACACGTTGTGGTGACTTAGATCCAGGCATCATTGAGTACCTACTTAAAAAAGGTTGGTCACAAGAGCAAGTATTTAACTCTCTAAACAAAGAGTCTGGTTTCCTAGGTGTGTCCGGCTTAACAAGTGATGCTCGTGGTATTCTTGAAGCGATGGAAGAAGGTCACGAAGGTGCGACATTAGCATTCCAAGTATTCACATACCGTGTAGCTAAATACGTAGCTTCTTACCTAGCAGCGTTAGATTCTTTAGATGGAATCATCTTTACTGGTGGTATCGGTGAGAACTCATTACCAATTCGTCGTGAAATCTTAAACAATCTTAAAATTCTTGGTTTTGTTGAAGATGTTGCAGGCAATGAAGCTGCTCGTTTTGGCGCTGATGGTATTGTCGCTAAATCAGAAATGCTAAATGCAGTAGCAATGGTTATCCCAACTAATGAAGAGTTCGTAATTGCTCAACAATCAGTTGAACTGCTGTAAGTTCTTCTAATACCAATCACAGTAAGTAAGTGATCAGAAATAGTGAAGGAAAAATGCTTGAGAATAAGGCAGAATTTTTCGATAAGTAGTTATTCTACAATCAAAAATTCTAACGTAGTTATCGAGCATTTTAACAAGCTAGAGCGATCAGTTATTTACTACGATTGGTATAATATATAGAATATTAAAAAGCGAGCTATGATGGCTCGCTTTTTTTGTTTTTTGGATTTGTTATTACATGTTCATGCAAAGTAAGGGCTTGTTAATAATTAGCGTTGATTTTTGCATCTTATTGATTTTATTATTGATAAGTCCTATCCAATTTCGTAAATAAAACTAGTCACCTTCCTACAATTTCTTTCATTCAAAGTGTGAACCTTCTCGGGGCAATTTTATTTTTAAGCCTTAAAGTGTGTGATTTCATTGTGTCTTATTTCTCTCCTATATAGAGTTTTCACATCTTGATTTAACAGGAATCTGACTTGTTAGTTTTTAGCTAGGAACCAGTCAGAATAAATATGAAACACATATAAGGAAGAGTATCGAATGAGTACTGCCAACAAAGCCGCTATGTGCGCATCAACCCGTGACGTAAGAAGTCCTGCTGGCTTGTGCCCCTTTCAGCGTAGTGATATTGGCATTATTCCTGTTCGCTATGCCTTGGATGACATGGATGACATGGATGAACAAGGGGGGGCAAATGCACCCACTGCCAAGTACTGATACGCAATGGAAAGGTCGATTTACGCCTCAGCAGCGTCAATATACGTTAAGGCAACTCCGTGATGGTTGGTTGTATGTGTATGATGAAACAGATACAACGTTTCATGAATATCAAATTGAAGGGTATGAGTTTACTAAAATTGATTGGTCAAACGATGAAGCCGATAAGCCCGCTAATGAGCGAGGTAGTAAAGGTGAAACGAAGAGTTGCTTAGTGTACCCAGCGAAAAATACGCTCTATATGGCATTTGCGCATCAACGTTGGACATGGCGATTGTGTGAGCATATGCGCTCTCACACATCTAATCGCTCATTATGGGTGCGTAAGGTTAATCTAAAAAAATTTAACTCGGCCTTGGCTCACCCTCACACTGGACTTTCTTCTAAGCTTGGTCACTATGCAGCAGATATAGGAGTAAATGGTGCTCCAACAGGGATATTTAACTCGACTTGCACACCATTAACTTCAACTGAAGCTCAAACTCAAACTGATAGTTTTAAACATGTAGCAGATAAGCCAGGGTGTTGGGATGTCGATTATCGAGTCGATTTACCAGGCCAAGATTGTGGGATGTTTATTGCGCTTGATGATCCTCTAGCGGATGTATCCGATTTATTCTTACCACTTGCAGAAGAAATCACACTACGCAGTGCAATACACAAAGATGAAGATAATCTTTATAAACTACAAATGGCTGAAATTACCCGTAATCTTGGTCGAGTAAGGTTAAAGCATGAGGAGTTACCAGAGCAAATTAACGATGACCAAATTAAGATATTGAAGTTTGAACGCCAGTTAACCGAATATCTAGGCTAGATCGTAACAATAACCGACACACGCTTACCGCTTAAAAACTCACTCGGACTCAGAAAATTTAATGCCTTTCTAGGTCTCGAATTAATCAAAAACTCTGCCTGTTTAACCTCTTTTGCAGCAAGTTCTCCAATGGCCATTCCCTTTGGGAAAAAACGCCTTAGTAAACCATTGGTATTTTCATTCAAACCTCGTTGCCAGGAATGGTAAGGTTTAGCAAAATAAATGTCACAGTTCAGATGCTTAGCTATCTTAGCATGACCCGCAAACTCTCCGCCATTATCAAATGTGATTGTTTTGCAAAGTTCTTTAAAGGGCTTCATCATGCGATTTATCCCACGAGTGACTGCTTTTTTAGACTTGCTACGTACTTTGCAAGTAACTAATAGCTTAGATACTCGCTCTACCATAGTGACTAAATACCCATCTTGACCATAAACAGTATCACCTTCCCAGTGGCCAATTTCTGAGTTATCGTCAACAATAGCAGGCCGGAGAGAGATATCAGCGCGGTTGGGAATTAGTCTTGCTCCAGCTTCTACACCTTTACGCTGTTTGTATTTTTTACCTTTTCGAGCAAGCATTCTTTGCCAATGCTCTCTTTTAACTACATTGTAAATAGTACTGCAACATATTGTATTTTCTATTTTTTCTTTATGCATTCGTCCAGATATTTGCTCTGGGCTCCAACCAAGTTGTAGGTATATTTGAATTATTTTCTTATTCTTTTGGCCACACTTTGTGTGCTTAATTGAAAGTGTTCTTTTTTGAAAAGCATGTTTATGCGCTTGCTCGGCAGAATAACTTCCAACAGGACAGCGTCGTAATTCCCTTGAAATGGAGCCATTGCTCCGTTTTAATTTTTGTCCTATTTCCCGAGCAGAAATACTATGTGTATTCCAAGCTTCAATCTGGTATCTTTCACTTAGTGTCAGTTGCTTATATTGGTGTCCCATGTGGTTACCTTAGTTGATTGTGTGAGAGCTTGAAGCTTATAGGCAACTGACTCTCTAATCTATACCAAAGTGTGTCGGTTATTCTTGGGATCTAGGTAGCCATTCAATCTCTGGCAAATAAAGAGTCTGCGGCTTTTGAGTCAAATCCAAGCATTGGTAATATCCCATTTACCCCACTTCAAGAAGAGGCGTTAGAGAAACACTCTGAACTAAAAGAGAGATACAATTTTACGCCCAGTGATGAGCAGAAAACTGCATGGGAAAAGAATTCGGTATTCAGTGATGAAGTCAATTGGGATGAGTTAGATGAGTTTCTTACTCAACACTACACTCAACTTAAAGATCAAGACAAGCGCATTGCCATGCTTTATCAAGATTTTATGGAGGCATTTGAGCAACTAGGAACAGATCCGCTAGTCATTGGTGTTGATAATCAAGATGAAGCGCATATTACTAATTTATTAAGTTTAATTAGCCAATATTTACAGGTAATAAAACAAGCGGTGAATACCGAGAAGGAGTATGCCAGCCTAGAAACCGCACTTTCCCTCGATTCCCCAAAAACACTGTTTGCTTTAGCCTCGTTGGGTTTTTCGAACGATAATTCTCAAGCGCTTAATGATCACGTGAAAGAGCTGAGTAATCACCTTCTTTCTATGGATAGTACCGGTGATATGATCGCATTATCAGGTGCGATAGCTAATTGGGGAGGCTTTACTGGTGATATTCGTATTCAAGATAATAAGTGGTTTAAAGCATTAGCAAAGCCTGTTCAATTAAGTTTTACTGCTTTGCAAAATGCGGTGACAGGACAGGCTAAAGAAAGTTGGCGAGGGATCGCTAATTTATTGTTTCCACATCAAATGAACACAGCAACAACGCCTCAGGGTATGATCAGTAATTTAAGGTTGGTCATATTGGAAGTTTTGGTTAGTCCAGAGGCGGTTGTAATTCACAATCCAAATTATCCAGTGCAATTTGCTGCGTGGCAGCGAAAGGTGAATGCAGAAGCGATGCTCATTCGTCGAATCAGTCAGACCTCATCAGGGCAACCTACACCGAAAAACCATCAAATACAAACCATGCGCAGCGCTCAACAAAGAATGCAAAAGCTATTGAGTAGTGAACTTCCAAGGATGGTGACGCTAAAAAACGAAGCCATTAATAATGCCGCCAAGCAAATGCTCAATGAAGCAATAGAGCGTAGTTGGCTGCAAGGCAAACAATCGGTTCAAGCATCGTGGAATAAAATGGGGAAGATGGGGGGTATTGTAGCCATCCTCAACCTTTGGAATACGGCTGCAGTGCTTCAAAATATCCACCATAAAGTAGGACAACATCCTGAAAGTAATTTATGGACCAACCCTGCGGTTAGAGAAGCAACCTATGCGACAAGTTATGCGGTATCAGCAGTCACCGCAGTTTGGAGAGATGTAGCGTGGGGCAAGATGGCTACAGATGGAGAATTACTTAAAAAGAGTTTAAGTCGAGCAATCACAACATCCAATGCTTCAGAGGTTGTAACGCTTAAAACCTTTGCTAAAACTACCTCAGCGGTATCTTTATTTGGCTTAATAGCGACAGGATTAGAGACGTGGGAGAGCCATGATAAATTTAAAGATACGAGTCATTCACCGATGGAACGGTTTGGGTATGGGCTGAAAGGGGCATCAACCTTTTCTCAAGCATTTGTATTTTTGTTCCAATTTGGTGCAAATATCTTTAGTCGATTTGGGATATTCTCTACTAGTATCGGAGCTATTATTGCCTCCTGGATGCTGACCACATTTATGGTTAGCTCTATTCTCTTTTTTATCTCAATTATAATTATCAATACCTTTAAGCGATCCGAATTAGAAAAGTGGTTATTACATTCCACATGGGGTAAAGCTTCAAAGCAATGGAAAGCCGTTGATGAGTTGAGTCGATTGGAGCAGATTATTCATAAGCCTCAAGTAAAACTCAACAAGGTATTTTCTAGCTCTCCTTCTAAAGTAATATACGGTTCCGCTGCGGGACAACAATGGCAATTAGAGATATCTTTGCCCATGCACACAAAAGGTAAATCCATTGGTTTACAAGTTACGCGTAAACCAGAACAAAATAAATATAGTTATGTGACTTCTTCATTAAAATCAGCAGTGGTTATAAACGAACAAAATGGTATTTGGAGTAAAGATGAAACGGGAAATCCAATTTATCGGTTAGATTTAGGCGGTACAACCCGAGATAGTATTACGATCTTAGTTAATATGCCTTTTAACTGGCAAGCATCAGAGCATGATATGTTGGGCTATATTGCTTCAGGTAATAGCCAAGGTGAGCTTGTTATATTACCAGCACGGAAAGATAACGTCATCCGCACTATTAAAGTTGAGGTGAATGATGAGTTCTAAAGAAAAAATAGATAAATTAAAAGAGCAGCTATATCAGGCAAAAATTATCTACAGTTGGGAGGATATAGGAGGAGGCTTAAAGGATAAATTAGTAGTTTGGGGAGTCGCTACTGTTATTGGTTGGCTTTTACCTTTATTTCTAATATGTGTTGAAAGTATTCCTTTATGGAGTAACGAGTTTTGGTTTTTTACAGGTTGTGCAATAGCTGGAATGCTGGTCGTAAGATATTTATTTTTTCCTGATAAACATTTTTGCTACCACCTAACTCCAATGGGGATTCATTACACTGAACAAGACATGATCCCAGAGGTGGCTTATAAAATTGCACGAGGCTTTGCTTGGGTTGGTATTGTGGTCTGTATTATTGTTGCCTTTATGTTTGGTCCATTGGCTTTTGTTGGTGCAGGGGCCTTTGCGCTCATGTCATTTGGGATGACGAATTTCCAGTCAGCCGTAGATAAAAGCTATATATTCATTGATGAACGCAGTGTTGTTTTTCACATAATTAATGATGGAGTGGTGTCATTAGCGATCCCTGAAAAAGGTGCGTATGGGTATATAGGTGATATATATACTCAGACCCTCGAACAAAAAGCTGAATTGTTATCCCATTTAAAATTACTTTTCCCAGAAATGGAAATTGTCAAAATAAAAAGATTAAATGATCAATACAAACATCCTGTTTATCAGCAAGATGAAGTTGCAGAGTGATTCATTTATAAGCCTCAGATATTCAATAAGGTTAAACAATGCTCTTTAATACTCCTAACAAACCAGAACAAAATAAATATAGTTATTTGGCGTCTTCATTAAAATCAGAGGTGGTAGTAAATGAACAAAATGGTATTTGGAGTAAAGATGAAACGGGAAATCCAGTCTACCGGTTAGATTTGGGCGGCACAACCCGAGATACCATTACGGTCTTCGTTAATATGCCTTTTAACTGGCAAGCATCAGAGTATGAACAGTTAGGTTATATTGCTTAATAGCCAAGGTGACCTTGTTTATCACCTGAATTTAAAGAATCTTCTATTAGAACAATTAATATGGATGTGAACTAAATGAATGCAGATGAACAAAAAAAACGGCTAAGAGATCAACTTTACAAAGCGAATACAATTTATTCTTGGGAGTATCAGGGCGCGGGTCAAAAATACACTAATTTAGCCTATTGGATTTTGTCAATATTTTCGGGAGGGATACCACTATTGTTTCTTTGGTCGGTTACTGACCTGACAATAGACTCACCTGTTTTTTTTGGACTATTTATTTTATCAACGACGTTGGTGTTTATAGGGAGATATTTATTTGCACCCGATAAAGACTATTGCTACCACCTAACTCCAATGGGGATTCATTACACTGAACAAGACATGATCCCAGAAGTGGCTTATAAAATTGTGCGAGGCTTTGCTTGGGTTGGCATTGTGGTCTGTATTATCGTTGCCTTTATGCTTGGTCCTTTGGCTTTTGTTGGTGCAGGGGCATTTGCGCTCATGTCATTTGGGATGACGAATTTCCAGTCAACGATACAAGAGCATGAAGTTTTTTTCTCTGATCGGCCAATTTTATTTAATCCAGTTAACGATACTATGTTTAGAGTAGACAGTAATACAGCTCCTGATTATTGTTGTCGTCGAGACTTTTACGTACCTTCTTTAGAGCAAAAGAAACAAATTATAACAGCGATTCAAAATAGCCAAAAAAATATAGAGTACGTAGAGTTAGCTAAGTTAAATGATATGTTTAAGCATCCTATTTTCATTCAAGATTAGAATGAAGCAATCGAAATTGATCTACCTATTAGATTTAGGCGGCACAACCCGAGATAGTATTACGGTCTGCCTTTTAACTGGCAAGCATCAGAGCATGAACAGTTAGGCTATATTGCTTCAGGTAATAGCCACGGTGGGCTTGTTATATCGTAAGCACGGAAAGATAGCGTGCATCGCACTGTTAAAGTTGAGGTGAATGATGGGTTCTAAAGAAAAAATAGATCAATTAAAAGAGCAGCTATATCAGGCAAAAATTATCTACAGTTGGGAGGATATAGGAGGAGGCTTAAAGGATAAATTAGTAGTTTGGGGAGTCGCTACTGTTATTGGTTGGCTTTTACCTTTATTTCTAATATGTGTTGAAAGTATTCCTTTATGGAGTAATGAATTTTGGTTTTTTACAGGTTGTGCAATAGCTGGAATGCTGGTCGTGAGATACTTATTTTTTCCTGATAAACATTTTTGTTATCACCTAACTCCAATGGGGGTTCATTACACTGAACAAGACATGATCCCAGAAGTGGCTTATAAAATTGCGCGAGGCTTTGCTTGGGTTGGCATTGTGGTCTGTATTATCGTTGCCTTTATGTTTGGTTCATTGGCTTTTGTTGGTGCAGGGGCCTTTGCGCTCATGTCATTTGGGATGACGAATTTCCAGTCAACGATACAAGAGCATGAAGTTTTTTTCTCTGATCGGCCAATTTTATTTAATCCAGTTAACGATACTATGTTTAGAGTAGACAGTAATACAGCTCCTGATTATTGTTGTCGTCGAGACTTTTACGTACCTTCTTTAGAGCAAAAGAAACAAATTATAACAGCGATTCAAAATAGCCAAAAAAATATAGAGTACGTAGAGTTAGCTAAGTTAAATGATATGTTTAAGCACCCTATTTTCATTCAAGATTAGAATGAAGTAATCGAAATTGATCTACCTATTAGATTTAGGCGTTATAATTCGAGATAGCATTATGGTCTGTATTAGCTTGCTTTTTAACTGACAAGCATCAGAGCATGATCAGCTAGGTTATATTGCTTCAGGTAATAGCCAGGGTGAGCTTTTGATATCCCCTTCGTTGAAAGAACTTGCAACTCGTATGATCGAAATGATAGGCGAATAAATGAACTCACCTGAAAGTATAGTGCAACTAAAAGAGCAATTGTATCAATCAGAGGTTATATATCGTTGGAGGTATACTGGCGCAGGGCAAAAGCTTTATAAGAAAGTAAGATGGTTATGCGTAATTTAACAGGGGCATTATTTCCTTCTTTTTTGTTAATTGTAGAGGAGGATGCTATGACGGAACCCGCTTTTTGGTTATTTTCTTCTGTTAGCTTAGTTATGATTTTTGTATCGAGATATTTATTTGCACCCGATAAAGACTATTGCTACCACCTAACTCCAATGGGGATTCATTATACTGAACAAGACATGATCCCAGAGGTGGCTTATAAAATTGCGCGAGGCTTTGCTTGGGTTGGCATTGTGGTCTGTATTATCGTTGCCTTTATGTTTGGTCCATTGGCTTTTGTTGGAGCAGGGGCTTTCGCGCTCATGTCATTTGGGATGACTAATTTCCAGTCAAGCGTAGATAAGAGCCATATATTCATTGATGAACGAAGTGTTGTTTTCCATATAATGAATGATGGAGTGGTGTCATTTACGATCCCTGAAAAAGGTAAGCTTCAATATAAAGGGCTTGTATACACTTCGACTCTCGAAGAAAAAATGGAGTTACTTACCAACTTACAATCACTTTTCATAAATATGGAAATCATGGAAATAAAAAGATTGAATGATCAATACAAGCATCCAATTTATCAGCAAGATGAAGTTGCAGAGTGATTTATTGATAATGGAGTTTATAGCATTATCAAGCTGAAGGTATTAGGGCGGATAAAATTTGAGATATGATACTTTAATAAATTCATCTAGTGAGGAGATTGTGTTCCTTCAGTAATGTTGAACTACGATAGATTATTTTAAAATGAAAATGCTAAAAACGAGCGATGGTGGCTCGCTTTTATGTATTAATTGTTGCATAAATATAATTTAGTAATGCATCTAGATTTTAATTATTTAGCCTGTTTCAATCCGATTTCTACCATTCGATTTTGCTTTATAGAGTAAAGAATCTGCACGTTTTAAAAATTCAGTGTGGTTGTCTTCAGGCCTTAATGAAGTGACACCAATACTAGTTGTGAGATTTATTTTTTGTTCTTGATAAACAATGCCAGAGTTAGATAGCTCTTGAGTTAATCTATTTAATAGGATTTTTGTGCCATCCAGGTCTGTATTTGGGTATATAGCTAAAAATTCTTCACCACCCCATCGACCATATAAATCTTCTTTTCTACATAGCCTTTTTACTATTGATGAAAATTGCTTAAGTGCACTATCACCAGCATCATGCCCATAAGTATCATTTATGGATTTAAAATAATCAAAATCAAAAATTGCGATTGTTAAATCACAATGTAAATGCTGATAGGCTTTTATACTTTCTTTTAGAGCGCATTCAATTGAACCTCTATTTGCTAATCCGGTTAATGCATCGGTATTGGCGATTAGTTCTAACTGTTGGTGTGCTTTTTTTAAGGCGTTTAAATCATTATTACGTGCTATTTCATGCCCGACCCATTCAGCGAAAAGTCGAACTAATTCTATATCTTGTCGTATAAAAGGGCGTGTGGGGTTAGGGCTAGAAAAATTCAGTGTTCCAAAGCGATCACCATCCACAAAAATTGGTGCTCCAAGGTAAGCTTCTAATCCAAAGTTTTCAAAACATGGATGTGTTTTAATTAAGCTATCTGATACGTGGTGAAACCCTTGAACATCATTTGCTTTATAAACATGGCTACAATAAGTGATACCAAGATCAAAAATTAAACCAGTGTCTAAACTATCATCAGGATGAATAGCATGCTGAATAATGTATTTATTATCTATAATTTGACTGAAAATTCCGATAGGGAGTCCAAAATGGTTACAACCTAATTTAAGTATAGCAATAATACGTTGCTCAAAACTTAGCTGTCTTGAGGATGTAATTGTATGTAGTATATTTAGTGTATCTTCTGCATCGATACGACTGGAATCGTCTTTTACAATAACCACAAAGAAAATACTTTTATCTACTTCATTTTTTATTGGTCCGCCAGTAGTTTGCCCTTTAAAGATACGACCACTTTTTGTTTTATAATTAACGATACGAGTCTCATTAGAATAGGAGGCACTAGGGTTAAACCACTTTTTACCTTGTGTTTTAAACTGCTCTTCATCAGTGTATAAGATTCTTGTACTTTTATATTTCAGCTCCTTGATGTCATAGCCAAATATTTCTTGAGCGGCTTTATTCATACTTACTATGCGTCGTTCTAAACTAGAAAGAATAATAGCGCTATCAAGATGCTCGAAAACTAATGACAAGGTATCAGGATTTAAATTGATTGGTGTTGTTATTTCTTTATTATTCATCAAATAACTTCCTTGTTGTGAACAAATTTATATAGCTCTAAGTGTAATGTTAATCGGTGACTTCTGAATAATAAGAAATAATAAACGGTGATGTATATCACAAATGCTGCTATAATCACCGGAAATTTGAAAAGCTGGACATTAAGAGCCAGCTTTTTTATGTCTATTTGAATAACTAATTGGAATGTACTGTGCTAACGACTGCTAACATCACAATGCAATTTGGCGATAAGCCTCTTTTTGAAAATATTTCTGTTAAGTTTGGTAACGGTAACCGCTACGGTTTAATCGGTGCTAACGGCTGTGGTAAATCTACCTTTATGAAGATTTTGGGTGGAGAGTTAGAGCAGTCTGGTGGTACAGTTTCAACAGATCCAAATGAACGTATGGCTAAATTAGGTCAAGATCAGTTCGCATTCGAAGAATATACAGTAATTGATACTGTAATTATGGGTCATAAAGAACTGTGGAAAGTAAAAGAAGAGCGGGACCGCATTTATTCTTTACCTGAAATGTCAGATGAAGATGGTATGCGTGTTGGTGATTTAGAAACTGAATTCGCAGAAATGGATGGCTACTCAGCTGAAGCTCGCGCGGGTGAACTTCTATTAGGCCTAGGTCTTCCTGAATCACAACACTTTGGCTTAATGAGCGAAGTTGCTCCAGGTCTTAAAGTTCGTGTTTTACTAGCACAAGTTCTGTTCGCTGAACCTGACATTATGCTTCTTGATGAACCAACGAACAACTTGGACATGCATACAATTGCGTGGTTAGAAGATGTTCTTCTTGCTCGTAACTGCACAATGATCATCATCTCGCATGACCGTCATTTCTTAAACGCAGTTTGTACACACATGGCTGATGTAGATTACGGTGATATTTGTCTGTTCCCTGGTAACTACGACGAATACATGACAGCAGCAACGCAAGCTCGTGAGCAACTTCAAGCAGACAATGCGAAGAAGAAAGCACAAATTGCTGACTTACAAACGTTCGTAAGCCGCTTCTCTGCAAACGCATCAAAAGCAAAACAAGCAACGTCTCGTCAGAAACGTTTGGATAAAATTGAACTAACTGAGATTAAAGCATCTAGCCGTCAGTCTCCGTTCATTCGTTTTGACCAAGAAAAGCCTCTTTTCCGTAATGCGTTAGAAGTTGAAGGTCTAAAACAAGGTTACGGCGAAAACATTTTAATCAATGGTGTAAACCTAATGGTTGAAGTGGGTGAGCGTATTGCAATCATCGGTGAAAATGGTATCGGTAAATCAACGCTACTAAACACACTAGCAGGTGCAATGGAGCCAATGTCAGGCATGATTAAATGGTCTGAGAATCATAATATTGGTATGTATGCTCAAGATCACGGACATGATTTTGCGGAAGACTTAACGTTATTAGATTGGATGGGTCAGTGGAAGCAAGAAGGTGATGACGAGCAAGTGGTTCGTGGTATCCTTGGTCGTATGCTTTTCTCTCAAAGTGACATAAAGAAATCTGTAAAAGTAATTTCTGGTGGTGAGCAAGGTCGTATGCTATTTGGTAAGCTAATCATGCAAAAGCCAAACATCCTTCTTATGGATGAACCAACAAACCACATGGATATGGAATCAATCGAAGCATTGAACTTGGCGCTTGAGAACTACAAAGGAACATTAATGTTTGTATCTCATGACCGTCAGTTTGTATCTTCAATTGCAACACGTATTATTGAACTTACTAAAGATGGCGTTAACGATTTCCACGGTACTTATGAAGAGTACTTAACAAAACAAGGTCTAAAAGGCTAGTTCAGAAATAAAACATTCTGGATATAAATAAAAATGGAAGACTAGAGATAGTCTTCCATTTTTTATATCTATAGTAAGTGAACTTTAGCTTCAGGCTAATTAGTGAATACATCAAACTCTGGGATAGAAGTACGTCCACGTAGTGCTAAAAATTGAAGGAACTGCTTAGGAGTATGAGTAATCATTTTCTCTACAGGAAAGCCTACTGCATCAATAAGTAGTTCTACTTTTTCAAACTTCCCAATATCCGCACAGAAATGCGCATCACTTCCTGTGGTGATATAGGCTCCTAGCTCTTTAGCTGCTTTAGCAATTTCATAGCAACGATCAATACTGCCAATGCGACTGCCACCTTTTAGAGAAGTATTGTTGATCTCTATTGCGACGTTGTTATCAACTGCACATTGAATGACTTCTTCAAAATTAAAATCAAAGTTAGGGTTTCCAAGGTGACCTAATGCATCAACTCGACCTGATTGAATAATATTCAAAAGAGCTTGTGTATGAACTTCTTTATTTTGAGGAGGAAAAACCGGTTCATGGAAGCTCGCAATAACCCAATCAAGGTTTTGATCTACAGAGGAAGGTATATCGATGTCGCCTTCAATATTGCATATATTAACCTCACAGCCTCTTACTATAGCAACGCCATGAAGAAAACGAGGTAACACTCTCTGATTACTAAAAAACCAATAATGAGGAGCTCCAGGCATTGAAGAGGCATGGTCTGTGGTACAAAACATAGGAATTCGAAGCTGAGAGGCAGCAAACGCATTTTCGCTGATTGTACTATAAGCATGACCGCTAGCGTAAGTATGAGTGTGTGTATCTACTTGAATGCGCATTTGTTTCTCCCTATAAAACCGATATCAGTAGTATAACTGATTTTTGAAACTTTTAGCTTTTACATTTGTCTGACATATGGCAGAAAAAGATAAGTAAGATTGATTCTATTAATAAGAAAGTTAAATTATTTGAGGTTTATTATGGTTAATGTAGATACCCTGAAAATTGAGCTAAACGAATTGACCGTATATCAATTACGCAGCCTTCAGCATGCAATCAGCCAAAAGCTACAAGAGAAAACATCAATAAAAATGAAAGTTAGCAATAACCTGTTAACGGATGAAGAGCTAGAGATGCTTGCTGAGGTGATGAGTAGTTAGTATGTAGGCGTCATAAAGATGGCGATACATAATTCATATAAACTAGCAAATAGAGATCATTAAAAATAAACTGCTTTATAATTATTTCTCCGAATCTTCCTAAGTCCCCTACCTAAAAATGTGATCAATGTCTAAAATATATGGTTTTAATTTATTTTATAAATGATACTGCTCGCATTTATTTATGATAAAAAATTTAAACGATATTGGCTAAGTTTTTGAATACAAAGTAAAAGTCATCCATTTAATGAGAGGTTCCTCGCAAGAAAATAAGGTCTATTGTAAATAATGGCGTTAATTTGTAACTAAAATTAACCATGAGCTATTGATCTGACATTAAATTGACAGTATTATCACCGTCAATGAAAAGGCAGTCTAACACACTGTCTTTGTTATCAGATTTATTATATAAATACCTAAGAAGGGACATGAAATGCTTACTAAACTATTTGTTAAATCATCAATTGCGCTACAAAACTTCAAAAATGATCAACGTGGTGTAACTGCAATTGAATATGCAATTATTGGTGTTGCTATCTCTGCAATCGTTTTAGCTGTGTTTCAGAGTGATAATGGCCTAGAAGGTGCGTTACAAGGTGCAATGGATACGATTACAAGTAACATTACAGATGCAAATACTGTAAATTAATATGTTTTATACATGGTGGCTTATGGCCACCATATCAATTTTCATCATGTATATTGATGTCAAAAAAAGAACAATCCCAAATAATACAATAGTTTTGATTTTAACTTTATGTTTTATAAAAATGTGTTTCCTTGGGGACCTATCTATATTGCCATACAGTTTTGTAATATTAATTATTGGTTTTTTTCTACATATATTCAATATATTAGCAGCAGGAGATACTAAGTTACTCTTTGCTTTTTCTTTGGCAATCTCGCCAGAATTTCTACCATTAAGTTTATTCATTATCACTGCTTTAGGTGGTGTATTGGCATTGGTGTATTACCTTTATGGTTTATGTACTGATTTAGAGAAAGTTAAAAAACGTGGAGTTCCGTATGGCGTTCCAATTTGTTTAGGTTCGTTATTTGGCATTGCTGCATCGTTTTAGGATAAAACATGAGAACAAAAGCGATTATCGCAGTAGCTATACTGGCTATTTTATTTGGGCTATATGGCTTAGCAGGTAGCTTAAAGCCGCCTAAAGTAGTAACAAATGCTGTTATTGAAATACAAAAAGAAAAAACTATTAAAGTGTGGTTTGTTAAGCAAGATGTTCGACTTGGTGAGCTACTACAGCGTAATGCTCTTGAGTTAAAGATCATTAAAGAGAGTGAAGCCAATCAATTAGCAATTACAGATGATATCAATATCAATTTTGATGAAAAAGCTGTTTATAATAGAGACATCTTGAAGGGAGCCCCTCTATTCCCAGAAGATATCATTTCCTCACAAGATGTGGGTTTTGTCGATCTTGTTATTAGTCCAAATAAAGTCCCTTTTGCTATTAAAGTTAATCATAGTGATATCGTTGGTGGTGTTATTAACTATGGCTCTCACATTGATGTGCTTGCTTTAGCCGCTGGTGGAAGTAAATTATCTTTAGATAACAGTGAACTGGGATCAAATCAATTTAAATCAGTTTCTGTCTCTCCAGTATTAATCAATATTAAAGTTCTACAAGTTCAGCGTCGTACGCTAGAAACGCATAGTACAGATAATTCACTTGAAGAAATTCACATCGTTTTAGAATTAACACGAAAGCAAGTAGCTAAAATGACGGTAGCTAAACATATTGCTGAAATTGAAATTCATAAATCAATAGGGCAGTACAAGCTATCAGATTTAACTGCAGATGCTGGTGATGTTTTAGCGGATTATAAAGCCGTAAAAGAATTTCGTGCAAACGAAGTAACCATTAAGTAGAGACAAGAATATGTTGAAATTACTAAAGCCTGTTTTACTGATGGTAAGCATCGGTTTAGTTACACATCCAGTACTTGCTGCACGTATTTTGAATTTAGCAGAAGGTGACGCACAAACGATTAAAACAAAACATGATATTGCTTCTGTATTTATATCAGATCCAACGGTAGCAGATTATCAAGTCATCGATCAAAAAAAGGTCGTAGTATTTGGCAAAAAGCTAGGTAGTACTTCTTTGATTATTTTTGATGAAGATGGCGAGACTTTGGCCTCTCGTAAATTAATTATTAATAAAAGTTTAGTGCACATACAGCAACAAATTCAACTTAAATATCCTAATACAGAAGTTACTATTTATAACTTGGGTGATCAAGTCGTATTAAATGGCACTGTGGCAACAGAAAAAGAAAAAGATGATATAAATATCCTAGTTGGTGAATTACTAGGTAAAAAATCAGAAAACTTTAATCTGGAATGGGATATAGGCGAGAATCAGTATGAAATGGAGTTTATGGAGCGCCGCCATTTTGATGGACTAGTGAATAATATTGAAGTCGCAGCAACCAAACAGGTTAACGTGAAGTTATCGATAGCAGAGGTATCGCATTCATTTTTAGAAGAGTTCGGTATTGAATATGGGAGCAACAGTGCATCAGTAGGTAAGTTTGTTGACCAAATAACAAGTTTTAGTGCGAGTGATATTGTTTCTGTTATTACGGCAATGGGTGATGACACCGTAGGACAAATTTTAGCTGAACCAAACCTATCGGTAATTTCTGGTGAGAGTGCAAGCTTTCTTGTTGGTGGTGAGTTACCTGTCGTTACCATTATTGATGGTGGAACGAACGTATTATATAAAGAATTTGGTATTCGCTTAGAGCTAATGGCAAAAGTACTTAATGATAATAAAATTAAGCTGTCACTAATGCCTGAGGTTAGCTCCCTTGATTCACAATACAGTAATGAATCTTATAATCTACCAGCATTAAAAACACGTAAAGCCCGTACAACCGTTGAGTTAGGTGATGGTCAAAGTTTTGTTTTAGGTGGTTTATTGAGCACTGAAGATAAAGAATCTATTAGCAAAGTTCCTTTTGTTGGTGATATTCCAATTCTAGGAGCGTTATTTAGGAAAACAGGTACAGAGCGTAATAAAACAGAACTAATAATTGTTGCGACTGTGAATCTTGTACAGCCTGTTCATCCATCTCAAATTCAGTTACCTACGATGGAAAAAACCTCAACTCTACAACGCTTTTTTGCTTTAGATGCAACGTATGAAAAGGCGAGTCAGCATTGGGCAAATGAAGTTTTGGCAACAGGTGGGTTTAAAAAATGATTAAGATAGTATCTAAAACCGTATTGTTAGTGTTAGCTGCTTTATCTATTAGTGGTTGTGCGGAACATATTAGTGAACGAAATGGAACAAAAGTTGATGTTGTTCCTGTAACGTATTCATTGAGTTTGAAAGTTAAGCCTGAGCAATTTAAAAGTGCAGAAAAAGAATTAAATATATTTTTAAATGAGCATAAAAAATTGATTCTGACGCAAAAAATTACTTTAACTTGGCGAACTAAACTTGGAAAAGAGTGGGTGAATGAAACCCAGAAACGTTTACTTATTAAAGGAGTAAGCGAACACAATATTACTGTAGAACAAAACCGCGCGGGCTTTGGAGAACGGTTTGATTATGAAATTAAAGTGACGGTACATAAAGCGTTATTAAGCGTATGCCAGTATCCCAAAGTTGGGCATTATGGTGAACCTGGTGACGGATGTTATTCTGAAAGTGCCCGATGGCAATCAATGGTCAATCCAGAGAAAATGTTAAATAAATCGCTTAATGCAGACTACACTAATAAATAGGAGGTCACATGTTTGATTTAGTTGATCTTCTGAAAAAAGAAGAACAAACAACGATAAAAGAAGAAAAGCTAACAACGGTATTATTTCACCAAACTGAAGCATGCCGCGAGTTAGTTCTAGAAGCATTTCGATTTGAAGGTATTACTGCACCAGCTATTATTGAAAATAGTGATAGTAATATTAAGCAGCATGTCCGTGAAGCAAGCATTGAAATCGTATTAGTAGAGCTTAATAATAGCCTTAATGTTAGCTTGGATATGGAGCGTATTAGTCATCTTTTACCAAACAATGCTTCTGTTATTGTTATTGGTAGTGAGGATGCAATTTCTACTATTCGTAATTTAAAAGCAATGGGTTTCTATTATTTATTTTGGCCGATTACAAAACAAGAACTTATTGATTTCGTTCGAAGTGTTAGTGACAATCGAATGAGAAATAGTGGGCTTGGACAAAATCGTATAGCGAAGAAAGTAGCTATTTGGGGTTCAAAAGGAGGTGTTGGTACTTCAATGCTAACATCTGAAATAGCGTTTCAGCTCTCAGAGCAAAAAAATAGTAATTGCATTGTAGTTGATCATAATTTTCAAGGTGGAAATCTTGATATCTTAATGGGTCTACGTCAATTTGAAAAACGCAAAGTCCAAAGAGGTGCGCTATCAGGTTCACTAGATGTGAATTACGCGTTAGGAATGACTCGTAAAATTAACGAGATGCTATCAATTCTTGCTTTAACATCAGAAGAGCTAAATGAATTAGAACTAAAGGATTATGTAGGCACTTTAAATAAAGAGCTATCAAAGCAGACTAACTTTATTATCGAAGACTTGTCACGTTCAGCGAATAGCCGTCAAGATTTAAATTATGTAGCTTCAGATTGTGACAGCATTCTACTTGTCTTAGAGCCAACAGTTTCTAGCCTGCGTGAAGCGACAAAAGTAAAATCTGATCTTGAGAAAGCTAAATCTAAAGCCCGTTTTTTTATTGTATTAAATTACACTATGCAAGAAAAATATGCCTCAGTTTCAGTGGAAGAAATTGAGAAATATTTACGCCAACCGCTTGATGTTACTTGCCCTTATGAACCTAAATTAGATGCTCCCTAGATCCCAAGAATAACCGACACACTTTGGTATAGATTAGAGAGTCAGTTGCCTATAAGCTTCAAGCTCTCACACAATCAACTAAGGTAACCACATGGGACACCAATATAAGCAACTGACACTAAGTGAAAGATACCAGATTGAAGCTTGGAATACACATAGTATTTCTGCTCGGGAAATAGGACAAAAATTAAAACGGAGCAATGGCTCCATTTCAAGGGAATTACGACGCTGTCCTGTTGGAAGTTATTCTGCCGAGCAAGCGCATAAACATGCTTTTCAAAAAAGAACACTTTCAATTAAGCACACAAAGTGTGGCCAAAAGAATAAGAAAATAATTCAAATATACCTACAACTTGGTTGGAGCCCAGAGCAAATATCTGGACGAATGCATAAAGAAAAAATAGAAAATACAATATGTTGCAGTACTATTTACAATGTAGTTAAAAGAGAGCATTGGCAAAGAATGCTTGCTCGAAAAGGTAAAAAATACAAACAGCGTAAAGGTGTAGAAGCTGGAGCAAGACTAATTCCCAACCGCGCTGATATCTCTCTCCGGCCTGCTATTGTTGACGATAACTCAGAAATTGGCCACTGGGAAGGTGATACTGTTTATGGTCAAGATGGGTATTTAGTCACTATGGTAGAGCGAGTATCTAAGCTATTAGTTACTTGCAAAGTACGTAGCAAGTCTAAAAAAGCAGTCACTCGTGGGATAAATCGCATGATGAAGCCCTTTAAAGAACTTTGCAAAACAATCACATTTGATAATGGCGGAGAGTTTGCGGGTCATGCTAAGATAGCTAAGCATCTGAACTGTGACATTTATTTTGCTAAACCTTACCATTCCTGGCAACGAGGTTTGAATGAAAATACCAATGGTTTACTAAGGCGTTTTTTCCCAAAGGGAATGGCCATTGGAGAACTTGCTGCAAAAGAGGTTAAACAGGCAGAGTTTTTGATTAATTCGAGACCTAGAAAGGCATTAAATTTTCTGAGTCCGAGTGAGTTTTTAAGCGGTAAGCGTGTGTCGGTTATTGTTACGATCTAGCCTCTTCTTTTAGAAGGAAAGCGTTTATATCAGCAAAAAGGGAAGATGAGTGAAAGTTTATGCCGTCTGACATCACTTTTGATAGGTGAAAAACCGAATCAATCAAAAAGTAATGTATTACAACGTCTATTAAAAAGAGTGTAATGTCGCATGCATGATTCTAAAACTATATATATACATATTCGAAAAAAAATCTTTGATGCTCTAGAGCCTGAAGCCGTTAATTCATTAAATCGA
This sequence comes from Aliivibrio wodanis, assembly GCA_000953695.1. Lineage (GTDB taxonomy): Bacteria > Pseudomonadota > Gammaproteobacteria > Enterobacterales > Vibrionaceae > Aliivibrio > Aliivibrio wodanis. The sequence continues at coordinate 998,860 of LN554847.1, read as the reverse complement.
GAGCAATTAAGTAAGCAATTAGGTAATGCCATTGATCTATTAATAGAGCGTGATGGTATTAATGTTCCTATGGTTATTCGTGGCGATTTTGTAAGAAGCCTTGTAGATGAATTACACGGTTTAGGTCCTTTGCAAACGTTAATGGATGATGAATCGATCAGTGATATTATGATCAATGGGCATGAGAATATTTTTATCGAACGTAATGGACTTGTCGAAAAAGCAGTTGTTAATTTTATTGACGAAGAACAGTTACTTCAGATAGCAAAACGTATTGCTTCTCGTGTAGGGCGCCGCGTTGATGACTCACAACCTACGTGTGATGCTCGTTTAGAAGATGGAAGTCGTGTCAATATTGTTATCCCACCAATCTCTATTGATGGGACATCTATTTCGATTCGTAAATTCAAAAAACACAGTATTGATTTTCCAAAGCTAGTTGAATTTGGTGCAATGAGCCCTGAAATGGCTCAATTGCTAATGATAGCTTCACGTTGCCGTTTGAATATTCTTATCTCTGGTGGTACGGGTTCAGGTAAAACGACCATGTTAAACGCATTGTCTCAATTTATTTCAGAAAATGAACGTATAGTTACCATTGAAGATGCTGCAGAATTAAAATTATTACAGCCTCACGTAGTTCGATTAGAAACAAGAAAAGCAGGTATTGAAGGGACAGGAAGTATTGACCAGAGAGATCTGGTTATTAATTCACTTCGTATGCGCCCAGATCGAATTGTTGTTGGTGAGTGTCGTGGTGCAGAAGCATTTGAAATGCTTCAAGCGATGAATACTGGTCATGATGGTTCAATGTCAACATTGCATGCTAATACACCAAGAGATGCTTTAGCTCGTGTGGAAGCAATGGTCATGATGGCAACCAATAATTTACCCCTTGAAGCTATTCGACGAACCATTGTCAGTGCAGTTGATATTGTAATTCAAATTAGTCGCTTACATGATGGCTCTCGTAAAGTTATGAGTATTGCTGAAGTGATAGGGATTGAAGGTTCCAATGTTGTCTTGGAAGAAATATTCCGCTTTCAACCAATGGGTAAAGCATCTGAAGATGGAAAGGTGAGAGGGAACTTTGTGACAGCAGGATTAATGCAGCGTTCAGTGTTAGTTGAAAAAGCTCGATTCTTTGGTTTAGAAGAGCAATTAAATACCGCATTCAGAGTTACAGGAGCTGTTTAATGTACTTTCTTGCTTTTATTTTTGGCGGTGTTTTACTTCTTTATTTGGCATTGTCAAAGAAAGAAAAGAAAGTTGATTATATGCAAGAGTTTAATCAAACTCTGTTTATTGATTCAATGGATAATGATCAACAAGCAATTAACTTAAAGTCATTATCTGATCAGAGTTTAAAGCAAAAAATAGAGCAAATTTGGGGTAATGTTAATCGACAACTTGGTAAGCTTGCTTTTGTCAAAGTCATTGTATTTGTTATGGCTGTTGCATTATTGGCAGTCAAGGTAAATGAACAATTCTTCAGGGTTTCAATTACTTATGTAATCATTGTTATGGAAGTACTTGCAATTATATTTGGTTACCTCTGGCTTAAAAAGAGAGAAAAATCTCAATTTGAAGAATCATTCCCTGATGCATTGAATATGCTTGCGAGTGCAGTAAGTGCTGGTGAGAGTATTATGCATGCGATTATTTTTGTTGGTAAATCATTAGAGGGTGAAGTAGGTAAAGAGTTTAAAGTAATGGGAGAGCGTCTACAGCTTGGTGATACTCCAGATAGTGTGTTTAGAAAGTCATGTCATAGATTTCCATATGCTTCTTTTCATTTTTTTGTCATTACATTACGTGCCAATATGCAGCGTGGTGGCCAGTTAAAAGAGGTTATGTCACGCTTAAATCGCTTAATGTTTGATGCTCGTGCAATTGAAAAGAAAAAGTATGCATTAACTTCTGAAGCTCGTACATCAGCTAAAATTGTGGGCTCTATTCCATTTTTCTTTCTGTTTATGTTGCAATATTTAAGCCCTGAAAACTATGAGTTTATTATGTTTCATCCAGATGGTCGTTCTATATTATATTATGTATTAGTTAGTGAATTTATTGGTATTTCGATTGTATGGTCGCTAATGAAGGGAGTTAAATAAAATGGACTTGCTATCACCAAGAATGATGATTTTCTATTTTTTAAGCCTTTTAATTCTAGGTGGTTTTCTAGTTTGTTTAGTTTTTTTAGATTAATCAAAAGAAAAAAATTACTAGATGCTTTTCAAGAAAAAGAAAAAGAAGAAGAACATCAAGAAATTAATTATTTTGTACGATTTTTTTCTAAAGTATTTATTTCTAATAATGAAGAAATAAAGAATAAATTTATTTCTGCTGGATTCTATGATTTTAAATATGCCTCTTTGTATATGCCAATAAAGTATATGGTGTTATTAATTGGTAGTGCATTAATTATTTGGTTTACTAAGCAACAAGAGATGCAAACGACGATGATAATAGCTTTATCTTCTGGTTGGTTAGTTATTATTATTATTTTACCTGATGCATTGTTAGATCGTAAATCGAAAAAATTAACTCATAAAGTGTCAACGCAATTACCTTATTTATTAGATTTGATGGCGGTTTGTGTGCAAACGGGTATGACCATTGAAGCTGCAATGAGTTATTTAAGTAAAGAAATGGCAGGGTTTGATAAAGACTTAACTCAAGTATTAGTTAAAACAAATGATAGAGCACGAATTGTAGGTCTAGCTAAAGCATTAGATGAACTTTATATACGTGTTCCATCAAATGAAATGAGAAGTTTTGTAATGACATTGAAGCAAAGTTTACAATATGGAACTTCAATATATACAGTGTTGACGACATTAGCGGCAGACATCAGAGATGTTCAAATGCTTGAGTTAGAAGAAAAAATTGGTAAGTTAGCTGCAAAAATGTCAATACCATTAATCGTATTTATAATGGTACCAATTGTGATTTTGATAGCAGCCCCTGGAATAATGAGAATGATGGTCAATGTATAAAAGAATAATATATCTGCTTAGTTTATCCTTACTTATTGGTTGCTCTTCAAAGGAAGGGTTACAAGAGTTTCATAATAAAGAAACTATGCTTATGAAGGCAAATAATTACCAACAACTTATACCTTTATATAAGAATAAGCTTATTGAGAAAGAGGATGATGAAATACGTCTAAAGCTTGCTAAGGCTTATTTAAAGTCAGGAGATCCAGAGTCCTCACTGTTCACTGTGGTCCCTTTAGTAACTAAAAAAAATGCTAAAGTAGATGCTTTTATAATTCAAGCTAATAGTGAGTATGAGCTTGGAGAGTTAGATCAAGCAATGCGTACTGCAAAAATTGCAGAGAATATGAACCTAAATAATCCAGATATAGAAAATTTATTGGGAGTGATTTATTCAGCCCAGCATGATTATATTAAAGCAAGAGAATACTTTACATTAGCTCGTACTCATTTATATGACGATATAAAGATAAAGAATAATTTGGCAGTATTAGATATTATTGATGGTGATTATAAAAAAGCAGTTCAAAGATTATTACCAATATACCTAAATAATCAATCAGATGATCAAGTTGAGGCCAACTTATTATTAGCAATGGCAAAATTAGGGAATTATAATTATGTTCAATCATTATTGGCTGATAAGTATTCTGAACGTGAGATTATAGAAAAATATATAGCTTTAAAAGGTATCTCTACTATTAGTATAAAAGATACAGAACTTTTGTCTGATAAAAATACAGTTGTAGGTGAGTAGATGCGGCTAATTAAGTATAAGAAAAATCAAAAAGGTGTTGTTGCCATTGAGTTCGCTCTTGGTTTTTTTGGTTTTTGGTTAATGTGCATGGCATGGGTTGAAATGTCATATATGTCTTACATCTCAGCTATTGGCGATCTTGCGATAGCAGAAGCATCCCGTAGTTCAAAAGTAGAAGAAGAAAAGTATTTAGAGTCGTTTGAAAATATTATTTATGACAGTGATTCATTATGGGCTGGTCTCGTTGATACGAGTAATTTTAGGATTTCAATTCAATATTTAAGTGATATTGATGATCTAGTTGCCCAAAAAGATCCTTGCTTACCTGAAGATAAAAACGTATCTGCAGAATGTGGTTCAGAAGTTAAAAGTGCTTTGGCCATTTATAGAATTGATTATGATTTTAATTCGATTTTTACTTATTTTATGAGTGAAACTAATGTATTTAGTCGCGAAGTGATTGTTATTCAGGAGTATGAGCGTAGTGAATTTGAAATCTAAGCGTTTCCTTATAAAGCAGCGCGGTACATTTAGTGTTGAGTTTGCCATTGTTGGTATATTTTTTAGTCTATTACTAGCATTTAGTGGTGATGTGATTATTAAATTATCAGTAAAAGGTAAGCTCGATCGACTTTCTTTTTCTTTAGTTAATATTGTTAAAGAGCAGACACAATTTTATGATCCTGATAGTAATAAAGCTTTATTACGGACAGATGCTCAACATTTAGAAGAAATAGCGAGTAACTCACTAAGGCGAACATTGGGTACTTTTGATGTGAGTAATTTTGGTGTTCTAGTCGAAGAGGTTAAATTTTCGAGTGAAAATGTAGTTAGTTCATTTGTTAGTTATGATCTCGCTCAACAAACGTGTGCAGTTTCTAGGACTCTTCAAGAGTTGAAAAATATTTCTGTAATGTCATCTTGGGATCGACAAGTTCCTTTATATAGAGTCACTTTATGTTATGAAACAGATAACTGGATTGGTGATTTGCTCGGTTCTGACTTCACAACAGTAAGTTCATCATCCATTATGATAGGTAGATAATATGAATTATTCATTATCAAAACAATCTGGTCATGCAGCAATATTGTTTGCCATGATCATCCCTGTCTTATTTGGTTTATTTACCATAGCAAGTGATGGAGCCAGAGCATTACAATCTAAAGCTCGAATTCAAGATGCAGCAGAAGTTGCGACTTTAGCTATTTCTGCTCATAACGCAGATAATACAGATTCTAATGGTACTGGGAGTGGAAGCCAAGTAAATAGAGATATTGCGACCGACTTTATTGAACAGTACATGATTGATATGACACAAGTTTCAGATCTTAAAGTGATTAAGAAAACATGTGATCAAATTAAAGAATGTAAAGATGGATTAGTAAAAGGAGATTCACGATTTTTCCAATACCAAGTGGAAGCTAGAACGGATCATAAGTCTTGGTTTCCAGGTAATGAAGCTATTGTTGGCTTTGGTGATAGCTTTACAGTTGCAGGTGCTGCCACTGCACGTAAATACCAAAGTGAAGCCGTAGATGTTGTATTTGCCGCTGACTTTTCAGGTTCAATGAAAAACTCATGGGCTGGTGGTTCTAACCCAAAGTATCTGGATCTCATCAATGTAATGAATGATGTTATTGATGAATTAGAAAAATTTAATGAATTAAATAACGGACAGGTTAATAAAGTAAGTGTGATTCCTTTTAATACAAATACGAGGAGTTATACAGATTATTATAATCGGACATGTTTTGTGGATCAATTAAAATATAATGGAAATAATGTCAATTATAATTCAACACTAAGTTCTATTTTTGTCGATAAAAGTAACTGTGAATCACAAATAACCAGCAGTTCGATATTTGATGATATATTGTTAACCGAAGACTTTAGTCGTGTGAAAACAGAAATAAATAACTTCTATCCTAATGATGGAACGGCATCATATTCGGGGATTATCCGTGGAGCACAAATACTAAATAAAGGGAAAAATCCAAGAAGAATTTTAATTGTTCTATCAGATGGCTATGATGAGCCAAATTACACACCTGTATATGGTAAACCAAGTTATATTTATTATGGTGAACCATCGTACAAAAAAATTGGTGAGGAATTGATAGTAGCACATAACCTTTGTGGCGTTATTTCCAATGAGTTGAATAATGATAAGACGGATGATGGGCGTAAAATAGAGGCTAAAATGGCTGTTGTAGGTTTTGATTATCCATTAGATCAGAATATAGCACTAAAAGAGTGTGTAGGCGTAAATAATGTATATAAAGCAGAAAATAAGCAAGATATCTTAGATAGAATTTTAGAGCTTATCACTGAAGAAATAGGGCATTTAAAATAATGATTTTATTAAAAAAAATAGGGATGTTCCTATTTTTAACTATTGTTTCTTATTCATTAATAGCAAAAGAAGTAAAAACTTATATATTTACCTGATTACCACTTAAACTCAGCTTATTAGACTACACTTAAAGTGAAGCGAAAAATGAGGTGGTTATCATGGCTAAAAATAAAGTCCAATTTCAAAAAAGTATTTCAATACATGGGTTTATTTCACAGTTAGGTACTGAAGAACAATGCCGTAAACGACTGTTCGATATGCGATGGCCTGCTGGTTATCGATGTGATAATTGCGGTCATGATAAATACTGCGAACTTAAATCAAGGCAGCTTTTCCAATGTAACCTGTGCCACTACCAAGGCTCATTAACTTCTGGAACCTTGTTTTCCGCGTCAAAATTGCCATTAAACATATGGTTTTTAGCTATTTATCTCATCACTCAAGAGAAGAATGGCATTTCAGCATTAGAGCTTTCTCGACAGCTTGGTATTTCTTATAACGCGGCATGGCGTATGAAACATAAACTAATGCAAGCTATGAAGGAACGAGACGATGAAACACAATTGAATGGTTACATTCAACTAGATGATGTTTATTGGGGAGGCGTTCAACGTGGCACTCGTGGTAGAGGGGCAAAAGGAAAACGTCCTTTCGTAGCGGCGGTATCTATGAATGGCGAAGGACATCCAATAAGTATGCGATTTAGTGTTGTGACTGGCTTTAAAATCAAAGAACTAACGAGTTGGGCAAAAGCGCATTTAACGCCAAAATCACTGGTTATCTCTGATGGTTTAGCTTGCTTTAAAGGCGTTGAGAAAGCCGATGTGTTTCACCATGCTATTGTTACAGGTGGCGGAGCTGATTGCGTTAAATTACCCTACTTTCAGTGGGTCAACACCATGATTAGTAATGTAAAAAACTCAATGCATGGGACTTACCATGCAATAAACAAGAAACACCTTCCTCGTTATTTGGGAGAGTTTTGTTTTAAGTTCAATAGGCGCTTCAATCTTGAAAAGATGCTTGATCAGCTTATTTACTCAAGTATTCAAACTGCACCGATGCCAGAGCGGTTGCTTAAGCTAGCTGAGTCTCGATGGTAATCAGGTATATTTATTAATAGTGATATCGTTCAGCATCAATCGACCATTAATCAACTAAATAATGTATTATTAAAAGCGGAAGACTTGCAAGAGCGTATTTATGTTATTGATATTTCAGAATCCAAAAAAGAATTTAGAGGTGAGGTGACATATATTCACGATAATACAGGCTATTATCTAGCAGAGTTAATGCCCCTTCAGATCCCAGAAGTAGTAGAGACTTTCTCAGGTGATATTATTCAACATTATAGTTTAGATATCTATGGCTTGAACTTGATCAATGCTTTAATAACAACTTACCAGGAAAATAATAATGAAAAATAAATATAGCATGGCTCTTTCAGCATTAGCCTTATTGTCATCCCCTTTGACTTTTGCACAATCTATTGATAATCAAGCGCTAAGTTATTATTGCGGTAACGATAATGTTGAATATGAGAAAAAAATCACAGTAGGGAAAGGTACTCGTGTTTACCTGAATGAGGGCTCTTTTTATCAGATTGAGCAAGAAGGTGAATATAATGCGACTCTTGATTTTATTAATAAGCAAATTGTAAGTTCTGGAGTCAGCGAAGAGTGTTCAGAGTTTTTATTAACTAATGGATTTTTACAGTCGATGGACAGTGGAGAGGTAATGGCTCGAGTTTACTTTGATTTTGATCGAGCAAGCTTAACAGATAAATCGAAATATGTATTAGGAAATATTATTAAGCTCTTAAAGAACAATGGAAAAAATTTAACACTAGAAGGGCATTCGGACTCTATTGGTGATGAAAAGTATAATTTTGCATTAGGTTTAAAACGTTCAGAATCAGTTGAAAAATATCTTATATCTCATGGCATTGAACAGAATAGACTGGATTCTATATCTGCTGGTGAATTAAAACCTATTGCTAGTAATAATGATGAGAAGAGCCGTGAGCAAAATCGTCGTGTTGAAATTAAATAATAAGGGATAATTATGAATATAAAGTGGTTAGCAGTATTTGGACTTTGCCCTTTGATTGTTCAAGCTGAATATATTTCAGAAAAGAATAGTTCTTTTTCAATAGGTTACTCTCAACTTATGCTTAAAGAGGGTTCATTTAAAGAGGATTTAAATGGTATTGGTTTTTCAGGCGTCTCCTTTAAGCAGAAAAAAAATATTGGCTTTGTAGTTAGTGCTGATTATTTTCAAAAAGACATGGTGTCAGGTGATACGGCTGAGATATGGGATTTAACAGTAGGGCCTGCATTTCGTTTTGATGATATAAATTGGTTACGAGTCTATCCTTTAATTGGTGCATCATTTTCTTCTTTTGAGCCGGTAGCTAGAGATACAGATAAAGTTCATTTTACAGTAGGTTTCGGAACACAATTTCATTTAGGTGAAAGTGGCATGTTAATTGATATTAATTATAAAAAAATAGATATGGAAATAGATTCTAACATGCTATTTATTGGCTTAGGATACGCTTTTTAATTATAGTATATTTATATTAGGTATATTTTATGTTTTCAAGATTAAAGTTTCTTGTGAATAGAGACTATTTTATAGTTAAATTAGCAATGTTTTCATTTATATGTATGCTGTTAATTACTCATAACTTGAGCCTGATATATTTTGATATCCTTATTAGTATCTATAAGAATATGATATATGCTACTGCTGTGATATTGTTTATTTTCTGTATTTGGTTGTTTTTCTACATGATTATTAATCAAGTAGAAAGACCTCTATTATCCTATTGGGAGTATACGAAGAAAGTAATAAGTTATGATGGAGTTTGGTATTGCATAATTATGTTCTTATTATCAGTATCCCTTCTGTCATATACGGTAATTAAATCTTCAATTCCAGAGGTAAATTTTTTCTATCTAGACTTTAAGATGGTTGAATTAGATGAGTGGTTACATTTTGGTACCGCTCCTTGGAAAATAACACACTTTATTTTTAGTAGTTATTATTTTACCGGATTTATTAATTTTATTTATAACTGTTGGTTTTTCATCATATGGCTATTTTTGGTATTTTATTGTATATCGACCAAAGATTTAGAACATAGAAAGGTTGTCTTAACCTCTTATATTTTATGTTGGGTGATCAATGGTGGAATTTTTGCTACCTTATTATCATCTGTAGGTCCATGTTATATAATGGATTTTTATTCATCTTCTTATTATTCTGAATTATTTACAATCTTAGGTAGTCAGAATGAGCAACTGATTTCTAGTGAATCTTGGCTAAGGGTATGGGTGTTAAAGACGCAGCCATTCTTATATGATCGTTATCTTGAAAGAAGTTCTGAAGTTGGTAGTGGCATTTCAGCAATGCCTAGTATGCACGTCTCTATCGCTTTCTTAATGGCTTTATGTGTACCAAAAGATTATAAAGCATTAAAGGTATTGTTTATCATATTTGCACTATTAATTTTTATTGGCTCAATACATCTAGGTTGGCATTATGCTCTTGATGGATATGTAAGTATTTTCCTTACGTTATTGATTTATAAAACAACCCATTACTATGTGTATTATCAATATAAGAATGAATCAGCGACAGCATTAAAATAAATCAGCTGAGAAATTATTACCCAATGACCGCTTTATTTCTACCTTGCTCTTTTGCTGAGTATAAAGCGGCATCAGCTTTAATAAGTAACTCTTCACAGCTGTATCCTTGTTTAAACTGTGCAATACCAAAGCTCATTGTTACCTTGTGCTCATTTTTCGATGGCATATTCTCAATTATGATTCGTAAATTATTTGCCAATATTTCAGCGCCTTCTGCTTTGGTGTTTGGGCAAATAATAAGAAATTCTTCACCACCCCAACGGCCAACAATATCTGATTTTCTTATGTTTTCTAATAATTGTGCGGCGAGGTCAATGATCACTTCATCCCCGACAAGGTGACCAAAATTATCATTTATGTGTTTGAAATGGTCAATATCGCAAATAATAATACTTAATGGAAAAGCATTTCGGTGAGCAAGTTCTTTCTGTTTGGATAAATGCGTATCAATAACTCGACGGTTATATAACTGAGTTAAAGAATCAAAAGTTGAAAGAGCCTTGAGTTTTTTATTATACTCTTTTAATACTTTTTGACGATAGAGTAAAAAAGCTAGAATAGAAAATACAACAAATGATAACCCTTTGAATAATTTAACATTATATGGGCTAGTATAACGCACAGAAAGCCAAGAGTTTACAATATTTCGTTGTTCTGTCGTAGAGATATTATCCAGCGCTTTTTCAATAATATTTTTCAATACAGGTTCATCATTACGAGTACCAATACTTAAACTCCATTTGCTGTTATCTACTTTTCCACTTATCACTAAACTTGGAAAATGATGTTGTAATGCATAGCTTATTACTTCTATAGAATCAATAAACCCAAAAAGCTGTCCTGACTTTACTTTTTCTAAGCCATCCTTCAGTGAATCTACAAATACAAATTCGATTGATGGATGTGCAGATGGGACCATTGTGCTTAATGAATAGCCTCGAATTATCCCAATTTTAACATCTCGTAAATTATTAAAATTAGGGATGAAGCGTTGTTCTGCTGAAGTAGTAATGACAATATCACTTATAAAAAAAGGACGACTAAAATTGAGAGTTGTTAAACGTTCAAGATCAGCTTCAATTGGTGCAATAATATCGCATTCTCTATTATTAATTTTGAATAATGCATTTCTCCAACCTGTGGTCGCGACTAATTCAAATGGAATATTAAGCTTTTGCTGTAATAACTGCATGAAATCACCGGTGATCCCTGTCGCTTTACCATTTTTAATCCCACTAATTGGCATCCAATCAGGATAAGTACAAAATTTTAGGTTATCTTTAGTGAGCAAATATTCAGCTTCGGCCTGGGTGTATTGCAATTCAGTTTGAGACCAATCTGGAATTTGATTGGTTAACCATTTATTTTCTAGTTCAGAAAACTCTTCAGGTGAAATTACAGAGATACCTTTATCAATAATGTTTATTAAAATAGGATTATTACTGCTTACTCCTAAAAAATTTGGTGTATTATTGAAAAAATCTTGTGAGACTAAGCTTCGAGTTTCCAGAGAAGAGAAAAAATACTTTGAAATATAATAGTGGAAGACAGCAGACGATCCTATTGCTGCATCTGCCTTGCCATTTAAAACCAACTCAATTGATTCAAGCGAATCAGAAGCTAAAAGAATATTAATACCAGGATAGTGTTGTGCAAGGATCTCCTGATGAGAATAGCCTTCAACAACAGCAATTACGCGTCCATTTAAATAGTCCTTGAAATCTAACCCAGCATAAGTACTTTTAAATAAAATTGCATCTCGAGTGTTAGATATTGAGCGTTCACTAAAGCTAATATATTTTTCTCGCTGAGCTGTTTTTCGTAAATTTGAGATAATGTCGATTTTATTTTCTTGTAGTTTCGCTAATGATTGTGCCCAAGATAGCCCTACTTCAAATTTAACATCTAACCCAATTTTTGTAGCTAGTAATCGAATAAAATCGTTACTGTATCCCTTGACCTCACCATATTCGATATAGTTATATGGGGGCCAATGAGACTCAGTATTGATTACTAGAGTTGGATTATTTGATAAATATTCAAGTTCTTCTTCATTAAATTGGATATTTGACTTTGCTTTAGATGGCAAAGAACAAAATAAGAAGAATAAGAGGAGAAATCGTGTTAAAACCATGTCAGAACCTTACTTGAGTGAAGTATAAGTATAGTTCCTTTTGATAACACTGTACATAATTACCGTCACTTGTTCTGTTTGTTTTTAACAAGAAAGATTCCAGTCTCATTTTCATCCTTGAGTTTTCAGTATCACCCTAAAAACAACCAAGCAGCGACACCAATCATTAAACTACCAGAAATTCGATTCATTATTTTAACATTATTAGAATGACCTAATACACGCTTAAGACCTTTACCGCCAACAGCATAAAGTGTCATACATAGAAATTCACAAACTAAAATAATTGAAACTAAGGCGATGAGTTGTGGTGCTATAGCATGGCCTCCATCAATAAAAGGGGGAAGCAAAGACACCATAAAAGCCCAACCTTTGGGATTTGCAATAGCGGTAACAAAGCCTTGTACAACTAAATCCCAATCTTTTCCCTGAGGCATATCCGCTTGATCTGCATTCATGGCCAGCTTACCTTTTGAACGCCACATTTGAATACCTATGTAAGCAAGGTAACTGGCTCCAATGGCTTTAAATATCGTAAATAACCATGGATAGTTTAGCATGATGGCAGCAACACCTAATACCGCAGCGACAGCCACTAGAGCAACGCCAACTAATTCCCCGATCATCATCCAAAGCGTACGCTTATAGCCAATGCTCATCCCTAGGCTTAGTGCTAATGTCATACACATTCCAGGAGTCACTGAAACAAAGAAAAAGGTAGGAATAAACGCCCATAAAATTGCAGTATTCATAATTAGATATCTAAATTCAAGAACAGAAGAAAAGTAGAGTACGAATATTTAGTTTAAAATCAATATAATTTCGTATTTGTAATGAGAAAATTGTTATTAGTGTTATGTTTGTCAACTTAGTTTACTTTTTAAATATTTAATAAATAGTTGAGTTCGAGTATGTTCGTAATCTAGAGTGGGGTAATAGGCGTTAACAGAGGTGTGGTCGGCTGTTAATTCAGGTAAAACAGCAACTAGATTACCTGAATCAATATCATCAATCAGCATCTGTTTACTGGCTAATAATATCCCCATTCCACGCTTAGCTGCATGAAAGAGAGCTTCAGGGTTCGTAGTTGAAAAATTACCCCGTAAAGTAACTCGTTTATTGTTTTTTAACTTAATCTCCCTAATAGGTCTTTCACCCCAAATAAGCATATTGTGACGCTTTAAATCCTCTAGATCCGTCGGCATTCCATGTTTTTCTATGTATTCTTTGGAAGCAAAAAAACCAGAATGATGTTCAAAAAGAGGCGTTGATTTATAGCTAAAAGTATTAAGCTGTTCTAACTCACGGCTAATAAAAACATCAATATTATTTTCGGGTACTTGCCCAGGAAGAGTAGTGATAAGTTGAACTTTAATCTTTGGATAAGTAGCTAAAAATTCATCTAAATACTTAATGATAAATTTTGAACCGACCGCTAAGGTTGCTCCTATTTTCAAGAGGCCGGTTGGTGTTTGGTTAATTGCACGGGTTTCATCAACTAAATGTTGCCATTGATCTAATTGTAGTCGAGCTCGTTGATAAAAAAGAATACCAGCTTCTGTTTGGTGTACAGAACGAGTTGTTCGTGTGAGTAGTTGAACGCCAACACGGTCTTCAAGCCAACTAATACGCTTACTTATGGCTGAGCCTGATGTGTTTAACTGGAAAGCAGCGGCGTTAAAGCTGCCTTCTTCAACAACTTTAATATAGCTTCGAACGCACTCAATCCAATCCATAATTAATTCCTACTGGGATGCAATGTGATTCCTGTAATGGTTATTATCAATAATATTGATTGAATGTAAACTAAAGTCATGAATAAAATTAAAACACAAGATCAACCATCAGGCCGTCTAAACAAAACACCATTATTACTCGCAATGATGATCATAGCAACGGGACAAGTAGGTGTGAGTATTTACTTACCATCTCTACCTTTAATTAGCCAAGATCTGAGTGTTTCTGCCGCGGATGTTCAATTACTAGTGACACTTTTTCTCGTAGGATTCGGTGGTTCTCAGCTTTTTTATGGACCATTATCTGATGCTGTAGGTAGGCGACCTATTTTCATTGTAGGGCAAGGGATCTATCTACTAGGCACAGTGTTATGTGTTGTAATGACAGATAATTTTACAGCGTTAGTGTTAGGGCGATTGCTTCAAGGACTTGGAGCTGGCAGTGCATCGGTCCTTGGACGAAGTGTATTAAGGGACAGTTACAGTGGACGCAATTTAACCAAAGCCATGTCTTACATCTCTATCACGGCATCAATTTTACCAATATTAGCCCCAGTTATTGGTGGTTGGATTGCTTGGAACTTCAGTTGGGAGTGGGTGTTTGGTTTTGTACTTATTTACTTAATGTGTATCTTAACCATTGGTTATTTGATCTTGCCTGAAACGCTACCTTATGAACCACAAAAATTTAGTTTTAAGCAAACTTTAGCTGACTATGGTTCGCTGTTGTGTAACGCTCAGGTAATCTCTAGTGCTAGTTTAAATTGGGTTAGTTATTTAGGGAGTTTGGTTTCTGTTTCTTTACTTCCATTTTTACTTCAAGATGGATTAGGGCTTACAACCGCAGAGTATGGTGAAGTAATGATTATTCCCTCAGCAGGTTTAATGATCGGTAGCTTTATTCTCAATAGTTTGAATAAACGGTTGTCAGTAAATCAATTAATGAGTTTGGCCTTGGTGATTATGACAATATCTGGTATTTGCTTGATTAGTTTTGATACATCACTTTTTTCATTAATATTTTCTTTTACTCTGTTGGCTGTTGCTCAAGGCATATCATTTCCATTATCTATTAATTTATTACTTGCACCTCATACTAAAAAAGTAGGAACTATTTCTGCTTTATCTGGCTCAGTTCAGATGTGTTTAGCTGGTTTATTAGGCGGATATTTAGTGAGGAATTGGGTAATAAATCAACATACATTGGGCTTGTTTTACCTAACAATAACAATAATTATGTTACTTGTTTTGTTATGGAATAAAAAAGTAATCAATTAATATTTATTAAAAATCAGATGGTTACCTTGGTTTTAGTGAAGAACTCTGATTTCGTATTATACAACAAAAGACAGGTGGTTTTTAATTCTATTATTTTATATTATCTTGAATTTATACTTCAAACTTTTAAAATTGTGCGAATGAAACTACTGTTTGATTTGATTTATTAGCATTTCTGCGTAAATAATAATATGTAACTCAAATGTTAATGAGGCATAGGGTTAATATATTTTTGATTAGTATTATGCAGGAGGCTATATGATTCATTCACACGATACAACATTACAGTTAACGCAACTAAGTCACGATGCGGTTCATCAACTTGCACCTTCTTTTTCTGGTTTACCTAAAACTACTCACGCTGATGGAAGCTATCGATTACGACGATATTCGGTTATTAATATGATGAATGAAGAGGTTGTTGAGACGAGTAAGCATAATTTTGTACAGAGTGAAAATATTAATCACTTTCAAGGTGATGTTGTTCGTCAGTTTGAAGGAATAGAGAAACCTATTTTACATAGTGAAGGAATGGCTGAAATGTGTCAGATTTTTATGGATCTTAATCATTTACCCAATGGACAAGAAATTGAGATACATCAGATGCGTATTGCCGCGATTTATGAAGAGACCCAAATTGCACCAGAAGGTGTTCATCAAGATGGGTTTGATCATATTGCTCTTATTGGGATCGACCGTTCAAATATAGAAGGTGGAGAGCTTCTTGTTTATAAAAATGAAAACGAAGAACCTTTCTTTAGAAAAATTTTAGAAGATGGTGAAGTTGCGATGCTTGATGATGGAAAGCTATGGCATAACGGTAAACCAATTCGATTGATTGATCATGATCATGAAGGGCACATGGATGTATTTGTATTAACGGCAAAGGATAAAGCTAATGATCTTCACTCCTGATAAAGTTCGTCCACAATTTTCAGCATTAGCACAAACAATTAATCATCAACCAGTTCTATTTCTAGATGGCCCAGGAGGTTCTCAAGTTCCAAACTCTGTATTAATAGCCATGACTGATTACCTTGGTTATTCAAATGCGAATCTAGGAGGACACTTTTTCTCAAGTCAGAAAACTAATCTAGTGATGGATAATGCTCGAATATCGTGTGCTGCATTACTAAATGCCCCAAGTAGCGACAATATAGTATTTGGGGCAAATATGACGTCTTTAACTTTTCAATTAAGCCGAGCAATCAGTAGAGATTGGAAAAAAGGTGATGAGATTATCGTAACCGCACTTGACCATTATTCTAACGTATCGAGTTGGAAGCAGGCAGCTGAAGATAAAGGTGTGATTGTCCATCAAGTTAGAGTTAATACTGACGACTGTACGTTAGATATGGAGCATTTTTATTCATTGTTATCAACTAAAACAAAGTTAGTAGCAACAACTTATGCTTCCAATACCACAGGATCTTTAGTTGATGTTCAATCAATTATTAGAGCATCTCATGAAATAGGTGCGATGGTTTATGTTGATGCTGTTCATTATGCTCCGCATCATTTAATTGATGTACAGAGACTTGATTGTGATTTTTTAGTTTGTTCTGCATATAAATTTTTTGGTCCACATGTTGGTATTGCTTATATTTCTCCAAAATACCTTCAATCTCTTTCTCCATATAAAGTTGAACCCGCTACAAATATAGGCCCAGGTCGATTTGAAACAGGAACTCAGAGTTTTGAGGGGCTAGCTGGGGTTATTGCAGCTATTGAATATTTGGCTCA
This sequence comes from Aliivibrio wodanis, assembly GCA_000953695.1. GTDB lineage: Bacteria > Pseudomonadota > Gammaproteobacteria > Enterobacterales > Vibrionaceae > Aliivibrio > Aliivibrio wodanis. Next base: position 982,203 of record LN554847.1, on the reverse strand, counting down.
ATGGGGAGCGAAAGAGGGAAGTTTAAGAGAGCGGCTAGTAAGTAGTTTTACTCAATATCAACAGCACGAACTTGCATTGACGCATTACTTTTTGAATAAAATAGAAAGACGTCCTTGGATTTCTTTATTCGGGATTAATGAGCCGAATAATTGTGGTAATAGGACGCCTACCTTTGCTATTCGTCTTCAAGGGCATACTCCTGAAGAGGTAGCGAAAGAGTTAGGAAGAAATAATGTTTGCGTGTGGAGTGGGCACTTTTATGCGCTTGGGTTGATTAGGCAACTTGGACTAGAAGAAGATGGTGGTGTAGTTCGCATCGGATTAATGCATTACAACACCATAGATGAAATTGACTATTTATTTTCACTATTAGATGCATTGGCATAAGAAGCCGGAATATCTTTTAAATCTTAGCCATTGATTCGCTGTAGCTGGGCCTTCATTATTTGTGCAAGAGGGCCCGTTTATTTATCATTTTGATACAATTTTATCGAAGAACATTTACTAATAGCTACTTTACTATTATTAAATGTTTTTATTACATATATCGATAATTTAGTTGGAGGAATAGTATAATTACAACACACATAAAAAGGTGATTTAATAGCTTTATTCCTTTTATGTTTACGCGCTAGATCGCAATTTACATAAAGTTATTGTTTTGTAAAAAATAAGTGATTATTTACGGCGTATGGTTTAATATACTAAGATATACGGTTTATTATTCTGGAAGGAAGAATCATGTTTAGTTACATAATGAAGCAGTTACCGGCAAACCGGTATATAGCAGGGGTTAGTAATGTCTTTATTATGCTATTACCTGTTTCATTGATCTCTTCATTTTGCCTTTTGATATCAAACGGTGCAAGTTTACTTGAGTTAACGGAAATGAGTAACAAGTTATCTCAGACGAGTACACTAATCGCTCAACTGTTCCCTGTATTGTTAGTTGTCTTTTTTTCCCAATATTTAGCTTCTTTAAGAAAACAAGCTGAAATCGCGGTCGTATCAACCTCTATCATTGTTTATTTTGTGATTTGTTTTCAATGGGGATTTGTACGAGCGAACACCTTCATACCAATCAACTTTCTATTAGCAATTATTATTCCAATAAGTGTGAGTTTTTTAACTCATTATTTTAAGTTTTGGTCTGTATTAACTGATGCCGATGTGCCAAACATTGTCGAGCGCTCTATTAATCTTGTTGTATCAGTTTGTATTGTTAGTATCGTACTTGTCTGTATTAGTTTGCCAATTAAAGTGTTCATTTCTTATGGAATAGGTTTAACACAATTAATGCCAAGTTTGGATCCTGCTTCGCTGCTTGATGGTGTTATTTATGAAACCATTCGTGGTTTTCTTTGGTCTATAGGGATTAATGGCCATGTAATTCTAGCTTCTTATAAAACAGAGTTATACCGTTTAACTATTGAAAATATGGCTCTTTATGAGCAAGGCTTAGCAGCTATGCCAATCTTAACCAGTAATTTCTATGACTTCTATACTGGAATGGGAGGCGCTGGAAATACCATTAGTTTGGTTATTTGTATTTTGATTTTTGCTAAAAATAAAGGCTATCGTTCATTAGCAAAAGCGGCATTAATATTAAGTATTTTTAATATTAATGAGCCAATTATTTATGGCTTACCGATTATGTTCAATCCAATTATGATTATCCCTTTCTTGTTGGCGCCTATAGCTGGTTTATTAATTGCTTTTTTTGCAACCTCAACAGGTGTGGTTCCACCGTTAACAGAGGTTATAAGTTGGATGACACCGCCGATTATAGGTGGATATATAGGTACTGGTGGATCCATACGTGCAGCAATCCTACAAGGACTAATTATCGTTATAGGGATAGCGATTTATTATCCTTTCTTTAAACGAATGGATACGTTTAGTTTAGGGAAAACGACCATGGATTCTTTATCTGAACGTTTTTTTAGTTCAGAAAAAATTGATACGACGAAAGCGCTCGGTAGTTATATTCCACATCTATCCACTAATAGCTAGATCGTAACAATAACCGACACACGCTTACCGCTTAAAAACTCACTCGGACTCAGAAAATTTAATGCCTTTCTAGGTCTCGAATTAATCAAAAACTCTGCCTGTTTAACCTCTTTTGCAGCAAGTTCTCCAATGGCCATTCCCTTTGGGAAAAAACGCCTTAGTAAACCATTGGTATTTTCATTCAAACCTCGTTGCCAGGAATGGTAAGGTTTAGCAAAATAAATGTCACAGTTCAGATGCTTAGCTATCTTAGCATGACCCGCAAACTCTCCGCCATTATCAAATGTGATTGTTTTGCAAAGTTCTTTAAAGGGCTTCATCATGCGATTTATCCCACGAGTGACTGCTTTTTTAGACTTGCTACGTACTTTGCAAGTAACTAATAGCTTAGATACTCGCTCTACCATAGTGACTAAATACCCATCTTGACCATAAACAGTATCACCTTCCCAGTGGCCAATTTCTGAGTTATCGTCAACAATAGCAGGCCGGAGAGAGATATCAGCGCGGTTGGGAATTAGTCTTGCTCCAGCTTCTACACCTTTACGCTGTTTGTATTTTTTACCTTTTCGAGCAAGCATTCTTTGCCAATGCTCTCTTTTAACTACATTGTAAATAGTACTGCAACATATTGTATTTTCTATTTTTTCTTTATGCATTCGTCCAGATATTTGCTCTGGGCTCCAACCAAGTTGTAGGTATATTTGAATTATTTTCTTATTCTTTTGGCCACACTTTGTGTGCTTAATTGAAAGTGTTCTTTTTTGAAAAGCATGTTTATGCGCTTGCTCGGCAGAATAACTTCCAACAGGACAGCGTCGTAATTCCCTTGAAATGGAGCCATTGCTCCGTTTTAATTTTTGTCCTATTTCCCGAGCAGAAATACTATGTGTATTCCAAGCTTCAATCTGGTATCTTTCACTTAGTGTCAGTTGCTTATATTGGTGTCCCATGTGGTTACCTTAGTTGATTGTGTGAGAGCTTGAAGCTTATAGGCAACTGACTCTCTAATCTATACCAAAGTGTGTCGGTTATTCTTTGGGATCTAGGATATAGCTGCTCAAAAAGAGGTAGAGAGATTACATAAAACAGGCGAATTTATTCTTTTTTATCAGCCTCAATATGATATAGAAACAAAAAGTGTCAGTTCTTTAGAGGTATTGATTCGTCATCGCTCATACAATGGGGATATTACTCCACCTTATTTTATTGAATCATTTTCTCAACTTGGCTTAATGCCAGAGTTAGATTTTTGGGTCATTGAAAAGGCCATTGCATCAGCGAGTACTTATGCTCATGATCCTGAGTTTAAAGTCTCTATAAATGTGTCTCCAGAGACGGTACTTGTACCAAATTTCCTCTCTACTGTTGCTCGCTTAGTAACAAGCAGTGCATTGAGCTTCTCTCAATTAGAATTAGAAATTACAGAAGAATTACTGATTAAAGATGAACTTAAAACTAAGACAACTCTAAATAAATTAAGGGGGCTAGGTGTCACTATTGCCCTTGATGATTTTGGTTCAGGTTATTCATCTATTGCTTATTTATCTCGCTTTGATTTTGATAAAGTGAAATTAGATCGCTCTTTATTGTTAAATATAGAAACAGAAAGAGGGCGGAAATTATTTTCTTTAGCCGTTGATTTAGGTCGAATTACAGGGGCTTCGATTGTTGTCGAAGGTGTTGAGACGCAAGATGAAATTGATTTTGTCAAATCACTTGGTATCAATTGCATACAGGGCTTTTTCTTTTACAAACCAATGCCTATTGAAGATATTATTGAACTAGGAATAGTTACTTGTCCTGAGGTCAGCTAGTGTAATCCTTCTTTCCTTCTCCTTAATTGTATGCAAAGGCCATTCGTTATTTCGAGTGGCCTTTTATCTTTTATTAGTATTAATTGGTATAGTAATTAATATCGATGTAATAATGATCCTTTTCTTATCTCTCTTCGTATTAGTTATGAACTATCTCGGAGGTGACTATGCAAAATCAGCACATAGAGGTTGGTAGTAGAATGAACTCAACGTATAAGTTAGTGCAGAGTGAAGAAGAGATTGCACAGTTGGATCTCTGGCTGAATTTAGTCTCTGAAAGTCAAGATAAGCAGGCGTTTTCAGAGCTATTTACCTGGTTTGCACCTAAAATTCGTGCCTATGGATTAAAGAAATTCAATGATCCAACGTTAGCAATGGATTTAGTTCAAGAGACGATGACGCTTATTTGGCGAAAAGCGGCCTTATTTAATCAAGCCAAAGGTAATGCGTCTGGTTGGATATTTACCGTCATGCGTAATCACAGCTTTGATATGTTACGCAAAATGCAATCAAATAGAGAAGATACGGTCAGTGACGAGTTATGGCCTCTGTTTGATAAGCAAGTCGAGGCCGTAGAGCTAGATTGGCTTGAAACTAAAAAATTGAAAAAAGCAGTCAGTGTACTGCCTAGTAATCAGCGAGTGGTTGTTGAAGGGATTTATGAACAAGGTTTGACTCAACAAGAGCTTTCAGAGCAACTTAGTGAACCAATCGGAACGATTAAATCACGGCTGCGTTTAGCATTAACCAAATTAAGACAGGAGTATGAGCATGAATAAAATTACCCACCATCCTAGCGATGCATTATTACGTTCTCATGTTGACGGTGATTTACCTGAATCTCTTGCTGTTGGTATGACGCTACATTGTGATTTGTGTGAACATTGTAAGCGTAAATCAGAGAAATTAACTCAAGAATTTGCAGCGAAAGCATGGCAAGAACCAGTAGAAGCGGAATCGATTGATTTTTCTCAAATGCTCAACGGTATATTAAATACCGAGGTTGAAACTAGCTATTTGAAAGAGCCATCGGTAGAGCATATTTTTATTGATTCATTTCATTATGAATTACCTCGAGTATTGACGCGTTATGTCGATATGAAATGGAATCAAATGGGGGCGGTCAGTCGTGCTCGTTTGATAGAAGAGGGAGCGACACGATCTAACTTACTGCATATCAATGCGGGTGGTGTGATCCCAACGCATACCCATAAAGGTTTTGAGTTAACCTTATTACTAGATGGCAGTTTTGAAGATGAATCAGGGCATTATCATAAAGGTGATTTTATTTGGTTAGATTCTTCACATGCCCATAGCCCTAAAACGACTGATGGGTGTTTATGTTACACCGTACAAAATGCGCCACTGCACTTTACCCAAGGAATAAGTAAATTATTTAACCCGATAGGTAACTTATTGTACTAATATATAAATATAGGTAAGCAAGCTGAGTTAAAGCTAATTTCCTTTTATTAAAAAGATCACAGGATGTGATCTTTTTTGAGTACTGCCACGTAGTATTTCATAAGTTTAATAAGGATATATCATCATGAAGCACTCTAATTTTGTTACTACATTTATATCACTTTATAGTGAATTAGATCGCTCAACTCTTCATCGTCTTCCTGAAATCTATTCCAATGATATTCAATTTATTGATGCCGTACATCAAATCGATGGACTTCCTATGCTTACCGAATATTTTCAGCACTTATACGAGAATATTTTAAATTGTCAGTTTCATATTCATCATGTTATCGAGAATGATAATGAAGCCAGTCTTTTTTGGACGATGGAATACAGTCATCCTAAAATAGGTAAAGGGAAATGTATTTCTGTTGATGGCACTTCACATATTAAATTCAATGAAAGAGTGTATTACCACAGAGATTACTTAGACATGGGGCAGATGCTGTATGAGCATTTACCAGTTCTTGGTTCAGCAGTTAAGCTGATTAAAAAGAGAATGCAGTCATGAAAACAATATTAATCACAGGCGCAACGTCGGGCATCGGTCTCTCTTTAACAAATAAATACCTTAAACAAGGGTATCGGGTTTATGCGTGTGGTCGTAATTTCTCTGGGTATGTTGATTCAGATTACTTAACCAGCGCGAAAGGCAACGGGAGTTTAATTGAGGTCGTTTTTGATCTTGATGACAGCAACTCAATCCTTGACGCGCTTTCTACGATTGAAATGCTAGATACCGTAATTCTTAATGCAGGTACATGTGAATATATCGATGACGCGACCCAGTTTGATGCGGCATTATTTGAGCGAGTGATCACAACTAATGTCATTTCAATTGGGTATTGTTTACAAGCACTAATACCAAAAATGAAGCGGGGTGGTCACTTAGCGTTAATGGGTTCAAGTGCTTCTTATGTACCATTTCAACGAGCAGAAGCGTATGGCTCAAGTAAAGCGGCAATTCATTATTTAGCAAAATCACTTCAATTAGATATATCACCGGAACAATTTACTATTAGTGTGATTGCTCCTGGTTTTGTTAAAACGCCGCTTACAAATAAAAATGATTTTCCTATGCCAATGTTAATCGACGTTGATAAAGCAGCAGAGCATATAATTGCAGGTATAGATAAAAATAAAAAACACATTCATTTTCCATTTCCATTTACGAGTTTCTTAATTTTAATGGGAAGTCTCCCAGATCGTATTTGGCACTGGCTCGCTTTAAGGATGAAACGATAATGAAAAAAATTGCAGTAGTTGGTACAGGTATTTCAGGATTGGTATGTGCGCATTTATTATCACGAGAGCACGATGTGACAGTATTTGAAGCTAATGATTATATTGGTGGGCATACCGCAACAAAACAAGTTAAAGCAGAAGGAAAAGAGTGGGATATTGATACTGGTTTTATTGTATTTAATGACCGAACTTACCCGAACTTCATTGAGTTATTAACTCAACTTGGTTTATCTGGGCAAGAAACAGAAATGAGTTTTAGTGTCAAAAATGTTATTTCTGGTCTTGAGTATAATGGCCATAATTTGAATACACTTTTTGCTCAACGTGCAAACTTATTTAATACTAAATTTTTATCCTTAATTAGTGAGATTTTACGCTTTAACAAACAATGTAAAGAGATGTGGAGTGTAGAGCACAGTGATGATCACATCGATCTTGATGTCGATGGCACATTAGGTGATTTCTTATACCGTAATGATTATAGTAGCTATTTTTCTGAGCACTATATCTTACCGATGGGTGCGGCTATTTGGTCATCCAGCTTACAAGATATGAAAGCGTTTCCGTTACATTTTTTTATTCGTTTTTTCCATAATCATGGTTTATTAGATATTGCTAATAGGCCTCAGTGGTATGTGGTGCCTAATGGTTCTCATTCATACATAAAACCTCTGATTGCGACGTTTAAAGATAACATTCATTTAAATAGCCCAGTAACCAGTGTGACTCGAAATCCTAGAGGAGTAACGTTAGAGATAAATGGTGAAGACAAGCATGACTTTGATGAAGTGGTATTAGCTTGTCATAGCGACCAGTCACTAGCAATGTTAAGTGATATTACAACCGCTGAAAAAATAGTGCTAAGTAAACTCACTTATCAAGAAAATGAAGTCGTTATGCATACTGATGAGAGCTTATTACCATTACAAAAACGTGCATGGGCAGCTTGGAATTATCATCTGGATACGGGGAATAAAAATAACCCATCCAGTGTGACTTATAACATGAATATTCTTCAAGGATTAGACACTAAAGAAACAACATTTTGTGTCACTTTAAACAATTCCCCCTTGATTCATAAAGATAAAATATTAGGTTCATATAAATACGATCATCCTGTGTTTAATACAGACACCATAGAAGCACAAGCTCGTCGAGAAGAAATTTGTGGTCGACACCATACCCACTTTGCTGGTGCTTATTGGTATAACGGTTTTCATGAAGACGGAGTAAGAAGTGCACTTGATGTATGCCAACGCTTTGGGATTAGCCTATGATCAATTCCTGCCTCTATCACGGTGACGTAAGACACAGACGATTTCAAACTAAGACGCATAGTTTTAGTTATCAGATGTTCTTTGTCGCTTTAGATTTGGATGAATTAGAAAAAACCGAACAGGTGGGATGGTTCAAAAAAGGGCGTTTTGCTCCTCTAAGTTTTCGACGTTCTGATTATCTTGGCAGTCAGGATGAATCTTTAAAAGAATCGGTGTGGAATAAAGTGAGTGAATTGGGGGGGAATAACAGCCAAGGTCGAGTACTTTTTGTTGGACAGGTTCGTTGTTTTGGGCTTTATTTTAGCCCAATTAATTTTTATTACTGTTATAACCAACAAGATGAATTGACGGATTTACTGGCTGAAGTGAGTAATACGCCGTGGAATCAAACGCACTATTACTTAATAAAAATGGGCTCTGAGCAAATCATAGATAAAACTTTTCATGTATCGCCTTTTTTGGATCTGAATATGAAATATCACTGGTTTATTAAAGCACCAAGCAATCGATTATCGCTACACCTAGAAAACCGTGGCTTAGGGGAAGAGCAAGAAAAAATCTTTGATGTAACGATAGCCATGACACGAAAAGAATTTAATTCAAAAAATATTCGCCAACAAGTGATCTCTATTCCCATGATGACCGTAAAAATAGTATGGGGCATTTACTGGCAAGCATTGAAATTATTCATAAAAAGAATCCCGTTTGTGCCACACCCAGAGCAATAAGGAGAGAGCAATGGCTAGTAATCAAATAGAGAGAACAGTATTGAAAGAGTCAGTACTAAGCAATGATAAAAACAATAAGTCTATGCGCTGGATTGATGGTATGGCGCGTAAAGTGTTATTGGATTATTTAGGTAAGATGACTCAAGCCTCATTGACGATAAACGATGAATTAGGGCAAGTTGTTTTGGGAGATCCATTAGCCTCTTTGCAAGCTGTTGTAGAAATTAATAATACCGAAGCGTATCGAAAAATTTTATTCGGTGGTGGTATTGGCGCGAGTGAGGCATATGTTGCTGGTTGGTGGACAAGTCCAAACTTAACAAAGGTTATTCAAGTGTTAGGCCGTGAAGAAGGCGTGCTTGATAGAGTAGAAAATAGCTTTAGTAAACTGGTTCAATTTTTTGATTTAATCAACCACAAGCGCAATAAAAATACCAAAGAAGGGTCTAAAAAGAACATTTTAGCGCACTATGATCTCGGTAATGAAATGTACAAAATGTTTCTGGATAAAGAAATGTTGTATTCAAGTGCTATCTATCCTAATGCCGATGCAAATTTGGAAGAAGCTCAGTTATTTAAATTACACACTATCTGTGAACGACTTGAACTAAAAGAAGGTGAAACCTTACTTGAAATAGGCACGGGATGGGGAGCGTTAGCTATTTATGCAGCACAGCATTATGGTGTAAATGTTACCACGACGACGATTTCTGATGCTCAATATGACTTTGCAGAGCAGAGAGTAAAAGCCTTAGGTCTAGAAGACCAAATTACGCTTCTAAAGCAAGATTATCGTACTCTTGAAGGTCAGTATGACAAATTAGTTTCGATTGAAATGATAGAAGCGGTGGGACACGAATATCTAAGCACTTTCTTTAATGTATGCAGCCGACACCTTAAACCTGAAGGTAAAATGTTAATTCAAGCCATTACCATTGCAGATCAACGTTACGACCAATACCGTAAAAGCGTCGATTTTATCCAGCGTTATATATTTCCAGGGGGCTGTTTACCCTCAGTTAGTGTCATGGCAAATAAAGTGGCACAAAATACAGATATGGTGATTACTTCACTACATGACATCGGCTTAGATTACGCCAAAACATTACGCCATTGGTATGAACGTTTTGACGATGCAAATAGTGATTTAAAACAGATGGGTTATGGCGATGATTTTATTCGTTTATGGCAGTTCTATCTTTGTTACTGCGAAGGTGGTTTTTTAGAACGCAAGATCAGCACTGTGCATTTAGTGGCTGCAAAACCACAAAACGGGGTGTATTAGCCAATTAGTATTTTTTTCATACCAATCTGAGGGAGTAGTTGAATTACGACTGTATTTAGGTTGGTATGGTAGGAGGCTTCAATGTTACGTTATTTTCCTATAATCAATGCGATCTGGTTTCAATTGATTTGGTTTGCAGTGATCCTTTATCAACAGCAAGCGGTACCTTTTTTACTCGTTTCAATATTGCTTCATCTATTGGTATCTCCAACACGAAAAATAGACTTTTATTTACTCATTTTAATTTCGATGTTAGGTGTTTTTGGGGACGTATTACTGTCTTTTACAGGCGTATATCAATTCTCTAATGACGTACTTATACCTGTGTGGCTTATTTTATTATGGTGTCATTTTGGTTTTGCTATCAATCACAGCTTAGGGTGGTTATCGCGTTTCAATCTTGGACTTATTGCTTTAATTGGTGTTATTGCAGGACCATTAAATTATTTAGCCGGTCATCGATTAGGTGCTGTGGATTTCTCATATTCATATCAAATCACTTTATTTTCAATTGGAGTGATCTGGGCGGTCAATCTACCCGTATTTATTATTATTCAAAAGCGTTTAAGAGCAAGAATAAATAATGAGGGGAAGGATCATGAAAAGCTTGATAAGTATACTCACCATAGTAAGCCTGTTAACAATAAATAGTGTGGTTGCTGCTCCATTACAAGGCCTACAAAGCAGCGGAAAGTCAGAATTGTCATGGTTTTTAATTTCAGTGTATGAAGCACAACTGTTTACCACTTCAGGTCAGTTTGTCTATGGTCAATATCCACAAGCACTTGAGATTGAATATTATCGTAACATTACTAAAGAAAACCTAATTAAAGCGACTAAAGATCAGTGGGAAGAGCAATCAATTAAACACCCTGATTTAGACTCATGGTTGGTTGAATTAGAACAAGTATTTCCTGATGTGAAACCTGAGGATAAATTGGTTTTTAGCATTGATGAGATAGGGAATAATCAGTTTTTTCTAAATGATAAACCGATTGGAGCAATAGCAAATAAAGACTTTTCTCAGCTTTTTCTTGATATTTGGGTATCTGAAAAAACAACGTACCCAGATCTACGTCTTGAATTGATAGGAGATAAATAATGAAAAAGATAGTCCTATTTATTTTTAGTATTCTATTAGTAGGGTGCTCTTCTCAAGACATTAATGATTACGCAGGCACTAGCCCTGAATTTTCAATGAGATCATTTTTTCAAGATGATTTAAAAGCAGAAGGGATAGTAAAAGACTTCAATGGCACGGTTATTAGAACATTCACTGTCGATCTTCAAGCTCAATGGAATGGAGACACATTAACGCTAGACGAGCAGTTTTTATTTAATGACGGTGAAGAGCAAGAACGAACGTGGATTATTCAAGATCTAGGCGATAACTCATATACAGGAACGGCCAGTGATATTCTTGAAACTGCTTATGGTAAAAGTGTAGGAAACGCCCTTAATTGGAAATACTCGATGATATTAAAGGTAGATGATTCACACTATGAAGTTGAATTTGATGATTGGATTTATCAAATTTCAGATGATGTCGTTATTAATCAAACAGAAATATATAAGTGGGGTATACAAGTTGGTGAAGTTGTACTTGTTATCCGAAAATAACAGAAGTTAGTAAACACCTTGAAATGAAACATACCACTAAACTAAAACCACTCACTTGATTCCCTCATCGAAGTGAGTGGTTTTTTATTTCTTATTGTTTAATCATTTACATACAAGATCATGGTTACGATTTTTAATCGTTTTGTATGCTTTCATCATGTTCTCTTGTTTCACAAAGCGTTTTGGTGGAGCTAAAACTTCCAGTTGATAGTCAGAGCCTTCATTAGTACCTTCTTCTGTCGGAGTGATAACCACAACATTAAGCTTAGGGTTTAATTTTACTATTTGTGCCGCAGTGCCTAGACCATTCTCGATATGAAACTTTCCTGCAATATGCATGACTTGCGCTTTAGGATGCAAAGCTAAGTAATTAACGATACTTTCTGCCATGGTTGCATCCCACGTCATTTGAGCTGCAAATTGTTTCTGAGTTTGTTCTTCGTCACCATGATGCATAGAAGCTAAAAATTTTGACTTATAAGGGGACTCTGCAAGGTCGATGTTTTTAGCTAACCATGATTTTTCATCAATATCGAGCTTATCTAAATAGCTAATACCTTGTTGGCCAATGCATTTTACGATTGGTTTTGGGGCATTTGCAGCGATAACATCACGTCCTTCAGCCTTTGCGATTTCAACTAATGGGCGATAATCACTTTCATAATTAGGCCATGCCTTAGCTTCTGACATTAATGTTTGTTCGCCAATTTGTCCTGTTAAATACTCATCAACAACCGCCTGTTTATCACGACTGAATTGCTCCATAGATAATGCTAATTTAGGCTCTGTTGCAGAGAGTTGCTTAAATAGATCCGTTTGAAAACGGTGGATAGCGGCATGAGTGTGCCATTCACCAATAAGAATAACATCAGCATTAATTATCTCTTGAGGTAAAGCACTAAGGGACAAAGGAGAGCCTGCTGGTGAGAGTAATTGATAATCATAGAAACTGGTGATAGCTTGAGAGGGTACTGGTGTTGGCTGAATTTGTTGGCTGCAACCTGACAGCAAAAGCATCGAAACAAAAGAAAATAAAACGGTGGATTTCATAATAGAGATTCAGTAGAGAACAATCTTATAGATTAGGATAAAACGAGAGATAATTCAATCTTAATAATAATCATTACTATTTATGGTGGTGTGATTTGAATTCGTTCTTCTATCTCTGTCACAGTATTGCAACTCAAGACTCGTATAATCGGGATCTTGAAACTCACATAAGGATATTAATATGAGTGCAAATTACCTTGAGAAAACTAGGTATCACGAAGAAGTGGAATTAGAGTGGCTAGACGCTATTGAAGCAGGCCTATACTTCCATAATTCAATAGAAGTTGAGAGCGGCACTGATACCACTCTTAACGATTAATTTTTCAATTCTCATTATTTTCAATATAAAAAGTGATTCAGTCACTTGATTTAGGCAAGAAGGAAATAGATTGTCCTTCCGCGGTTAAAATCGAAATCTGCTCCGGCTTGCCTTTTTCATCCAATCTTAACTCCCCAATTGAACTTTTATTAATTAGCTTATCGTTATTGGCAACGGATGGATCTCGTTTGGTGACTAACAAATTCTTGCGTTTAGTAAACCAGTTTAACGGTGAATGCGGGCTATAAAGCACTCTGTCCATAAAATCACAACAGCGAAGTAAGGCATTAGGAAACTCGTTTTTAAATCCACTACAGGTAATTTGATAGATATCAGGGCTTGATTTACTGTGACGTAATTTAATGTCATAGGCGAAAGAGTAGTGCACATCACCAGATAGAATCACAAAGTTCTGTGGTGTTTTAGGGTGAGTAAGAATACTCAATAGTGTATTTGCCGAGCCAGGGTGAGCCATCCAGTTTTCAGCATCAATAACTAAAGGTTGACCTAGTAGCGTCATCGTTTTTTGCAGAGCTTCAATAAATTTAACTCCAAAAATAGGCGCAGCAGAGACAATGATAATGGCCTCTTGCCCAATAAGTTCATGCTGAAAATCAAGCATTGCTTCCCAATCCATCAAACCTGATGGTTTATTGGTATTGGATTCAGAACGCCAACGACGAGTTCGAGTGTCTAACACCACAACTTTAGGCGTTGTATGGATAGAGTAATGCCACTGTTCGAATCGAGTTAAATCTCTAATAAGTTGAGTGTGTTTCTCATGAGTATAATGGCTAAAAAGTTGACGGAAATTATCTAAAAAGTCGTTATCAAATTGTTCAGGGTTATTTCCCCAGCCCTGACACAGAAAATAGCCCATTAAGCCATTACCAATAACTTGAGCTGCGAGTGGATGTCCATTAACGGCATTCTCCCAGCCAATGGTTAAGTTCCAATCATCAGTGATGTCATGGTCATCAAAGATCATATAAGTTGGTATATGCGCAAATAGTTGTTGGACATCATTTAGCCCTTGCACAAATTGCTCAATAACTGCTTTTTCTGTTTTCCAGCAAGCTTGCCATTTTGTGTCTATTTTCTTGTCTGGGTCAGGCAATGAGTCGGGCAGAGTGACGCAGTCCCACAAGGTTGGTGACCAAACTAATAGATACATGACGAAAAATTCGGCACAGGTCATTAGATGATTCTCGTGCTCACTGGAGCTAAAAATGGGGCGTGATTTATATACATTCCATCGAGAAAGGAAATTAGTATTATCAATGTAGTGTGGCAAAATTTTATCGCGCAGGTAAAGATTATGTTGATGGGTATAGAGCGCGCTACTTGTTGGGATCTCGGTATCAGGAAGTGATTCTTCAAATAATCCTAGCTGAGGAATTATTTGCTGAATTGCCATTAGCATTGGTCCTGCGACATCATCTGCATAGATCTGATCACCGCTCATCATTAATAGCGAAGCTCTATCTTCAAGTGATTGAGTTTTCAATTGTTGATTAGCAATGACTAAGCTATCTTTGCTGGGATAATGAGGGTTACGACATGAACCATGTAAGACATAATCGGCTTTGTCTTTAATGATGAATGAGAATAGAGACTCATTAGGATAAAGTGCATTAGGCAATAAAGCAGATAATACGCCATATTGAGTCATGATATCGTACTCGAGATCTTGATTTACCGGAAAGTCAGCTTGGCATCGCAGTAGATAAACCCAAGTATGGTGACCAATTTGAATGCATTGCTGCTCGGTTATCATAAACTCAAGTGCATTATCTGCCCATTGAATTAGAGTACGACCTTCGAGGCGTTCTGAAGTCGTTAGCCAAAGGTTGACTTCAGTTGTACTCGATTTTCTAATAATAGGTCCAGCAAGAATTAACGGTAGTGATTTAGACATCAATTAATACAACTCTTAATAACGAATAAGGTTATCATACCCGTGCCAAATTAAGTTGCAACACTCTGAGCTTTGGCATTTTTATAGATGTCGAGGGTCTTTAACCGCTGTATAGCATGTTCAATAATAGGAACTAGATAATTATCAGGTTTCAATAGGGGTTTACTATCGGGTTGATGCAATAGTTTTCCTGTTAATGTTGTTAACTCGGGTAACCAATGCTTAATAAATTCCCCTTTATTATCAAAGCGTTCACTTTGTGTTGTGGGGTTAAAAACACGGAAATAAGGCGTACTGTCACAGCCCACTGATGCACACCATTGCCATCCTCCATTATTCGATGCAAAGTCACCATCAATAAGTTTTGACATAAAGTACTGCTCGCCCCAGCGCCAATCAATGTGTAAGTCTTTGACTAAAAAACTGGCAGTGATCATTCGTAACCGATTATGCATCCAACCAGTAGTGTTGAGTTGTTTCATTGCTGCATCTACAATAGGAAACCCTGTTTCACCTTTACACCATTGCTCAAATTTATCGTGGTCGTTGTTCCATTGAATGTACTTCTCAAAACTTAGGAATGCGTGGTTTTTAGATAACAACGGATAAAAGTGAAGTAGGTGCGTGTAAAACTCACGCCAAATTAATTCATCAAGCCAAATCTCTTGCCCCTGAGTTAGTTGATTATTGGCCTCTAGGTGCAAACGTAAAATACACTGCTTCGCCGAAATAGCGCCAATAGCTAGATAAGGAGAGAGTTGACTTGTCCCTTCTATTGCTGGGTAATCTCGTTGTTCATGATATTGTTGTGATTTTTCACGACAAAATTGACGCATGGTATTAACTACTGTTTTATTTGAAACTGACCACGCCTTACTTTCATTACTGATAGAGCCAGTAAATGTATAGTCATGATAACGTTGAAGTAAGTCGATTTGTGGACTCGATAATTGAACTGAAGCGGTCACTTTTTTAATGGTTGGAAAGTGTTGATAAAAGTACTCTCTCCACGCTTTTTTAAAGGGCGTAAAAACTTTATAAGGCTGATGAGTTTTATTCAGTACTTTGCCAACTTCTACGGCACATTTGGCGTCATAAAAATCACATTGAACATCAGAGAGTTGTGTTACAACATCTGCATCTCGGCTTAATTCATCAGCCTCATATTCTTTATTAGCAAATAGATTTGATATACCAAGATTTTTACACAATGTGTGAAGCTGTAGTGGTACATCTTTGAACCAAGGACAGGATAAAACCAGCAAGGGAATATTTAATGAGTGAAGTTCTTTTTCAAGCTCAAGCAAGCGTCTCTTTATTAAATCAATTTGAATTGACGCTTTATTGTGTTGTTGCCATTGAGATTCACTGGCAACAAAAATGGCAATAGTCGGTATTTGATTAGCAAGAGCGGCTGATAACGCTGGGTTATCCGCCAGCCTTAAATCAGTACGAAACCAAACGCATTGCATGGTTGGTTTATAATCCATAGCGTAATCTCAGTTCTTGAGGATATGGATTAAGGAAGGATTGTTTTGCTAAATATTCATTCGCATGAATGCCTAAATGATGCTTAATTAAGGTAATTGGTGAAAGCAAAGGCAATAACCCTTGATTGTAGTCTTGGATGATTTGAGCCAATTCTACCTTTTGTGGAGACTCTAATTCTTTCTTAAAATACCCTTGTAGATGCATTAATACATTCGTGTTGTTTTTACGAGAAGCTCGGATCGCCATTGTCTGCATTAACTGTGTACGATAAATAGCAAAAAACTCATTAATGTCGTATTCCGCTACTTTCGCAACCAATTTACCTAAGTTTTTGTATCCTACGGTGGAGTGTGACATCAGAGTGTATTTGTAGCGAGAGTGGAAGGCAATTATTTTACCTGCCGTTGGCTCTCCATCCATTGATTTGTACAAGTCATATAAACAGAAAACACGAGTAATAAAGTTTTCTTTAAGTACAGGATCACTCAATCGGCCATCTTCTTCTACTGGCAGCCAAGGCATCTCTTTCATTAAGATTTGAGTGTAAAGACCAACCCCATTTTTTGTGGCACTGTTTTTACTGTATACCTTAACGCGTTCCATACCACAGCTTGGTGAATTAGCACATACAATGTAACCGCACATCTCAGTTTCTTTTAGGCGATTTACGGTCTTTTGTGAGAAGTCGATCATTGAGTCTGTATAATCTAAAGACGCATCCTTTGAATCAACAAGTGCTATTCTTTCTTCATTTGTGATCAAGCGTATGGTTGGCCTTGGAACAGACATACCGCTGCCAACTTCAGGGCAAATAGGGACATAAGTAAAATAGGGCGCAAGGACTTTAGAGGCAAACTTGTTGCTTTTATGTCCGCCATCAAACCGAACACTGGCACCGTTAACACAAGAACTTATACCAACTTGAATATCCATAATTGACTCTCCATTGCTTATTTTTATTATCAATAAGTAATTAAACGAATTAACTCTTTATTTGGATCACTTAAACTTGACTCTTTTTTTGTACTCACGCAAACTACTGTAAACATATTGTGACACTTTCTAATTTAAGGAATTTTTGTGCGTCTTGAAGTACAATGTAAAGATCGATTAGGACTAACCCGTGAATTACTTGATATTTTAGCTTCTCAAAACATCGATTTGAGAGATATTGAGATTGAAAAAACAGGGTTAATCTATCTTAATTTTCCAGAAGTAGAATTTGATGAATTCAGTCAATTAATGGCTAAAATTCGTCGAATTGAGGGAGTGATAGATGTTCGTAAAATTCCATTCCTACCAAGTGAACGTCGCAATACCGAGTTATTAGCGGTCTTAAGTACACTTCCTGATCCTGTTTTCTCTATTAGCTTGAAAGGTAAGATCGACAATGTAAATCAGGCGGTGGCCTCGTTATTTAATGTAGATAAAGAAACGCTTATTGGCCAGTTTGCAAGTGTATTATTGCCTGATTTCAATATCACTCATTGGTTAGAAGAGTCTCGTATTCGTCAGCGAGAATCAATGGAAATCGAGGGGATAAATTATGTCATGGAAATCATGCCTGTTTATATTACCGATGATGATAACGCCTCTATTTTAGCCAGTGCAGTCGTCATTATTAAGCCTTCGATTGATGCTCAACAAGCTCGTCCATTCTTACCTGAATCGTCTAATCTTGGATTTGAGCATTTTGTTGGGTCATCCGCTAAATATAAAAAACTGATCTCTCAAGCAAAGAAACTGTCAGATATTGATCAATCATTATTGATTCAAGGCGAAACGGGTACTGGCAAGGAAATGTTAGCACGTGCTTGTCACAATGCCTCTATCCGTTCAGGAAAAGCCTTCATGGTGGTTAACTGTGCAGCCATGCCTGATGATGTCGCTGAGACTGAATTATTTGGCTACGCTCCAGGTGCATTCCCTAATATGCCAGAAGGTAAAAAGGGGATTATAGAGCAAGCGGATGGCGGCACGGTCTTCTTTGATGAGATCAGTGAAATGAGCCCACTGTTGCAAATCAAATTGTTGCGTTTTATTCAAGATGGTAATTTTCGTCGAGTGGGTGAAGAGAAAGAGATCCATGTTGATGTTGGGATCATTGGCGCAAGTAAGAAGGAACTACTAGAATTAGTAGAACAAGGCGTATTCCGAGAAGATCTATATTATCGTTTGAATGTACTCTTCTTAGAGATACCGCCATTACGTGAGCGACCTTCTGATATTGCTACTTTGTTTGAGTTTTTTGTGGCTCAGTTATGCAAAGAGTTGGGTATTGTTAAGCCGTCTATTTCAGAAGATGTGTATGAGTATTTACGCAGTTATTCATGGCCGGGAAATGTACGCCAATTAAAGAGTTCGACACTAAAAGCGTTAACTCAAATGGATAGAAATCAATTGAATACGTCACATTTTATGCTGCCAATATCAGACGCTAAAGCAGCAAATATGACGAATATTAATGTCGATGGCACACTTGATGAGATCATGAAATCGTATGAATCAATGATCCTAACTGGATTATACGGTGAGTTCCCATCCAGCCGTAAATTAGCAAAGCGATTAGGTGTTTCGCATACCGCAATAGCGAATAAGTTGCGCGATTACGGTATTGGTAAGAAGTAAGGAGAAACAACATGGATGTACATTTTGATTTTGATCACTACCAGGTTCGCTTAATTAAAAGCGCCGATGCTGTGATGATCGCTAATTATTTTATGCGCAATCGTCACCATTTAGCACCTTGGGAACCAAAGCGTGCTAATGCTTTCTTTACTGCTGATGGTTGGAAGCAGCGCTTGTTGCAGCTTGTTGAGTTACATAAGCATAATCTAGCTTTTTATTTTGTGGTGATAGATACTTTAGAGAAAAAAATAATAGGCACGGTTAGTTATAGTAATATTACTCGTTTTCCTTTTTATGCTAGTCACCTTGGCTATTCACTGGATGAGTATTATCAAGGTAATGGAATAATGCAGCGCTCAGTGAAAAATACAGTCAATTGGATGTTTTCCATTCAAAATATGCATCGAATTATGGCTGCGTATATTCCTCATAACTTAAAAAGTGGGAAAGTGTTGGGAGCTCTTGGTTTTGTTAAAGAGGGGCTAGCAAAAGACTACCTCTATATTAATGGTGCTTGGGAAGATCATATATTAACTTCAAAGCTAAATGACAAGTGGATACCAGAATAGCTCTTATTTTCATTCTAAAATTAAGAAAAATAAGTAAAGTTGACTAGTTAGTCATAGAGATGAACTCAATTTGGTGTACTCTATACAGGTTGATTTCAATTAATTTTAAGATAGTTATAAATAAGAAAGAAGGGATTTGAATGCTGAAGTTCATTAAGTTTTTACAGTTGTTTATTTTAGTTGCGGTTGGCGGTTTGATTATTCAATCAATCGTTCTTCACGGTATTGGTATTTTTAGTGAGCGCTACGTGATCATGAGCTTGGTGCTGACGGCATTCTTAGAGCTGGCTATTTTTATTATTTATAAGTTAGTCGAAGATGATTTTACTAATGAACCGAAAGTAAAAAAATAATACGTATTTAGCAAATAGTTAATGAAAAAAACCGATACACTCTTTCAAAGGTATCGGTTTTTTTGTGCCTATTATTGAACAATTAGGTTGGGTTAGAAGAGTTCATTTAACGCACTATCAATAGCATTAACCAATTTAGTAATGTGTTCAGGCTGTGAAATAAATGGCGGCATCATATAAATCAACTTACCAAATGGACGTATCCAAACGCCTTGTTCGACAAAGTGTGCTTGTATTTTTTCCATCTCTACAGGCGTGGTTAATTCCACAACGCCTATCGCGCCAAGCCATCGAACATCCGCAACCACATCGTGTTTTTTAAGTTGAGGCAGTAATTCTGAAAAGCAGGTTTCAATTTGCTTAGTTTGGGTCTGCCAATGATTTTGTTGGATCAATTCTAAGCTAGCATTAGCGACAGCGCAGGCCAATGGATTTCCCATAAAGGTTGGACCATGCATAAAGCATCCAGCATCTCCACTGCATACTGTATCAGCAACAACTTTGCTGGTGAGTGTTGCAGATAATGTCATATAGCCGCCAGTAAGCGCCTTACCAATACACATGATGTCAGGCTCAATGTCGGCGTGTTCACAAGCAAATAACTTTCCTGTTCGCCCAAAGCCGGTTGCTATCTCATCTAGAATCAGAAGTAAGCCATATTTATCACACAAACGGCGGACTTCTTTTAAATATTGAGGGTGGTATAAACGCATTCCGCCAGCGCCCTGAACAATAGGCTCAAGGATCATGGCGGCGATCTCTTCATGGCGTTCGGCCAGCATCTTTTCTAAAGGAAGAATATCTTCAGGGTTCCACTCACCACCAAATTTACTGGTCGGAGATTCAACAAACAGGTGCTCTGGTAAAAAACCTTTATATAGACCGTGCATTGAATTATCGGGATCGGTTACCGACATCGCGGCAAAGGTATCACCATGGTATCCATGTCTAACCGTCACGAATTTTGAGCGTGGTTGTCCTTTGGCGTGCCAATATTGCAGAGCCATTTTTAAACTAACTTCAACCGCGACTGAGCCAGAATCGGCTAAAAAGACTTGCTCTAATCGAGAAGGGCTTAGTTCAACTAACTTTTTACATAGATCAACCGCAGGTTGATGAGTAATACCACCAAACATCACGTGTGCCATTTTATCGGTTTGATCTTTAAGCGCTTGATTAAGGTGAGGATGACAGTAACCGTGAATGGTAGACCACCAAGAAGACATTCCATCAACCAATTCCGCCCCATTTTCTAAATAGAGATTAACTCCATTCGCGTGAGTGACAGGGTAGCAAGAAAGCGGATTAATTGTAGATGTGTAGGGATGCCAAATGTGTTGACGGTCAAAATCCAAGTCGACGCTATTGTTCATTTATTCACCAGTTGTAAACTTTATCTATCCATTAAGGTTGACAGTGTATCGTTTAACCGTAGACTAGCCAAGTATAAATAGAGACCAAAAAGCACAATCAAAAGTGGTCGGATCTTAGCAATAGCAATGGTTATAGCATGTTAACGAAAGGAATTTACACGTGGAAGTGAGACATAACTGGACAGTAGCAGAAGTACAAGCGCTGATGGATAAGCCGTTTATGGACTTAATCTTTGATGCTCAATTAGTACATCGTAAGTATCAACAAACAAACCATGTACAAGTAAGTACACTGCTATCAATTAAAACGGGCGCTTGTCCTGAAGATTGTAAATATTGCCCTCAAAGTGCTCATTACCGCACTGACGTTGATCGTGAACGTTTGATGGAAGTAGAAAGCGTTTTGGATGCTGCGAAAAAAGCGAAGAACTCAGGTTCAACCCGTTTCTGTATGGGTGCTGCTTGGAAAAATCCAAAAGAACGTGATATGCCTTATCTGTTAGATATGATCAAAGGCGTCAAAGAGATGGGTCTTGAGACGTGTATGACGTTAGGGATGATCACCTCAGATCAAGCGGATGAATTATCAGGCGCAGGGTTAGATTATTACAACCATAATTTAGATACCTCTCCAGAGTTTTACGGCAGCATTATTACGACACGAACGTATCAAGATCGTTTAGATACGTTATCTCATGTTCGTGATGCCGGAATGAAGATCTGTTCTGGTGGCATTATCGGCATGGGCGAAAGTGATAGTGATCGTGCGGGTTTGTTTGTTGAATTAGCGAACCTTCCTCAGCATCCTGAGTCTGTTCCTGTCAATATGCTGGTAAAAGTAAAAGGCACTCCATTAGAGGATGCTGAAGACGTTGACCCATTTGATTTTATCCGTTTGATTGCGGTTGCTCGTATCATGATGCCTGAGTCTGCCGTGCGTTTATCTGCAGGTCGTGAAAGCATGAATGAGCAGATGCAAGCCTTATGCTTTATGGCGGGTGCTAACTCGGTATTTTATGGTTGTAAACTACTGACAACACCAAACCCTGATGAAGACAGTGATATGCAACTGTTTAAAAAACTAGGTGTAAACAGCCAGCAAATTGCACAGAAACCAGATGTGGTTCAAGAACATGAATTGTTAGACCGCGTTGCTGAACGTGTCGCTTCTCGTCCTGAAAAAGACGATTTATTTTATGAAGCAAGCGTTTAATCAACGTATTAGCTCCGCACTTACTCAGCGTAAGCAAGCGGGGCTGAATCGTTCTCGAACGCTAATAGAGCAAGGTAATCAATCTCGATTAGTGGTGGATGGTCAATCTTACATTAACTTTTCAGGTAATGATTATCTTGGTCTTGCTGGCAGTAAAGAGTTAACTCAAGCGTGGCAACAAGGCTTATCTTTATATGGTTGTGGTAGTGGTGCTTCGCCATTAGTGACTGGCTACTCAAAACCTCATGCCGATTTGGAATCTCAACTGGCTGAATGGCTTGGGTTTGATTGCGCATTACTGTTTAACTCAGGTTTTAGTGCTAATCAAGCGGTGCTTTTTTCATTATTAGAAAAAGGCGACACCTTGCTGCAAGACAAACTTAATCATGCCTCGTTAATGGAAGCGGGTATATTGTCAACTGCGACGATGAAACGCTTTAAACATAATGATATATCTCACCTAACCAAATTATTAACAACATCTGATAATTCACCTTCTTTGGTCGTCACCGAAGGGGTTTTTAGTATGGATGGGGATTTATCGCCACTTTCAGATATTGCTAAAGTAACGAAAGTGAATAATGCCTGGTTAATGGTGGATGATGCCCATGGATGTGGCGTGTTAGGTAATAATGGCCGAGGGTGTTGTGATTTTTATCAAGTAACGCCAGACATTTTAGTCGTCACGTTTGGTAAAGGGTTTGGTTTATCGGGTGCAGCGGTGTTATGTAATCAAGAGTGTGGTGATTACTTAGCGCAATTTGCTCGTCATCATGTCTATTCAACAGCAATGCCTCCTGCTCAAGCTCATGCGTTATCTCATGCCTTATTGATGATCCAGCAACAAGAGTGGCGACGTGACAAACTCAAAGAATTAAATCAACAATTTGAATCAGAATTAACTGGTTTTTCAGGATCGGTGAAAACAGACACACCGATAAAACCGATTATTATTGGCGAAACGGGAGCGGCAATGACACTCTCTGCTGCGCTTAAAAATCAAGGACTGTGGACAACTGCCATTCGTCCGCCGACCGTGCCAACAGGAACTGCGCGGTTAAGAATTACGTTAAGCGCTAATCACTCGCAACAAGACATTAAACAGCTTACACAAGCAATAACAGAATTAGGATGATGGAGTTATGGTTAATCAAGCGGTCGCCATAGAAACCTCATATTGGACACCAAGCCAAGAGAAACAAGCCATTCAAGCCGCGTTTAGTAAGGCGGCAAATACGTATGATCGTTCTGCTGAATTTCAGCGTCAGGTGGCGGATACCTTATTATCTTACTTACCTCAAGATCTGTCAGGACTGCGTATCGTCGATGTCGGTTGTGGAACGGGTTATTGCAGTGAACAACTGTTGAAGCGCGGTGCAACAGTGGTGGCGTTTGATCTGTCTCAATCAATGTTAGATAAAGCCAAAGAGCGCTGTGGTGAAATAAACATCAGTTATGTTCAAGGGGATGCTGAACATTTACCGTTTAAGAACAATGAATTTGATGTGGTTATTTCTAGTTTAGCACTGCAGTGGTGTCAGGATTTATCCGTACCGCTAGCTGAAATGAATCGAATTACCCATAATGTAAGTAAGGTTGTATTTTCAACTTTGTTAAATGGCTCACTGTTTGAGTTAAAAAAAGCGTGGTCAAAGGTTGATTCATATCAACATGTTAACGATTTTATTACTTCATCTATGGTAAACCTTGCGTTAGCGCAATCTGACAGTAAGAATTTTACACTAGACTGCACGCCAGTCGAGATGACGTATTCTTCTGCTCTTGCTTTGATGAAAGATTTAAAAGGAATTGGAGCAACGCATTTACCTAATGGTCGCCACTCAGGTTTATTGAGTAAAGAAAAGCTATTAGCTGTGGAAGAAGCGTATCAAGTTTTTAAGAATGAATTTAATAAGTTACCTGCTACTTATCAGGTAGGCTTTGGAGTTATAAGTAATGATTGACGCATTTTTTGTTGCAGGTACAGATACCGATGTGGGTAAAACCGTTTCTTCTAAAGCGATTTTAGATGCATTAAATATGAAAGGGCTAAATACAGCCGCATATAAACCTGTAGCAGCAGGATCTGAAGACAAAGGTGAAGGCGTCCAAAATTCTGATGCAATCCATTTACGCTCTGTAGCCAATGTTGAATTAAGTTATGAAGAAGTAAACCCATACGCATTGCTATTGCCTGCATCGCCACACATTGCTGCAAAAGCTGAGAATGTTGTAATTGACTATTCTGTTCTTTCACAAGGGTTAGCGGCATTAAAAGCTAAATCCGACGTAGTATTAGTAGAAGGCGCTGGTGGTTGGCGTGTTCCTGTTTCTAAAAATGATTGTCTATCAACTTGGGTTAAACAAGAGAAATTGCCAGTTGTATTAGTAGTAGGCATTAAATTGGGCTGTTTAAGTCATGCAATGTTAACGGCAGAAGCGATTCAACATGATGGTTTAGAGATCATTGGTTGGGTAGCAAACCGAGTAAACCCAGGTACTGAAAATTATGCTGAGATTATCGCGATGTTGGAAGATAAAATGCCTGCACCAAAATTAGGTGAAATTCCATATATGCCAAGTGTTAAGCGTAAAAATATGGGTAAGTACATTAATTTAGATGTGTTAGAAAGCTAGCCTCTATTGCTATAAACAAATTTAAAAACAAGAAAAATAAATGCAAAAGCCAATATCTTTTATGATGTTGGCTTTTTTGTTAGCATTATTTAGAAAATGTCTCTCTAAATAACGTCACCATTGCCCGCGTTTTCTCAGGTAAATAACTGGGTGTTGGATAAACCAAAGTGATGGTCAAATCAGTAAAAGAGGTTCTTGGTAAGACCTCAATGAGTTGACCATTTTTGATTTTATCTTCAATTAAGATCGAAGGCAGAAGAGCAATGCCTTTACCTGAAAGTGCTAATCGTTGAAGCAGATTTAGATCATCACTAAATAATTGATAATCAAGCCCTTGAGGGAGCAAGCTTTTATTATAACGGCTAGCAAGCAGATGAAAGTTGTTTAACTGAGCCACATTATCAGGGCATCCGTTAAGCGCTAAATATTTAGAAGAAGCAACCATACTATAAGGAATTTGAATTAAGCGTTGCTGAATATAGTCATCATGCAAAGGTTCGATGTAGCTAGGCAGAATTTGTAGATCAACATTTTCACGACGAAGATCCAACGATTGAACATGATGCTCAATCTCTAGTTTAACCTCTGCATATTCCTTCATATACTGTTCAATTAGCTGGGAGAAAATCTCGGTCATTCCTAGGGCTGGTGGGATAGCTACTTTTAATCTACCTCTTGGTGTTAAGTGGTGCTCTCTCATTAATCGGCTCGCATCCACTAGGGTATTGACTGGATTCGAGGTTTGCTCATATAGCCATTTCCCTTGCTGGGTTAATTCAATCGCTCTTGTCGTTCTGATGAGTAATTGATGGCCAAGGGCTTTTTCCAATTCTTGAAGTCGACGGCTGACTTTTGAACGCTGTAATCCTGAAAATTGCGCGGCAGAGCTAATTCCCTTATGCCTAACAATAAGAACAAATAGGTAAATATCATCAAATGAAACGATGCTTTCTGGATGGTTACTCATCTCTATTGTCCTGTTATTAGGTCATATGTGAGCTATTTTGCCATCTATTCGAAATGAAATCACGCACTATAATGAGATATACATCACGGAAACTTTGACTTTATTGAGAACTTCTATGCAAGCTGCAGAGCAAAAATTCAAACAATGGATGCGTATTCTTATCGTATTATTTCTTATCGTTACTGCTTATTTAGTGATGGCAGATAGATTAACGCCGTTAACGACCCAAAGTAAGGTGCAAGGCTTTGTGGTTCAAATATCACCAGAAGTGTCTGGTCGAGTGGTTGAAGTTAACCACACCAATAATCAATTGGTTAAGCAGGGCGAATTGCTGTTTAAGATTGATGATGAAAAATATCAATTGGCTGTTCAAAAAGCCGAAATTGGATTAGCTCAAGCAAGAGAGCAAGAAGCGTCTTTAGTGGCGGATATTGAAGCGGCACGTTCAAATGTTAAAACGACTCAAGTAACGGCAGATAATGCGAACCGTGAATATCACCGTATTAAGCGATTAGCAAAATCAGGGGCAGTATCAGCATCAGGCTTAGATTCTGCTGTCACTAAGCGTGACCAAGCGGCTGCCAATTTCATGGCTTCAAAGCAAAAGTTACACGCATTGGAAGTTAAACTAGGTAAAGGTGATGGCCAAAGTAGTGCCGTACTTTCTGCAAAGAATGCCTTAAAACAAGCGTTGCTGAATTTAGAAAATACTCAAGTAATAGCGCAAAGTGAGGGGATAATTACCAATATGCAGTTGCATGTCGGTTTGTTTGCCAATGCTAATCAGCCATTACTGACGTTTATTCCAACCGATTCACTGTGGATCTCTGCAGATTATCGTGAAAAAGCGACTTCAGAGATGAATAAAGGAATGTATGCAGAAGTGGCTTATGATGCGCTGCCGGGTGAAGTGTTTCCATTATTGGTAGAGAGCCGTGATTATGGGGTTGCTTCTGCCCAACAAAAAGCCAATGGCCAATTGAGCACGGTAGAAGTGAGTAACCGTTGGGTTCGTGATGCCCAACGTGTACGAGTGAATTTAATCAGCGAAGAGGCTATTTCACCAAGGCTATTTGTGGGCTCACGAGCAACCGTTATTATTTATACGTCAGGCAATACCGTCATTGATTACATTGGTCATAGCTTAATTACCATGATCAGCTATCTACACTACATATACTAGGTGGAATGTTGATATGAAAGCATTACGGATATGGTTTGGTTGTGTTCTAGGCTTTGCAATGTGTACGGTATTTGGTTGGTCAAACGGCATGTTCGGAACTCTGCTACCACTGTTTATTTTATCTAATCTGAATCGTTGGAATTGGGGTATGTTCATCCAGTTGGTTGTCAGTGTCGTTTGGGTGAGTATTCAAGTGGTATTAATTGTCGGTTTTTTACAACCATATCCACTATTGATGACCGTAGCTGTTGGCATTATGCTGCTATTTAAATGTCACGCAATGCACTATAAAGCAAGTTACTTATTCGGCTACACTGGCTTATTAGTCGGTTCAATTTTATTGAATTTTGGATCGTATGTAACATTTGATTTAGAAAACTTCATTGTCGGGGCGTGGGTTGCTGCCATTATGGTGATCCCTATTTGTGCTTTAGCTTTTTATCTGTTTCCTGATCCTATTGACAGTAATGCACCGATTTTAAAAGTAGAAGGCCAAAGTAAAGATCCAAGAGAGATGCTAGAACAAACGGCCTTAGGTTGGATGGTTGCCATGATTGTGTTTTTGATCTTTGAAATCGGAACATTAAATGACTCTTTATCTGCTCAAGCATCGATGTTGATTATGCTTTCGCCAATGACGCTTGTTGGATCGTTGATGATGGCTAGAATTCGTATCGTAGGGACTATCTTAGGCTGTTTAGCCGCGATGGCTATGCAGCTGATACTGTATAATCTGTATGACAATCCTATTTTGTATATTTTAAGTTTCGCTATTGCTTCTGGCTATTTTTGTAAATGGTTAGCCAGTGAAAATCCAGCAATGAAAGGAATTGGCTTCTCGGCTATGGCGGCGTTAACCATTCCAATTACAGGCGTGATCCCCGGCCAAAAAGATGCATTTTTTTCTATTTTATATCGAGTATCTTCTATTATTATTGCTGTTATTATCACCAGTTTATTAATTTGGCTTTGCTATCGACTTATAAAAAAACATTTTAGTTACCCTCAAAGCATGGAGTAAGGGCAATTGCTATAATGTCTGAGCAGTCTATAGATTAAATTATGTAATTACTGCGCCACATCTCTATCATCAAATAGACGGTAGAGGTGCAGTTACTATCAGTTAAAGACAACGCGTTAATTTTCTGTGCGAATTAATGTAAAATCCTTCTAGTTGATGAGTAATTTAAACGCCTTCCTAGATGAATTTACAATACTTTCATATAACATCTCTGGTCTTACCTCTATCACATTCTAAATTATTAATTTCAATATGTTTTATAAACATTTACTATGCGCCCTCAAAAAATAAATGGAAAAATGATCCGTTCATTCTTTGACAATTTGCCATACATTAGATTAACATTTCATTTACATTGATGGTGTTTTATCCAAATGCAAAGAAATATAGTGTTTATTTAATAATAATAATGTTTGATACCCAAGGAGGGTCAAGGATGAGAATAATACAACGCTCGCTGTTAACGGTTTCGATTCTGTTTGCATGTAATATCCAAGCCGCAGGTTTTCAAGTTGCAGAACATTCAGCTTCAGGATTAGGACGTTCCTTTTCTGGTGAAGGTGCTGTAGCTGATAACGCCAGTGTTCTTGCTAGAAACCCAGCAGCAATGGCATTATTTGATACAGCCCAGTTCTCCGGTGTTGTTTCTATTGTTGATCCTGAGGTGAATGTTACTCAGCATAATGTTCCTGGCTCTGGTGGGCAGAGTCAATCATCTAATGATGTTGCGCCAATGCAAGTTGTACCGGCAGCTTATTATATTAGCCCAATTAATGATAAATGGAGTTGGGGCATTGGTATGTTTACGACCTACGGTGTTGCTACTGACTACCCTGATGATATTTATGCTGGAGATTTAGCTGGAGATACTTCTCTTGTTTCAGTAAATATTAATCCTAATATAGCTTACCGCATTAATGATAAATTTAGCATTGGTGGTGGGATTAACCTTGTTTATGCTGAGGCTGAGCTGACTCGACATGAAGGAGGTTTAAGCCAGTTTATATCAGCAAACCCAAATCCATCCAATAAATTAATTGGGATGACAGGAGAAACGATTTCATACGGTTGGAATATTGGTGCACTCTACGAGCTTGATGAAAATAACCGTTTTGGTTTTGGTTATCGCTCAGAAGTCGAACTTGATTTTGATGAAGGTAAATTTAAAAGTTATAACTCAGGAATTGCAAATTCTCCAACTGTAGATGGCCGTTTGCAAATTACCTTACCTTCAATTATTGAGCTGTCTGCTTTTCACCAATTGAATGATGAATGGGCTGTTCATTACGGTTGGCAGCGCACAGGATGGGATTCTTTTACAGAATTGAAAGCAACTAGTGATGATTGTACTGGCGGCGTTTGTTTATATAAACCAGAGCATTATGAAGATAATAATCGATATTCTTTTGGTGCAACTTATCAAGTTAATAGTGAGTGGACATTAAGAGCTGGCCTTGCCTATGATGAGCAAGCTGGTGAAGCAACATTAAGCATTCCTGATAGTGACCGCTACTGGTATAGCGCAGGTTTAACCTATTTAATTTCTCCTGACTTAAGTCTTGATGCTGGTTTTGCCATTGTACAAAGTAAAGATGGTTCGTTTACAGAAACTAACGCTTTAGCTGAAGACCTTGAATTCACTTCTGATGCGATTGCTTATATTTCTGCTATTCAATTGAACTATACCTTTAATTAAGCTGGGAGCTAACAATGAACAATATTTTTAAAATATCACTAATCACTTCAGCTATTCTTCTTGCAGGGTGTGGTGACGATACAAACAGCTCAGGTGCATCAACAACACCTCAGTACGAAGATTACATTCAAGATTCTTTGGCGCAAGATACAAACATAAAGTTTAATTTAAGTGGAAAAAACATCTCTGTTCCTATCCCTAGTTTTGCTTTAATGGATGCTACGGATGGTACATTAGGCTTACCAACGGATGGAAATAATGATTTAACAAACCCTTATGCAGCAATGAACACTGTCGATGGTTGGTCAACAAGTATGCCAATCATTATGGAATTTGAAGGGGTTGGTTTGGCTGATGGGAATCCACAGTCAGGTGTTTATATTATTAAAATAGATAAATCATTAACATCAGCAGAGGCTCCGGGAATTGAGAAAATTCTGGTAGCAGGAACTGATTTTGATATCTATTCAAGTGCAATGACTGATTCTTTTACTATCTCATTTAGAGACTCTTTAGATTCGGGAAGTGAATATATTTTAGCATTATCAAATGAGTTAACAGATGTCGATAATGATCCTGTAGGTATGTCATCAAGCTACGCCGCATTAAAATCAAAAACGACGACATATACTAAAGGAAGTCTCGCACAAGCTCAGCAAGTTACTCAAGGTGTAGAGCAAATATTTGCAGGTGCAAATGCAGTGGGTGCTATTAATTTAAATCATGAAAGTATTATTTACTCGACGTGGTTTTCTACTCAGTCTGTAGGGGCAAGTATTTATAGCACTAAAGCGGCATCAGCGGCTGGTATTGGTGCTAAAGATCTGTCTCTTGTATGGAAAGGCAGTGCAAATCCAAATAATGTAGATTTAACTGCTGCATACACTATGTCATTTGAAACTGCGAAAGATTATGTTGTTGCTTTAACAGAAGATGATGATTACACCACTTTCTTTGGTCAATCTAATAAAGACTTTCTATTAACCCAATATCAATCAAGTCCATATAATGGAACAGTGAATGTTACTCAAGGTTTTGTACAGCTGCCTTATTATTTAGAGACAAGTCAAGCTGAGTGGAATTCACAACCTTTTGAATCTGCTATGCCAAGTTTGGCAAAGGTTTCGTCAGCGTTAAGCAGTGAGGCAGATGCGGCAACTATAGTGCAACAACTTATGGCTGCAAACATTGATCCAAGTTTATTAGCCACTGATCCAGCAGAGCAATTGAAATTAGTTGGCGTTGATTTAACTAAGGCTGATGGTACTGTTTTAGATGAAGAAAGAGTGATCACTCGTTACGCCCCAGTCCCGAAGATTAAAGCTCTCCATGATGTTGAATTCTTGTTGTTCACACCAAAAACATTACCAACGGCAGGTACTATGCCAATAGTGATTTATCAACATGGGATTACAAGTGCGAAAGAAAATGCTTACCATTTTGCTGCTAATTTAGTGAATCAAGGTATTGCTGTTATTGGCATTGATTTACCACTACATGGTACTCGTAGTTTGGATGGTATTTTGAATGAGCGTTCAGCAAATGTGAATTTATTAGCTTATTTAAACCTATCAAATTTACCTGTCGCTCGTGATAATGTGAGACAAAGTATCCTTGATATTATGGGGTTACGTGCGTCATTATCTGTCTCTCAAGGTTTAGGTATTTTTAATCATACAGAGCTAGCGACTGCTGCGAATACAACAGTAACAAATCCTAGATTTGTAGGACACTCATTAGGTGGGATCACAGGGGTTTCAGCTGTCGCACAAGCGAATAAAACCATTGGTGATGTTGCTGGCGATGCAATCTATAAATTCTCATCAGCTGCATTTGAAAATGCTGGTGGACAAATCGCTACCTTATTATTAGGTTCTGAGTCTTTTGGTTCGACTATTAAACATACTGTTGCAATTAGTGGTGATGCTAAATACGCTGCTTATGCATCAGATGTATGTCAAACTAATAACTATGATGCGGCAATGTGTTTAGGAAGTTATTTAACGACAAACCCTGATCAAGGAATGGTATTAGCTACCTTGTTTAATCAGTTTGCCTATGCAGGACAAACAGTATTAGATACGATTGATCCATTTACTAATGCTTCAGATTTATTAAATGATAGCGGTTTAGTATTACCTGTTTATATGAGTCAAGCAAACAGTGATGCTACGGTTCCTAATGATGTTATTAATGACCCAATGATTGGAACTGCTCCTTTTTCAGGAACTGAACCTCTTGCTAAAAAGCTTGGTTTGAATACACTGACAGCATCATCAAATACTCCAACAGGCGTATCTGATTTTGCTAAATTTAATGATGTAGCACAGCATTCAACATTCATTGCGCCACAAAGTACTGCAAATCCACAGGAAGACTACAATCATCATATGGAAATGCAAATGCAATTGGGAGACTTCCTTATTGATAATAAATTAGATAGCGTAACTAATAGTACTGTTCTTGAGTAATATTAATACGCTAGAACTTTAACCTATCGTTATGATAAACGCAGAGTGGGCTCGAAATCCCTCTGCGTTTTGTGCTTTAATGGTATGAATTAAAGTATTAAGAATAAGTTATTAAGGACAGTCATGAGCTCAATTATTGAATGTATTAAAACCGTCGGCCGTGGTGAGCGCAGTCGTAAGCCGCTAAGTTTTGATCAAGCTTACCAAGTAATGAAAGAATATCTTGTTGGTGAAGTATCTAGTGACAAAATGGCGATGTTGATGATGCTTATCCGAGTTCAAAATGAAACGGTTGAGGAAATTAGCGGTTTTACCACTGCCATTCGTGAATTTATCCGTAACGAACAAACGCCAGAGTTAAAAGACCTTAACGTTGATATTGATTGGGCGTGTTTTGCCGGTAAGCGTCAGGTTCAAGGTCCATCATGGCAGTTATACGCAGCACAAATTCTAGCGAACAAAGGATTTAGAGTATTGCTTCATGGCCACTTACAGCTGGGTAGTACGCGTGAACACGTATCTCAAGTGATTGATAAACTAAATATCCCAAGTTGTTCGAGTATTGCTGAAACACAGAAAAAACTAGATGAAGGAAATATCGCTTATTTACCTTTATCGGTTTATGCTCCTCAAGTCGAAACCATGCTGTTATGGCAACATGAGTATGGTCTACGTACCCCCGCGAATACCTGTGCGCGTATGTTAAACCCTGCATCAGCGCCAATTTCATTACGTGGTAGCTTTCATCCAGGATTGCCACAATTGCACGGCGAAGCAGAGTCTCGTTTGCAACAAGCAACAGACGACAGCTCTGAATTAGCGCTGTGCTTTAAAGGCATGGGTGGGGAATCTGAATTTAACCCAAAAGTGAGTCAATCACTGTGGTGTGCATCAAAAGGTGTGTGCGAAGAGTTGTACTGGGAAGAAGCCTTAATAGAAGACTTACCTATCCTAGAAAATTGTTTGTTAGGTACTAAACCAGAGCAATTACAACTAATGGCGAACACCGTTATTTTTAATGTTGCTAACGTATTGTGGGCAAATAAACGAGAAGAAAACTACCTAAGAGAAGAAGCGATCAAGCTTGCTACTCAATATTGGGAAGAGTACGTGATTTCGTTATCGTAATACTTGCTGTTGAGTGAGTTTGAAAAAGACAAAGCCGTTCCTTTTATTGGTTTGGCTTTTTTATTACATAAACGTAATAGTAATTCACATTTAGCTCTATTATCAAAACACAGTTAATAATCGATAATGTTCTCCTAGTCAATCATTACCTTTGGAGACCATTATGGCTAATGGATTTACAAGAGATGGTGGTGTACAAGAACAAATTGATGCCACTGTAACTGATGCAATTAACCGTGCTAGAGCACATCTTAACCATGAACATAACGAGACAGATTATTGTCTAGAGTGTGGTGAGTTGATCCCTGAAGGTCGACGTAAAATCATCCTAGGTGTTGAGCTGTGTGTTGAGTGCCAGGCAAAAGAAGATGCAAGGGAAAAAGCCTTTAGCGCCTATAACCGAAGAGCAAGTAAAGACAGCCAACTAAGATAATTATTTATAAAAATGGCGGAGCACAAAGGTCCGCCATGATATTCATCGTTGATGCTTTACATAAAAGCTACTTACGATTAATTCGTGCTAAAAAGTAGGTATTAATAAATTCACCATTTCTAAATGCAGAATCAATTGCTTCCCCTTCAATCATAAATCCATATTTCTTATACAGTGAAAGTGCGGCGTGATTATCTACAAAAGCGTCAATCTCAATACGTCGAACATTAAGCCAATTATCAGCAAGTTCTAAAACAGTTTCGATTAGCTTACTGCCAATACCACGTCCATGATAATCATCGTGAACACCCATCCCAAAATGAGCCACATGACGAGTTCTAGGCCGCGTGACTTGTTCAAAACCAATATTACCAACAACCTTGCCGTCAATAAACGCAACATAACTGTAGACATTATCAGGCATGCTTGATATTCGTTTTTCCCAGAGAGCAGACGATGGAATAGGCAGTTGGAGAGTTTGTGCTTGAGCGAGTGGCTGATTATACAAATCACATAAACCATCGATATCTTTTAATTCTGTTGGGCGAATTTCTATTTCCATGTGACTTCCTATATTAAGTAATCCAGTTACTAACGTATTTTATCTTGGTGAAAAGATAGAATTAACTTAACGAGAAAAAGGTGCTATAGCAAGTTCCAGTATCGTGTGAATGATCGGGTTAGAGTGAAACGTTTTAATGTTTACTTAAGGTTCTAAGTATTAATAAAACAAAAACTTTCTGAGAATGAAGTCAGTGAACCTAGAGAATAGTACGATATTGTGAATAGATATTAACGTATGCTACCTTTCTTATAGGTTTTTTATAAACCATTTTGAATATTTATGTATAAAACCGTAAACGTTGATCGAGATCTCTTTATACAAACTTGTTATGCGGTCTAGTTCAAATTATAGTGATGGTATGGCATTCCAGTAAGTTTATGTGAGTATAAAGTGGATAAGAATTATTTTGAATTAGCTGACCAATATATCGGTGTTTTACCAGAAGATATCGATATGAACTTATGGAAAAACCTTTTAGAAAGTATGGCAAGGTTATTAAACTCACCAGCGGTGGGAATTATCCGTACTTCAAAAGAAGGATTCAAAAATGTGGCGATGTCAGTTAGTGAAGATATTAATTGTACACCCGGCTTACTTATTCCCTATGAAACCAATGTTTTCTGTAAGCACGTTTATGAAAATGATGAGACATTATACGTTCAAGATGCAAGTCAAGAAAGGCGTTGGGAGGATAACCCCGAAGTAACAAAGTGTGGGTTTGTTTCTTATTTGGGCATACCAATTCATGCGCCAAATGGCAATGTGTATGCGACGCTTTGTGCATTAGATACTAAGCCAACAGAATACAGTGAAGATTACTTCAAATTTATGGATAGTATTCGAGCTATTGTAGAAAAAGAGTTGACGTGTTTGTCATTAATTCATCAATGTCATTTTTTATCAGAGCACGATGAACTGACCTCTTTATTTAACCGCCGAGGTTTTTATTCTCGTGTGGAATACTTATTGTCCATTACACGTCGATATGAGCAGTCATCAGCTTTAGTCTATTTTGATTTGGATAATTTAAAAACCGTGAATGATCAATATGGTCATGATAAAGGTGATGAGTTGATTGCATCTTTTTCAAAGGCCTTAGCGCAACAATGTCGAGCTGAAGATGTAATTGGACGTTTAGGTGGTGATGAGTTCATCTTATATTGCCGAAACATAAATCAAGAAAACCTTGAGCAATTACTCGTACGAATTCAAAGTGCATTTTTTGAATTTGCCAACGTTCATGATTTTAATCAGGTCGGCTTTAGCCACGGAGCGCTTTATTTTTCACAACAGCCCGATTCGTTAGAAAACTTAATTATTGAAGCGGATGAATTGATGTATCAAGAGAAAATGCGAAAGAAAGCGAAGTGAAACCCTATTTTAGAAATATCAATATTAAAATAATAAAGAAGGCATATATGATGAAAAAGGTAATCGCTATGTGCGTTTTGGTTATTGGAAGCTTAGGTTTAATTCAAGCAGCCCATGCTAAAAATATCACGATATCTGTTAATCAATTTGTGCAGCATGACGCATTAGATGATACTCGGCAGGGCTTATATGATGGGTTGAAACAACAAGGTTATGTAGAAGGGGAAAACCTAATATTTAACTACCAAACCGCACACGCCAACACAGCAACTGCCATTCAGATAGCTCGTCAATATATGAGTGATAAACCAGATGTTATGATTGGCATTGGAACTCAATCAGCTCAAGCGATGGCATCGGTGTCTTCTTCTATTCCTGTTGTATTTACCGCTGTATCAGACCCAATTGGAGCTAAATTGGTTAAGACGCTTGAGTTTCCAGAAAAAAACGTTACAGGCATGTCGGCGATGACTCCAATTGCAGATCACGTACGATTACTTCAAGAGTTACTCCCAAATATCGAAACAATAGGAGTGGTATATAATTCAGGTGAGGTGAACTCTGTAGCACAAGTAGAGTTGTTAAAATCTGTGGCAAAAGAAGCGAATATCGAAATTATTGAAGCGAGTGTTGCGAATAGTTCGGACGTATTATTAGCCACAAAAATTGTCGCACAAAAAGCAGATGTGATTTACGCTCCAACCGATAATACTATTGCTAGCGCCTTTCAAGCACTGATCAGTGCAGCAAACGCAACTAAAACACCAGTATTTGGCGGTGCTACTTTTTATGTAGATAAAGGAGCATTTGCATCATTGGGTTTTAGCTTTTACCAATTAGGTGAGCAAACCGCAGATTATGTAGTTGCGATAATTCATGGAACTAAACCATCACAATTACCAGTTAAACCAGCAATAGGTACAGATCTTATTCTTAACCAAGTTGCAGCGCAGCGATTAGGTATTGAGTTTTCTGAAGAAATTCAACGCCGTGCTATTCGAGTTATTACAGAGTAGGAGTCATCATGTCTACTTATGTGGTGTGGGGAGCTATAGAAATTGGTTTAATTTACGCCATTGTGGCGATTGGTGTTTTTCTTACTTTTAATGTACTTAAGTTCCCTGATTTAACCGTTGATGCAAGCTTTCCTATTGGCGCAGCGGTGGTTTCTAGTACCATTCTCTTAGGCATTAATCCTTGGTTTGCAACGCTTCTTGCCGTATTTGCTTCAAGCTTTGTAGGTTTGATTACTGGCTTACTAACTATTCGATTGGGTATTGTGAATATTTTAGCGAGTATTTTGACCATGATAGCAGCATATTCGATTAATATTCGTATTATGGGAAAACCAAATATTGCACTATTTACTGAGGACACTATTTTTAGTGCGCTTGAGCATTTAGATATGGATGTTATCTACCTTCGCCCCTTATTGGTAACAATACTCACGTTGGTAATAGCTATTTTTGTAATTCGTTTATTAACGAGTGACTTTGGTTTAGCGTTACGAGCCACAGGGATCAATCCTAAGTTAGTGCGTTCATTGGGATCTAATCCTAAAGCACATACTTATTTTCTTCTTATGCTATCAAACGGATTAGTTGGATTAGGCGGAGCCGTATTTGCACAGGCTAATGGTTTTGCTGACGTAAATTCGGGAATTGGAACGATAGTAGTTGGTCTTGCTGCAGTATACATTGGAAAGGCAATGATAAAAACAAGGAGTCTATGGGTTGTTATACTTGCAATTATCGCAGGCTCGATAATTTATCGATTTATTATTGCGATCGCATTAAATTCCAGCAGTTTAGGGTTACAAGCATCTGATTTAAATTTTATCACAGCAATAATGGTTGTTATTGCATTAATGTTTCCAAAAATAAAATTAAAGTGTCAACTGAAGTATGATTGAACTATCGAATGTAAATGTCACCTTTCATGCAAATAGTGCATTAGAAAAAAAAGCACTTGTAGGTGTTAACTTGATTATACCAAAGTACCAGTTCATTACTGTAATTGGATCCAATGGTGCAGGGAAATCAACATTATTAAATTTGTTAAGTGGTGAAATTAGCTCTTTTAGTGGATCTCTAACGATTCATAATAATGAGATGAAAACACTTTCTTTATCTCAAAGAGCAAGATTAATCAGTCGAGTTCATCAAGATCCTTTTATAGGAACGTGCGCAGACCTAACAATAGAGGAAAATCTTGCCTTAGCATATATGCGGGGGAAAAACCGAGGATGGAAATCATCATTATCTTTGTCCCGCCGAAAATTTTTTAAACAGCGATTAGTGATCTTGGAACTAGGCCTTGAAAAGCGTTTATCAGAAAGAGTTAGCTCTTTATCTGGAGGTGAAAGACAAGCTCTCAGTTTAATTATGGCGACATTACTTCCGAGTGAACTTCTATTACTGGATGAGCATACTGCGGCATTAGACCCACGCATGGCAGCCTTTATGATGAATTTAACAAGTAAAGTAGTTAAAGAACTAAATCTTACGGTATTGATGATAACGCACTCCATGAGATATGCATTGGACTACGGTGATCGCATCATTATGATGAATCAAGGAGAGATGATTTTTGATTACAATGTAGAAGAGAAGCAACAATTAACTATGGCTGATTTAATCAACAAGTTTGAACTGCTAACAGTATAGAGCTGGTAGTAATGATAAAGCATATGAATGTTTCTTTTGAAGAAAGGTTTAACTAGATTCAGTTATCAATAATAAGTATGAAGGTCATTTAAAGAGTATATTTACCATCCACTCCCATTATTTACCATTCGTCGCATTCATCAGTTTTTCTTATTTGTCTTAGTTAACCTGTGATCATTGAAAATAAGATCACCGACTAAGGATTAGAAGATGAAAATGACACTACCAACCTTGTTATTGAGCGTATGCATGGGAATGACTGCCTTTACTGCTCATGCCGCATTAACTGATTCAGATATTAATACTTATAACCAAGCGGCTGCAGGCGATGAAGATAAAGTCGATCCCGCTTTTGATCGTTTTAACCAACTGATACAGCAAGAAGGCGCGACACCGTTAACCTTGGTTTATCTTGGTAGTGCCGAAACCTTAAAAGGGCGAGACGCCATGATGCCGTGGACAGCAATGAAATACGTTGAACAAGGATTAGCTAAAATTGGCAAAGGCTTAAATTTGTTGGCAAATGAAAATACGCCGATATCAGAGCAAGGCATCATTTCAGGCATTCCAGAATCGTATTTAACCCGCGCATTAGCAGCAGCAACATATTCGCAACTGCCAGATATGTTCAATCACTTTGAGCGTGGTTATGACCTTTATTTAGGGCTTATTTCTGAGTCTAAATTTCAACAGCAGCCTTATCAAGCAACGGCGTGGATATACGGTTATGCAATACAAGCCGCATTGCGAGCGGATGATCTTAACCAAGCCAATCAGTGGTTAGAAGTCATGTTAGATAAAGATAAAAATCATCCTGAAACGCGTAAAGCACAAACGTTGTTAGCGACGAATAAGTGATCTCAATAAAAAAGAAGGAGAGTGCCATGATCAGTTTTAATGGAATACAAAAAACCTATCAATTGGGATCACAGCAAGTCGAAGCGTTAAAAAAGATAGAGGGCTTTATCATTAAAGGCTCAATGGTTGCGTTATGTGGCCCATCAGGATCAGGAAAAAGTACCTTACTAAATATCCTTGGTCTATTGGATATGGATTACAAAGGTAAGATCAGAATGGATGGGCAAGCTTACCCTAAAGATCCTATTAAAGCAGCTACGTTACGCCGTCACCAATTGGGATTTGTATTCCAGAGATTCAATCTTGTTCCTGTGATGACGGCTTTAGAGAACGTAGCTTATCCATTGCAATTAAATGGCTACAGCAGAGAAGAACAAAATAGGTTAGCCACTGAGATGCTAGAAAAAGTAGGCTTAGGGAATTTTATTCACCACAGACCGGATAACCTTTCTGGTGGGCAACAACAACGTGTCGCCATTGCTCGTGCGTTAGTTCATAAACCAAGCCTAGTGATTGCTGATGAGCCGACGGCCAGTTTAGACAGTAAAACCGCAGAAGTCGTGATTGATATTATGAAGTCGTTAGGGCAAGAAATGGGGACGACGTTTATTATTGCTACGCATGATTATCGTATGGCACAACACTGTGATAGCTGCATTAATTTATTGGATGGAATGATCAGTAAGGAGAAAATATCATGGGCAAGTTAATCACCTTATTTCCTGATTCATTGCGTCTTGCTTGGTTGAATTTATTGCGAAATGGCCGCCGCAGTGCGCTTTCAATTCTTATTATCACTATTGCTGTTTTTGCGCTAACCAGTGCTGGTGGTTTTGGTCTATATACCTATGATTCACTGAAAGAATCAACAGCGCGTGATACCGGACATTTAACATTAAGTCAGCCGGGTTATTTTGAAAGCGATGAAGAGTTGCCATTAAGCAATGGTCTTTCTGATATCTCTCAATTAACCCGAAACATAATGAAGCATGATGAAGTTCGTGGTATTCAACCTCGAATTTATTTCACAGGCTTAGTCTCAAATGGAATGAAATCGACCATCTTTATGGGTACTGGGGTTAATGACCGAGAGTTCGATATGAAAGGGCCGTTTCTAGATATGAAATCAGGAAAAACCTTATCTGATATTAACTCTAGTCGTTATGATCCAATGGAACCAGAAGTGATGTTGGGAGTTGATCTTGCTAAAAACCTAAACGTAACTATTGGTGATTGGATTACCTTATTAAGCACCACCAGTGAAGGTGCATTAAATGCCTTAGATTTTAAAGTACGAGGGACGTATTCTACAGGCGTGCCTGAACTTGATAAGCGTCAACTGTATATTCATATCCAATCGTCACAAGACTTATTGATCTCAGATAAAGTCAGCACATTATCCGTTTTTTTGTTTGATACTGAGCAAACAGAGCTTATGCATCAACGATTAAATGAAGAAGTAAAAATCACACAACAAGATATTGAAATTACGCCATGGCAAGACAGAGCTTTCTTCTACAATAAGGTAAAAGATCTTTATGATCTCATCTTTGGTGTGATGGGCTTTGTGATGGGATTAGTCGTTTTTGTTGCTTTGTTTAATACAATGACGATGTCAGTAACTGAGCGAACGCGTGAGATTGGTACATTATCTGCACTTGGCAGTTATCCAAATGAAATTATTCATTCATTTTTACGAGAAGCTGGGCTATTAGCTGTCATTGGTGTGATTTTTGGGGCGTTAACCACCGCGATTACCACAGTGTTACTGATGGTTATTGATGTACAAATGCCACCGCCTCCGGGCAGAACCGACGGCTATCCATTAAATATTTATTTCTCATTTGAGTTGCTCGCTTATGCAGGTATTGGTGTGTTGTGTATCTGCTTACTTGCTGCCTATTTATCTGCTCGCAAGGGCGTAAAAAAACCAATCACGGAGGCGCTTATTTATGTCTAAATTTAACTTATTATCTGCACTGTGTTTGTTTGTTGGGCTTCAATCTCAAGTTGTAGCGACAGAACTTAATCAACCAGAAAAAGAGGTTAGTGATACGCAAGTTAAGCAAATGATTAAAGCTGCAGATGAATTTCGGTTAGATAATGCAGCGGCAAAAGTAGTATCAGAAGTGCTGCTGTATAAAAACAACGAGTTAGATAAAACACGCCAATATACGGTCTATATGCGAGAAAACAGAGAATCATTAGTGCTGTTTAACTCTCAAGTAGAAGCGGGACAAAAGATGTTGATGCTGGGAGATAACTACTGGTTATTGATGCCAAAAAGTCGTCGACCAATACGAATTACCCCAATGCAGAAATTGTTGGGTGAAGCCTCTGTTGGTGATATTTCAACTCTGACATGGAGTGAAGATTATCAAGGACAGTGGCAAGGAAGTGAGTCGCTTACTTTAGATAGTGGTAAACAGATAGAAACGGAAAGGCTTAAATTAAAAGCGATTACTAAAGGGGCGAGTTATTTCACTATTGATTTGTGGTTAGAGCAGGGAACTTATTTTCCAATTAAAGCGGATCTCTATTTACGCTCAGGAAAAATGGCGAAAGAAGCGTGGTTTACCAAAGGGCTTCGAGAAGGAGAGACCAGAGTGGTAGCCATGGTATTGAATGACCAAATTCAAACCAATCAAAAAACAGTCATTGAGTATAAAGAGATAGTAGCTACCGAAATTGATGATAAGTATTACAACCCCGCTTATTTATCGCGTACCAAAAACTTGGATCTTTAATTATGACTAAGAGAATGAGATCAAGAGTATTAACAATCGTGGCTTTGATCTCGTTTAATCTGACGGCTTCAGAGCTGGCTTTTGAGTGGGATTGGATGTTGAGTGCCCAAACAACAACACAAAGAGAAACCGCTTTTGTGCCATTAACGGAGTCACAACATCAAGAGTCAATTAATGGGGTGTTAGATGTTCAGATTGGTTATCAAGATTGGAATGCAGTGGTGGCATTAAAAGGCAATGATCTGTATTACGACTCAAGCATCCCAAATCAAGATCAACCCTCAGAAGCAGAATTAATCATCAGTGAGTTGTTCTGGCAGCATAGTATGGATGTCTTCGATCTGCCTTTGGATTTTCAATTAGGAAAAGTCAGAGTAGATTGGGGCGTAGGTTATGGCTATCGTCCTCTGGATATTTTTACTCCATATCGACGCAACCCTGTTGGTATTCAAGTAGAAGAAGGGGCGGGAGTTGCCTTGGTATCTTATTTTGATAACCAAGGAGAGTGGTCATTAATTTATACCGATTCGTCATGGACTCAGCAAGAAGGGAGCAAGTTAGAAGAGCAAAGCGAACAGCAAGGAATTGGAATAAGACGTTATGCGTTAGTGGGAGATGCCGAATACCAATGGGTCGCTTATTATGACGATGTTCGCCAAGGACTATTAGGTGCGAGCATTGTAACTGTCATTGATGCGTCGTGGGAGTTTCATGGCTCGGCGCTGTATCAATCAAAATACTTAGCCTATCAGCAGCCTAATTATCAAAAACCAAATTCAATGTATGCGCCTGTGAAGTTAGAAAAAGAGTCCAACGCCTATCAAGCATTAGTGGGTTTTACTTGGGCAAATGAAATAGGCAACACCCTTGTTGTAGAATATTGGTATGACAGCCGCGCGTGGGGAGAAAATGAATGGGAGAATGCATTCAATATTGCGTCACCTTCGTATCAACAAGGGTATCTTAATGCCAACATGGTTCAGCATAACATGATGTTTCATTGGAGCTTAGACCCAAGCGCATGGTCGAATTGGCAATGGAGTCAAAATATCGGGTGGTTAAGTGAGTTAACACCAACGTTTGATGTACTTTATTCTCCACAAGATAATGGCGTAATTGCAACACAGTGGCTAAATTATTTGGTGCATGATAATGGAGATTCGAGTATTGAAATGGAACTTGCCGCGCGTTTTTTAACAGGAAAAAGCGATTCTGCGTATGCAAACCTACCAGATAAGCATATGATCTTACTGAACCTAAAAGGAAGATTTTAATGGTTACAATAAACAAACAAAAAGAGCCAACGTTTAGATTACTAAAAAGTGTCTCTATCACCACGGTATTTTGCATTATTATTGCGATGGTAACGAGTAATCTTTGGCCATCACCATTTTATGAACATATCATTATTAGCCTTGGTTATGGCTATAGTGCAATTTTGTCTGCGTACATATTAGATAAACTTTTCCCGATGATTAGAAAAGTGTACTCAAGCGCGATAGCCATGGTATTCACTGTTATTTTTGGTACACTGCACGCCTTTATATGGCTTAAAAAATACGATGACTTTTCAACGATAGAAGCGCTTAAACCCGTAGTGCTATTAGGACTTATATTTTCAATAATCTGTTTTTACTATTTTCATACTAATGAACAAAAACTATTAGCAGAACAAGAATTAGAAGTGGCTAAGCGTAAGCAATCAGAGCAAGAAAAAGCACTAGTACTGAGCCAGTTGAGCCAATTACAAAGCCAAATAGAACCGCATTTCTTATTTAATACATTGGCGAATATTAGTGCATTAATTGAGTT
This sequence comes from Aliivibrio wodanis, assembly GCA_000953695.1. Lineage (GTDB taxonomy): Bacteria > Pseudomonadota > Gammaproteobacteria > Enterobacterales > Vibrionaceae > Aliivibrio > Aliivibrio wodanis. Next base: position 938,281 of record LN554847.1, on the reverse strand, counting down.
GGACAGTAATAAAGCAAAGTTGATGTTAGAAAAACTCACCGATTTACTGCGAGGTACATTAAAAACAAGCCGTAAACCACTAATCAGTCTAGAACAAGAGAGCGAACTACTCAGCGCTTATTTAGCTATTCAGCAAATTCGCTTAGGTGACAGATTAAACTATGACATTGATAATCAGTTGACTGATTCATTGTCATTGCCCCCATTATTAATCCAACCTTTAGTAGAAAATGCCATTACACATGGTATTGAACCTAAAGCGAGTGGTGGGCAGATAAAGGTACAGTTTAATCAACTTGATGATGTCTTTAAGGCTACGATTTCTGATAACGGATTAGGTTTAAATTCAACGAGTTATACTGCGGGTAATGGCATGAGTTTGAATAATATAAAACAGAGATTACACGATTTATTTGAAGGTAAAGCATCGTTAACTATCGCTGAAAACAAGCAAGGTGGGGTAACCGCGGAGTTATCAATACCAATGGAATGTTTAGAACTGCTGAACAAGGAATATTCATGAATCAATCGATTACCGCTATTATTGCCGACGATGAGCCTTTACTGCGTTTTCATCTTGAAAAAATGCTCTCTGATTTATGGTTAGATTTAGAGATTGTCGCTACTTGTGCTAATGGTAAAGAAGCACTAGAAGCAATAGAGTTGCATCAACCAGACATCGCCTTTTTGGATATTAAAATGCCAGAGTTAGATGGCATGACATTAGCGACTCAACTGCAAAAATCGGCCACGCCACCTTTGATTACGTTCATTACAGCGTATGATGAGTTTGCAATAAAAGCCTTTGAAAATAATGCGATAGATTATGTATTAAAGCCAATATCAGAAACAAGGCTAGCGGTAACGTGTGAAAAGATACAACAGAGAATTGTTCAACAAAGGCTTTCCATACAAAGAAGTTCATCAGATCCTTTGATAGAAGTCCAAAACAGCCCACACCAAGCCATACTGAGTGATTTGTTAATTCAAATACAGCAGTTGTCTGCTCAAAAAACGCCAGATTATTTAACTTGGATTAAAGCCTATCAAGGAGAAGATTTACACCTAATATCTATCTATGATGTGCTTTATTTTAAAGCAGAAGATAAATATGTTTCTGTTTATGCCCAGCAAGAAAATAATAAAGTAACCGAGTATTTGATCCGTTGTTCTCTTAAGGAGTTACAGCAGAAAATAAATCCGGATCATTTTTGGCATATTCATCGTTCAAGTATTGTGAACGTAGCTAAAATAGACAAAGTAAAAAAAGATCTGTTAGGGCATTTGCACGTTCATATTGGTGGGGTGAAATTGTCAGTAAGCCGAAATGCTCAAAGCCTGTTTAAAGGCATGTAAAAAGCGAGAGTGTGAGTGTAACGCCCCATTCCTACAGCATAACTATCAATAGAAGGTAATCTAATAGATAAGCAATAGGGCGCTACAAGGGTGGTTCAATAGTCTTTGTAGTAAGCTATAAGCATCTAACTACAGTCTTACAACGATACTCTGATACGGTGTAAGTACTAGGTGTGATCCTAAATGAGTGAGAGGATCCAGATTTGCAATTAAGCATTCCACAGTTTTATTCACTAAATGCTCAGGCAGAGTTAACGTCTGAGGCTCAGCACTAAAGTTATTTAACACAACTAAATGTTGATCGGCATCTTTACGCTCATAAGCAAATACCGCAGGATGTTCTTCAAACAGTGGAATGAAATCACCGTACACAATCACAGGATTCTGTTTTCTCAGTGCGATCAGCTTTTGATAATGATAGAAAATAGAATCGTTATCTTCCAAAGCCGCAGCCACGTTTATCTCAGGGAAATTAGGGTTCAATGAGATCCAAGGCGATCCTTGAGTAAAACCAGCGTGGGCAGAATCATCCCAATGCATTGGTGTACGCGCGTTATCACGACTATTGGCATGAATGCCCTTCATCATGGTCTCATGACTAACGCCAGAGTCAGTTTTTACTTTATAGAAGTTCAGCGTTTCAATGTCTTTGTACTCTTCTAACGTATCAAATGCCACGTTAGTCATACCAATCTCTTCACCTTGGAAGATATAAGGTGTGCCTTTTAGTAGGTGCAGTGTTGTCGCTAACATCTTCGCTGATTCAACACGATATTGACCATCACAACCGTACTTAGAAACAACACGAGGCAAATCGTGATTATTCCAAAACAGTGAGTTCCAACCATTATTGCTTAACTCAAGCTGCCATTTAATCATCACTTGCTTAAAGGCATTAAGATCTAATGGTTTTGGCTTCCACTTGTCGCCGTCTTCCCATAACAGAGTAATGTGCTCAAACTGAAATACCATTGATAGTTCATTACGAGCAGGGTTGCTATAAAGCTGTGCCGTTTCTGGCGTGGCATCCCAAGTTTCACCCACGGTTAATAAATCTTTATTACCAAACGTTGCTTGATTCATCTGTTGAAGAAGTGGGTGAAGACGCTCGCCGTTTCCTGTGATCTTCTTATCGATCTCTTTTCCTATGAGATCAATTACATCTAAGCGGAAGCCACCAATACCTTGGTCAATCCACCAGTTCATCATATCAAATACTTTTTGATGAACAGCAGGGTTCTCCCAGTTTAAATCTGGCTGACGTTTTGAGAATAAATGGAAATAGTATTGCTGATTTTCCTCGTCCCACTCCCATGCTGTGCCCCCGAAGATAGAGCCTAAATCACTTGGTGCTTCTCCGTTTTCACCCGCATCACGCCAAATATAAAAATCACGGTATTCGCTGTCTTTGTTATTTTTCGCTTCAACAAACCAAGGGTGTTCATCAGAAGTATGGTTAACCACTAAATCCATGACGATTTTAATGCCACGTTGTTCCGCTTTTTGCATTAGCTCACGCATGTCATCCATGCTACCAAATTCAGCAGCAATGGCTTGATAATCAGAGATATCATAGCCATTGTCATCCATCGGAGACTGATAAACAGGAGAGAGCCAAATAACGTCGATACCAAGGGTGGTTAAGTAATCGAGCTTGCTGATAATACCTTGAAGATCACCAATACCATCATTATTTGAATCACAAAAGCTGCGTGGGTAAATTTGATATACCACACTGTTATGCCACCAACGTTTTTCCATCTTGATATCCAATATTTATTAAAGAAAGTAAAACTAATATAGCGAAATTAAATCGGTATGAATAATTGATAATTTGAACTCTGATATAGAAAAAATTTATATCACGAGTATGGTAGAGGCGATACTTACTATGGATTATCATGATGGAAAAGCAGTACCGTTACTTTTATGAGGTGGCTCGCCAAGGCAGTATTAAAGCCGCGGCGGATAAATTGTTCATTAGTCAACCAACACTCACAACGGCAATCAAAAAATTAGAAGATGTACTTGGCACATTATTGTTTCATCGAAAATCTAAAGGAGTTGAATTAACCAGTGCTGGCTGGGTCTACTATCGTTATGTACAAGATATTTATGAAAAACATGGCCAGATGATGCATCAACTATCGGACATGAAAGCGCGCAGCCAAGGTAAAATTAAAATTGGGATTGGTGAAGCGTGGTGGGAGTGTTTTGCCGCGGATGTTATTAAACAATTTATAGAGACTCATCCCAATAATTCACTCTACATTGAGTTTGGTAATGGATTATCAATGCTAAGTCATTTGCTTAATGGTGATATTGATCTCTTTATTGGTCATGAAATAGAAAATATTGATTCTCGTAACCGAGTGCGTTTTATTCCCTTATTTACAGAGCGTGAATCTTTATATGTTCGAGAAGGGCACCCATTATTAAATGATGAGGCGTTAAGCCTGCATGATTACCCACAAATAAAAGTTACGCCAGACCACACTAGAGACGGGAAAGTTCTGAATGATAAAGGCGCAGAGACCTTTGCATTAAAAGCACAACAAGCCAAAGTTATTTATGAGTTAGATTCATTAAAAGCCAGTATCGATATGCTTAAAATGAGCGATGCTATTATGCCTTATACCGATAAAATAAAATCGAAAATGGCCCTGCAAAGAGTTGTCGCCTTACCTACTGAACAATGCAAAACTGGTGTGGTTGGGATTTACTCTAATACAGAAGTATTGTCTGAAAATATGGAATACTTGGTCAGTTTATTTAAACGCTAACTTATAGCCGTAGGTAAATAAAGTAAAGATTAGGTTGTGACGGGCTAGAATTAATAAAAGTTATGCTACTGTAGTCGCAATATAAATAAAAATGAGAGTCACTATCATGCCGAGCCTTGCTCATTGGAAAAATCCTAAAACATTTTTGATTTTAATTTCCATCGTTGTTCCCATTGCCTTTTCTACATGGAATGCGCTACTTAATAACTTCGTGATCGAAAAAGCGGCGTTTACTGGCGCTGATATTGGGCTTTTGCAAAGTGTGCGTGAGATCCCTGGTTTTCTAGCGTTTACTGCTGTTTTCATCCTTATTTTTATTCGTGAGCAAAAGTTCATGATCCTCGCTTTGGTGATGTTGGCAGTTGGTGTAGCAATTACTGGTTTTTTCCCAAGTGTGTATGGCCTATTATGCACCACGTTGTTGATGTCGGTAGGCTTTCACTATTTTGAGACCTTAAAACAATCCTTATCATTACAGTGGCTAACTAAAGAAGAGGCCCCTGAAATGCTAGGTAAGCTTATCTCGATTGGTGCTCTTGCATCATTATGTACTTATGGTGTGCTGTGGGTATTACTTGAGTTAGTGCAATTAGAGTTTAAATGGATCTATTTAATTGCAGGGACAATTGCCCTTATGGTGACTGTTTTTATGTGGTTGTCTTTCCCGAACTTTGAAAGTGAAACACCACAAACGAAAAAATTGGTTCTACGCAAGCGCTATTGGTTGTACTACGCACTCACATTTATGAGTGGTGCTCGTCGTCAGATATTTATGGTGTTTGCAGGCTTTTTAATGGTTGAAAAATTTGGCTATTCAGCTGCTGACATCACTCTACTGTTTCTTGCTAATTATACATTTAATTGGCTCTTTGCTAAAAATATTGGCCGCTGGATTGGTGTTGTGGGTGAGCGCAAGGCACTAATGTTTGAATATATCGGTCTTATTTTTGTGTTTGTTGGCTACGCATTAGTTCAAACGTCAGAAATGGCAGCAGCGTTATATATTATTGATCATTTGTTCTTTGCATTAGCATTAGCGATTAAAACTTATTTCCAAAAAATTGCCGATCCTGCTGATATGGCATCAACTGCGGGTGTGGCATTCACCATTAATCATATAGCAGCAGTTGTTATCCCAGTAAGCTTTGGTTTGATATGGTTGGTATCGCCTGCTGCTGTGTTCTATGTTGGCGCTACAATGGCATTTATTTCGTTGTTATTGTCATTAAATATTCCAGAAGCACCACAAGAGGGTAATGAAACTCGCATTTTGAAGTGGAACTGATTACAGTATAGGGACGACAATCAATGGCATAAGCCAACGATCATTCAAAAGGAATATAGAATGAATGCGATTACCCATGATCCAGATAACAAATGCTACTTAATCGCTTTAGAAGGTGATGCGGTAGCAAAAGTTTATTATGAAAAGAAGGGCAATATTCTTGATGTCATAAGCACACGAATTCCGGATGAGCTGCAAGGTAAAGGCTACGGAAAAGTGATGATGGAAGCCTTTTTAGCAGAGGTGAAAAGCTCTGGTTTATTGATTGTACCCGTCTGCTCTTATGTGGTTCATTACATGAATAAGAACCAGCAGTGGCAAGATCTATTAGTAAAATAAAAGAGACCTAGGTGGAGATTCTACCTAGGTTTTTTTGTATGAAAAATATCATTTAAAGAGAATGAATTTAGATAAACAAGGAAGATCTCATGGCGTTACGTACATTTATTGAAAAATTGAATACTCAACCTGAGTTGGTTGAATTTACTGAGACAATGGCTGTTATTGATAATAACTATGACTTTACGCCAACAGAGTTTTCAAATGGAAAGGTAGTCAATCAAGCGGATCAGAATAATGGGTCATGTAAGATTTTTGCATTTGCTGAGCTAAATAAATTGAGTGTTGAGCAAACCTTAGCGTGTTTTGGTCAATATTACCGTGAAGATGTATTACAAAACCCAACCAATGATGACCACCAAAATATTAGAAATTTCATGGTGACAGGCTGGTCTGGTATTCAATTTAGCTCTGTGGCATTACAATTAAAATAAGACGTTAAACAATAGTAAATATTAGAAAAACAAAACCAATAAAGAGACCATTATGATCAAACTTGCTGTTATTGGAACCAACTGGATAACTGAACGATTCTTAGCGGGGGCAATAGAGTCGGGGAAGTATGAAGTTACTGCGGTATATTCACGCTCATTAGAACAAGCAAAAGCGTTTGCTGAAAAGTTTAAAGCAGAGTTAACGTTTGATTGTTTGGATCAATTGGCACAATGCAAAGAAGTGGATGCGGTGTATATTGCCAGCCCAAACTCTTTTCATGCGCCTCAATCGATTCAAATGATGAAGCAGGGAAAACATGTTATTTGTGAAAAGCCAATGGCATCAAATTACACCCAAGCGCAATTAGCGTATCAAACGGCACAAGAAAACAATGTGGTGTTGTTTGAAGCATTTATGTCGCCATATCTACCGAACTTTCAACAGATTAAATCGCATTTACCAAGCTTAGGGGCAATTCGAAAGGCGCATATTACTTATTGTCAGTATTCTTCGCGTTACCCTAAATACCTCAATGGTGAAAACCCAAATACTTTTAACCCTGAGTTCTCTAACGGCTCTATTATGGATATTGGATTTTACTGTGTCGGCTCTATGATTGAGTTATTTGGTGAACCTAAATCGATTCAAGCACAAGCGCATGTATTGGATTCAGGTGTTGATGGTAATGGCAGTATCATTTGTGGTTACGATGGCTTTGATGTCGTTGTCATGCACTCTAAAACCAGTGATTCTTATGTACCAAGTGAGATCCAAGGTGAAAATGGCGCAATCCTTGCTGAAATGATTTCGATTGGTGAGAAGGTAACAAAGATCCCTCGTGGTGGTGATAAAGAAGATCTAACACTTGACCAGAATGCTAATCCAATGTTCTATGAAGCACTTAAATTTGCCGAGCAAGTAGAATCAAATAAAATGGATGATCATGCAGTTGAGCGTTCATTGTTGATCTCGAAAGTAACGACAGAGATCCGTAAGCAGACAGGCGTTGTTTTCCCTGCGGATAGCTAGTTTTTTGAACTTAAATAAAAAGCCGAATGAGTAATGCATTCGGCTTGAAGTATTTATCGCTAAGTGTATATCGTTTAGCTTGTTACGATCTAGCAGCTAACGAACTGGTACGCTGTATTGATAATGCGTAATGCAGTTGCGGCCCTTGTTCTTTGATTGATATAAGCACTCATCAGCTCGATGGATAGCATCATCTAAATGTTGTGATAAATTGGGAGTGTAATAGGTGCCAATAGAAACAGATAAAGAATTGTTTCCTGCTGCTATACAGTGAACGGAATTGAGTAATTTATCTGCCAATTGCTCAAAATCATGTTGTTGTTGAATATCACAAATAATAAGAAATTCTTCTCCGCCAAATCGGATTACCGCTCCTTTCTTACCTATCACATTTTTCATGACCGTTGCTAATTTTTGTAAAACTCGGTCTCCCTTAATGTGGCCAAATTGATCATTAATCCTCTTGAAATGGTCAACATCAACCATCATTATCGCTAATGGTTGTCCTATTTTTATGCTTGGTTCAATCACTTGTTGTAAATATAAACGGTTGTGTAATTCAGTCAATGGGTCAGTCAGAGCCATGATTTTTAATTTAGCGGATTGAGCGGCAAGCGTGAGCTGTTGTGAGCGAATTTGTTGAGTTTGTTTAAATTGGTTGATGTACTCCAACTCTCTTCGAATACAAGCGGTTAAACATAAAATATAGGCTGAAAAATAAAGAGTTAGGCGTTCAACTTCTTTGGGTTGGTCCACCACATACATGGTTGGTGAAATCCCAATAAGATAAATGACTAACGCTCCCGTTAAGGCTGTCGCACTGTACTTTAAAGAAAGGCGAGAGAAAGTCCCTATATAGACAAGAACGAGCATGATGCCATCTTGATAATTGGTATCGTTGATAGCAAAGGCTAACTCTGCGATATAAACAAGAAAAAGAGAACCGGAAAGTAGCAACAGTACTTCACCTGTTTGTAATGCTTTAGGGCGATAGTTTTTGATGTAATAGGTTGCCGACAACATGATGCTACACAGAATTAAGCGATAAATTGCGGGCCAGAATGCTGCTTCACCAAAGTGCATTACATCACCGATGAGAAAGCTAAGAAACATAAAGATAGGAACATAAGAAAACTTGGCATAGGGCAAGTAAACTTGTTCTAAAAAATAAGAGGAGAAGCGCAGTCGCTGAATCCTTGTAAACTGCATAATTTTCATTCTATTTCTAAGCGCCTGTTTTTAGAGTTAATAACTATATTAATAACAAATTGCAGAATGACACTCTGTTAATTGTTTGTAAAGAATAAATTAAGTATTATTATCACTCATTTTTTATGTACATTACGCTGTAAAGTATATATAGTCATATTTATTGAATTTATATTTGTTTTATTTTTTAGTTGTTGAAACGGAATATTGCCATGGAACAGACAGACATTACCTCCCTTATCCCTATTGCTATTACGCTCTTAATCTCATTAACTACTCGAAATGTGGTGGTTGGTTTATTTGCTGGCGTACTTAGCGGCGTTGCTATGCTAAATGGCTTATTTACGCACCTTGATCCACTTGAAACCTTTGGTGTAATGGTTAAAAGCTATATATCTCCACAATTAACAGACAGTTATAACGCTGGTGTCATTGTTTTACTTGTTTTCATTGGTGGTTTTGTTGCTTTAATGGAGAAATCTGGTGGAGGTTATGCCTTTGCTGATAAAGTGACTACTTGGGTGAGAAGTAAGTTTCAAGCACAAACATCTGCATGGTTAGGTGGTATTGTTATTTTCTTCTCTGATTTAGGCACTCCTTTAATTGTAGGTCCTGTTTTTCGTCCTCTTTTCGATAAATTAAAAATCTCTCGTCAAAAGCTAGCTTTCATTATTGACTCAACCTCATCCCCTGTCGCTATTTTGATCCCATTTATTGGCTGGGGCGTGTATATCATGGGGTTAATTCAAAAAGAATTTATGGCTCTAAGCGTGACAGATATTAGCGACTGGGATGCTTTTATTGGTGCGATCCCATTTCAATTTTATGCAATATTAGCTATTGGCATCGTTCCACTTGTGGCGTTTAAAAAATTAGACTTCGGTCCTATGGCTAGAGCTGAACAAGCGGCAGATCAAGGTAATGCTCACGTATCATCTGATGTGTCTAAAGAAATTTTCACGCATAAAAATGCAAAGGCATCGTTTGTATGGGGTCCATTACTTGTTATGGGAATTGTACTCTGTTCAATGCTAGTTCCGTTAGGCTTCCCATTTGAAAAGGTATCTGGCTCAGTTTTCCGTTCTGCTCTATCGACGGCGTACTTCTTTGCAGCGGCGACATTAATTGGGTTAATGGCACTTTATAAAGTTAGAGGTTGGTCTGAAGGTATTTCAGTTTATATGAAGGGCATGGGTAACATGATGCAAGTGGCTATCATTTTAATCCTAGCGTGGTCATTAAGCTCTGTTGGCAAAGAGTTAGGTGCGGCAGCTTATATTGCAGAGCAAGCGCAAAGTGGTTTTCCTCATTGGTTAGTTCCTGCAGTAGCGTTCTTGTTAGCAGCGATTATCTCGTTTGCAACCGGCTCATCATGGGGAACGTTCGCTATAATGATGCCTTTGGTTATTCCAACAGCCATTGCTATTGATGCGCCTTTATATGCGAGTATCGGTGCGGTATTATCTGGCGGCTTATTTGGTGATCATTGCTCTCCTATTTCGGAAACGACTATTTTGTCTTCGACAGGGGCAGGCTGTGATCAGTTTGAACACTTCAAGACTCAGCTACCATACGCATTATTGAACGGTGGGATTGCACTAATCAGTTTTGTTATTGCAGGCTTTGTTGAAAACGCCCTAATTTTTGTTTTTGCTTTGTGTGTTCAAGTTACATTGGTATTTACATTAGCAAAAATAGCTGCTGAAAAAGAGAAATTACAGAGTGTGAAAGTCATATAGACTAGAGATTCTTTATATAACATTAATTAATCCTCGTACTTTTATTATACAAAAAACGATCCTCTAATAGGATCGTTTTTTATTATGTAACTAAGGTATAAATTATTTACAAAAACAAGAGAGGTCGACCTAGGAATGACTGAATAATAGAAAATATGTTTGACTGTATTTGGGCTAAGTATTTATATGGTGAGTTATTAACTTAATATAAACTCATTCGACCTGAATGTGGAGATAACAATGCACTGCCAGTACAGATTAATTCCCGGGTTCAACTTACTAAAAAAGATCTCGGTTATATGTTAACTCACCTTACAAAGCATGAATTCAGCCAAGGAGATAAACCTGTTACTTGCTGGATCTTTATCTCTAGTTGATAAAAGTACAGAAATGGAAGAGTGGGATAACGTATTAGTACCTATAGTTCCTATGAAGAAGGAAGGCAATAAATATTCACTATATAAAACTGGCTTCTTTTATGTGGTTTGGAAGGAGGAAGTATGGCGAGAAATTGCGATTAATAAAAATGGTTATTTTTGTGAATATTATCATCAAGACGACAATAAAGAATCGTCACAATCTTATCATGTAAATATTACAGGATCGGAGTTTCTGCCAGAATCTAATGTCTCTTTTGAAAAATTTGAATTGTATCAACAAGGGAAAAAAGTCTTTTCTGGTGAACTCGATCTATGTGAACAAGCAAGAGTATTTGATTTAGGAGAAGAAGAGGTCACATTAAAATTTGTAGATTTTGAGCATGATGAAATATGTCTAGCGACACACGAAAGCCCAACAAAAGATGATGGCTCAAATATTACGAAACGAATAAGTCACCCCATGCCTCATATTTGGTTACCTTATAAAATATTAGGTCAACAGCAAACCGATTGTTATGTCTATTATAGTCAAAGATCATTGAATGAAAATGACATCAACGCACTAGAGACTGATTATATTAATGTCGCGGTATCCACTGATGAAATGTCTGTTTATAGCAAGCAGCAAACATTTGAAGGGGATAGTATCTACAAGTTACCCATAGTTGATAATTCAGATTTTGGTTCAGAATTAATTAATAAGCAGAATGATAGCAACATTGCAGCAATCACTGTGATGCCACCAAAAAATCAAATCACATTACGTTACCGAATTTGCAGCACGACAGACCAACCTGATGATTTCTTTATGTTGAGAAATGAAGAGGAAGAATGGTCACAGAAAGTTTATTTCAGACAAGCAAAAGCCGATGATGAAGGATTCTTAAATCTCCCTTTTTCTGGTTGGCCAAAAGAGGTTGAAGAGGTTGATATTATTCGCGGCGCAAGTGCTGACTTAGGGACAACAGAATATGAATTATCCGTTTTGAAAACAAAAATTAAAATTTCAGAATTAATAGGCTAGAACAATGAAAAAAATACTATTACTCGCACTATTTAGCATCACTCTAATGGGGTGTAATGACCCTGAAAGTGTGGCAGCAGAAGCGGCTCAATTAAGAGCAGAGCAACACCCAGACCGTACCTATGTGGGCGAGCATAATTATTACATCATGGAAAGCAGTGGTGACATTCAATTCACGACAAAAAAAGATTTAAAAGTAATGTATCAAGATTTTCCTCGTTACTTTATTGAAAAAGCCAAAGAGTGGCCAAAAGAAGATCTTAATGATGCCAGTTCATACGATTTACCGCGCTTTCAATTTGCGTGGGCTAACTCAAGCTCAAAAGATGAATATGAGAGTGGGCTTAAGATTTGGAGTATGAAAACCGACGGAACAGATTTACGCTTGGTGACGGATGCAACCATTGGTTTTGCTGCTATTCGTACTTTAACTCGTTCACCAAATAATCGTTACGTTGCTTGGGCGGGAACTGGTGGTCAGAAAGGTGTGTATGATTTAAAAACGGGTAAGGTTTCAAATATGCATAAATATACCTCACCACTTGATATGCTTTGGTCGGAGGATAGCCGTTATTTGTATTTTGATGACGCGATGAATAGTTATGCTCGTTGGGATTCTGAGACTGGTGAAATTAGTGAGATTGATTTTCAATTTAGTAGCTTCGCTAAAATCACAGATGATACGTTAGTTAGTTTAAATGTTTATGGTGTGTATAAACTTAATTTGATATCAAATGAAGGCGTTTTGCTAAAGTCTTCAAAATCATTACCTAGAGAACAAAGAAAATTAGACATAAGATCGATTAGTCCAACTGGTCGCTATGCTTGGGGATCTAATCCTTCTTTTGGTTTCTTTTTTGATATAGAAAAAGGAACAGTTAAGCAAATGACTACCGATTATACACCAGCTCAAATTTTAGGCAAAGAGGCCCACTATAGTGCTTTAGACAGCTTTGCTAAAGTTAGAATTGTTGATCGTGTTGGAGATCGAGTGTGGTCATGGCGTGCATTTTATTATGGGGCGCTATCTGGGGACGCTATTTTATATAATGGTTTAGCTAACAATGGTTTATGGTTTAAGGAGGACAAGTGATGTCAGCTTTAAAAACCTATGATCACGGAATCTATTTATTAGGGGCTTACTTTACAAATTATCTAGATGAAGAGGGCGAGAGAATTGAAGCAGCTTGGCATCAATCATCTGATGTAACCGAGGCTCATTTACACAATGTTCGCCCAATCCCTTTTACACCTGTGTTGGTTGATGATACTGAAAGCCCTGTATTATGGGGCACGGATAAAGACGGTTTACTGTGTCAACTGGGTTATTTTGATGAGGATGTCGTACCTTAAACTGTAGCAAGGAAGCAAACCTTCTTACGCCATAAAGCGCCATTAAATGTGATTGATTTAATAATTAAAAATGTACAGATAATCTCACATTTAACAAAAATTAAAATTTCAGAATTAATAGGCTAGAACAATGAAAAAAATACTATTACTTGCACTATTTAGCATCACTTTAATGGGGTGTAATGACCCTGAAAGTGTGGCAGCAGAAGCGGCTCAATTAAGAGCAGAGCAACATCCAGATCGCACCTATGTGGGTGAGAATAACTATTACATTATGGAAAGCAGTGAACATGCGGCGTTTGGGCGAAAAAAAGAATTAAAAGTAATGTATCAAGACTTTCCACGTTACTTTGTTGAAAAAGCCAAAGAGTGGCCAAAAGAAGATCTTAATGACGCTAGCTCATACGATTTACCGCGTTTTCAATTTGCGTGGGCGAACTCAAGCTCAAAAGATGAATATGAGAGTGGGGTTAAGATTTGGAGCATGAAAACAGATGGTACCGATTTGCGTTTGGTGACGGATGCAACCATTAATGTAACGATTCGAAATTTAACTCGCTCACCAAACCATCGTTATGTGGCGTGGGCTGGCTCTGGTGGCCAGAAAAGTGTGTATGATTTAAAAACAGGTAAAGTGACAGTTGTACAGAAAACTACTTCTCCACTTAATATGCTTTGGTCTGAGGACAGCCGCTATTTGTATCATGAGAGATATCGTAATCGTTATTCTCGTTGGGATTCTGAGACTGGTGAAATTAGTGAGATTGATTTCGATGTAAGAACTACAGCAGTTAACTTTGAAGGAAAACGAACGACTGTTTTAGATTTTGGCGTTTTGATTGAAGATGCGAATACTAATGAAGAGATCAATTGGATTGGTGTTGATCGTTCACTGTCAATGGATGAACGCTCATTAGATATAAGCTCAATTGATCCAGAAGGTCGTTACGCTTGGGGATCCAATCCTTCTTTTGGTTTCTTTTTTGATATAGAAAAAGGAACCGTAAAACAAATGGTTGATGATTTTGTGCCTGCTCAAATTTTAGGAAAGGATGCACATTATAGTGCTCTGAGTAAAATGACTTATGTCACTATTGTTGATCGTACCGAGGACAAAGTATGGTCATGGAGTGCTTTCTCACATGGTGCCATGTCAGGAGAAGGGATCCTTTATAATGGATTAGCAAATAATGGTTTATGGTTTAAGGGGAGTAAATAATGTCTGCTTTAAAAACCTATGACCATGGTGTTTATCTCTTAGGTGCATATTTTGACCTTCATGATAATGGACGAACAAAAGAGTTTAGAACTTGGCATCAATCATCTGATTTAACTGAGGTTAATGATTTACGCAACGTTCGCCCAATTCCATTCACCCCTGTTTTGGTTGATGATGTTGAAAATCCAGTATTATGGGGAACTAATAAAGACGGTTTACTGTGTCAACTGGGTTATTTTGATGAGAATACAGCACCTGAAGCCGTAGCAAAAAAACAAACTTTTTTACGTCATAAACAACCATTAACGGTTAGTGAATTAAATTTAGACAAACCATATTCATTAATGTTTCCGCCATTAAATGTGATTGGACAACTGGCTGAAACACACACCAGCGTTAAAGCGTTAAACGATTCACTAAAAGATATTTATTCCAATAAATTAAAAGTGGAAGAAAAATATTCCAAATTAATTGAATTTACTATCAGTAAAATCAAAGTTAGCCAGTTAGCTGAACTTTATGAAAAAGAACCCGGTAAACAACTGACAGATGAACAGAATGATTACAATGCTTGGTATGACAAAATTATAGCGAGTGAAGTAACAGAAATTCAAGGTATTATTACCCCTGTTTTTCATTCGCTTGGGGTGGTGTTCAGTAGCGATTTGTATGTGGGGGCAGAGGTTTCGCTTGTTCAAGTGAAAGCAGCGCAAGACAGTTCTGGTGAAGCAGAAAAAGTCTTGGCCACGAGTTTTGTGGTTAAAGCAGATCCCGTTGGGGATCAAGTGAAAAATCCTGAAGACTATAAAAAAATACTACCAAGTGTTGTATTTAATTTTGATCCTAAATTAATTGATGATGGCTACTTTTTGCTTCGCACGAGTTTTTGGGTAAAAGACTATTTAGATAAGCAAAAAGAAATATTAGAAGAAGGAATAGACGCTATTTTTCCTGATTCAGTAAAGCAAGGGCAATTAAAATTTAAAGCGAATGATAAGCATTCAGGGAATGAAAGGATACAAGATGTCTATACTTATGAACTGCATGAAAAAGTCACTTTTAAACCGATAAGCGGTTTTGGTAAGTTGGCGATGGTATGTGGTGATTTAATCTCCCTTGAAGAGTGTCTCATTTATCAATACCCAAGCGCACTACCTAGCTATTCTGATTTTATGACACAGCAAGGAAACCCAGTTGCGCTAAAAGGCACTGGTGTAGCCACGCTTGGTATTGCATCCGCAGTGCAAAAGACAGCGCAATCTTATGCTCAAGGTTTTGCGACAAAAGGCATTGGTGTATTTGGTGATTTATCTAGCCAACAAATTGCAACCAGTGTGGCAAAAAATATTTGGGGTAAATTAACCGTTGAGCGTGTTTTACCAGAGCCGCTTACTGCAGGGGCGAGTTTCTTATTTGGGTTGCAATCGGTCAAAGATGCACGTGTTGCGTTTACAAAAGCGGTCGAGACAGCAGAAACACTGCAAGGATTAGCACCGTCTCAGGTTGCTCGAAGTGTGGTTCGAAATGTTTATGCCAATACGCCTGTTATGCGTGACTTCTTTATTGATATGAGAGAGCATCTTCAAGAGCACGGGCCATCCGTTAGTACTCGAAACCTTGCGGCAAGTTGGTTTGAAGGAAGCGCCTATACAAAATTAGCTAAAGGCTTACCTATTGTAGACAGTATTGGTAGTATGTATGATTTTTATCAGCTAGTAGATAAACAAGGAAAGCTAGAGAAAAAATCGGATAAAGCACAAGAAGACTTTGATGATGCAACCACTGATTATTTGCAAAAAATTGTGATGGTAAAAGCTGAGGCGGATTGGGCTAAGCAGCTTTCAGATGCCACTAAGATTTTGAATAATGATGGTAAAGAGCAAATAGCTCGTATTATTACGCAAGGTACTCGCGCGATTATTCATATTAACTTCAAATTTAATTCGTCGGAGTTACCAAATACAGGTACGACATTACGCAGTGATATTGATAAAGTTTGTGAGAAAATTGCAGAACTACTAAAAACACACCCAGATTATCGAATTCAAATCGATGGGCACGCAGGGCGAATTGGCAGTGATAAGGCGAATAAGACGATTGCTGAGGATCGCGCGAAGCAAATTGAACAAGCAATTTTAGATAAAGCGAAAGAAGATAAAACATTAGCTGAGCGTATTGTTACGTTGTCACATGGAAACACTCAACCAATAAGTGCAGACAGTGCTAAAGTCGATATGAGTGAAACAAGGGACGATTCAGTATTAGCTGAGGATAGACGTGTTGAAATCAGTCTATTGCCTCCCACATACTCATTGGCTTTGCCACCTAGCCGAACAGGTATGATTGACTTAGAGAAAGTTCGCCAAGCAAAACAGGTGCTTGATGTAGGGCTAGATAATAATCAAAAAAAGCAAGTGTCAGCAGTATTCAACTCTTTAATGGGGGTGGCAATGTTAACGCCTATCGCCCCTGTCGCAGCTGGGGTTCTGTTAATTAAAGAGGGTGCTAGTATTGCGGACAGTGGGTTAAGCTTTTTAGATTCAATACTAACAGAAGGGGCTTACAAGGATTTTAAAGCCAAATATAAGAACGTTAATGAGCTAAACCAGTTAGGTAAAATTCACATTGAAGTATTGCAACAGTATCGTGGATTTAAGGTGAAAATCGAACAGCAGTTAACAAAAAAAGAAGAGGTAGAAGCATTTCTAAAGGCGAATAAAACATCTGAAGAATTACAAAAACGTTTTTTACTTCGAGCTTTGGCATTAAATGGTTTAATTGAATTACTTGCCAGAATATCGTTAGGGAGTAATTCAAATAGTGATTATAAAAAAGAACTCACAAGCGATCGAGTTCAAGGCTACATAGAAACTTATATTCTTAATGATAATTGGGAAGCTCCTCGGTTTTCTTACAACACCATGGCTCAGAATTGGCTGAACCGAGTGAGAGATGATAAAACTGGCACATCGCAAGCACGCTCTTTCTTTGTGGGATATGCCAATAAGAATAAGAAAGCAACGTTAGATGAGGCAACGAAACATTTAGTTAAACGAGCTAAAATTCAAGGTAGGTTTAATACCGGATTCCCAGTGCAAACCAGTTTGTATATGGATGACAAAGAGAACGGTTTTGTTGATTTTGCTAAGTTGTTTGACAATACGGTTCAAGATTTAACATCGAGCGATATTGGCTTTAGCCGTTTGTTGATACTTAACGATCGAGATGATGACAAATCATGGGTGCCTTATTCAAAGTGGAAAGAACCAGATAAAACAAACCGTATTACGCCATTTACTCGTGTTAAGTTACAAGTTGTATTAACCAAAGACGCTTCAGAAGATGCGAAGAAATTCTTTAAAGCAACATTAAGTTATGGTTGTGATCGTGGCTGGCTTGATGTTGATGGCCCTCAATATCAAGTCTTGTTATCAGCAAAAGAAGCGTCTGATTTAACCGTGTGTGGGTCATCAGATAAAGAACTTGCTTCATACTACACACAGCAGTTAGGCAATAACTATGATGCGGATAAAGATGAAAAACAAACGTTAACCGCTGTTGAATTTGAACCAACCTATTGGTTCGGTGAGTATGAAATCCCCGGTCTTAAACCTCTGTTTTCTGGTTATTGGTATGAAAATTTTGATACGTGGAAACAAGATGGTAAATACAAAGCTCTGTCGTATTTCTTTAAGCTTAATCAGCATAAAGTTTCGATAGAAAAACTGGACGTTGGTGGCGTGCTTTACGATATGAGCAATATTCACTATGGCATTGATGACAACAATACCTATGGAAGAGTTGATACATCAACTAAACCGTTGTATCTCTTTGATGGGTTAGGTAATAAAAGTGCGGTTATTAACGAAGCTGATTTATTAATCGAGAGTTTTGTTAAGAGTAATTTAGTAATTAAAAAAGCAGGTATTGACTCCTTCTTGGATGGCAATATAAAAGTGTTATCTGCTTTACATATTAACAATGAATTTAATTTTTTCGATGAAAAAGGTGGAGAAATTAAGTCATTTTCTTGGGAGAAAGAGCAAGAATCCTCAATTTATGTTGCGATCCTAGCAGATAAAGATAGAACTAACTCGTATTTGGATATGGGTTTAAACCCTGATAACGTTCAAATGAAGTTAAAGCTGAGTATTGAAGGGAAAAATCCAGTTTGGAGTGAGCGTAATAAAAATGGAAAGGGGCCGACTTTATTATCATCGAATATTATATATGCAACTGATATTACTTATCATACGAGTATGGAGAGTGAAGCTGGATCTAATTATCCGAAGATGGTCGCAACCTTCGATAAGGTTCAATTTTCTTCTACAAAAAAGATGCAGGATAAAGAAAAAGATGCATTTATTCAGTTAGTTTTAGGAAAAATAGAGAAAAAACCAACCGCATTTTTATCTGCAAACCAAATGAAAAGGAAGTTATTCATTGCTAAGTTTGAATTGAGGTATACCTCTCCAACAGGTAAAAAGGTTGAAGGATTACGTCCATTTGGCCCAATTGTTGACAGTAAGCAAAAGGGTATACTTGCATCTGAAGTGAGCATTACAGAGCTTATGCAAGAAGGTATTCTTTCAAATAAAAAGCTAGATGGTGTAATGAAAGGGTATAAGTTTGAATTGCCTAAAGCAGCGAGTTACTTTGATGGAAATTTACCATGGACGGTTGTTGGTTTAAAGCAAGAGATAATATATCCATCAGCACAAGCTTATTGGGTGGAGCTGTCGAAGAAAGGTAAAGAAAAACAGAAAAAATGGTTACAATATTGGATAAAAAATAAGTCTGAAACGTTATCTGCTCCAGAAAAAAAGGCATTTCGTAGTTGATAATTAATTGAGTAAATAAACCACCTGAGTTTAGGTGGTTATACTACAATCTAGCAATAGTGGTTGCATTTAAAGTGTTGTTAGTTTAACAAGTTAAAATGTAACTTTTATTTTAGCTATTTACAAAAACAAGAGAGATTGTTCTAGGAAGTACAGAGTAATAGAGAATAAGTTTGACTGTATTCAGGCTAAGTATTTATATGGTGAGTTATTAACTTAATATAAACTCATTCGACCTGAATGTGGAGATAACAATGCTCTGCCAGTACAGATTAATTCCCGGGTTTCAACTTACTAAAAAAGATCTCGGTTTCATGTTAACTCCCTTTGAGTTGATGAATTATCTACATCAAGAAAAAAGCCGACAGACACTTTTTGCTTCATTACCACCTCAACTACAGCGTAAATCAGCCATCACTTATGATCGAGGGTTAACAAGTTTAATTCAACAATTGGTGCGATTGGTTATTAATGGGGAGTGGGTTGCTCTCTCTTTTCGAGTCCAGAATAGAGATATTCACGATGTACGGCTTCCTTTTGGTTCTGGTTTGCAGCGACGAGTTAATAATGTGCTTAATCCGCCCCTTAATCGAAGTTTGGTTACAACTCCCTCTTCTTTACTTTTAAATCGCCCCTCTTCAGTAGAAGACAGTCTTATAGAAATAGAACCTAAAAATGATAATAAAATCGTCATAGAGTTTGCAGGACAATGGCCAAATAACGCGGCATCAATATCGATTTCAAAATTAAAAATCATCAATGAAAAGACACAAAAGCCTAAAGAAGACAGAAAAAATAGACACAAGAGTCTCGTCGAATTTTCGTCTTTAGATGACAAAGTACGGTCTCTGTATTTGACTATTCCAAGCATAAACTCTGCCAAAGAGATAAACCTGTTACTGAGTGAATCATTATCTCCTGTTGTCAAAGAAACAGAAATGGAAGAGTGGGATAATGTGTTAGTGCCTGTGGTTCCTTTCAAAACGAAAAATACAGATTTTATCTATAAAGAAGCTTCTTTTTATCCATCTGGTTACATTTATATTGTGTGGAATAATAAAATTTGGCGAGAGCTGAAAATCACGAAAGACTACCGATTTATGGATATAGATTTAACCTGTGAAAAAAAAGAAAGTGGAGAAGAAGTCTCAAACCGATTCGTAGATATTGCATTAACTCATCCAAAATATGGTTGTTATTTTTCAGATGAGCCATTTGATGTAAAACAAAATGGGGAAACTGTTTTTAGTGGAAAGCTTGATGTTTATGGACAAGCAAGAGTATATGATTTAATAGAAGATAAAGTAACAATTGAATTACCTCAAACGGCCGATCATTACTCAGTGGTTCTAGAAACAACTCAAGGCATATCTTGTATAAATCAAAGCGAAATAAGGCAAGTATCAGGGCATGCTCTCCCCCATATTTGGATACCGTACAAAATAGAAGGGAAGCCTCAAACTCTTTATGCCTATCACAGTTTATCGCAGCTTACCTATAATGAGTTATTCGAATTAGCAAGTAACCCAAGTTCAATGGCACAGTCTATTGATGGTCTTGAATGCTATACGAAATCTCGGGAGTTTAATGATAGGGGATCTTCAATTATTACAATGCAACAATCACTTTCTGATGAAATATTACGATTTTCAGTTGAAAAACAAAGTGAACAAGGTATTGCTGCATTACTTATACGATCACCGATAAATGAAATTGTTTTTACTTATTGCCATCATTCGGCAGTTGATGAGCCTGATGACTATTTTGAATTATTTAATACGGAATATAAATGGTCACAAAAGGTCTACTTAGCACAGGCTTCAATACTTGATGATCATTATAAGCTCATTCGATTTTCAGGGTGGCCGAACGAAGTTAAAAAAGTTACTTTAAAGCGTGTTAATAAAGGTAATGAATATCATCCCGAACAACCACCTATTATTATTTATCAAGATATAGCAATAAGTGAATTAGTGTAGGGCATTATGAATATAAAATATTTATGGCTAGCATTGGTGGGGTTCATTATCCTCATAGGTTGTAATAAAAAAGATTCAGCTCTACAAACTTCAGCAGCTGAGCCCCCAAAAACAGAGGTTGAATTACTCAACGAGCAAGTGTGGGAAGACAACCGAGTTTACGTCAGTAAAGACAACTACATACTCACCAAAGAAGCCAATGGCACCATACCGGGCATCATGAAACCTTGTTTTGTGGTAAACAGCGCCAAAGAGTGGCCAAGAGAAGACCTGTCAAATGCCGATTCTTACGACTTACCGAGAGTAGATTTTAGGTGGAATAATGGGAAACACGATGCGTATTCAGTAATGACTGAAAAACAAATTTACGAAGCGAGAGACAAGATTTGGAGCATCAAAACAGATGGTAGTGATTTACGTTTAGTAACGGATTTTTTAGATGTTGTTCCAATGAATAAGCAACATGAAGCCGTTCCAATACGAATGATGCGTCGTTCACCGAATAACCGTTATTTAGCTTGGAGTGACAGTGTAAATAAAGTCATTTTTGATGTACAAACTCAGAAATCCACACTGCTTGGTACAGACTTAGGTCACTCCCAATTTTTATGGGCCGAAGACAGCAGCTATCTGTATTTTGAAGACAGAGCCAAATATTGGAAGTACGACTTAACGACGGGTGAAACGACCCAAATGGATGATGATTTTCATTTCTCGGAAGTGGGAGTGATATATGGAGGAAAGCGTTATGCGGTCTCTGATTTTGGAGTGGGTGTTTATGATGAAAAAAGTGATGAGCGTTTATATGGTGTAAGTATCTACCCAAAAGAATTACAAGAGCAGAAAAAAGAGCAAGGTTATTTAGTTGTTACTAGAGAGCATTCATTTAAATATGAATTAAAAAACAGGTCAATCAGTCCGGATGGTAAGTATGCATGGGGAGAATCGAATGAGTATCGATTCTTTATAAATACTGAAACTCAAGAAGTTAACAGTGAAAGAATAGTGCGCTCCGAGGTAGGAAAATATCAATACTTTGAGCAGTTAGGATTAAATGCTAATTACGTAAGAGATGGTACGGGAGGGGTTATTTTCCTTAAATTAAACGAAGATAAAACGGTCCCGAAGGATGAATGGATAAACTGGCCGCAAATCTGTTCAGGCCACTCAGCCACATTGTCATGGTTATATAACGGGTTTGCCAATGATGGCGCATTTATTAAGGAGGATAATAATGAGTAATAAAACAGTATTAGCTGAAGGGATCTATTTATTTTCTACGCAGTTTGGATTTGTTCTTGACCAGAATAATAAAAGAATATATCAAAATTGGCATACTAGCTCAAAAATAAGTAATTTTGGGAATGATAGAAAAAACAGTGGTGTCGACAATATCCGTCCCGTTCCTTTTACTCCCTTAATTGCCAATATAAAAGAGTTAAGCGAACGAGTAAAAAAGGAAGAAACCAATGGGATTTGGGGGACTGACAAATATGGGCTGATCCATGCACTTGAGGTGGGCGTACAAGCGATTACTGAAAGTGGTGATTTTGAATACCTTCAACATAAAAGTGTGGTCAACGATTTAGACGATGGCCAGTATTCATTGTGTTTTCCGCCTTTAGCTATATTGAGTCGCTTAACTCTCGACAATAAATCACCAATAGAGGTGGCAAAAAAACTGCTTAGTTATTCCAGCATAATAGAAAAAGAAAAAGGAGTTAAATTTGCTTTAACAGAAATAGGGTTAGAACAATTAGCTAAGCCTTATAAACCCTCATTAGATGGCACATTAACGGATGTTCAAAAAGAGTATAACCAATGGTATGAAGAGGTGTCTAAACAGGGTAAATCACTAAAAGGGTTCTTATTGCCATCGCAAGCTATTTGTAGTGTTGTTTTTTCTTCGAAAGTTTATATTAACGCTAGAGTAAGTGTGTTGAAGTTTAAACAAGATAAAAATAGCGTTAAATGGGAAGCTATAGCAAATGATATACCTGTAACTTTTCCTGACAATGGAAGTGATGATTTTCCTAGTGCGCTTATAAACGTAGACCCTGAATCCTTTCAAGAAGGGTACTACAGTATTCGAGTTAACTTCCATCCAGATAATTTTGATGAAGGTATCCCTCAATATATAACCAATGCAAATATAACTGAAATTGTCGATCTCGATGGGATTGTAAGTTACCAATACGAACTCAGAGAATATATTCGATTTGATAATCATACCCCATTAGGAAAAATGGCCATAGTCTGTGGCGATATGATCTCCCTAGAGGAATCCCTAATTTGCCAGTTTCCACAATATCTTTCTCATTTAACAGCACACTTAAAAGGAAAAGAAACAGATACCAAAGCCCTTCAAAGCCCAGCACTAACAAGTTTAGCGGTATTAACCGGAACCAAAAAAGCAAGCATGATACTTGGTATGGATTTATTGGCCGGCGGCCTCACACCACAACTTAATAACGGCCCAACGGCAATGATAAATAACATCGCTAAGTTGTATTGGGCGGAGATAAAAAACAAAAACCTTCCGACTGCAATGCAAGCAACGGGAGAGATCATCTTTGGTCTTCAATCTATTAATGAAGGTATTGGCAAATTAAACAATCTGATGCAATTGCAAGAAGGCAGTGTAGCTTATCGCGCTGAACTTGGTGGTTCTGCTCTGTTTAAAGCAACCGTTTTTGATAACGAGAAATACAATAAATTTAAAGAATACCTCGCAAAAGCTAATCAAGAATTTAAAGATGGTAAATACAAAGTGGTTGTTGGCAGACTTTCAAAATCATGGTTTGAAGGTGCAAACCTAGCAGGAAGAGGGCTAGTTATTACTGATACGGCTAAAAATATCTCATTGCTATTTAATCATGCAAAGCAAATTACAGAACAAAAGAAAAAAGCAGAAAAAGCTCGTGGGGATATGGTTAAAGTCGCAAGCGAATACCTCACTCATATTCCCGTATGGACAGAAACACAGTTAGCACTAAATAAAGAGAATCAACAAGCTTTTGAGCTGATAAATATTAAAAATAAAACCCTATTTAATGATGAAAACGGTTCGGGTTTTAATGTTGTGTTTGAGTTCGATAATAAAAGTACAGATACATCGCAAGTTCGCCAAAAGATTGCTGATATAGTCACTTTTATAGAAAAACAACCAAGTGTACAGATTATTATTGAAGGACATACGTGCCAAGTCGGCACTCACAAATACAATATGGAGCTCTCACAACAAAGGGCGCAGAGTATTGCAGATCTTTTTCCTGAAAAGTTACAAAATAAAATAGACATAATTCCTTTTGGTGAAACACAACCATTAATTACTGCCTCAGGAAGAGAGATTACCTCTAACAACCCTAAGCTAAAACCTAATCGCCGAGTAAAAATAAAAACTTATTTAAAAGTGCTTGATATAGTGTATTCCCCTAGCCGAAGTGGAATGGGTGTATTAGAGCGTTCGCGCTTAATTACCTTAAATGCGATGAAAAAAGAAGACGAACTAACACTAGCTGCACAACTTGCATTATTAGAATCTCTCATCGGTGTAGCTTGTTTTATTCCAGTGATAGGGCCAGCAGCAAGAGGAATGTTATTGGCAAAAGATGGCTCAAAGATAGTCCAATCTGGCTTGAGTTTCTTAGATGAAATGATATTTGAGTACTCATATGAAAAAGTTAAACAGGTAAATGGGAATAAAAAAGATTTAAGCAATTTAGCTAAAATTCAGATGGAACTATTAAGGGAGCTAAGAAAATTTGATACAAAACTAGAAAAAAAAGTCACTAGCTATGGCGACTTAACGGCGTATCTATCTGATGATACAACCAAAAATGAAATATTAAAACGTTATCAACTTCGAGCGCTCGCTTTTAATGGGCTAATGATGGTGTTGCTCTATGCTTATGATGAGAGCGAAACCTCGTATTCAGGTAAGAGTTTTAATCAAACATTAGAAAAGTATGACGTTAAAGGTTATATCGTAAAATATTTGCAGAATGATACATGGGCAGTCAATAGCATTAATAATAATAATAATGATTTAGGATTTGATTGGATAAACCAATGTAAACAGAGAATTAGACAAGATATTCAACCGTATTACCAAGTGCTTCCTATAGCAAGACCAATGACTAGCTATATTCAAGGCCAAAAATACCAAGAGAAAGGAAAAGTAGAAGGGCGATTTAACCGAGCTTTCCCTGTTCAAGGTCTATTGTATGAGCTACCAAGTGATAATAAAGAGGCTAAAACCTTATTTGAAGAATTTGCACGAAATTTTTCACCATTACCAGTAACACTCAATTTGGATAAGATTATATTTCAGCGAATTTTAGTATCAGATCAAGAGGGAAAAAATTGGGTTGAGTATTCAAAATGGTACAAAAATGAGAACAGCTATATAACGAATCGACTTTCTCCATTTCATCGATTAAAAATTCAGGTTGTTTTAGATAAAAGTGTCAAAACGGTATTTCCATATGAGATAGCTTACCAAAGGGTTGATGGGATAAATATCGCGGGACCTAAGTTTAACGTGTTATTTAAACCAATGAAGTACGATGACTTTTCTTATAAAGATGCAAAATTACAAAAAGCCATTGGTAATCATGATGCAGTGACAGCCATTGAATTTGAGCCATTTTACTACTTTGGAAGTCAGCGCATTTATGGGCTAAAACCTATCGTGAGTAAAGATCGGGTTAACGCTTTATATTTCCTACATTGGTTAGGAATAGAAAAGATTTTGGCTGTAAAAGAGACTGCCTATGAAGAATATGTTTCAACTGGTGGCTTTAAAAATATGCGTTACCAGTTATTACTTAAAAAACCAAAGAGTAAGCACCAACAAGCATTGATGATGAATAAATCAGCAGATGTGTTCAAATTTGGCGTTCATAGTGAGAACAGTCATACCGTGATACTAGAAAATGAAAAAACAGGCTCAACAAAGACGCTGCCTTTTATCTCGGAAGGACGCTTATTAGAGGTGGAAGAATTTACCTACTCTACAGAAACTGGAAAAAGACTCCCTATAAATGTTATTGATAAAGTCTTGTATCAAAGTATAGGCGCGGAATATAAAAACACCTGTTATTTAGCAAAACAGAAAAACTCCACACAGACAATAAAGGATTTTTCTTGGGATAAAGCAGATGAGTTAGATACACTACATATTTTACTATGTGGTAAAAGCAATAAAAAAGAGTATGAAACAGCATTAAAAGAGGATTGGAAAAGCGTTGATGTAATGGTGCAATTACAAGCGACAAAGTATGTTCCTGAAGAGGATAAAGTCACAAACCATTACCACCATAAAACAAATATCAATAGTTCATCGCTTTATGATAAAAATCCGAGCGCAAACATAAGTATTAAAACCGTTGGTGGGCCAATATATAAATCTACATTGAAGTATGTGGGTGAGATACGCTTTGATGGGATTTGGAAAATATCGATACCAGATAGTACCGTTATAACAAGTAAAGTCAGTGTATTTTTAACGAAATCCATAGAGGAGCTTAATAGACGCCGTATATCACTGGATAAGAAAAAGAGTCATGCGATTCATATTGCGTCTTTTAAACTGAAATATGGAACACCTGTGGGTATTCAGGCTTCTGGATTACGACCATTTGGTGACATCATTAAAGGAAATGATAGCTTATTTAATTTACAGGCAGTTAAGTTCAAGCAACTAAATACTGAAAATCATGTATTTTTAAATCAAAAAAGTTCAAGTAATTTTGCAATGCCCACGTTAAATAATACAAAACTGATTGAACCTATTATGCCGTGGATGGAGCCAGGAGCAAAAGGGAAAAATGGAGTCAATGGTGATGTAGCAAGTGAATGGGGAGTGCTATCAGATGATAAACAACGTAAAGAGAGAATTAAAAAGTGGATAAAAAAAGAGCCCTCAGTTATTGAGCTCAAAGCAAAACGGTTTATATAATTATACCAATTCCAGTAATTCTCTAGTCATTATTACTGGTTAAATCACATAATAGCTTCGTTAAAAATTATTTAAGTAGAATAATTACTTATCAGAATTTTTGCCTTGCTCTTAAGTGGTTTTCCTGCGTAATAAATAGACTATTTAATTAATGGCAATGGTATTACTAGAATCAATATAAGCATAAGAAAAACTGCTCCCTAAGTTTCAATGTCTGGAACTAGGGAGTGATTGCCTATGAGAATGTCATAATATGATTAATATTTACAACATTTGTTTAAATAACGTGCAATCAATTAGTTAAGTATAAAAAAAGCTTTACCTCAGCGCTCAGTGTGGCATTATCTATCTCGTTCGACGATGTGCGTACATCGTATAATGGCTATTACCTCAGCCTTCCAAGCTGATGATGCGGGTTCGATTCCCGCTGTACGCTCCAATCTCTTATTATCTTCCTCAAGAGATTGCTCCTGTTTTAAATTCCAACTTATTGAAAATTAAGCGCTTAGTGGCGTATTTTTTTGTATCTGGCGTTTGGTGACGTCAGGTTTTAATCCTAGTTTAAAGTTGACTATGAAAATACATTATCATTTATGAAGTAGGTATAATTTGTAAACGTACTGACAGAAGAAAGAGATGAAAGCGGGGCTAAGTATCATTCCGTGTTAAATTCTTACACAGGTCATTTACAATGATGACACCTATAGTATGATGTGTTTTTTGTGCTTGTATGGGTGATTTATGGCTAGGTTACTGATATTTATATTAATAATATTTTCAATTAAGGTGTCATTTGCAGTAAACATAGAGCTAAATCCGATTGTTTTATACCAAGGTGAAATGACAAGAAACTCCTATTTAGGTTTGATTGAAAATGGTATCGGGAGGTTTGAACGTGTTACTGAGATCCCTATTGAACGTGTATATCTTAATGAACGAAACTATAAAAATTATACTGAGGAGTTAAGGAAAGCGGCACTTGCTGGCTATAATCCTATCATTGTCTCTGATTCCAATTCATTAAAAGGATTTTCATCAATAGCAGAGGATTTTCCTGCAACTAAGTTTATTTCTCTAGACACTAGCTACCCTATTCCAAATGTACTTGGTTTAACTTTTAACCATACAGAAGGATCATACGTTATTGGATTTATCTCTGGTTTAGCAACGATGACCAACCAGGTTGGTTTTATTGGAGGCTTAGAAATTCCTATAATTAAAGATTTCCAATGTGGTTATGAGTTTGGTGTCAGAAAATCAAACCCTAGCGCGACAGTTCAAGTTGACTATATTAATAATGGTATATTTTCTTGGGATGATTTAATTGCAGCTAAACGACTGGCTGAGAAGCAGTATTCATCAGGTGTAGATATTATCTTCCCAGCTTCTGGTAATGCAAGCCTTGCCGTGCTTGATGAGGCGAAAAGCAGAGGGTTAAAAGCATTCGGTGTTGATTCTGATCTCTCAAGCATCTACCCAAGAACGGTATTAGCTTCAATGGAGAAAAAAGTGGATGTCGCCGTTTTTGCAGCATTAATGCAAATAAAGAATGGCATTTGGAATAACAACAAAAAGCACTTTGGTATTAAGCAGGGTGTAATAAATATTCCTTTGAATCCTGATGCTCAAGGTTTATCTAGTGATGATGTCCAATTAATTAATGAGTTGATGTTGGACTTGAAAGGAAGTAATAATCCAATTTCTCATGAGATTTCATTGCAGTGTGAGAAGTAAGAATGAAAAAACTTTCTAGTTATATTATTACTTTATACATATTGTTTACTGTTGTTCCTTTAACAATATTTATAGCGGTAACTACTGTCAATGATGTTATTCAAGAGAAAAATAGGCAGGAAGATCTTTTTCATAAGGTGTTAAATCAGCAATTAGTTGATGCTGAAAAGTCTTTAATTCAATTTGATCTTCAATTAGCAGATAACGTTGTTACCCAATTAGCACAGTTGAGCTTCATTACATCTGTAAGGCTTGATTCTCATATGTATGATATGACGCTAGCTGAGGTGATTAATGATTCAGAAAATGTTTTTTCACAAAATGAAAAGAAATACTCGTTATATAAAGACCTAGATCAAGAGGTTGGGGTACTTTATCTAACTAAAGATGATAATGCATATATGAATGCCATTATTTTATCTTTATTACCTAAGAGTCTATTGTTTATTATTGTGATTGGTTTATTTGGTTTTGCATTTAGTAAGAAGGTAATATCAACATTAAAAAGACCATTTATAGATGTGCAACGATATGCTTATTTGGTAGCAAATGGTAATTTTGATAGTTTGGCACCAAACTATAAATTTGATGAGATTAATGCACTCTTTTTATCCTTGGATAATATGCGTGATCGCCTATTAAGTAATATTACAGAGCTAAGAAAGAGTGAGGAGAAGTATTCAAAAACATACAACTTAACTCAAGTTTCTCTATTTGTAGTAAATGTAAAAGAAAAACAAATTGTACATGCAAACCATGCATTTTTATCTCTATTTGGTAATCTTAATTTTGTTAATAGTAGAGATAATGCTGAAGTAAGAAATCAGTTTATTCAAAAGTTGATCAAAAAGACGAGTCAGACAGGCTTTGAATATACTTTATTGATTAAAAATTCAAGGCGCTACTTTAAGGTTAATTGTTCCGTAAATTCCTCTAATGAAATAGAGTGTTCGACATTGGATATTACCGATGTAGTTAAGGTTAAGAAAAAATAGAGAAACAATTAATAACAGATTCATTGACTAAAATACCAAATAGAGTTGCGTTTACGAATTTTGTACAACAAGCTGAGTGTAAAGAAATTGAATCTTTTTCAGTCATGATGCTTGATCTTGATGGTTTTAAAAAAGTTAATGATACCTATGGTCATTCAGCAGGTGATGCTTTATTAGTTACTATTGCAAAACGTTTATCAGAAGACATTAAATACATCGGTGAGGTCTTTAGATTAGGTGGTGATGAGTTTACTATTACTCTTGAAGGAAGTCATAGTAAAGAAGATTTATATGCTATTGCACAGACGATAGTGCATGGTGTCGAGCAAGATATATTTTTTAATCATGAGAAGCTTTCTGTATCTGTTAGTATTGGGATCAATGCTTGTAATAGTTATGATACTGTTTCTGATGCTTTACATCGTGCGGATCTTGCAATGTACCACGCCAAAGAGAATAAATCTCGGATTATGTTTGCTGAGGATTTATTAAAGACAGTAGAGCAGTGATCAAGTATTTTGCGAAGAGTTATCTAATGACTATGCTAATTCTTAAGGTATTACTTACAAAAAGCCACCGACTTAGAAAGTAGGAGGCTTAATATTTTAGCTAATGTTCATTAACTGATGTTATCTAGGTACTTCAACCGTATTATTGTGGGCTAAGGCCTAGTTGCTCTAGAACCAGTTTAAAGTTAGCACGACGTTCTTTCACGTTATGAACTTCACCAGTAGAACACACTAAATCAGGACAACCACGGTTTACGATACCAGAAACATCATCGATAAAGTCAGTGCCTTTCATACCGCTATCAACATACTTCTTAAGTTCGTTGTGGTAGTTCCAGTTACCGTACTGGCCAGACTCATCAGGGTAGGCTTGTACTGAAGTAACCCAGTAGAATAGACCAGCAATCCACTTGATTTCTTTATTCTCTTCAGAGCTACAAATTAAGCCTGGGTTTGAACAGAAATCTAACTCAGCGTATAACGGGTTCTCTGGTGGCGCTTCAACAACAACACCATCAATTGTTTTACCAATTGTCTCAGGGTCAACGTGTGAACGACCTAAGTAGTGGTTAAGTGTACCGAAGTTTTGACGACCAGTAGTTTGAATTACACCACGGCCCCACCAACCACAACCTTCAACATCAGCTTGGCTGCTGCCATCCCAAATAAAGCTACCTGCTTTTTGATCTACGTATGTTTTGCATGTATCACGTTCCCATACTTGCTTAGATGTATCTACAGAAGTAGGTACGTCGTTACAGTGACCGCTGTTAGTCCAACGACCAACGCTACCGTTAACAAGCAGGCCACGCTCTTCTAGTACTGCATTTGGAGCAGCAAATACTGGAGCTGGAGCACCGTACCATTTAGCGTGAGTTAGTGCACTTACTTCCATTTTGTTATCACGAGGACAAGAGTAAGCGTGATCCAAACCAGAAACAGGATTTACACCGTAATCTGCATATTTTTGACCAAGTTGACCACAGCTCGCTGACATTGGGTAATCTGTTGCAGCACCGTATCTAATCTCAGCCCAGTTGTTTTCATCACATGCGTTGTAACGAATCGTTTCTTGCATACTCTGTGCTAAGAACGCAGCAATCGCTACTTTCGCGTATTTGATGTTGGTTGCATCATCAACGTTTTCATCTAGTAGCCAGAACTTGTTACCCGCAACACCCACGTTATGCATTGCATTCAGACCAGTCATGAAGTCAGTCCACTTATAAACAGTAGACGGAACCCATTGTGATTGAGGTGTTTCGTACAAGAATGCGGTGTTGTTCATGGTATCTTCAGCATCAGCCAATTCACGGTTTAACGCATCAATGATAGTTAATTGACCATTTTCTGTTGATTCACCAACGTAGTACAGTGGCATTTTAGCTTTTTTGTATTCTTCGATTTCAGCCGTTAAGTTTGCTGTATCTTTATCAAATACGATAGCAAATACGTTGCTGAATGCAGCTTTACGCACTTGTGGTTTGCTTGCATTATCACCCATAAAATAAGCAGAAGCTTGATCTGTAGGGATATTGTTTAGCATTACCGGCGTTTTAACAAAGTCAGAAACTTGCTTAACGTACTCTAGTGCATTGTGCCATTGGTCGCTAGTTAGAGCGGCCGTTGAGCTTGACTTAGTGAACGCAATGAAATCAGCTTTATTTGCAACATCTGCTTTGAACAACTCTAGCTTGTCTAGTAGATCGGCGCTGTAGTTAGATGCTTCATCCCAAACAGATTGTCTGCCAGAGTGAGTATCAAACGCGAAATCACCAATGCTTAGAGACCAACCGTAATTTGCTTCTGGTGCTAGCGTAGAGATGATTAGGTGGTGCGCATTAGCCCAGCCTTTCAAGTCATTGCTAAGCGCGTTGATATCGTCGATGTCAATCTTGTTGCCAGTGATATCCATCGCTTTAGTTAGCGCTTCTTTAACCGCAATGCTGTTTGAAGATAATGCTTTATCTTGCGTTGCTTGATCAAGAACATCAGTGTTGATGATGATTGATGCAGAGCCAGCGTGTGCAGCTGCATTAATGATAGATACAAACGTACTTGTTAGCTTATCAAAATTAGCTAAATCAGCACTGTTGCTTGCTTCAATAGTTAGCATTGCTGGTGCCGCAGACGATGGGCTAGCAACTACTAACGTGTTTGGCCAACCAGCGACTTCTAGACGAACTGGGTCCATTGGGTTTGGTAGAGAAAGAAGCGGTGCTGTACCTGGTTCTGTGCCATCACAATTTAGGTGAAGCGCCCAAGAGCTATCACTGCCTGGAAGCGTTTGAGTCCAGTAAATTGCCGAGTAAGCGATATTATTATGAACCATAATGTCGCCGCCAGTAGCGTGATCGCCATTTGTCCAGTCAGGGTAAACATTAAAGTCTTTACATAGCTCGCCTGTTACCGGCGGCTCAACTACATCTTCTTCAACAGTGATTTTTACACTTGTTGTAGATGAAAGATCTTGAGCATCAGTAGCGATAGCACTAAAAGTCACGCTACCCGCTTGGGTTGATTGCCACTCACACGTAAATGTTTCTGTGTTAGTTTCATCAAATGAACAGATTTGTTTATTATTCGCTTTAACAACTAATGCCGTTAAATCGTTATCAGTATCTGTTGCATTAACAGAGATAGCAACGCTTTCAGTGACTTTAATTGTAGAGCCATTAGCTGGTGTAATGAATTTAACAACAGGTGCCACAAAATCTTCTGTTACTTCAGCTTCTACAGTAACAGATACTGATTTTTGTTCGATCTTTTGGTTATTTTTATCGAATACAAATACGTTAACTGTCGCATTACCTGCTTCAACTGGAGTCCAAGCGTGAGAGTATTGAGTGTTGCTCTCGTTAACTGCTTTTTCAGCTAGTTTTGTGCTGCTTACCCAAAACTCAACTTTAGCAGCTTGATTACCATCAACATGTGCACTGATAGCAATCGTTTCATTTGCTTGAACAACTTGACCAGCTGTTGGAGCAAGAATAGACAGTTCAGTTTCTTCTGGTTCAGGCTCAGGATTAACAGGCTCGTCTGAACATTCTGTTAGAGACCAGAACCATGAGCTTGCGCTTGGCGTTTCCCATACACCAGGATTATTTTGAGCAATAAAACACTGGTTGTCGTATGAAACTACATCGCCATTTGAAACTTGAGTTTTACCTGGGATAAATGGAATAACATCGCCTAAATCTGGATCTGGTGTCGGTTCAGGATCTGGACCTGGCTCGCCTGAGCATACAGCAACATCCCAGAACCATGAATCTGCAGTTGGAGATTCCCACACACCAGGGTTGTTTTTAGCAACAAAACAGTCTCCATTGAAAGAAACCATGTCTCCATTTTGAACTTTTGTCTCACCTGGAACAAAAGTAACAATGTTAGACGTTAAATTTGCATCAGCGGCGTATAGGTACCCACTGAACATAATGCTAGTAATAGCGGCCGTTATTTTATTTATTTTTATCACTGCTTTATCTTCTTTGTATTTATCTTATTTAGATAAATTTATTAGTTATTAAAGTGAGGGGAAATATAGATAAGTGCTAAATATAGTCACATAGAACTTGCATATTGATGGAAGTAATATCTAGATTCGAAATTTCGAGCATTCTAGCGAGAAGATTGATTATGGGAATTGTTTTTTTATAAAATAGAGATCATTGTTCCATTTTAAAACTGGTCGATGAAATGTATATATGTTAGAAAAGTCTATTTTTAATAGATTGAATCAGATTTGTTGCCAAAATTAGATAAACTAAGTTTAAATCAACGTTATGTAATCAATATAATAAGGTAGCATTCGCTCAATAGAATGACTCATGAGAAGTAACCAACAAATTACGGATTAAGAGTGGATTAATTATAATTATTAGTACGCATGACTGTTTATGTGGTAGCATGATGGAAATTACTGAGGAGCTATCATGAAAAAAATCTTACTTTCACTATCTGTACTGCTGTTTTCTGCAAATTTATCAGCAGCACCAATGATTGAAAAGAATCGAGTGGTTTGTGATAACCAAAAATCGATGAAAGTTTTTTTGAATCGCAAAGATAATGGTAAAGCTAAATTACCTTCAGATTGTAAAAAACTAGACTACAAGCGTAAAGGTAAGGTGATTAAAACTTTTCCAAATAAAGGCTTTGTAGAGTTCGAGACTAAAGCTGGTCAAACTTTCTATGCTCCAACGAGCGCCGTTAAACGTTAATATACGTTAATCAAATTCTAATGGCGTGATCATGAGAATGGTCACGTTATTTTGCTATCTGAACAAAAATCAATCTACAAAGTCTGTAAAAGTATCAATTTTTCAAATATTTAAGTCTAGGTCACTTAATTTTGTGTTTTTTCAATCTATACTGATGAAAATCATAAAAAACTAAGAGGTCGCCTTATGTCTACTTTACCTCTCACGCATAAGCAAGTATATCGCTCAGCAACACTTGATGAAAACACCTGTAAATCAACCAAATATATAACACCCATTGATGAAATTGTCGGGCAAGATAGAGCGCAACAATCCGTTGAGTTTGCCATGTCTATTCCTGATCGTGGTTATAATATTTATGCTGTAGGTCAAAATGGCCTTGGTAAACGAACCATGGTGCTTCGCTATCTCAAACGTCATAATCCTGTTGGCAATGGTATATATGATTGGTGTTACGTTACTAATTTTGATGATACTCGAACTCCCAAAGTACTAAAGTTACCAGTAGGAACAGGGGCAAGTTTTAAGAAAGAAATTGAAAAAATTACTTTAAAGTTGGTTAAAGCTATTCCGCTAGCATTTGATAATGAGCTTTATTACACAAGAACAGGAACACTTAAAAACCAGTTGGTAGATAAACAAGAGTCCCTTCTTGGTACATTAACAAAAGAAGCAAAAAGTAAAGGGATCAGTCTTGCTGTTACTACTCAAGGTGACTATCAATTTATTGCTATGAATGGTGAAGAGCTGCATACCGAAGAGACATTTGATGCATTAGATAGACAAGATCAGCGTCAATTAGAATCAATTATTGATGAATTAGAAATAAAACTCCGGAGTTTGGTTCGTCAGCTAACAGAGTGGGAAGATAAATATTCCGATAAGATAGAAAAATTGAATGAGGATGTCGTTTCTCAAGTGCTAACTGTGAATTTTGGGGCGATCAAGAAGAAGTACCAAGGTTCAAAAGTAATAACACAACATTTAAAAGAGATGGAAAAAGACATCTTAGAAAATTTCGATGTGTTTATTCAGGAGGACAATGAGG
Source organism: Aliivibrio wodanis (assembly GCA_000953695.1). Taxonomy (GTDB): domain Bacteria; phylum Pseudomonadota; class Gammaproteobacteria; order Enterobacterales; family Vibrionaceae; genus Aliivibrio; species Aliivibrio wodanis. Next base: position 902,845 of record LN554847.1, on the reverse strand, counting down.
ATGCAGAGCTTGCATATGCTTCTTTAGAAAAAAAATTGCCCCGTCGCTATCAAATTAACTCCATTGTTAGTCAAAAAGAAGAAAAATTCCCACTGATTGTTGAAGAGAGCCCCAGCTACCATAATTTATTTGGCTATATCGAAAATGCGACTTTTAAAGGTACAGTATTTACTGATTTCTCTTTGATTCGTCCAGGTAGCCTTCATAAGGCAAATGGTGGTGTTTTGTTGATGGATGCCGTTAAAGTACTTGAGCGTCCGTACGTATGGGATGGTTTAAAAAGAGCACTCCGTTCTCAAAATCTTAACTTAAGTTCATTAGAAAAAGAGGTAACACTTTCAGGGACGGTATCTCTTGAGCCTGAGCCAATTCCTTTGAATGTAAAAATTATTCTGTTTGGCGATTACCAAACTTATCAATTACTTCAACATTATGATTCTGAGTTCAGTGAATTATTTAAAGTGACGGCTGATTTTGAAGACGATATGCCAAGAACTGATGCGTCTGAATATCATTATGCGCAGTTTATCTCTAGTATTGTACACGATGGAAATATGCTTCAATGTGATAAACGAGCTATTGAACGAATCATAGAATACAGTTCTCGTCAGGCTGGTGATCAAAATAGATTGTCATTATTATCTGCCGATATATCTAATTTATTAAAAGAAACTAATTATCTCGCTCGTGCGGGTAACTCAAATATGATCCGCTTAAAACATGTAGAGCAGGCGTTAGCAAATAAAGAACATCGAGTTAATCGAGTTCAAGATGGAGTAATGCAAAGTTTCATCAATGGCACAACACTTATGGAAACCGAAGGTGGTGTTATAGGGCAGGTTAATGCATTAGCGGTACTTTCGACCTCGAACCATCAGTTTGGGATGCCTAATCGTATTACAGCGACTACTGCTTTTGGCAAAGGTGAAGTTTTTGATATTGAAAGAAAGGTAGAACTTGGCGGTAGTATTCACTCTAAAGGGGTGTTTATTTTAAGTGCTTATCTTGCTTCTTTATTTGGTAATGAGAAGACAATTCCATTAAAAACTTGTCTGGCGTTTGAGCAGTCTTATGGTGGTGTTGATGGTGATAGTGCTTCGATGGCTGAATTTAATGCAATTATTTCAGCGTTTTCTGGTATGCCAATCCGACAAGATATTGCCATTACGGGGTCTATGAATCAATTTGGCGAAGCGCAACCGATTGGTGGAGTAAATGAAAAGATAGAAGGCTTCTACCAAGTGTGTAAGATTAAAGGTATCAAATCAATGCAAGGAGTGATAATTCCCTACGCGAATATTCAAAATTTGATGCTTAATAGTGAAGTAACCAAAGCCATTGAAAAAGGAACTTTTGCCATTTGGCCAGTGAAACATGTTAGCGAAGCAGTAGAGTTGTTAATGAATGAGTCGATTGAATTAGATTCAGGGGAAGGCATTTATAATAAGATACGAACAAGATTGAATGCATAATTTTTACTAACTTATTAAGAAGTAAAGGCATAGAGAATATTCTATGCCTTTTATTATGGTATAAGATAATTGTTACCATAAGATAATTGAACTAACAATTGAAACGATGGTATAATGAACATTAGATAACAATAAAATACTAGGTTCTTTCTTCAAGGGCTTCCTCCATTGTAATTTATCTAACCCATGTTTTTAGAGGCTCAATATGTACCATCCCTTATCCCCCTTGCTGGATTACAGTTCGTACCTTGTTGTGCGTGGCAAAAAAACGTATATAGAAGAAAACTTATTATTGCGAGTTAAACCTGTAGAGATATCAGGCACTGAATATTGGGTACCTATTGGGATTAATTGGAATAGCGGTCAATCGACAAAACGCCGTAGAATGGAATTTGCTCAAGTTCGATTTGCACGTAAAGGGCAACCTTATTACAGTAAAGCATATTATGCCGACTTTGATAATGAAGAGGATGATCTTGACGCTCGCTCAGAAGCGATTATTGAAGCCGCGTGGTCAATTGCGGAATTAGTTGAACAAGATGAATATGAAACTGCAGATGCCGCAAGAAAAACAAAAACGTTTACAGCAAAATCTGCTTATAATGGCTTACATCCTAACATTCAATTAAAGTTGTCCATGATAAATGGTACGCCTTATGTTAATAGTCATTTTGAACGACATGAAAGTAAGTCTTGTTATCGCTCTCATAATTTCTCTCGCAGTATCTATTCAATAAATTTTGATGATCTTGGTGAATACCTAGCAGAGCTTAATGCTATCGGTGAGGTTTTAGATACGTATTTAAAAACCAAAGATGCAGATATTTCCGCTTTTAAACCAGCAAAAGGGCTAACCACGACACCGCTTTCTAAGTTTGAAATGCGTGAAATTTGCGATCAATTAATTCAGAAAGCAATGGATGGTTGCATGGCTGAGTTTAAAGATACTTGGTTTGAATTTAGAAGAAAACCGAAGCAAATATTAATGATTGAAGCGGATGATAAGTCCAATTTTATTGTAAGAAAAGAACTTGTTAAAACGGGCTCTACGATTCACCTGGATAAATTTAAAGCCTGTACTCACCCGACCCATGTATTACGTAAAGTCGCATTGATGAAAGCGAATTACAATTGGGCAAATTATAAGAATGAGCGTAAAGCTGAATCGGCAAAGGGTAAATACTTCAAAGCTGCTCATCCATCATCGGGTGTTATTGGTGTCGTTGTTAAAGTAACAGAAGCTGAAACGATCTATAAAGGAATTGTTGGGCAAACACCACGAAGTAGCTACAAGTTTAAAATATTTTCGACGAAAACAATGAGTGATAAAAACGCATTTATAGCAGCAAAGCAAGCCTATCTTGAAGCTATGGGTGAGGAAGCATGGTCTGACTATAAATTGGCAAAAGAATTTTCAATTTATAAAGCAAAGTAAGCGACTTCTCTTATTTATTAGATAATTAAGAGAAGCCAGTTGTTGTTATTCTTTATTGGTGAATATACTAAGATCTAGCTCTAGTGGTAAACCCAACCACACCGCAGAGCTAGTATGATCAAGATATTCATCTTCAGTTAACGGATGGACTAACACCGATAATTGATTTCTATTTTCTTCTAGCCATACCATTACGTCATCATAATCAGGATGTTTGAAAGAAACTTGCCGACTCCAAACTGGGTGAGGTCCGACAGGTTTTTGATTCACTTCTCCTAATTGGTATCCAAATTTCTCGTGTAATTGTTCTGTTAAACTAACAGCAAAATCGATACTTGTTTGATCGAAATAAACGTGAACATGATAACCATTGATGTCTGATTCGTGCATATTATCTTCTTAAATAGGAAATATAAAAAAGGCCAAACCGAAGTTTAGCCTTATTATAGCTCATTTTAAATGAGAATGATTATTCCCAATCTAGAATAACTTTACCTGACATACCAGAACGCATCATATCGAAGCCTGCTTGGAAGTCATCAATTTTGTAGTGGTGAGTGATGATTGGTGTTAGGTCTAAACCAGATTGGATTAAGCTTGCCATCTTGTACCAAGTTTCAAACATTTCACGGCCGTAGATACCTTTAATAACTAAGCCTTTAAAAATTACTTGGTTCCAATCTACCGCCATATCTGATGGTGGAATACCTAGTAGAGATATTTTACCACCATGGTTCATGTTGGTTAGCATGCTGTTGAATGCTGATGGGTTACCAGACATTTCTAAACCAACGTCAAAGCCTTCAGTCATGCCAAGATCTGACATTACGTCTTCAAGCTTTTCGTTCATTACGTTTACAGCACGTGTTACGCCCATCTTTTTAGCAAGATCTAGACGGTATTCGTTAACATCAGTAATAACAACGTGACGAGCACCTACGTGTTTTGCAACGGCTGCTGCCATGATGCCAATTGGACCTGCACCAGTGATAAGAACATCTTCACCTACTAAATCAAATGATAGGGCAGTGTGAACCGCGTTACCAAATGGGTCAAAGATTGATGCAAGATCATCAGAAATCTCAGCAGGGATCTTAAACGCGTTAAATGCAGGAATCACTAAGAACTCAGAGAATGCACCAGTTCGGTTAACACCAACACCTGTTGTATTACGACAAAGGTGAGTTCGGCCGCCACGACAGTTACGACAGTGACCACAAGTGATGTGACCTTCGCCAGAAACACGGTCGCCAATCTCAAAACCGCGAACTTCTTGGCCAATACCAACCACTTCACCCACGTATTCGTGACCTACAACCATAGGAACAGGAATGGTTTTTTGTGACCACTCATCCCAATTGTAGATATGTACATCAGTACCACAAATTGCGGTTTTCTTAATACGGATAAGAATATCGTTATGACCCATTTCAGGTTTTTCAACCTCGGTCATCCAAATGCCTTCTTCAGGTTTTAGTTTTGAAAGTGCTTTAATTTTCATTATTTGATGATCTCCATGTCTTTACCTACAGCGATAAAGGCATCAATTGCGCGATCTAGTTGCTCACGAGAATGAGCAGCAGACATTTGTGTACGAATACGAGCTTGGCCTTTAGGCACTACTGGGAAAGAGAAAGCAACAACATAGATGCCTTTTTCTAACGCACGCTCTGCGAATTCAGCAGCTAGTTTTGCATCGCCTAGCATGATTGGGATGATAGCGTGGTCAGCACCACCCATTGTGAAACCAGCAGCTTCCATACGAGTACGGAAATGAGCAGAGTTTTCCCATAAACTTGTGCGTAAATCACCAGACTCAGCCAGCAAATCAAGAACACGAATAGAGGCAGAAACAATTGCAGGAGCTACTGAGTTTGAGAATAGATACGGACGTGAACGTTGACGTAACCAATCGATCACTTCTTTTTTACCAGAAGTGTAGCCGCCTGATGCGCCACCCATTGCTTTACCTAGCGTACCTGTGATGATATCGATGCGGTCAATAACGTCATGATGCTCATGAGTACCAGCACCGTTTTCGCCCATAAAGCCAACAGCGTGAGAGTCATCAACCATAACAAGTGCTTCGTACTTATCAGCTAAATCACAGATAGCCGGAAGATTAGCAACTACGCCGTCCATTGAGAACACACCATCAGTAACGATAAGTGTATGACGAGCGCCAGCTTCTTTTGCTGCAATTAGTTGTTCTTCTAACTCAGCCATGTCGTTGTTTGCGTAACGGAAACGCATTGCTTTACAAAGGCGAACACCATCAATGATTGATGCGTGATTTAGGGCATCAGAGATGATTGCATCTTCTTTACCTAAAATAGTTTCGAATAAACCCGCGTTTGCATCAAAACATGATGTGTAAAGGATCGTGTCTTCTTTACCTAAGAAAGTAGATAGTTTTTCTTCTAGTACTTTATGTGAGTCTTGAGTACCGCAGATAAAACGTACAGAAGCCATACCAAAGCCGTGCTCATCCATACCATTTTTTGCTGCTTCAATAAGAGCAGGGTGGTTAGCTAAACCTAAGTAGTTGTTTGCACAGAAGTTTAGTACTTCTTGACCAGTAGAGATAGAAACAGATGCTTTTTGAGCTGAAGTAATAATACGTTCAGATTTGTATAAACCTTCGCTCTTTACTTCTTCAATTTGATTTTGGATCTGAGTGTAGAATGCAGAAGACATTATCTTTCCTTCTTGTAGTTATGATAAATAGATTCTAATTGAAAGTGATTGCGACTATTATCCCTAAAAAAGGAAAAGCATTAGTGAATCATGGTCACAAATAAACTTATTAATCTATTACCCGACTTAGCGACTTTTATTATAGTCGTAAATGAAGGCAGCTTTACGGCGGCGGCTAAAAAGCTGGGTGTAACTCCGTCGGCGTTGAGTAAGCTTATTACTCGTTTGGAAAATGCACTCTCTGTTAAGTTGTTTGAGCGAACAACGCGTAGTCTGCTGATCACTGAGTCTGGTAAAAAAATATACCAACAATCTGTCATTATGGTTGAAGCGGCACAGCAGGCGATTGATATTTCGAGCTCAGAGCATATTGTTCCGTCTGGAAGTTTGACGGTTGCAGCCCCAAAAGCATTTTTAACGATTGTACTTCAACCATTAATTACTCCATTTTTGATTAAGTATCCTAAAATCCAATTAAAGCTAAGAGCATCGGATGGTGATATCGATATGATAGCTCAAGGGATTGATGTGGTTTTTCGTTTAACCGATAAACCAACAGAAGGATTGATCATGAAAGAAATAGGAAAGGTTAATCTCAGCTTATGTGCTAGTCCCTCTTATATAAAAGAGAGAGGGTTGCCAACTAACCCACATGATCTTACTCATCATGACTGTCTTTATTTAGGTGAAACGACAACCGATCATATTTGGGAATTTGTAAAAGCGGAAGAAAGCCATGTTATTGCCGTGACTGGTCGTTATGCTGTCAATCATTCGCAAATGAGATTGAATGGAGTGAAGGATGGTTTTGGTATTGGAATTTTCCCTGATTTTGTTATCAAAGAGGCGTTAGATAATAACGAAGTTGTTCCCGTTCTTTCTGATTGGCAGATAAAAGGAAATTATCATGGTGTTATCGCTATGCAATACGCTCAGAATAAATATATGCCTTCTCGTTTAAAAGTTTTTACTGAATTTGTAAAAGAGAATTTAATGAAAGAGCAGAGTAAATGATGAAGAAGCTAGAGTTACGATTATTGAGAGGCTTGCCGGGAAGTGGTAAATCGACCTTGGCACAAAGCTTGGACTTGATACATCTTGAAGCGGATCAGTTTTTTATGAATGAAGAGGGGACTTACTGTTTTGACGGTACTCTTTTAAGCTCTGCTCATCAATGGTGTCAGTTACAATGTGAATTCCACTTATATCATGGCAGAAGTGTTGTCGTCGCTAATACTTTTGTAAAGCAGTGGGAAATGGATGCATACAGAAAAATTGCTCAAAAGTATGATGCTGTATTAGAGATTGATGTGTGTAAGGGAAAATTTAAAAGTACTCATAATGTCCCTGAAAATGTAATCAGAAGGATGAAAAAGGAGTGGGAGGCCTAAAATTAGTTCAGGGTTGAGCATTTTACTTTTGATTTGTTCGTTTTTTGAGCGGTTGGTTTTTTGTGTTTAAAAAGGGCTTGCAACTCATCATTAAATCTCTATACTTCGCTTCCGTTGTCACAGCAAACCTTTATTAGTAAGGGCTAGCGGTGATAACAAGAAGTGAAACATTGACGCGAACCGAGTTTTCAAAAGTTGCTTGCAGCTTACTTTTAGTAATTTAAATGACACTTCACGCAAAACATGGCGAAAGCTGAGTTTTGAGCTCTTTAATAATTAGACCTTAGCAATCTGTGTGGACACTTATGGATTGATAGTCAAAATAGCTTAACTTATTTATAAGTGAGCAACTATCAATGAATTGAGTGACTACACAAATTTATTTATGTAAGAAATCAGTATTAATCATTGAGTCAAAAACTTTAATTGAAGAGTTTGATCATGGCTCAGATTGAACGCTGGCGGCAGGCCTAACACATGCAAGTCGAGCGGTAACAGAAAGTAGCTTGCTACTTTGCTGACGAGCGGCGGACGGGTGAGTAATGCCTGGGAATATGCCTTGATGTGGGGGATAACTATTGGAAACGATAGCTAATACCGCATAATGTTTTTGTTCATTACGAACAGGAACCAAAGAGGGGGATCTTCGGACCTCTCGCGTCAAGATTAGCCCAGGTGAGATTAGCTAGTTGGTGAGGTAAGAGCTCACCAAGGCGACGATCTCTAGCTGGTCTGAGAGGATGATCAGCCACACTGGAACTGAGACACGGTCCAGACTCCTACGGGAGGCAGCAGTGGGGAATATTGCACAATGGGCGAAAGCCTGATGCAGCCATGCCGCGTGTATGAAGAAGGCCTTCGGGTTGTAAAGTACTTTCAGTCGTGAGGAAGGGTGTGTAGTTAATAGCTGCATATCTTGACGTTAGCGACAGAAGAAGCACCGGCTAACTCCGTGCCAGCAGCCGCGGTAATACGGAGGGTGCGAGCGTTAATCGGAATTACTGGGCGTAAAGCGCATGCAGGTGGTTCATTAAGTCAGATGTGAAAGCCCGGGGCTCAACCTCGGAACCGCATTTGAAACTGGCAAACTAGAGTGCTGTAGAGGGGGGTAGAATTTCAGGTGTAGCGGTGAAATGCGTAGAGATCTGAAGGAATACCAGTGGCGAAGGCGGCCCCCTGGACAGACACTGACACTCAGATGCGAAAGCGTGGGGAGCAAACAGGATTAGATACCCTGGTAGTCCACGCCGTAAACGATGTCTACTTGGAGGTTGTGGCCTTGAGCCGTGGCTTTCGGAGCTAACGCGTTAAGTAGACCGCCTGGGGAGTACGGTCGCAAGATTAAAACTCAAATGAATTGACGGGGGCCCGCACAAGCGGTGGAGCATGTGGTTTAATTCGATGCAACGCGAAGAACCTTACCTACTCTTGACATCCAGAGAATTCGCTAGAGATAGCTTAGTGCCTTCGGGAACTCTGAGACAGGTGCTGCATGGCTGTCGTCAGCTCGTGTTGTGAAATGTTGGGTTAAGTCCCGCAACGAGCGCAACCCTTATCCTTGTTTGCCAGCACGTAATGGTGGGAACTCCAGGGAGACTGCCGGTGATAAACCGGAGGAAGGTGGGGACGACGTCAAGTCATCATGGCCCTTACGAGTAGGGCTACACACGTGCTACAATGGCGCATACAGAGGGCTGCAAGCTAGCGATAGTGAGCGAATCCCAAAAAGTGCGTCGTAGTCCGGATCGGAGTCTGCAACTCGACTCCGTGAAGTCGGAATCGCTAGTAATCGTGAATCAGAATGTCACGGTGAATACGTTCCCGGGCCTTGTACACACCGCCCGTCACACCATGGGAGTGGGCTGCACCAGAAGTGGTTAGTTTAACCCCTTTTCTTCGGATTAGGGGAGGACGATCACCACGGTGTGGTTCATGACTGGGGTGAAGTCGTAACAAGGTAGCCCTAGGGGAACCTGGGGCTGGATCACCTCCTTAAACGATAGATTACGATTTATGAGTGTTCACACAGATTGCGAAGGTTGAAAAAATAAAGAGATTTGAAGGTGCCCGACACCTTCATAGTGTCCCGTTCGTCTAGAGGCCTAGGACACCGCCCTTTCACGGCGGTAACAGGGGTTCGACTCCCCTACGGGATACCACTTAGGGTCGTTAGCTCAGTTGGTAGAGCAGTTGACTTTTAATCAATTGGTCGCAGGTTCGAATCCTGCACGACCCACCATTCTTTCCACAGAGAATGGGTTTATTTCTGATAGAGTCAGGAGTAAATTGAAATATTATGTGGGCGATTAGCTCAGTTGGGAGAGCACCTCCCTTACAAGGAGGGGGTCACTGGTTCGAGCCCGGTATCGCCCACCATTTCATATGGATATACTCTTTAAATATTTTTGGAAGGATTCCAAACCAGTTCAAGAAATTGACCTAGGTTCGGATTTTTTGTGTCTGAAAATGCTTAAAAAGTATTTTATCATTAACAATATTAGTGGTTTTATATAGCTCTTTAACAATTTGGAAAGCTGACTGATTTAGCTTAATTTATTTTTACTTTTTACAAAGTAAAACAAAACAGCTCAGGCTGTAATTAAGTTAAATCAAAATTTAAAAGTTCATAATATTTTTTATATAGAGCAACAGCTTTCCAGATTATTATATTTTCCTCGCTAATTGTAGTTTTATAGCAAGCGGGAAATATAGAAGAATTTGCTTGGCGACCATAGCGTTATGGACCCACCTGATCCCATGCCGAACTCAGAAGTGAAACGTAATAGCGCCGATGGTAGTGTGGGGTTTCCCCATGTGAGAGTAGGACATCGCCAGGCTTCCAATTCGTCTTTATTTTTTATAAGAAGATAAAGACAAAAAGTAAAAGGCTCATACCGAAAGGTATGAGCCTTTTTTCGTTTATCAAAGAGATACCTATCTATATACTCGATAGTTTATATTCTATCGATACTTTCTGTTTTCAAATCGTCTCAATTTGTTAGAATAGCGCCATATTTAAAGGAGAGTAATACAATGTCAATGTATGTAGTGGGCCATAAGATCCCAGATTCAGATTCAATTTGTGGTGCAATCGCACTTGCTTACTTAAAAAATCAAATTGGTGAAGCAGCTATCCCTGCTCGCTTAGGTGAAATATCTCCTGAAACAGCATTCATCCTTGAAAAATTTGGTTTAGAAACACCTGAACTAAAAATGAGTTATGCTGGTGAAGAGGTTTATATTGTAGATCATTCTGAATTGACACAAGCACCAGACGATATTGCTGAAGCGACAATTGTAGGTATTGTTGATCACCATAAACTGGGTGACTTAACAACATCAACGCCATTAGAGTGTTGGATCCGTCCTGTTGGTTGTAGTAACACAATTATCAAAATGATGTATGACTTTTACAATGTTGAAATTCCAAAAGATATGGCTGGTATCATGTTATGTGCAATTTTAAGCGATACCGTGATCTTTAAATCACCAACATGCACAACTGCTGATATTAAGTGTGTTGAAGCACTAGCAGAGATCGCTGGTATTGAAGACTTTAAAGAACTAGGCATGGATATGTTTAAAGTAAAATCAGCAGTTGAAGGCACACCTATACGTGACCTTGTTATGCGTGATTTTAAAGACTTTAACATGAATGGTGAGCTAGTTGGTATTGGTCAACTTGAAGTTATCGACTTAGCTGTATTCGATGAAATCAAAGAAGAATTAGAAGCGGATATCGCAGCAATGAAAGTTGAAGGTAATCGTCATACTATGATTTTACTTCTAACTGATATCATGAAAGAAGGTTCAGAGTTATTAGTTGTTAGTGACAATGCAGACCTAACAGAAAAAGCTTATGGTAAAGAGACGGAGAATGGTCGCGTTTGGCTTGATGGCGTACTTAGTCGTAAGAAGCAAGTTGTTCCTCAGTTACAAGAAGTGTTTGCTTAGTTATATTGATTGAATCCAGTAAGGATCTATATAATTATTACTGATTAAATCAAAGCCCAGACTTAACGTTTGGGCTTTTTTCTACCTTTATCTAGGCTAAGCTGTAGCTTTTAGTTTCTTTTCTTCAATAATAAGCCAGGTACCGTTTCTTTTTATCACCCCACACTCTGAACAAATCACAGTTTCTTCATTATCTGAAACGAGCAATTCATCTGAAAGGCAACAAGGGCACTCTTTTAATTCATACATATTATTTCCTTTAGGCAGCGTTAAAATGGCTATAATATTTGTTTAAACCAATGGCAATGGTATTAGTTTTAGAGTAAGAATTTATATCTATATTTATACTACGATAAATATGATGTGTTGTTTGTGTGAAAGTTAAGTTTTGTGAACTGACAGCAAAGATTTACTGCCAGTTATAGTAAGTGACCAACGGAAAGGTATAAATTAGATTCTAGTGAGGGTGTTTTAAACGGAGTGTTCGTTTTTTCCAACTCCTTACTACAGAATAACGCCAAAGACCCCGGATTCCAAAGTAGCCAATTAAAGCGGAAGTAATAGCACAGATAGCACAACCTAATAGAAAGGGAGGCCCAATAGTCGACATTTGCGAGCCAATAAACTCCCACGATAGCTCAAAATGAAAGTGTTGTGTGGGGGTAGATAATATCCAAGCTCCAATCTTATAAGCACCATAAAACAGTACCGGCATAGTTATAGGGTTACTAACCCAAACTAGGGCAATGGATAAAGGAAGGTTAACACTACATAAGATAGCCAAACCCGCGGCCATGATCATTTGGCTTGGAAGAGGAACAAATGCCATAAATAAGCCAACAGCAAAAGCGCCAGCTGCAGAGCGGCGATTTAAACACCATAAATTAGGGTTATATAATACATTACCAAATACTTTTAATGCTTTCTGGCGTTTAATGGTCTCGTGGTTTGGTAAAAAACGTTTAATGAATTTTCTAGGCATGAGTTGATGCTTCTTTTTAATGACATACGTATAAAACTTGTAGTCGTAATTCTTATTCTTTTGTCGTCAGCCTATTGGCCAACAAACCTGCCGTCGCTTGTCGTTATATTATGCGCTTTAAGTTACATAATAGCTTTACAGTTTCCCAAGACAAAATTTATACAAGGTCTCTTTTTGGGATTAATAATTTCATCCTTACACATAACTGACTACAAAAATGCTAATCAAGCACTTTACAGCCAAGGTCATGATATTACCATCAAAGGTGAAATTCAAAGTCTAATTGCATTTAAAGAAAAAACTACCTCAATTTTAGTTCAAGTTCGTGACATTAATAGTGACTTAATGACTTTTGATGATTTAGCTTTATTAAGATTATCTATTCGTGATTATAACAAATCACTTAATGAGAATGCGCCAGCAGTAGTGTTTAAACAAGGTGAATTATGGCAGTTTGATGTGACACTTCGACCTCCTATTGGTCGACATAATGAAGTAGGCTATAAGCTTGAAGATTATGCACTAGCCAAAGGAATTCATGCTTATGGAAAAATAACAAAAGCGACATTAATTAATAAAAATGTCTCATTGCGTAACCAATGGTTCCTTAATGTCTACAGCAATACGTTAGACAAAAACTTTCAATCCCTCTTATTAGCATTAACTTTCGGTTACAAAGGTGAAATTGAATCAACAGAATGGCAGACTTTACGTTATTCAGGCCTAGCGCATTTAATGGCTATCTCCGGCTTACATATAGGTTTTGTATTTGGCATAGGTTGGTGGCTAGGTAAAATTCTAAGGATATTATATCCAAGCCGCAATGCTATTTGGTTACCTGTAATTTTCGGATGTTTGTGTGCGGTGTTCTATGCATGGCTTGCTGATTTTTCATTGCCTACTGTAAGGGCATTGATAGCTTGTTTTTTGACTTCTATTTTACTGATATTTCGATGGCATTGGCCTAAACACCTTTTACTTTTGTGGTGCTTATTTTTTTGTTTAATATTGAATCCATTTTCATCACTATCCATGAGCTTTTGGCTTTCATTTAGTGCTGTTAGTGTTGTGTTTATTTCTCTACATCTATATCAGATCCTTATTAAAGAAAAGTCATCTACTTTTATGGCCCAGTGGAGTCAGGTTATCTTTATTCAGTGTGGGCTTTTTATTTTCTTGGCACCTATTCAAGTTTATTTTTTCACCGGAGTAAGCTATTTATCTCCCTTCATAAATTTGCTTTCAGTTCCATGGGTAAGTCTATTTACGGTCCCATTAAGCTTATTGGCAGTGCTCGCTGAACTTTTTAATTCTAAGATCGCAGGCGTATTTTGGTCTGTTGGTGATTTATCGTTATTCCCTGTCTGGTGGTTGGCTGAGAAAGCAGAGTCTTCATGGTGGCTATTACATAGCGAGATAAATCTCATCTTAGTTGTAATAATTGTACTGCTTCTATTACGTCTTATTGTCCCTTTGTCTTTATTGGTTCATCCTATTCTGTTTCTCATCATTGCTACCCTGTTGGTTAAACCGACTAATAAATGGCAAGTAGACTTTCTCGATGTAGGGCATGGTTTGTCTGTATTATTATCAGACCAAGAAAATATGGTCATTTATGATACAGGAATGAAATGGGATAGTGGCAGTATTGCCGAGAGTGTGATTGAACCTATTTTGAATCATCGAGGAATTAAATCTATTAGTGGTTTAATTATTAGTCATTCTGACAATGATCATGCTGGTGGTCGTGAATATTTGATGAATAAATATTCAATTGATTGGCTTAGAGAAAGTGAAGAAGGAGCTGGTAGGCGGCCTTGTATAAAAGGACAGCACTGGCAGGAGGGTAATATGCTATTTACTGCTATTTGGCCTCCTAAAATGGTCAAGCGTTCTTATAATCCTCATTCTTGTGTGATCAAAGTTAAAATTGAACAATGGACTTTTTTATTAACTGGCGATATTGATGCAATTTCTGAAATGTTAATTTTAAATCAAAATGAGTTTGATGATATTGATGTATTTCTAGTCCCTCATCATGGTTCCAATACATCCTCAACAGATCGTTGGGTAAAAGAAATGAAAGGGAAAGTAGCGATAGTTTCTACAGGCCTTTTTACACCATGGAATTTACCAAGTAAGAGAATTCAAGAAAAATATAAAGAAAAACAGATAAAATGGTTAGATACTGCTCAGTTAGGGCAAATCACCATAACAAGTGATAACGAGAAATTACGATTTAAAGGTCATTCTCTGCTCAATCACAAGGTATGGTATAGAAAGCTATTTGGCGATAATCTAAATAGAGAGTAGAATAAAGGTAATTGTATATGAAGAATAAGTACTTATGACTATTGAAAAAGACGAATCTACATGGGCAACATTTAAGCGTTTATGGCCACTCATTTCACTGTATAAAGCAGGACTATGGGTTGCTGTCATCGCACTAGTGATTAATGCGTTAAGTGATACTTACATGCTTTCGTTATTAAAACCTCTATTAGATGAGGGGTTTGGTAATGCTGACTCTGATTTTTTAAAGAAAATGCCATTTATTATTTTAGCTATGATGTTTATTCGTGGTTTTAGTGGCTTTATTTCAGGTTATTGTATGAGCTGGGTCGCGAGTAACGTGGTAATGCGTATTCGACGCCAGATCTTCAATCACTTTATGCATATGCCTGTGAGCTATTTCGACCAAGAATCAACGGGACGTTTACTTTCCCGGATAACTTATGATTCAGAGCAAGTTGCAGCGGCAACCAGTAAAGCTCTAGTAAATATTGTTCGTGAATCAGCAAGTATTCTTGGGTTACTTGGTTTAATGTTCTGGAACAGTTGGCAGCTATCGCTGGTTCTTGTTGTTGTTGCACCTATCGTTGCATTTGCGATCAGTTTTGTTTCTAAGCGCTTTAGAAAGATCAGTAAAAATATGCAAACAGCGATGGGTTCATTAACAGCAACGTCTGAGCAAATGCTGAAAGGCCATAAAGTAGTACTTAGTTACGGGGGACAAAAAGTGGAGGCTGATCGTTTTGATGACATCAGTAATCACATGCGTCAACAAGGTATGAAAATGGTGGTGGCTCAAGGTTTAGCTAACCCTATTATTCAAATGATTGCATCTTTAGCTTTAGTTACGGTTTTATACTTAGCAAGCGTAGACTCTATTAAAGAAACCTTAACACCGGGTACGTTTACTGTTGTTTTCTCTGCAATGTTTGGTTTATTACGTCCACTAAAAGGCTTAACTAGCGTAACTTCTGATTTTCAACGTGGTATGGCAGCGTGTCAAACCTTGTTTGAATTGATGGATATGGATCAAGAAAAAGACAATGGTACGATTGAGAAAGATGTAGTAAAAGGTGATATTCAAGTTAATGATGTTACTTTTACTTACCCAACAGCTGAAGGTCCAGCATTACGAAATGTGAGTTTTGATTTGCCGGCAGGTAAAACAATAGCTTTAGTCGGTCGTTCTGGTTCAGGTAAGAGTACCATTGCTAATTTATTTACACGTTTTTATGATGTAGATTCGGGTGAAATCGTTTTAGATGACGATAAAGTAGAAGATTACAAGCTTACCAATTTACGTAAACACTTTGCGCTAGTGTCTCAAAATGTACATTTATTTAATGATACGGTCGCAAACAATATTGCTTATGCATCAGAAGGTAAGTTTAGTAGAGAGCAGATCGAAAAAGCAGCTGAGCTTGCTTATGCCTCTGATTTCATTAATAAGATGGAGTTGGGCTTTGATACCATGATTGGTGAAAACGGCGCAAGTTTATCCGGTGGGCAGCGTCAACGTATCGCTATTGCTCGTGCACTATTACAAAATGCGCCAGTACTCATTCTTGATGAAGCAACATCTGCGCTTGATACTGAATCAGAGAAAGCTATTCAATCGGCATTAGATGAGCTACAAAAAGATAAAACGGTACTTGTGATTGCACATCGATTATCAACCATTGAAGATGCAGATCAGATCTTAGTGATTGATGAAGGTGAAGTCGTAGAACGCGGTAACCATCATGAATTATTAGCGCATGATGGTGCTTATGCACAGTTACACCGTATTCAGTTTGGTGATTAATGATTGAGAAAATTTGGTTTGATAACCATTTTTTAGGAAAGCTATTGTGGCCGCTTCTTTGGCCACTTAGCTGCTTATTTAAATGGATAGCATCTAAACGTAAAGCGGATTATCAATCAGGTAAGAAGTCGAGTTATCGCTCATCAGTCCCTGTTGTCGTAGTAGGAAATATTACCGCTGGTGGTAATGGTAAAACACCTGTAGTTGTGTGGTTGGTAGAGCAATTGCAGCAAAAAGGCTACAAAGTCGGCGTCGCTTCTCGTGGCTATGGTGGTAAAGCACCACATTACCCTTATTTATTGACTGAAACGACAACACCCGATATTTCAGGTGATGAACCGGTATTGATTAAGCAGCGAACTAAAGCAGATGTTGCGGTTGCTCCTATGCGAAGTGAGGCCGTTAAAATGCTTGAAGCGCAGGGCGTGGATATCATTATTACGGATGATGGTTTACAACATTATGCTCTACAACGTGATGTTGAATTTATTGTTATTGACGGCCAACGTCGTTTTGGAAATGAACAATACATTCCACTTGGTCCATTAAGAGAAGGCTTAGATCGATTAGCATCGGTAGATTTCTTGATTTGTAATGGTGGACAGAGTAAAGATAATGAAACAGCAATGAAGCTAGAACCTAATCATGTGATTAATTTAGTGACAGGTGAAAGGTGTAACATATCTGCGTTATCAAAGTTGGTCGCGTTTGCAGGTATTGGTCATCCGCCGCGATTTTTTGATACTCTTAAGTCATTGAACGCTGATGTCGTGCACACTCAAGGTTTTGGCGATCATAAAGCCTTCGAACCAACAGAAATTCAAAACTTAATGCAGTATGGTGAGCAATTAATAATGACGGAAAAAGATGCGGTTAAGTGTCAGTCTTTTGCTCAGTCGTCATGGTGGTATTTACCAGTTGATGCCAAATTCCCAGAAGAAAAAGCACAACAAATATTAAATAAAATTATAGAGGTAAAAGAACAATATGGATTATCGTCTTCTTGAAATCGTTGCTTGTCCTGTGTGTAATGGAAAACTTAACTACGATAAAGATAAGCAAGAATTGATCTGTAAAATTGATCGTCTTGCATACCCAATCAAAGAAGGTATTCCAGTAATGATTGAACCTGAAGCTCGTCGTATGACAATGGAAGAGGTAGAGTTATGTCGTTCACAGTTATAATTCCGGCTCGTTATCAATCAACACGTTTACCCGGTAAACCATTGGCTGATATTTGTGGCAAACCGATGATCCAATGGGTTTACGAACAAGCATCAAAAGCGGGAGCTGATCGCGTTATTATTGCAACCGATGACCCTCGTATTGAGGCCGTAGTTAAAAGTTTTAGTGGTGATGTATGCATGACATCACCCAATCACGAGTCAGGCACAGAGCGTCTAGCTGAAGTGATTGAAAAATGTAATATTACAGCGGACGAAATCGTTGTGAATGTTCAAGGTGATGAGCCTCTGATCCCACCAAGTATCATTCAGCAAGTAGCACAAAACTTAGCGGATTCTGTTGCGCCAATGGCAACGTTAGCAGTAGCGATTGATGAAGAAGATGATGTCTTTAACCCAAATGCCGTAAAAGTGGTTACTGATGCGGAAGGGTACGCACTGTACTTTAGTAGAGCTTCGATCCCATGGGATCGTGATGCGTTTGCACAAGGTGAGTCACTAACCGCGAATCCATTACTACGTCATATTGGAATTTATGCTTACCGTGCTGGTTTCATTAATACTTATATCAATTGGCAGCCAAGCGTACTTGAAAAAATTGAGTGTTTAGAACAATTACGTGTGCTTTGGTATGGTGAGAAAATCCATGTAGCAGTGGCAAAAGAATCGCCAGCCGCAGGAGTCGATACCCCTGAAGACCTAGATAAAGTAAGAGCAATATTAGCTTAATTGTCCCTTTTTTAAAGTGATTTTAACGCACAATAAAAGCCCAAAACTATGTGATCCATAGTTTTGGGCTTTTTCTTGTTAAATTATTTATCTTTTTTATTTGGTAGTGGGAGTGATTCTTTTATTTCATCTACTTTATCAATAACATCTTCAAATTCTAATTTAGGTGTGTCTTGAGCTTGTTGCTCTTGTGCCATGAGTAGATCCTTTAATTGCATGAACCAACGTCCCATTTGTTCATACCAGTACCGTTCAGACTGTTCTAAATATTTTGCTTTAGGTGCGTATTTTTCCCACGGCTGCTTAATTTCAGAGTGAGCTAAATAATTGGTTGGTGCAGGTGTTGGTTTTAAGCCTAATTGATGGAACTCTTCCATTGCTCTTGGCATATGGCTTGCGGAAGTAACGAGAACTAAGTTGCTTTTATTTACAGCATTAAGCGTTTGAATAGCCTCTTCATGAGTATCTCGAGCATTTTCGAGTAAAAGTATATCTGATTTATTTACCCCTAACGAAAGAGCCACGCGAGCCATCATTCGAGCATGGCTGACCGTTGTACCAACGCTATAACCAGATAAAATTAATTTAGCGCCAGGGTACATTCGATAGATCCTAATACCTTCAGTTAATCTCATCACCGCAGCTCGTGATAGCTCAGAAATTGGAGAGATATTATCATCAACAACATGACCATTCCCTAAAACCAATACATATTCGACTGGCACATCAGGAGCTATGAATGAGGGATATATACGTTCTGTTGATTTTAAAAGTGGGGTAGTGACTGGCTGAAAAGACAGTACGAATAGCCCAACAAGAGATAGAGTCAGTAAAAAAGAGGCAAATCCTTTCCTTTTTGAAAACCATAAAATAAATAGGCCGATGAACCCAATAAGGAGTAATCCTGGTAAGGGCATGAGCATTGATGATACAAACTTCTTTAACTCAAACATATTTTTGACTATTACCGATGATATAGAATGAAAAATCACCACTTGAGAGCAAAAAACAGCGTCATGCTGTTACTTCCTTGAGCTCTTATGCGACAATGCTTGTTTCCAATAGATAATATCATAACTTAACCACAGTGAATAAAGACCGTAATTTCGACGACATCGCCCACAAATTTGCAAAGAACATTTATGGTTCAGACAAAGGCGAGATCCGTCAAACTATTGTATGGCAAGATATGGAAACCATCTTAGTTAATAATCAAGCAAATTCTGCGCCACTTACTGTGTTAGACGCAGGAGGAGGGATAGGGCAAGTATCTCAACAAATTGCTAAACTAGGGCATCTCGTTACTTTATGTGATATCTCTTCAGAAATGTTAAAGTTAGCAAAAGAATCAGTGAAAGATAATGGTCTACTATCTCAGTACCAATTTATTCATTCAGCTGTACAAGAAATTGAACAGCATAAAGTCGGCAAGGTTGATATTCTACTGTTCCATGCAGTGATGGAATGGCTAGATGATCCAAAAACAGCCTTAGACATTTTATTGCAGCAAGTAAAACCTGGTGGTTATGCTTCGATTATGTTTTATAATCACCACGGTTTAGTATTAAAAAATGTGATTTGTGGCAATATTCCTCATGTTTTAGATGGCATGCCACATAGAAAACGGTTTAAGTTACAGCCACAAAAAGGCTTAATGCCAAATGAGGTTTACCAGTGGATTGAAGACGCTGGTTATGAAATCGAAGGAAAGTCGGGTATTCGCTCATTTCATGATTACATTGGTAATATGGAATACATGGGGGATTACCAAATCGAAGACGTGCTAAAGCTAGAAGAGCAGTTATGCCGTCAAGAACCTTATCTCTCTCTTGGTCGTTATATTCACGTATGGGCGAAGAGAAAATAATAATGATGTACACAAAGGATACACAATGAGTGAGTTTTCTAATGCTGTTACAGACCAAACGGTTGATGAACTGGTTGGCTGGGTAAAGCAGCACGATTTCTCATTGAATTTGCCGACTGAACGTCTGGCATTTTTGTTGGCCATTGCTGTTCTCAGTAATGAAAGATTTGATGATGAGCTGGGTGAAGGTGAGCTTCACGATGCGTTTGGCATCATCAGTGGTTTATTTGGTCAATCCAATGACACCATTGCTTTTCGTGCGAACAATGCAATCAATGAATTAGTAAAACAACGTTTAATTAGCCGTTTTAGTGGTGAAAGTACCGATGGAATGAACATCTATCGTTTAACACCATTAGCGATTGGTATTACCGATTATTACGTGCGCCACCGTCAATTCTCTAAATTGAAGCTTTCTATTCAGTTGGCGATGGTTGCTGAAGAGATCCAGAAAGCATCGCAAGCCGCTGAAAAAGGTGGTGAAGCGAAGCACTGGCGTAAAAATGTATTCGGTGTTTTGAAATATTCTGTTGGAGAGATCTTTGATCGTATCGATCTAAACCAGCGTGTAATGGATGAACAACAACAATCAGTTAAAGAAGAAATTGCAGAGCTGCTAAACCAAAACTGGCGTGATGCGATTTCTAGCTGTGAAAAGCTGCTTGATGAAACCTCGGGTAACCTACGTGAATTGCAAGATTCATTGCAAGCGGCGGGAGATCAACTCCAAACAGAATTGCTGAATATTCAAGAAATTGTGTATGGCAAAGAAGAATTGGATTTTATTGATGCCTTGTTGTATTCATTACAAATGAAGCTTGACCGTATTGTAAGTTGGGGACAACAAGCGATTGATTTATGGATTGGCTACGACAGACATGTACATAAATTTATTCGTACTGCGATTGATATGGATAAAAACCGTGCGTTCAGTCAACGTCTACGTGATTCAGTGAAAGGCTACTTTGATGCGCCTTGGCTATTAACGTATGCCGATACCGAACGATTACGAGATATGCGTGATGAAGCCTTAATTCTACGTGACGATGAAGTTACCGGTATTGTTCCAGATGAAATGGAATATGAAGAGTTAAGTGTAATCACAGATATTTTAGCAGAACAAGTGAGTGAAATGCTTCAGCGTCATAAAGAAACGGGTGAAGCAATTGATTTAAGCCGTATACTTAAGAGCTATTTAACGACTTATCCTCATTATCAGCACTTTGATCTTGCCCGATTAGTGGTAGATCAAGCGGTGCGTCTCGGTTATTCAGAAGCCGATTTCCAAGCCGTTCAACCTGATTGGCAATCTATTAACGAATTCGGTGCTAAGGTACAAGCAAATGTCATTGACAAATATTGAAGAATTTATGCCAGAGAAGTTAGCAAAAGCAATTGCTAACCCATTATTTCCAGCATTAGACAGTTTATTACGTTCTGGCCGTCATATTGCTAGCGAAGATTTAGATAACCATGCGTTATTATGTGAATTTGAACATGAACTCGGTATGTTCTATCAGCGCTATCATGCAGAATTAGTAAAAGCACCTGAAGGTTTCTTTTATTTACGCCCACGCTCAAGCTCTTTAATTGCACGTAGTGTGCTGGCTGAGATGGATATGTTGGTTGGTAAAGTCTTGTGTTTCTTATACCTAAGTCCTGAGCGTTTGGCTCATGAAGGTATCTTTACTAACCAAGAGTTGTTTGATGAGTTGCTTGTATTAGCGGATGAGCAAAAGCTAATGAAATTAGTAACAAATCGTGCATCTGGCTCTGATTTAGATAAAGAAAAATTGTTTGATAAAGTTCGTACTTCATTACGTCGTTTAAAGCGTTTGGGAATGATCATTCAAGTAGGCGAACAAGGTAAATTCCGTATCAGTGAAGCGGTATTCCGTTTTGGTGCTGATGTTCGCTCTAATGATGATATGAAAGAAGCACAATTACGCTTGATCCGTGATGGTGAAGCAGTAGTGATTCACAATGAAGAATCAACTCAGTCATCATTAGATCTTGATGAAAATGCGAAATTAGATGATACGCTAGCCGAAGAGCAGCATGAATTAGAATTGGAAGGTGATGCATGAGTATGATTGAACGTGGTAAATATCAATCACTCACCATGGTTAACTGGAACGGCTTTTTTGCGCGAACCTTTGATATTGATAATCTAGTAACGACACTTTCTGGTGGTAACGGTGCGGGTAAATCGACCACGATGGCCGCGTTTATCACAACACTAATTCCAGACCAATCGTTACTGCATTTTCGTAACACAACTGAAGCGGGTAGCTCACAAGCGTCTCGTGATAAAGGTCTACACGGTAAATTAAAGCCGGGTGCATGTTATGCGGCACTAGACGTTGTAAACTCACGTAATCAACGAGTTCTGTTTGCGGTTAAATTACAGCAAGTTGCTGGCCGTGATAAGAAAGTAGATATTAAACCTTTCATTATCGTTGGTCTTCCAAGTCATGTGAAACCAACCGATTTAATGATCGAAGCAGTGTCTGATAACCAAGCACGTGTTCGTCAAATTAATGAAGTAAAAGACATTGCGGCTGAATACGAAGGCGTTCAGTTCAAAGCGTTTAACTCAGTGACTGATTATCATGCGCAAATGTTTGATTACGGTGTTCTTCCTAAGAAACTTCGTAATACAAGCGATCGCTCTAAGTTTTATCGTTTAATTGAAGCGTCTTTATACGGTGGTATTTCAAGTGCAATCACGCGTTCTTTACGTGATTACTTATTGCCACAAAATGGTGGTGTTAAGAAAGCCTTCCAAGATATGGAAGCGGCACTACGTGAAAACCGTATGACATTAGAAGCGATCAAAACCACTCAGTCTGATCGTGACTTATTCAAACATTTAATTACTGAATCAACTAACTATGTTGCTTCAGATTACATGCGTCATGCAAATGATCGCCGTAAAAAACTTGAGCAAACATTAACGCACCGCGTTGAGTTAATGAATGCACAAAATAGCTTAGTCGGTTTATCTTCTGTACTGAACAATATGCAGAGTGAACTAGAGTTGCTGACTGATTCTGAATCAGGTCTTGAGCAAGATTATCAAGCAGCCTCAGATCATCTTCAATTAGTGCAGACAGCCGTTCGTCAACAAGAGAAGATTGAACGCTACTCTGAAGATCTAGAAGAGCTAACAGAGCGTCTAGAAGAGCAAGTTATGGTGGTGGAAGAAGCCGCTGAACAACTTGCAATGTCAGAAGAGCAAGCACAATTAACTGAAGAAGAAGTTGATAGCCTTAAAACACAACTTGCTGACTACCAACAAGCGTTGGACATGCAGCAAACTCGTGCGCTTCAATATCAACAAGCGGTTAAAGCTCTTGAAAAAGCACAACAGCTAACAGCTAATGATGAACTAACGCAAAACAATGCAGTCGATCTTCAATCTGAATTAAAAGCAAAAGAAGAGCGTCAAACAACCGCACTTCTTGCGATTAAACATAAGTTGGACCTTTCTTCTGCAGCGGTTCAACAATTTGAACGTGGCTTGGCATTAGTTACCTCAATTGCAGGTCATGTTGAGCGCAGCGAAGCGTCAGATAAAGCGAAGGCCTTAATTGAACAAGCTCGTCAGTTCAGCAATATTGCAGAGCGTGCAGAGCAGCTTAAAGCGCAATACAAAGATTTAGAACGTGCCGTGCGTTTACAGCGTCAAGCTCAAGAATTAGCGGCTGAATATGCAAAACGTTTTAATATCACTGTGGATTCTGAAATCGTACTTGAAGAAGAACAAGCTCGTCATGAAGAGATGCTTGAAACCGTTCAAGAACAACAAGAAAATATCATTGATAAGCGCTCAGAGCTAAAACGTCAAGAACAGCAACTTCGTTCTGAAACTCAGCGTTTAGAATCGATCGCTCCGAAATGGATTGCAGGTAATGACGCGCTACATAAACTGAATGATCAGTGTGGTGTTGAGTTAGAAGATAGCCATATGGTTATCAGCAAGATGCAAGAAACGCTAGAAAATGAACGCGTACTTTCAACCAATAAAGATCGTCTTGCTGCTCGTAAAGAAGAGTTAGATGGTGAGATTGAACGTTTAGCGGCTCCTGGTGGTAGTGGTGATGCTCGTCTTAAAGGTCTTGCAGATACACTAGGTGGCGTACTGCTTTCTGAAATTTATGATGATATTACGTTAAGTGATGCACCATATTTCAGCTCGCTTTACGGTCCAGCTCGTCATGCTATCGTTGTTTCTGACTTGTCTGGTATTAAAGATAAATTGGTTGATCTTGATGATTGCCCTGATGATCTTTACATCATTGAAGGTGATATTGACGCGTTTGATGATAGCGTATTTGATGCCGATGAAATGGAGAATGCGGTTTGTGTTCACCTAAATGATCGCCAAATGCGTTACTCTCGTTTCCCTGAGTTACCATTATTTGGTCGTGCTGCTCGTGAGCAACGTTTAGATACATTACGTGAAGAGCGTGAAATTGCGGTCGAAGAGCATGCAAAAGCAGCATTTGATTCACAAAAACTTCAACGCCTATACCAAAGCTTTAATGGTTTCGTATCAACACACCTAGCAGTCGCGTTCGATGCCGATCCAGAAGTTGAATTGAAGAAAGCACGTGAGCAATTATCACAAGCGAATCGTCAATTAAATGAATTGGTCGCGACTGAGCAGCAACATAAATCTCAAATTTTAGCGTCAAAAGAGGCCCTATCTCAATTAGCTAAAATTGCGCCGCATATCAATGTGCTTGAAGATGAAACCATCACAGAGCGTTTTGAAGAGATCAGTGTTCAAGTTGAGCAAGTATCAGAAGCAGAAAGTTTCCTACGTCAAAATGGTAAAGCCATTACTGAGTTAGAAAGCTTGCAACGTGCTCTAGAAGTGGATCCTGAGCAGTTTGATGCACTAAAAGCTGAACATGAACAAATTGATGCACAGCTACAAAGCATTAAAGCTCAGCTGTTTGCTATTTCTGATTTAGTAGAGCGTCGCCATCACTTCGGTTATGAAGATGCAGTTGCCTTACTTAATAAGAGCAGTGAACTAAACGAACAACTTAAAGCGAAATTAGTACAAGCAGAACAAGCGCGTACTAAAGCGAAAGAGCAACAAAAGCAATCACAAGCTCAAGCAAACCAATACAACCAAGTTATGGCGTCGCTTAAGAGTTCACATCAAGCAAAACAAGAAACGGTTCAAGAGTTTAAGCGTGAACTGCAAGAGTTTGGTGTTCATGCTGACCAAAGCGCACTAGAACGTGCTGAAGTTCGTAAGGGTGAATTGAACGAGCGTCTACACAGTTCTCGTGGCCGTAAGAGTGAGCTAGAAAAAGGCATCACATCAAACGAGCTTGAGATTAAAGGCCTAGTTAAGCGATCTCGTAAAGTTGAAAAACTGTACAAAGAGCTACGTACCTTTGTGGTTAACGCAAAAGCAGGTTGGTGTTCAGTTCTACGTCTAGCTCGTGAAAATGATGTTGAACGTCGTTTACATAAACGTGAATTAGCCTACTTAAGTGCAGAAGAATTGCGTTCAATGTCGGATAAATCATTAGGTGCGCTTCGTTTAGCAGTTGCAGATAATGAAGACCTACGTGATTCATTACGTGCTTCTGAAGACACAAGTAAGCCAGAACGCAAAGTTTTATTCTACATTGCGGTTTATCAGCATCTTCGTGAACGTATTCGTCAGGATATTATTCATACTGATGATCCAGTTGAAGCAATTGAAGAGATGGAAACTGAACTTGGTCGTCTGACTGAAGAGCTAACATCTCGTGAAAACCGCTTAGCATTAAGCTCTGAAAGTGTTGCGAATATTATTCGTAAAACCATTCAGCGTGAGCAAAACCGTATTCGTATGCTAAACCAAGGTCTATCTCAAATTGGTTTTGGTCAAGTTACGGGTGTTCGTCTAAACGTAGGTATCCGAGAAACGCACGCGACATTATTAGCTGGTCTGTCTGAGCATCAAGCGCAGCACCAAGACTTGTTTGGTAATCCTCGCTTTACGTTCTCAGAAGCAATTGCGAAACTGTTCCAACGTATCAACCCACATATCGATGTAGGTCAACGTTCGCCGCAAACATTAGGTGAAGAGTTACTTGATTACCGTAACTACTTAGAGCTAAACATTGAAGTAAACCGTGGATCTGATGGCTGGTTACAAGCAGAGTCGGGCGCATTATCAACAGGTGAGGCAATTGGTACGGGTCAAGCGATCCTACTAATGGTTATTCAAAGTTGGGAAGATGAGTCTCGTCGCCTTCGTAGCAAAGACATCATGCCTTGTCGTTTATTGTTCTTGGATGAAGCGGCACGTCTGGATGGTAAATCTATCGCGACGTTATTTGAATTGTGTGACCGTTTGGATATGCAATTATTAATCGCGGCACCAGAGAACATTAGCCCAGAGAAAGGCACGACTTATAAACTGGTTCGTAAGATCTTTAAAGATCGTGAGCACGTTCATGTGGTGGGCCTAAAAGGTTTCGGACAAGATACAGCAGCAAGCAGAACTCAACAAACGCTAGAAGAAGCAGAGATTGCTGAATAGTGAATTAAGTTTGTAAATAAAATGGCAGCCAGAAATGGCTGCCATTTTTTATGGATTGAACGTTTTAAATTACCAAAACAACCATCGAGTAGGCCTGTGTTTAGTTGTTATTTTCTTGGTATAAAGTGAAATAATTGTGTTTACTATTTTTAGAAGCATACATCGCTTTATCTGCAGATTTAAGTAAATCATCGACGGTAGTGTGATGCTTTTCTTGAATTACCCCACCAAAACTGGCACTTACCGTTAAGGTGTTGTTTTTGTATTTTAATGGCTTAGTAAATGCGGTCTGAATGCTATTTACTAAGGTAACCATTTCAGCGTTAGTAGAGATTGTAGAGATAAGTAAAACAAACTCATCCCCTCCAATACGCGCTAATGTGGCTTTATCTTTGATGACTTTTTCAATCAAACTGCTGACATGGCAAAGCATTGCATCACCAGCGGCATGACCATATTGATCATTAATAGGTTTGAATTTATCCAAATCAATAAAGATGAGTCCGACGCGTTCTGTTTCAGAACCCGTCTTTAACGATTCTTCGATTAATGTGATTAGGTAGTTTAAGTTAGCGACTTTAGTTAAACAGTCATGATTTGCCTGATATTTAAGTTTAATCGCTAGTTTTTCGGTTTGGTTTAGTGATTCTTTTAGATTTTTTACTAAGGGTAGGATCAATAAAACACCACTTAATGCGGCAAATAGTGCCAAAATAAAGCCAATAAATAAGACTTGTTCAGATAACTGATCCTTTTTTGGGACAGGTAAAATGATTTCTCGTATACCTCGGAACTCATTTTCTTCCCATTGTCGGCCTAAATTATATTTATCTGAATTATGACAAGTTAGGCAATTTTTCTTCATATAGATAGGTTTAGCTAATCGAACTAAATCATTTTCTTCTAAGTAGCCTTGCTCATAAGTCAATATATAAGGTTCTTTCCCTTTTGATAAGGTATCTAGCGCGTGTTGAGCAAAAGGAGTTAACTGACGCTGCTTTTTATTTTCAAATGGATAGTTACTGTAAATATCAACATAGAGACCTGGAATGTCTTGACTTAAATGGTTCCCGAATGAGTTGCTGAATGTGATCGGGTAGGGGAGTTTATCCAGAGTATTTAGGTAATCGGTTGAGACATCGACCCCCGCATTTTTGGCATTTGGAAGAATATTTATAGAGTAAAACTCGTGTAATGATGAGAGAGTATCAGAATATACCATTGCAATATCTTGTGTTATTCTTTTATAAATCATTTCTTTATAGGCGTTACTGCCTAATAGAAATAAAACTGAAATAGCAGTAATGTATAGAAAGACTATACTAATGGTATGCTGGACGATGAAATTTTTAACTCTAATCATGGTATACCTTAACATTGGATAGATTTTAGTATACATTTATCGGTACGCCGTTTCAATTGTGTGTATTTAACATTTCTTACCATTGATAATTTTAAAAATGACGTTACGATAAAACATACGTTGTTAGTGGAGATAAAAGATGCTTGGAAATCAAAGTATTGAAGAGATAAAAACTGAATTTGAAAATCCATTAGTCTGGCCGTTGTTTGAGGTATTACAGCAGCAAGGTAACGGATGGAAGGTACATACCTTATCGACTTATTTAATTGAGAAAGGCATTCTTAGCCAGCTAGATGAGATTCCTGAAAAGGATTTATTCAAGCGTAATTTTTTAATCATGAATGCACTATATCAACTTCAAGAAGAGCTCTATCCTGAGCAGTGGCTGCAAGTTGAAGCAATGAATATTGAATTGTTTTCTAAATATGAATCCACTTGCCATAATCATGCGATTGATACTAAGCACCCTTTGCGAGAATATTATTTGGATTGGACAAATTACCAGGTTGAAGAAGGGGAGGTTAAGCGTTTATTGAATGAGTTTTGGAGTAGTTATCGTCGCTACCTTGGCGGCTGTAACTCTGTAAGAATGGATCGTATTCAAGCATTAAAGTTATTTGGTTTGTCAGAAAGTGCCACTGCAAAAGACATTCGAAAGCAATGGCGAAAATTGGCAATGAAACATCATCCAGACCGCGAAACAGGGAATGTTGAAAAATTTAGAGTGATGTGCGAGGCGTGGAACCTATTACGTTAGTTATCCAGTGATTGGTTATTTAATGTTTCATCAAACAATAGACGAGCACGCAAACCTGGGTAATTATCACTTAGGCTGATCTTCCCAGTGTGTATCTTCATTACTGTTTTCACCAGAGCAAGGCCTAAACCAAAGCCATGCTCTGTTCGGCTAGGATCTAAACGTACTAATTGATCTAATGCTCGCTCTCTATCTTCTGGTTTTATCCCCATACCATTATCAGCAACAACGACACCAAAGCAATCGACAATCACTTCAATCACACCACCATTATGAGTATATTTAATCGCATTATCGATGATATTAAATACGGCACGAAAAAGCAGGCTTGGGTTGGCGTATAAGGGGCAGGGCATCTCTATAGTTAAATATAACTTTTGTTGTTTGTCTAATGCGGTAGGCTCTGCAAATTCAATGGCGTCTTGAACTATTTTACTGAGCTCACACTGTTGTTTATTAACGGGCGTTCCTCCATTCTCTAAGTGATATAACTCCATCATGCCATTGAAGGTATCAAGCAGAAGGGAGAAATCGGATTGTATGTTTTCTAATTTATCCTGATGATAATCGCTTACAGTATTATCATACAAAAGATCTTCAATACGTAGTTTAATGCGTCCCATTGGGGTTCTTAAATCATGAGCAATATCTACGGTTAATGATTTAAGTTTAGATTCACTCTGTTCCATTTGCTCTAGCATATTATTCAAATGCAAAGCGAGTAAATCAAATTCATTCATATCAGGACCGACTTTTAAGCGAACATTACGCTCACCTAGCATCACTCGGTTCATGGTCTGATTGACAAGATTTAAGCGTTTAAGGATGTATACGGCAATTAGGATTGCGATTAAGCACAAGGCGATAAAGGGGAAAAAAGTGCCCCAAATAACAGAACTGTCTAGTTGTTTTTTAAAACTTAAATAGCGCTCTTGATCAATACCTACCGTCAGTAGAGAGCCATCAGGAAGTTCTATTCTTGTTGCTCTCATATTGGGTAAATCATTATTGGCTTGATATTGTTTGATCTGTGCAATAACAGGGTAAGAGGTTGACGATGTATTCGTTGGTATTGGGAAGGCATGGTTTACAATTTGATAAATGTAGCGGTTATTATCTTTACTATTATCAATGCTTTGCTGAACCCCTTCAATACCTTCGCTATTTGCTATGGATTGAAGTTGTGAGGTTTCGCCCTGTAGCCAATCATCAAGGTTTTGGTTATATAAATGCAGAGACGTGGAATACAGTTGATAAAGGAGAAGAGCCATCATCAAGAATAAGCCAACAGCAAACCAGATTAATAGTTTTAAGATGGACGAGCGATACAGTTCATCACGCTTGTCTAATAACATAACCCGCTCCACGTACCGTTTCGATCAGGTTTACTGCGCCACCGTGTTCTAGTTTTTTACGCAATTTAGCGATATGAACATCAATGACGTTGGTTTTAGGATCAAAATGATAATCCCAAGCAGCTTCAAACAATCGCATGCGAGAAACAACTTCATCGACATGCTCTACAAGAAAACGTAATAAAATAAACTCTTTATTCTGTAATGCGATAGGGACGTTGTTTATTGTGACTTTTTGAGAGCGAAGATTAATGGTTAGATTATTGATCTGTATTTCGTTTAGTGTATTTTCTATTGGACGGTTACGGCGTAAGATAATATTAATGCGTGCTAGCAACTCAGCCAAAGCAAAAGGTTTAGTTAGATAGTCATCACTGCCCGCAGTTAAGCCTTCAACACGCTGGTCTACGCTATCTAGTGCGCTAAGAATAAGAACGGGTGTATTGTTATCCGTCGCTCTAATTGCAGATAAAATCTTTAAGCCATCAAGGTTAGGAAGCATGCGATCTAACACAATTAACTGATATTCACAGCTAATTGCCATCATTAAGCCTTCTTTACCATCGCCAGAACTATCGACAATAAAGCCTTCTTGTTCTAATGCTTTAGCAATAAAGTCACGGGTGGTTTGATCGTCTTCTATAACCAATATTTTCATAAGAATTCTCTATATTTAGTTCATACATTGTAGCAAGAAAAAGAGAGTGATTAGATAACTAGTTTTGAAAATAACGAAAATAGGAATACATCATAAAGAGCCTTAAAGGGGGAAGAATTAAGGCTCTTGAGTTGTACTCCATAACATCTGGTACGAATATTATGGGGCTGATACCAATTTAACTAAATATGGTTCGTATTTAATTAGATTGCTATTCTGCTTTTAAAATCACTTTCATTTCAGCAGCAACTTTATCTACTTTTCCTAGGCCAATGATTACTTGTAAGCCACCTTTACCCATTGGAACAACACCTGCTGCACCAATTGATTTCAGTTTATCTTTATCAGCAAGGCCAGAGTCTTTTACCGTTAAACGTAGGCGAGTAATACAGTTATCTACTTCTAGAATGTTGTCTGCCCCACCAATTGCTTCAATGTAGGCATTGGTTACATCTGTAATGTTCTCTTCTACAGAGTCATCTTTATTCATGTCTTCACCACGACCTGGAGTTAGGAAGTTAAACTTCTTAATCGCGAATCTAAAGATTGTGTAGTAAAGAACAAAGAATACAAGACCTTGTGGGATCAACATGTACCATTTAACCGCTAATGGATTTTGGCTTGAAAGTACAAAATCGACTAAACCTGCAGAGAAACCAAAACCAGCCATCCATTCCATGCTTGCTGCGATGAACAGAGATAGACCCGTTAAGATTGCATGGATCAGGTATAACCACGGAGCAAGGAACATGAAGCTGAATTCTAGCGGTTCAGTGATACCAGTAAAGAATGACGCCATTGCAGCTGCAAGCATGATAGAGAATACCGCGGCTTTATTGCGTTTTTCTGCACAGTGGTACATAGCCAGTGCAGCACCAGGAAGACCAAACATCATGATAGGGAAGAAGCCAGCTTGGTACATGCCTGTTTGACCAGGAATACCAGTACCGTTAGCAATCGACTGTGCGCCCCCTAAGAAGTTTGGAATATCGTTAATACCAACAACATCAAACCAGAACACAGGGTAAAGCGCATGGTGCATACCAACACTTAACATTAAACGGTTAAAGAAACCGAATAGACCCGCACCAACCGCACCCATTGATTGAAGTTGAGTACCAAACGAGATTAGCGCATCAAAAATAGCAGGCCATACGTAAAGAAGCACGAATGACAAAGCCATACCTGCAATTGAAGTCAAGATAGGAACAAGACGCTTGCCACTAAAGAAAGCAAGTGCTTTTGGTAGCTCAACCGTAGAGTATTTGTTGTAAATTTCAGCAGAAATAATACCAACAATAATACCAATAAACTGGTTATTGATTTTAGCGAACGCCGCAGGAACTTGATCTAAAGGGATGTTTTCAAGTTGAGCAACAACTGCAGGAGAAAGAAGGGTAGTAACAACGGTAAAAGAGATGAAACCTGCTAGTGCCGCCGAACCGTTTTTGTCTTTACTCAAACCAAACGCCACACCAATGGCAAATAGCATCGGCATCACATCAATGATAGCACCGCCTGATTTAATTAAAAACGCAGCGAATACACTGTTGGCACCCCAACCAGTTGGATCCATCCAGTAACCAACACCCATTAATATCGCGGCAGCAGGAAGCGTAGCGACAGGAACCATCAGCGCTTTACCTACTTTTTGCATGTAACCTAATACATTCATATTATATTCCTCAAAGTAAAAATCGTAATTATTTTTAAACTAAGAGAAGAATACAGAGGGGAAGATTAAGGAAAGGTTGTGCCAACATTAACTATTGTTAATGTTGACAGTAATATTAAGAATGTGTGAGTTGGATCTTGTTTATTCGTGCCGTAAATTAACCTGGGTGACCATCAACACGTTTTTTGCATAGCATAGGGGCAAAATGCCAAACAAATAGACCAAATGCAAATGCCCATAATACTGCAGCAATATTGATCATATTCATCATGTATTCAGGGAACAAGATCACGCCGACAGAGCGAACCACAGCAGCAAGAATAATAGCCGAGAAAGCAGGCCACATAACAGGTCCTTTATAAATCTCTCTACCAGTATGACCCATAGTGACACGAGCAATCATCGCTAAAATCACCCCGCCTAATGCACCAATAGCGAAGAGATGAATTGCTGTGTGCGAAATAAAACCATTATTAGCAAAGCCACGAATTAATAGGCTTAAAGGGATACATAAATAACCAGCATGAAGAGACCATACTAATGGCTCACTCAATGTTTTATACCCTTTCCAACTAATCATACGAATAAGTTGTGCTGATCCTGCTATCACCATTAAGTACGGGCTAATTTCGGCAGAGGTAATAGGGAAAAAGCTAAGAATAAATAGCATTGCCAATGGAATATTACATAAGGCTTCTAACCACATCATCGGCTGTACTTTTTCAAACTGAAAGCGACGTGCAGTAAAGAATGGGATTACTCGTGCCCCCATTACTGAAATTAATAGTGTAAACCACCAAAGCATGGATTCCCAAACCGCAGCAGAAGTAAATGGTGGCATGCCTTTAATTGTTGCGTAACTAGCGAAGTTCGCGGCAATAGCGACTAAAAATAGCGGAATGAAGAAGAAGTTACGAACGCCTTTAGTTTTGATTACACGGAATCCAACTTCATACGCAATAGCAAGCATAAACAATGCTTCGATACTTGAAATTAACCAAAGTGGAGCTGAAGTCCAAAATAACACTCGCGGTAACAACCATAATAAGACAATCAAACCGAGTCGTTTATCGGAAGTTCCTTTAACACCAGTCCAATTCTGAACGGCACTTAACACAAAACCAGCGACAATAGCCATCGAAAAACCAAAAAGCATTTCATGTACGTGCCACCAAAGCGCAGGTACGTTTAGGTAACTAGGTTGGCCTGTTTGAAATGCCAAAACCCATACAGCTACAGCAATAATGGCATAGATACTACCTAATAAAAAAAACGGTCGAAACCCTAAACGCAGTATAGGTGGGATTCTTTCTTCGACAGCTTTATCTGTAATATTCATCATAAGATCTTCTCAATTCGTAAGGACAAAATAAGTATAACTGAAATAAAAACCAATAACATGTATTTTTTATACATGTTATGTTTAAGGTGTATTTTTAGATTACACAATAGAGTTTGTGATCTAATTGTTAAATTTTAAAGTGCTCTATCGACAAACAGAATACTTTAGATAAGATGAGCAGATAAAAATTATAAATGGACGTACTCATGAGTCAGGAAATTTACTTTGGTACAGAGAACAAGTTTAGCTTTAAACGCAGTACTTTAAATGCAGTAACGCGTTTGCATCACTTATTGATCCCAAGTCACGCGAAGAAGATGGGGCGTAAATTACTATTAACCCCTGTAAGAACTAAACCAAAAAACTCTGAGCCAGAAGGGTTAATAAAGAGTAAGTTGAACTCATCTGAAGGTGAACTTAGTCTTTATCAACTTGGCTCTGGTCCTACTTGGGTATTGGCCCATGGCTGGTCGGGGAATTCGAGTCAATTCTATCCACTAATGGAGCACATAGCTTCTCAAGGTTTTACCGCCGTAGCTTTTGATCACCCTGCACATGGTGCAAGTGAAGGAAAACATGCCCATTTGCCTGCGTTTATTGAAGGTTTAAATGCGGTATTGGATTCTTGTGGTGATGTGGTGGGGGTAGTCGCACATAGCATGGGAACAGCTGCGGTACTGGAATGTCATCATGTGAAATTGGATAATGCACCTTTACTGTTAATTGCACCAGTACTTAACTATACCGAGAATTTATTCCGTAGCATTGAACGCTCTGGGTACTCAATTAAATTATTTAAAGCGATTGTTGGTGATATAGAAGATCAATACCAGCGTTCTATTGATAGTTTTAACCCGTATCAACGATTAACGCAAAGAGAAGCGCTAACCATCATTGTGCATGATAAAGAGGATCGCTTTACAAGTTTTGATCTTTCAAAATCAGCGTCTGAGCATATTAAGCATGTCACACTATACCCAACAACAGGTTTGGGTCATGGTCGAGTAATGGCGAGTGATGAAGCGAAGAAAGCATTTGATGTATTAAGTTAATTGAAATTAATTCAATAAGTCGTGAGATAAAACAGATGCATCGCAGGAGCTGGATGCATCTGTTTTTTTATTATCTAAATAACAATCGACGCAGCGGTGTTCTATTCATCGCTAAAACAAACAAAGTAGATGCGCCAGCCGTTCCAAACACAATCACAAAATCTCTTAGTGCTAAACTCAGTCCCATCATTCCGGTAATGTTTAAGAACACAACCACAAAGAGTAGATGGCATACATAAATACCAAGAACATGCTTGCTTAATGTGAAAGTGATAGGGTGATGACCTAAGCTCGGCTTTGATAACAATAGAAAAAACATGCCGATGCCAATTAATGGGGTACCGATTAAGAAATCATGCAGGTTAAAAGGAACGTCAAAACGTGTTAGCCAATAAGCCTCACTAAAATGAATAACAAAGCCTAAGACTAATAAGATAATCGCTTTTGTTGATGATAGAGTGATTGATCTTCTTCTTAATTCAAAGCCAATGACAAGCATTAAGGTACTAAAGAAAGGGCCATTCCGAGTAAAGAATGGAGTCCAAACTTCAGTTAATGTTTGGTAACTGCCACCAGCAAGGCCATATACATACAAGATAACAGCAACAGGAATAAGCAATGTTGTTTTGTTAAAATGAACAAATAAACCAATAATAGCAACGGCGATAATAAGAGCTGGGATAAACCATAAGTGCACCATCCCGCCTTCCATAATTGCATTAAGAGGGTTCTGAGTTAGCCAGCTCCAATATCCTGTACGTTCTGTTAAATAACCGCTTTCAGCAACTTTTTTCCAGTTAAAAGGCATTGCTAGGCATAAAGCACTCCATACTAACCAAATCTTAAATAACGGAGCAGAGTAAGACTGCATTGTTTTTAAAGGAGTCGCGGTTAATTTAGGTTGAATAAAATAACCGGATAAAATGAAAAAGAAAGGAACGGCAAAACGAGTGAATTGATTAAAAGCATAGCCA
Source organism: Aliivibrio wodanis (assembly GCA_000953695.1). GTDB lineage: Bacteria > Pseudomonadota > Gammaproteobacteria > Enterobacterales > Vibrionaceae > Aliivibrio > Aliivibrio wodanis. The sequence goes on along the minus strand of LN554847.1, from coordinate 867,306 downwards.
AAGACGGGAGTATCATCCATTAGCAGATACGTCATAAATACTTGTGAGTGCAAAGCAATAATCGCAAACATAGCAATAAGCCTTCCGAGCTCTAAGCTTGCGATTTTTTGAGAGTTTTCCATTAAAATAACATCCTTAATTTTTTGCGTAATCTATCAAGGACTTTTAACAAAATATATGAGTTAGATTAATTCGTTGAGATTTTTGCATTGGATGTTTTCATAAATGAGAGGGTTTTCACATAAAACCATTGACCTTACCCCTAGTGGAAGCCTTAGTATTAGATTAATTCTGAATATATGGGCATTTATAGTGTTTTCTTCTTTTTCTAAATGGGTTGTGACAAGCGTTACGCTGATGGCATTAGTGCTATCTAGTGTTGCTTACAGCTATCCAATGAAAATGGAAGGAATGACCATGAATATGGCAATGCCTCAAAGTCAGATGGAAATATCATCTATGAGTGACAGCATGCCTGGTTGCCATTCACCAAAAGAGTCTCAAAGTAGTGACTTGGACTGTGATATGTCATCTATGTCGATGAATAATAATGACCATTGTTCTGATAAAGGTGATAACTGTTGTAAAATAGCATGTGCAGTATCGGTTTATGCTTTACCAATTGGCTTGAATACTCAGATCAATTCATTAGCTCTTGCTATCAAATATGGTTTTTACAATGAACAGCCTCGTTCATTTTCATCTTCTTCCTTATATCGACCTCCTATAGCTTAATTCCAATTTATAACTATTAAATCAATACGCTAAATAAGTTTTCTTATTTTCCGGTTTAATCATGGCACTGATCTGTCTTTACGATCATGTCGTTATTGGAATGTTTCCATGAAAAATACAGCACGTAAACACTTTACTAAAGTGTGGTTAGCCTCTGCGATCTCGTTAATGATTTCAAATCAAGTGATGGCAGAAAATCAGCTAACACAGCTTATCGAACAAGCACTCTCTTCTGATGCAAGTAGAGAGCAAATATACGCACAATCTCAAGCACTTCGATCTACAGGTATTGCGAGTTCAACGCTTGCCGATCCTACGCTAAAAGTCGGTTTTGGTGGTTTACCGGTGGACAGTTTTAAATTTGATGAAGACCCTATGACCAATATATCGGTCGGATTAATGCAAAAGTTTGGTCGAGGCTCAAGTTTAGACTTACAACAAAAGCAAACTGGACAACAAGCCGATGTATTAGCAATGCAGGTTCAAGTTCGTGAGTTAGAAGTGGCAAATGCCATTACTCAACTTTGGATTGAGTTGGGATTCTTACAAAAAGCAGAAGCTATTTTACATGAGAATCGTCAACTATTGTCAGAGATGGAAACCTACATTAAGACCAACTATTCGATTGGTAAAAGTGAAAGTCAGGACTTGCTACAAGCTCAGCTTCAATTGAGTCGATTGGATGAAAAGTTGCAAACGAATCGTCAGTTGCAAGGCCGTATCTATGCACAACTCACAGAATGGTTGCCTAATTTAGCCGAGCAAAAATCGCAAGGTATAAAAGCACTAGAGTGGTCGACATTGAATAAATTATTAAATTCAAAGGCAAGTCAAGATACTGAATTTTATGACTTATTGAAGTCGAATCCAACAATAAAAATGAGTGAATTAGCGATAACCGCAACCAAAACCAAAGTGGATATTGCCGATGAATCTTATTCGCCTCAATTTGGTGTAGAAGTAATGTATGCCTATCGTCAAGCGAATGGTATGGGTGGACAACCTGCGTCTGATTTGGTGAGTGCATATGTAACCATGGATATCCCGCTATTTACAGACAAACGTCAAGACCAAAACTATGCAGCTGCGCAATATCAAGTGGGCGCTGCAAAATCACAACGTGACGTATTACTTCGTCAAATGAACGCAAAAGTAAATTCGCTATTGGTTGATAAAAACAATCTTGAGCAGCGTCTTTCTCGTTATAACCATACTTTACTGCCCCAAGCAAAAGACAGAACTCGAGCCGTTGAGCGTGGTTATGAAAATAATACCGCACAATTTAATGATGTGATTTCAGCTGCCAGTGATGAGTTGAGTATTGAACTAGAAAAACAACGTTTATTCAGTGATTTAGACAAAACATACAGTAACTTAGCTTTTTATCTAAATGGCTTTGATTATCACGTTTCTGCGCCACAATTTTCGCCGTCAGAGCAGTAAGGAAGAGAAAATGAAACCAGTTAAAATAGCATTACTTTCAATCGTGATTGGTGGCGTTATTGGTGCTTCGGGTATGAGTTTGTACTCAGGGCATGATATGGCGGCTATGACGATGAATAACAGTTCAGAAGTTGGTGCTGAGAAAAGTGAACCTTTATATTGGGTTGCTCCTATGGATGCAAATTATCGTCGAGATCAGCCAGGTAAATCCCCAATGGGCATGGATTTAGTACCTGTTTATGCCGATGAAGGGCAAGGAGAGAAAGCACCAGCAGGAACGGTAACAATTGATCCAAGTGTGGTTAATAACCTTGGCGTAAAGAGTGCGTTTGTCGAGAAAACGATCTTGTCACCAAATATAGATACCGTCGGTTATATCGCATTTGATGAAAGTCAATTATGGCAAGTCAACGTGCGGGCTGCGGGTTGGGTTGAGAAACTGAATATCAACGCGATTGGCGAAAAAGTAAATAAAGGCGATGTATTATTTACGCTTTACTCTCCAGAGCTGGTGAAAGCACAAGAAGAATTATTAAATGCGTATCGCACTGGCCGCAAAGGATTAGTTAAAGGCGCAAGAGAGCGATTGCATTCTTTTGGTGTTGATATTAAACAGATTAATTCTATTGTTAGGCAAGGTAAAGCAAATAAAAACATAGAGATAAAAGCAACATCTAGTGGTGTTATTGCAAGTCTGAATATTCGTGAAGGAGGGTATTTATCGCCTTCTCAGGTTGCGATAAGCGCGGGGCCTTTAGAAGAAGTTTGGGTAGATGCAGAAGTTTTTGAGCGTCAGGCACATTGGTTATCGTCAGGCAATAAAGCGGTAATGACACTTGATGCTGTCCCTGGAAAAAAATGGGAAGGCGAAGTTGATTACGTTTATCCGATTTTAGACCCAAAAACACGAACCATGCGTATGCGCTTAAAGTTTGATAACCAAGATGGTGCATTAAAGCCCAACATGTTCGCAAACATTACAATTCATCCTAAAACAAAAGAGGAAGTATTGACGATTCCTCGCCAGGCCGTAATACGTTCAAATGGCATGGAACGTGTTGTATTAGACGAAGGCGAAGGTAAATATCGTTCAGTTCGCATCATTGCAGGCCGTGAAGCTGCGAATAAAGTTGAAATCGTTAAGGGATTGAAAGAAAACGATAAAGTAGTTACATCAGCTCAATTCTTATTAGATTCTGAATCAAGTAAAACGGCAGAACTAAGTCGAATTAATGGACCAGAAAACAGTGTTTGGATCTCTGGGAATATCACCATGCTTATGGCTGATTTTGGTATGGTAACTTTTGCTCATAAACCCATATCACAATGGGATTGGAAAGCGGCTGAAATGAATTTTTCGGTCGATAAAGAGATTGATTTAGTTTCTTTTCGTGAAGGTGAAGCGGTTCAGTTTCTAGTTCAAAAGATAAATGATGAATATCAACTGCTTGAGATAGAGAAAGAGGGGGAATTATTATGATCCCTGCCATTATTCGTTGGTCGATAAAAAATCGATTTTTAGTGTTAGTTGCAACGTTCGCCTTAGTCGTAGCAGGGATTTACAGTGTAAAGAATACGCCAGTAGATGCTCTGCCTGATCTTTCTGATGTACAGGTGATCATCAAAACAAGTTACCCAGGACAAGCGCCACAAGTGGTGGAAGATCAGGTTACATATCCGTTAACGACAGCCATGCTTGCGGTTCCGGGAGCTGAAACGGTTCGCGGCTATTCCTTCTTTGGTGACTCGTATGTTTATATTATTTTTAATGATGATACCGACATGTACTGGGCACGTTCGCGTGTTTTAGAGTACTTAAGTCAAGTCGCACCTAAGTTACCAGCAGAAGAAAAACCGACATTAGGTCCAGATGCGACAGGTGTGGGTTGGGTTTACAGTTATGTTTTACAAGATAAAACAGGAAAACATGATCTCGCTGAATTACGTAGTTTGCAGGATTGGTTCTTAAAGTATGAATTACAAACCGTTGATGGCGTATCGGAAGTCGCGACCGTTGGCGGAATGGTCAAGCAATATCAGGTTGAAATTGATCCTGATAAGTTACGAGCTTATAACCTAACACTACAGCAAATTAATAAAGCGATTAAAGACGGAAATCAAGAAGCAGGCGCCTCCGTTATTGAAGTAGCAGAAGCTGAGCATATGGTTCGCACTTCAGGTTATTTAAGCAGTATTGAAGATATTCAGTCACTGCCATTAAAAGTAACAGATAAAGGAACGCCATTGCTGCTTGGCGATATTGCAGACATTAACCTTGGACCACAAATGCGCCGTGGGATCTCCGAATTTAACGGCGAGGGTGAAGCGGTTGGTGGTGTGATCGTGATGCGATTTGGTGAGAATGCCAGTGAAGTTATTGCTAACGTGAAAGAAAAGCTTGCTCAACTTCAGAAGGGATTACCAGAAGGCGTTGAAATAAAAGCGACTTATGATAGATCAACCTTAATAGATCACGCTGTAACTAACCTATGGGAAAAATTGGCAGAAGAATTTATTGTTGTTGCGATTGTTTGCGCTCTGTTTTTATTCCATATTCGCTCATCACTGGTTATTGCATTAAGTTTGCCGGTTGGAATTTTAGCCGCGTTCATCGTGATGCATTGGCAAGGTATTAATGCCAATATTATGTCGTTAGGTGGTATTGCGATTGCCATTGGTGCCATGGTCGATGGTGCAATTGTAATGATAGAAAACGTACATAAGCACATAGAGAAAACGCCATTAACGGATGAGAACCGTTGGCAAGTTATCGGTAAAGCTGCGGAAGAGGTGGGAACGCCATTATTTTTCTCATTACTTATCATTACGTTAAGTTTTGTTCCTGTCTTTGCGTTAGAAGGCCAAGAAGGAAAGATGTTCTCTCCATTAGCCTTTACAAAAACTTTTGCCATGGCAGCATCAGCAGGTTTGGCTATTACCTTAGTTCCAGTATTAATGGGCTATTTTGTTCGAGGAAAGATTCTACCTGAGCATAAGAATCCAATTAATAAAACATTAGTTGCATTGTATCGCCCGCTACTTAATGTGAGTTTGCGTTTTCCTAAAACGGTTTTACTTGTTGCTATCGTACTTATGGGCTCTGCATATTATCCGATCTCTAAAATGGGCAGTGAGTTTATTCCGCCATTGGATGAGGGCGATTTAATGTACATGCCAACAACCTATCCAGGGATCTCAATTGGTAAGGCGAGAGAGTTACTACAACAAACCAATAAACTGATTAAAACCGTTCCTGAAGTCGATACCGTGTGGGGAAAAATTGGTCGAGCGGAAACCGCGACTGATCCGGCACCATTGACCATGATAGAGACGGTTATTCAGTTCAAACCAAAAGATGAGTGGCGTGACGGTGTCACAACGGAATCGATCAAGAACGAGCTAGACCAATTGATTCAATTCCCCGGAATTACGAACGCATGGGTAATGCCAATCAAAACGCGTATCGATATGTTGGCGACAGGGATTAAAACCCCAATAGGAATAAAGATAGCGGGGCCAGATCTTAAAGTTATAGAGAAGATCGGCGCAGAATTAGAACCTATTTTAAACGACATTCAAGGTACAACCTCTGTTTATGCAGAACGTGTAGCTGGTGGCCGTTATGTAACCATAGATATAAAACGTCGCCAAGCAGCTCGATATGGATTGAGTATTAAAGATATACAGCAAGTTATTTCAACCGCTGTTGGTGGAATGAATGTAGGTGAAACCATTGAAGGGTTAGAGCGTTATCCGATCAATGTTCGTTATCCACAGTCGTATCGAGATTCTGTCGTTAAATTACAAAACTTACCGCTCATTACCGCTAATGGCGCTCGAATTGCGTTAGCTGATGTGGCTGATATTCGTTATGAAGATGGTCCTCCAATGATCAAAACAGAAAATGCACGACCTAATGGTTGGGTGTTTGTTGATATTGATGGTCGAGATTTGGGCTCTTATGTTCACGAAGCTCAACAAGTCGTTCATGAGCAATTAGATTTACCTGCAGGTTATTCATTAGGTTGGTCTGGTCAATATGAATATATGGAACGAGCTAAAGAGCGCTTAACAACGGTAGTTCCCATTACGATTGGCATTATTATGTTGCTTCTTTATCTTAGTTTTAAGCGAATTTCTGAAGTGTTAATTATCATGGGAACATTACCGTTAGCTATGGTTGGCGGCCTGTGGCTCATGCATATTTTAAACTTTAATTTTTCTATTGCTGTTGGGGTTGGCTTTATTGCTTTAGCCGGTGTTGCGGTTGAAATAGGCGTAATTATGTTGGTGTATTTAAATCAAGCATGGAATGAAAAACAGAATAATGCTTCTGAGAAAAACAACTTACCGACTCAACAAGACTTAACACAAGCGATTGGGGACGGGGCGGGTTTACGTGTTCGTCCTGTCATGATGACTGTACTTACCGTAATTATTGGCCTAATTCCAATTATGTATGGCTCAGGTACGGGATCTGAAGTAATGCAACGAATTGCAGCGCCAATGATTGGTGGAATGGTATCAGCATTGTTACTGACATTAGTTGTTATTCCTGCCGTATTTAAACTCTGGAAACAGCGTCAGTGTCAAAGTGATCAAATATAGCACCAATTAACTTAACCTGAAAATATCAATGGCTTATTGTTCTAAGTAATAAGCCAATTAATAAATATCTAAAAAGGAAAATAAAATGAAAAAGACAATATTAGCAATCGCATTATCATTAGTAACAAGTTCAGCAATGGCAGAGATGGACCACAGTAAAATGGATCATGGTTCAATGGATATGAAAGGGATGGACATGAATCAAATGGACCATTCAAAAATGAAAATGAAAGACATGGATATGAGTAAGATGGAAGGCATGTCTATGAAGGATATGAATGCAGTAGGTATGCCAGCAACTGGTATGAAACCAAACAAAGTTGTACACGTTATCTTATCTGATGATATGAAAATCACATTCAAAAAAGAAGTGAATATTGAACCAAACGACATCGTTCAATTTGTGATAATGAATACAGGTAAGATTGATCATGAGTTTGCGATTGGTAATGAAACTGAGCAGTTAGAACATCGCGAAATGATGAAAAAAATGACATCAGGTCATGCACATGACAGTGGCAGTACCGTAACTGTTCAACCTGGTAAAGCAAAACAAATTACATGGCATTTCCATGGTGATAATAACGTAGAGTTTGCTTGTAATATTCCAGGACATGCAGAAGCAGGGATGGTAAAAAAAGTAACGTTATAATGCTAATTAGATGATATGAAAAAGCGGTAAGGTGGGTGGCCTTACCGCTTTTTTTATATCAACACTTTATCTAGAAATTACAACTTAAAGAACGCCAGTTGCTCTTTTTGTTGTTCAGCTAATCGAGATAATTCATTACTTGCACTTGCACTTTGGCTAATGCCAGTTACGTTCTGATTTACAAGCTCAGACATATTTACCACGTTACGGTTAATATCTTGAGTTACTTGAGACTGCTCTTCTGCTGCGGTAGCAACTTGAGTGTTCATGTCATTAATTGCAGTAATTGATTCAGTGATGCTGACCAACGCATCTCCCGCTTTTGCGGTTAACTCTTTATTTAATTCAAGTTTATCAAGACTCGTTTGCATACTGTCATTTGCTAGACCTGATTGCTCTTGTAGAGATTCAATAATAGCTTGGATCTCTTGAGTTGATGATTGAGTACGAGCAGCCAGTAGACGAACTTCGTCAGCAACAACAGCAAAGCCACGGCCTGATTCACCAGCACGAGCGGCTTCAATGGCAGCATTCAATGCAAGAAGGTTCGTTTGCTCAGAAACGCCACGGATCACCTCTACAACATTATTAATTTGCTCTGATTGTTCTTTTAAGCGATTCACAACAACAGCTGCATCAGTTAGAGCATTTGCCATATCTTCACTTGCTTGATTACTTTGAGTAAAAATATCTAGGCCAGAACGAGCAAGATCATTGGTATCACGAGCGGTTCTATCTGCAGATAGCGCATTATCACTCACGTTATCAGCTGTGCTTGATAGTTCATTTACTGCAGAGGCAACTTGTTCTATTTCACTGAGTTCTTTTTGTGAGTTTGCTTCAGATTCTGTCATAACCGCAGCCAATTCAGTAGATGCTGCAGCAACGTCTTCACTAATACGAGATAGCGCTTCTACTGTAGTTTGAAGTTGGGTCGCGGTGGTGTTGATATCTTTACCTAGTTCAGCAACTTCATTGTCTCCATCGGCATTAGCACGCACAGTTAAATCACCTTCCGCTAAGCGACGGATAATTAATTGAATTTGTTTAATTGGTGTAACGATTAAGCCAGATAACCACCATGCAGTGACCATAGAAATGATAAATACGGCCAATAGCTAGATCGTAACAATAACCGACACACGCTTACCGCTTAAAAACTCACTCGGACTCAGAAAATTTAATGCCTTTCTAGGTCTCGAATTAATCAAAAACTCTGCCTGTTTAACCTCTTTTGCAGCAAGTTCTCCAATGGCCATTCCCTTTGGGAAAAAACGCCTTAGTAAACCATTGGTATTTTCATTCAAACCTCGTTGCCAGGAATGGTAAGGTTTAGCAAAATAAATGTCACAGTTCAGATGCTTAGCTATCTTAGCATGACCCGCAAACTCTCCGCCATTATCAAATGTGATTGTTTTGCAAAGTTCTTTAAAGGGCTTCATCATGCGATTTATCCCACGAGTGACTGCTTTTTTAGACTTGCTACGTACTTTGCAAGTAACTAATAGCTTAGATACTCGCTCTACCATAGTGACTAAATACCCATCTTGACCATAAACAGTATCACCTTCCCAGTGGCCAATTTCTGAGTTATCGTCAACAATAGCAGGCCGGAGAGAGATATCAGCGCGGTTGGGAATTAGTCTTGCTCCAGCTTCTACACCTTTACGCTGTTTGTATTTTTTACCTTTTCGAGCAAGCATTCTTTGCCAATGCTCTCTTTTAACTACATTGTAAATAGTACTGCAACATATTGTATTTTCTATTTTTTCTTTATGCATTCGTCCAGATATTTGCTCTGGGCTCCAACCAAGTTGTAGGTATATTTGAATTATTTTCTTATTCTTTTGGCCACACTTTGTGTGCTTAATTGAAAGTGTTCTTTTTTGAAAAGCATGTTTATGCGCTTGCTCGGCAGAATAACTTCCAACAGGACAGCGTCGTAATTCCCTTGAAATGGAGCCATTGCTCCGTTTTAATTTTTGTCCTATTTCCCGAGCAGAAATACTATGTGTATTCCAAGCTTCAATCTGGTATCTTTCACTTAGTGTCAGTTGCTTATATTGGTGTCCCATGTGGTTACCTTAGTTGATTGTGTGAGAGCTTGAAGCTTATAGGCAACTGACTCTCTAATCTATACCAAAGTGTGTCGGTTATTCTTGGGATCTAGGATTTAACAACCAATTATGATAATGCATTTGTTAAATCATATAATGGAGCAGAAGAAAATCTAAGTACAGAAGGAATTTATAGTATTCGCCGATATTTATCTCTTCAAAGTAAAAATAAGCAAGAATGTAAATTATGGCACATACATGGTGAGATTGAACATCCCAAATCAATTATGCTTGGGTTGGACCATTATTGTGGGTCTATATCTAAAATTGATGCTTATATTAAAGGTAAGTACAAATATAAAATAAATAAGAATAAACAATCAGTTATTTCTATTGTTGATAAATTAAAAAATAATTGCTTTGATAATGTGTCATGGGTAGAGCTTTTCTTTAATTCAAATGTACATATCTTAGGCCTATCCTTAGACTTCAGTGAAACTGATTTATGGTGGGTTTTGAATAAGCGAGCTAGATTAATGTTAAGTCATAATATTAATAACAAGATATATTTTTATGATTCAAATATATCTGACGATAAAAAGTCGCTATTAAAATCAATGAATGTGATTGTTGTTGAGAGAGAGCGAGAAGGAAATGATTATTTATCAGCTCATAATTTATTGATGACAGATTTAAAAAATAATTTAACTTCTAGTAAGTTAATCGCTGCTTAAAAATATAACAAATGCATCAACACGATTTGCTACATTCGGCGTTGTCGGTTTGCCTTTAGTTTCAGTGATTAAGGCGTTAAAATTCAGCTAAGTCTGTATCGTAGCAAACGTGTTATGCAGGCGTTATCTGGTATGAGGTAGTTGATGAAACAGAGATTAATTAAATTAATAGAAAGTGTTCCGGAGCTAATGGAAACGGCTTCTGTTTGTAATGATTGCTCTATTCCTAATTATTATATTGCAGGTGGTGCAATTACGCAGATTATTTGGAATGATATTTTAGGTAAACCTTTACTCGATAAGGTGAAAGATTTCGATATTGTATACTTTGACCAAAATATGGATTTAAGTGACGCTGATTTTGAACAACTGATTATATCTAAATTAACACATGGTTTTCCCGTAGATGTTAAGAATCAAGCAATTGTTCATGAGTGGTATCCAGAAAAATTTGGTCAAACCATTGAAGCTTACGATAAAGTCGAAGGTGGTATATCTTCTTGGTTATCAGCATTTGCAATTGGATTTAGGCTTACCCTACAAGGGGACGTTGAAATTTATGCACCTTATGGCTTGGATGATGCTTTTGGTATGAATGTCCGTCCAAATAAAAAGGCGATGACAGAGGCTAGTTATCTAAAAATGACAAGTAGTTTTAAAGAGCGTTGGGGTGACATTACAGTTTTCCCTTGGGTTACCAGATAACAAAGCAATCAACACGATTTACTACATTCGGCGTTGTCAGTTTTCCTTTAGTTTCAGTGATTAAGGCGTTAAAATTCAGCTAAGTTAGTGTCGTAGTAAACGTGTTATTGCGGCGTTATGTGTTTTTACGGAAATGATAGGTTTAATGGAGTAATTATGGTTTTAATTCAAACGGTTGAAAGTAACTCAACGTATTTAACTGAATTGTATCAATGGTTTGAAAGTGAGTGGGATGATGTTGAACCACTAGCCACAACAAAAGATGGAAAAGTAATCCCAAATCCTATTATTGCATTAGAAAATGGTGAATTAATTGGTGGTTTAGTTTTTACTCGTTTTCTATCTCCAATTACTCAAGAGCAGGCAGTTTGGGTTAATGCTGTCTTTATTAAACCTGAAAATCGTAAGCAAGGAATTAGCTCTCAATTGATTAATCATGCTGAAAAAATGGTTAGTGAAATGGCTGAACCAGAGTTGCTGGTTTTTACTCATATTCCTGTATTGTATTCAAATCTAAAATGGACAGTAATTGAAACGGTCGATGATCATTTCGTACTTAAAAGTTCATTGGTTCAATAAGAACACACATAACAATTGCATCAACACGATTTTCTACACTCGGCGTTGTCAGTTTGCCTTTAGTTTCAGTGATTAAGGCAGTAAAATTCAGGTAAGTCTGTATCGTAGAAAACGTGTTATGCAGGCGTTATAAGCTTAAAAGAGGATTTAGGTTGAACAATTATTTTGAAAGCCCTTTTGTGGGTAAGTCACTGAAAGAACAGGTAACCAATCCTAATATTATTGTGGGTGAGCATAGTTACTATTCTGGCTATTATCATAATCATAGCTTTGATGATTGTGCTCGTTATTTATTGGCTGATAGAACGGATATTGATAAATTAATTATTGGTAGTTATTGCTCAATTGGTTCGGGTGCTGTTTTTATGATGGCAGGCAATCAAGGACATCAAAATAATTGGGTCAGTACGTTTCCGTTTTTCTATCAAGAGAATGAAAATTTCTCGGACGCTAAAGATGGTTTTGAACGTTCAGGGGACACGGTAATTGGTAATGATGTTTGGATTGGCACTGAAGCAATGATTATGAGCGGTGTAAAAGTCGGTGATGGTGCAATTATCGCAAGTCGAGCTTCCGTAACTAAAGATGTCGCGCCTTATTCAATTGTTGGCTCAAATCCAGCTAAACATATTCGTTATCGTTTCACTGAAAGTGAAATTGCTCAGTTGTTAGAAATGAAATGGTGGCAATGGAGCGATGACCAAATCAAGGGCGTAATGAGTTTAATGTGTTCGTCAGACATCAGTGGTCTTTATAGTTATTGGCAAAATCAGAATCGCTTATAACAAATGCATCAACACGATTTGCTACACTCGGCGTTGTCAGTTTGCCTTTAGTTTCAGTGATTAAGGCGTTAAAATTCAGCTAAGTCTTCATAGTAGCAAACGTGTTATGCAGGCGTTATACGAACTCTGAGAATGCAGTTTTTTGGTTCAGTTCAGCGATTGAACCATTAGTTTTTTAGGTGTGAAAGTAGGGTGGTTTATCTTTTTCTTTGTTGTCTTTTGGTGTTCGTTCATCAGGTTCGGCATTGAACTATTATTGCCCCAAATTCAGGCGTTTCAGAAACTAATTTACGCTTCAATTGTTCTTTGGTTATGCCTCATTTTAGCCTGCATCAGTGTTTTTCTCTCAGCATTTTCAATCCCAATTGTGGTTTGGATATTTGGTTTATCAGTTCCAAACTGGCTGAAACCAAATCGTTCAAATGGTGTAAGAAAAAGGGATTGTTTCGTTTCACAGTTATTGTTGTTGATTGGATATTTTGCTCGCTTAATTGAGCCAGTCTAATTAAACTCAGTTTACAGCAAGTCTTGGTAAATCAGTTCTTTACCAAGTTAATTGGAGCGAAAGCAAGGCTCGTATAACAAAGCAATCAACACGATGCTATTACACTCGGCATTCGCGGTTTGAAGTGTAATTGGTTTTGTAAGTCGGTCTTTCGCACGTGTTATTGCGGCGTTATAGCGCAGGAGTCTATTTTAACAATGAAAAAACTTATATTTTTGTCGCTGCTCATTTTAGCAGGTTGCAAAGAGTCTAGTCGAATTGATTTATCTAAAGTAGCTAGTTCTAAAACTGAGGCATTTAAATATGTAAAATATCGTCCAGGAAAAATGGATTATACATATTGTGATAGCTCGTCTGACATTACCGATTTAATCAAAGAAGAAAAACGAGTTATTGTAGTTTGCTTAGCCATTGATCATGTATCCCCACGTTCAGGTGAAAAAAATCGGTTTTTCAAATATAGTAGTATTAATGAATATGGAAAAATTAATTTTTGTGGGTGGCGTGATAACTATATGCGAATTGATAAAAAGGGGAAGATAATTAGTAATACACCAAAGTCTGGGGTATCTGGTAAATGTGAATCTTTCTCTATTTATAAATATCACCATACTTGAGTCGCGCTATAACAATCGCATCAACACGATTTGCTACATTCGGCATTCTAGGTTTCTTTGAGTTTACCTAGTTAAGTGGTAAATTTGGGCTTAATCTGCATGGTAGCAAACGTGTTATGCAGGCGTTATGTGTCATTTGATATCGTAATAAATTTGTATATTTGGTGGGTTAATTGGATGAAAAAGGAAGAAATAAATATTTGGTGGGCTGGTTTGAAATTTATTTTTTGTAAAAATAAGTATTATGAACTGGCTTTACAGCATGATATGAAATTAGATCCGCCAGTTTCTGGCATAAATGAGACGGATGAAGAAAAGAAAGCAAAATATAATAGAAAGTGTGCTGCATATAGTGAGCAATTAACTAAATCTATAGAGAAAATTAGGAATGGATTTTGGGGTTCTTTTAAGATATTAATCTATATTACTGTGATTGTTATGCTATTTTGTTTTTTTAGTGGCTCAATAAATTATAACTTATCCGTTGATTTTAATAAGGTACTTTCATTTTTTGGTACATTCCTTGCCAGTTGGGGAACATTAATGGCTCTAGGTGAGGGGATTCAGACTTATGGTGGGCAGACTTTTCCGGAAAAAACTCATCCAGTATTATTTAAAATTTTGTTTATCCCTGGTGTTGTTTTAATGCTTTTAGGTATTGCAATATAGTATTGATAATGAATTTACACATAACAAATGCATCAACACGATTTGCTACATTCGGCGTTGTCAGTTTGCCTTTAGTTTCAGTGATTAAGGCAGTAAAATTCAGCTTGGTTTGCATAGTAGCAAACGTGTTATGCAGGCGTTATGCGCACCGAAAAACGAGGCTTAAAAGGTATAAATATGGATGATTTTTACATTGATAAAAAAGGATTGGCTGCATACTTCGAAATGCAATGGCTTGATAAACTTCGTGAAAGTGGTGTTACTGAACAATTAGACAGTAAATCTAAACGCGTTCCTGATTCGTTTATCTCTTCAAATCATTCACAAAATGTAGCCCGATTTGTTATTAACACTCTAGCTTATGAAAATATATCCCCTAAAACAATAATAGAAATAGGGCCAGCTCTTGGAAGAAATAGTTATGAGTTAATAAATAATATTCCAAGTATAAACTCTGTAACGGCAGTCGAGCCATCTCAACGATTACTTTCCAACCTTAAAAAAATACTTATAGATGGGGCTAAATGTAACTTTCCCTATATTAAGAGTTTGGACGAGTTGGGTAATTTTGAATTTGACAGTTCGTCAATTGCGGACAAATGTGCTCATGTAGATTTTACGTTAATAGAGGCTCCTTTTTCTCACGGTGTAGTTGATGACCATTTTGATTTAACTATTTGCTTAAATGTCTTGGACCAGTGCGAGTCACCTAAAGGCTTGGTTGAGGCTTTAAAGAATGCGACCGCTTTAAATGGGGTATTAGTTTTATCATGTACTTATCAGTGGAATAAAAAGCACTTAAAAGTAGAAAGTGAAGCTGTTGATGATATAAACGATTATTTTGGCGAAGGTTGGGTTCAGTTATCAGAAGATGAAAATGAATACAAAGTAAGATTTAACGAAAGATATTCGTTGTTATTTCTTTCTCATGTAGTTGCTTATAAAAAGATTGGCGTATGACGTTGTGTACGTGCGCATAACAAATGCATCAACACGATTTGCTACACTCGGCGTTGTCAGTTTGCCTTTAGTTTCAATGATTAAGGCATTAAAATTCAGCTAGGTCTGCATGGTAGCAAACGTGTTATGCAGGCGTTATATGATTTAAGGAGAAATCTTTGAGTAATTGGGATGATGTTGCTGATAAAGTTGAGTTTAATCTTCAATTAATCAGCGAGTTACTTATTAATACAGTTCCTTATTCTAGCCAAGTTCTCGATTTTGGTTGTGGGTATGGAAGAGTAACTAATGAGCTTTATGACTTAGGTTATAAAAGCATTTGTGGTGTTGATTCTTCATTGGAAATGATCAATCGTGGGAACAATGAATTCCCGCATCTAGAACTGAACTACTCAAAAGGTCCACTGCTTCCTTTTTCTGATTCTTCCTTTGATGCCATTGTTACGTGTGCTGTTTTTACGTGTATTCAAGAAGTGCAAGCTAGGGTAAATGTTGTTTCTGAGCTACTACGAATTTTAAAGCCAAATGGAATCATTTATTTAGCTGAATTTTGCTCTGATGAAAGTCTTTGTTTTACTTCTGGTGTTGGGGTTCCAATGTGGCACGGAACTCAATCTGAGATTGAAAACATAGTTAATAAGTTTGTATTAGAAAAGTCTATCTTTGTTAATAATCAAACGATGACAGGGCATAATAGTAAGGCTTGTCACGTAGTGGCTAGAAAAATCATATAACAAATGCATCAACACGATTTGCTACATTCGGCATTCTAGATTTCTTTTTGTTTACCGTATTTAGTGGTAAATTTGGCTTAGTTTGCATGGTAGCAAACGTGTTATGCAGGCGTTATATTGCGAAAATAGTTAAGAGGATTTCATGGAAGAACAGTCTCAAATCTACTTGAATAAGTATCTCAGCTCACTATCTGAAACTGAGCGTAAAAAGTATCAATCATTCGGTTCAGACTATTTCTGTGCTGATGAGCATAATGCCAATCTATGTGCTGAATTAATCCGAATTGGTCAAAAGACAGCGACTTGTAGCTTAAATGTTTGGTACGAATCTGGTGAAGAACCAATGCCAACCGTTGGTCACTTACAAGTTGTCGTAGATTGGACTGGGAAACCAATTTGTATCATTGAAATTGATTCAGTTGAAACGTGTAAATATAACGAAGTTACGGCTGATTTTGCTCATTCAGAAGGTGAGGGAGACCGTTCGTTAAAATGGTGGCGTGAAGCTCATTGGCGTTTCTTTGCTGCTGAATGTTCAGAGTTAAATATTGAGCCTAATGAGGACATGGTTCTTGTATTGGAACGATTTCATGTCGTTTATCAATAGGCAATATAACAAATGCATCAACACGATTTGCTACATTCGGCGTTGTCAGTTTGCCTTTAGTTTCAGTGATTAAGGCATTAAAATTCAGCTAGGTCTGTATCGTAGCAAACGTGTTATGCAGGCGTTGTGCGTACTGAGTCCGAAATTTTTTGCACTGTTCGTCAATAGAACCGAGGCTTTTGTAGTTTCGGCTTAGTAAGCGTTCCTTTCTTCTTTGTTGCCTTTTGGTTTTCGTATTATCAGGTTCGGCAAATCAGCCCTTATTTCCCTAAGTTCAGGCGTTTCAGAGGCTAATTTACGCTTCAATTGTTCTTTGATTATGCCTCATTTTATTCTTCATCAGTGTTTTGCTCGCAGTATTTTCAATCCCAGCTGTGGCAAGGATATTTGGTTTATCAGTTCCAAGTCTGCTGAAACCAAGTCGTTCAAATGGTGTGAAAATTGTATCTGTTTTCCATTTACTTTATCTCGCAATTTAAGAACATTTTGTTCGCTTAATTGGCATCGGTAAATTAGAATCTAGGCTTAGAAAATCTTGGTAGGGCAGTTCTTTACCAAGTTGACCAAGCCGAAAGTAAGCACGCACAACAATCGCATCAACACGATTTATTACATTCGGCGTTCTGGGTTTGCCTTGGGTTTTGTGATTAAGGCATCAAAATTCAGGTTGGTTTGCATAGTAATAAACGTGTTATGCCAGCGTTATGCGATATTTCTGTCCTAATGGTACGACTGATTATATAATTGTTTTTTATTATAATTAAAGTATTCCAATGAAATTAATTAAAACAGTTTTAATAACTATATCGTTATTCCTTTCAACTTTTTCATACAGCGCAGTTAAGATTGAGGCAAAAGAGGCCCCATTTTATACAGGTGAAGAAGTCATTGCATGTGGTCAACTAATGCAAATCACACGGTTTAAACGAGGCGTGTATTTAAATTTAGAAGCAGTATATCCAAAGCAACCATTGACGTTTGTTCTGTGGGAAGATGATATAGCCCCTTTCCAAGATCAAAATGGCTCAATTCAAAGTTTAATAAATAAGCGATTATGTGGAAAAGGCAAGGTAACCGAGTATAAAGGTAGAAGCCAAATTAGTTTATACAATATGTATTCATTAAAGGTTGATCATTAATCTTGAGGTTATCGCATAACAAATGCATCAACACGATTTGCTACACTCGGCGTTGTCAGTTTGCCTTTAGTTTCAGTGATTAAGGGCTAGATCGTAACAATAACCGACACACGCTTACCGCTTAAAAACTCACTCGGACTCAGAAAATTTAATGCCTTTCTAGGTCTCGAATTAATCAAAAACTCTGCCTGTTTAACCTCTTTTGCAGCAAGTTCTCCAATGGCCATTCCCTTTGGGAAAAAACGCCTTAGTAAACCATTGGTATTTTCATTCAAACCTCGTTGCCAGGAATGGTAAGGTTTAGCAAAATAAATGTCACAGTTCAGATGCTTAGCTATCTTAGCATGACCCGCAAACTCTCCGCCATTATCAAATGTGATTGTTTTGCAAAGTTCTTTAAAGGGCTTCATCATGCGATTTATCCCACGAGTGACTGCTTTTTTAGACTTGCTACGTACTTTGCAAGTAACTAATAGCTTAGATACTCGCTCTACCATAGTGACTAAATACCCATCTTGACCATAAACAGTATCACCTTCCCAGTGGCCAATTTCTGAGTTATCGTCAACAATAGCAGGCCGGAGAGAGATATCAGCGCGGTTGGGAATTAGTCTTGCTCCAGCTTCTACACCTTTACGCTGTTTGTATTTTTTACCTTTTCGAGCAAGCATTCTTTGCCAATGCTCTCTTTTAACTACATTGTAAATAGTACTGCAACATATTGTATTTTCTATTTTTTCTTTATGCATTCGTCCAGATATTTGCTCTGGGCTCCAACCAAGTTGTAGGTATATTTGAATTATTTTCTTATTCTTTTGGCCACACTTTGTGTGCTTAATTGAAAGTGTTCTTTTTTGAAAAGCATGTTTATGCGCTTGCTCGGCAGAATAACTTCCAACAGGACAGCGTCGTAATTCCCTTGAAATGGAGCCATTGCTCCGTTTTAATTTTTGTCCTATTTCCCGAGCAGAAATACTATGTGTATTCCAAGCTTCAATCTGGTATCTTTCACTTAGTGTCAGTTGCTTATATTGGTGTCCCATGTGGTTACCTTAGTTGATTGTGTGAGAGCTTGAAGCTTATAGGCAACTGACTCTCTAATCTATACCAAAGTGTGTCGGTTATTCTTGGGATCTAGGTCTCAATTCATTTCAGGTTATTTCTGTAAGTCAAATATTGGTTTATCAAAAGGTAGTTCTGAATTTTATCAAAGAATAACGAATAAGTTAGGTGTTGAACCTAGTCAACTTACAATGGTTGGTGATTCACTTGAAAAAGACGTTATTTCAGCGATAGAGGCTGGTTTAAATGCGGTTTGGTTTAACCCTCGAGGTTTGGAAAAAGAAAGTCACTCCAATTTTAGAACGATCTCTCAGCTTCATGAGTTAAGCATATAACAAATGCATCAACACGATTTGCTACACTCGGCGTTGTCAGTTTGCCTTTAGTTTCAGTGATTAAGGCGTTAAAATTCAGTTAAGTCTGCATCGTAGCAAACGTGTTATGCAGGCGTTATAAGCACCGATTTATTAAGGTTATTTGAGCCAGAAGTAAAGGTTTGAAATTTTCTACGCGTTCAGCGAAAGATAGTGATTTTGAGTTCTTATTTGAACTTAAAAAGGCGGCTGAATTTGAGCCAATTAAGGCTGTGTTTGGTTGGGACGATAAAATCCAACGTGAAATGCATCAAGATGAATGGGATGAGGAAAAACCAACCATCATTGAAATGTCAGGTGAAGCCGTAGGTAGCTATTTACTTCAAAACAAAGGCGACCATTTCTATTTTTGCCGTTTCTTTTTATTACCACGTTTTCACGGGAAAGGAACAGGAAGTCAGGTTTTAAGCCAATGTTTAGAGTTTGCTGATAGCGAAAATAAACCAGTGAAATTGTGTTATCTACAAGGCAATCGGGTAGGTGGTTTATATCGTAAATTTGGTTTCCAAGTAACATCAGAAGATGCTCAATTTATTTATATGAACCGTGTGAGAATGTGCTTATAACAAATGCATCAACACGATTTGCTACACTCGGCATTGTCAGTTTGCCTTTAGTTTCAGTGATTAAGGCGTTAAAATTGAGGTAAGTCTGTATCGTAGCAAACGTGTTATGCAGGCGTTATATTTTTCCACGAAATTTTGAAATGGTAATGGATTACTTATGGAAATTGATACTAACAGTTTGAATTTACGAGATTTAACTAAGGATAGCTTTTATGCAGTATGCTTACTTTCAGTTAAACCTGAGCAGGTTAATCATGTAGATTCAAATGCCATTTCTATTGCTGAAGCTTCATTTTCTGAAAGTGCTTGGTTCAAAGGTATTTATCTTAACGATATAGCCATTGGTTTCGTTATGGTTGATGTCAAACCAAATGAAAATAAGTATTATCTCTGGCGTTTTATGATTGATGCAAAGTATCAAGGTTTTGGATTAGGTAAGCGTTCAATTGAGCTGTTATTGATTGAGTTAAAAAATCAATTTGGAGCATCGAAATTAACAACGAGTGTTGTTTCAAGTGAAAATAGCCCATTAAGGTTCTATGAAAGTTTAGGTTTTCGATTATCAGGTAGCCTTATCGATGGTCGTGAACGAGAGTTGATTTTAAGTTTCTAGCACTAGGTTAGATAAAAATATAACAAATGCATCAACACGATTTGCTACACTCGGCGTTGTCAGTTTGCCTTTAATTTCAGTGATTAAGGCGTTAAAATTCAGCTAGGTCTGTATCGTAGCAAACGTGTTATGCAGGCGTTATGCATTCCCTTAACTCAGAATATAAGGATTGATTTATGAGTATTCAAAAAGTGGCAATTATTACAGGTGGCGGGCGAGGAATTGGAGCGGCAACGGCTCAACTTTTTGCGAAAGAAGGCTACGCTGTATGCATCAATTATAAATCCAATTCAGATTCAGCGAATAAGTTAGCTCAATCAATAATGGCTGAGGGTGGAAAGTGTATTACTGTTCAAGCTGATGTTTCTTGCGAAGATGATGTGATCCGAATGTTTTCTACTGTTGATCGAGAATTAGGTGCAATATCAATTCTTGTTAACAATGCAGGGATCTTAAAAAAGCAATCACGCTTAGAAAATATGAGTGCCGAACGGATCAACTCAATACTTACTAATAATGTCACAAGTTATTTTCTATGCTGTCGAGAAGCAGTAAAGCGAATGTCGACACGAAATGGTGGTTTTGGTGGCGTAATTGTTAATGTTTCTTCTGGTGCCGCTCGTTCAGGCTCTCCAAACGAATATATTGATTATGCAGCATCGAAAGGAGCAATTGATACTTTAACGAAAGGTTTATCACTGGAAGTTGCATCTGAAGGTATCCGAGTTAATTGTGTTCGTCCTGGGCTGATTCATACTGATATGCATGCTGATGGTGGAGAGCCAGAGAGAATCGAAAGGTTAAAAAGTATAATTCCACTTCAAAGAGGTGGGGAACCAAGTGAGGTTGCAGAAGCCATTTATTGGTTAGCCTCAGACAAAGCATCATTTTCTACAGGGAACTACTTGGATTTAGCTGGTGGCCTGTAATGCATAACAAATGCATCAACACGATTTGCTACACTCGGCGTTGTCAGTTTGCCTTTAGTTTCAGTGGCTAAGGCAGTAAAATTCAGCTAAGTCTGTATCGTAGCAAACGTGTTATGCAGGTATGGTTAGATGACAGATTATTACCCTCATAAAATAGAGGATATACAAGCCATGTACGAAGAGGTATGTACTTGGTTTGATTCATTGGGATTTTCTTATGTTAGAACTCGCTATGGGATATATAAGGGTGTTTTTTCAGAGTTCTTACGAGTAGTACAAGAGCGAGATGTTCCAGAGGATCTCGCAGAGTTTAAGCTTAAATTTGATAATGCTTACATAGAAGTTCATGAAGCGATTAGAATATATAATGGTCTTAAAGATCATGATGAAACGCAGTTTTTAGAGCAGTTAAAAAAAGTATTATCAGGCCAAGAATTCAGAGCCAAAAGTAGTGATGATCAAGCAAGAGACTTTCTCTTTGAATTGTCAGTAGCAACGCGATTTATTAACGCAGGTTACAATGTTGATCTTAAGGGTATTTGTGATGTTGTAGTTGATTTAGGTAATAACAAAACTCTATTTGTTGAGTGTAAAAGGGTAAAATCTAATAAAAAACTTGAGAAAAATGTAAAGAAAGCAAATGAGCAACTTAAGAAGAGACTTAAAAAAACAGGAAAGCCAAATGCTGTAGGGCTTGTCGCTGTAAATATTACGGATATCTTACCTAAGTTAGAAAAGTTGCCTGTTAATTCAAATGTAACAGGAACACAGTTCCATAGAGTCGCATCGAGAAAGTATATATTTCAAAATGTACTGAGCTTAATGTCTAATAAGTTTGAAGGCTGCTTAGGGGTCATGTGTGAAAGTTCTATGATGAACTATTTAGCAATTCCATCTCAATTGAATGGTTTTCAGTGTTCAAGGCATACTGACCACATTCCGTATAGCAATAATAGTCCATTGTATGAAAATCTTAGCAAGAAACTAAGTAATCAAGACATCATATAAAATTTATAACAAATGCATCAACACGATTTGCTACATTCGGCATTCTAGATTTCTTTTGGTTTACCGTATTAAGTGGTAAATTTAGGCTTAATCTGCATAGTAGCAAACGTGTTATGCAGGCGTTATGTCATAAATTATAATTAAGGATTAGTCAGTTGGCAGAATTAAAGATTGATGGGAATATTGTTGAGTGGAAAGAAATTACTGAACATGGTTGGAAAAACCTATTATTAGGTAATGGTTTTAGCATTAATATATGGGAAAAATTTGGGTATGGGACTCTTTTTGAATTAGCTCAAAGGGCAGAAGTTGATGAGTCTCTTGAGGCTGAGGGACTAGCTCTTTTTGAACATTTAAATAGTTCAAATTTTGAAGATGTTTTAAGAATTTTGTATCATGCTAAAATAGTAGATGAGCAATTAGGTTCACCGCAAGAAGCTGAAATTAAAAGGTTATATGAAAATACTAAAAATGCTTTAGGTTCTGCTGTTAATTATGCTCATATTCCACCTGATGAAGCAAATATAATAGAAATCAATGAGCAGTTAAGACCATATAAAAATGTATTTAGTACAAATTATGATTTGATCCCTTACTGGGCTGTAATGGCAACAGATACTTGGAGGTTTAAAGATTATTTTTGGGGCGAAAATACTTGTTTTGATGTTGCTAATACAGATGTGATGGCTGATAGAACTAAAATTCATTATTTGCATGGTGCCATTCATTTAGTTGAACTTACAGATGGACGAACGAAAAAGCTTACTGCAAATGGCTTACAACGTCTTACTGATTTATTTGATCTTAATCATCCTGAACGTTTTCCATTATTTATTTCAGAAGGGAGTTCTGAGTGGAAGTTATCTAGAATTAAAAGAAATGACTACTTAAGGTTTTGTTATGAAAAACTATGCAAAGTATCAGGGGGTTTAGTTGTTATTGGACATTCTCTACATAAAGATTATGATCAGCACATTATTGATGCTATTAAAGAAAGTGGTATATCTAGAATTGCTATAAGTGTATGGCCTTTAATGGAAGTTGAAGAAATCGTATCGTTAAAATCACGTTTAAGTCAGGATTTGAAAGGAAAGGAATTATATTTCTTTGATTCACAATCTCATCCTTTAGGTTCTTTAGATTTGAACGTACCAATGACATAACAAACGACTATGGTGTCAATAACTAATTATTAGCGTGGTTTTCATTCCACATGACACCATCTCGTATCATTGAATTAAGTATGACAACCATCTTTCTAACACAGGCTATAATAGCGAGTTTTTTGGGTTTTCCTTCAGCTACGAGGCGACTGTAAGTCGACTTGAAAACGGGGTTACATTGCATTGCTGACATCATGGCCATATAGAGAACCGTCCGCACTTGCTTCCGGCCTCCTTTGATTTTTCGGTGACCTTTGTAGCGACCACTGTCCCGATTCATAGGGGCTACTCCAACCAAAGCTGACGCTTTTTTATTACTAATACTTCCAAGCTCAGGGAGATTACTTATTAGCGATGCAGCAGCAACTTTTCCTATGCCAGGAACGCTCTGAAGGATTTCATTTTTATGCTTATATTCATCACAAGATTCAATAATCTTAATGATTTTTTCTTCTATTTTTTGGATTTGATTTTTGAAGGTTGTCAATATTGGTTTAATGGTCATCGCTAGTTCTTTAGGGAGTATTTGAAGGCGATTCTTTTCCATAGTTTGCATGGATAATAATTGATTTCTACGAATGACTAAATCGCTCATTAGCCTTATGTTTTCAGGCTTTAGAGTTGACAGTGGGGGTTCAATTCTTTCCGAGTACAATGCAATTAATTGGGCGTCTAATTTATCTGTTTTGGCTATTTGTCCAATAGCGCCAGCAAATCGTCTTACATGAATAGGGTTAGCAACAACGTATGGAAGCTTAGCCTTTGTGCAAGCAAGAACAAAGGGGACTTCAAGTCTACCTGTTGCCTCAATAACGATACGTTCTGGTTTATGTTTCTTAATAGTTGTAATGGCTTCTTTTATGCCTTTATCGTCATTAGAAACAGAGAAGAACAGGCCTATAGGTCTGATGAAAATGTCTAGTTGAGTTTTACCGGTATCAACACCGACATTGATGCTTTGAAATGTAGGATTATTCATAATAAGCTTACTCTTGTTTGCTATAATACGGGTTCGAGACCCAGTCGACTATTCGAGTGTAGGCTTGGAGTTTATACAGCGTTCGCGTTTGTTATCGGTCTCTCGATAGAGGAGCCATGCATCAACCGAACTACTGTATAAATCAACTTTAGTTGCAGCTAAAGTCTGGGTCTCACTTTACCCTAATTGAGTGTTTATTATCCATACAAATGCATCAACACGATTTGCTACATTCGGCGTTGTCAGTTTGCCTTTAGTTTCAGTGATTAAGGCGTTAAAATTCAGCTAAGTCTGTATCGTAGCAAACGTGTTATGCAGGCGTTATACCCTAAAAGGTCAATTGAGGAAGAATATCTATGCTAAATCTGATGAAAATTGTTTTTATTACTAACCTATTAGCGGCTTTAATCGTATTCATTCTTTCCAAATATGTTGCCTTTTTCAACTCAACAAGCTTAATGGATTTTCTATTTTTCATTGTGATTATTATCTGGGGAATAGCTAGATTAACTTGGGACGGTAGTAGCCAAAGTCGTAATTGGGCGCAAGATCCAGCTTCAAAGAAAACAATGAAAATGGTTTCAAATCATGATTTTGAGTCTGATTTTCATGAACAAAAAAGACTGAATTATCAGTTTGGTTTGGTTATGTTTGTCTCAGGAATTCCGGCATTTTTAGGTAGTATTTTATTATTGGTTACTTCCTAGTTTTGAGGGCGGTTGCTAGTACGGGTATAACAAAGCAATCAACACGATTTATTACATTCGGCGTTGTAGGTTTGTCTTTGGTTTAGGTGTTTAAGGCGGTAAAATTCAAATAAGTCGGCGTAGTAATAAACGTGTTATTGCGGCGTTATAACCTAGGTGAGATATTTCTCAAATACACTTAAATATTAATTGTTTAAGTGATAGTTAAGGTAGAATTGATTTCATACTATAGATTGCAGCTATTTAGTAATCATTGAATAAAAAAGGACTTTGAAAATGACAACTCTTCAAAAAATTGCAATTGGGCTTGGATCTGGTTTACTTGTTGGATCTGTTTCAACGGTGCTACCTAGCTTACAATTTTGGTGTTTTGTCATTGGATTAACTCTAGTTAATTACGTTATTGTTACGAAGAAAAAATAAAGCAAATAATTGATAGTTATCGGTGCCAAAGAGCATGACTTGCTGGAAATAAGATGATCAAGGTAGTGATTATAATGTTGAAGGTAAACAGTTACGGTTTCAGTAACATTATCAGATGGTTATAACAAATGCATCAACACGATTTGCTACATTCGGCATTCTAGGTTTCTTTTGCTTTACCGTGTTAAGTGGTAAATTTGAGCTTAATCTGCATGGTAGCAAACGTGTTATGCAGGCGTTATAACGATAGGTGGAAAATGAAAAATTGTAATAACTCTAAAAGCTCATTAGTGGTTGGTTTGACTCCTCATGGATATAAAATATCCGATTTGAGAATGACAAAGCCTACATTTCATTTCGTT
Organism: Aliivibrio wodanis; assembly: GCA_000953695.1. Lineage (GTDB taxonomy): Bacteria > Pseudomonadota > Gammaproteobacteria > Enterobacterales > Vibrionaceae > Aliivibrio > Aliivibrio wodanis. The sequence goes on along the minus strand of LN554847.1, from coordinate 841,591 downwards.
AAAGATGGTAGTGGTTCTATGTTAATTCAAGAACTAGATACTGTTAAACTGAACCGCTCTAGGAAAATTAGTTATTTCGTTCCGAATAACATAGGGATGCTGATAAGTATAAGCTCTAAGGCATCAAATCGAGCTAACAAAATTTTCAACCAAAAGTTTAAAAATAGCAGTTATGAGTTAGATGTAACCAAACTGACAGGAAATAAAAATGATGCTATTAGTGCAATTTCCACAGATGTTTACGATTATATTGAAGAAATTCAATCTGCAATTGTTTTTGCTTACACCGCGTTAGAAGCTTTTGCTAATCTTAGCATTCCTCAAGATTATGTTTATCAAATTAAGAAAAACTCGAAAGGCATTTCAGAATCATATGATAAAACAGCTATTGAACGTTGGCTCAGTCTAAAAACAAAGATTAAATCAATACTCCCTGAATTATATGGTACGTCTGTTGTAGATAAGCATACATGGTGGGGGCAGTTCGTTACTCTTGAAGAGTATCGAAATGAAATAATTCACCAGAAATCTATTGGTTCCACTGAATTCTATAAGCCATACTTTAAGGATTCTATTTTTAATATTATTAACTGTATAGAGTCTGTAATATCATTTTTCTATGTAGCACATCATGCTAACGGTAAAACTAATGAAGTGTGGCCTTGGCTAAAGGAGCATGCTGATATTCCATCAGTAGAATTTCAGCAAAGTCAGTTTGAAGTTACTGGAAATGTGTATCAAGGCTTTAAGTAATCGTTATAACAAATGCATCAACACGATTTGCTACACTCGGCGTTGTCAGTTTGCCTTTAGTTTTAGTGATTAAGGCGTTAAAATTCAGCTTGGTTTGCATAGTAGCAAACGTGTTATGCAGGCGTTAGCTGAATGGCGTCATATTAAACAATACAGGGTTCTGAATTTCAGTTACAATAAAGTTTTTCGGGAGTATTTATCATGAATAAATCACTAAACATTGTTAATAATTATTTATCTCAGTTTGATTGGGAAGAAGAAGATAAAAGAAAGTTCATAACTCTATTTAATGAAAGTTTAACTGTTATTGAAAATAATGCTGAAGTGCGAAAAGGGGTAAATCAGTATATTACGATTGCATCTCAGATTATTAGTGGTGTATCTCGTAAAGTACATAATCTAGACTTAAGCAAATTAATTACTCTCTTAAATGACAAAGGTGATCGGTTTGTTGAACTGTTCGGATCGTCACAGGAAATCATTTGTTCAATTTATGAACTAGCAGGCAGCCTTTCTGAAGCTAGTCTAGAACAGTTGAATGAACTTGAAGCATGCATTGTTACCTTATTGTGGTCGAATAGAAAAAGTCATTCGGTGAGCACTTTTTATGAAGCTATGAATGACTATTTGTCATCAGTAAATAAGACTCCATGCACCCAGCAAGATTTATTTAGCTCATTAACTCGACTTATTAGTATCAAAAGTGTCATTAAATCTAGAGGCTTATATATCCTAATTGAGGAAGTAAAATTCAGCTAACAATCGCATCAACACGATTTGCTACACTCGGCGTTGTCAGTTTGTCTTTAGTTTCAGTGATTAAGGCGTTAAAATTCAGCTAGGTTTGTATCGTAGCAAACGTGTTATGCAGGCGTTATACGAACTCTGAGAATGTAGTTTTTGGGTTCAGTCCAACGATTGAACCATTAGCTTTTTAGACGTGAAAGTAGGGTGTTTATCTTTTTCTTTGTTGCCTTTTAGTGTTCGTGTCATCAGGTTCGGCATTGAACTATTATTGCCCTAAATTCAGGCGTTTCAGCGGCTAATTTACGCTTCAATTGTTCATTGGTTATGCCTCATTTTAGCCTGCATCAGTGTTTTGCTCGCAACATTTTCAATCCAAATTGTGGTTAGGATATTTGGTTTATCAGCTAAAAAGCTGGCTGAAACCAAGTCGTACAAATGGTGTAAGGAAAAGGATTGTTTCGTTTCACAGTTATTGCTGTTGATTGGATATTTTGCTCGCTTAATTGTGCTAGCCTAATTAAACTTAGTTTACAGTAAATCTTGGTAAATCAGTTCTTTACCAAGTTTATCGAAGCGAAAGCAAGGCTCGTATAACAAATGCATCAACACGATTTACTACATTCGGCGTTGTAGGTTTGTCTTTAGTTTCGGTGTTTATAGCAGTAAAATTCAGCTTAATCTGCATAGTAGTAAACGTGTTATGCAGGCGTTATATTGCGAAAATAGTTAAGAGGATTTCATGGAAGAACAGTCTCAAATCTACTTGAATCAGTATCTTAGTTCACTTTCTGAAACTGAGCGTAAAAAATATCAATCATTCAGTTCAGATTATTTCTGTGCTGATGAGCATAATGCCAATTTATGTGCAGAATTAATCCGAATTGGTCAAAAGACAGCGACTTGTAGCTTAAATGTTTGGTATGAATCTGGTGAAGAGCCAATGCCAACTGTTGGTCACTTACAAGTGGTCGTTGATTGGAATGGGAAACCAATTTGTATCATTGAAATTGATTCAGTTGAAACGTGTAAATATAACGAAGTTACGGCTGAATTTGCTCATGCAGAAGGCGAGGGCGACCGTTCATTAAAATGGTGGCGTGAAGCTCATTGGCGTTTCTTTAGTGCTGAATGTTCAGAGTTAAATATTCAGCCTAATGAGGAAATGGTTATTGTATTGGAACGATTTCATGTCGTTTATCAATAGGCAATATAACAAATGCATCAACACGATTTGCTACATTCGGCGTTGTTAGTTTGCCTTTAGTTTCAGTGGTTAAGGTAGTAAAATTCAGGTAAGTCTGTATCGTAGCAAAGTAAGCGCTTAACTAACCACACATATCAATATTAAGCATGCTTTGCCATAGTATCTTTTTAATCGGAGGTATTATGAATCAACAAAGTAAGCGCGACCATTGGGCTAATATTTTAGATCAACAGAAAGAGAGTAACCTATCTATCAAGCAATTTTGTATTGATAACGAAATAAGCTACCAAACCCTTTATTACTGGTCCAAGAAACTCAGCGAGTCAGAAGTCACAACAAAAATTCACCCCATTATCGTGACAGAGCCAACACAAGAGCCGTCAAATATTGTGGTGCTGACATGTAATAATGGCCTTCGTGCCGAGTTACCAGCAAACCTTAATTCCAAACAAATAAAACATTGGGTTGATGCATTGCAATGATACAGTCAGGAAAGGTTTACCTCGTCGTTGGTGTCACCGCCATGAGAAAATCCATTGATGGCTTATCACTCATTGTCGCCGAAACGCTGGAAATGGACCCATTCAGTGAAGCCTGGTTTATTTTTTGTAACCGCAATCGAGATAAACTCAAGATCTTGTTTTGGGATACCAATGGTTTTTGGCTTTATTATCGTCGCTTAGAAAAAGGGACGTTCAAATGGCCAACCCCCAATATTGATGGTGCGCTCCACATTAGCAGACAACAACTCAACTGGCTTTTATCTGGACTGACTTTAGATCATGCTAAAGCTCATAAGCCGTTATTTAACCTAGAAGTGTGATCGCTGATAATGATCATCAAATTGGACTTGAACGATCCTTTTTCGATGTCACACTTAGGGTAATTAAACAACCTTGAGCTAAAGCATGACCGATCTTCCTAATGATATTGAGCAACTAAAAGCGATGCTACTTGAGCTTCATAATCAAAATGAAGCCAAAGAGAAGCTGCTTGTTGCCAAGCAAGAAGAAGTCGCTGAATTAAAAACTCAAGTTGCACTCTTGGTTGAGCAATTAAACCTAAATAAATCCAAGCGCTTCTCATCGCAAAGTGAAAAAGTACCAAAAGGTACTTTCAATGAAGCTGAGCAGCAAAACTCGCTCCCTAAATCGAATGATGAGAAGAAAAAACAGGTCGCAAACCTCTACCAAAAGAGCTTGAACGTGAGGTACACAAGCATGAACTCAATGCACCTTATTGTGAATGTTGTGATGAACCATTGCATGAATGTGGCGTTGAAACCTCAGAAGAGCTTAAAATTATTCCTCAAAAGGTCACAGTCATTCGCCACAAACGCACTAAATACGCTTGTCGCCAATGTGAAAAAACGCAAACCCAATCCAAAATTATCACCGCACCAAAGCCCGCTAGTATGATCCCCAAAAGCATGGGAAGCGCAGGAGCTTTCGCGGCGGTAGTCACAGCAAAATACGTAGATGCACTGCCACTGTATCGCCAAGTAGATATCCTAAATCGGTCTGATATTGATATAAGCCGAGCGACGCTTGCTAATTGGTGTGTTCAGTTGGGTAATAAAGTGAAACCAGTCATTGATGAGATGAAATCAAGGCTGCTTAATGAAAAGCTTATCTGCGCAGATGAAACCACAGTACAAGTGCTACGCGAAGAAGATAGAAAAGCGCAAACCAAATCTTATATGTGGGTTTACCGTAGTGGTGAATTCATTAAAAACCCTGTAGTTATCTATGATTATCACCCAAGCCGTGCAGCAACGTGTGCAAAAGATTTTTTAGGTGATTACTCAGGGTACTTACTCTCTGATGGCTATAGCGTATACGACACATTAGATACAGTGACACAAGCCGCATGTATGGCCCATGCTCGTAGAAAGTTCACCGATGCACAAAAAGCATCACCCTCTAAAAAAGCGGGAAAACCAGAAAAAGCACTCAACTTCATTGCCAAACTTTACGGCGTAGAAAGAAAGGCAAAGGGATTATCTGCAAATGAGCGACAGAAGATAAGAAAACAGGAAGCTGAGCCAATATTGAGTGAATTTAAAGCGTGGCTTGATGTTCAAAATGTCTTACCCAAAGGGGCATTAGGTAAAGCTATCGCCTACACTCAAAAGCAATGGCCTAAATTACTCACCTATCTTGAGGATGGTGATATCAGCATCGATAATAATGTCACAGAAAGAGACATTAGGCCGTTTACTACAGGTAGAAAAAACTGGATGTTCTCAACGTCTGTTGATGGAGCGAAGGCCAGTGCTAACTTGTATAGCTTGGTAATGACATGCCGCGCGAATGACATTAACCCATATTATTACTTCCAGTATCTATTTACGGAATTACCTAAACGTGATCCAGCCGATGATATGTCGGATCTTATGCCGTGGCTCGTTGAACTAAGTGATGCCGAGTAAAGCATCACTAGTTCATTGAGCGCTTACGTAGCAAACGTGTTATGCAGGCGTTATAACCTCAAGAGGAAATGATGGAATTAGAGGCTTTTGAACATAAGGATTATGATCTGCTTACTGCCTGGATAGATAGCGAAAAACTTTGTTATTTGTGGGGCGGGCCAGCTTATAAATATCCTCTTACTCACGAACAAATTGAAACTCATTGTAAGCAGTTACAGGTGTTTCCATTTCTATTTACTGTTGAGAATAATCCGGTTGGTTTTGTGGAGCTTTACCAAGTTTCAGTTAATGAATTTCGTATCTGTCGCGTATTTATCTCACCTGAATATCGAGGCCAGAATTTAGCTCAAACCATGCTACAGCTACTTATTGAAAAGGCTCAGGTTAATTACAAAGCTAATTTACTGACATTAGGTGTTTTCAGCCACAATAAATTAGCTATTTCATGTTACGAAAAACTGGGTTTTGTAGAATTTGAGCAGGTAACTAATAGCTTATCATTTGATGGTGAGAGTTGGGATTTGTCACGCATGGAAAAACGGTTATAACAAACGACTATGGTGTCAATAACTAATTATTAGCGTGGTTTTCATTCCACATGACACCATCTCGTATCATTGAATTAAGTATGACAACCATCTTTCTAACACAGGCTATAATAGCGAGTTTTTTGGGTTTTCCTTCAGCTACGAGGCGACTGTAAGTCGACTTGAAAACGGGGTTACATTGCATTGCTGACATCATGGCCATATAGAGAACCGTCCGCACTTGCTTCCGGCCTCCTTTGATTTTTCGGTGACCTTTGTAGCGACCACTGTCCCGATTCATAGGGGCTACTCCAACCAAAGCTGACGCTTTTTTATTACTAATACTTCCAAGCTCAGGGAGATTACTTATTAGCGATGCAGCAGCAACTTTTCCTATGCCAGGAACGCTCTGAAGGATTTCATTTTTATGCTTATATTCATCACAAGATTCAATAATCTTAATGATTTTTTCTTCTATTTTTTGGATTTGATTTTTGAAGGTTGTCAATATTGGTTTAATGGTCATCGCTAGTTCTTTAGGGAGTATTTGAAGGCGATTCTTTTCCATAGTTTGCATGGATAATAATTGATTTCTACGAATGACTAAATCGCTCATTAGCCTTATGTTTTCAGGCTTTAGAGTTGACAGTGGGGGTTCAATTCTTTCCGAGTACAATGCAATTAATTGGGCGTCTAATTTATCTGTTTTGGCTATTTGTCCAATAGCGCCAGCAAATCGTCTTACATGAATAGGGTTAGCAACAACGTATGGAAGCTTAGCCTTTGTGCAAGCAAGAACAAAGGGGACTTCAAGTCTACCTGTTGCCTCAATAACGATACGTTCTGGTTTATGTTTCTTAATAGTTGTAATGGCTTCTTTTATGCCTTTATCGTCATTAGAAACAGAGAAGAACAGGCCTATAGGTCTGATGAAAATGTCTAGTTGAGTTTTACCGGTATCAACACCGACATTGATGCTTTGAAATGTAGGATTATTCATAATAAGCTTACTCTTGTTTGCTATAATACGGGTTCGAGACCCAGTCGACTATTCGAGTGTAGGCTTGGAGTTTATACAGCGTTCGCGTTTGTTATCGGTCTCTCGATAGAGGAGCCATGCATCAACCGAACTACTGTATAAATCAACTTTAGTTGCAGCTAAAGTCTGGGTCTCACTTTACCCTAATTGAGTGTTTATTATCCATACAAATGCATCAACACGATTTGCTACATTCGGCATTCTAGATTTCTTTGGGTTTACCAGATTAAGTGGTAAATTGAGCTTAATCTGTATCGTAGCAAACGTGTTATGCAGGCGTTATATTTTTTATTGAAACTTGCGTCATAATGCGCAACGCGCTACACTCTTCGTATGATTAAAACATTTAAGCACAAAGGTCTTAAAAAGTTTTTTGAGACTGGCAGTAAAGCGGGCATTCAAGCGAAACATGATCGCAAATTGAGAATGCAATTAGCCGCGATAGACACTGCAACCATTATTGATGATGTTGATTTGCCGGGTTTCAAACTTCATCCTTTGAAAGGGGATAGAGATGGAATTTGGTCAATTACAGTAAATGGTAACTGGCGTGTTACTTTCGAATTTATCGATGGTAATGCTTACATTTTAAATTACGAGGATTACCATTAATGGCTATGTACAATCCCCCACATCCAGGTGAGTTTATCCATGACGTTTATATGGAACCATTTGGCTATAGCTGTCGCTTTGTTGCTAAACAACTTGATGTTGCGGCTTCAACTCTAAATCGAGTGATAAAGGGTAAGAGTTCAATTTCACCTGAAATGGCATTACGTCTTTCAAAATCACTAGGTCGTACGCCTGAAAGTTGGTTAACAATGCAAGACAATTACGATCTATGGCAAGCAAAACAAAACGTGAATTTAACTAAGGTGCACACGATCAATTTTGCTATGGCGTAGTAAAATATAACAAATGCATCAACACGATTTACTACACTCGGCATCTCAGGTTGTCGGGTGTTTCTCGTTTTAAGGCGTCAATATTAAGTATAATTGCATAGTAGTAAACGTGTTATGCAGGCGTTATGCTGTGGAGATATCTCTGAGCATGATATAATATTGAATATATTTTTTATTTGGCGTTTATGAATTTTTTTTACTTATTATGTTTATTTCTTGCAGGATTTTTAGGTGTAATGTTTGGTGCATTCATCTGTGGTATAGGCTAGATCGTAACAATAACCGACACACGCTTACCGCTTAAAAACTCACTCGGACTCAGAAAATTTAATGCCTTTCTAGGTCTCGAATTAATCAAAAACTCTGCCTGTTTAACCTCTTTTGCAGCAAGTTCTCCAATGGCCATTCCCTTTGGGAAAAAACGCCTTAGTAAACCATTGGTATTTTCATTCAAACCTCGTTGCCAGGAATGGTAAGGTTTAGCAAAATAAATGTCACAGTTCAGATGCTTAGCTATCTTAGCATGACCCGCAAACTCTCCGCCATTATCAAATGTGATTGTTTTGCAAAGTTCTTTAAAGGGCTTCATCATGCGATTTATCCCACGAGTGACTGCTTTTTTAGACTTGCTACGTACTTTGCAAGTAACTAATAGCTTAGATACTCGCTCTACCATAGTGACTAAATACCCATCTTGACCATAAACAGTATCACCTTCCCAGTGGCCAATTTCTGAGTTATCGTCAACAATAGCAGGCCGGAGAGAGATATCAGCGCGGTTGGGAATTAGTCTTGCTCCAGCTTCTACACCTTTACGCTGTTTGTATTTTTTACCTTTTCGAGCAAGCATTCTTTGCCAATGCTCTCTTTTAACTACATTGTAAATAGTACTGCAACATATTGTATTTTCTATTTTTTCTTTATGCATTCGTCCAGATATTTGCTCTGGGCTCCAACCAAGTTGTAGGTATATTTGAATTATTTTCTTATTCTTTTGGCCACACTTTGTGTGCTTAATTGAAAGTGTTCTTTTTTGAAAAGCATGTTTATGCGCTTGCTCGGCAGAATAACTTCCAACAGGACAGCGTCGTAATTCCCTTGAAATGGAGCCATTGCTCCGTTTTAATTTTTGTCCTATTTCCCGAGCAGAAATACTATGTGTATTCCAAGCTTCAATCTGGTATCTTTCACTTAGTGTCAGTTGCTTATATTGGTGTCCCATGTGGTTACCTTAGTTGATTGTGTGAGAGCTTGAAGCTTATAGGCAACTGACTCTCTAATCTATACCAAAGTGTGTCGGTTATTCTTGGGATCTAGGTAGCATTAGATGAATACTTTAGCGGGGTGCTGAAATTGGATTTTGGAGATATTCCTACTTGGATTGCTGCTATTGGTTCTACATCTACCTTAGTATTCTTGATAAAGCAACATTTCGATAATAGGAAGCATGATCTTGCTATATGGGATGAGCAAAAAGGAGTAATTCGCTTAGAGTCATTAGAAAAACATCGAAGTTTATTTACTCTTCTTCTAAAAGAAATTGAAGATGATAAAGAATCAGTTTCTTTTAAAGGTGTTAATTTTCTATATAAAAGAATATTTCAAAAAAATGGAATTAATAGTTTTTTTACAAAACCCCCTCAAGACCATGAGCATAATAGTGATTATATCTTCAGTCAATTTGAGGCTGATTTAAAAGCTATCGGGGATTCTGAGCTATATATCTACAATAATAAGGACCATCAAAAAGTCGAAGGACTTTTTGATGCGCTATCAGTTTCTAAAGATAAATTAAACTTCGAATATACTAGAAAAAAATGCATTGGCGATGCCTTATTTCAAGGAAAGGTTTCTTTTAATATATTTGAATTAGACGAACACTTTAAATTTACATTTAATACTGTTGACACTCTTAGAGACTTTGCTGGACTAAATGGCATTGTATTGAATTTTAGTGTTGCTAGCTATTCATATTCTCCATTTTGCCATAAAGCTCTATACGATTGTATAGAAAAAGCTATACTTCAAGAGGAATTAAAGTTGATTTCAAAAAATAGCTATTTAAGTAAATGGAATATTTTCGAACCTTACGAAGGTCTTTTTAATTTTTTAGTTAAATTAAGAAAGTTAATCAATGAAATTAATTCTTATGGTAATGGGATTGAGTTACAAACCCTTAGCTTTTGGGATATTAAAAATGAAGGATTCAACAATAGAGATTACTCAAAACCAATAAGAGAGTATCTGCAGAACCTTTCTTCTGAAGTTATCAAAATGGATAAGCCAGCCCATATACCTTACGATATGTGGATGGATCTCTGTGTAAATATGACAGAAGCGCGAAAGTTTGAAAATAAATTAGGCTAGCATCAAAACCGCATAACAAATGCATCAACACGATTTGCTACACTCGGCGTTGTCGGTTTGCCTTTAGTTTCAGTGATTAAGGCAGTAAAATTCAGCTAAGTCTGTATCGTAGCAAACGTGTTATGCAGGCGTTATGTTTACAATAGAAATGGTTAGGAGTGATAATGAATAAAATACAATTAGAAACACCTGAAAATATTGAACAACTTAAGAAGGATGCGGGAAATAAAGCTAGTTACAAGTGTAGATTTGAAGCTGTTGAAGTTTTAGGTGGTTTTCAATGTCAGCAGTCAACGGATATTCTCTTTCGGTTAATGATTAATGATAAAGTTTATGCAGTTCAAGAGTTAGCATTTCGTAAGCTCCAAGCTTTTGGTGAAGATGTTAAGCTACCAAAAAAGAAAAAGGGTCATTTGGTTAAAGATATAAATAAGGTATTAGGAAAAGTACGTAATTCATTACCAGATAATTTTTCTTCTGCGGAGTTCAATGATAAATTTCAGACAATGTATCCTATTGAGCATGATATTTATTCTTTTGAAAAACGTAATAATTTCGACAAATGGGTATCAGATGTTCTAAAAAGTTTACCAAAAAAGTAAACATAACAAATGCATCAACACGATTTACTACACTCGGCAATCTCAGTTTGCCGGGTGTTTCTCGTTTTAAGGCGTCAATATTAAGTATAATTGCATAGTAGTAAACGTGTTATGCAGGCGTTACACGAACTCTAAGATCGCAGTTTTTTGGCTCAGTTCAGCGATTGAGCCGTTAGTTTTTTAGGCGTGAAAGTAGGGTGGATTTCCTTTTTCTTGGTTGCCTTTTAATATTCGTTTTATCAGGTTCGGCAATTGACCATTATTGCCAAAAGTTCATGGGTTTCAGAAACCAATTCAGGCTTCAATTGTTCTTTGTTTTGCCTCATTTCAGTTTGCATCAGTGTTTTTCTCACAGCATTTTCAATCCCAATTGTTGTTGGGATATTTGGTTTATCAGCTCAAAACTGGCTGAAACCATGTTGTACAAATGGTGTAAGAAAAAGGATTGTTTCGTTTCACAGTTATTGCCGTTGAAATGATATTTTGCTCGCTTAATTGAGCCAGTCTAATTAAACTCAATTTACAGTAAATCTTGGTAAATCAATTCTTTACCAAGTTAATGGAAGCGTTGACAAAGATCGTGTAACAAATGCATCAACACGATTTGCTACATTCGGCGTTGTCAGTTTGCCTTTAGTTTCAGTGATTAAGGCAGTAAAATTCAGCTAGGTCTGTATCGTAGCAAACGTGTTATGCAGGCGTTAAATGTATTAAGAGGTTAATTTGAAATTTAAAGATAGATTATTTGATGGGTTGAAATTGTCAATTGGACGGCATTGGTCTTATCAGAAGCTAATTAATAATGTTAAACCGGAGTATTTGTTTACGGTTTCTATAGCAGATGAAGTAACGAAAGGTTTTTATCAGCAAAGTGGTTTAGATTTAATCATAGAGCTTGAAAAACCAACAAAAGAGATATCTTTTGAAATTAGATCAAACAAAACTAACTTAAAACAAATGTTTAAACAAAAAAGGGAAGTATTAAAGCGTAAAAATAAGATTGGAGGTAAAGCTGATATTTTTATTACTAATGATTTAAATAAAGATAGTTTTTTAATTGAACTGAAAGGTTTTGATCCTTCAGCAGCGGAGTTTAAAAAAGATATAAAAAGGTTTAAAGATACTTTTAAACTTTATAATGGAAATACAACAATTCGCGAATGTGCTTTAGTATTTCCTACTAAGACAGATCAAAGTGATTGGGTAATAAAGAATTTAGTAAAGTGTGCATTACCTAGAAATTTGTTGATTGATTTTGAATGTCGTCTTATAAAAACAGGTGAGGATCCTGAAGATGGAATGCCTGCATTTTATGGTAACGTTATAATTATAAAGCGTTATACACCGCCAAATCTTATTGTGAGTTGTTTGTCATACATTTAACAAATGCATCAACACGATTTACTACACTCGGCATCTCAGGTTGTCGGGTGTTTCTCGTTTTAAGGTGTCAATTTTAAGTATAATTGCATAGTAGTAAACGTGTTATGCAGGCGTTATGTTTTTAAGGAAGAAAAATGGATAATAATCAAGTTTTTTATGTGCCCAAAGTTCTTTTTATCATCAGTATGTTATTAACAGTATTTGCTATTGTCTCCTTAGGAGGGGAAAATAAAGGGGGAACAATTTCTTCTCTTTTATTTTTAATGAGCTTTACTATAGGGTTACTTGGGATAGTAAAAGAATCCTTAAGATATTTGGATCCCATATTCAACTCTCCACTAGGCAAGGGGGTTGTATTATTATTTTACGTATCTTGTGCAAATCTTGCATATGGATATTCATCACAATTAATCAACATGACATTTGGTGTTTTACCTTCGATATTGGGGTATACACAAGCATTTTTATCTATATTAATGATTCCTGTTTTTTCCTTAATTGCTTTCGTTATGGTTATGCTTTTCTTGTGTGGGTTTATGTTGTTTTATAAAGAAAAGCCTAGTCAAAAAATAAATTTAGCTGCTATGTTTCGATATTTCTTTTATGCTTCGATGATATTTCCGGTAGTGTTTTTGTATAATAATTTCAGAGGTGATTATAATGATTTTTTGGTTACCGCTGCAAAAGTCTATGCTTATGAACTTGAAGCATACCGTTTATCTGAGTGCCATTTAAAAGATAATGAAAAAATAATTCCTTTGGGTGAGAGTATATTTATATCGATTTCTAGCGTGGGTAACTTTAATTACGATTTGGAAAAAATTAAATGTAATGAGTCAGAAGCAGCATTTAAACTTAGATAATAGTGGAATAAACATAACAAATGCATCAACACGATTTACTACACTCGGCATCTCAGGTTGTCGGGTGTTTCTCGTTTTAGGGCGTCAATTTTAAATATAATTGTATAGTAAGCGCTTAACTAACCACACATATCAATATTAAGCATGCTTTGCCATAGTATCTTTTTAATCGGAGGTATTATGAATCAACAAAGTAAGCGCGACCATTGGGCTAATATTTTAGATCAACAGAAAGAGAGTAACCTATCTATCAAGCAATTTTGTATTGATAATGAAATAAGCTACCAAACCCTTTATTACTGGTCAAAGAAGCTCAGCGAGTTAGAAGTCACAACAAAAATTCACCCCATTATCGTGACAGAGCCAACACAAGAGCCGTCAAATATTGTGGTGCTGACATGTAATAATGGCCTTCGTGCCGAGTTACCAGCAAACCTTAATTCCAAACAAATAAAACATTGGGTTGATGCATTGCAATGATACAGTCAGGAAAGGTTTACCTCGTCGTTGGCGTCACCGACATGAGAAAATCCATTGATGGCTTATCACTCATTGTCGCCGAAACGCTGGAAATGGACCCATTCAGTGAAGCCTGGTTTATTTTTTGTAACCGCAATCGAGATAAACTCAAGATCTTGTTTTGGGATACCAATGGTTTTTGGCTTTATTATCGTCGCTTAGAAAAAGGGACGTTCAAATGGCCAACTCCCAATATTGATGGTGCGCTCCACATTAGCAGACAACAACTCAACTGGCTTTTATCTGGACTGACTTTAGATCATGCTAAAGCTCATAAGCCGTTATTTAACCTAGAAGTGTGATCGCTGATAATGATCATCAAATTGGACTTGAACGATCCTTTTTCGATGTCACACTTAGGGTAATTAAACAACCTTGAGCTAAAGCATGACCGATCTTCCTAATGATATTGAGCAACTAAAAGCGATGCTACTTGAGCTTCATAATCAAAATGAAGCCAAAGAGAAGCTGCTTGTTGCCAAGCAAGAAGAAGTCGCTGAATTAAAAACTCAAGTTGCACTCTTGGTTGAGCAATTAAACCTAAATAAATCCAAGCGCTTCTCATCGCAAAGTGAAAAAGTACCAAAAGGTACTTTCAATGAAGCTGAGCAGCAAAACTCGCTCCCTAAATCGAATGATGAGAAGAAAAAAACAGGTCGCAAGCCTCTACCAAAAGAGCTTGAGCGTGAGATACACAAGCATGAACTCAATGCACCTTATTGTGAATGTTGTGATGAACCATTGCATGAATGTGGCGTTGAAACCTCAGAAGAGCTTAAAATTATTCCTCAAAAGGTCACTGTCATTCGCCACGAACGCACTAAATACGCTTGTCGCCAATGTGAAAAAACGCAAACCCAATCCAAAATTATCACCGCACCAAAGCCCGCTAGTATGATCCCCAAAAGCATGGGAAGCGCAGGAGCTTTCGCGGCGGTAGTCACAGCAAAATACGTAGATGCACTGCCACTGTATCGCCAAGTAGATATCCTAAATCGGTCTGATATTGATATAAGCCGAGCGACGCTTGCTAATTGGTGTGTTCAGTTGGGTAATAAAGTGAAACCAGTCATTGATGAGATGAAATCAAGGCTGCTTAATGAAAAGCTTATCTGCGCAGATGAAACCACAGTACAAGTGCTACGCGAAGAAGATAGAAAAGCGCAAACCAAATCTTATATGTGGGTTTACCGTAGTGGTGAGTTCATTAAAACCCCTGTTGTTATCTATGATTATCACCCAAGCCGTGCAGCAACGTGTGCAAAAGACTTTTTAGGTGATTACTCAGGGTACTTACTCTCTGATGGCTACAGCGTATACGACACATTAGATGCAGTGACACAAGCAGCATGTATGGCGCATGCTCGTAGAAAGTTCACCGATGCACAAAAAGCGTCACCCTCTAAAAAAGCGGGAAAACCTGAAAAAGCCCTCAACTTCATCGCCAAACTTTACGGCGTAGAAAGAAAGGCAAAGGGATTATCCGCAAATGAACGGCAGAAGATAAGAAAACAGGAAGCTGAGCCAATATTGAGTGAATTTAAAGCGTGGCTTGATGTTCAAAATGTCTTACCCAAAGGGGCATTAGGTAAAGCTATCGCCTACACTCAAAAGCAATGGCCTAAATTACTCACCTATCTTGAGGATGGTGATATCAGCATCGATAATAATGTCACAGAAAGAGACATTAGGCCGTTTACCACAGGTAGAAAAAACTGGATGTTCTCAACGTCTGTTGATGGAGCGAAGGCCAGTGCTAACTTGTATAGCTTGGTAATGACGTGCCGCGCCAATGACATTAACCCGTATTATTACTTCCAGTATCTATTTACGGAATTACCTAAACGTGATCCAGTTGATGATATGTCGGATCTTATGCCGTGGCTCGTTGAAATGAGTGATGCAGAGTAAAGCATCACTAGTTCATTGAGCGCTTACATTGTATAGTAGTAAACGTGTTATGCAGGCGTTATGTTCTTAAATCGTATTCAACATAGGAGTTGTATTGAAACTTTTATATAAATATATGTCTAACCCTGAGTATTTTTTGAAAGAAGGCTATATCAGAGCAACTCAGTTGGCAGCATTAAATGATCCTTTTGAAGCTACTTATTGTAAAGAAGCATTGTCTGACCTTTGTCCTCACTTTGAAATATGTGAATCTCCAAATGATCTGATCTCTTATATTGAGGAAAACAAAAACAAAATCGGTGTTATTAGTTTAACTGAAGCTAAAGATAATTTATTAATGTGGTCTCATTATGCAAATGAGCATAAAGGTGTAGTTATAGGGTTTTGGGCTAAATCTGCTTTTGATGGCAATATGTTTACTCACTTACATGAGCCACAACTCAATTCAACGAGTATGTTTGACGGTTTTGAAATGTTTCATGGAGAGTGTCTCCCTGTCATGTATCGAAAGCAACCTCGATATCGAGTTGACCAATTTGACTTTGATTACTCCAATATTACTGTCGAAGGTCAAGATCGTATCCTATTTGAGATTTTCCAACAGAAAAGCGATGAGTGGATATACGAGAAAGAACATCGTGTGACTCTTCGGTTAGATCAGGCTGATAAAATTGTAGTTAATAATGTACATCGCTTAAAAAATAAACATGTGCTAAAACAGTTACTAGCAATTGGATCTGAGGACCAAAAGGGGCGATTTACTGTTTATTTGGATCAGCTTTCCGATAAAATAGAACGGGAAGTATATGCTAATAGTCTAGTAGAGCTTAGCTGTGATCCAAGTAGTTTATACCTCTTTAAGGTAGGTCGTGTTAATTCTGTTATTTATGGACTTAATGTTACTGAAAGCATGATCGAGAATTATCAAAAATATCTTTATAACTATCGTAATGTAGAACAATGGAAAGCGTCGTTGAATCGAGATTTTTACACTTTAGAGTTCAGTGAGATATAACGAACATAACAATTGCATCAACACGATTTGCTACACTCGGCATTGTCAGTTTGCCTTTAGTTTCAGTGATTAAGGCGTTAAAATTCAGCTAGGTCTGTATCATAGCAAACGTGTTATGCAGGCGTTATAAATACGGGTAAGTTATTCATAATAAGGACATTCAATGAATCAGATTAATATCCAACACTTTAAACATCCTTATGCCGAATTTGTGCTTGGCTCATATGACGGTAAGCTTTGTCTTTGTGACTTTCTATATCGTAAAATGAGAAGTACAGTTGATGATCGTATTAAGCGCAGCCTTAACGCTGAATTCGTAGAAAGAAACGACGATGTTTTAGAATCTACCAAAACGCAACTTGAAGAATACTTTCTTGGTGAACGAAGTGTTTTCGATATTCCTTTATTACTGGTTGGTACGGATTTTCAAAAATCGGTGTGGGACGCATTAAATAAAGTGAAATACGGTGACATTGTAACGTATCAAGATTTGGCTTTATCAATTGGCAATGAAAGCGCGGTTAGGGCGGTTGGAAATGCTAATGGTGCAAATGGATTGGCAATTATAATTCCTTGTCACAGGGTAATTGGCAGCCAAGGTGAGCTTGTTGGCTATGGTGGCGGTTTATCATTGAAAAAACGCCTTTTAGAATTAGAGCAGAATCTCTTCATCTAAGTCTAAATAGTATTTATAACAAATGCATCAACACGATTTGCTACACTCGGCGTTGTCAGTTTGCCTTTAGTTTCAGTGATTAAGGCGTTAAAATTCAGCTAGGTCTGCATAGTAGCAAACGTGTTATGCAGGCGTTATATTGCGAAAATAGTTAAGAGGATTTCATGGAAGAACAGTCTCAAATCTACTTAAATCAGTATCTAAGGTCACTTTCTGAAACTGAGCGTAAAAAATATCAATCATTCAGTTCAGACTATTTCTGTGCTGATGAGCATAATGCCAATTTATGTGCGGAATTAATCCGAATTGGTCAAAAGACAGCAACTTGTAGTTTAAACGTTTGGTATGAATCTGGCGAAGACCCAATGCCAACCGTTGGTCATTTACAAGTGGTCGTTGATTGGAGTGGGAAACCAATTTGTATCATTGAAATTGATTCAGTTGAAACGTATAAATATAACGAAGTTACGGCTGAATTTGCTCATGCAGAAGGCGAGGGCGACCGTTCATTAAAATGGTGGCGTGAAGCTCATTGGCGTTTCTTTGCTGCTGAATGTTCAGAGTTAAATATTGAGCCTAGTGAGGACATGGTTCTTGTATTGGAACGATTTCATGTCGTTTATCAATAGGCAATATAACAAATGCATCAACACGATTTGCTACACTCGGCGTTGTCAGTTTGCCTTTAGTTTCAGTGATTAAGGCGCTAAAATTCAGCTAGGTCTGTATCGTAGCAAACGTGTTATGCAGGCGTTATAAGCTCTGTCTGGTTTAAAGGATGAATCTAGTTATTAGCTAAAATTCTTGACCTGATAATTAGTTCAATGGAAATCATCGGTCGATATAAGTTTTTATAATTAAAGGATAATAATTATGGGAAGTGCAGCTTATGAGAAAGGCTTCAATGCTTGTCAGCTTTCTGGCTATAGCAATCCATACCATGAAGATTCAAGTGAGTTTGACGAATATGAACGAGGATATTTCCAGAGACTTAAACGTTCAGATTATGGGAGTTGCCCATCTTTTGGTTATTGGGTACCTGACTTAGAACCTGTAAGGGAAGTTTCACCTAAATATAAAGTGGAACCTAGAGAAAACAATCCGTACGCAAAAGCGAAAGGTAAGTATTGAGTGTGATTGTTAGATCGCTTATAACAAAGCAATCAACACGATTTATTACATTCGGCATTGTAGGTTTGTCTTTGGTTTCAGTGTTTAAGGCAGTAAAATTCAGCTAAGTCGTCGTAGTAATAAACGTGTTATTGCGGCGTTACACGAACTAAAGATTGCAGTTTTTTGGCTCAGTTCAGCGATTGAGCCGTTAGTTTTTTAGGCGCGAAAGTAGGGTGGATTTCCTTTTTCTTTGCTGTGTTTTAGATTTCATTTCATTAGGTTCGGCAAGTTAGCCCTTATTTCCCCAAGTTCATGGATTTCAGAAGCTAATTCACGCTTCAATTGTTCATGGTTTTGCCTCATTTTATCCTGCATCAGTGTTTTCCTCGCAACATTATTAATCCCAATTGTGGCAAAGATATTTGGTTTATCAGATCCAAATTTGTTGAAACCAAATCGTTCAAATGGTGCTAGAAAAAGGATTGCTTCGTTTCGCAGTTTTTGTAGTTGAACGGTTCTTTTGTTCGCTAAATTAGCTTTTGTAATTTAGAATTGGTTTCTAAATATTATTGGTAAATCAGTTCTTTACCAATTAAAGTGAAGCGTTGACAAAGATCGTGTAACAAAGCAATCAACACGATGCTAATTACACTCGGCGTTTGTGGTTTGAAGTATAATTGGTTTGGAAAGTCAGTCGTTCGCACGTGTTATTGCGGCGTTAGGTGCTAGGAGGTTATATATATGAAATCCCTATACATAATAGGTAATGGTTTTGATTTGTGGCATGATTTACCAACAAGTTATGCTAAGTTTTATGAGTTTGCAAAAAACACTCTTGATGAACTTGAAAACTATTATTCATTTGATTTACAAGAGCTTGAACCATGGCATGATTTTGAAAATGCTCTCGGAGCTTTTGATGCAAATAGTTTCTTAGAGTTTCATAATGAAGTTGACATTATGTCGGATGACTTTAAGCAAAAACAAATTTTTGGTTTAGAAGATGAAATTACTGAGCAAACAGATATACATGTCTCTACTGTTCAAGAAACATTCATTGGTTGGGTAAACCAAATTGATGTGAGCCAAATAAAAACAAAAATGCAGTTTCCTGAAGATTCTCATTTTCTTACTTTCAATTACACTTCAACACTTCAACACTTCAAGAAACTTATGAAATAGAGGATACACGAGTGTTCCACATTCATGGGCGCGCCACTACTCGTGATGAATTAATTTTTGGACACGGTGAATATATTGTTGAGCTGGCAGAGTTTGATGAGGACGGGGAAAGTACTTACGATATGTTTACTGACGCAGAGGAAGCTGCAAGATATCCTCTTTACGCCTTAAAAAAACCAGTGGATGATATTCTAAAACGACATGAAAATTATTTTAAGCAACTATCAAACGTAGAAGAAATTATTATTATTGGGCACTCTTTAAATACAATAGATCAACCATATTTTTGTCGTATTGCTAATTATGCAGTTAGTGCTAACTGGAAAATCTGTTGTTACTCAGAAGATGAAGAAGCGTTGTATATACAGAGTCTAGTTAGTTGTGGGGTTGAATTAGACAAGATCGAAGTGCTTGAATATGCTGATTTGTAACAATTTTTGAAAACGCACCTAACAAAGCAATCAACACGATTTACTACATTCGGCATTGTAAGTTTGTCTTTAGTTTCAGTGATTAAGGCAGTAAAATTCAGCTAAGTCTATGTCGTAGTAAACGTGTTATTGCGGCGTTATACGAACTCTGAGAATGCAGTTTTTTGGTTCAGTTCAGCGATTGAACCATTAGTTTTTTAGGCGTGAAAGTAGGGTGGTTTTCCTTTTTCTTTGTTGCCTTTTGGTGTTCATTTCATCAGGTTCGGCATTGAACTATTATTGATCTAAATTCAGGCGTTTCAGCGACTAATTTACGCTTCAATTGTTCTTTGGTTATGCCTCATTTTAGCCTGTGACAGTGTTTTGCTCGCAGCATTTTCAATCCCAATTGTGGTTAGGATATTTGGTTTATCAGTTCCAAACTGGCTGAAACCAAATCGTTCAAATGGTGTAAGATAAAAGGATTGTTTCGTTTCACAATTATTGCTGTTGAATGGATATTTTGCTCGCTTAATTGAGCCAGTCTAATTAAACTCAATTTACAGTAAATCTTGGTAAATCAGTTCTTTACCAATTTAAGCGGAGCGAAAGCAAGGCTCGTATAACAAAGCAATCAACACGATGCTATTTACATTCGGCATTCGCGGTTTAGAGTATAATTGGTTTTGTAAGTCGGTCTTTCGCACGTGTTATTGCGGCGTTATATTTTTAAAAGGAATATTCAATGGAAAATGAATCAGAAGTAATTGATGAAGCTGTGACGGATGTGGTTGCTGATATGGCTTTCGGTGGCGGTTTACCTGCGCCTGTAAGAAAAAATTTATTTAAGGCTTTTGGACGTTTATGTACAGCTGCGGTAGATTATCCAGTGGCTTGCCTTGAAGGTAAGGCAGCTGAAAAGCGAGCAGAGTCAGAAGCTAGAGTTAACTTGCTAAAATCTAGTTCACAGAAAATAGCAGAACAATTAGAGGTTAGCCCTGAATACGCTCGAGTGGCATCAGAAAAATATAGCCGTAAAATTATTCAAGAGCAGATTAATGTAGACGATATTTCAAAAATCGCATTAAGCGAATTAGAGTCGGAAAAAGCATTTGAATCTAATTCAGATTCTATCATTAGTGATGACTGGCTAAATTCATTTGAAAAAGAGGCAGCGACTAAATCATCGGAAGAAATGAAGCTATTGTTTGGTAAGGTACTTGCTAATGAAATACGTAATCCATCATCATTTTCTATTCGTACGATTAAGCTATTAAGCCAACTGGATAATGAAGCTGCTAGTTTGTTTGTAAAGTTTTGTTCTGTAACAGTTTCACTTAGAAGTGGAAGCTATCTTATTGATGGTCGTGTAGTATCCTTGAGTGGTAATGCTGCACAAAATTCGCTTTCTAAGTATGGACTATCATTTGATAATCTAAATATTCTTTTTGAGTATGGCTTAATTGTTTCAGATTATAATTGCTATTGTGGTTATGAACATGCAATTGCTCAAAATAATAATGTGGCAGCTACGCTTTACCACCAAAATAAGCATTATGGTCTAGTTCCTATTGACTCAACTAAAAAAATAAATGAGTTAAAGCTATCAGGTGTGGCCTTGTCAAAAGCAGGAAAAGAGTTGTTGTCAATTGTTGATATTGAGCCTAACGATCTATATTTTAAGGACTTAACTTCATATTTTTTAAATAAAAACCTGAAGCTTGTAGAAATAAAAATATAACAAATGCATCAACACGATTTACTACACTCGGCATCTCAGGTTGTCGGGTGTTTCTCGTTTTAGGGTGTCAATTTTAAGTATGATTGCATAGTAGTAAACGTGTTATGCAGGCGTTAGCTCACAAAGGAATTACTCATGCTTGATGAAATAAAAAATATCTTCAAAGGAAGAATTGTTGAAATTTGTAGTTTGGTCATTGCAATTTGTGCATTGTTTTTAACAATCCAACAGGCTAGAACAACTGCATATCATAATAAATTATCTTTAATTCCTATGCTTCAATTTTCAATCGAGCATTCAGATGGGAAGTATATTGAAATAGCTTTGGAAAATGTAGGAACAGGGCCTGCAATAATTGATACATTTGAATTAGCTTCCGTAAGAATTGAAAGCTTAAAAGAAACTATAAATGATTTTGCTAAGCTTAATGATCTTAATATAGAGGGGATTGATGTACTGATAACAAAAATTGAAAATCGTACTTTCTTAAGAGCAGGACAAAGTCTCCCGCTTCTAAAAATACTGGAACCTAAAGCAAAGAATAGAGAATATAATGGCTTATCGTACTATACCTCAATATTACCTCTTACCGTTTGTTATCGCTCATTGTATCAAGATGAGTTTAATGTAACGACAGATTCAAATTATGTTAATGAGAAATCGTGTGCTAATGAAGGAGCTTTTAAGTTTTTTGATAAATGGGTGAAATTCCGAATACCTTTTGGAAATCAAGTTATACAATCAGAAGTATTCAATAAGTAAGCTAACAATCGCATCAACACGATTTGCTACACTCGGCGTTGTCAGTTTGCCTTTAGTTTCAGTGATTAAGGCAGTAAAATTCAGCTAAGTCTGTATCGTAGCAAACGTGTTATGCAGGCGTTATGCGCTTAGGAGGAAAAATGGAAATGTTAACTGGCTCATGTCTATGTGGAAAAATTGGAATTGAAGTCCCAGATGATTTTGATTATATGGGAAATTGTCATTGTTCTGAGTGTCGTAAATTTACTGGCTCAGATTACTCATCAGTTGGTGGAGTTTTATCGTCAAAATTTGTTTTTACAAAAGGTGAGGAGTTTGTTTCCATTTACTCCAAAAGTGAGGAAACAGAACTAGCATTTTGTAAGTGTTGCGGTTCAAGCTTATTTTCTAGAAAAATCACCGGCGGTAAACATAATATCCGTTTAGGTATTCTGGACAGCACACCAACGCATAAACCTAACTTTCATATCTTTGTTGCTTCAAAAGCGCCTTGGTTTGATATTAATGATGGTCTTAAACAATTCGATAAAGGTCCAGTAAAATAGTGGGCAACTGATAGAGCGCGCATAACAAATGCATCAACACGATTTGCTACACTCGGCGTTGTCAGTTTGCCTTTAGTTTCAGTGATTAAGGCGGTAAAATTCAGCTAGGTTTGTATAGTAGCAAACGTGTTATGCAGGCGTTATATTTTTTATTGAAACTTGCGTCATAATGCGCAACGCGCTACAATCTTCGTATGATTAAAACATTTAAGCACAAAGGTCTTAAAAAGTTTTTTGAGACTGGCAGTAAAGCGGGCATTCAAGCGAAACATGATCGCAAATTGAGAATGCAATTAGCCGCGATAGATACTGCAACCATTATTGATGATGTTGATTTGCCGGGTTTCAAACTTCATCCTTTGAAAGGGGATAGAGATGGAATTTGGTCAATTACAGTAAATGGTAACTGGCGTGTTACTTTCGAATTTATCGATGGTAATGCTTACATTTTAAATTACGAGGATTACCATTAATGGCTATGCACAATCCCCCACATCCAGGTGAGTTTATCCATGACGTTTATATGGAACCATTTGGCTATAGCTGTCGCTTTGTTGCTAAACAACTTGATGTTGCGGCTTCAACTCTAAATCGAGTGATAAAGGGTAAGAGTTCAATTTCACCTGAAATGGCATTACGTCTTTCAAAATCACTAGGTCGTACGCCTGAAAGTTGGTTAACAATGCAAGACAATTACGATCTATGGCAAGCAAAACAAAACGTGAATTTAACTAAGGTGCACACGATCAATTTTGCTATGGCGTAGTAAAATATAACAAATGCATCAACACGATTTACTACACTCGGCATCTCAGGTTGTCGGGTGTTTCTCGTTTTAAGGCGTCAATATTAAGTATAATTGCATAGTAGTAAACGTGTTATGCAGGCGTTATAAGCACAGTCGAAATAGGGTACTCATATGGAAAATGAGAGAATAAAATTAGTCCCACCATCTTTGAAATATGCGGGGGCAATGCTGACTGTTATTAATGAAAGTCAGGCTGAATTATCCCAGTTTTTGCCTTGGGTTTCTGAATCGTTAACAGAGAATGAACTCAAGCATAATATCAAAGAGGCTCTAGCTAATTTTACCAATTTCACTGGTGAGTTTTGGTTTAATATCATCGAAAAAGAAACTGGCTTATTTATCGGTGTTATCGGGTTTATTGTTCGAGATAAATCTGTTTCTTACTTTGAAATTGGCTATTGGTTACAAACGTCGAAAGTAGGTAAGGGTTATATAACAGAAGCTGTAAATCTTATTGAAAAATATGCCTTCACTGATAATCATGCTCAACGATTAGAAATCAAAATGGCTAGCTCAAACTTAAAAAGTCAGGCTGTAGCAAAGCGTTGTGGTTTCCAATTTGAAGCTCAATTAACGAATGCTCGACGTTTACCATCGGGTGAATTGGATAATACTTTGGTTTACGCCAAGATGTGCTTATAACAATCGCATCAACACGATTTGCTACATTCGGCATTGTCAGTTTGCCTTTAGTTTCAGTGATTAAGGCGTTAAAATTCAGCTAGGTCTGTATCGTAGCAAACGTGTTATGCAGGCGTTAGGCATTTAGAGGTAAATATGAAACTTGGTCAAATCGATATAGGTGAATTGAAAGCGATTCCTGACATAGAATTAGGCGATGAAAAGGAAGTTTTTGCTTTTTATGGTTTAGCGTCATTTAATGCCCAATGTGCAGAGAAGGCATTAGTTAATTTTGCTATGGCTTATAAGTTGCTTGATGAATCTATATTATCTCAAGAGCATTGGCTCGATATATACAATAACTTAAATTCAAATACATTTGGTAGGCTTCTTGGACAAGTAAAGCAACGAGTCGATTTGCCGGATGAACTAATTGAACATTTGAATGAATCACTTGCAAAAAGAAACTGGCTTGCACATGACTTTTTTTATGATTACGCGGTTCATTTGAGAGATAACCATGGCCGAATTGAAATGATAAATGAGCTTCAGAATTTAATTACTTTATTTCAAATTGCAGATAAAGCTGTTGAAAATTTGAGTGAAAAGGTTTGGTCTAGCTTTGGAATTACTAATGAATGGCTACAAAAGGAAATGGAAGTCCAGTATGAAGATGCTAGATCGTAACAATAACCGACACACGCTTACCGCTTAAAAACTCACTCGGACTCAGAAAATTTAATGCCTTTCTAGGTCTCGAATTAATCAAAAACTCTGCCTGTTTAACCTCTTTTGCAGCAAGTTCTCCAATGGCCATTCCCTTTGGGAAAAAACGCCTTAGTAAACCATTGGTATTTTCATTCAAACCTCGTTGCCAGGAATGGTAAGGTTTAGCAAAATAAATGTCACAGTTCAGATGCTTAGCTATCTTAGCATGACCCGCAAACTCTCCGCCATTATCAAATGTGATTGTTTTGCAAAGTTCTTTAAAGGGCTTCATCATGCGATTTATCCCACGAGTGACTGCTTTTTTAGACTTGCTACGTACTTTGCAAGTAACTAATAGCTTAGATACTCGCTCTACCATAGTGACTAAATACCCATCTTGACCATAAACAGTATCACCTTCCCAGTGGCCAATTTCTGAGTTATCGTCAACAATAGCAGGCCGGAGAGAGATATCAGCGCGGTTGGGAATTAGTCTTGCTCCAGCTTCTACACCTTTACGCTGTTTGTATTTTTTACCTTTTCGAGCAAGCATTCTTTGCCAATGCTCTCTTTTAACTACATTGTAAATAGTACTGCAACATATTGTATTTTCTATTTTTTCTTTATGCATTCGTCCAGATATTTGCTCTGGGCTCCAACCAAGTTGTAGGTATATTTGAATTATTTTCTTATTCTTTTGGCCACACTTTGTGTGCTTAATTGAAAGTGTTCTTTTTTGAAAAGCATGTTTATGCGCTTGCTCGGCAGAATAACTTCCAACAGGACAGCGTCGTAATTCCCTTGAAATGGAGCCATTGCTCCGTTTTAATTTTTGTCCTATTTCCCGAGCAGAAATACTATGTGTATTCCAAGCTTCAATCTGGTATCTTTCACTTAGTGTCAGTTGCTTATATTGGTGTCCCATGTGGTTACCTTAGTTGATTGTGTGAGAGCTTGAAGCTTATAGGCAACTGACTCTCTAATCTATACCAAAGTGTGTCGGTTATTCTTGGGATCTAGGGAGTACTTAGCTGAAAGAAATGCCTAACAAAGCAATCAACACGATGCTATTACACTCGGCATTCGCGGTTTAGAGTATAATTGGTTTTGTAAGTAAGTCGTTCGCACGTGTTATTGCGGCGTTACACGAACTCTAAGAACGCAGTTTTTTGGCTCAGTTCGGGGATTGAGCCGTTAGTTTTTTAGGCGAGAAAGTAGGGTGGATTTCCTTTTTCTTTGTTGCCTTTTAGTTTTCATTTCATCAGGTTCGGCAATTAAACATTATTGCCAAAAGTTCATGGATTTCAGCGGCTAATTCACGCTTCAATTGTTCATGGTTTTGCCTCATTTTAGTTTGTATCAGTGTTTTGCTCGCCACATTTTCAATCCCAATTGTGGCAAAGGTATTTGGTTTATCAACCCCAAACTTGCTGAAACCAAATCGTACAAATGGTGTAAGAAAAAGGGATTGTTTCATCTCGCAGTTTTTGCCGCTGATTGGATATTTTGCTCGCTTAATTGAGCCAGCCTAATTAAACTCAGTTTACAGCAAATCTTGGTAAATCAATACTTTACCAAGTTAATAGAAGCGTTGACAAAGATCGTGTAACAAATGCATCAACACGATTTGCTACACTCGGCGTTGTCAGTTTGTCTTTAGTTTCAGTGATTAAGGCAGTAAAATTCAGCTTGGTTTACATAGTAGCAAACGTGTTATGCAGGCGTTATGTCACAAAGTTAATTGTAGAGGAATATAAAATGAGCAATAGTTTTATTCAAAATTTTCAACCAGAAAAATTCAAAGTATTTGTACGCTTCATGATTCAAGTAGCGAAGGAAAAACGTTGCGTTACATATAACGAAATTGAAAATATATTTGGGTTTAGTCATAATCAAGCAGGTTTATATGCAGGCGCTTTAGGGCATTACTGTTTATTTAATGAGTACCCAGCTTTAAATTCTTTGATTATTAATTCTACGAATTGCGAACCAAGTCATGGTTTTGATTGGTACCATGAACAGTACGATATCAGCTGGGGGGAAATGATTAGTTCTTGTTTTCGTTTCTATCATGTTACTCAATCAGCTGAAAAAAAAGCGCAGGATTTTGGTGGTAGGGATTCAGATGTTTGCAACTGGTTAGATGAAGACGAGGCGATTAAGTATTTAAGTGGTAATTTTAGTTATTAGCAAATGCAGTAAGTGACATAACAAAGCAATCAACACGATGCTTATTACACTCGGCATTCGCGGTTTAGAGTATAATTGGTTTGGTAATTAAGTCGTTCGCACGTGTTATTGCGGCGTTATGCCTTAAAAGTTGGAAGTTGGAAGTTGGAAGTTGGAATATAATGACAAGAAAAAAAATTATTACATGGATTGGTGTTATAAGTGGCTTAATTACTATTTTGTTAGTTTTTGACAATCCATTTCAAGATAAAGCAGATTTGGTTGCTTACGTAGAGAATCAAGAAACGCTTTATCCTGTTCAAAATAGTGAAGGTGAGATTGATTATAACTCTCAATATAGCTTAAAAATGACACTTAAGAATGTTGGCGAATTGCCAGCGAAAGATGTTCATATTAGTGTTAAAGATGCAAGAGGATTCGCTGTAATAAAATATGATAGTGTTTACAAGAAAATTGAAAATAGCACTTCTGTTTATATTGGGAGATTGGAGGCAGGTACAGAGGCTGAAATATTCTATTGGGGTTCTTTTTATTCGGTTACCTACTTTGGAATTGATGAGAACTTTTCTATTTCGTCGTCTGATAGTGGAAAAGCAGAACTTCGTACGGATATAAAAGGAGATAACGTAATTTGGTATATAGAAAAATATTTTGTATTGATCGTTACCTCGCTATTTATCTTAGGTGCCATTTATCTACAAGTTTGGGCTCAGAGACAAGTTCCAGTAGCGACTAAAAGTGAGTACCCAGATGATTTTGAGAAACAATTAGATAAGCTGAATCATGCATGGAGTATCGGAATCATAACAGAAAAAGAGTTCCAATCGAAAGGTAAGCTTATATTGGATAAGTATCTTAATCAAGATGGACAGGCATAACAAATGCATCAACACGATTTGCTACATTCGGCATTCTAGGTTTCTTTTGGTTTGCCGTATTAAGTGGTAAATTTAAGCTTAATCTGCATGGTAGCAAACGTGTTATGCAGGCGTTATATGCTTGAAAGGATTAAAAATTAATAAGGAGATTGACGTGATCATTAATCATATTTCTATTGGTACAAAAGACGTAGTAGCGGCAGTGGCATTTTATGATGCGGTATTTGAAACGCTATCAATAAAACGCTCCCATTATATTGATGGAATTGCAGCAGCTTATGGTGATAGCTTTGAATTTTGGATTGGTTGTCCTTGTGAAAATAGTCCGACTAATGGTAATGGCTCTCATGTCGCCTTTAATGCCTCAAATACTGAAGCCGTCGATAATTTCTATAAGGTAGCAATTGAAAATGGAGCTACTTGTTCTGGTAAGCCTAATTTAAGACCTGAATATGGTGAAGGTTATTATGCAGCCTATGTTCTGGATTTAGATGGCAACAAAATAGAAGCTGTTTTTAATCAATTTTAGAACGCATATAACAAATGCATCAACACGATTTGCTACACTCGGCGTTGTCAGTTTGCCTTTAGTTTCAGTGATTAAGGCAGTAAAATTCAGCTAGGTTTGCATAGTAGCAAACGTGTTATGCAGGCGTTATACAACAAAGGTAAATTTCATGCTCGTAAAATATTACGGTTTAGTCTTTGATCAAGAAAGTAAAAATTGGTCACCTAGAGTTGATTTTATATCAAATGGTTGCTAGATCGTAACAATAACCGACACACGCTTACCGCTTAAAAACTCACTCGGACTCAGAAAATTTAATGCCTTTCTAGGTCTCGAATTAATCAAAAACTCTGCCTGTTTAACCTCTTTTGCAGCAAGTTCTCCAATGGCCATTCCCTTTGGGAAAAAACGCCTTAGTAAACCATTGGTATTTTCATTCAAACCTCGTTGCCAGGAATGGTAAGGTTTAGCAAAATAAATGTCACAGTTCAGATGCTTAGCTATCTTAGCATGACCCGCAAACTCTCCGCCATTATCAAATGTGATTGTTTTGCAAAGTTCTTTAAAGGGCTTCATCATGCGATTTATCCCACGAGTGACTGCTTTTTTAGACTTGCTACGTACTTTGCAAGTAACTAATAGCTTAGATACTCGCTCTACCATAGTGACTAAATACCCATCTTGACCATAAACAGTATCACCTTCCCAGTGGCCAATTTCTGAGTTATCGTCAACAATAGCAGGCCGGAGAGAGATATCAGCGCGGTTGGGAATTAGTCTTGCTCCAGCTTCTACACCTTTACGCTGTTTGTATTTTTTACCTTTTCGAGCAAGCATTCTTTGCCAATGCTCTCTTTTAACTACATTGTAAATAGTACTGCAACATATTGTATTTTCTATTTTTTCTTTATGCATTCGTCCAGATATTTGCTCTGGGCTCCAACCAAGTTGTAGGTATATTTGAATTATTTTCTTATTCTTTTGGCCACACTTTGTGTGCTTAATTGAAAGTGTTCTTTTTTGAAAAGCATGTTTATGCGCTTGCTCGGCAGAATAACTTCCAACAGGACAGCGTCGTAATTCCCTTGAAATGGAGCCATTGCTCCGTTTTAATTTTTGTCCTATTTCCCGAGCAGAAATACTATGTGTATTCCAAGCTTCAATCTGGTATCTTTCACTTAGTGTCAGTTGCTTATATTGGTGTCCCATGTGGTTACCTTAGTTGATTGTGTGAGAGCTTGAAGCTTATAGGCAACTGACTCTCTAATCTATACCAAAGTGTGTCGGTTATTCTTGGGATCTAGGGTTTGTTTCGTATGACTCAACCTAAGTATCTTAATGACAAGGGTAGTGAGGCAAGGTTATCACCGTATTTCAATGAGTTCTCACCTGCTGATTATGCTTGGGCAAGAAAAGAACACTTAAAAATACAGATGGACTTATCTTATACGCCATCGGACGAGGAGTTAGAAAACTTTTTTCTTAAACCTAGTGGAGTTAGATATGGTGATCTATTTCCTCATATGTTGAGGCAAGAGGGCTTCCAATCAATGGAAGAGTATGACAAAGAAAACCTAGTTAAAGCAGCCCAGCAACTTAACACGTTTTTAGTTGAGGCACTCAGTTGCCAATTAGGTGTTTTATCTTTATCTAAGTCTGCTACGAATGAGTTGATGTGGACGCATTACGCAAGTGAGGGACAAGGTTTAGCTGTTACTTTCGATGAACAACACTCATTTTTCAAACAATTGCCACCAAAAGATGTTTCTTATACATCAGAAAAAAGAGCTTCGCTCACTTACTACAAAGGAACGATGCGGATAAATGGTGCACCAATTGAAAATTTTCAACCAGATAGTTTTAAAAACTCCATAGGGATGATGCAATCGCTTTTGAGTAAAGGGGTTGATATTCATGAGTTCTCAGAGAGACTACTGTATTCAAAAGATAAGCTGTGGGCTTATGAAGAGGAAGCTAGAATAGTATTGCCTTTAATGCATTGTGATGAGGAAATTGGTACAAAAATAAAACCAGAGTTTGGCTTACAATTTCCAGAGCAAGTGTCTCACTTTTTTCATGAGTATTCGGAGATAAACCTAAAACGAATACCTTTTGATGGATTTAAGTCAATCATCTTCGGCTACAGTATGGTAAAAGAACACAAGTTATTAATAGCGAAATTGGTTAGTGAAAATCGTGATTTGTCCCATCTAAAGTTAAAAGAAGCTAGACATGACATATTTGGTAAGTTGGAGATCGTAGATTTTGTTGTATAACAAATGCATCAACACGATTTGCTACATTCGGCGTTGTCAGTTTGCCTTTAGTTTCAGTGATTAAGGCGTTAAAATTCAGCTAGGTCTGTATCGTAGCAAACGTGTTATGCAGGCGTTATACCGTTAAAAGGAGAAATTGACATGGAATTAGTTGTACCATCATTGGAATTGGAGTCAGAATTCTTAGCTTTCTTCGAGGATTATGCAGCCAACCACATTAGTAATATTGAATCCTACTTATTGGGAAAGGAGGATTTTTCTTCGTATATTCAAAGTTTAACTGAGGAAAGTAACGGGATTAACTTACGTGAAGGTTTTGTCCCATGTAGCCACTTTTGGCTAATTAATGATAATCAGTCTATTTTGGGTGTGGTTCGTATTCGTCACAATATAAATAATGAGTTTCTAGCACTGGAAGCAGGTCATATTGGTTATGATATAGCACCATTATTTCGCCGAAATGGTTATGGAAAATCTATACTCAAATTGGCTTTAACTAAAGCTAAAGAACTTGGGCTCAATCGAGTGCTATTGACAGCTGACGAAGACAATATAGCTTCACGAAAAATCATAGAAAGTAACGGTGGTAAATTTGAAAATATCATAATGGGTAAGGTATTTCCGAATCCATTAGCAAGGTATTGGGTACGCTGTTAGAAACGGTATAACAAAGCAATCAACACGATTCCTAGATCCCAAGAATAACCGACACACTTTGGTATAGATTAGAGAGTCAGTTGCCTATAAGCTTCAAGCTCTCACACAATCAACTAAGGTAACCACATGGGACACCAATATAAGCAACTGACACTAAGTGAAAGATACCAGATTGAAGCTTGGAATACACATAGTATTTCTGCTCGGGAAATAGGACAAAAATTAAAACGGAGCAATGGCTCCATTTCAAGGGAATTACGACGCTGTCCTGTTGGAAGTTATTCTGCCGAGCAAGCGCATAAACATGCTTTTCAAAAAAGAACACTTTCAATTAAGCACACAAAGTGTGGCCAAAAGAATAAGAAAATAATTCAAATATACCTACAACTTGGTTGGAGCCCAGAGCAAATATCTGGACGAATGCATAAAGAAAAAATAGAAAATACAATATGTTGCAGTACTATTTACAATGTAGTTAAAAGAGAGCATTGGCAAAGAATGCTTGCTCGAAAAGGTAAAAAATACAAACAGCGTAAAGGTGTAGAAGCTGGAGCAAGACTAATTCCCAACCGCGCTGATATCTCTCTCCGGCCTGCTATTGTTGACGATAACTCAGAAATTGGCCACTGGGAAGGTGATACTGTTTATGGTCAAGATGGGTATTTAGTCACTATGGTAGAGCGAGTATCTAAGCTATTAGTTACTTGCAAAGTACGTAGCAAGTCTAAAAAAGCAGTCACTCGTGGGATAAATCGCATGATGAAGCCCTTTAAAGAACTTTGCAAAACAATCACATTTGATAATGGCGGAGAGTTTGCGGGTCATGCTAAGATAGCTAAGCATCTGAACTGTGACATTTATTTTGCTAAACCTTACCATTCCTGGCAACGAGGTTTGAATGAAAATACCAATGGTTTACTAAGGCGTTTTTTCCCAAAGGGAATGGCCATTGGAGAACTTGCTGCAAAAGAGGTTAAACAGGCAGAGTTTTTGATTAATTCGAGACCTAGAAAGGCATTAAATTTTCTGAGTCCGAGTGAGTTTTTAAGCGGTAAGCGTGTGTCGGTTATTGTTACGATCTAGCATTTACTACATTCGGCGTTGTGGGTTTGCCTTTAATTTCAGTGATTAAGGCGGTAAAATTCAGTTAAGTCTGTGTCGTAGTAAACGTGTTATTGCGGCGTTATGGCTCAGAAGATATTTTTAACATCACGGTAAAAATTTTCATGAGATCCTAATGCCATTAGCTCAAGGGTGACCGTGCCATCTTCGTAACTGTAACCAAGCAGTGTTAATTGCTTAACCATTTTGAATTTATGGACACGTAAAAATGACAAGTCACCTTTCTTTTGCTCTCCTAATAATGGCTCTTTCATTAATTCTTTAATTGCATTATCAAGATCCGTCTTTTGATTTTTATGTAACTTTTTTACTGCTTTCTTAAATGTAGGTGTCTGTAAAATTTGAGTTATATTAGCCAAAACTATAGCTCTCCAATTTTCCTGCTTCTTTTTCAGCTTTGGCAATAATTGCTTGTTTTACAAACTCATATGATAGTTCTGGGTTATCTTCCATCATTTCACCAATTTTAGCCCAGTGTTCAATTTGTTTTGGTGCGGTGCGACTGAATGCTTTAGCCATAATAGTAGCTTTTTGCACAAGGTCTTGGTCTAATCTGATGCTTGCTGTAGCCATTGTAAGTATCCTATTTAAAGTTAATTTTCATTATTGTAGTATATTACTACGGTTGTCGCAAGTTGCGCCATAACAATCGCATCAACACGATTTACTACATTCGGCATTGTAGGTTTGTCTTTAGTTTCGGTGTTTATGGCGGTAAAATTCAGCTTGTTCTGTATAGTAGTAAACGTGTTATGCAGGCGTTATACAACAAAGGTAAATTTCATGCTCGTAAAATATTACGGTTTAGTCTTTGATCAAGAAAGTAAAAATTGGTCACCTAGAGTTGATTTTATATCAAATGGTTGCTAGATCGTAACAATAACCGACACACGCTTACCGCTTAAAAACTCACTCGGACTCAGAAAATTTAATGCCTTTCTAGGTCTCGAATTAATCAAAAACTCTGCCTGTTTAACCTCTTTTGCAGCAAGTTCTCCAATGGCCATTCCCTTTGGGAAAAAACGCCTTAGTAAACCATTGGTATTTTCATTCAAACCTCGTTGCCAGGAATGGTAAGGTTTAGCAAAATAAATGTCACAGTTCAGATGCTTAGCTATCTTAGCATGACCCGCAAACTCTCCGCCATTATCAAATGTGATTGTTTTGCAAAGTTCTTTAAAGGGCTTCATCATGCGATTTATCCCACGAGTGACTGCTTTTTTAGACTTGCTACGTACTTTGCAAGTAACTAATAGCTTAGATACTCGCTCTACCATAGTGACTAAATACCCATCTTGACCATAAACAGTATCACCTTCCCAGTGGCCAATTTCTGAGTTATCGTCAACAATAGCAGGCCGGAGAGAGATATCAGCGCGGTTGGGAATTAGTCTTGCTCCAGCTTCTACACCTTTACGCTGTTTGTATTTTTTACCTTTTCGAGCAAGCATTCTTTGCCAATGCTCTCTTTTAACTACATTGTAAATAGTACTGCAACATATTGTATTTTCTATTTTTTCTTTATGCATTCGTCCAGATATTTGCTCTGGGCTCCAACCAAGTTGTAGGTATATTTGAATTATTTTCTTATTCTTTTGGCCACACTTTGTGTGCTTAATTGAAAGTGTTCTTTTTTGAAAAGCATGTTTATGCGCTTGCTCGGCAGAATAACTTCCAACAGGACAGCGTCGTAATTCCCTTGAAATGGAGCCATTGCTCCGTTTTAATTTTTGTCCTATTTCCCGAGCAGAAATACTATGTGTATTCCAAGCTTCAATCTGGTATCTTTCACTTAGTGTCAGTTGCTTATATTGGTGTCCCATGTGGTTACCTTAGTTGATTGTGTGAGAGCTTGAAGCTTATAGGCAACTGACTCTCTAATCTATACCAAAGTGTGTCGGTTATTCTTGGGATCTAGGGAATAATACACTTCAAGCTGAGTTAATGGTTCGATATTATCCACATCGACATACAAATGATGAAAGTACTATTCCAAATGTGGTTGCCGCGCAAGATGATCGAATTGCTGAATCACTATCCGTAATTAATGATCAACTTGAGGGTAAGAACTACCTTTTAGGCGATGAAATATCAGCCTGTGATTTCTTCTTATTTATGCTTTCTGAGTGGTGTTTACCAATTAAGCAATCGCCATTAAGTTTTGATCATTTGTCAGCTTATCTAAATCGTTTATCATCACATCCAACAATCATGGCTGTTTGCGAGTTAGAGGGTATCGATCTTAGCCCATTTAAGTAATACTCATAACAAATGCATCAACACGATTTGCTACATTCGGCATTCTAGGTTTCTTTTGGTTTACCGCATTAAGTGGTAAATTTGAGCTTAATCTGCATGGTAGCAAACGTGTTATGCAGGCGTTATACCTATTGGCGCACTTGAAATTTTGATATTGACCCTCATATTTTATGTATATTTAATTAAAAGTAGGGATACTTATGCAAAAAACGAATATACATACAGGTGATATTGTTGTTAGTAATTTTGGTGTTTATCAACATTGGTCGATTGTTTCAGATACCTTTTGTGAGAATGGCTTCCCAATGCTCATTTCTGCAACGAAAAGAACAGGCACAGTAAAAGAAGAAGCTTGGGATATCGTGACTCAAGGTAAACATACTTACCCAGCAAAAGTAAATTATGACCGTCCTGTAACTGAAGTTCTGGAATTAGCCAGATCAAAAATAGGAAGTTGGAATTATTCTGTCTCAGACCGTAATTGTGAACATTTTGCTAAATGGGCTACAGGTCTAAAAGTATCTTCAACACAAATTGTAGCGGGTACAACTGGAGCTGTTCTTGGAGCTAGCTTAGTTGGCATTTGTTCTGAAAATCCTAAGTTTGCTAAATTTCTTACTGGAGCACTAGCCTTAGGTACTTTAGCTGTAATAGCAACCAGAGCGGTTGAGAAAAAATAGGTATAACAATCGCATCAACACGATTTACTACACTCGGCATCTCAGGTTGTCGGGTGTTTCTCGTTTTAAGGCGTCAATTTTAAGTATAATCGCATAGTAGCAAACGTGTTATGCAGGCGTTATACCGTTAAAAGGAGAAATTGACATGGAATTAGTTGTACCATCATTGGAATTGGAGTCAGAATTCTTAGCTTTCTTTGAGGATTATGCAGCCAACGACATTAGTAATATTGAATCCTACTTATTGGGAAAAGAGGATTTTTCTTCGTATATTCAAAGTTTAACTGATGAAAGTAACGGGATTAACTTACGTGAAGGTTTTGTCCCATGTAGCCACTTTTGGCTAATTAATGATAATCAGTCTATTTTGGGTGTGGTTCGTATTCGTCACAATATAAATAATGAGTTTCTAGCACTGGAAGCAGGTCATATTGGTTATGATATAGCACCATCATTTCGCCGAAATGGTTATGGAAAATCGATACTCAAATTGGCTTTAACTAAAGCTAAAGAACTTGGGCTCAATCGAGTGCTATTGACTGCTGACGAAGACAATATAGCTTCACGAAAAATCATAGAAAGTAACGGTGGTAAATTTGAAAATATCGTAATGGGTAAGGTCTTTCCGAATCCATTAGCAAGGTATTGGGTACGCTGTTAGAAACGGTATAACAAAGCAATCAACACGATTTATTACATTCGGCGTTGTAGGTTTGTCTTTGGTTTCGGTGTTTAAGGCGTTAAAATTCAGCTAAGTCGTCGTAGTAATAAACGTGTTATTGCGGCGTTAGGCAATTTGGAGTTAAAATGAACTTAATTTGTTATCTTTCAAATTTTTTAGTTATGGGAATGCAAAATACAGACACCATGACTGGCGGCTGGGTAAGAAATAAAATCTGCTTGTCTGTTGCAGACCTAGTTATCGATATTTATCAAGAACCTGAGTTAATTAATGCAAAAAAGAGTGACTTAAAAGGTCAGTTTGTAGAGTCTACAAAATTAGTTGTCAAAGATATAAAAGAACAAGATATCGAGCATGTCGTAGACGTTGTTCAGAAAATTAGTGTTTTACTTTCTTTTGCGATATGTTCCGAAGTTAGCTTTTATGCTTGGAATATAGAAGGTACAAACAAATCACATGTTTGGAGTGTCAGAGGTGCATATCATTACTTCAGGCCACCATTTTGCTGTGATGATACTTCCCATATAAAGAAGTTACTTGAATCTAGTTTTAATACTTATTCGGAAATTTATGAACAAAGAGCCTTAAATGTTGTGGTTGATCTGTTCAATACACCGGAAGTGAATAATCTACAAATAGAGCTGAAATTGGCTACTTTGTTTATTTTGTTAGAAAACTTGAAATCCTCTTATGCTAAATCTAAAGATTATAAATACAAGCGTGGCTTTTATTGGTCTCCAAACAATGAGAAATACATCTTTAAGACGCTTCTTCAAGAAATGTTTGAGTCAGTCAGCATGGATGTTAGCTTGACTGAAATAAAAAACCTTCGAAATGAAATCATACATTCAGGTTTAAGCCACTTATCTCATGAGGAGGAAATTTTAATCTATGCAAGATGCAGAGATATAATAACGGAATATTTTCTTAGGCTAATTAAATATAAAGGTAGTTTCGATACCTATGAGAGCAGATGTACGCATAGCAAAGAAATTGCCTAACAAATGCATCAACACGATTTGCTACATTCGGCATTCTAGATTTCTTTTGGTTTACCGCATTAAGTGGTAAATTTGGGCTTAATCTGCATGGTAGCAAACGTGTTATGCAGGCGTTATGCCGTAGGAGGGAAATAATGAGTTTTTATGAAAACGAAAAGAATGTAGATAAGTACATAAGTATGTGTGGGGGCTATGATGGTTCTAATTTACATGAATTCCTTAGTGAGCATCTAAAACCTACAAGTTGGTTACTGGAATTAGGTTGCGGTGCAGGCAGTGACATTGATGCTTTAAAAGAAAGATACAAAGTTACAGGATCTGATTTTTCGCTAGAGTTTCTCAAACGTTGCAGTTATCGTCATCCAGATATTGAATTTCTTCAATTGAATGCGTGTGACTTACAATTAGAACGCCAGTTTGATTGTCTTTTTTCAAATAAAGTTTTACATCATTTATCGAATTTAGATTTGAAAGAATCGTTAAAAAATCAGCTCTCTTTACTTAATAGTAACGGATTAATAGCTCATAGCTTTTGGTTGGGTGAGGGTAGCGAAGAAATGGAAGGTCTAACGTTTAACTATTATTTGAAAGAGTCATTATTAGCAATGATTTCAGAGTTTTATACAATAGTTGGTACTTTAGACTATTTTGAATTTGAAAAAGGTGACTCAATATTTATAGTTGCTGAAAAACCGGCATAACAAAGCAATCAACACGATTTATTACATTCGGCGTTGTAGGTTTGCCTTTGGTTTCAGTGTTTAAGGCAGTAAAATTCAGCCAAGTCGTCGTAGTAATAAACGTGTTATTGCGGCGTTAAACCGCCATGGTCAAATCCTGTGCATCGCTTTTTTGTATACGTCGCTGCGTTCTCTTTTACCAACAGCTAAAACGGTGACAATTATTACGTCATCCTCAACTTTGTATACTAATCGGTAACCAGACTGTCGTAGCTTAATTTTGTATAAATTATCAGCGCCTGATAGCTTTGACGCAGGAACGTGAGGATTATCTAAGCGTTCTAATAGTTTTTTCTTAAATTGTTCACGAAGCGTTGCACCAAGTTTATTCCATTCTTTATATGCGCTCTTTTTGAAATCTAACTTATAAGTCATGGATGTTTACCGAAATAGTTTCTTCATTCTCTCGTTCTGCGGCAAGAGATAATAGTTCTAGATCTTCAACTCGATCCATCAAAAGTTCATAAGCTTCAGCTGGTACACAATAAAATGCAGGCTCATTTCTGTTTAGTACAGCAACAGCTTCGCCATAAGCACTTGAAGCAACTTTCATTGGGTTAGCTTTAAACTCGGTAATACTTGCTGCAACATCAGCTAAAATTCTAGTAGTCATAACGGTCTCTAATTAGGTTGATTATTCGGTCATTATAGCGTGTCATTGCGGTTTAACAAAGCAATCAACACGATTTATTACATTCGGCGTTGTAGGTTTGTCTTTGGTTTCGGTGTTTAAGGCAGTAAAATTCAGCTAAGTCGTCGTAGTAATAAACGTGTTATTGCGGCGTTATAAGCTTAAAAGAGGATTTAGGTTGAACAATTATTTTGAAAGCCCTTTTGTGGGTAAATCACTCAAAGAACAAGTGACTAATCCTAATATCATTGTGGGTAAGCATAGTTACTATTCTGGCTATTATCATAATCATAGCTTTGATGATTGTGCTCGTTATTTATTGGCTGATAGAACGGATATTGATAAATTAATTATTGGTAGTTATTGCTCAATTGGTTCGGGTGCTGTTTTCATGATGGCGGGAAATCAAGGACATCAAAATAATTGGGTTAGTACATTTCCATTTTTCTACCAAGACGATGAAAATTTCTCAGATGCCAAAGATGGGTTTGAACGTTCAGGTGATACGATTATTGGTAATGACGTTTGGATTGGTACTGAAGCCATGATTATGAGCGGTGTAACCGTAGGTGATGGGGCAATAATTGCAAGTCGAGCTGTCGTAACTAAAAATGTGGCACCTTATTCTATTGTAGGCTCAAATCCTGCTAAACATATTCGTTATCGTTTTTCTGAAAGTGAAATTGCTCAGTTGTTAGAAATGAAATGGTGGCAATGGAGCGATGACCAAATCAAAGGTGCAATGAGTTTAATGTGTTCGTCAAATATCAGTGGTCTTTATGATTATTGGCAAAATCAGAATCGCTTATAACAAATGCATCAACACGATTTACTACACTCGGCATCTCAGGTTGTCGGGTGTTTCTCGTTATAAGGCGTCAATTTTAAGTATAATTGCATAGTAGTAAACGTGTTATGCAGGCGTTAACTGTACAAAGCGAAAAATTCCAGCTTGCAAAAGTTCACATTGATGTTAACCTTTATGTATGAGAAATATTGATTTTTATACTACCGAAGACGGTAAATGTCCGATAGCTGAATTTTTAGATTCACTTTCGGGTAAGCAAGCGCAGAAAGTAGCTTGGGTGCTTCAGTTAATTGAAGAATTGGACAAGATCCCAACGACTTACCTTAAAAAACTGGTTAATACTGACAATATCTGGGAAGTGAGAGTACAAGTTGGTGGGAATATATTTCGTTTATTAGGCTTTTTTGATGGTGATAACTTAGTTGTTCTCAATCATGGTTTTCAAAAGAAAACACAAAAAACGCCACCAAAAGAAATCAAAATTGCAGAAAATCGTCGAAAAGACTATTTAGCGAGGAAATAATATGAGTGACTTTAAAAAATATTTAGCTAACCGTAAAGCAAACGACATCGATTTTTCTGACGGATATGAAGAAGGTTACCAATCGTTTAAATTTGGCGCTTTGTTGAAAGAAGCGCGTAAAGATGCAGGATTAACTCAGGTCGATTTAGCATCAAAGCTCCAGACACAAAA
The DNA here is from genome assembly GCA_000953695.1 of Aliivibrio wodanis. GTDB lineage: Bacteria > Pseudomonadota > Gammaproteobacteria > Enterobacterales > Vibrionaceae > Aliivibrio > Aliivibrio wodanis. The sequence goes on along the minus strand of LN554847.1, from coordinate 801,633 downwards.
AAGTGCTATATCACGAATTGAAAACCATTCAGATGATGTCAAATTATCAACTCTTGAACGTTTTGCTTCAGCATTAGGTAAAAAATTAGAAATTCGCTTGGTGTAAGAAGTACAGTTAACAATCGCATCAACACGATTTACTACACTCGGCATCTCAGGTTGTCGGGTGTTTCTCGTTTTAAGGCGTCAATTTTAAGTATAATTACATAGTAGTAAACGTGTTATGCAGGCGTTAGGCGATTTTAAGTAGTATATAACTAGAGGTATGATTAGTGAATTTATATGATCCTAGGTTCAATGCAGATAGGTTACATCCGTATTTTATCAGATTAGTTACTGATGAAAATTACGAACCAGTTAAAGATGTGATTCTTAACTGGGCTGATGGTATGGATGGTAGAAAAGGAGAACTTATAAAGTTTATTGATGAATTTCAATTAAGTTTTAATTCATCATTATGGGAGTTGTACTTAAATGCTGCATTTAAGTATATCGGATTCGATATTGATTACTCTAAAGAGTCTCCTGATTTCTGTTTAACATCTAAATGTGGCAAAGTAGTAAATGTTGAAGCGGTAACAACTAATAATTCACGAAATAAAGATAAATCATATTACGATAGTAAATCTATAAGTGAGTCAACGTCTCAAGATAATAAAGAATTCCTTGATGAGTCCACAATAAAGTTACTTGGGGCTATTAGAGAAAAACGAAATCTGTTTATTGGTGAAGATAAAAAAGCACATCCATACTCTTCTTTAGAGCATGTCAAAGATAATCCTTTTGTTATTGCTGTCGCTCCATTTGATAATCATTTGTCATTTACACAGAATAATACAGCTATTAACCGTGTTTTGTTTGGAATTGATCCTCCAAGACAAAATCATAGGGGGGAGCTAGTTAGAGACGATGTTGAGCATGTAATTAAGAAGAATGGGACAAAATTAGATGTAGGTATATTTACAAATGATTCGTACAAGGAAATAAGCGCGGTAATTTTTTCTACTACAGGAATGTTTGGTAAAGCAATTTTACAAAGTAAAATTGATGCAATGGTTAGAGCTACCAAGTATCGAGAATATAGTAAGAAAAAATTTCTATCAAATAAGCGAAAGAATAAAATAGGGCAGTCAGTTAAGAGGTTGAGTAAAACACATGAAATATATTCAATTCGATATCTGATAGGGGATTTAGTTGCTGGCTCAGATGTTCATTTTTGTCATGCTTCAGAATGGCATGAAAGTCATATCGATGGGCTACATATTTATTACAATCCATATGCAGAAATAAAGCTCGATAAAAAATTATTCAATACATTCCAAATAACTCAGAATAGCTTTGACATCAAAAATGATTGCGAAGTGCAAATCCACCCTGATGGTTCCTTGGTTTCAAGACAGGTGATGACAAGTTACGAGGAAGAAATCGCCTAACAAACGACTATGGTGTCAATAACTAATTATTAGCGTGGTTTTCATTCCACATGACACCATCTCGTATCATTGAATTAAGTATGACAACCATCTTTCTAACACAGGCTATAATAGCGAGTTTTGGGTTTTCCTTCAGCTACGAGGCGACTGTAAGTCGACTTGAAAACGGGGCTTACATTGCATTGCTGACATCATGGCCATATAGAGAACCGTCCGCACTTGCTTCCGGCCTCCTTTGATTTTTCGGTGACCTTTGTAGCGACCACTGTCCCGATTCATAGGGGCTACTCCAACCAAAGCTGACGCTTTTTTATTACTAATACTTCCAAGCTCAGGGAGATTACTTATTAGCGATGCAGCAGCAACTTTTCCTATGCCAGGAACGCTCTGAAGGATTTCATTTTTATGCTTATATTCATCACAAGATTCAATAATCTTAATGATTTTTTCTTCTATTTTTGGATTTGATTTTTGAAGGTTGTCAATATTGGTTTAATGGTCATCGCTAGTTCTTTAGGGAGTATTTGAAGGCGATTCTTTTCCATAGTTTGCATGGATAATAATTGATTTCTACGAATGACTAAATCGCTCATTAGCCTTATGTTTTCAGGCTTTAGAGTTGACAGTGGGGGTTCAATTCTTTCCGAGTACAATGCAATTAATTGGGCGTCTAATTTATCTGTTTTGGCTATTTGTCCAATAGCGCCAGCAAATCGTCTTACATGAATAGGGTTAGCAACAACGTATGGAAGCTTAGCCTTTGTGCAAGCAAGAACAAAGGGGACTTCAAGTCTACCTGTTGCCTCAATAACGATACGTTCTGGTTTATGTTTCTTAATAGTTGTAATGGCTTCTTTTATGCCTTTATCGTCATTAGAAACAGAGAAGAACAGGCCTATAGGTCTGATGAAAATGTCTAGTTGAGTTTTACCGGTATCAACACCGACATTGATGCTTTGAAATGTAGGATTATTCATAATAAGCTTACTCTTGTTTGCTATAATACGGGTTCGAGACCCAGTCGACTATTCGAGTGTAGGCTTGGAGTTTATACAGCGTTCGCGTTTGTTATCGGTCTCTCGATAGAGGAGCCATGCATCAACCGAACTACTGTATAAATCAACTTTAGTTGCAGCTAAAGTCTGGGTCTCACTTTACCCTAATTGAGTGTTTATTATCCATACAAATGCATCAACACGATTTGCTACATTCGGCATTCTAGGTTTCTTTGAGTTTACCGTATTAAGTGGTAAATTGAGCTTAATCTACATGGTAGCAAACGTGTTATGCAGGCGTTATATCGTTTTTTTAAGTACATCGTTTTAAAGGATTAAATATGATTCAGCTTAGACCAATGACCACAAATGAATATCCTGCGTATTGTGATTATTTCATTGATGATTATAGCCGTGAAATAGCTGAAAACTATGGTCACTCAATGGATAGGGCGCTCGAATTGGCTAATCAGGATCTTCTTCGTAGTTTTCCTAATGGTCTGGAAACTAATGAGCATGAATTATTGTGTATTGAATCAGGTTCAGAATTGGTTGGTTATTTGTGGCACTCGATTAACGAAAATGACAAATCGACGTTTATTTATGACTTCTTCATTTTTCCAAATTGTCGCAATAATGGTTATGGTAAATTAGCAATTATTGCTCTTGAATCACAATTGAAATCGATTGATATTAAACAAATAAAATTACGAGTTGCGTATCAAAATCAAAGAGCGTTAAAGCTGTATCAAGAGGTTGGTTTTGCTATTTCTGGCTACAATATGTCAAAGAAAATAGTAAGTTAGCATTCTCGATATAACAAATGCATCAACACGATTTGCTACATTCGGCATTCTAGGTTTCTTTTGGTTTACCGAGTTAAGTGGTAAATTTAGGCTTAATCTGCATAGTAGCAAACGTGTTATGCAGGCGTTATGGCTCAGAAGATATTTTTAACATCACGGTAAAAATTTTCATGAGATCCTAATGCCATTAACTCAAGGGTGACCGTGCCATCTTCGTAACTGTAACCAAGCAGTGTTAATTGCTTAACCATTTTGAATTTATGGACACGTAAAAATGACAAGTCACCTTTCTTTTGCTCTCCTAATAATGGCTCTTTCATTAATTCTTTAATTGCATTATCAAGATCCGTCTTTTGATTTTTATGTAACTTTTTTACTGCTTTCTTAAATGTAGGTGTCTGTAAAATTTGAGTTATATTAGCCAAAACTATAGCTCTCCAATTTTCCTGCTTCTTTTTCAGCTTTGGCAATAATTGCTTGTTTTACAAACTCATATGATAGTTCTGGGTTATCTTCCATCATTTCACCAATTTTAGCCCAGTGTTCAATTTGTTTTGGTGCGGTGCGACTGAATGCTTTAGCCATAATAGTAGCTTTTTGCACAAGGTCTTGGTCTAATCTGATGCTTGCTGTAGCCATTGTAAGTATCCTATTTAAAGTTGATTTTCATTATTGTAGTATATTGCTACGGTTGTCGCAAGTTGCGCCATAACAATCGCATCAACACGATTTACTACATTCGGCATTGTAGGTTTGTCTTTAGTTTCGGTGTTTATAGCGGTAAAATTCAGCTTGATCTGTATAGTAGTAAACGTGTTATGCAGGCGTTATAAGCACCGATTTATTAAGGTTATTTGAGCCAGAGGTAAAGGTTTGAAATTTTCCACGCGTTCAGCGAAAGATAGTGATTTTGAGTTCTTATTTGAACTTAAAAAGGCGGCTGAATTTGAGCCAATTAAGGCTGTGTTTGGTTGGGACGATAAAATCCAACGTGAAATGCATCAAGATGAATGGGATGAGGAAAAACCAACCATCATTGAAAAGTCAGGTGAAGCCGTAGGTAGCTATTTACTTCAAAACAAAGGCGACCATTTCTATTTTTGTCGTTTCTTTTTATTACCAAGTTTTCACGGGAAAGGAATAGGAAGTCAGGTTTTAAGCCAATGTTTAGGGTTTGCTGATAACGAAAATAAACCAGTGAAATTGTGTTATTTGCAAGGCAATCGAGTAGGCGGTTTATATCGTAAATTTGGTTTCCAAGTAACATCAGAAGATGCTCAATTTGTTCATATGAACCGTGTGAGAGTGTGCTTATAACAAATGCATCAACACGATTTGCTACATTCGGCATTCTAGATTTCTTTGGGTTTACCGCATTAAGTGGTAAATTTAAGCTTAATCTGCATGGTAGCAAACGTGTTATGCAGGCGTTATAAGTTTAAAAGAGGATTTAGGTTGAACAATTATTTTGAAAGCCCTTTTGTGGGTAAATCACTCAAAGAACAAGTGACTAATCCTAATATCATTGTGGGTGAGCATAGTTACTATTCTGGCTATTATCATAATCATAGCTTTGATGATTGTGCTCGTTATTTATTGGCTGATAGAACGGATATTGATAAATTAATTATTGGTAGTTATTGCTCAATTGGTTCGGGTGCTGTTTTCATGATGGCTGGAAATCAAGGGCATCAAAATAATTGGGTTAGCACATTTCCATTTTTCTACCAAGACGATGAAAATTTCTCAGATGCCAAAGATGGGTTTGAACGTTCAGGTGATACGATTATTGGTAATGACGTTTGGATTGGCACTGAAGCCATGATTATGAGTGGTGTAACCGTTGGTGACGGGGCAATAATTGCAAGTCGAGCTGTCGTAACTAAAAATGTAGCGCCTTATTCTATTGTGGGCTCTAATCCGGCTAAACATATTCGTTATCGTTTTACTGAAAGTGAAATTGCTCAGTTGTTAGAAATGAAATGGTGGCAATGGAGCGATGACCAAATCAAAGGTGCGATGAGTTTAATGTGTTCGTCAGATATCAGTGGTCTTTATGGTTACTGGCAAAATTTGAGTCGCTTATAACAAATGCATCAACACGATTTGCTACACTCGGCGTTGTCAGTTTGCCTTTAGTTTCAGTGATTAAGGCGTTAAAATTCAGCTAAGTCTGTATAGTAGCAAACGTGTTATGCAGGCGTTATGTCAACTAGTTAAACTAAGGTAGGAAATTTATGGCGTTATATCATTACACAGATGCGAATGGATTGATTGGAATACTTGAGAATAAGACGTTGTGGGTTAATGATGTCAACTATATGAATGATACTCATGAAATTAAACATGGGTTAAAAGTAATTCGAGAAGAGTTTGCTAAAAATGAGGATGATAAGTCCAAATATACTGTGAAATTTTTAGATATGTTGCTTTCTAATATCTATCAGATTGGTACGTTTCTTATTACTTCTTTTTGTAAGTCAGGTAATATTCTCGACATGTGGAGAGGTTACGGCTCTTCTGGACAAAAGTATTCTATTGAGTTTGATGAAGGTCTTCTACTAACAGCAATGAAAGAGCAATATCCTAATGCTGATATTGGATTTTATGACTGTGTCTATGGGGAGGAGGAAACCAAAAAGTTAGCAGAAAACATTTGTAAGCAGTGGATTGCTGATGAAGATGCACTCACTGCTAGCGAGAGAGGTATGCGTGTTAATATTCCAAGAGCAATTCAATTAATAGTTAAACCTGCCTTAACTATGAAAAACTATGGTTTTGAAAATGAGAGTGAAAGACGTCTACTTGCTTTAATGGATAATGATTTTATTGATTATAATTATCGATCTGGTGCTTACGGTATTACACCATATGTTAAGTTAAGTTTTGAACTTGATAATGTTCAATCAATTACTATCGGGCCAACCCAAAACGAATATGGAGAAATGAAATCAATTTTTAGTATTTTACGTAAGTTAGGTAAGGAACGCCCTTTTCCTGAAGACTTTGTCAGTGTGTCAGATATTACTTATCGTTGACATAACAAAGCAATCAACACGATTTACTACACTCGGCATTGTCAGTTTGTCTTTAGTTTCAGTGATTAAGGCAGTAAAATTCAGCTAGGTCTGTGTCGTAGTAAACGTGTTATTGCGGCGTTATGTGATCTATAAAGTCATTATCCATAAATTTATTAATGACTTAAAATAGTCTATTGGTTAATATATATTTTTATTATAAAAGTAGTTAAAAACATGGAAAGTAATAATGAGTACACATCACAATTTAGTGATAATAGTTTTTGGGATAAGGTTAAAGGGTACGCAAAAGTAGCAGGAGAGACAGTGTTAGAGCCTGCTCTTAAGCTTTATTATACAGCAAGTGATGCGGAGACTCCGGTATGGGCGAAAACTGTTGTTTATGGTGCTTTAGGTTATTTTATCTCACCGATTGATGCAATTCCTGATGTAGCTCCTGTTATTGGTTATACGGATGATTTAGGAGTTTTAGTCGCAGCCACAGCAGCGATCGCTGCACATATTAAAGATAAACATGTACAGCAAGCTCGAGAAACCTTAAAACAGTGGTTCGATTAGTTCACGAGTTTTCACATAACAAATGCATCAACACGATTTACTACACTCGGCATCTTAGGTTGTCGGGTGTTTCTCGTTTTAAGGCGTCAATTTTGAGTATCATTGCATAGTAGTAAACGTGTTATGCAGGCGTTACACGAACTCTAAGATCGCAGTTTTTTGGCTCAGTTCAGCGATTGAGCCGTTAGTTTTTTAGGCGTGAAAGTAGGGTGGATTTCCTTTTTCTTTGTTGCCTTTTGGTTTTCATTTCATCAGGTTCGGCATTGAACTATTATTGTCCTAAATTCAGGCGTTTCAGCGGCTAATTTACGCTTCAATTGTTCTTTGGCTATGCCTCATTTTATCTTGTATCAGTGTTCTGCTCGCAGCATTTTCAATCCCAATTGTGGCGAGGATATTTGGTTTATCAGCTCCAAACTTGCTGAAACCAAATCGTACAAATGGTGCAAGAAAAAGGGATTGTTTCGTTTCACAATTATTGCCGTTGATTGGATATTTTGCTCGCTTAATTGAGCCAGTCTAATTAAACTCAGTTTACAGTAAATCTTGGTAAATCAATTCTTTACCAAGTTAATAGAAGCGCTGACAAAGATCGTGTAACAAATGCATCAACACGATTTGCTACACTCGGCGTTGTCGGTTTGCCTTTAGTTTCAGTGATTAAGGCAGTAAAATTCAACTAAGTCTGTATCGTAGCAAACGTGTTATGCAGGCGTTATAAGTTTAAAAGAGGATTTAGGTTGAACAATTATTTTGAAAGCCCTTTTGTGGGTAAATCACTCAAAGAACAAGTGACTAATCCTAATATCATTGTGGGTGAGCATAGTTACTATTCTGGCTATTATCATAATCATAGCTTTGATGATTGTGCTCGTTATTTATTGGCTGATAGAACGGATATTGATAAATTAATTATTGGTAGTTATTGCTCAATTGGTTCGGGTGCTGTTTTCATGATGGCTGGAAATCAAGGGCATCAAAATAATTGGGTTAGCACATTTCCATTTTTCTACCAAGACGATGAAAATTTCTCAGATGCCAAAGATGGGTTTGAACGTTCAGGTGATACGATTATTGGTAATGACGTTTGGATTGGCACTGAAGCCATGATTATGAGTGGTGTAACCGTTGGTGACGGGGCAATAATTGCAAGTCGAGCTGTCGTAACTAAAAATGTAGCGCCTTATTCTATTGTGGGCTCTAATCCGGCTAAACATATTCGTTATCGTTTTACTGAAAGTGAAATTGCTCAGTTGTTAGAAATGAAATGGTGGCAATGGAGCGATGACCAAATCAAAGGTGCGATGAGTTTAATGTGTTCGTCAGATATCAGTGGTCTTTATGGTTACTGGCAAAATTTGAGTCGCTTATAACAAATGCATCAACACGATTTGCTACACTCGGCGTTGTCAGTTTGCCTTTAGTTTCAGTGATTAAGGCGTTAAAATTCAGCTAAGTCTGTATAGTAGCAAACGTGTTATGCAGGCGTTATGGCTCAGAAGATATTTTTAACATCACGGTAAAAATTTTCATGAGATCCTAATGCCATTAACTCAAGGGTGACCGTGCCATCTTCGTAACTGTAACCAAGCAGTGTTAATTGCTTAACCATTTTGAATTTATGGACACGTAAAAATGACAAGTCACCTTTCTTTTGCTCTCCTAATAATGGCTCTTTCATTAATTCTTTAATTGCATTATCAAGATCCGTCTTTTGATTTTTATGTAACTTTTTTACTGCTTTCTTAAATGTAGGTGTCTGTAAAATTTGAGTTATATTAGCCAAAACTATAGCTCTCCAATTTTCCTGCTTCTTTTTCAGCTTTGGCAATAATTGCTTGTTTTACAAACTCATATGATAGTTCTGGGTTATCTTCCATCATTTCACCAATTTTAGCCCAGTGTTCAATTTGTTTTGGTGCGGTGCGACTGAATGCTTTAGCCATAATAGTAGCTTTTTGCACAAGGTCTTGGTCTAATCTGATGCTTGCTGTAGCCATTGTAAGTATCCTATTTAAAGTTGATTTTCATTATTGTAGTATATTGCTACGGTTGTCGCAAGTTGCGCCATAACAATCGCATCAACACGATTTACTACATTCGGCATTGTAGGTTTGTCTTTAGTTTCGGTGTTTATAGCGGTAAAATTCAGCTTGATCTGTATAGTAGTAAACGTGTTATGCAGGCGTTAACTGTACAAAGCGAAAAATTCCAGCTTGCAAAAGTTCACATTGATGTTAACCTTTATGTATGAGAAATATTGATTTTTATACTACCGAAGACGGTAAATGTCCGATAGCTGAATTTTTAGATTCACTTTCGGGTAAGCAAGCGCAGAAAGTAGCTTGGGTGCTTCAGTTAATTGAAGAATTGGACAAGATCCCAACGACTTACCTTAAAAAACTGGTTAATACTGACAATATCTGGGAAGTGAGAGTACAAGTTGGTGGGAATATATTTCGTTTATTAGGCTTTTTTGATGGTGATAACTTAGTTGTTCCCTAGATCCCAAGAATAACCGACACACTTTGGTATAGATTAGAGAGTCAGTTGCCTATAAGCTTCAAGCTCTCACACAATCAACTAAGGTAACCACATGGGACACCAATATAAGCAACTGACACTAAGTGAAAGATACCAGATTGAAGCTTGGAATACACATAGTATTTCTGCTCGGGAAATAGGACAAAAATTAAAACGGAGCAATGGCTCCATTTCAAGGGAATTACGACGCTGTCCTGTTGGAAGTTATTCTGCCGAGCAAGCGCATAAACATGCTTTTCAAAAAAGAACACTTTCAATTAAGCACACAAAGTGTGGCCAAAAGAATAAGAAAATAATTCAAATATACCTACAACTTGGTTGGAGCCCAGAGCAAATATCTGGACGAATGCATAAAGAAAAAATAGAAAATACAATATGTTGCAGTACTATTTACAATGTAGTTAAAAGAGAGCATTGGCAAAGAATGCTTGCTCGAAAAGGTAAAAAATACAAACAGCGTAAAGGTGTAGAAGCTGGAGCAAGACTAATTCCCAACCGCGCTGATATCTCTCTCCGGCCTGCTATTGTTGACGATAACTCAGAAATTGGCCACTGGGAAGGTGATACTGTTTATGGTCAAGATGGGTATTTAGTCACTATGGTAGAGCGAGTATCTAAGCTATTAGTTACTTGCAAAGTACGTAGCAAGTCTAAAAAAGCAGTCACTCGTGGGATAAATCGCATGATGAAGCCCTTTAAAGAACTTTGCAAAACAATCACATTTGATAATGGCGGAGAGTTTGCGGGTCATGCTAAGATAGCTAAGCATCTGAACTGTGACATTTATTTTGCTAAACCTTACCATTCCTGGCAACGAGGTTTGAATGAAAATACCAATGGTTTACTAAGGCGTTTTTTCCCAAAGGGAATGGCCATTGGAGAACTTGCTGCAAAAGAGGTTAAACAGGCAGAGTTTTTGATTAATTCGAGACCTAGAAAGGCATTAAATTTTCTGAGTCCGAGTGAGTTTTTAAGCGGTAAGCGTGTGTCGGTTATTGTTACGATCTAGCTTCCTTCTTCTTTATTTCCTTTTAGTTTTCATTTCATTAGGTTCGGCATTGAATAATTATTGCCCCAAATTCAGGCGTTTCAGAGGCTAATTTACGCTTCAATTGTTCTTTGGTTATGCCTCATTTTATCCAGCATCAGTGTTTTGCTCTCAGCATTTTCAATCCCAATTGTGGTTAGGATATTTGGTTTATCAGTTCCAAACTAGCTGAAACCAAATCGTACAAATGGTGTAAGAAAAAGGATTGTTTCGTTTCACAGTTATTGCTGTTGAAGTGATATTTTGCTCGCTAAATTGAGCCAGTCTAATTAAACTTAGTTTACAGTAAATCTTGGTAAATCAGTTCTTTACCAATTAAAGCGAAGCGTTGACAAAGATCGTGTAACAAATGCATCAACACGATTTTCTACACTCGGCATTGTCAGTTTGTCTTTAGTTTCAGTGATTAAGGCAGTAAAATTCAGCTAAGTCTGTATCGTAGCAAACGTGTTATGCAGGCGTTAAACGCTTCTTTGTAAATTCACAGCTTGTGAACTTGGTTTGTAGGTGCTATATTCACATATAGTGAACTTAGAGGTGTTTATGCACGTAATATCAAGAAAACCATTTAGTGATGCAGCGAAAAAGTATCCGAATGATGCTGCGGCAATTGATGCGCTATATAAATCATTAAAAAATAATAACTTTTCAAATCCACTGGATATGAAAAATGTTTACCCAAGCTTAGATAACTTTAAGTATAAAGATAAATGGTATGTTCTTGATATCGGTGGGAATAATTTACGATTAATGACCTTTATCGAATTTCGAGATAATAGAATGTTTGTTAAGCATATTGTTCCTCACGCAGAATATGACAAGTTATGTGCCAAATACGCAAAGGAGTCGAAATGAAAAATTTTAATCAAGTTAAATCAACAGCATTACAATTATTTTCAATGGCTAGTTTTGTTGGTCATATTTCAACAGAAGAAGAATATGCTGAAGCCTTGGAGTTAATGGAAGATCTTATTGAAGAATACGATATTTACAAACCATTAATTGAGGTTTTGGAAGTATCTATTGAGCGTTGGGAAGACCGTGCAGATGAATTTGCAGAGTTTAATGCCCGTATTGAGAATTTAGATGATGGAGTGGCAACACTGCGTGTATTAATGGATCAGTATCAACTTAAAGCTGATGACCTAAAAGATGTAATTGGTGGTAAAAGTTTGGTTTCAATGATCCTTAACGGTTCTCGCAAACTAACAAAAGAGCATATTCAAGCTATTTCCTCTAAATATAATATCAGCCCTGCATTGTTTTTTGGCTGCGTTTAACAAAGCAATCAACACGATTTACTACATTCGGCATTGTGGGTTTGCCTTTAGTTTCAGTGATTAAGGCGGTAAAATTCAGCTAAGTCTATATCGTAGTAAACGTGTTATTGCGGCGTTATATTGCGAAAATAGTTAAGAGGATTTCATGGAAGAACAGTCTCAAATCTACTTAAATCAGTATCTAAGATCACTTTCTGAAACTGAGCGTAAAAAATATCAATCATTCAGTTCAGACTATTTCTGTGCTGATGAGCATAATGCCAATTTATGTGCGGAATTAATCCGAATTGATCAAAAGACAGCAACTTGTAGTTTAAACGTTTGGTATGAATCTGGCGAAGACCCAATGCCAACCGTTGGTCATTTACAAGTGGTCGTTGATTGGAATGGGAAACCAATTTGTATCATTGAAATTGATTCAGTTGAAACGTGTAAATATAACGAAGTTACGGCTGAATTTGCTCATGCAGAAGGCGAGGGCGACCGTTCATTAAAATGGTGGCGTGAAGCTCATTGGCGTTTCTTTGCTGCTGAATGTTCAGAGTTAAATATTGAGCCTAGTGAGGACATGGTTCTTGTATTGGAACGATTTCATGTCGTTTATCAATAGGCAATATAACAAATGCATCAACACGATTTTCTACACTCGGCGTTGTCAGTTTGCCTTTAGTTTCAGTGATTAAGGCGTTAAAATTCAGCTAAGTCTGTATAGTAGTAAACGTGTTATGCAGGCGTTACACGAACTCTAAGATCGCAGTTTTTTGGCTCAGTTCAGCGATTGAGCCATTAGTTTTTTAGGCGTGAAAGTAGGGTGGATTTCCTTTTTCTTTGTTGCCTTTTAATATTCGCTTTATCAGGTTCGGCAATTTACCATTATTGCCAAAAGTTCATGGATTTCAGAAACCAATTCACGCTTCAATTGTTCATGGTTTTGCCTCATTTCGGTCAGCATCAGTGTTTTGCTCGCAGCATTTTCAATCCCAATTGTGGCTAGGGTATTTGGTTTATCAGTTCCAAATTAGCTGAAGCCAAATCGTACAAATGGTGCAAGAAAAAGGGATTGTTTCGTTTCACAGTTATTGCCGTTGAAGTGATATTTTGCTCGCTTAATTGAGCCAGTCTAATTAAACTCAGTTTACAGTAAATCTTGGTAAATCAATTCTTTACCAAGTTAATAGAAGCGTTGACAAAGATCGTGTAACAAATGCATCAACACGATTTGCTACACTCGGCGTTGTCAGTTTGCCTTTAGTTTCAGTGATTAAGGCGGTAAAATTCAGCTAGGTCTGTATGGTAGCAAACGTGTTATGCAGGCGTTATATTTCAGAGAGAGAATTATGGATTATCGAACAGAATATGTAAAAGCAGTAACTATAAATACAAGCTTAGATTTTAATCGTAAAATGCTAGATATTGTGGGAAAGGATAATTTTAGTTTTGAGCCAACATATCTAAACTTGGTTCGCTTTACTTATATTGAATTGAAGAACTTTATTGATAATCAGAGATTCCAGTTTTTCTGGAAAGATAATTCAGATATGGTCGACGCTTGGGATTGTATAAAGCCTTATATTGATGATATTTCAGCAATAAGAAATGCCATGTGTGGGCATTTAGATGATATTGCAATTGAACAGCTTATTGCAGAAACCCCTGAGGGTTTTAGAGAGAATATTCCTTTAGATTCCCAACGAATAATGATTAGTTTCGGATTACTTGAATCTTGTATTAATCACAAATGCAATTTGCATAATCATTTGTACGAGAATGAGAGCTTTTCTGTATATTATGTTCCCGATCAAAGAGCATTCATTACATTTACTCTTAAGCTGATAGATACTGTATTGCTTTTAAGTGAGTATATAATATCCACTGTGGGTCCAATAGTAAATAAAGAGAATGCAAACTTAATAATTTCGCAGTTGATCGAAAGTGAAATATAACAAATGCATCAACACGATTTGCTACATTCGGCATTCCAGGTTTCTTTTAGTTTACCGTGTTAAGTGGTAAATTTGGGCTTAATCTGCATGATAGCAAACGTGTTATGCAGGCGTTATAACCTAGGTGAGATAGTTCTCAAATACACTTAAATATTAATAGTTTAAGTGATGGTTAAGGTAGAATTGATTTCATACTATAGATTGTAGCTATTTAGTAATCATTGAATAAAAAAGGACTTTGAAAATGACAACTCTTCAAAAAATTGCAATTGGGCTTGGTTCTGGTTTACTTGTTGGATCTGTTTCAACGGTGCTACCTAGCTTACAATTTTGGTGTTTTGTCATTGGATTAACTCTAATTAATTACGTTATTGTTACGAAGAAAAAATAAAGCAAATAAGTGATAGTTATCGGTGCCAAAGAGCATGACTTGCTGGAAATAAGATGATCAAGGTAGTGATTATAATGTTGAAGGTAAACAGTTACGGTTTCAGTAACATTATCAGATGGTTATAACAAATGCATCAACACGATTTGCTACATTCGGCGTTGTCGGTTTACCTTTAGTTTCAGTGATTAAGGCAGTAAAATTCAGCTAAGTCTGTATGGTAGCAAACGTGTTATGCAGGCGTTATACGAACTCTGAGAATGCGTTTTTTTGGTTCAGTTCAGCGATTGAACCATTAGTTTTTTAGGCGTAAAAGTAGGGTGGTTTTCCTTTTTCTTTGTAGCCTTTTGGTATTCGTTTCATCAAGTTCGGCATTGAATTATTATTGCCCCAAATTCAGGCGTTTCAGCGGCTAATTTACGCTTCAATTGTTCTTTGGTTATGCCTCATTTTGGTCTGCATCAGTGTTTTCCTCTCAGCATTTTCAATCCCAATTGTGGTTAGGATATTTGGTTTATTAGCTCAAAACTGGCTGAAACCAATTCGTACAAATGGTGTAAGAAAAAGGGATTTTTTCGTTTCACAGTTATTGCCGTTGAAATGATATTTTGCTCGCTTAATTGAGCCAGTCTAATTAAACTCAGTTTACAGTAAATCTTGGTAAATCAGTTCTTTACCAATTTTATCGGAGCGAAAGCAAGGCTCGTATAACAAAGCAATCAACACGATGCTATTACATTCGGCATTCGCGGTTTAGAGTATAATTGGTTTGGTAATTAAAGCGTTCGCACGTGTTATTGCGGCGTTATGGCTCAGAAGATATTTTTAACATCACGGTAAAAATTTTCATGAGATCCTAATGCCATTAGCTCAAGGGTGACCGTGCCATCTTCGTAACTGTAACCAAGCAGTGTTAATTGCTTAACCATTTTGAATTTATGGACACGTAAAAATGACAAGTCACCTTTCTTTTGCTCTCCTAATAATGGCTCTTTCATTAATTCTTTAATTGCATTATCAAGATCCGTCTTTTGATTTTTATGTAACTTTTTTACTGCTTTCTTAAATGTAGGTGTCTGTAAAATTTGAGTTATATTAGCCAAAACTATAGCTCTCCAATTTTCCTGCTTCTTTTTCAGCTTTGGCAATAATTGCTTGTTTTACAAACTCATATGATAGTTCTGGGTTATCTTCCATCATTTCACCAATTTTAGCCCAGTGTTCAATTTGTTTTGGTGCGGTGCGACTGAATGCTTTAGCCATAATAGTAGCTTTTTGCACAAGGTCTTGGTCTAATCTGATGCTTGCTGTAGCCATTGTAAGTATCCTATTTAAAGTTAATTTTCATTATTGTAGTATATTACTACGGTTGTCGCAAGTTGCGCCATAACAATCGCATCAACACGATTTACTACATTCGGCATTGTAGGTTTGTCTTTAGTTTCGGTGTTTATGGCGGTAAAATTCAGCTTGTTCTGTATAGTAGTAAACCCTAGATCCCAAGAATAACCGACACACTTTGGTATAGATTAGAGAGTCAGTTGCCTATAAGCTTCAAGCTCTCACACAATCAACTAAGGTAACCACATGGGACACCAATATAAGCAACTGACACTAAGTGAAAGATACCAGATTGAAGCTTGGAATACACATAGTATTTCTGCTCGGGAAATAGGACAAAAATTAAAACGGAGCAATGGCTCCATTTCAAGGGAATTACGACGCTGTCCTGTTGGAAGTTATTCTGCCGAGCAAGCGCATAAACATGCTTTTCAAAAAAGAACACTTTCAATTAAGCACACAAAGTGTGGCCAAAAGAATAAGAAAATAATTCAAATATACCTACAACTTGGTTGGAGCCCAGAGCAAATATCTGGACGAATGCATAAAGAAAAAATAGAAAATACAATATGTTGCAGTACTATTTACAATGTAGTTAAAAGAGAGCATTGGCAAAGAATGCTTGCTCGAAAAGGTAAAAAATACAAACAGCGTAAAGGTGTAGAAGCTGGAGCAAGACTAATTCCCAACCGCGCTGATATCTCTCTCCGGCCTGCTATTGTTGACGATAACTCAGAAATTGGCCACTGGGAAGGTGATACTGTTTATGGTCAAGATGGGTATTTAGTCACTATGGTAGAGCGAGTATCTAAGCTATTAGTTACTTGCAAAGTACGTAGCAAGTCTAAAAAAGCAGTCACTCGTGGGATAAATCGCATGATGAAGCCCTTTAAAGAACTTTGCAAAACAATCACATTTGATAATGGCGGAGAGTTTGCGGGTCATGCTAAGATAGCTAAGCATCTGAACTGTGACATTTATTTTGCTAAACCTTACCATTCCTGGCAACGAGGTTTGAATGAAAATACCAATGGTTTACTAAGGCGTTTTTTCCCAAAGGAATGGCCATTGGAGAACTTGCTGCAAAAGAGGTAAACAGGCAGAGTTTTTGATTAATTCGAGACCTAGAAAGGCATTAAATTTTCTGAGTCCGAGTGAGTTTTTAAGCGGTAAGCGTGTGTCGGTTATTGTTACGATCTAGCGAGAAATGGCTCTCAGGTACGGAGCTTAAAGGGAAAATAGTCACATTAATTCCACTACAACTAGAGCATGCGTCAGCTCTTGTTGAAGCGGCTTCTGATGGTGAACTTTGGGACTTATGGTATACGAAAATACCAAATAAAGAGACTGTAAACGGTTATATTGAATTGGCTTTAAGCGAACAAGATGCTGGCCGTTCTTTGGTTTTTTCTGTCATTGATAATGAAACTCAAACCATAATTGGTACAACTCGTTTATGCCACGCTGATTGTGTGAATAAACGGGTAGAAATCGGTTATACGTGGTATGCGAAAAGCCACCAGAAAACATCAGTAAATACCGAATGTAAGTTCCTTCTTCTTTCTCATGCATTTGAAAACCTCTCAGCAATCGCAGTTGAGTTTAGAACTCATTGGCATAATCACGCTTCACGTAATGCAATCGCTCGTTTGGGCGCAAAGCAGGACGGTGTAATTAGAAATCACCAACAAATGGCAGATGGTAGCTATCGAGATACCGTTGTATTTTCGATAATTAATAGTGAGTGGTTGGCCGTAAAAGCTGGTTTGTTATTCAAACTGGAAAGGCGCAGCTAACAAATGCATCAACACGATTTGCTACACTCGGCATTGTCAGTTTGCCTTTGGTTTTTGTGTTTATGGCGGTAAAATTCAACTTGATCTGCATAGTAGTAAACGTGTTATGCAGGCGTTATGGCGCACGGTCAAGTAAATAGAGGTCTCAGGATGAGCGATAGAGTAAAAGTGGCATTGGAATGGTTAGATAGCATATTGAAATCAGAACAAATTACATATCAAATTGTTGGCGGGCTTGCTGCAACAATACATGGTGGTAACCGTGAAGTTGCTGATATTGATCTCTACATCAATAAAACGGATGCCGATAAAATCCTCGCACAAGTAAATCCTTATATTTCAAAGCCACTAACTCATTATATTGAAGGTTCATGGGATCTTGAATATTTTCAGTTAATCTACAAATCACAAAAAATTGAAATAGGTTTATTTCCTGGTTCTAAAATACGATCATCAGAAAATGGTTTATGGTATGAACTGAAAACGGATTTTACGTCGTCGGTTATTAAAAATTACTTAGGTATTGAGGTACCAGTTATTCCAATCGAACAGCTAATATATTATAAACGTCTTTTAGGGCGTGAAGTTGACAATATTGATGTTCAGGAATTGCTGCAAGTTTCCGCGCCATAACAATCGCATCAACACGATTTGCTACACTCGGCGTTGTCAGTTTGCCTTTAGTTTCAGTGATTAAGGTAGTAAAATTCAGCTAGGTCTGTATCGTAGCAAACGTGTTATGCAGGCGTTATGTAACAGGAGAATAATTTGGAAATTTCGTTTAGTAATTGTGATATCCGAGCTTATCGAAATCAACGCGATAGGATGGTGCTGCATTGTCAAACAGTGGTATTTATAGATTGTGGAGGTTGGCATTTTCCAAGCGACTATTTCACCCAAACTCGATTTTATATTGTCCTGTCTAATGGTGAAGAGTTAGAGTTTGAAGTACAGATGTACTGTGATAGTGAGTTTTCATTTAATGGTACTAATAACACCTATACATTCAAGTTAAAGGCAACGACTCACTATCATGAGATCGAAGATCAAGTTATTATTTTAGGCTTATCTTCAGATATAGATTTTCCTCATGGTTTAACACCTATTAGGCACAAGCAACTAGGTGTAATCAGAAATACTGCCAATTAGAATTGTTACATAACAAATGCATCAACACGATTTGCTACACTCGGCGTTGTCAGTTTGCCTTTAGTTTCAGTGATTAAGGCGTTAAAATTCAGCTAGGACTGCATGGTAGCAAACGTGTTATGCAGGCGTTATATCGTTTTTTTAAGTTCATCGTTTTAAAGGATTAGACATGATTCAGCTCAGACCAATGACCTCAAATGAATATCCAGCGTATTGTGATTATTTCATTGATGATTACAGCCGTGAAATAGCTGAAAACTATGGTCACTCAATGGATAGGGCGCTCGAAATAGCTAATCAGGATCTTCTTCGTAGTTTTCCTAATGGTTTGGAAACTAACGACCATGAATTATTGTGTATTGAATCGGATTCAGAATTGGTTGGTTATTTGTGGCACTCGATTAACGCAAATGATAAATCGACGTTTATTTATGACTTTTTCATTTTTCCAAGCTGCCGCAATAATGGTTATGGGAAATTGGCAATTACTACTCTTGAATCACAATTGAAATTGATTGGTATTGAGCAAATAAAATTGCGAGTTGCGTACCAAAACCAAAGAGCGTTAAAGCTGTATCAAGAGGTTGGTTTTGCTATTTCTGGCTACAATATGTCAAAGAAAATAGTAAGTTAGCATTCTCGATATAACAAATGCATCAACACGATTTACTACATTCGGCATTGTAGGTTTGTCTTTGGTTTTTGTGTTTATGGCGGTAAAATTCAGTTTAATCTGCATAGTAGTAAACGTGTTATGCAGGCGTTAGCTGTTTCGAGGATAAGTTTTGTATCAAGATAATTTTATAGTATTTACTGGCGGTCCAGGCTCTGGAAAAACGACAGTTATCAATGAGCTGAAAGCTCGAAATTTCTTTTGCTCTGAAGAGGTTGGTCGTAAAGTCATCCAAACTCAAGTTACGCAAAAAAGTGATGCGTTACCTTGGGCTAACAAAGAAGCTTTTCGTGACTTGATGCTTAAATTTGAAATTGCATCTTATCAGTATCATCAAAGTCAAAATAGCCTCGTTTTCTTTGACCGAGGTATCATCGATATTCTTGGTTATTCAAACCTTGAACAAATCAAATTGTCTGATGAATTAACGTCGGCAATATCTAATTTTAAATACCATTCGAAAGTCTTCATTTTTCCACCTTGGAAAGAGATATTTACCAATGATAGTGAGCGTAAACAAGACTTTGCTGTTGCGGTAAATACTTACAATGAAATGGTGTTAGCGTACGAAAAGTCGGGCTATGAGATAATTGAAGTTCCTTTTGGTACAGTAAACGAAAGGATTGATTTTATATTGGTCAATTTGAGTCACAGCTAACAATCGCATCAACACGATTTGCTACATTCGGCATTCTAGGTTTCTTTCAGTTCACCGTATTAAGTGGTAAATTTGAGCTTAATTTGCATGGTAGCAAACGTGTTATGCAGGCGTTAGTTCTTTATTTTAGTATTGCTGTCTGTATAAGTTTTAATGTAGAATGCGAAAAATTTTCTTAGATAAATTAATATGATTGATGATATTCCTGCTTTTCTTGGCGGTATAAGTAGTTGGCTTATAAATGAGGGGATTTGGTTTTTTCCTCTTGCTCTTTTAGCTACTAATTTTGCTTTCAAATGTTTTGTTAATAATAAGCCTGATAAAATCGATTTCTGCCAATGTGTTGTAGCATTACCTGCTGAAATTAAAGTTATTGCTTGTTCTTTTGTCTTTGCGGCTTCTGTGAGTCCTAAAGCAAAGCCAGTAGAAACATTTGGATTGCAAGTTGTAGCTATTGTTTTTTTGTTGTGTCTTGGTATCTCTATTGGTTTTTTTAATTACTGTAAAGCAGGCAAAGCGACTAAAATTGAAGGTAGTGTTTTTTGGTATGTTATAGTGTCTCTTTTGGTTGCATACTTAATGCTTGATACGTCAATCGATTTTATGAAATATACGGTGAGCTAAATGGAAGTTTTAAATATATTCTCAGAGTCATTAATAACAAGTTTCCCTACGTTCCTTGTATTAGCTGCAGCAGTTGTTTGTGTCAGAGCATTAATGCGTCAATATTTAGAAATGAAACATAAATATGACTATAAAGATGATCGATATCGACAAGATATTGAGGTTCGCATTAGTGAATTAACTCAAGAGATACAATCATCAAAACGCAGATTCGAATCAGTTAATCATTTATTGATTGACGGTAATAGCTCAAGTAAAGGAATACTTCATAACTTAGCATTAGAAAATATTCAAATTGAATCTAATACCGCTTTTGTTTTGACTCCTTTCAATTCAATGTTTGACTCCGATTATAAAGCGGTAAAAGGTTTCTTTACTGAGTATGGATATAAATGTGAAAGAGGAGATGATCTTAAAGTAACTCATAATGTACTTGGTCATATCATTAAAAAAATGGCGTCTGCTGAGATTGTTGTAGCAAATATATCAGGCCGGAATCCAAATGTTTTTTATGAGCTAGGTATAGCTCATGCATTAGGAAAAGACGTTATTATAATAGCGAAGAGTCCAAAAGATATTACTTTTGATGTAGCTAGTGGCCAAGTTATTATTTATCAAAATGAAGAACAACTAAAGTCGGAGCTTAATCAATGGTTAGTATCTATACTTAAGCGTACTTAAAAACTAACAAATGCATCAACACGATTTACTACACTCGGCAATCTCAGTTTGCCGAGTGTTTCTCGTTTTAAGGCGTCAATTTTAAGTATAATTGCATAGTAGCAAACGTGTTATGCAGGCGTTATGTTCTTGAGGTTAAAGGTGAAATCCATGAAAATCAAAGATACATCACCATTCTGGTGGTTATTATCTCCAACATATAAATATGCTGAACTTAATAAGAATAAATTGATAGAGAATGGCGCTTGTCAAACAGAGTTATCTAGTACTTTAAAAAAATACAACAAGAGATATTTTATATCCGCAATAATTATATGTATAGCTGTTCAAAGCCTTACGTATTTAGGTCAGACCTTATTCCCTGAGTCTGGCTTTTCTGCGCATCCATTAATTAAGTATCCATACTGGATTATGGTTATAATTATTATTTGGTTTTTTCTTCTATCGCGTGGTGTTGAAATCACGAAAGCATTTTTAGGCGATGCAATTGATAAGTTAAATGGTGAGCATTCTAATAGTGACTTAAAATACGGGGAAAGGTTAAAGCTAGCATTAACTAGTTATATTGAGTTAATCATCAATTTTGGTACTTTATATTTTTTAATGCCTCTGTGTTTTTACAAAGCTTCCCACCAATTCTCTTCAATATTTGAAGCTATATATTTTAGTGGAGTTACGATTACGACTGTAGGGTATGGGGATATTAGCCCTAGTTACTGGTTATTACAGTTTTTAACCGTATTCGAAGTATTAGCAGGTTTTAGTCTTATAGTTGTCTGCTTTACTATTTATTCTAGTCTTGCGTTATCTCAACCTGAGATATGCAAAATATGTGGTAAAAAATTGAAGAAACGAACATAACAATCGCATCAACACGATTTGCTACATTCGGCATTCTAGGTTTCTTTGGTTTTACCGCTTTAAGTGGTAAATTTAGGCTTAATCTGCATGGTAGCAAACGTGTTATGCAGGCGTTATATGCTTTTTTAGGTTAAGGTGGCTTAATGAAAACAATGAAATTCGGTGCAATTCTATTACTAGTTTCTCCTCTATCTTTTTCGGAACTTTTGCCCTTTGATTTTAACAAGTCATATGATGTGTATGAGTTGCAAGGAGATACTCCAGAAAACGTAGAAAACTCATTTGACAAACGAGCAGATTTTCTTAAAAAGAATAATTTTGACGGCTATACTGCGTGGGAATATAAGTTTAATGTAGATGATGACAGTTGCGAAATAAAAGACTTTAATCTTCAAATTAAATATATACTTCCGCGTTTGAATATACTCAATAGCTACTCTCAGAGTCGAGAGGATTATCGGGATTATTTAGAAAAATTATACAGACATGAAGAGCAGCACTGTGCGATAACACTGAGTCAATTATCGAAAATGTATGCAATTTTTATTAATGGGCAGTCAAAGAATTGCTCAAAAGAAATAGAAAAGACGTATCTAATTGAAGATAATATCACCAAGTTTAATCAGCAATTTGATACTTATACAGATCATGGAGCTATTGAATTAGCTGTAAGTCCTTTTGGTGAGGATAATTATTTGAAATATTGTAAAATCGATTTCTCACCATTTATCAACGGCATATAACAAATGCATCAACACGATTTGCTACATTCGGCATTCTAGGTTTCTTTGAGTTTACCGTGTTAAGTGGTAAATTTGAGCTTAATCTGCATGGTAGCAAACGTGTTATGCAGGCGTTAGATTTTTTTATTTGAGTTCATATGAGTGGAGGTTTTGTTTGTTTAATTTAATTATTTCTAATGATCCAGATACATGGGATTTGTCTTCCTATCAATGCGATCGTAGTCGAGCCGTTGTTGAATATACGGCTGATGAAATTAGTGAGCGATATAAATTTTTTGATCAGAATGCAATTGAAGAGTTAAAAAGTTTTCCTACTTTGTTTGTTACAGAAAATGAATCAGTTGAGTCTAGAATTGGTTATATAACTGATATTAGAGTTAGAAAGAGTTCAATCGTTATTAATTATGAATTTGATCCAATCCTTCCGAGTTTACCTATTGGCGCAATAGATAAAATAGGTGTTGATATTGAACTAGGGCGCTGGGAGCTGTCTCGCACTCATTGGGCAGTCAAAGATGAACCTATATTTGAAATTCTTAAAAAATATGGTTACTTGAATCAAGACCAAATTAATGCAGCTACTCAACGACGGATTCCTGCCCCACCTATTGTTGAACCAAATACATCAGATAATAAAGGGTTTAATACTTCTCAGGTATTTATCGTCCACGGACATGATGATATTGCAAAACTAGATGTTAAAAATTTCATTACTAGCTTGGGTTTACAACCGATTATATTGCATATGCAAGCTAGTTCAGGAATGACAATCATTGAAAAAATTGAACATTATTCAAATGTCGGTTTTGGTATTGTACTTTATACACCTTGCGATATCGGGTCAAAAGTTGGGGCTCTGAGTGGCCGTTATCGTGCTCGTCAAAATGTAGTTTTTGAGCATGGTTACCTTATTGGAAAATTGGGTCGTCCTAGAGTTTGTGCTGTTGTTAAAGGTGATATAGAGACGCCTAACGATATTAGTGGGGTAGTTTATGTGGGTATGGATGCTGATAATCAGTGGCAAGATCAATTAAAATTAGAAATGCGTAATGCAGGCTATCAGGTATAAAAATCTAACAAATGCATCAACACGATTTGCTACATTCGGCATTCTAGGTTTCTTTGAGTTTACCGTATTAAGTGGTAAATTTGGGCTTAATCTGCATGGTAGCAAACGTGTTATGCAGGCGTTATGCGATCTAGGTATTTGGTTAAATAGTTAAATTTAATACCTTTTCTAATAGTTAAGGTTTGAATGTTAAATCTTTCATTTTATGGATATAAATATAATGCAAACGAAATGTATTCGATATGGTTTGATAACTGCGCTTAGTCTTTTATTGACTGCTTGCGTTGCTCCAACATTAAAATTAGTAAATCATGTGGGGCCAATCACATATGAAGGTTCTACAGAATTTAGCTCAAAACAAACAGAAAGTGGATTGGTTGTTGTCGCTTTTCGTAGTGTTCATCGATTTCTCCCTGATACACAAATTGATTATGAAGAGTGTAGTGATGTTTTAAACTCAGTAGCTAAGGGGCTTCCAAGCATTACATGGAGTGAAGCTAATATAACCGCTCATGAATACAACGGTGTAACAGGGATAGCAAATACAACTTGTACTTATACTTACAGTAATTAGTTTGATGCTGTAATCGCATAACAAATGCATCAACACGATTTGCTACACTCGGCATTCTAGATTTCTTTTGGTTTACCGTGTTAAGTGGTAAATTTAGGCTTAATCTGCATGGTAGCAAACGTGTTATGCAGGCGTTATACCGTTAAAAGGAGAAATTGACATGGAATTAGTTGTACCATCATTGGAATTGGAGTCAGAATTCTTAGCTTTCTTCGAGGATTATGCAGCCAACCACATTAGTAATATTGAATCCTACTTATTGGGAAAGGAGGATTTTTCTTCGTATATTCAAAGTTTAACTGAGGAAAGTAACGGGATTAACTTACGTGAAGGTTTTGTCCCATGTAGCCACTTTTGGCTAATTAATGATAATCAGTCTATTTTGGGTGTGGTTCGTATTCGTCACAATATAAATAATGAGTTTCTAGCACTGGAAGCAGGTCATATTGGTTATGATATAGCACCATTATTTCGCCGAAATGGTTATGGAAAATCTATACTCAAATTGGCTTTAACTAAAGCTAAAGAACTTGGGCTCAATCGAGTGCTATTGACAGCTGACGAAGACAATATAGCTTCACGAAAAATCATAGAAAGTAACGGTGGTAAATTTGAAAATATCATAATGGGTAAGGTATTTCCGAATCCATTAGCAAGGTATTGGGTACGCTGTTAGAAACGGTATAACAAAGCAATCAACACGATTTACTACATTCGGCGTTGTGGGTTTGCCTTTAATTTCAGTGATTAAGGCGGTAAAATTCAGTTAAGTCTGTGTCGTAGTAAACGTGTTATTGCGGCGTTATATCGTTTTTTTAAGTACATCGTTTTAAAGGATTAAATATGATTCAGCTTAGACCAATGACCACAAATGAATATCCTGCGTATTGTGATTATTTCATTGATGATTATAGCCGTGAAATAGCTGAAAACTATGGTCACTCAATGGATAGGGCGCTCGAATTGGCTAATCAGGATCTTCTTCGTAGTTTTCCTAATGGTCTGGAAACTAATGAGCATGAATTATTGTGTATTGAATCAGGTTCAGAATTGGTTGGTTATTTGTGGCACTCGATTAACGAAAATGACAAATCGACGTTTATTTATGACTTCTTCATTTTTCCAAATTGTCGCAATAATGGTTATGGTAAATTAGCAATTATTGCTCTTGAATCACAATTGAAATCGATTGATATTAAACAAATAAAATTACGAGTTGCGTATCAAAATCAAAGAGCGTTAAAGCTGTATCAAGAGGTTGGTTTTGCTATTTCTGGCTACAATATGTCAAAGAAAATAGTAAGTTAGCATTCTCGATATAACAAATGCATCAACACGATTTACTACACTCGGCATCTCAGGTTGTCGGGTGTTTCTCGTTTTAAGTCGTCAATTTTGAGTATAATTGCATAGTAGTAAACGTGTTATGCAGGCGTTACACGAACTCAAAGATTGTAGTTTTTTGGCTCAGTTCAGCGATTGAGCCGTTAGTTTTTTAGGCGTGAAAGTAGGGTGGATTTCCTTTTTCTTTGTTGCCTTTTAATATTCGTTTCATCAGGTTCGGCAATTGACCATTATTGCCAAAAGTTCATGGATTTCAGAAACCAATTCAGGCTTCAATTGTTCAGGTTTTTGCCTCATTTTAGCCTGCATCAGTGTTTTGCTCGCAGCATTTTCAATCCCAATTGTGGTAAGGATATTTAGTTTATCCGTTCCACACTGGCTGAAACCAATTCGTACAAATGGTGTAAGAAAAAGGGATTGTTTCGTTTCACAGTTATTGCCGTTGAAATGATATTTTGCTCGCTAAATTGAGCCCGTCTAATTAAACTCAGTTTACAGTAAATCTCGGTAAATCAATTCTTTACCAATTAAAGCGAAGCGTTGACAAAGATCGTGTAACAAATGCATCAACACGATTTGCTACATTCGGCGTTGTCGGTTTGCCTTTTGTTTCAGTGATTAAGGCGTTAAAATTCAGCTAAGTCTGTATGGTAGCAAACGTGTTATGCAGGCGTTATACGGCAAAAAGAAAAAAGTAGCAGTTCACATTAAAAAGGTCTAAAATTAGCACTTAATTTAATACTAATTTGGTGGCGTTATGAGACAAGTTCTAGCTGATTGTTCAGCAAGTATTTCAGAGTTAAAGAAGAATCCTACAGCTCTTTTGAACGAAGCTGATGGCTCTGCTATAGCTATTTTAAATCACAATAAACCAGCGGCTTACTTAGTGCCTGCTGAAACTTACGAATTTCTAATGGACATGTTAGATGATTACGAGCTTTCTCAGCTTGTTGAAAGCCGCAGACTTGATTTATCAGATGCAGTGGAAGTAAATATTGATGACTTATAAATTAAAATTCCTGCCAGCAGCACAAAAAGAGTGGAGCAAGTTAGCTCCGCCGATAAAAAGTCAGTTTAAAAAGAAGCTAATTGAGCGTCTCGAAAATCCTCATGTACCTGCATCAAAATTACGCGGTTATGATTCTGTCTATAAAATCAAATTACGCACAGCAGGCTATCGTTTAGCTTATGAAGTCATTGATGATGAAATTGTTGTTTACGTCCTAGCTATTGGTAAAAGGGACAAAGATGCAGTTTATAAGAAGTTAGCCTCGCGCTTTAGTTAGCCGTATAACAAATGCATCAACACGATTTACTACACTCGGCAATCTCAGTTTGCCGAGTGTTTCTCGTTTTAAGGCGTCAATTTTAAGTATAATTGCATAGTAGTAAACGTGTTATGCAGGCGTTAACTGCTTCTTTGTTACCTGTGCAATATATTGTACATTTCGTTTTTATGAATTATACTTGTTCAATATTAGGTACAACTCAACAAAGAGGTAATTATGCGTATAGTTTCTTTTACTGAAGCCAGAAATGGTCTTAAATCTGTTCTTGATGGCGTGGTTAATGATGCAGACTGCACAGTTATCACTCGTCGAGATTCTGAAGACGCGGTTGTAATGTCTATGGATTATTACAATAGTTTAATGGAAACGATATATTTATCTCGTTCTCCTGCAAATGCTGCTCATTTAAACAAATCAATTGCTCAATACAATGCAGGTCAAACTACGGAAAGAGGCTTGCTTTAATGAGTCGAATGTTAGCTTGGACTGATGAATCGTGGGATGATTATTTATATTGGCAAGGGCAGGATAAGAAAACCCTCAAACGTATTAATAAGTTAATCACAGATGCAAAGCGTTCACCGTTTGAAGGCATTGGCAAACCTGAGCCATTGAAAGAAAACTTAGCTGGTTTTTGGTCACGCAGAATTGATGATACAAATAGACTGGTTTATGCCGTTAATGATTCACATTTGACGATAATTTCTTGTCGTTATCACTACTAAATTGAATCGCAGTTAACAAATGCATCAACACGATTTGCTACATTCGGCGTTGTCAGTTTGCCTTTAGTTTCAGTGATTAAGGCGTTAAAATTCAGCTAAGTCTGTATAGTAGCAAACGTGTTATGCAGGCGTTATGGCTCAGAAGATATTTTTAACATCACGGTAAAAATTTTCATGAGATCCTAATGCCATTAACTCAAGGGTGACCGTGCCATCTTCGTAACTGTAACCAAGCAGTGTTAATTGCTTAACCATTTTGAATTTATGGACACGTAAAAATGACAAGTCACCTTTCTTTTGCTCTCCTAATAATGGCTCTTTCATTAATTCTTTAATTGCATTATCAAGATCCGTCTTTTGATTTTTATGTAACTTTTTTACTGCTTTCTTAAATGTAGGTGTCTGTAAAATTTGAGTTATATTAGCCAAAACTATAGCTCTCCAATTTTCCTGCTTCTTTTTCAGCTTTGGCAATAATTGCTTGTTTTACAAACTCATATGATAGTTCTGGGTTATCTTCCATCATTTCACCAATTTTAGCCCAGTGTTCAATTTGTTTTGGTGCGGTGCGACTGAATGCTTTAGCCATAATAGTAGCTTTTTGCACAAGGTCTTGGTCTAATCTGATGCTTGCTGTAGCCATTGTAAGTATCCTATTTAAAGTTGATTTTCATTATTGTAGTATATTACTACGGTTGTCGCAAGTTGCGCCATAACAATCGCATCAACACGATTTACTACATTCGGCATTGTAGGTTTGTCTTTAGTTTCGGTGTTTATGGCGGTAAAATTCAGCTTGTTCTGTATAGTAGTAAACGTGTTATGCAGGCGTTATGCGTAAAAAGGAGTTCACGTGAATATAGTAGAAGTAGAAATATCAGATTTAGAATTGTTCTTTAATTATCTAGATAAACAGTTAGAGCAAAATGGCTCGGATGAATTTGATCTTTTTCAACCAATAGCTACTAAAGATTGCCAAGTATCAGATCAACTTCGTAATAAGTTTAGAATTGGTTTTGACGTAGATTTAGGCAATTCTGCTTGGAGGAAGTTATGGTTAGTCAAAGACCAAGTAGGGCATATTTGTGGACATATTGATCTTCGCCATTCTGGAAATGAATATGGTTACCATCGAGTTTTGTTAGGTATGGGAGTTGATACCAATTATCGTAAAAAAGGTATCGGTTTAAATCTGATTGATACAGTGGTTAATTTTTGTATGATAAATCAAAGTATACATTGGTTAGATCTAAATGTGCTTTCGTGTAATCTTCCTGCAAAGAGTTTGTATCTTAAAAGCGGCTTTCAAATAATTGGTGAATGCCCTGATTGTTATAGAATAGATGGAAAATCAATTTCTGAAATATCAATGGTAATGGATGTTAGAATTTACGCATAACAAATAAGGATTAAGCGCTGCGAAGCCAGCGTTAAATCCCGGGTGTTGAACAAGCCCGTAGCCACTTCTTTATAGTAAATTGTGCGATCTAGCTTGGTGGGTGCATCGCCTTGAGTCTTTATTCAAGGCGAGTGAGGCCAAGATAAGATTACGATAGTAATTTTATCAATGGGTTAGCTATTTTTTAAATCGTCTTATTTGTTGTATCTCCTCTGGTTTAATCTCAGCCATTATCCTTATTATGTTTGCCTTTCGGCTATCTCGGTCGTGTTATTCCCACGCACTCCATGTCATGGTGACAGTGCGGGCAGGTTCGTATTGCTTTGGCTCGGATGGGTATAATGCTTGGCGGAGTTTGATAAAAAACACCAAGCATGAGTAATTGAATACGAACTCGCAGGGCTCTCGCTTGGCCACGTAAAAAACCGTAGTCACGCACTCTTTGTAAGCCTTTAGGCAGTACATGCTGTAAGATGAGCAGCAAGAACTCAAGGGTGGGTAAGGTGCGTGTCTTTATTGCATTGGTTTTGCTTTCTTTGTAGCGGAAGGTGACGTTATGTTTATCACTGTGGATGATGTCGCTATCTGGTAGTACGCCTCGGTACAGGTAGCGCGACAGGTATTCTAACGCAGGCTCACCATAACCTACGCTTTGACAGTCAACGACCCATTGTTTCGGTATGGATTTTGGCAGACACAGTTGAGGATGTTGATTGATGGCCTCAAGTAACCGTGCTCGCCAGACCTTGGCAAGAGCGAACTCGTTAAACAAGTACCTTTTGTTGCCTTTGTGCCATACTTGTTTAGATGAGTCATACCTTCCGCCTGCGGAGATAACATGTATGTGTGGATGCAGATCTCTTCTTCTGCTGTGGGTATGCAGTACGGCGGTAAAACCCAGTACCCCTTTTTGCTCTTTTTGAGCGAAGCTTTTTAGCACGCTGGCAACAACCGAGAACATCACTTGATACAGCGCTTTGGGCTGTTTTTTAGCGAGTATTCTCAGTTGATATGGCAAGGTAAAGGTGGTCATAAAGTAGTGCGTAGGCAGAAGCTTTTGTTTTTGGCGCAGAAGCCAATCACAAGTGGTGCGGTGTTGGCATTGTGGGCAATGTCGATGCCCGCAGGATAAGGGTAATCGGTCATCGTGATGGCAGTTAGAGCAAAACCATTGCGAGCGGCCTTGTTGCTCGGTTTTACATCTAAGCATGGCGGATACCGCCTTGCGAATGTCGTGGCTGACTTGAGTGTTCACTTTTGGTGATAAGAGGTGACGCTCAAGCTCATCTTTATGAGCGCGTAACAGATCAATGAAAGTACTCATGCTTCCTCCCAGATTAAGGTTAACGAATCTGCAAGTAGGTTGATTGCTAGAGCAGCGTCACGCTGCTTGAGTGGTGTCATTTGAGTGTAACGGGCAGTAGTGTTCAGACTGGCATGGCCCAGCAAAGTTTGCAGTGACCGAAGGTCGAGTCCCTGCTCCAATAGATGCGTTGCAAAGCAGTGTCTAAGTGAGTGGGGAGAGATCATCTTTTGGATACCACAGTCTTTGAGTATTAACTTCATGGCCTTTTGAATGCCGCCTCGGTCCATAGGCTTATCAATATTTCCTCCCAAGCCTGGAAAGATTAATTTGGGGTGTTTATGAGAGAGCCAATGAGCTCGAAGCGCATGAAGGGTTCTCTCGGGCAAGGGTACTAATCGGTCTTTGCCCTCTTTACCATCTCGAACGTGTACTTGCATGGTGTGGGCGTCTATATCATGGATAGTTAAGTTAAGGCCTTCACTCAAGCGAAGCCCCATCGTATATAAGGTCAAAAAGAAGGTTTGATAGCGGCGTTGTCGAGTCCTGCTAATGAGTAGAGCCACTTGTTGTAGGGTCATGATATCGGGCAGTTTTTTAGATTGAGGAGGTTTAACGATATCAAGCCATACCCATTGTTTATTTAAAGTATGGCGATAGAAAAACTGTAAGCCATTGCGGTCGAGTTTAACGGTGCTCCACGAGTGAGTGCTAATTAAACCGGCGAAGAAGTTTTTTAAATCAGTCGTGCTTAATGTATCGGGAGAGCGGTCAAAGAACTCGCTAATCCGGCGTACCACTCGAGAATAGGCATCAATGGTAGCAGGTCGTTTACCTTGCAGAGTTAAGTTGGTAAGGTGTAATTCATAAAGGCGATGATATCGCTCTAGTTCAGTTGGGCTCATGGTGTTTACTCCTGTTATCCGCCATCGAAATGATGGAGGTACAGAGAGTATGGACGATACAGGTTTTACTCTGCCGCGAAGCGGCTTCGTTCAACAAAGCAATCAACACGATTTATTACATTCGGCATTGTAGGTTTGTCTTTGGTTTCAGTGTTTAAGGCAGTAAAATTCAGCTAAGTCGTCGTAGTAATAAACGTGTTATTGCGGCGTTATGAGAATTAAGGGATAATTTTAAATATGGATATCAAAATAGATGATTTGAATAGCGGTGAAGTTGTTCAGTTATTAAAAGAACATTTGGAAGATATGTATGCGACTTCTCCTCCTGAAAGTGTACACGCATTAGATGTTAGCGCTCTAAAAGTACCTGAGATTACGTTCTTTAGCTGCTGGAAGGCGAACAGTTATTAGGTTGTGCAGCAATTAAGGAATTGGATTCAAACCATGCTGAACTAAAATCAATGAGAACCTCTAATCATGCGCGAAATTTAGGTGTAGGTACGCTTCTTCTCAATCATGTATTAAATGTTTCATCGGGTAGGGGTTATAAGAAAATTAGCTTGGAAACCGGCTCGCAAGAGTTCTTCAAACCAGCTCGTAATCTCTATGAAAAATTTGGTTTTGAATATTGTGATCCCTTTGCTGATTATAAACCTGATCCACATAGTCAATTTATGTCGTGCACACTGGGTGAGACATTCTCATAACAAATGCATCAACACGATTTGCTACACTCGGCGTTGTCAGTTTGCCTTTAGTTTCAGTGATTAAGGCGTTAAAATTCAGCTAAGTCTGTATGGTAGCAAACGTGTTATGCAGGCGTTAGTTGCCACCGGAACTGTGGAATTAATCTACAATATTATTACCGTTTTATATGGAGTAAATTAGTGAAAAGTATCAATATAATATCTCTTGTACAAGCATACATTAGTCTTCAGCCTAGTGAGTATGATGCTTATAAAAAGCATTACAATGTAGACATTAAGACAAATGAAGTTGAAGATCTTAGGCAATTCGTGATTCAGATGTACGAAGTATTACCTTATGTAAATATTTTTCACGATTTCTATGTTGGTTATAAGATTCAACATATTAGTAAAGAGTTTGATCTATTAAGGTTTGGTGATAACTACATTCTAAATGTAGAACTAAAGAACAGCAGTACAGAAACTAAGATCAAAAAGCAGTTACTTAGAAATAAATATTATCTTAGCCACATAAAGAAAGTTGTGCACAATTTTACTTATGTTGTTCAAACAAACACGCTATATAAACTTGGTTCTAATGATGACCTAGAAGTAATTGACTTCAGTATATTGACACAATTATTGACATATCAAAACCTATTAAAAATTGAGAACCCTGATCAATTGTTTAATCCATCAGATTATCTCGTTTCACCATTTAACTCTACTGAAAAATTTGTTAATAACCAGTACTTTCTAACAGGACAGCAAGAAGACATAAAAAATCAGATATTTAATGTTTTAAATAAAACTCAATCTGCTTTTATCTCAATCACTGGCGGTCCTGGAACTGGTAAAACTCTATTAACATATGATGTCGTCAAATGGGTTAAAGATCATAAGCGAACCTTAATTGTTCATTGCGGAAATTTGAATGAAGGTCATCATAGACTAAATCAATTAGGATGGAATATTATTCCAATAAAAAGCTTAAAATACCATAACTTAAATGACTTAGACTTGGTGATTATCGATGAAACTCAAAGGATATACGAAAATCAATTTGATCAATTAGTTATTGATGCCAAGGCAACTAATACGACATGCATTTTTTCATATGATAAACAGCAAACTTTATCATCAAAAGAATCACGCTTGGATATTGAGGGAAAAATCAATGCAATCGGAAAGGTTTGCAAATTTAAGCTTTCTGACAAAATTAGAACTAACAAGGAAATTGCGGGATTTATTAAGTTATTATTTAACAATCAAAGAAATGACGTGGTTTTTTCTAATTGTGGTAATGTTGATTTTGATTACTTTACTGATTTGGACTCCGTAAGAAACTATATTCAACTGGTTGGTAATGATGGTTGGGAAGTTCTAAACCTTACACCATCATTACATGGTACCGAGCATCATGAATCCTACTCTGATAGCCTAAATAAATGCTCGCATGCTGTAATTGGACAGGAGTTTGACAATGTGGCAGTTGTTATCGATGAGTATTTCTCATATGACACTTCTGGTTCATTGATTTATCAATCAAGAACATATTATGACTCTGTGAAAATGCTATTTCAGAACATTACTCGAACAAGAAAAAGGTTGAAACTGATTATAATTGGAAATAAACAGGTGCTAGATAGGTGTTTATCGGTCTTAAATTAAGTCGAGAAAGGCAACTAACAAACGACTATGGTGTCAATAACTAATTATTAGCGTGGTTTTCATTCCACATGACACCATCTCGTATCATTGAATTAAGTATGACAACCATCTTTCTAACACAGGCTATAATAGCGAGTTTTTTGGGTTTTCCTTCAGCTACGAGGCGACTGTAAGTCGACTTGAAAACGGGGTTACATTGCATTGCTGACATCATGGCCATATAGAGAACCGTCCGCACTTGCTTCCGGCCTCCTTTGATTTTTCGGTGACCTTTGTAGCGACCACTGTCCCGATTCATAGGGGCTACTCCAACCAAAGCTGACGCTTTTTTATTACTAATACTTCCAAGCTCAGGGAGATTACTTATTAGCGATGCAGCAGCAACTTTTCCTATGCCAGGAACGCTCTGAAGGATTTCATTTTTATGCTTATATTCATCACAAGATTCAATAATCTTAATGATTTTTTCTTCTATTTTTTGGATTTGA
Organism: Aliivibrio wodanis; assembly: GCA_000953695.1. Classification (GTDB taxonomy): domain Bacteria; phylum Pseudomonadota; class Gammaproteobacteria; order Enterobacterales; family Vibrionaceae; genus Aliivibrio; species Aliivibrio wodanis. The sequence goes on along the minus strand of LN554847.1, from coordinate 767,621 downwards.
TTTTTGAAGGTTGTCAATATTGGTTTAATGGTCATCGCTAGTTCTTTAGGGAGTATTTGAAGGCGATTCTTTTCCATAGTTTGCATGGATAATAATTGATTTCTACGAATGACTAAATCGCTCATTAGCCTTATGTTTTCAGGCTTTAGAGTTGACAGTGGGGGTTCAATTCTTTCCGAGTACAATGCAATTAATTGGGCGTCTAATTTATCTGTTTTGGCTATTTGTCCAATAGCGCCAGCAAATCGTCTTACATGAATAGGGTTAGCAACAACGTATGGAAGCTTAGCCTTTGTGCAAGCAAGAACAAAGGGGACTTCAAGTCTACCTGTTGCCTCAATAACGATACGTTCTGGTTTATGTTTCTTAATAGTTGTAATGGCTTCTTTTATGCCTTTATCGTCATTAGAAACAGAGAAGAACAGGCCTATAGGTCTGATGAAAATGTCTAGTTGAGTTTTACCGGTATCAACACCGACATTGATGCTTTGAAATGTAGGATTATTCATAATAAGCTTACTCTTGTTTGCTATAATACGGGTTCGAGACCCAGTCGACTATTCGAGTGTAGGCTTGGAGTTTATACAGCGTTCGCGTTTGTTATCGGTCTCTCGATAGAGGAGCCATGCATCAACCGAACTACTGTATAAATCAACTTTAGTTGCAGCTAAAGTCTGGGTCTCACTTTACCCTAATTGAGTGTTTATTATCCATACAAATGCATCAACACGATTTACTACACTCGGCATCTTAGGTTGTCGGGTGTTTCTCGTTTTAAGGCGTCAATTTTAAGTATAATTGCTGGTAGTAAACGTGTTATGCAGGCGTTAAGTGCACTAAGAGGAAAATATGGAATTACACGATATAGTTCAAAGAAATAAAATCGAAGAAAAATTTGATAAAAGTGTTAGTTTTAAACAGTTTGGTATGGAAAGAATCAATGAAATAGCACGAATAGATCCAAATATATTGTTTGATATTGGTGCTCAGGCTTGGATGCTATTTGTTGAATCCGGAGCAAAGGTTAATCCACAGAAACTAGCTGCTGATTTTGATAATAAGAACCCTCTAATTTATCAAAAGGTAGAGAAAGTTATTAAACGCAAGGTAATTCAAGATTTATCTTTTACATATGCAACAGTGGATGACCCTAAAATAAATAGCGAAGGTTGTATACAATTGTCACTTTGTAGAATGTATCCAAATGATTTATATATTGCAGATGTTGTATTTTATGATCCTTATAAGCCTGTGGCGGAAAAGGATAAAAAGTATGAATTGCATTACTTTAAATCATTAAACCTTTTCGATTTCCATCTTGAAAAAATCAAACTTTACTGTAAAGAAAATAATATTGCGCGAATTACTTTAACAACTTCATCTAATGAACAAATTCCGTACTTTGAAGCTTGTGGCTTTAAAATAGAAGACAATGGTTTTGCTAAAAATGCATTGGAGTATGGTTGGAGTGTACCTATGTATTTGCCGTGCACTTAACAAATGCATCAACACGATTTGCTACATTCGGCATTCTAGGTTTCTTTTGGTTTACCGTATTAAGTGGTAAATTTGAGCTTAATTTGCATGGTAGCAAAGTAAGCGCTCAATGAACTAGTGATGCTTTACTCTGCATCACTCATTTCAACGAGCCACGGCATAAGATCCGACATATCATCAACTGGATCACGTTTAGGTAATTCCGTAAATAGATACTGGAAGTAATAATACGGGTTAATGTCATTGGCGCGGCACGTCATTACCAAGCTATACAAGTTAGCACTGGCCTTCGCTCCATCAACAGACGTTGAGAACATCCAGTTTTTTCTACCTGTGGTAAACGGCCTAATGTCTCTTTCTGTGACATTATTATCGATGCTGATATCACCATCCTCAAGATAGGTGAGTAATTTAGGCCATTGCTTTTGAGTGTAGGCGATAGCTTTACCTAATGCCCCTTTGGGTAAGACATTTTGAACATCAAGCCACGCTTTAAATTCACTCAATATTGGCTCAGCTTCCTGTTTTCTTATCTTCTGCCGTTCATTTGCGGATAATCCCTTTGCCTTTCTTTCTACGCCGTAAAGTTTGGCGATGAAGTTGAGGGCTTTTTCAGGTTTTCCCGCTTTTTTAGAGGGTGACGCTTTTTGTGCATCGGTGAACTTTCTACGAGCATGCGCCATACATGCTGCTTGTGTCACTGCATCTAATGTGTCGTATACGCTGTAGCCATCAGAGAGTAAGTACCCTGAGTAATCACCTAAAAAGTCTTTTGCACACGTTGCTGCACGGCTTGGGTGATAATCATAGATAACAACAGGGGTTTTAATGAACTCACCACTACGGTAAACCCACATATAAGATTTGGTTTGCGCTTTTCTATCTTCTTCGCGTAGCACTTGTACTGTGGTTTCATCTGCGCAGATAAGCTTTTCATTAAGCAGCCTTGATTTCATCTCATCAATGACTGGTTTCACTTTATTACCCAACTGAACACACCAATTAGCAAGCGTCGCTCGGCTTATATCAATATCAGACCGATTTAGGATATCTACTTGGCGATACAGTGGCAGTGCATCTACGTATTTTGCTGTGACTACCGCCGCGAAAGCTCCTGCGCTTCCCATGCTTTTGGGGATCATACTAGCGGGCTTTGGTGCGGTGATAATTTTGGATTGGGTTTGCGTTTTTTCACATTGGCGACAAGCGTATTTAGTGCGTTCGTGGCGAATGACAGTGACCTTTTGAGGAATAATTTTAAGCTCTTCTGAGGTTTCAACGCCACATTCATGCAATGGTTCATCACAACATTCACAATAAGGTGCATTGAGTTCATGCTTGTGTATCTCACGCTCAAGCTCTTTTGGTAGAGGCTTGCGACCTGTTTTTTTCTTCTCATCATTCGATTTAGGGAGCGAGTTTTGCTGCTCAGCTTCATTGAAAGTACCTTTTGGTACTTTTTCACTTTGCGATGAGAAGCGCTTGGATTTATTTAGGTTTAATTGCTCAACCAAGAGTGCAACTTGAGTTTTTAATTCAGCGACTTCTTCTTGCTTGGCAACAAGCAGCTTCTCTTTGGCTTCATTTTGATTATGAAGCTCAAGTAGCATCGCTTTTAGTTGCTCAATATCATTAGGAAGATCGGTCATGCTTTAGCTCAAGGTTGTTTAATTACCCTAAGTGTGACATCGAAAAAGGATCGTTCAAGTCCAATTTGATGATCATTATCAGCGATCACACTTCTAGGTTAAATAACGGCTTATGAGCTTTAGCATGATCTAAAGTCAGTCCAGATAAAAGCCAGTTGAGTTGTTGTCTGCTAATGTGGAGCGCACCATCAATATTGGGAGTTGGCCATTTGAACGTCCCTTTTTCTAAGCGACGATAATAAAGCCAAAAACCATTGGTATCCCAAAACAAGATCTTGAGTTTATCTCGATTGCGGTTACAAAAAATAAACCAGGCTTCACTGAATGGGTCCATTTCCAGCGTTTCGGCGACAATGAGTGATAAGCCATCAATGGATTTTCTCATGTCGGTGACGCCAACGACGAGGTAAACCTTTCCTGACTGTATCATTGCAATGCATCAACCCAATGTTTTATTTGTTTGGAATTAAGGTTTGCTGGTAACTCGGCACGAAGGCCATTATTACATGTCAGCACCACAATATTTGACGGCTCTTGTGTTGGCTCTGTCACGATAATGGGGTGAATTTTTGTTGTGACTTCTGACTCGCTGAGCTTCTTTGACCAGTAATAAAGGGTTTGGTAGCTTATTTCATTATCAATACAAAATTGCTTGATAGATAGGTTACTCTCTTTCTGCTGCTCTAAAATATTAGCCCAATGGTCGCGCTTACTTTGTTGATTCATAATACCTCCGATTAAAAAGATACTATGGCAAAGCATGCTTAATATTGATATGTGTGGTTAGTTAAGCGCTTACTTATGCAGGCGTTATGTGGCAGTACAGTTTAGGAGGTTCGGTGATATCAGAAAAGTTGTGTTTTTGGGCACTAGCGTATTTTGCGAAAAATGCTTGCCCCGATCGTTTTTCGCTTAGCTCTGAAAAGGCAAAGAGCAATAATTTTTATGAAGTTAGAGTTATTTTCTCAACAGAGAAGGATAGAGTTTTATATCTATTTACGCGTTTAATGGCATGTTTAACGGTGGTATTGGTGTCGAGCTGTCGCTCCAGCTTGGTTAGAGTTAAATCAGAGCCCTAAGCACACTTTTTGTGGCAAGTATTAGAGAATTAAGGCGTTTTTTGTGAATTGTAGGGCATTGGTTCTGAATAGTTTGGTATAGAATCTGAATATCGCGCATCGTACCCTCCAATTGATTAAAATGTGTGTTTGGCGATATTCATTAGATCAAAGGTATCGATGCGTGTCTACTTCGTATCATTGAGTTGAGTAAGCCAGGAACGCTCTGAAGGATTTCATTTTTATGCTTACATCCCAAACAATTTAGAAATCGGAAAAAGGTAACCTCATAAGAAGTTACCTTAGTTTTATACTTATATTCTGTTTTATTAGAAAATAAGGTGAGCGACACCTGCAATCACTGGTAAAGTAATAATGGTACGTAAGATAAAGATAACGAATAATTCAAAGATGTTTACAGGGATCTTACTGCCAAGTAATAATGCCCCAACTTCCGACATATAGATAAGTTGGGTTACTGACATTGCCGCGATAACAAAACGAGTCATTTCACTATTAATAGAAGATGCAAGGATTGCAGGAATAAACATATCAGCAAAACCTACAACGATAGTTTTAGATGCAGCAGCAGCTTCAGGGACACCAAGTAACTCTAAGAATGGGATAAATGGTTGGCCTAACACAGAAAAAACAGATGTGTATTCAGCAATAACTAAAGCAATAGTACCTAAAGCCATAACAACAGGTAGTACACCAAACACCATATCGATAGCATTTTTAACACCTTCACCAAAAACACTCTTTATAGAGGTTACTTTAGATGCTTTTTCCATTGCTTGAGCAATACCCCACGAGAAGGTTGAATGACCTTCTGGGATAGCTTCTGCATCAGCTGCACGTTCAGAACCATCAATAAATAAGTCCTTCTTATAACTAAGAGGTGGAAGGCGAGGGATGATAACCGCAGCAACAAAGCCAGCTAAACATACTGTTAGGTAGAATGGAAGAAAGTAACTTTCAAGCTCTACTTGAGCAATCACAACTAAGCTAAATGTAATAGATACAGCCGAGAATGTCGTACCAACAACAGCGGCTTCACGTTGAGTATAGAATTTATTCTCGTATTGTTTACTTGTTAGAAGAATACCAACAGAACCATCACCTAACCAAGAAGCCATACAGTCAATAGCGGAACGACCAGGAAGGTTGAATACAGGGCGCATTACTTTACTTAGTAGCGTACCAAAGAGCTCAAGTAAACCAAAGTTTAAAAGTAGAGGTAATAGTAAACCTGCAAAAATAAAGACAGAAAAAAGTACAGGTAATAAATCATTAAGAACAAGGCCGCCAGTGTTAGGTTCCCATACTGCTTCAGGACCAACCTGAAAAAATACAGAAGCAGCAGCAAGTCCACCAATTAAACGAACCACAAACCAAAGTGGAGTAGGGCTTAGTAAGCCATATAAAAAGTTGTTATTTGTGATAAATGTTGGTTTTACTACTTTCGCAATAATCGTTGCAACAGACATAAACATAATGATACCGGTCACAATTGCGACTAGGTGTTCACCAAATAAAGCCTGGATAGATTTTGCTAACACAGCAACAGGGATGGTGATATCACCATTATAAGTTACTGGAGCCATAAAAAGGAACAAGCCAATTAATGACGGGATAAGGAACATAAGAAGGTTTTTCTTCTTACTCATTGGGGTATTCTCAATTGAACTTTGCATAAATCTCTCAATTACTACTAGTTAATAAAAGCTAATCCTTAGCATTATTATTCACTAAACTTCCGTATTCATTCAGTTATCAGGAGAGTACACTGTTTTTTTTAAAAGTGGAATACTATTCATTAAAAAAAAGTAATTATTCATTTTTATTTGGAGTATATGAATAGGTTTTATAGAGTGATGTCCTCATATTGACTGTTTTTTATCTATAAAACAGAATTTGTCATAAAAAAACCTCCGTTATGGAGGCTTAGATAATCAATGGTTTATTTAAAATCAGCGATACGCATTCTATTAAGTGTAGCCATAACTTCAATAACACGAGGTTTCGCAAGATCGCCGTGTTTAGGCATTAAATCATACCAATTATCATGGAGCTGTTGGGCTATAAACTCAACAGGGTTTAATTCCCAGCCTGGAGTTTGGGATAGCTGAAACCACATCCAGCCAATGGCATGGACTTGTGCAGAAGATTGAAGCTGAGATACAGCCGTAATATCAACTAATTCACGACCAAATCGTAAAGTATTCTTATTTCTTGCTTGGATACGGAACTTCCCTTCTTGTAAAATTCCTTGAAGAGAAGAGCGATTTAATTGACGTGTTTGAGTTGGTAATAAGTGTTCAGACCCTTCTTTTACACGAGTTGTTGGATGGCTTACTACAACTTCTTTTGCTTTTTCTGTGACATTAACCGCTTGATAGTCGTGCATTTGAATAACAGTATCAGCAACGTCAAGGTAATCACCAGAACCACCCATAACAAGAATTGTTGATACATCTAATTCATCACGTAATTGACCAATACGATCAACTAATGGAGTAATAGGCTCTGCACCATTATTCACTAATGCTTGCATACGCTCATCACGGATCATGAAATTAGTTGCAGAAGTATCTTCGTCAATTAATAGCGTTTTAGCTTGAGCTTCTAATGATTCTTGAAGCCATGCAGCTTGTGATGTTGAGCCTGATGCATCTTGAGTAGAGAAACAGGTAGTATCTTTACCCATAGGTAAATGGTTGATGTAATTTGAAAGGTTTAGGTTATGAACACAACGACCATCTTCAGCTTGAATTTTTGTTGTAGAAGCTTCTGAAACAATATATTCGCGGCCATCGCCAGGGACATGGTCGTAAATAGAGCGTTCTAATGCATTCAGTAGGGTTGATTTACCATGAAAACCACCACCTACAATAAGCGTGATCCCTTTAGGTATACCCATACCTTTAATTAAACCACGGTTAGGGGCTGATAACTCAACCTCTAAAGAAGCAGGGCTTTGAAAAGCAATCGCGTCTTTCATCGGACGATCATTATTACCTGCAATTCTAGGTAAAATACTACCATTTGCCACAAACGCGACAAGGTTATGCTCAGCAAGCTGACCTCGAAGTGCAACTTGGTCGACAATCACTTTACAATGTTCTTTCAGCTCTTCAATCGGAAGTTCACGAGCTAATAAAGTACGACGGATGTATTTTGGCATATGGAATGTCAAAATATTAATGGCTCTTTTTGCTAAGATCTCGCGACCGTCCGCAGGCAGATTCATATTGTAACGAAGCTCAATGCCTTCATCATCAAACACAACTGAGGTATGGTCTAAGACTGTTTGCCCAGATAAAGCAATAGATAACGTCGCATCTTTTTCAAGTAATTCGCTGAAATGACGAGCAAGAAAATCTCTTGCAGCACGTTGATAATCTAATGAGGTTTCTTGTAGCCATTGAAGATGAGTTAATGACCATGCTCGCTTTGCTCGTAGGCGAGAAGGCGGAGCGTATGGGTCTGATTGGACATTATCAATATACAAAGTGAAGTCGGTAAAATCGTACTCACCTTTAATAGAGGTGTAGCTACGGTAATTTCTTTTTTCTAATTTTTTTAGTTTGGCTTCAAGCTGTTCCATTACATTCACATTATCAAATAAAGTTGTGAGCAGTATAACAAAAACCAAGTCAGAATAAGAACTTCTTTCCTATGTATATTGAAAATAACTCTAAGACTATTGGCTAATTTACTTATTTATCTCTTTTAAGTCATAGTAGAGTGATTAAGACGTAAAGGAGTACATTCATGAATGTAATGGTATCTATTATAGAACATCTATTTATTGGCGTTGGGATTTTATGTTTATTACTTACAATTACTCAATATGGACGAAGAACCTCTGATTGGGGAGGTGCCTGCATCTTATTTGTTAAACGGATCGATTTATCGCTTCAAGAACATAAATGGTACCGCATAGGCGTAAGTGCTTTGGTTCTTGGCGTAATAGTAAGAATTTTTAATTTAACCTTCTGGGGATAGATTTACTCACAGTTATCCACAATTTCTGTGGGTAACTAATTGAATAAATACTTATCTACTTGATTATTAAAAGAGATATAAACTAATCAAGCTTTTTTTTATGATATCCTATTATTTTTTTGTGACGCGAAGTAAAATACCTAAGTCAATAAAAAATCGCTTTGGATAGATAAACATAATATGGATAAAAAGCAGTTACGCAAAAAAGTGGCCATTATCGGTGGTGGTATTGCAGGGTCAAGTATTGCGATGTATTTATCGCAGTTTGATATTGATATCCAGCTATTTGAACAAGGAAACAGTTTAGTTAATGGCCCTCCAATTTGTCATTTGCATGCCGGAGGCAACCTTTATCGAGAAATCTCAGATGAACAATGCTTAACACTACTAAGAGAATCAGTAGAGACGGTTCGATTTTTCCCTCATACCATGAATATGCGCCCGACCATTATTGCTGTACCTAAGAGTGATGACGGCGATCCAATGGATTTGCTTCCTCGTTTGCATCTATTACAAAAAGCCTATGCCCAGCTGATTAAAAACGAGCCAAAGAATGAAGTTTTTGGACCAGCAAGCGACTATTTTCATCATTATACAAAAGCAGATCTTAAACGTATTGCTCAATATCAACCAACAAGTACCCCACAAACAGCAGAGGAATGGATGATCCCATTTGTTCATCATGTTAATTTAGATGAATTGAAGTATCCCGTTGTGCTGGTTCAAGAATACGGGTTGAGTGTATTTAGAATGGCAGCAACAGCCCAATTAACACTTGAACAACAAGAGAATGTTTCAGTTAAACTGCTTGCTCATGTGAACAGCATTAAGAAAGCTAATCAACCTCACATTGAACCGTCTTGGAATCTATCTTATATACAATCAGAACAGCAATATACTAGTCACTTTGATTATATTATTAACAGTGCTGGCTTTAAAACTGGAATTATTGATGATCTAGTACAGAAAAAAGTGAAACGTTTAATTGAATTTAAAGCTGCTTATGTCGCCCATTGGAAAGAAGATAGTTATGGAAAGTGGCCTGAAATTATTTTTCATGGAAAACGGGGAACACCTCAAGGAATGGCTCAATTTACACCGTATCCAAATGGTTATTTTCAATTACATGGAATGACAGAAGAGATCACTTTGTTTCGAAATGGATTGTCTCAATCTTGTGAAGTGTCATCTCAACCTAAAATAGCTGATAATTTAAAGCGAAAACTAACCCAAGGATGGGACGTATCAGTTCAAACAGAACGAACAGAGCGAGCGATTAAGCATATTAGCCAATTTATGCCCCAGTTTAATAAAGCCACCCCTTTTGGGAAGCCCCTTTATGGTGCTCAACAAATACCTGGGAATGATATTACATTAAGAGCTGCAAATGTAGTCTATACTGGTGATGGGTATTTTAGGGCTGAAATAGTAAAAGCTTCTTCAGGAATAGAATGTGCAAAAGAAATTAAGAGAATACTTAAATTGGATGGGAAAATAACGTTTTTACCTTCAATCGAAAAAGAAGATATTGAGCATCTTTCTCAGATGCTAGCAGCACAAAGGGGGTATCCTATTGAGCTTGCACAAATATATTAATCCTCAGCCATCATTTCAAGTTATTCTGAATAACTTAAATTGAACAGGGTAAGGTACGGTTAACTTTAAAGTGTGATATGCGTCACTAAAATGACATAATTAACGCTTTATTAACAAATTAATTTCAAGTAACTTACGCTCTATCGAATTAATAGAGGTAAATCACATGACATTATCAATTGTGCAAAGGACTATTTTAGGCTTTTGTGTCATGTTTGCGATGCTATTAGGTATCGCTGGTATAGGTTATTTTAATAATCAAAACATGAAACACAGTATCGATGAAATCACGAACGTATCGTCGAAAATGGTGAATGCAGCATCACAATTACAGTCTGGTATTTTAGAAAGCAGATTAAGATTGTTAGAGTACAGAACAACGCTGTCATCAAATCAATTAGCACAAGTAAAAGCGGCTTTTGATGAAAAAAAGGTAAGCTTAGAGAAAGCAAAACAAGATAAGCATACATATACACCAACTACTGATTCTTTAAGATTAATTGATGATGTCCTCAATACTACTGAAGAGTTTTTTGGTATTGCAGATCAAGTAATTTCAGATCATAAACGACTTGTTATTTTAAATGAAAAAATAACACAATTGAATTATGAGTTTGTCCGTTTAGAAGATACCTACCAGTGGGCTGCAAATTTATTATTGCAAAAAGCGAGTGTTAAGCGTTCTTTATATAATCGAGCAGAGCTGATTACGAGTGGGATCACGCGTGATCTAAAAAATATTAGGCGTGTAACTCCAGAAACCGACTTGGTTGAAATTCGAAAGGTATTGACGAAAGATATTGAAATTGCAAATCAACGTTTAGCTATTATCAATATTGATGATGAAGTAAAGTTACGTTTTATCAAAAATCTAAATCGTATTTCGGTATTAGTTCTTAATAAAGAAGGGTTACTGAATGCGTTAGATAAGCAACAGCATTTACAACAAGAAACTGCTCGTCTTGATAGACTTTCCTATGAGAAGGTAGTCAAGAGTCAAAATAAAATTCAAGAATATAAGCGTTATGCTCAAAATATCTCACAATTAAATGTAGAGGAAGCAGAAGAAGCATCAGGGAAAGCGACATTAATTAGTGCTGTAGTCACTCTATTGTCTTTAGTGCTTGCGATAGTGATTGCGGCAAAGATCTCTCTTCAGATACATTCACCTCTGAAAAAGATTAATAATGTATTAAATCAAATGACAAATGGAGATATGACGTTACGTACGAATCATAATACAAGTTGTGAATTTGGTGAAGTATCCCGCTATGTCGATCATTTAGCAGATGTAATGACCAGCTTATTAAAACAGATTAATGAAGGCTCACACAAACTGGTAAGTGAAGCAAATAAAGCATCAGAGATCAGTTCTCGCGCAATGAATCGTGTTGAAGACCAGAAAATGCGTACTGATAATGTGGCGGCGTCAATTGCAGAAATGGAATTAAGTGCTCAAGAAATAGCTCGTAATGGCGATAGTGCATTAAATATCTCGACTAAAGCAGAGGATGCCGCTGCTGAAGGGCGATCTCAAGTTAATACTACTATTGATTTGACTCAATCTCTGGCTGAAAATATTGAAGGTGCGGTAGAAATTACTGAGAACCTTGCTAAATACAGTAATGAAATTGGTGATATTTTAGATGTTATTCGTGATATATCAGAACAAACTAACTTATTGGCCTTAAATGCCGCAATTGAAGCCGCACGAGCAGGAGAGCATGGCCGAGGGTTTGCTGTGGTGGCTGATGAAGTTCGGGGGTTAGCTGATCGTTCTGGTAAATCAGTAGAAGAGATACGAAAAATGATTGAAAATGTTCAAGCATCCGTGACCGCTTCTGTATCAGTAATGAATAGTAGTCATGCACAAACTCAAGATTGTGTTATTCAGACTAAGAAAACAGAACAAGCCTTTGATATTATTCATGAACAATTGCAGCAAGTACAAGGAATGTCACAGCAAATTGCTACAGCAACAGAAGAGCAAATAGCGGTATGTAAAGACGTAGCTGAAAATATAAGTAATATATCAGAAGTTGCTTTTGATGCAGAGAAAGAAGCTAGACAGTCTTCAGAGAGTAGTGAAATACTTACCTTGATGGCAAGCGATCAAGAAGCATTAATATCCAAGTTTAAAGTGTAGGAATAAGCATGAATAAAAAAATACTACTTGCCCTAGGCTTATCGGCTTTGGCGATGAATGCACAAGCAACAACTGTTATCACTATTGATACTTGGAGTAATGAAGGTGACATTTGGCAAGAAAAGATCTTACCTGCATTTTATAAGAAAAACCCTGGTATTAAAGTAGAATTTCGCCAACTAGATTTCTCTAAATATGATTTATTGTTGCAAGATAAAGAACGTGCGGGTGATTTGGCAATGTGTCGCCCATTCGACTCTTCATTAAAAATTTTCCAAGCTGGTGTTTTTGATGAAATTACAGAAATGGATGGCATTGAAAACTTTCCAAGTTTTGCACAATCACCATGGCAAACACGATCAGGAGCTCAAACTTATTGTTTACCAATGGCTTCAGTTATCCATGGTTTTTTTTATAATAAAAGCGTATTTAAAGAGCTAGGCTTAAAAGAACCAGAAACTCGCCGTGAGTTTTACCAATTACTTGATAAAGTTAAATCTGATGGCCGCTATCAAGCGATGAGTATGTCTGTCAAAGATAAGTGGGTGCCAGCAACACTAGGCTTTCAAAATATCGGACCAAATTATTGGAAAGGAGAAGATGGTCGACTTGGTATTGTTGAAGGAACAGAACAATTGAATGATAAATCATATCAATCAGTTTTTGCTGAATTAAGTCGATGGGTTAATTATTTGGGGCCAGATTACCAAAGTGTGAGTTATGCTGACAGTATTGATGCTTTTAAATCAGGTAAAGTAGCAGTCTATCCTGCCGGTTCTTGGGGGATCCCGACTTTTAGAAATGAAATCGAACTAGGAGCATTTAAGCCACCAGTAGCACATAAAGGGGATGAGTGTTATATCAGTGATCATACTGATATAGGTATAGGTGTTAATACTCACTCGAAAAATAAAGAAGCGGCTATGACATTGCTTAATTGGATGACGACTGCTGAGTTTGCAGAGCGATTAACTAACTCACTACCAGGTTTCTTTTCACTTTCGAATCATTTTATTGAAGTGAGCGATCCAACTGCAGCGACTATGATGTCATGGCGAACTGAGTGTGACTCTACAATACGAAGTACGGCACAGAATTTATCTTCGCCAAAACATAATTTAGAAGATGAAGTTTGGAATCAAACATACAGTGTAATGATGAAGCAAAAAACATCAATCGAAGCTGCAAATGATCTGCAATTTAAGTTAGCTGAATGGTATTTACCACAAACTAATGCAAAAAAAGAACAATGTGAATAATTTGTATAAATGTTTTATTTTAATTACATATGAGTTGTATATTGATTTAGTAAACTTTAGGTAACCCATATTACCGTTTGTCATTCTATTATAAAAAAGCAGATAATTTTATTGAATTATCTGCTTTTTTTGTTGAGAATAGAACTATAAAGACTTCGTTAAGGTGATATGTGGATTTTTTAATGAAACGTCGTTGGCCTAGATTTGAATGTAAAAAATCGGTTAACGCAAAAGTTTTCTGGGCTCATCGACTCATGCCTTTTGTGAGTGTGAAACTTGTTGATGTCTCTAAAAAGGGATTTGGTTTTACTAGCGAAAGAAAACTACTAGAAGGTAGCTGTGAGTTAAGAATTCGCTCTTTTCCTGCAATGTTAGGAGATATTGTTTATCGTAAAGAAGTGGCATCAGAAAATGGAGAAGTACATTATCAATATGGATTTTATTTAAATACGCAATTACATAAGACTCAAATTGAAAATCTAGGGTGTAAAGGAGTCATTAAATTAGAGCATATTGCTAAAGATGGAAATGACTCATTAGGCTAGCTTGGAAAAGAGGGCTGTGCTTTGTATTGAAGTAATGCAAAGCATAAAAAATATTTAAGTAAAGATTGATGTTGTTTTGATTCAATTGGATGGGTGATTGATAACGTAATAGGTTCCATCTCATACTGTACTTTTAATACATCAGATAACAGTTCTGGTGTTTTTAAAGGGTGTATTCCTTGAATTAAATAATCATTTATTAGAAGAGGTTGGTGACCTGTCCACCAATAATAAAGAGCTTTACTGCTTTTTGTTCTATCAAACCAATGATCACATAAAATTATAAAGTGATCATTAGGTTTAGCCTGATTAGTGGCTATTAGAGCTTCAATACAAAAATATATCTGAGATTTTGCTTCTGTTTTTGCATTCAAAAAAGGTGGGAAGATACACCATACTTTTTCATTATTAAACGTGAATAAATAGACACTTGGTTGATGTGCAACATCATTAGAGAACAGTATAGCGGTGGTATCTTGTGTAAACTCTTTACTTATCGATAAAAGGCGTCGAAGAAATGCAGAACTAAGATGTTCAAGAGATAGCCCACGGTTATGAATCGTAGGATAATGATGTTTAGAAAAGGCCTTATAATCTTCACAAAAGGCATTCAATGTTCGCTCTAATAATTGTTTTAACAAATAAAATATCCTTTTTAAAAGCCAGTCATAAGCGAATAATACTGCCTTTAATCAATAATGGCGATTAACGATTTTCAAATCGGTTGTAATCTAAAAGACCTGCTTCAATAGGGTTATGACTCTTATACCACTGAGATAACTCATCACTATAAGCCCAAAATCGATCAGAGCTACGTCTTACTGCAAATTTATCTAGTAACTGTATATATTCATCTTCAGAGTTAATCTTACTTAGTTGGTTAACAAAAATGTGGAGTTCAGATTCCTTAACCTCCAAAAAAGCAGCAGGGTAGCTGCCGACAACGCCATAGAGAATAGACAAACGGTCTGATTTTGGGATCCGATTGCTTTCTTCATTAAATAACGATGAAATATTCTTATGTGCACTGGTATTAAGGATAGTGAAAAATTCACTGCGTTTATCAGAGTCAGCAACTACTTTCAGTGTCATGATCTGAGGCTGGTGCTGTAATCCTGAGCCTTGAATACGGTCAATCTCCGCTAATATATTATGTGATAGTGAACTTAATTTTGAATTGGTTACATTGTAACTTATTGCTAAATTAGAGCCAATGTGTTGCTTCAAAAAAGTAAAAAGCTCATTTTTTGGATTATTTGAATGATAATTTATTTTGGTTGGTTGCTCAAAAGGTTGTATATCTCTTTGTAAAAATTCACTTAATTGTGGCGATGGATCTTGGTACCAACTTTGAAATTCAGTTTGACGAACTTGTTTTGGTAATAAAGTTAGAAAATTGCTTTCACCTTCAAGTCGCAGAAAGTCCATATACATACGCGTCATTAGTTGATGACCAAAATTCCCATAAACATCAAATCCTGCAACAAGAAGATAATGAATACGTTCAAGTAATGCATAATCAATAACCCAAGCGGTTTTTGGTATTGGACCATTAAGTCCCTTAATAACAGAAGCACTATCAAAATGACGATAAATAGTTAATGCAGCATTATTATTGTTATTACCATTCCAAATCAAATCTAAAGTTAAGTGTTGTCCATTATTAAATGTTTGATTTAAATATATATTTTTTGCTTCTAAGTATCTAGCTTGATTTCGAGAGTATTGTAACCAACTAGTAATAGGTACCGTTGTACTGTCTAACTCAGCAGGAAGTGCAAGGTTATTTTTTTGTTCTCTATAAAACTTAACAACATCAGGATTATCAATTTTATCTGGATCAACAAAGAATATCCAAAAATGGTCATTTATTACATTTAAGGCTAACTGACCACGGCAAACGGGGCCTTTAATAAACCCTTGAATCGTATCTTGAGCTTCATCCAACAAATAGTTGTAGCGTGAATTAACAGGTAAATCCACAAAAGTAGTTAAAGGATTAGCTGCAACATCGGTAGAGTAGCTAGGTAAATTAGTGACGTTGTAACTAGCCTTAACAAACCACTTATCCCATTTTTCAAAACGAGATTGATCAAGTAGATAAGGCATATGAGTCTTATCTACAATTGTACTGCGAACAGGGGTTAGGCGATAATATACGCGTTTAACTTTTGGGTCATCATAAGGCCGGCGTGTTGCGATCAGCTCGATATCATCGCCAGGAGGTGTCGCAGAACGAACGAGTTTAAAGAATCGTAATGTATTTGGGTCAGTTGAGAAATATATATTATTTAAGAACAAATGCTCAAAAAGATACCGACTAGTTAATTGTTGTTTTAATGAATTCCCATTAAAGAAATCTTCCCATAAAGTTATCTGATCTATCTCATACTGAGACAGTGGGGAGATATCACTCATTTTACCACCTTGCTCAAGCCAAGAAATAAGTAAATCATGCTCTGATTGATTTAGCTGAGGCATTCCATAAGGCATCCCCCAGCTTGGGTACTGTGATTCATAGTCAGACATCTCTTCAATTGTAGGGCATTGTTGTTCTCGATCTATCGAGAAATCAAAGCCACTTAGCTGTTGTTCATTTGCTAGTGGATTATCTTGTTTTAAGTTAAGCATACGAGCCATTACACTCGCTTCAGTATTGGCAATCTTTGTTTGTTCTCTTTCATTTAAAATAGGGGAGAAATTAACATCACGCCACTCTTGAGTTGTTTGAGCATCTTCAAATAGGCGGGTAGGATTAGCTGCAATTAGTCTAGTCCCTTGATATATAGGAGATTTGTGAGCACCACGATCTATTCCTTCAGCCGACGACATTTTTAATTGGCAAGGCGCATCATAACATGCATGACAAACAACGCAGCGTTGATCAATGAGAGGTTTTATATCTGTTAAATAATTTAAGCTTTCAGGAGAGCGATACTCATAAATTCTTTGCTGGACATTTTGCTTTCCGAATAATTGATCATAGTTATAAGTAGCATAAGTTGCACAGCCAGAAAACATAACGGAAATAAAGATAAGTAATGAGCGTTTAGAAAGCATAAACATATCCATAACATTAAATAATAGCTTTATTGTAATAATAAATAGTATAAAACACAAAAAAGCCCGCTCACCATATGGCAAGCGGGCTTGATTTCATTAAGAAAAGTTAAGCACTAGCAGGGGCCAGTTGTTGTGCTTTTTCTTCAGAAATAGGCTTAGTAATCAGAGCAAGTACAATTGCAACACCAACCATTACTGCTGAAATAGTGTATGCAAGAGCATAGTCGCCACCTTGTGTCATTGAGTAACCAACAACAGCAGCACCGATAGCACCACCAATACCCCATGATGTATAAAGAACACCATAGTTAGTACCGTAGTTTTTCAGACCGTAAAATTCAGCAGTTAATGATGGGAATACGGCAAGTAACGTGCCGTAGCCTACAGCCGCAATAGCGGTACCAACGATAAGCATAACTTCGTTATCAAATGTACCGAATAATGCCATGTTTGCAGCTTGTAGAACAAAAGCAATCAGTAGAGTCTTAACGCCACCAATTTTGTCTGAAAGCATACCAGCAGCTACACGGCCGCCTGAATTGAATACAGCAAGGATAGACGCTAGGTAAACTGCATTTGGTAAGTTAGCCTGCATGCTTGCGATTGTTGTAATGTTACCAATGATCATAAGACCTGCAGAAGCAGCAAATGCGTACATAATCCATAACGAGTAGAATTGTGGCGTTTTAAGCATTGCCTTCCAATTAAGATCAAGTGGCTGGCAAGTAGAAATAGGCGCTTTACCTGCTTTTACTTTTGGTAATTCTGGAGTGTAGCCTTCTGGTGGGTTAGTAATTGTAGTCGCTAGTGGAACCGCTATGATAAGAATAGCTACACCAAGTACTAAAAAGCTTGTTTGGATACCATACATAGAGATTAGCGCTGAAGTAACAGGCGCTAGGTAAATAGCAGCAAGACCAAAGCCTGCAGCAATTAAGCCGTTAACCATTCCTTTCTTAGAAGGGTGGAACCACTTCATCGCTGAAGGAGCAAGACACGCATAACCAAAGCCAATACCAGCACCTGTCATAACACCAAAGGTTAGGTTTAGCATTAATACAGTATCAGCAAAGCTTGATGCGATCATGCCAAGACCAACTAAAATTGTGCCGAAAATAAGAATTAGACGTGGCCCCATGCGATCTTGAAGGATACCTGCAACTAAAAGACAGATAGAAAAAGTGATTGTTGCAGTTGCATAAGGTTGAGAGGCTTGTGACGCCGTCCAGCCCATATCAGTAACAAGAGCTTTGTTGAATACGCTCCATGCGTAAAGAATTCCTAGACATAGGTTAATACAAAAGCCTGCAAGCAGGATACGCATTGCTTTATCGATATTTTTCATCGCAATCTCAGTGAGTTGAAAGTTTATTACAATTTAATGTATGTATTTTTTGATTGTTTTAAAGAAACATGACAGAGGTCACGTTAATCTGCGCGGAGTTTATCAGCACTTTATATGTTTTGGAATAGCTTGTATGAAAATTACACCACATTTTTTCAATCTAACATTACATATTTGTCATGGTCATAAAAATGACTAATTATGACGTTTTTCTGTAAAATCATGATCTACAGTCTATTTTTAAAAAAAATTGGTTGATATTATTCGCGGCGTTAAAATATAAACAAAACAATGAGAACATTATGAACGTTAAAAAAATCAAAATTGCAGTGGCAGTTGCGTTAGGTATCACTACATTGACTGGCTGCATGGGTCAGATGGGAGTTACTCAACTGGTTACTTTTGGTAATTTAAAAGCAGTAGATAATCGCTATGGCCGTGCCGGATTATATATTTTACTTGCTCCTGTTTATGGTATTACCGCAGCAGCTGACTTATTTATCTTTAATTCCATTGAATTTTGGACTGGTAAAAATATCATTACAGGTAAGAGCCCAGCATTAGTAGATAAAGATGTTGGTAGTGCTGTATTTAAGGTTAATGATAAAATTGATTCATCAATGACAAAAGCACCAATCGCCCCTCTTCAAGTGAATAATAATATTAAAAGCACTTCAGTTAAGCAACTTGATGAAAATACATTAGAAATGCATATCTCTTTATTGGACGGAACTCAACAAGTTTTACGTGGCGAGAAAATAGAGGACAGTGTAGCTTTTTATCTTGATGGACAATATATCACGATAGTAAAGGTTACAGAATTGGATAATTACGTATCTAGTACACAGGCTTAATAGATATAAATAACAAGCCATATTCACTTTAAGCATTCAATACTGAGTGCTTTTTTTATACCTATATCAAAGAAATGATCTTTTACAAAACTTTTTACATTGAAAACAAAACACCAATTTTAACTGTCTTGTTACATTTTGTGTTTTAAATATAAGACCGTTTGCCTTTGTATAAGCTTTGCTCCCTAAAATTATAAATAGCCTTTTTAGTTTGTAACATTATAGTTACAAGTTGGTTTTTTTACATAGTTGAATTCAAAATAAAAAGCGATAGAATATAACGAAAACAAAGATTCCAAAAATGAACGGATGCTCTCAATTTTTCTTCGAGGTATGTTATGAAATTACTATTTATTTTTTTAGTCTCTACATTAGGTGGCGTTGCGTCTGCTGAGCATTTACATTCTTTTATTTTAGGGCTAAGTATTGCTACGTTAGCAGTCGGGTGCTGCCATTGGTTTGCTTTTAGAACAACTCGATACCCACAATTAGCATTGTTACTTCTTCTATTAGGTTTATTTGCTAAAATGGCTGTGACGATTGTCGGTGTTGTTTTAGGTATGCAGTCTGAGCTAATCACCTCTCCATTTATCTTCTCGGTTTCATATTTATTTTTCTCTATTGTTGCTACTTATCTTTGGTTCAAATTAAAAGATGCAAAAATATCAGCGCCATTACTTAAGAAGACATAATACAATAAAATCAATTAGATAGATAAGTAGGGACCTTCGGGTTCCTTTTTTGTATATGCCATACTGTATTCATAGAGCTAATTCCTTGTTATACTAAAGTTAGTTTTATTTAAAAAGGTACTCCAGATGGCAATATCCATCTTAATTTGCGATGACTCTGCATTAGCTCGAAAACAATTAGCTCGTGTGATACCTTCTTCATGGGGTGCAACTATTGAGTTTGCCCAACATGGTTGGGATGCAATTGAGAAACTAGAAGCTAACACATATGATTTATTGTTCCTTGATCTGACAATGCCTGAGCTGGATGGTTACGGCACGTTGGAGGAAATGAAACGTCGTGGTATTCCAACACAAGTGGTGGTAGTTTCTGGTGATATTCAACCAAAAGCACAACAACGAGTGGCGGATCTGGGGGCAAAATCCTTTATAAAAAAACCAGTAGATAAACCGACATTAGTATCTACACTTGATTCTATTGGTATACAACCAGAGCGACAGGCTGTTTACTCCCCACAACCAATAACACCAATCCAACTTAGACGTCGTGATATTTATCTAGAAGTTGCCAATGTTGCAATTGGCCGTGCTGCTGACTCATTAGCTCGACATTTTGATGTTTTTGTTCATATGCCCTTACCAAATGTGAATTTATTTGAAATGAGTGAATTACAAATGACACTGCGTCATTTAGCAAGTAATCAGGACATGTCAGGAGTTTGCCAAGGCTTTAGTGGTGAGGGTATTGCAGGTGAAGCATTAGTATTATTAAGTGATTCTAGTGTTACTGATCTCATTAAGTTAATGGATTATCCAGAATCAGATAACAGCAGCTTAGAATTAGAATTGCTTATGGATGTTTCCAATATTTTGGTTGGTGCATTTTTAAAAGGTATTGGAGAGCAAGCTGAAGTGCGTTTCTTCCAAAGTGCACCAGTTTTACTTGGTCAGCATATTTCTGTTGATAGTGTGGTTGAATCAACAAAAGGTTCGTTTAATCGATTAATGGCGTTTGAAGTTAGTTACAACATCGATGGCACTGAGATAAAGTGCGACATGCTCCTAATGATTGTTGATGAATCACTGCCAATTTTAGATAATAAACTTGCTTATTTACTGGATGATGAATGATGAATGGGATCCCTGCGGAGTTTGAACAGTTTCATTGGATGGTCGACATGGTGCAAAATGTTGATGTTGGCCTGATTGTTCTCGATAAAGACTTTAATATTCATCTTTGGAATGGGTTCATGACTCACCATAGTGGAAAGCAATCGCATGATGTGATGGGGAAATCATTATTTGATGTTTTTCCTGAGATCGATGGGGCATGGTTTAAAGCAAAATCTAAACCAGTGTTTGATTTAGGAACACGCAGTTTTGTTATCTGGCGACAAAGGCCTTATCTATTTCGTTGTCGTAATGTTCGACCAATAACTCAACAAAGTGAATTTATGTACCAAAATGTCACGTTAAACCCCATGAGAAGTACAACAGGGGAAATTAAGTCTATGTTTTTAGCTGTTGAGGATGTGACTTCTGAGGCATTAGCTGAGCTAGCAAATATATAAAATTGAAAAGTAGGATAAAAAAATGGAGGCGAATAGGTAATGCCGTTCACTTAAGGGTGAACGGCATTCTTGTTTCTGGCATATCGTTGAGGTCTTGGTTTTACCATTCGAGGGAATGTTCTTTCTCTTCGCCTATCAAGTATTAAGCTTTCAGCCATCTGATGGAAGCCTTTTAATTGTCGAGGGATCGCCCCTGGCGTTGAGTATGGTAAACCAACTAATAACGCAGATACATGAGCAAGTGTCCCATTAAAACTCAATTGATAAGGGAGATAATTTCCTTTTAAATTAAAGCAAAGCTCTACCATTTGGTAGCGAATTAAATTATAAGTCAACAAGATACCCCATAGTTCTTGTTTCACTAATTCAGGTAGACGGCTTCGTAGTGTTAAGCGATTTCCTAACATGTATTGTTTCTGCTCTCGGTAACCCAATTCTATTTCCCAACGATGCTCATAAAGACCAATAATATCTTTTAATGGGTAACGTAATGGGTCAATCATTGACGTCAGAACTTGATAATCTTTTCCTTTAATTTTTCGAGTCACGAGACGAGCTGTCATCGTTTCAGGTAAATCAGAAAACAGTTTTCTTGCTCTTGGGTTACTTCGAAGAATAACAAGTTTGTCATTACGACCTAGCGATCGAATTATTTCATACTGAGTATTTTTTTTAAGGGGGATCAGCCAGTGACGCTCTGAGCCTGTCATCTGCCATTTATGTAGTAATCCTAATGAATAGAACCCCTTATCGAACATGGTTACGCTATGGTCAGGTGTGCTATCTATTAACTTCTCTGCCAATATCATTTCATTTGTATTGTAATTATCGAAAGCGCTCGCTGTAATAAGGTGGCTGCTTAGCTCCATTTGGCAAACCATTCTTACCTGTGGATATTGAGTTCCTTTTTGGCGAGAAAAAGCCTCTTCATTTTGCTGGTTATCAGGTGTTCTCCATACAACCCCATCAACCCCTAAGAGAGTTAGCCCATTCCATTTAGGAAGATTAGCACTCTTAAGCCAGGAACTTGTCATTCGCTCAAAGACTGCTTTCATTGCTGCTTCACCTAGATTTTTTCGGCGCTGAGTAAGGGCACTAGGCGCGACAAAAGCTTTACCTGTACGGTCTACAATATCAAGCTGATTAACTAAATCCTTCATGGATTTATTGTTATAGATAGCCATACCAACAAGTAACCATACCATTGATTCAAGAGTAAGCTTTCGCTTCCTCATCGTCACCGTATCAGTGAGAGAATAAGCCTCATCAATCAGATGGATTGGAAGTAAATCAGCGAGTGTCTCTACGTTGCTAGGTTTCCAGTCATTGATTATGTTTAGAGCTTGAGAAACATCCATAAAAATCCAAGTGCATAAAATACACTTGGATTTTGACATCTAAAAAGGATCGGTCAACCGATCATATTTACCTTAAATGATCGGCATTAGAGGCGAATAGGCCTCCATTTTTCATTATATTTAATATTATTTATTCGCTTTTTTGTCAGCTTCAGTTAACTCACGGATCTTACGGCTGATATCACGACGTGATTTTGAAATTTCAGCACTGGTGATGATGTGGTCATCAACACGGTCTTCATAATCGGCTTTCATATTCTCTACGATAGCAATGATTTCGCTCGTCGACATAGAAGGGTGAATATAATCCAACATGTTTTCTAGTAGAATTACACGCTTTTGGTTATCACGAATTTTCTTTTGGTTATCTTGTAGCTCACGTTTAAGTTTATTTTTACGGCGTGCTTGGTTGATGATTTCAAAAACGTTGTTCATTTTTATTTCCTATAATATTTAATAGTCACTTTCTTGATTAAATCACAAATATAGCAATGAAAACAATAACAAGATCAATACAGTGCTAAAAAAATAAATTTAATCGATTAAGAAGCTGCTTTATCTTCTTCTTTTGATACTGTTTCGGTTGAAGAAATCTTCGTAACTTTTTCTACTTCAACAACTTCACGGTTTTCACCGATAAGTAAGCCACCTTTTTCAATGGTTAGCTGTTGTGTTTGCATCGCTCCTTTGAACTTACCTTTAGGTTGAATGTTTACTTCATTACCTTGACAGGTTCCTTCAACTAAGCCGTTAATTAATACCAATCCAGCCTTAATGTCACCTTGCACTCGACCTGTTGGGGTAATAATAACTTCAGCATCGGTAGAAATGTTCCCATGAACAAAGCCATCAATTTGAATGCTTTGATCTGACTCAATGTTTCCAGTAACACGGCACCCTTTTGCAATAATAGATAAAGATGCGGTAGTAGAGCGACTACTAAAAAGTCCCATGTATATTTCTCCAATTGATATTAAACTAACGAAAGAATACTATCATGGATAGAATAGGGGATGACCATTAATTATATGGTTAACAGCTGTATTTAGTAACAGAGTTCACATTTTTTATCGTATGGGAACTTTGAGAAAAGAAAGGATTGATAAATAATGAGAATATTTAACCAAGAAGAGATCCGCGTAATTGGCTGTCTGATAGAGAAAGAGATCACGACACCTGAATATTACCCACTAACGTTAAATGCATTAACTACAGCATGTAATCAAAAAAGTAATCGAGAGCCTGTCGTATCGTTTAGTGATTCACAGGTATTAGATACGTTGAATACACTTATCCAAGAGCATATTGTTACTGATGAGACTCGAGGTAATGCACGAGTCGCAAAATATCAGCATCGTTTTTGTAATACAGAATTTGGTAGTCTTAAATTATCTAAACAAGAAATTGCAGTTTTATGTATTTTATTCTTACGTGGCCCTCAAACTCCTGGAGAACTCCGCACTCGAACCCAACGTTTATGTGAATTTGAAAATGTAGCTCAAGTTGAAAGTGTTTTGAATAAGCTTGCAGAAGATGAAGGAACCCCAAAAGTACGTAAACTTATTAAAGAGCCAGGCAAGCGTGAAGCACGATACGGACACTTATTTTGCGGAGAGTTATCTTGTTCTGAGCTTAATAATGCGATCACACCTCCACTGCCATCAAATAACAATGATATAAACCCAAAAATAATTAATATCCGTATTGATGAGTTAGAAAAAGAAGTTTTTGAATTACGCACTGAAGTAAAAGAACTAAAAGCTTTGATCACCGAAGTTCTTTCTTAAGAAAATGAATGAATCAAATACAGAATGGCATATATATCTCATAAGGACACGGTTAAACAGTTTATATTGCGGTATTACTAATGATCTCGAACATCGACTTCAAATGCATAAGAACGGAAAAGGTGCAAAGTACTTAAGAGGAAAAGGGCCATTGTCTTTAGTTTGGTCATGCTCTGTAGAGTCGAAATCATTAGCTTTAAAATATGAATATCGCATAAAAAAAATGACCAAAGCCTCTAAAGAAGCTTTGGTCAATCAAACTATGAATTTACCACGCCTTGAGAATCAATCGTAAATTGTTGGTATTGGTAAGCGTTTATGCTGAGATAGTTGATAGATTTTAATTAATCGAGCTTCTGCTTCAGCATCAATTTTCTTACCTTCTAAGAAATCATCAATTTGATCGTAAGTGACTGTTAGAGCATCCTCGTCTGCTTTTTGAGGAGCTAACTCTTCTAAATCAGCAGTCGGAACTTTTTTGACTAGCTGATCAGGAGCCCCAAGAATCGCGGCAATCTCTCTAACTTGACGTTTATTTAAACCAAAGAGTGGTGCTAAATCACAAGCACCATCGCCAAACTTTGTGTAGAAACCTGTAATATTCTCTGCTGAGTGATCTGTTCCTAGTACAAGTCCTCCGACATAACCTGCAACTTCATATTGTACAATCATACGTGCACGGGCTTTCACATTGCCTTTCACGAAGTCTACTTTAGATTTGTCTGTTGGAAGTAAACCCGTTTGCTCCAAGGCAAAATGATTAGCAGAGTGCAATCCATCTACACCATCTTTGATATTGATACTAATGGAGTGACTTGGTTTTATAAAAGAGAGAGCGAGTTGGGCTTCATCTTCATCTTGCTGAATACCATAAGGAAGTCTAACGGCAATGAATTGATATTTATCAGAATTAAGCTCTTGATTTAATTCATTAACTGCAATCTGTGCAAGACGTCCACATGTTGTTGAATCTACACCACCACTGATACCTAGGATCAAAGATGTACAATGAGATTGAGTAAGTTTAGATTTAATAAACTCGACACGTTGTTGTATTTCTTGAGCCGGATCAATTGTGGCCTTTACTTTCATTTCTTCAACAATCTGCTGTTGCATTCTCATTCCTTTACTCTATGGAGACAGTTAACAATTAGTTGGAATAATCATACTGAATTTAACCAATTAATGACAGTGAATAGTAATATGGGATAGCTATCGACAAAAAATTCACTTATGCTGAGTTAGTCTTTATTCTTAGTAAAAAGTGGAAGGTAATAATGAATATCGCTGTTTTTGGTAGTGCTTTTAATCCTCCTTCATTAGGGCATAAAAGTGTCATCGAGCGTTTGGGGCATTTTGATAAGATATTGTTAGTTCCTAGCATATCTCATGCTTGGGGAAAGAGTATGCTACCTTATAATACTCGATTAGAAATGATAGCTGCATTCATTAACGATCTAAATATGAATAATGTCGAGCTGTCGATGCTTGAACAAGACATTTATATACCTGAGAGTAGCGTTACGACACATTTTTTATTAAGTTCTCTTCAAGAATTAGAAAAAGGGGCCGATATTACTTTTATCATTGGGCCTGATAACTTAATGCAATTTGGTAAGTTTTATAAGTCAGATGAAATTGTACAACGATGGAGTGTAATGGCTTGTCCGGAAACCGTGCCAGTTCGAAGTACAATGATTAGAGATGCAATAAGTAAGGGTGAGAGTATTGCTCACTTAACAACCAAAAGCGTGATAAACTACATCAACACGCACAACTTGTACGAGTATTAAGAATGAAAACACACGTCAGTCTATTGGGGATTATAATCGCTATACCATTGCATGTGAATGCAGAGGATAGATCGACGTGTTTGCAAGAAAGCTATGATAGTTACTCCCGTAAAATTTACTCACAAGACTCAACGTGTCTGGTTCCCCTTTTTGAAGTAAACCAGTTTATAAATCAACTGACTCAAATAACTGAAAAGATTGAAGATGAAGTATTTGAAGAAAGCTTTTGGGATAAATGGGCTTATAGCACAGGAGATGATCCATTACTTACAGGGTATTTAAGTGATAGTGCAGTTGGATTTACAGTTTGGCAGCCAGAAGAGTTCTATGATAAAAAAATGGAAGAATTTGACTCATATGGCGATTGGTTAGAGAGTCATGGTTTACAGCTAAGCTTAGCATTTGGTGGTGAGGAGAAAGGCAAAAAAACACGTTTCCGTATTGATTATCGTTGGCATGAACGTGCGAATGATCAACTATTTATGCAGTTTGAAATTCCATTTCAATAATATTCAACCAACGATAGATAATAAATTAAGTAAAAATTAAGCTAATAAAGAACATGCTTGCTCTAATAATTCGACATTACCTGAAAAGTATCTTTTTGCGATAAGTTCATTTTTTGCGCCTGATTTTCGCATCTTATCTGCTTCTCTAACTTTTAATGCCATCATCATATCTGGAGAAACGTCATAACGACGAGAGTCTTGGTTTTCAGTAAGAGAGGACAAATAAGCATTAATATTTTTTGATTCTGTTGATAACTCAGTATGAACAGAAGCCTCTAATAATTCGTCTTGGATCACTAACAATAAACGTTGTTCAGCCAATTCAGACATTGTTCCTGACTGTAATTTATCTAAAGCGGCAGTAAGAAAAGAGCTTGTATTGACATACCCACCTTGTAGAAGTAACGCTTCTCTAGTTCGGATAGAAAATCTAATGCTTGATACGATTGAGTTCGGTACAACAGTCATAGAGGTTAATGAATCAAAAGGGAGCCAAAACAATTCACCAGGTAATAATAAATGCTCCCATTTTCCTAGACGTATTAATACTGCACCTGTTTGAACAGAAATTAATTCAAAATGGTTTTTCTTTTTACGCGCAGTATAGAAAAGATGCGAGAGTGTCTCTGACTGGAAAGTAATTGCGTTTTTCATAGTAACCTCTAAATTTGAGTTCGTAACTTTACTGGTTCTAGTTAAAAAATCAACGCATTCTCAATCATATTCACGATATTACATCATTAATGGTATGACCTCTGTAATTGATCACGTACAAGAGCAATAAAATCAAGTAGAATACGGACTTATTCCTTTTTGGTAACCAGAAGTCTAAAAATGACCACACAAGATATCTATCAAGAAATTCGCCCGTACAATGATGACGAAGTTCCAGATGCAATTGAACGTTTAATTTCTGATGATGAATTCATTACCGCTATTCTGCATTATAAGTTTCCATCTGCTTCTAAGTTTTTATTTTGGTTTCTAGCACCATTACTTAGATTCAAGTTACGTCGCTCTCTATCAAAAATTACAACAGTAGAAGATGTCCAGTTAAATGTTGTTACCTATTTGAATAAAACTGTAAAAAAAACGACTGATGGTGTTACTTACACAGGGGTGGATAAACTCGATCCTCAACAAGCATATTTGTTTGTATCAAATCACCGTGATATAGCGATGGACCCTGCTTTAATGAATTGGGTTTTATACAACAATAATATGCAAACTGTGAGAATCGCTATTGGTGACAACTTATTGAAAAAACCAAGTAGCACAGAATTAATGAAGCTAAACAAGAGCTTTATTGTAAAACGCTCAGTGAAAGCTCCTCGCCAAATGCTTAAAGCTTTGGGGTTATTATCCTCTTATATTAAACACTCATTAGAAACCAAGAACTCTATTTGGATTGCTCAAAAAGAAGGGCGAGCAAAAGATGGTAATGATTTCACAGATCCTGCTATCTTAAAAATGTTTCATGTTGAAGGACGTAAACGTAAAGAAAGTTTTGCTGATTACATGAATAGCTTAAATATTGTACCGGTGTCTATTTCTTATGAAAATGATCCTTTAGATATTCAAAAAGCAAAAGAGTTAAATGCGATTGCAACGCTAGGCTCATATGAAAAAGGGGAGTTTGAAGATATTGATAGTATAATTAAAGGAATTATTGGTGACAAAAAGCGTATCCACATTCATTTTGGTGACATTGTCACTTCTTCACCAGAAACGGCTGATGAACTAGCTGAAGAAATGGATAAGCAGATTCATCAAAATTATCATTTATTCCCAATAAATTATGCAGCAGCAGGTATTGAATCAAAAGAAGTGACTCCAGAGGCTAAGCGTGACTTAGCGGAGAAATTGTCACTCCTATCTCCCGAAGAGCAATCATTTTTGCGAGCGCTCTATGCAAACCCGGTGAAGAACGCAAATTAGTATTGAAGTTAGAACTAATTAAAAAGTTTTTTATCCCAATGAGGCGGATTACCAACTTGTTGGGATAAAAAGTCAATAAAGGTACGAACTTTAGGTGGTAAGTGCTGACGTCTAGGATAAACCGCATAAATAGGCAGTTCCATATCTGCTTTCCATTCAGTTAAAAGTTGAACTAAACTGCCATTTTCAAACTCATCTTCAAGTAGATAACTGGCTAGATAAGCAATGCCTGCACCTGCTTTGGTTGCGTCTAATATTGCTGATGCATTATCTATTTTAAAATTACTTTGAACTTTAACCACTTGATGAATATTATCTTTAGTAAATTCCCATTCATTAAATTTACGTTCATTACTGTGATAAGTAATACACTTATGCTGTGCTAATTCAGCAGGGCGTGAGGGTAAACCATTTAGTTTGATATAACTGGGTGCTGCGGCGACAATAAAACGACAATCAGCGATTTTTCTTGCGACCATACCTTCAGGGATATCGTCATGAATGGCAATCCAACAATCTAACCCATCTTCAAGTAACTTAGGTCTATGGTCAAACAGGCTAACTTCTAATTCAACCTCTGGAAATTGCTCTTGAAATTCAGCTAACGCATGAATAATATGGCTATTACCAAAAGATTGTGCGATACCCACTTTAAACACTCCTGAAATGCGACCGTGGTGGGCGTCAAGTAGGGCATCTGCTTCATAAGCAATATCAATCAACTTCTGGCTGTATTCTGCATAATGTTGGCCTAGTTCAGTAATAGAAACCGAACGATTATTACGCTGAACTAATTGACAGTCTAAGCGTGTTTCTAATGCTTTTATTTGTTTAGATACGTGTGATTTTGAAATCCCCAGTTTTTCAGCCGCACGTGTGAAGTTTAGTTCGTTTGCCACTGTTGCAAAAATTACCATTTGATGCAGATTGTCTAACATGTTAAATCCTAATATAAAATTCTTTAACTATTGGTCTTTGGATAATCTTACTTGAAAATATAACCACCTACATTTATCGTTTCAGGAAACTCAGTAATAGCTTGACCTCCAAGGTAAATATTTCCATTAACAACGAGATCATCAGGTAATTTTGTGATTTTAGAGTAACCAAGATACAAATTACCTTTAACAACTAACTGAGGTGGCAGAGTGCTTAGAGGTGTCCGTATGACACTTAGATCTCCATTCACCGTTAATCGTTGAGGTAATTCAGTTAAACCAGAACCTGCAAAATTGATAAAACCAGCCACTTTTATACCACGAGTATATCGTTTCAATTGAGTCATTCCAGCTAGGTTTAAGTAACCTTTCACTTTCGTACCCTTAGGAACTTTCTTAATAATAGTATTTGCTAAATTTAAGTCTCCATCAACAACAAGTCCTTTAGGTAGTTTCTTAATTTTACTATTAGCAAGATCTACATTGCCCTTAAGCTCTAGATTATCTGGTAGTTCAGTATAATTTGTGTTTCTTAAACTGATGTTTCCATAGCTATCAATATGATTAATAAGGCGATGTTTATTTAGTTTTTCAGCTAGTGAAGGCGATGAAATAAGAGTTGAGAGCATCGCGATAGCTATTACAATATTTAATTTAGGCATAGGTTTACTTAGGTTGAGAAACTCTATTAAGTTATCGACAAAATCCAAAATAAGTTTAATTTCAGATCAGTGATATAAGTCCTATTTTTACATTTTAATTATAAAAATACATTTGATATAGTGAAATTCGGTATTGATACCGCAGCGATAAAAACTTCGCAAAAACTTAATTTATAAATCTTAAGGGTGTGTAATGTCTAAAACAACTGGTACTGTAAAGTGGTTTAATGAAGATAAAGGTTTCGGTTTTATCACTCAAGAAAATGGCCCTGATGTATTTGCTCATTTCAGTGCGATTCAATCAGAAGGTTTCAAAACGTTAAAAGAAGGCCAAACAGTCACTTTTGATGTTGAACAGGGACAGAAAGGTCCTCAAGCTACAAATATTCAAGTAAACTAATACATATCGACTTAATAAATATTAAAAAGGCTTTCATTGACGAAAGCCTTTTTTATATCTAGCGATTAAAACCGTTATCGTCTTAGTGAACGCGTTTTTAATTCATAAATTAGCTTTTCAGCACTGCAAGAGAACTTTAAGCGAGCGTGTAGCTCTTTTTCATCTTCAGATATCTTTGTGCTATGCTCTACACTGTCACAGACTTCTTTAGCTAACGCTAAGTAATTTGTGAATTCAGTCTCTAGTTGTGTTTTATTGTCAGCAAAAATGCTTACTTCTGCAACATCATCACCTTCTTTAATAATAAAACCCATTTCTGCACTACAACCACACGCATCACACGGTACATTTTGCTCAACTTCAGAACTCATTGATATATCCTTAATAATTAGTAGTTCGTTTATATTAAAGAGGATTAGTTAATAACTCTACTATTTTTCTATTTCTTTTTTCACTACAGTAAAAGCAACATTCTTACCTCTTTTTAGTTACAGTATCGTTACCTGGGACCAGTCTCTCAAAAAATGAGCTCTAATGACAAATCTTTGTAAGAATTGGGTCTGCTGTATTGTAATTCCGTACCGTATAAAGGAGAATGTATTAACAAGCTAGCAAACTGCATAGATAAATAGCGGACTGTGTTTGATTAACCGTTTGATTTCTCATGCTTGAGAGTGACTTTTAATTAACAGGCTGCTATATTTGATTTATCGTGTTGAATTTTATAAAAATAATTACATAAATGGATTTAAATCTTACAAATCAGCTAAAAATGTTTTTAGTGGATTTACTAAGATAAATATTTAATGGACTAATTACTAAATAGAAGAGTTTTATTATGCCAAAAAGAAGTAAAGAAGATACTGAAATCACCATCCAGAAGATCATGGATGCGGTTATTGATCAACTATTACGCTTAGGCTATGACAAAATGTCATATACAACACTAAGTCAACAGACTGGTGTATCAAGAACCGGTATTAGTCACCACTTTCCAAAAAAGACAGATTTTACTGCAGCATTAGATGGTCGTATCTTCCGTCTTTTCGC
The DNA here is from genome assembly GCA_000953695.1 of Aliivibrio wodanis. Classification (GTDB taxonomy): domain Bacteria; phylum Pseudomonadota; class Gammaproteobacteria; order Enterobacterales; family Vibrionaceae; genus Aliivibrio; species Aliivibrio wodanis. The sequence goes on along the minus strand of LN554847.1, from coordinate 735,900 downwards.
TGAACGTCTTGAAATGCAAGGTGATAAGCAAGCATTTATAGATAGTTGGATTTCTTCTCTAGAAGATGAACAATTCCGCGCTATTTTACGTTTATTGTTCCACCACATTGTGACTTCTGCAAATGCACATGAATTTGCGCGCAATGGTATTGAGCGTTTATATGGCATGATTGAAGACCTATATGGTGAAGAAAGCCGTAAAGATCTTGAGTGGCTAATTGGCCTCTCTCTGATCCGTATGACTAAGTAATCACTGTTACTGTCTAAAAAGCTTATCGATATTGCTCGGTAGGCTTTTTTTTTGCATCCAAAACCGTTTAGAGTTTATACTCTATTGATTGGAGGGGTTATGCTTAAAATAACACGTATATCAATTTTATTATCTACATTACTTTCTGTCTCTGTTTGCGCTCAATCAGTCGATTTTGATAACGCATGGCAGAATGTACTTAAAAATCATAACGGCATTGCTGCGGAACGTATGAATGTACAGCGCCAAGAAGCATTAGCTGCCGGAGCTTCAGATTTACACCTTCCTTCGATCTCATTAAGCGCCAACTATACTTATCTTGATGATGACGTGACGGTTTCAAGTGAGCAACTGTTAAATAGTACAGATGTTTCACTTCCTCCTCTTCCATTTCCTTTGCCAAATCTCACATCAACACTTACCGAGCGTGATATCTTCACTAGTTCAATTAAAGCTATATGGCCAATCTTTACTGGTGGTCGAATTTCAGCAGCTGAAAATGCAGCTGAAGGAAAAGCAAACGAAGCTCGAAATCAGCTGTTAATGAAACAACAAGGCTCTTATGAAGATTTAGCCAAATATTACTTTAGTGTTGTATTAGCTAGTGAGGTTGTTCAAACGTATTCAGAAGTAGAGCAAGGATTAGCTAAGCATAGAAATAATGCATTAAAGTTACAAGAGCAAGGGCAAATAGCAAAAGTTGAGCGTTTACAAGCTGATGCTTCTTATGACAAAGCAAAAGTAGATTTACATAAAGCAGAGCAAGATCGTGATATTGCCAACGCAGCTTTATTAAGAATGTTGCAATCCAACGATACTGTCATACCAGAGACAAGGCTATTTATTAATAAATCACTTCCTCAACTTACCTCGTTTGTTGATAGTACGTTAGATACCTATCCAGGCTTAGCGTTGTTAGATGCAAAAGAGGAACAAGCAAAAAGCTTAGTGAAAGCCGAAAAAGGGCGATATTACCCAGAAGTATACTTATACGGTAATTATAGCTTATATGAAGGTGATAGCTTATCCGCAGAAATTGCGCCAGATTGGATGGTCGGTGTGGGTGTGAATGTCCCTTTATTTGATAATCATGGTCGGTCTGACAAAGTTGTAGCGGCACATAGCGCTATACAACAAGTTCAATACTTAAAAAAACAAGCCAGACAAGATCTTTCTTTATTAGTTGAGAAGACATACAGAGAAGCACTTCAAGCGATAGATGAATATTATGGCTTAGCATCTAGTATTGAGTTAGCAAAAGAAAACGTAGTTTTACGAGAGAAAGCATTTAAGCAAGGTTTATCAACGTCACTGGATGTTGTTGATGCTGAGTTATATCTTGCTAGTATTAAAACACAGCGTTCATTAGCTTCTTTTAACTATGTACTTTCATTAGTTAAATTATTAGCATTAAGTAATCAAACTGAAACGTTTGTTGACTATCAACTGCAAGCAAGACAAGGGTAATATAATGAGTTCTGCAAAAAAGGTTATAGGTTCGTGTGCTGTTATTGGGATAGTCAGTTGGGTTGGTTATAGCTTTTGGGCTGCATATCAGCCTCGACCTGAATTATTGCAGGGGCAAATAGAAGCAGAGCAATATAATATCTCTTCTAAGGTCCCTGGGCGTATTGAAAATATTTTCGTTAAGAAGGGGGAAATGATAGAAAAAGGACAAGCGGTTTTCTCTCTCTATAGCCCTGAAATAGAGGCTAAACTTGCTCAAGCAAAAGCAGGTGAAGCAGCAGCAAGCGCATTAGCAGAAGAAGCAGAGCAAGGTGCAAGATCTCAACAAATTGCGGCATCAAAAGATCAGTGGAAGAAAGCAAAAGCAGCAAGTCAATTACTTGAAAAGACCTATGCCCGTGTAAATAATTTATATCATGATGGTGTTGTGGCTGAGCAAAAAAAGGATGAAACCTTTACGCAATGGCAAGCAGCTAAATATACAGAAAGTGCTGCTTTCCAAATGTATCAAATGGCAAAAGAAGGAGCCCGTTCTGAAACTAAACGTGCTGCTAATGAAAAAGTAAAAATGGCCATGGGATCGGTTGCTGAAGTAGAAGCTTATGTGGCAGATACTAAAATTGACAGTTGGTATAACGGAGAGGTATCTCAAGTAATGCTTAATGCTGGTGAAATTGCACCTCAAGGTTTCCCTGTTGTTAGTGTGATTGATATTAACCAAGCATGGGCGGTGTTTCATGTTAGAGAAGATAGATTAAAAGAATATAAGAAAGATCAATCAATTGATGTGTATTTACCAGCGCTTGATCAAACCATTCCGTTTAAGATCACTCATATTGCCGTTATGGGTGATTACGCAACGTGGCGCGCGACAGATAACAGCCAAGGTTTTGATTTGAAAACATTTGAAATCGAAGCTCGTCCTATAAATACTATTCCTAATTTACGTGTAGGAATGAGTGCAATAGTTAAACTTGATAATTAGTATTACATCAATCGGTTATAGTTGATTTTATGAAAGAATTTTGGCGCTCTTATTACTCAAATCCATGGTTAATCTCCATTACTTTCGGTTTACCTTTGATATTATCTTTACTAATTTGGTGGGTATTTTCAGCTTCGGTTGTTCGAGAGTTGCCGATCGATGTGGTGGATCTTGATCAATCTAGCTTATCTAGGATGATCATTCGTGACTATGATGCTACTCCAACACTGAAAATTCGTTCTGTTCAGCCTAATAACCAAATGGCTAATCAAGCGCTTAAAAAAGGTGATAATTATGGCTATGTTATTATTCCACCACACTTTGAAAGAGATGTATTACTAGGGAGAAGTCCTCAAGTTTCAGGTTTTTATAACGCACAATTTATTTTGATTGCGAAACAGATCAATTCAGCATTAATGCAAACTGATATGACAATTCAAGCTAAATTAACCACGGTAAAAACCTTAACAACGAAAGACACAACTTGGACGCAGGCAATTAATTCTGCAGTTCCAATAAAAGTACAAGTAACGCCTTTATTTAACCTTGGCAGTAATTACAATCAATTTTTGGTTTCTGCTATTTTACCTGCTATTTGGCAAATGGCGATTATTGTTGGCATGATTTGGGCTATGAAAAATGAGATGGTCAGAAGTGGGAGTCATGATATACAAGCATGGTTTACTTCACAAACAACCACGAAAATAATTCAATTTATGAGTGTTTATTTTTGGGTTGGGATGGGACTCGGTGGGGCTCTATTTTATTTTTTATACGGGATTTTGAATTTCCCTTTTGATTCTCAGCTCTCTACATTTTTACTCAGTATGAGCGCAATGACAGCTGCATGTATTAGTTTAGGTATAGTTATCAGTTATGCCACTAATGACATAGTAAAAGCGATGAGTATCTCTGGTGCATATACTGCACCAAGCTTTGCTTTTTTAGGTGTTACTTTTCCTGTTTCTGACATGAATAGCCTAGCAACGTTTTGGCATTCTGTTTTACCAGCAAGCCATTTTGTACGTTCTCAAATTGAACAAACTAATTATGGTTATAGCCTTGGACAAACAGCACCCAATCTGGCAGCTCTAATGCTATTCACCTTACCTTTACTATTGCTTATTGCTCGATTAAGGAAGTAATGTATGTCATTTCTTAAGTTAATAAAAGATGAAGCAAAAGCTATTTTTACTAATCCTACTATTGTGATGGCAATGATCGGCGGTGTATTGTTTTATGCTTTTTTATATCCATTGCCTTATCAGCAACAGAGTCCTGAAGAGCAAAAAATTACCGTGGTGGATATGGATAAGTCTGCGCTTAGTCGAAAATTCATTCAAATGGTAAATGTCTCGCAACAAGTTAATGTTGTTGCACAAGCTGAGAGTGTTAAAGAGGCTAAACAACTGTTTCTAAATAACACAGTAAGTGGCTTTTTGGTGATCCCTGATAATTTTACTAAAAAACTGCAATTAGGTCATGCACCCACTGTAGCCTATGCTGGCGATGCTTCTTATTTTTTAATTTATGGAACTATTATTGAGGGGTTAATGAAGGCTGGGGGGGCAGTAGCTGCTGAGTATAAAGTTGCTCATATGACTATTGATGGAACTCCAATCAATAGTGCAATTAATACATTTCAACCTTTTAAATCTAACTATGTTCCTGTATTTAATCATAATATGGGATATGTACAATATGTAGTGCCTGCTGTATTTGTTCTCATTTTACAACAAACACTATTAATGGCTGTAGGTGTTAGACAAAAAGCAACGAGCGTAAATGAAAATACGATCGCTCATTTAAGCGCAAGATTCACAATCTTCTTATGCAGTGAATTAGTCTTAGCCTGTTTCTATTTTGGTTATATTTTTGATTTTTATAATATAGGTAGATTTTCTTCACCCTTAGATCTTTTAATCTTACTGATACCATTTATCTCTTCAGTTATTTTATTTGGAATGCTGCTTGCTTGGTTGTTACCCACACCTGAAAGTATTCTATTAGTCGTCTTATTTAGTTCAATGCCTATTATTTTTAGTGCTGGGTTTATTTGGCCAACAGAATTAATTCCATCCCTACTAACAGATGTGATGCATCTATTACCAAGTGGGTTTGCCATTAATGGGTTTCTAACACTAAACCAACAGGGTGCAGAGCTACAAAGTATACAATCAAATATAAGTGGGCTTTATGGACTATGTGTGATTTATTCATTCTGTATACTATTAGTATATAAGAAAAGGCAATCTTAAATTTGATACTGAGTAACAGCATAGTTTCATATGATCTTGAAGTGTCTCGATTTGATTTTTACTTAGCAGGTAACTGTAAGAGAAGTTTGTTAAATTAACTCTACGTTGGACTAGGGATATTTACTAATGAAAAAACAGATACTTGGATTAATCATAGCAACAAGCTTTTTAGTTGGCTGTCAAAGTGCGCCAAATAATAAGACTTTAGTTATTGAGGATACAACAACGATAGAAACCTTTATTAACTATCATGATCGTGAACTACAACAATTTATCACCAGTGATGTTGGCAGTATTGCTACATCCAAAGGTGAAGTTATTCTTTTGCTAAATGGTGATAAAAGTTTTGATTCAGGTAGTACGGAAATAAAAATAGAAAGTAAAGAGGTATTATCAAAACTTGCTCAATTATTAAAAGATAAACCAGAATCAGAAATATTTATTGCTGGACATACTGATAGCCGTGGAAGTAAACAATTTAATATGGCGTTATCAAACAAACGAGCCGACTCAGTTCAAGCGCTGTTGGAAGAGCAAGGCGTGAGTTTAAATCGAATGAATACCTATGGTTTTGGTGAAGAAGAGCCTATCGCTTCAAATAAAAATCAAGATGGTCGTAAGAGAAATCGTCGCATTGAAATACGTATAACGCCAATTACTGAGTTATTCAACAATAACTCATGATTTATAATTACCTAACTTATAACTAAATAGTTATTACTCAAACCTGTTATCGTTGGGGTATAATACAGCCTTATTTCAAAAAGGAAAATGAAATGGGGCTTTTTTCACGTCTATTTGGTTCTTCTCCTAAGCAAGAACCTATCATTGAAGCAATTGAATATAATACTTTTTTTATCTATCCAAACTCAGAGGCAGATGGCGCTCAATTTCGCATTGCTGGAAAAATAACAAAAGAAATAAATGGAGAGCTAAAATCTCACCGTTTTATACGTTCCGATGTTATCTCTTCGAAAAATGATGCTGATGAACTAATGCTTCGCAAGGCGAAGATGTTAATTGATCAAATGGGTGAGTCAATTTTTAAATAAACGTAACGAAATTGATATAGATTAGAATTGTGTTTATTTTTCACTCTATACTTGTTGTTCAAATCAACCAGTAAGATAAAGTGGTTTGATCTCTGCTTTGTCATGGAATGTTGTTTTTTTACTTGATTGAAGCGAGAGTAACGAGATATTTATTTAATGCAATAGAATTATGTCATTTTATTACAAAATACTTGAATTAATATCGTATGTTCGATACAACTAAAGTATTAATTCATGCCAATAGTAAAGGAATAACTATGCAAATTGGTGTACCTAGAGAAGTACTCACAGGGGAGACTCGCGTCGCAGCGACCCCTAAAACTGTTGAACAGCTATTAAAGCTTGGCTTTACCGTCGTGATAGAAACTAACGCCGGTATCTTAGCCAGTTTTGATGATTCCGCATTTGAAAAAGCAGGCGCTACCATTGTTTCTGCTGATGATGTTTGGAAATCAGAACTTATCCTCAAAGTAAATGCACCTCAGCTTAATGCTGAAACCGGTGTTGATGAGTTTGAGCTTCTTCAAGATGGAACTAGCCTCGTTAGCTTTATTTGGCCTGCTCAAAATGAAGAACTACTTGCTAAATTAGCGACAAAAAAAATTAATGTAATGGCGATGGATTCGGTTCCTCGTATTTCTCGTGCACAAGCATTGGATGCATTAAGTTCAATGGCTAACATTGCGGGTTACCGTGCAGTAGTCGAAGCTGCACATGAATTTGGTCGTTTCTTTACAGGTCAAATTACAGCAGCAGGTAAAGTTCCACCAGCAAAAGTACTTGTTGCTGGTGCAGGGGTTGCAGGTCTTGCTGCTATTGGTGCCGCGGGTAGTCTTGGCGCAATCGTTCGCTCATTTGATGTTCGTCCTGAAGTAAAAGAACAAGTGCAATCAATGGGAGCAGAGTTTCTTGAAGTTGATTTCAAAGAAAACTCTGGTTCTGGTGATGGCTACGCAAAAGAAATGTCTGATGAGTTCAACAAAAAAGCAGAAGAGCTATATGCCGCTCAAGCTAAAGATGTTGATATCATCATTACAACCGCTCTTATTCCTGGTCGTCCCGCACCAAAGCTAATTACTAAAGCGATGGTTGATAGCATGCAAGCGGGCAGTGTGATTGTTGACTTGGCAGCGGCTAATGGCGGTAACTGTGAATACACAGTAAAAGATCAAGTTATCACAACAGAAAATGGTGTTAAAGTTATTGGTTATACAGATATGGTTGGTCGTTTACCAACGCAATCATCTCAACTATATGGCACTAACCTAGTTAACCTTCTTAAACTTCTATCTAAAGAAAAAGACGGTCACATTAACATTGATTTTGAAGACGTAGTTCTTCGTGGTGTTACCGTTGTTAAAGACGGTGAAGTAACATGGCCTGCGCCACCAATTCAAGTCTCAGCTCAACCTCAAGCAAAAACAGCGCCAAAAGCCAAGCTTGAGCCTAAAGTGGAAGAGCCAATGTCTCCGGTTAAGAAATTCGGGATGATCGGGGCTGGTATTGCTGCATTTGGTTGGGTGGCTTCTGTTGCTCCCGCTGCATTTTTAGCTCACTTTACCGTATTTATTTTGGCGTGTATTGTTGGTTACTATGTCGTTTGGAATGTGAGTCATTCATTGCACACACCATTAATGTCAGTAACAAATGCTATTTCAGGAATCATCATTGTAGGCGCATTGCTGCAAGTGGGTCAGGGAAATGGCGTTGTTTCATTTTTAGCATTTATTGCAGTTCTGATCGCGAGTATTAATATATTCGGTGGATTTGCTGTAACCAAGCGCATGCTTGAAATGTTCCGTAAAGATAAGTAAGGGGTAGAATAATGTCAGCAGGATTAGTTCAAGCAGCCTATATTGTATCTGCCGTTCTATTTATCATGAGTTTAGCAGGTCTGTCTAAACAAGAAACCGCTCGTAATGGTAATTACTACGGTATTACAGGTATGGCTATCGCTTTAATCGCGACTATTTTTGGTCCTGATTCAGCGGGTACAGGTTGGATCCTCGTAGCGATGGCTATGGGTGGTGCGATTGGTCTTTACTATGCAAAGAAAGTTGAAATGACAGAAATGCCAGAACTTGTGGCAATACTTCACAGCTTTGTTGGTATGGCAGCGGTGCTTGTTGGTTATAATAGCTATATCGACCATGGTGAACTTACAGGTGCATTACTAAATATTCATTTAGTTGAAGTTTTCTTAGGTATCTTCATCGGTGCGGTTACATTTACAGGTTCTTTAGTTGCATTTGGCAAATTACGAGGTGTTATTGATTCATCTGCGCTTCAATTACCACATCGCCATAAATTAAACTTATTAGCATTAGTTGCTTCAGCAATACTTCTGTACTATTTCGTTAGTGTTGAAGGCAGCATGTTCGCAATTATCTTAGTAACTCTAATTGCCTTTGCATTTGGTTATCATTTAGTTGCTTCAATCGGTGGCGCAGATATGCCAGTGGTTGTTTCAATGTTGAATTCATATTCTGGTTGGGCAGCAGCAGCAGCAGGTTTCATGCTATCAAATGATCTTCTTATTGTGACTGGTGCGTTAGTTGGTTCTTCAGGTGCGATCCTTTCTTACATCATGTGTAAAGCAATGAACCGTTCTTTCATCAGTGTTATTGCTGGTGGTTTTGGTCAAGATGTTGTGGTTTCTTCAGATGATGAAGAGCAGGGTGAGCATCGTGAAACAACCACTGAAGAAGTAGCCGAAATGCTTAAAAACTCTAAGTCAGTAGTTATCACTCCAGGGTACGGTATGGCCGTTGCTCAAGCTCAGTATCCAGTTCATGAAATTACAGAAAAACTTCGTGCACAGGGTATTAATGTACGTTTCGGTATTCACCCAGTTGCGGGGCGTCTACCAGGTCACATGAACGTACTGCTTGCTGAAGCAAAAGTACCGTATGATATCGTTCTTGAAATGGACGAAATCAATGATGACTTATCTGAAATAGATACAGTTCTAGTTATTGGTGCGAACGATACCGTTAACCCAGCAGCGATGGAAGATCCAAATAGTCCAATCGCAGGTATGCCTGTTCTTGAGGTGTGGAATGCGAAAAACGTAATCGTATTTAAACGCTCTATGAACACAGGTTATGCTGGTGTTCAAAACCCATTGTTCTTTAAAGAAAACACTGAAATGCTTTTTGGTGATGCAAAAGAGACATGTGTTGAGATCAGTAAACATCTTTAATTAAACGTGTTTATTAAATAGATTAAACCGAGTATTTTGTACTCGGTTTTTTTTCATCTGCTTTCCAACAATAATAATACCAATCACAGTCTTCTTAAAATCTTTCCTTAGTATACCTAACATACTTACTTAGCACTCATTTTAGACAGCGATAACGATCCATATAAAACAGATCTTAATGGTGTGTTTATCATCAATATCTACTCAAAGGATCCAAAATGGATCTCTACTTATTAAAATGTACCTTTGGAAAAGTAGAGAATGATCATATACTAGGGTCAGATTAATAAATAAGTTGTAAATCAATGAGTAGTGACGGCGTAACACTTTTAAGTAATGATATTTCAGTAGGACTAACCATGCCTAAAGTGAGTAGCTTAAATGCAGCTCAGGCATATTTGTTATCACTAAACTCTGAAAATAGCCGATCAACGATGAGATCAAATTTAAATAAGATCGCGCATCTTCTTGGATCTTTTAATTTAAACAACTGCCCATGGGATCAGATAAATCGTGATTACGTACTTGGTGTCATTGAGGCATTAAAATCTGAAAAATTAGAATCGGCTACCATCAATACTTACATTGCGGCAATCAAAGGTGTGGCTCAAGAACTGTGGTTATCGAAAAAAATCACGACTGAAAACTACCAATTAATAAAGCACATTAAACAAATGAAAGGCTCTCGATTAGCTAAAGGTCGGGCCTTATCTAGTAATGAAATCCAATTGTTGTTTTCTTCTTGTAATGACCAAACCATAAAAGGCATTCGAGACAGTGCTATTTTAGGTGTGTTATTAGGCTGTGGTTTAAGACGCTCAGAAATTGTGGATTGTTGTATTGGTAGTTTTAATGCAGAAGAGGGGTCATTACGCGTACTCGGAAAAGGTAATAAGGAGCGTATGTGCTATTTACCTCAACAGTCTTTAACGCTATTAGCTTTATGGCTAACCACCGTCAGTGGCAATAATGAGCGAGCTCTGTTTACCCGTATAAGACGTTTTGATGCAGTAACCGATGATAAACTGACCTCACAAGCTATCTTGCATATACTGAATGAAAGACGAAAACAGGCTGGGGTAAATGCATTTTCTCCGCATGATTGCCGAAGAACTTTTGCTTCAATGCTGTTAGATAATGGCGAGGATATCTCTACCGTAAAAGATGCGATGGGGCATGCAAGTATCATTACCACACAAAAATACGATAAGCGTGGATTTGAGCGTTTGAAGAAAGCGAGTGATAACTTAAGCTTTATGTGAATAAATATACACATTGATTAGAAATATACCGAGGTTTTAATTTTCACTTTGCATATTTACTTAAATAAATGAATAATAACAAATCGCAGATATAAAAAAGACGCAATTAAGCGTCTTTTTTCGTCTGTCAGATTATTAAGTAACGAATTACTTTTTACGACAGAATTCAGCGATAACATACATAGATTGACCACCGTTAGCTTTACCAGAAACTAAACGAGGATCGTCTCCAAGGCTGATGCCACGGATAACAGTGCCTTGTTTGATTACTTGGTTAGTGCCTTTAACTGGAAGGTCTTTAGTAACTGTTACGTCGTCACCTTTTTTAAGCTCAACGCCGTTGATGTCACGTGGTTTTTCGCCGTCAGCAAGAAGTGCTTTTTCAGCCCATTCTTTAACGTCTTCTTCAACGTACATCATATCTAAAGAATCTTGAGCCCAAGACTCAGAAGCTAGTTTGCTTAGTAAAACGTAAGACATAACTTGAACTGTAGGTACTTGGCTCCACATAGAGTCATTTAGACAACGCCAGTGATTAACATCCATTGTTTCTGAATCTTCGATTTGTGCAGTACATGTATCACAAATCATTACACAGTTATCTACATTGATGTCCGTTTTTGGCGGAACTGCGAATGGTGCAAGAGAGTTTGCAGAACCACATAGTTCACATTTAGAATCGCAGCGAGTTAATAGTGTTGTTTCAGTGCTCATAATTATGCCTGTTTATTTAATTGTGATTGTATTATGCCAAGTTTATACCATAAGACAAAGGAATGCGGTGAGAATACTGTAATTTAATTAGTAATTATTAGGTTTAGTATCACAAGGGTAAACATAGGATTTCAAAGAGGTAAAACATAATCGTAAATGGCGTTACAATTTCAAATTATGATAAATACAAAAATTGATTCTGGCCCCATTTTACCTTTATTCTTTTATTAAGCTTGAATGGTCCTGATTTAGCAGTATTATGCGCATCTAGAGTAAGAAACAGCACAGAGGCAAGAATCGAAAGATGGTAGACAATCAAAACCAATGGCAAAGTAACTATGAAGAGAAAGGCTATTTTGTCATTAGAAATTATTTTACTCAGACTGAAATTTCAAAGCTAAGAAAAGTGATATTGAAATTTCATGAATCATGGAAGCAAGATAATGAAGAGTTTTACCATGACGATGCATTCAATTCCTCATTAATTACAGGTAGCCAGTATTTAAAAACGGATGATAGATTAGCGCTTTTTAATTTTATTAGCTCAGCAAAAATGATGAATGCAGTTGAGTCTGTAATAGCTACAAATCCTGCATTTATGAATACGCAGTTGTTTTTTAACCCAGTGAATCCTCAACAAAAGGATTTCTGGCACCGAGACTGCCAATATGATCATGATGTGGACATTCAAAAAGTTGTGATTCACGAGACGCAAGTTGTCCATCTACGAGTGCCTTTATTTGATGAACTAGGCATGGAACTTATACCAGGAACGCATAAGCGCTGGGATAATGAAGAAGAGTATGATGTTAGACAAGAAGAAAATGGTCGTGAGAGTCATGAGAACATTTCAGGTGGTAAAGTCATTAACTTAGCTGCTGGTGATATGTTGGTTTTTTCTGCTGACATGATCCATCGTGGGCTGTATGGATTAGATAGATTGGCATTTGATATTTTAGTTTTTGATCCGTCGGGTGATTTTGTTGATTATGTTGATGATGATTGTTTACCTGATCTTTCAATGTTGAAGGACATTAATGACCCAAGATTATTTATGAATATTTTGGAATTAAAGTCCAAGGCGAATATGAAGTTAGCAATATAAACAGTGAATAACCAAGGATTATAAATGGTTTACGGAGTCTTGGTTATGTTTATTGGCACCTCTAAAGAAGTCATGCTTCAGTGCGCATTATATATCTTATGTTAAATAGGATTTAGTAATGCTCAATGATCGCATGATTCTTCTTCCCCTCACTGTTGATTCTTTCAATAACAAGTAATTTAACCATAATCGTATTTACCATAAAATAGCTAATAATCACTAAATAATACTTCGTATTTATCGTGTAATTATTAGCCTGATTTATACTTTAGATTAACCGCCGGCTAGTTTGACCGTATGGCCTTGCTTAGTTAAAAATTCTTTAATCTTTTCGCGGTTGTCGCCTTGGATTTCAATGTTGCCATCTTTAATTGCGCCGCCACAACCACATACTTTTTTAAGTTGTGCAGCTAGTAGCTTAAGTTGTGCATCTTCCATATCGAGCCCAGTAACAACACAAACACCTTTGCCTTTGCGGCCTTTAGTTTCACGTTGAATACGAACAATACCATCACCTTTTGGACGCTCTTGTTTTACTTCTTCTTGTTTAATGCGGCCAATATCGGTTGAATATACTAAAGACATAATTAATCTCGCTTTTAAATGATGGTGAATTGTAAATTATTTTTCGTGTTTATCCAAAAAGGATTTTATTGAAGGTAAAAAACCTTTAAGTAATTTTCCATCATACATGCAATACCATTCTTTAGGTTCACCTGTATCGTTCTTAATCAAGAAACCGAGGTGATTATCGATTTGAATTTTACTTTTTTTATCATTCACCTCCGTTTCACCCATATCACCAAAAACCTTAGGTTTGATAATCGTGCCAGTTTCACTCCACCAATCGATGCTTTTTTTGATGGCACTTAAGTGACCGTGTAACACTTTGTTTTTTATTAAGACCTTCCAATCATCAGGAACTCCTGTCTTATTTTCTATGAAAAAACCTTTGTATAATGACTTCTGCATACTACTACTTATATACTTTATAGACACTTAATAAGCATTCATTATTTTATTCAGTTATTCTAGTTAAAAGTTTCGATTTTGTGACCATATTTACGTTTTTATACAATGTGTTATAGTTAAGAAGATTAGAATAGTTATGGTGTATTAGAGATGGACAAAAGCCTTTTCCTTACAAGTGAACTTGATGTAGAAACCTTATCATCGTATTTGAAAAAGCAGTATTCTGACAATAGTCTGATCTCGTTTAAAAATGATTGGGTTAACTTTGTTGTATTTTGCCAGACACATCAAGTTATTGCTTTACCTGCGTCGACCACTGCTATTCGTATTTTTATAGAGAAACAAGCAAAAGAGAAAAAATTAGCTTCTATTAAGCGCTCATTAATTTCTATTTCTCATATTCACTCTGCATTTGGTTTTAAAGATCCAACACGAACTGCACAAGTGAAATCGGCATTAGGAAAAATTCAAATAGATAAGAAAGATGATAGTAAACAGACTGAAGGTATTACGGTAAATATGCTAGAAACACTAGCTCTTCAGTTAGCTCTATCTGATGAATTGAAAGATATTCGAGATTTAGCTATTTGGCATGTAATGTTTGAGCTATTACTTAAACGTGGTGAGCTAAGAGAGTTGCAATTAAAAGATATCTGCTTTGATGAGTCAGGTAAATATATGATCCAAGTTCAACAAAACTATTATCCATTATCACACGAGACTAGCCTATTGCTAGCTAAATGGTTGAATACCTCACAGATCTTTGATGGTTATTTATTTAGAGCTATAGATCGTCATCAAAATGTATCAGAAAAGAAGCTTAACGACTCATCCATTTATCGTATTTTTCGTCGAGCAAATGAATTACTTAATCTCGAAGTACACTTTTCTGGCTTATCTGCTCGTGTTGGTGCAACAAAAGAATTGTCAAAAAGTGGATATTCAATCCATGAAATTCAAGCTATGGGACGTTGGGTAAGCCCTGCAATGCCAAATCAATATATAGGCAATATTGAACGCTCAGAACAACAAAAGCAGCTTTTCAAAACTAAAAAGCCTGATTAGATAATCAGGCTTTGATATGTCTTTTTAATAATTTTATGATTTGAGAGCGTTAAGAATTGCTTTCTCTAGGAATGTTTTAAAACAATCGCCATTATGCTCTAATAGCTTAGGGAACATTGAGATTGGTGTCATTCCAGGGAAAGTATTTACCTCGTTTAAATAAATTTTGTTCTCTTCTGTTAAGAAAAAATCGATGCGAGATAAATCTTTTAATTTCATTTGTTTAAATACTTTTTGGCTGTATTTATCGATCAAATTAATTTGTTTATCAGATAAATTGCTTGCCGTTAATGTGGTTGTTGAATGGCTACCACTACCGTATTTTTCATCATAAGTATAAAAACACCATCAGGAGCAATAACTTCTCCTGGAGGGGTTGTAAATAGCTTGCCGTCAATTTCATAGGCTGCAACTTCCAACTCTCTTGGCTTCACTGTTTTTTCAATAAGTACTTGTTGAGAAAACCCGAAAGCATCATTAATCGCTTTCTCTAACTCATCCTCAGAAGTTACATTGTAACACCCAATGGATGAGCCTTGGCAAGCCGCTTTAACAAATAATCCACCCCATTCTTTAAACGCTGATAATGCTGAAGCATGTGTATCTTCATTATTTTCTGTCAAGAATAGATAAGGGGTATTGGGAATATCAAGCGCGTCATACCACAATTTTGAAGTGATTTTATTAAAGCTGTTTGTACTTGATTCAGCACCACAGCCTAAATAAGGAAGGTGAAGCATATCCAACATAGATTGAATGTCACCTGTCTCACCTGGATATCCATGAATGCAAGGAATAACATAATCTATACGGCCGCATTCAACATTATCGCAAACTAATGATTTATCAGAACGTAATTCATATTTTAGGTCTGAATCAATTTGAAACCAGCCATTATCTTTAATTTCTAGGTGAGTTATTTTAAATGTATTTAGTTCAGACAATTGCTGATAAATATATTTTGATGATACTAATGAAACTTCATGTTCGGTACCGCCACCGCCACAAAGTAAAAGGATATGAGTCATGCTAATCACTATAGGAAATAATTGGTGCACGGGAATGTGCACCAATTCAAATTAATTTAACTTATGTAGCTCTGGGTTATCTGAGCTTTTAATGCTGTTAATACTACGGACAAAAGGACCATATGCTTGAATTTCAGCAGGTAGTCGATGAATCGCTTTACGTGCTTCTGCAGGTGTAGCGAAGTCACCGTATAAAATGGTATACCAAGGCATATTATTAACTGTTTTTCTATTCATCCATACAGGCTGATCACTAGGAAGCTTTCCTGTATATGAGGAAAGGTCCGTTTTACGACTTAAAGCTAAAATCTGAAGTGTATAACCATAGCGGTTATGCATTTCTTTTTGTTTTTGAGTTGGTGGTAGGATCTTAATCTCAGACTCTGAACTTTTAACCATTACTGTTTCTTCTGGTGTAAGTTTTACCACAGGTTTTTCAACTTCTGCGGTGAGTTCTGTTTCTTCAAAAGTGGTAACTTCTTGCTCTATAGTTTGAGAGACTTGATAAACCTCTTCAGAAGATTCTGTTGTAATGTTTGTTGTATACGAGCTACTAGTACACCCTGCTAGCAGCGCGGTTAGCGTTATAGTTATGATTTTTTTCATTTTAATTCACATTTATGGTCCTACTGATTCTCTAATTTTGCACCTGATGTTAATCACAATCAAGTCTAAACCTAAGTAACCGTACAAATAGTCTCTGATTTGTGTACTGTTACCAATAATTAATGTGTTTTTGTGCGCTGGATTCTGTTTATATCAATTTAACAAAGGTAAATGCTCCATACTCAGTTATCTTATTCTTATCTGAAGATTAAAGGAGCTGCAATGTCTGATTTACAACAACTTCTACGACCTCGCTCTATTGCTGTGATTGGAGCTTCAATTCACTCTGATCGTGCGGGACATATTGTAATGCGCAATCTTTTAGAAGGGGAATTTACTGGGCCAATAATGCCTGTTCATCCAATTTATCATTCTGTGTGCGGCATATTAGCCTACAGTGATATACCTTCCCTTCCAATTACGCCTGACTTTGCTATTTTATGTACGCCTGCAATCAAAAATATTAAGATTTTAGAACAGTTAGGTGAAAAAGGCGTTAAGCTAGTAATTATTCTTTCTTCAGATATGAACCTTCATTTTAATGACTCAGGAGAGCGTTTACCTCTTGAGGCAGCGTGTATTGCCAAAAAATATAATATGAGAATACTAGGGCCTAATAGCCTTGGCATAATACTTCCTTGGCTAAACCTTAACGCTTCTTTTTCACCAATTGAGGCTAATAAAGGAAATATTGCTTTTATATCGCAATCAGCAGCAGTATGTACGACTATATTAGATTGGGCAAAAGAGAAAAATATTGGTTTTTCTGCTTTTATATCTTTAGGCGATGGTATTGATATAGATTTTAGCGAATTGCTTGATGCTCTTTGTACCGACTCTAAAACTGATGCAATATTACTTTATATTGATTCAATAAAGGATGCGCGTCAATTTATGTCTGCAGCTAGAGCGGCTGCGCGTAACCGACGTATTTTAGTTGTAAAAAGTGGTCGTTCAGTGGCAGGAAGTAAAGCGGCACAGCTTCATACTAATGGCGAAATAAGCTTAGATGCTGTCTATGATTCGGCAATAAGGCGTGCAGGTATGTTACGAGTATCAAATACTCATGAATTATTTGCAGCAGTAGAAACTCTTGCTCATCCTATTGCATTTAGAGGTAACCGACTTGCGATAGTCACAAATGGTGGTGGCCCTGCAATTATGGCTGTCGATAGCTTAATGCAACAAGGAGGTAAATTAGCATCATTAACTGACCCTCTCCTTCAAAAGCTAAATCAGATATTACCGCATAATTGGTCTCATGCTAATCCTATTGATATAGGTGGAGATGCAAATGAGCAGCGATACTGCGAGACTGTCAATACACTTTTAGACAGCGATGATTGCGATGCCATCCTTATAATGCATAGTCCATCAGCGGTCTCAAATTCTACACAAACCGCATCAAAACTTATCGAATTAATCAAAAACCACAAACGTAAATTGAAGTTTACTATATTAACTAATTGGTCAGGAGAAGCTTCTTCAAAAGAAGCCCGCTTATTGTTTACACAAGCCTCTATACCTACCTATAGAACACCAGAAAGCTCTGTATCTGCTTTTCTTCATTTGGTTGAATATCATCGCAATCAAAAGCTCTTAATTGAAACCCCCGTCTCATCAGGGCATATCAATAAAGATGATGCGATTAAAGCAAGAGAATGGCTAGATAGCTGCGTTTCTGAGGATCTGGTTGAATTAGATACACACGAAACACAAACACTTTACTCGTGCTATGGTTTTAATACTCTTGATACCTGGATAACAGAAGAACCCGTTGAAACAGGATATGTAGCTGAAAATATTGGTTACCCTGTTGTAGTAAAACTGAGATCTCCAGATATCGCTCATAAGTCAGATGTGCAAGGGGTGATGTTAAACTTAAATACGAAAGAAGAAGTAATTCAGGCGTCTCAATCTATTATTGATCGAGTTTCGATCAGTTATCCATCTGCTAGGATCGTAGGCTTAAGTGTACAAAAAATGGCTCTGAGATCCGGAGCTCAAGAGTTACGAGTTAAGGTGTGTCAAGATCCTGTCTTTGGGCCTGTGATCTTCTTAGGTGAAGGCGGCTCTGAATGGGATCTTAACAATAATGCAGCCGTAGCTCTACCGCCACTTAATATGGCATTAGCTGAAAATTTAATAAAATACGCAATCAAAGAAGATATTATTCACAATCGAAATTCACCAAATAAAATGAGTATATTTGATTTGAGTGCCTTCCTTGTTCGAATTTCTCAAATGATACTTGATTGTCCAGAAATTATTGAGCTTGATATTCACCCATTATTAATTTCAGGCTCAGACCTAACAATTATTGATTCTTCAATGAAGCTATCATCATTTTCTGGTGATGCACATAAGCGTTTAGCTATTCGACCTTATCCAAATGAATTAGAAGAATATGCTGAGTTAAAAGACCACTCTTCAGTACTACTTCGTCCTATTCTTCCTGAGGATGAGCCAAAACATGCTGCATTTATTTCACAGGTATCACACGAAGATTTATATAAACGTTTTTTTTCTGACGTAGGTGAATTTAACCACGAAGCCTTAGCTAATTTCACTCAAATTGATTATGACCGTGAAATGGCTTTTGTTGCTACTAAAAGAGTTGATAATGAAGAAGTTATTCTTGCTGTTGCTCGTGCCTTATCTGATCCTCATAAAAATAATACCGAATTTGCAATTTTAGTAAGATCTGATCTTAAGGGATTAGGATTAGGTAAAATATTAATGGAGAAGATCATCCGTTATTGTCGTAATCAAGGAATAAAATTTATGACTGGAATGACAATGCCATCAAATAGAGGGATGATAGGTTTAGCGCAGCATTTTGGTTTTTCTATTGATATACAAATGGAAGATGGTGTTGCTGAAATGCACTTAACTCTTAACTCTTAACTCAGATAGAAAAAGGCCAAGATAAATGCTTTATTTATCTTGGCCTATATAGATATAAAATTGTTAAAAAAGGTTATCTATATTATTTTGGTTGCTCTGATTTTTCTTTTTTTACCATAATTGCACCGGCGATAACAAAAGCAACTAATAATAAAATTTCCATCAAACTTATCCTATTTCTGTAAAAGTAAATAACGCGACTAATATAACATTAAATCAAATTAGGTAAATAGATTTAAATCATTTTTGTAAAAAAATTGTCATACTTTGTGAAATTTGAACTGTCCTTTACCTGAAAGTTTTGCTTGATACATTGCATTATCAGCCTCTTTCAATAAAACATCGATGTCTTTTTCATCACTATATTGTGCAACAGTAATACCTATACTAATGCCTACTGATAGCCGCTCATTCTGATACGAGATTGGTTTTTGAATCACCTCTATTACTCGTGTAGATAGCATCGTTAATTGCTCTATACTTTGTACTGCGTTGATAAAAAGTACAAATTCATCTCCGGCTAATCGACAAGCTAAATCTTCTTGTCTCACGGCATGTTCCAAACGTTTAGCTACTACTTTCAGTACTTCATCACCAGCATCATGACCATAATTATCATTAATAGCTTTAAAGCCATCAAGATCTAAATAACATAGCCCTATTTGTCCAAAGAAATCTTTATTCACAGCAAGGGTTTTATTTACTATTTGATAAAATTTTGACCTATTTGGTAAGCCTGTTAATGAATCATGGTGAGCTAGATAGTCTAAGCGCTCTTTTTCTTTAACATCAAATAAGTTCGTAAAAATGAAAATATAGCTATCTTGACCTGTTTGTTCATCATCAATTATCTTGCTTGCTTTAACATAAAGTGGCAGCTCTTCACCAAGTTTATTTTTTTCTAATACTTCGCCATGCCACTGGCCGAATCGATATATAGATTCTGTAATGAGATCTGTTGATGTACTAAAATGATGCCCATCAAACAACTCTTTCATCGATAACTTCATTAATTCCTCTAATTCATAACCAAAAATAGCCGTAAATGCAGGATTCATTAATGTTAAGCTGCCATCTGCATCAAAAATCAGCACACCATCCTGGCTATTTTTAAATACATTCGCTGCTAATTTTTGTTGAGTTCGGCTCTTTATTGCTTCTGTCACATCCACCACAGATAATAACAACTGTTCTTTGTTAGATAGACTCCGAGTCGTGATCTGCAATGCAACACCATCTTTAGTATGAATTAATAAGTCATCAACTTCAGTACTGGTTTCAACTAACATAGACAGCATATTTTCTTCTAGAGGCTTTATGATGTCAGAAAGCAAAGAATCTTTAAGTGGAAGGTTTAGTGTTTGAGGAAATAATTTTTTTGACGCATCATTAGAGAGAAGTATCTTACCTTGATTGTTTACTGCAAATAAACCATGTTGAACGGCAGTAATGATTTGCTCACCAAAATCTCTTTCTTGCTCAACTTTCCCCAAAACAATATTTAACTGTTTTTGTCGCTCTTCAAGTTTATCTGCCATTTTATTAAATGATAAAGTAAGATCACCCAACTCATCGTGCGTTATAACCGAAGGTCTAACATTAAATTCACCTTTGGTTATAATACCTTGCATTGCTTGGTTCAACTTTGAAACTGGCGTAATAATCCATTGATGAATTTTTAAGATAAATAGATAACCGCAAACAATAATTAATCCAAACATGAAAAAAGATATCTGTAAGGTTTTATTCCTCATTTGTGTTAATTCTTGTTTTGATACAATTAATCGTATTTTAGCAATTTGTTCATTATTTAATGTTACAGGGATCAAAATATAGATCGCGGTATCACCAATAGCAAAACCATTAATGACAACTTCCTCTTGTAAAACAAGACTTGGGGCTTTCATTATTATCCCGTTTCGGTGGTATTCTGCAAACACTGAACCATCACTTTTTAGTAATCGAGCTTGCAAAATCTCAGCATCAACACTAAATGCACTAAGAACTTCTTGTGCGGTTATTTCATCATCAAATAGCAATGCTGCTTGCAGGTTTACACTCACACCGTTTGTTAGTACTTTGATTCGATTAATAAGATTATCTTTCTGAATTTGATAGGTACTAATATAGTTGTAACCTTGAAATAGAATAAATAACACCATCGTAAACACAATGATTGGTATTGATAATCGCTGACGTAAAGAAGCTCTTTCTATCCATTTCATTAGTGATTATTTCCTTCAATGATCGATAAACGGAGCAATTGAGAGCTAATCCTGAACGTGGCATTTTCTAAATTATCTAAATTAATAGCTGGTTTCACTTTACCTTTTACCAGCCTTAACTCAATCATTCCAAGCTCTTTTGTAAAGTTAGGGTTACTACTAATTGTAAGCGTATTTTTATTCAGTTTTTTTAAGAAAAAAGAAGGTGTATTTTCATTTGCTATATATATATTACACTCAGAATTTAATATAGATTTCTCTTGAGCTTTTACACTAACATTTTGTCCTTGAATTTTTTTATTCTTACTAATGACAATCAATGTTTGTACGACAGGATCTTGTTTATCTCCACAGAAAGTGAGTTCTGAGCGTTTCTCTTCTCCCCACTGTATAAAGTTAGCGATTCTAAAAATATAGACAGCTTCTAACTGATGTCGTTGATAAGCAGCTTCAACTGCAAAACTACTAGAAAAAAAGCAAAGATAAGCAACAAAGAATGACTTTAGCCAATTAAAATTCATAAGACACTTTACCATAGATTGATTGCTCGGTTTGATAACCATGGCATGAACCGTCAATAGTATACGTTGTTAACTCACACTTATTCGACATGCCAATATTGGTCACAATAATTTCTACCAATGGTGCACTCTTATGTTTTTTCCAACCAATTCTTGTGTCTAATGATACTAAATTATCTATATCCACACCTTTATCTTTATAGTCAATATCTTTATATTTTAGTATAAAATCCCACAGAATGTGCTCATTTAATTGCCATAATAATTGGCTAGACAGCATATTTTCGTGATCAATTTCCCTATAATCATCAGAATCAGGTACGGCTAGATCTCCTTCAACACGCTTCTGTGAAAATGAAAAATAGCTATAGCTAGTATAGTTTTTAAGAACTGAATTAATATGCCACTCTATTGCAACTTCTCCGCCGTAAATTGTCGCATCATAATCATCATTTGTTTCATAAAACAGATATTCATAGCCATTATTATCAACTACATATCCCGTATAATCTGTTCCTCTAACATGCTCATACTTACTTATATATCCCGTTACATCAAAGTTCACCTTTGAATGTTCATATCTATAACCGATATCGAATGTAACGACATTTTCATTTTTAAGATTTTCATTAGGTAAATAAATATTTAAACCATCATTATATTGATAGTCATCATATTCAGTAAGATACACTGAAAAATAGGTAGATTTTTGCTCAAAGTAAGAAGGAGAAACAACCGCACGACCAATGCCTAACCATAATTTTTGCTTTTGATTAATACGGTAAAGAGAGCGAAACTGTGGAGAGACTTCAAAAGAATCATTTAGTGTAAAATATTCTGCTTTAATTCCTATTTGAGCTGACAAGTTTTCAGTTATTTCAATATCAAATTGAGTATAAAGGTTACTCACTGTATCGTATAAACTAGAGTCTTCAGAGAAGCGATTATAATAATCAATATTACTATGATCATATTCGTTTCCATCTTGTAATTGGATATCTACATATCGAACACCACCACCAAATAATGCCGTTATTGATGGTGTAACGTCAACAGTAAGCACTGTATCTAAATCAATGGCGTTGAATTCTCCATTTGCATCAGAAGAGTTATCATAATCATGCCAGTACCATAAATTAGTTTGCCATTGTGATTCTTCATAATCGGCATGATGAGTCACTTGACTATAAAATGAAGAGCTTTTTACATTTTTAAATGAATCGGTTCTTGTTCTTACTGGATCACTTAAATCAATTGTAAGCCAATCATAATATTGCTCAGATTTCTCACCACCAAATGAAAAAGTCCAAGATTGATTGCCCTCTTCAAGTTGGAACTTAACCCCTGCTGTTTGATTTGATATTGTATTATATTCATCAGTATCATAATTCTTTTGATACTCGTCGATCACAGAAAAAGCCTCTTTTGATTTATAGAATGCTCTTGCTGTTACACTATCATTAAACTGCAATCCATGACGAACTGAAACTTCTTTATATCCATGTTGACCATATGCAATTTGGCCATAACTACCTAATGTATCACTTGTGGATTTAGTAATAATGTTAATGACGCCATTTACAGCGTTCCCTCCCCATATAGTTCCACTAGGGCCTCTAATAATTTCAACTCTCTCAATATCAGCTAAGACATAATCAATATCTTCCCAATATGCCCCACCATAAATAGGATTAAATACACTTCGTCCATCAATCATTACTAGCATTTTATTAAATAAGCCATCATGAAAGCCTCGAGCTGAAATAATATCATTCGATTCATTAAATTGACTGACGTCCATGCCTGGTGCAAGAGAAAGGATATCTGCAATGGTTTTCATACCAGAACGAATGATTCGCTCATTAGAAATTACATAGATAGCAGCAGGAATATCGCTAATATGTTGCTCTCGCTTTGAAGCACTGGTCACATTAACTTCTAGCATTGATAAGTCTTCTAAACTCATTGACATAAGAGCATCAAGATCTGGATCTATTGATGCTAAAACTACCGGTGAGCTAAAAAATAATGTGATGTAAAAGAATAATCGTGTGTGCTTCATATTTTAGTGCCAATTAACCTAACTAACAGAAGTATAACTTAAAGTACACTATACCGTCTGTTATTTTTTTTACAATTGGTAAACAAGGTGATCTAACTAACATTAACTCAATGATGAACAGCGTAACTTGCTTAAATATCAATCATAGTTCTAACATGCTTAATCTGCTCCCTATTGATAAAAAGAATCAGTTAAGATAAATACACACTAATAATATTAATTGAATTATATGAAACTAACGATATGTGTTGCTTTAACAATTTATTTATTCTCTTCTACTTTATTGGCAAAAAGTGTTAATTCTTATTATAAGATGCATCAATCTAAACGATGTGAAACGCTAAATACCACGTTAGCACACGTAACAAAAGTGCTGAGCTTTAGTGAAGGAAAAGAGTACAAAGAAAAGTTAAAAGAAAAGAAAGCATTAAAAAAACTGCGTAAGGAAAAAGGATGTTAAAACAATAAAGCCAGCATACTCTGCTGGCTTTACTGTTTTAACAATTATTATTTTGCTTTTGGCCTGAAAGGCTTAATCACAGCTTCGTCACACTCCAGAAATGGACCATCCATTAAGTCAATGCAATATGGTATAGCGGGGAATACGGCATCTAAACACTCTCGAATTGATTTAGGTTTACCTGGTAAGTTTACGATTAACGAATCTTTACGCAGACCTGCAGTTTGACGAGATAAAATGGCTGTTGGAACAAACTTTAGAGACTCTGCACGCATTAACTCACCAAAGCCTGGCATCATACGATCACATACTGCTTCAGTTGCTTCTGGAGTCACATCACGCTTTGCTGGCCCTGTGCCACCAGTAGTAACAACCAGAGAGCAGCCTTTTTCATCTGTCAGTTCAATTAATGTTTTTTCAATGATATCTTGCTCATCAGGGATAACCACATATTCTGGTTCCCATTCAGATTTTAGGTAATCATTCAGTGTTGCGATAATTGCAGGTCCTGAAACATCTTCATAAATACCAACGCTTGCGCGATCACTAACTGTTACAATGCCAATTTTTGCTTTAGTTGTCATAATTTCAATCTTATTAAGGTAACGTAACGGTATTATTACAGATTTAGTATTCGTAAGCCATATTGACTGAAACACCATAAGTCGAATCTACAGAATAGATTGCAGCTAAATCAAAATGAAACATATTTAGTGGTGAGAAGCCAATACCTGCGGTAAACGCATCATCATACGTTCCTGCTAAATCTGTTTTATAGCCACCACGTAATTGAACTTGATACAACAAATCGATTTCGGCACCGGCTCTAAACATTTGAACATTGTCATCTAAGCCAATAAAACGCTCTTGCTCATTAAGATCAACATCTGCTGTTAAAATAAAATAATTCATCATGAAGGCAACACCTGCGGTATAGGTCGGTGTTAATTCATAATTGTATTGATAGGTTTTATTACCCCAGTCTCCAGCACCTTGCGAGTTATTAAAAGTAACATTGACTGAGGTTGTTTCTATTTCATGCTTAATTAGGTTTTTACCTGCCGCTGCAAAACGCCAAGGGCCATAAAACCATACAGCACCTACATCAAGATTAAACGCATTACCTGTGGTTTTATTTTTGTCATAATCTTTAAAATCAAAATTATTAACGGCTTCTACATAGGTATAAGTTAAATAACTTTGGAATTTAGGTGTAATACCAAGCGTGATATTTTGTCCTAAGAAATTAGTATAGCCCGCAAATGCAACACCTGCTTCCATTAAACCTAAAGCAACTGTTCCAATCGCTGTGGTATCAGCCATTTCAAGTGCATTACCTGTTGCCCCTAATGCTTCGACATCAGGTAAGGTTAATCCTTCTACTGATCCTTTAACATAAAAGGCAGTAGACAAATAACGATTAGGTATAGCTACTGCAGCACCACCACCAGCACTAAAACTTAGAACGTCGCCATCAAGCCTTAATAAACCAGCTTCAATATCTGCCGCTCCCCCGACAGGATCTGTCGGTAATTTATCAAAGCCCCCTTGAATAAACTCAACATCATCAACCATTTTACCACTATCCATATATTGAGCACCTGCGCTCGGTAGTAGTAAACCAGCATCATCTTTACGACTGTAAATAGCAATTAATGCAGGATTATAAAAAACACCAGTAAGATAATCAGCAGAAGCTGTACCTGCACCACCCATTGCATCGGTACGACCATCAACACTGTAACTGGTTGCATGTAATTGTAATGATGTTGTTGCAGCGCACGAAAGTAAGCCAATTTTTATCCACTGTTTCATTTTTATAAACCTAATCGAGATAGTTATTCCTATTATCGGCTATATTCCGCCTAACTTTAAGAAATAAATAGCCTTTTTATCAATTTTTAAAATGTATCTTGCACCATATAGAAAATATTAGGATGAATAAATAAAAAACCGAGATACATTAGTCTCGGTTTAGTCGTAATTTCTATCAGAATAAGTCAGACTGTTTTAGGTTGCTATAAATCGCTTATTTCTTCTCTTTCTTTGCAATTTCTGCACGAATTTGATCTGAGATTACTTTAATGGCTTCACCACTACTTACTCCTTGGCGCATTAATTCTTGTATTTTTTCTACCGCTTGTTGCTGCTCTTCATGGGTTAACGTTGGTAAATCTAACATTACTTTCTCTCTACTTCTTCAGCATCAAAATTGATGACTTTGGTAATGGCTTGTATTTCTTGAATTGAGATAGGACCTTGAAAACGTTTATGATTAAATGACACACTCAATATATAACTTCCTGGAAGTACATTAGTTTCAGGCAAATTTTGAGGGAATTTTTCTTCATATGTTTTTTCCCAAAGTTTCATATAATCATTATCTTGATGATCATAAACACCAACAGCCATCTCTGGCAATGGACAATTTGATCTCAATAAGCCCGTTTGATGTGTTTTCCATTTCTCTTTGCCTAACCAAGCAACTTTCATTTCAATTTTAGGCTTAGTTAATATTATCCAACTCTCCCATTGTGTTCTATCTTTATCATTTGCAGTAATCTTTAATTTATATAATCCATTATTAACACGATTGTTTAGTGATTCACTCGCATAAATATATTGTGTAATGCTTTCATCTTGTGTCGGTATTCTTCCAATCGATGGATTAGTAAATTGTTCGTCTTCAGGCCATTTAACAAAAGACAATTTTTTGATTGATTTCTTACTATCGAATTTAACAACAAATCGATGATGCAAGCGGCCAGGACTTTGAACAATAACTCGCTGAATACTGACTGCATTTAACCAGTTTGGCACCACTACAGTAGATAAATCTCGCCCACAATTTGTTGAGATTGCGGCATTTAATAATTTATCTACGTTCTGATTTATATTTTTATCACTCGAACTTTGAAGCACTTCTATTGAAGTCGAAAATCCCTTTAATGCATCACCCTCAAGAAATTCTTTATGCGCACTATATAGTGCTGATTGTTCATTAAACCAATCAACAGAAGCTGCAACGCCTATTTGAGTAAAACAGCACGTTGCTATAAAAGTGATAACATTTCGCTTTAAAGTCATAAGTATTACGCTTTCATTTTATAGCCGACACCACGTAAGGTTTCAATCTCAATACCCACTATTTTCTGACGTAACTGTAAAATATGAGTATCAACGGTGCGCGTGGTAGGAAAGTGATTATAGCCCCATACCTGATCAAGTAACTCATCACGAGTAAAAACTTTACCCAAATTTGATGCTAAAAATAACAATAAATCAAATTCAGTTCTGGTTAAAATAACCTTTTCTTCAGAGTTAAATACATCTCTTGTCGAGGTATCAATTGATAACCCTCCTACGACTAATGTTGTTTTCTGATCATTTGCATCGGCTTCTGGTGAGCGTAAATGTGCTCGTAACCGTGCAAGTAATTCAGCTTCTGCAAAGGGTTTAGTTAAATAATCATTTGCACCTGTATCAAGGCCTGTCACCTTGTCTCGGATAGAAACTAGAGCGGTTAGCAAAATAACAGGAATATCTTTAATCTGCTTCCATTGAGGTAGCCAAGTTAGTGAATCACCTTCTGGTAGTTGGCGATCCAGGATAACAATGTCCGCCTCGGCCCAGAAAGAAGATACATTAGTAGCATTATCTGAATGTAAGCAGCGGTATCCTGCTTCTTCTAAGCTCACAATAAGGCCGTCGGCTAAATTTTTATCGTCTTCAACAAGTAGGATTGTCTGTTTCACAAGGTATCTCCAAAATAAAGGTCGTTGGGGGGCCTTGAAGTGTCATCGTCCCGCCCATTCTATCTATCATTGATTCAACAATAGTCAAGCCTAAACCCAAACCTGCTTCACTCACAAAAGGGGTTTTTAACTTTTTCCAACTCGACTTTGTTAATTGTCCTTTATCAATAACTTCAATTGTTAAATGTTTGTTTTTTATAGTTACATTCAATATAACTGGTGGTATGCCATATTTATGAGCATTATTTATTAAATTATCAATGCAATTGCCTAACCAATAAATATTTACTTTTATAGCTGCATCTTTATTAATTCTAAACTCAACTGGCTGTGAATATTCCATACAGCGATAGCCTAACCATTCTTTTACTGAAGGGATCCATTCGGTGGAAAACCCTTTATCTTCTGATTGCAAATAATCCTTACTTGCTTCAGCTAATTGCCGTAATCGTCTCGAATCTTCACACAGCCTTCTAAATTCATCATATAAGGATTCAGGTAGAGCTTCAAACTGCCTTCTAAATCCTTCAACCGTTAGCCCTAAACTGGCAATCGGTGTACGTAATTCATGAGTTAAGATTTGAAGTACTAGCATTCGACTTTTCATTTCTCGTCTTCTGCTATTCCACTGAGATATCCCCCAACCAATAGCGAGTGATAAATTAGCAAAGACTAAAAATAGTACAATATAAAATAATGTTCGTGAATTACTCTCTTCTTGCCAACACACATTGCCATTTCTGACATAGCAATTCGCATTTTGTTCAAAAGATGTGATCTCTAAATCATATTTATCAAGATATCTTTGCTTTAGCTCCATCGAATATAAATAATATCGACTGCCTTTTCTTATCCATAATAGTTGATCAGCGATTATGGTATCAGAGCCACTAATGATTGCACGAATTGCATTATCATCCATCTTTTGAAGATGATGTAATAATCCACCCTTAGGGGCAATGGGACGCTCTTTTATATGCATATAAGCTTCAAGAGATGCTGCTCTATTTGGGTATTTTTGAACATAACGATAAGCATAAGAACCACCTCCTGGGTGAATCATACCTGAACGAGCAAACCAACTTGTTGGTAAGCGTAGTCCCTTGCACATAGCTCGAGTTAAAACTAATGGCTCACCAACCAGTGGGCTCACCGGCCAAGGGCCAGTACAAGTTTTAGCCGTATCATAAAGTTGCTGCAATTGTTTGAAAGGATAAGAAGCGGTCTGTGGCAACAAGGTATCTGGTGATAATAATACAGTTGGGTATTCTTTTTGTATATAACGTATATCATAAATCTCGACAGCATCTTGTTTTTTAAATGCCTTTTTAAAACCGTCTATTTTATCAGCTAAACTAGCCGCGTGTGACGATAAACTGAAGAATAAAAAGAGAACACATAAAGATCGACTATTTATCAACACATACCCTTACAACCAATAGAAATAAAGCCTAATTGATTGAGTATATTATAAATCACAACGAATACGAATATTTTATTTCATCATCACTTTCCCACCAATCATCTTATAGGCAGGGATTCCTCTGATTAAGACTTCTCTTGCAAAAAGTATTCCGCACCCAGGGCATCTGCACGCGACTTTTGTATGATCTTCAACGATTCGTTCAATAAAACACTTTACTAAGCCTCCTTTACCTCCTTTCCTATATTTATAAAGCAAAGCTCTACATTTTGAACAAGTTATCAGTACTGTTTTACTAGGGCCTTTTTTATTAGGTTTAGCCATTAAATATTCAGTTCTCTAGTTGCTATCTACAAAGGCTTTATTTTACACTTAATTAGCAATTATTTTGCCTCTTTTCGTCCCTTTGTTGTTTGATACAGGATCTTTCATGCGAACGTATGCTCAAAACTCACTAGCTCAAGATGCATTACATCTACTTACTGATTTACAGTCTTGCTTTAAAGAAAAATTAACTGATGTTGCTAACAGTAGCGATAAACTAACCAATAACTCCATATCCACTACAATGCCGTTTAAATCTGTTGATTGGTTGCGTGACGAAGGAAAGCATGGTGGCGGTACTCGATTTGAAGCAGTAGAAGGTGGGATGTTTAATCGCGCTTCTATTAATGTATCTCAAATTCACTATGAAGATTCACCGGAGAAGCATTACGATAGTGCAACAGCTCTCTCTACAATTATTCACCCAAAAGATCCTTTATCCCCATCTATTCATATGCATTATAGTCTGACAATCTTAAAAGATGGCTCCAGTTATTGGAGAATAATGGCAGACCTTAATCCTTCTCATTTTAATAAAGATGATAAAGAATATTTTGACCAAACATTGAAAGTGGCAGCTAAAGATCATTATTCTGAAGGGGCTAAGTTAGGTAACCAATATTTTGATATTCCCGCTCTGAATAAGCGTCGAGGAGTGAGTCACTTTTATTTAGAAGGCTTTAATCCTAAAAATGAAGATGGTGCGGCATTTACGAATCAATTTGCGACCAAAGTAATTGATACTTATATTGATCTATTAAGCTTGCATAGTGTAAATATTGAACAACCAACAGAGGCGCAACAGCAGAAACAATTGGATTATCACACGCTGTATTTTTATCAGGTATTAACACTCGATAAAGGAACGACAGCAGGCTTACTTGTCCATAATCAAAATGATGTTGGTACATTAGGTTCTTTGCCTTCACACATTAATCGAGACCAATTAAGTGAGTGGGAAGCTTTATCTCCAGAGCCAATTAAAAGCTTAGTTACCGATTTGTTAGCTGTATTACCAAAACAAACGTCATGTCCTATCACGACTGAAATAAAAGCTGAATTAGCCCAAGTTATTCGTGCATTCTATCAAAAGTAATTAAGCCACTACTCTTAATATATAACTTTTAATACATAGCTATTAATAAGATAAAAAAGCCATTGAGGAGATACAATGGCTTTATTTTGATATTATCACTTTAAAATAGGTTTAATCCAAACGGTTTCAAAATCAAACCAACCTAACCCATTACAAGAGGCATTTTGAATGCTATTGTTTGCGTCTTCACTTATCCCCATCCAACCATGAAATAAAGGAGAAACTTGACCGCAATCAACCAGAAAACGACATATTTCATTCACTGGAAAATGGCGTTGAGGTGATAATTGCCATTCCTCTATAAGAGAAGATACGACGTTAAAATCATCTTCTGGCATCACCCTTTCTATTTCATTAAATGCAAATAGCCATGATAATAAAGCCTCTGGACATTGCGTTCCTAAACTCATACCTCTAAGCCAGATATCAATACCTTTGGTTTTTTCTGTGCTCAATAGCTCTAGCGTATCAAACTGACGAATTTTCAGTCGAATGCCATCTTTTGCTAACCGTTGTTCTATAATTGCCCCAAGTAAAGGATAAAGTGGGTGCTCATTCTCATAACCTAAATTTACTACACTGCCTTTCTCGGGTTTAATAAATCCAAGATTAGGTTTATTAAGGCAATGCTGTAATCCTGGTAATAACCCATAGGCATTAAAAAGCCCAATACCATTCATATGAGAGTTTTGCAGTTCATTAAGTAATAATAAAGGAGTGATTGTTTGGGTTAAATAAGCCAACCAATTATCATCACTGGCAATGCCTGTTTTACGATTAAACAGGATATAGCTACAACCTCTATCAACATCAACCTGCTCACCATAAGCAACAGATGGAATTTCGCTCTCCTCATGTACCTCTAAACCAACTTTCAATTGGATAGGTGCAATGTCTGGTAGTGTCCATACCTCGACAGAATCAATTAAAGGTCGATAGCCAAAGTAATTTTCGTTGGCTATCAATACTAGTTTTTTTTCTGTATTTTCGCTGACTTTATATGGGCCTGTGCCAATTGGATATCGATGATAATCATGATTTTCATGCGCTGAAACTGGCACTATTTTCGCATTAAATTGAGCTAATTTAGAGTCAAAGTGATGATCTTGCTTGGTAAGAAAAAAATCGATTACATTTAAACTTGGGCTAGTAATATCGGTAATATGGCTAAAGATATAGTTTGGTGTTAATGCTAGAAATGTATCCCTTATGTCTTCAAAGGTTAATCCCTTTCCATCATGAAAACTAACGCTTGGTCTAATATAAAATCGCCAATGCTTAGGAGATAACATTTCCCAATGGTGAGCAATATCCCCTTCAACATCTCCTTTTTTATTCCATTGTGTTAACCCATTAAAAATTTGCTGCATTAAATGCTGCTCAGAACGACGAATGGCAAATGATGGCGTTAATATGTGAAGTTGACGATAGTATGGTAATTTAACAATTTGTTTGCCTTTTTCATGAGAGACCCCAAGCACTTTGTGAATCAATTCTAGCAGTGCATCTTGGTTTCCATCTAATACACTTAACGCTACATCAAGTTTTCCTTCTTCCAAACAACGAGTTGCAAGATCAACACTTAGCTTTTCTGGTGTGGATAGAAAAGTTAATGCTGAAAATTTTCCTCGCCCAACAGCAGGAGCCCAAGTGATCCATTGTTCATCGGACATTTTCTTAAGTACCATTCGAGTATTACGCCGAGTACAGCATAGAAAATCTGCAATCTCATCGATTTGAACACTGGCTGACTCACTGTGATAACGTTCAAATAACGTTTCAAATTGCTTACGTAAACGTGGACTTCCCATAATACACCGCTTTTAAATTGACATAAGTCTTATTATTGACTCTTACCATTAGACTACAAGTAAATAATCTTGATTTTTCAATAAGTAAGTTTACACTAATTCTCGAGTTATTTAGAGGAAATTGATCATGCCCCCAATTGAACTGTACCAATTTAACCCCGAAACCCGTAGAAAATCCGATCGCTATCCTGTCGAACGAAATGGTATATATATTATCAAGTCGGGACAATTCCATTATAGAGATAAAGCGGGGGAAGACATTACTCTTAACACTGGTGAATATTTACTCTATAGCTCTGGAGATATTTCTAAAGTAAAAATGGTAAATACAAGCGGTGACTTTCAAGCTGAGTCACTTGTTATTGATGTCTCGATTTTTCAACGATTCATTACCTATACCAATAACGACGCTCATATTCCATGCTCTAGAGAGACCTTTGTCTTTTCACCAGATAAGCACACCTCAATTACTAATTTACTCACGTTAATAAAAAGTGAACTTAAAAACAGCGTAACTAATGATACCCTCGAATTTTTAACATTAGCTATTCTAAGTGAAATGGTAAATGAATATCCTGAATTGATTGCTTTTATACATAGAATATCAATATTAACAACCTCGCAGCGCCTCATTCGCTTTGTTGAACAAAACATTTCCTCTGATTTAACTATTGATACTGTTGCTCCACAATTAGGAATGTCTTCGTCAACACTTAAACGTAAATTACAATCCGATAAACTTTCTTTTGCACATCTAGTAAAAGTAAAACGTGTTAATTATGCGGCGACACAACTCCGTATTACGCGAAAAACCATCACTGAAATTGCTTATGAAACAGGCTTTAAAACTGCGGCTCACTTTAGTACTACGTTTAAATCAATTCATGGTAGTACCCCTAAAGAGTTTAGAGAATCAACACGAGGCTAAACTGTCACATAGGTGTAACACTCGCGCTTTATGATGCTTTTTTTGATTATGGATCTCGATCATGTTTAAAGCGCTTAGTTACACCACTTTTGTTATCGGTTTACTTTTTAGCTCTACTGCTTTTTCTGCCAGTTCAAATACGGTCATCGTTGGCTCAACTTCAGTTTCTAACTTATTAGAACCGTTTATTGAAGAATACAATCAGTCTCATAAATCTCAAATAAACCTACAAAGTATTGGTTCAAGCGCTGGTATTAAAATGCTGGTTGATGACACCGTTAACTTAGCTATTAGTTCTCGCCAATTATCAGATAAAGAAAAAGAAACATTGAGCACTACAACCATCGCATATGATGCAATTGCCATTATTGTCCACCCAAATAATTCCATCACAAGCTTATCTGCTGATAATATTTGGAAAATTTATCATGGCGATATTAAGAACTGGAAAGAAGTCGGTGGTGAAGATAAGAAAATAGCGGTGATTACCAGAGAGCTCGCTTCTGGTTCACGCTTCTCATTTGAAAAGAATCTGGGATTAACTAAAGAGATAAATTCCTTTACTGTATCAGATATTAGTTCAAATGCGATTGTAGTGAATGGTACGAGCATGGTGAAGAGTATTGTTGCTCGAAACCCTCACGCAATTGGCTATGTTTCTGCTGGTTCTATTGGTGACCTTGCTTCA
The DNA here is from genome assembly GCA_000953695.1 of Aliivibrio wodanis. Classification (GTDB taxonomy): domain Bacteria; phylum Pseudomonadota; class Gammaproteobacteria; order Enterobacterales; family Vibrionaceae; genus Aliivibrio; species Aliivibrio wodanis. The sequence goes on along the minus strand of LN554847.1, from coordinate 701,734 downwards.
TTACAAGTTGTAGAAATTGATCATATCCTTCCAACGCCAAGTGCTATTATCGCGAACAAATATCCTCTATCTCGCCCTTTCTTATTTGTATTTAAAGGAAAAAAACTTTCACCACAAGCTAGTGAATTTATAACTTATATGAACTCTGAGTCTGCAGCGAAAACAATCCAATCGTTAGGTTATGTTAAGTAATAGTTGAAAATAAACGACGAATAATCTATTGTGAAATTGAATTTAATTACAAGGATGTAACATGCTAAATGTAAACAGTTATTTTGAAGATAAAGTAAAATCTATTGGATTTGAGCAAAACAATAAAGCCATTTCAGTAGGTGTGATGTTACCGGGTAACTATACCTTTGGTACTAATGCCGCAGAGAAAATGACGGTAGTTACAGGTGCCCTTACCGTTAAGCGCTCAACTGATTCGGACTGGGTGACATTTTCTGCAGGTGAAGATTTCTCTGTTGAAGGAAGTTCAGCATTTGATGTGAAAGTAGAGCTTGAAACTGCTTATCTCTGCGAATATCTATAATTTGGTACTAATACCAATCGTAGTAAATAACTGATCACTTACTTACTCTGATTGGTATAACGACATAGATTAATAATAAAAAATGCCAAGTGAGATAACTCACTTGGCATTTTTATTATCTTAAACTTGAATATGCTCTTAAACAAAGAGACTTAATAGTCAGTCTTACTCGTCGTCAACAACCAGTTTCTTTGGTTTCTTCTTCGGCATAAACACTTGATCACCCACAGCCACGTTAGTGTGGAATGAATTATCGCGCTTCTTAGCCGCTTTTGGTTTATGAGAACCACGTTTTGCTGTCGTTTTCTTCGTATCGCCTTTCTTAACAAACGTACGCTTCTTCTTAGGTACAAGACCTTTGAATTTGCCTTTTAGATCTTCAAATACAGAGAAGGTTAATTCTTTCTGTAGGAAGTTTTCTATACGTTTAAAGCTTTCCCAGTCTTTTGGACCAACGAGAGAAATGGCTGTTCCTTTTTTACCAGCACGGCCAGTACGACCAACACGGTGAACGTATTCTTCCATATGTTTTGGCATATCGAAGTTAATAACGTGAGTTACACTCGTTAAATCCAGACCACGAGAAGCAACGTCTGTCGTCACTAGAATTTTATGTGCACGACGCTCAAATTGGCTCATAATGTTATTACGAGCTGTCTGATTCATGTCACCACTTAGTGCTACCGCTTTAAGCTTACGCTCATTAAGTAGGTCCGTTAGACGATCTGTATCAGCACGAGTCGCTGTAAAGATCATGATTTGAAAGTATTTTTCAGTTTCAATAATCTTATCTAGTAACGCTTGTTTATGATCAAGGTGGTCACACAAGTAAAAGCTTTGCGTAATATCAGTATGTTCATCCGTTGACAAACCAACAGAAACAAACTTAGGATTATCAAGCATATTACCAGCAAACTGAGTTACCGCATCATGGTCTAATGTTGCAGAGAACATAAGAGTTTGACGACGACGGTGATTTGCCGCTTTATGGATTTTCTGAAGGTGCTCAGCAAAACCTAGATCAAGCATACGGTCTGCTTCATCAAGGATCAGTGTTTCTAGACCATTCAAGAACAAAGATTGATGTTCTAAGTGATCAGCTAAACGTCCAGGTGTTGCTACGATAAATTTCGGAAATTTACGCAATGCATTCACTTGGTCATTAAAGTTTTCACCACCCGTAATTAGGGTTGCATCATAGCTTAAACCACCTAACATACTGCGTAGATGTGTATACACTTGTTTTGCTAATTCACGCGTTGGTGCCAAGATCACTGCACGAGGATCATTCTTAGAGAACGATTTTGATTTCAGTGATTTATGAAGCATTGGCAAGACAAACGCTAACGTTTTACCTGAACCTGTTTTTGATGATGCAAGAATATCTTTTCCTGCCATCGCAACAGGTACAGCTTTACGCTGAATTTCTGTTGGTTTTTTGATGTTCTGATGAGCGAGATTTTTTAATAGGCGATTATCTAAACCTAAATCTTTAAATTGCAAAAGCTGCACTCCAATTTCGAGTATTATTGATGGATAACCAGGCATTCTGGTCTAATGCCGCGGAGTATAGCATAAGTGTCGTTTATCCTTGCACATAAATCTTCATTTCAACTCTTACACTCGCCCCTTACTTTGCTACAATGCCCACAATAACTAAGAATCATTGTTTAATAATAAAAAATAGTAGAAAAATCTATGAGCATTCAAATTACTGGAACATTAGCAAAAATGCGCGCATCACTGCTTGACGGTGCTGTTCAATATCGTTTACCTGTCGGCAATGAAGAAGTCGAACTCAACGTATTCATTGGTAAAACACTGACACTAACTCATACGGGCAATATTTTTTGTTGCTCTTGTGGTAAGAAAACAAAGAAAAGTTACTCTCAAGGCCACTGTTTTGTCTGTATGAAAAAATTAGCAAGTTGCGATATGTGCATAATGAAGCCAGAAACTTGTCATTTTGCTGAAGGAACTTGTCGTGAACCTCAATGGGGTGAAGATAACTGTTTTGTTGACCACTATGTTTATCTTTCAAATACTTCTAGTTTGAAGGTTGGCATTACTCGTCATACTCAGATCCCTACTCGCTGGATTGATCAAGGAGCAACGCAAGGCTTACCAATTGCTAAAGTGAAGAACCGCTTAATTTCGGGTTTAGTCGAAATTGAATTGGCGAAACTGATTGCTGACAAAACCAATTGGCGTACTCTGCTAAAAGGCAATAATGAACCACTTGCTTTAAAAGAAGCCGCATTGGAACTGCTGCCACAAGTCGAAGAAGCCATTTCTAAAGTTAAAGCGGAACATGGTGAAGATTCTGTTGAGATACTTGATGAGAATATTCTCGATATCGCCTTCCCTGTTAATGAATTCCCTATAAAAATCATCAGTCATAATTTTGATAAGAACCCAGAAGTTACAGGCATATTAAATGGTATTAAAGGACAATATCTACTGTTTGATACGGGGGTAATTAATATTCGTAAGTTTGGTTCTTATGAAGTCACAGTAACTGCTTAAAATTTAAATAAAAAAAGGAAGCATTCGCTTCCTTTTAAATGGGTAACTATATTATTAGTATAATCTACATTATATTTTAAACTTAGCTAAGTTTGCCTCAGCCTGACTAACAACCATCTCTAATTTATTACTTGCTAAATCAGTATCACGAGCCTGAGTCGTTACCTCTCTTGAAAGCTCATGAATAGACTCAATATTTTTACCTATATCAGCACTCACAATATGCTGTTCTTCAGAAGCTGAAGCAATCTGTGCTGACATATCATTAATTTCTTGAATCGCCTTAACCACTAAGGTCAGCTTTTTAGAGGCAACCTCTGCCTGATTAACCGTATTCTCAGTCATGCCTTTATTTTCTTCCATTGCAAAAACGAGACCTTTCGCATCAGCCTGTAAGCCTTCAATAGTTTTTCTGATTTCTTCTGTTGAACTTTGAGTTTTCGTTGCAAGATTACGAACTTCATCAGCAACAACAGCAAAACCACGACCTGATTCACCCGCACGAGCTGCTTCAATAGCCGCATTCAATGCTAATAAATTAGTCTGTTCTGCTATGGTGTTAATCACATCAACAATACTATTAATTTGTCCTGTTTTGACACTTAACTGTTCAACCATATCTGATGATATATCTACTTTATTTGCTAAAAGCTTAATATTTTCAGAGGTTGACTGTACTTCTTGAAATCCTTCACGAATAAAAGACTCTGCATTTTCTGACGCTTCAGAAGTACGAGATATACTTTGGGCAATTTCAGCTGCTGCTGCATTCATTTCATGTACCGCGGTTGATACTTTCTCTATCTCAATCTGTTGGCTTTCTACATTCTTAGCTGCTTCGTTCGCTATATCTTTCACAGAATGTGATGTAGAGGTAACTTCAACCATATTATCGGTCAAATCTGTCATCATTCCTCTTAACGTGAAATTAAAAGAATTAAAGCTTGTACAAATAGAACCGACTTCATCTTTAGAGCCTACAGGTAAAGTAATAGTTAAATCTCCCTTACCTTCAGCAGCTTTAGCCAACATCTCATCTACTGATTCTAACGGTCTAATTAAACGAGCAGACATCCAAATAACAAAGATAGACCCCGCAACAATAACTCCAAGAGCAAACAAAATTAAGTTAATAATACGGTCACGTAAGGGAGCAACAATAGAGTTATGATCCAACACTATCATCATAGTCCACTCTTCTAGCATTGGAACAGTAATAACATAAGAATCGTGACCCAATATATCGGTACGAATATTATCTTCTTTACCTAACATAGCATGTAATTTAGGTGAAAAAACATCAACATCTTTCAATTGATATCCATCGACTGTATGCGCTAATATTTTACCCTGCCCATCAATCATCATTACTTGTGAGTTGTCTGGTACAGGTACTTTTCTCATTAACGTCTGAAGATGAGATACTGTCGTATCAATCCCTAACACACCACGAACAGCCCCACGATTAGAGTAAGGCATCGCCATTGTAACCACCACTCGTTTACTTACATCAGTAGTCACATAGGGATTAAGCAATATTGGTTTACCTGCACCTAACGCTGCTTGATACCAATTTCGAGTTCTTGGGTCATAGCCTGCAGACTTAGCGCCATTTTCTGCCTCTAAATCATCAAGTAAAAAACGACCAGTATCAAAACCAACATACGCATTTTGTAATGAAGTATCATTCATTGCATATTTTAATGCATTACGGATCATGTGGCTTGTCATGCCAGGCTCTGATAAAAATGCTTGTATGGTATTTAACTCTTGTTTTTTATTTTCAACCCAAGCTTCTGATAATGCAGAAATTGATTCAATCGCTTGTTTAGATTGAATAGTTAAACTTTTCTTTTTTTCTTCTACTAAGCCTTGAGTTGCAAAAACAACTAGCATAATAGATAACAAAATCATAATTAGACCAAAAGTGGTCGCGACTTTTGTTTTAACACTAAATGTCATTAATTTGTTTCCAATAAATAATTATCCCAGAGACATAATACCTACTTACCATTGAAATTTAAAGTACGCAGTACTGAAAATTGGAAAATTAATTTCATTTTACTTCTAAGTTAATATTGCTAATGGAATTTAATACCGTATATAACTGTGATTTCTCTCTATAATAAATAATATCATGTTTGATTATTCTCATTGTTTCGGTTATCAATTAAGTATGCCGTAAAATGGAGTTACGTATGTTATTGACGACAGAAGAAGAGTTTGAGTCCTGCTTATTAACCAGTGATGATGGAACATATAGCGCAAGCTATGATGGTTATCTTTTACATAGCGTGTTTCAACCTATTTTTAATAGACAAAAACAAGCCATTGGTTATGAAGCACTATTACGGATTTTTGATCAAGATAATCAATCAATACGGCCCGATTTATTTTTTACCTCTCCAGCACACAGCTTAGAAAAAATATTAAACATTGAACGCCTTAGCCGAGTTATTCACATTCGAAACTTTGCTTTGTTCTCTCCAGAAAAGAGTCTGCTTTTTCTTAATGTTCTGCCAGAGTCAGCAGTTCACTTTCATTTAAATAAACTGCCAAATCTTAATGCCTCTTTACTTGAATCTCGTATTCGCAGTTTACACTTATCACCAGAGCGCTTAGTCTTTGAATTATTAGAATTTCACTATAAAGATGAAGCTCAGTTGCTTACCGCAATAGAAGAAATTAAATTACATGGTTTTAATATTGCTATTGATGATTTTGGTTCTAAAGCCTCTTGTGAGCACCGAGTTTCTTTACTTAAACCAGGAATTCTTAAAATTGACCGCCAACTTTTACTCAATTATGAAGACGGTGATGTTGAACCTTTATTATCAGCTCTTAAATTGGCTCATAAAGAGCAAGCTTTCACCGTAATTGAAGGCGTAGAAACCAGTGAGCAATATCAACATATGAAAGCACTTGGAATTGATTATTTCCAAGGTTTTTTACTGGGAAAACCACTTCCTTTACAGCAACAAAGGCATATAGCGGCGTAACTTCCCTTTACACTTGCTACTTTGCCGTTAAAATAGCGTTTTTGATTTTTTAAAGGATTCACGCTATGTCCATCCAATGGTTCCCTGGTCACATGCATAAAGCTCAAAAAGAGATCGCCGAGGTGATCCCTAAAATGGATGTGATCATTGAAGTACTTGATGCTCGTATCCCTTTCAGTAGCGAGAATCCGATGATCGCCTCTCTACGTCAAGATAAGCCTTGTATTAAAGTATTGAACAAGCGTGATTTGGCAGATCCTGAAGTGACTCAACTTTGGATTGAACATCTTGAGAAAGAACAAGGTGTCACAGCAATGGCAGTGACAACCAGCAATCCAGATGAAATCCATAAAATTATGGAAAAATGCCGTAAATTGGTTCCGCACCGTGAAGCGATGGGAAAAAATGTTCGCACCATGATTATGGGTATTCCAAATGTGGGTAAGTCCACCATCATTAATACCTTAGCTGGACGTATGATTGCAGTAACCGGCAACCAGCCAGCAGTGACTCGTCGCCAGCAACGTATTAATCTTCAGAATGGTGTTGTTCTTTCTGATACTCCAGGGATTTTATGGCCTAAAGTTGAAAATCCACACAGTGGTTTCCGTCTTGCTGCCACTGGTGCAGTAAAAGATACAGCAATGGATTACGATGAAGTCGCTTTCTATACTGTTGAGTATTTAGCAAAACAATATCCAGAGCGTTTAAAAGAACGTTACAACTTAGATGAATTACCAGATAATGATCTAGAATTGATGGAAGCGATTGGTCGTAGCCGTGGTTGCCTACAAGCTGGTGGACGAATTAATATCTACAAAGCCTCTGAAATTCTACTTCATGAACTTCGTTCTGGCACATTAGGTCAATTAACTCTAGAGCTTCCAGAAATGATCCCAGCTGAACTTGAAGCCGTTGAACTTGCTGCTGCACTTAAAGTTGAGCAGCAAATAAAGAAAAAAGAAGAGCGCCGTAAGCGTTATTTGAAGAATAAACGTTAATTTTTTAAACACAAAAACAAAAAGAGAGGGAAATCCTAAGTTCGCCTCTCTTTTTTACTTTATTCTTCAATAAGTAAGCTGAGTAATACGTCTTCCAGTTGATCCCAAGGTAATAATTGAGTATCAATCACTTCTAGTTTTGATTCCATGCCATCAATACTTAATAAATTAACCGAAACGACGCGATTAGCCACATTAAATGCATAAAACCCTTTATTAGTGTTCATTACCGCTTTTACTCGTTCAGCCGTTAGTGCAGATAACATTGAGAACAACTCATCAAAATCAAACACCGATTCAGCACCAAAGAACCAGCCACAGCTAACATAGCCCTGCCCTTTATTTTCTTTACGACAGAATTTCTGCCCAGGTTCTAATACCATCTCAACAATTTCTTGCTCTGCATGGTGGTGGTGATGCTCTTCAATCATTAACTCAATCGTGCGGTTTTCATCTAACCACTGCAAAGGAAGCTCACCATGATTAATTTTGGTGGTTTTAGGTTGGTGCGGTAACTCAGCTGCCCATGAAGAAAACAAACATTCATCATAGTTTGATACCAAATCCATTTTGGTCGCAACCACTACATCAGAAATACTCAATTGATCATTAAAGTTTTGATTACTTGTGTATTTTTCATCAGAAAGGTTGCGAGGATCAACAAGTCCAATCGTTGCCTTTAAATCAATATATTTCTCATAGTTTTCTGACTGTAAAATTGCGATTATTTTCTTAGGATGTCCCAAACCTGTTGGTTCAATAATCAAGCGGTCTGGTTTTTGACGTAATAAGGCGTTTATGCCAACAGACATAGGCAAACCTGCGGTACAGCACATACAGCCACCAGGGACTTCTTTCACCATAGCGCCACTTTCAGTTAAAAATGCCCCATCAATACCAACTTCACCAAATTCATTAACTAAAACAGCCCAAGATTCGTTGTCAGGTTTATTTTTTAATAGTTGTAAAATGGTGGTGGTTTTACCTACACCTAAAAAACCAGTAATGATATTTGTGGGTATTTTTTTCATAACTTTTCTCGTAATTATTAAGATATTTTTTATGATACCTCTAGTGTGTCTCATCGTACTAATTATTTAATAAAGGTTCATAAATAATTTACAAAATCAATTACATAAAATAGTATTTTGCGCTATGTTAACAATATGTAGAAGTAGTCTATTATTTCTCACTTATACCACATTCAAATAACTTAAAATAATTAAAGGCTAAGTGTATGTTTAATTTTTTTGAGCGGCTAACAACCGCTTTTCCAAAACAAGAACCAGAGCAACCCCCAAAAGGGATTTATGCCTTTTGTCGCCATTATACTAAAGGGTTTGAGACTCCGCTTATCAGTATGTCGTTATTGAGTGCTATCATTGCGGTGATTGAAGTATCACTCTTTGGTTTTATGGGGCAACTGGTCGACTGGCTATCAACCCATGATCGTGACACGTTTTTAGCCCAAGAAGGAGCAACCTTACTTTGGTTAGGCTTACTTGTGGTTATTGGGGTCCCTATTTTACTTTTTATCCATTCTTTAATTACCCATCAAACCTTATTGGGAAATTACCCAATGGCGATCCGTTGGCAAGCGCATCGTTACTTATTAAAACAAAGTGTCTCTTTTTATTCAGATGACTTTGCAGGCCGTATTGCAACTAAAGTAATGCAAACCTCATTAGCTGTTCGTGAAACAGTAATGAAGCTACTTGATGTTCTTGTCTATATCTCTGTTTACTTTACTTCAATGGTAGTAATGGTAGGTCAAGCAGATTGGCGTCTTATGGCTCCAATGCTAATTTGGCTAGCTGCTTATATTGGTATTCAGTTTTATTTTGTTCCTAAATTAAAAGCCGTTTCTGAAAAACAAGCTGATGCACGTTCAACCATGACAGGTAGGATTGTAGATAGCTATACAAACATCAATACTGTTAAGTTATTTAGTCACAGTACTCGTGAAACTGAATATGCAGAAGAAGGCATGGAAGAGTTTCTAGGGACAGTTCATAAGCAGATGCGTTTAGCAACTGGGATTAATATTTCAGTAGAGATCATAAACTACCTATTAGTATTCTCTATTGCTGCCGTTTCTATCATGCTTTGGATTGATAACGTCCTATCTGTTGGTGCGATTGCAATTGCGATAAGCCTGGCTTTACGTATTAACGGGATGTCACACTGGATAATGTGGGAGATAAGCTCATTATTTGAAAACTTAGGGACGGTAACAGATGGCATTAATACACTTTCTAAGCCTATTTCAATTAATGATAAACCTGAAGCAACAGAATTAAAAGTAACTCAAGGTTCGATTAAATTTGATAACGTTAATTTCCATTATGGTGAAAACAAAGGTGTTATCAATGATTTAAATCTTGAGATAAAACCCGGTGAAAAAATTGGTTTAGTGGGTCGTTCAGGGGCAGGTAAATCAACATTAGTGAATTTATTACTGCGTTTTCATGATATAGAATCGGGTGCTATTTCTATTGATGGTCATGATCTTAGAGATGTAACACAAGATTCGCTACGTAGCCAAATTGGTATGGTAAGCCAAGATACTTCCCTACTTCATCGCTCTATTAGAGATAATATTAAATATGGCCGCCCTGAAGCAACTGATGAAGAGCTGTTCGCTGCAACTAAACAAGCTCAAGCACATGAGTTTATTGAAAGCCTTACCGATTCTTACGGTAGCAAAGGCTATGACGCTCAAGTTGGTGAGCGAGGGGTCAAACTGTCTGGCGGGCAACGCCAACGAGTTGCAATATCTCGTGTTTTACTTAAAGATGCTCCATTATTAATTTTAGATGAAGCAACATCCGCGCTCGACTCAGAAGTGGAAGCGGCGATTCAAGACAGCTTAGATGAATTAATGGAAGGAAAAACCGTTATTGCTATTGCACATCGCCTATCAACCATAGCAGCAATGGATAGATTACTGGTGATGGACCAAGGTAAGGTCGTTGAGCAAGGAACACATAAAGAGCTAGTTCAATTAGGTGGTATTTATGCTCAGTTATGGAACCATCAAACCGGTGGTTTTATTAGTGAATAATCTCTTTTAAAAGACATAATAATTCAGACAAATAAGTACAATATGAACAAATGTCTATTTGAACGAATACAATACTTATACTATTAATTATTTTACATTATTATTAGTTAAATCACTTAATAGCAGGCTAATTTCATAGATTGGTCTGCTACTTTTACTATACTTCTCTTTTCTCAAAAGGTTCGATACATTGCGTGGATTTAAGACTCTTATTATTATGTTATGCCTTAACGTTGTAATAGGAAAAACATATGCTCGTGACTTTTCACCTGCACAGCAATTCGAAGAAGCCTTTGCTACCTCACTCGTATTATCAGATAGCAGTATGATCACTTTTGGTATTGCTGATTTTAATCCAAATAATTATTTAGATAATAATAATGAACATATCGGAAGCTCTGATTCTATCGAACTTCGTAGTAAAGTAACCGTTTACTCGTTACCTTATACTTTTGAATTAACAAATGATCCTAATTCATTATGGTCTCATGAAATCACAGTTCGAGGGTCTTATGTTAATACAAACATTGATGTCGAATTTAAAGAAATGTCATTGCCAGATACTGATCTAGATGAGATTTTTGGCCTCTATGCAGAATACGCTCAAAACTATATATTTCGTGATAACTGGACAATTTCATTTGGTAACGCCCTACATTTAATGCATTACAAAAACTCACACGAATACAATTCAGAGTTTAGCCAAAGCCTAGCTCCGTGGCTTGATGGTGTTTATTATAATGTATCAAGTAATGCTTTTATTATTGAACCAAAAATCACTTTTGAGTATAAAAAAGAGTCCAATTGGGGAGAGTGGCGCTTTAATAATAGTTATCACTATGCTTATGGCCAAGGTTTTGGAGGGTCGTCAAAAGTTAGTCCTGATGTTAATCCTGAAGTCTGGCGCTTTGTAAATAGTGTTCAACTAAGGTACAACATGGCTCATTGGAATAGCTTAGCGCAAGTTCTTTATCTAAAAGCCAAACGAGTTGACCTAGGAGGTGATGTCAATGAGCCTCTCGGAACTGATTATTATTATGAGTTTAATATTGCATGGTTAATCGATACTAGAAAGTGGGTATCTCTTATTGATAATGTTGGTATTGGCTTCACCTTTAACGTAGGTAGTGCATTACGTGGTGGTAGTATTGTCTTGTTTTACGATGAATAGCTACAAAAAACATCACAAAATACCTCAATTGCAACTATAGCTTCATATATTTTACCTCTCAGCAACCCCTCAAGGCAGATAAAAGTGCTACTATCCGCTCCTGAAATTAGACAATATCATTCGAGATGATGCATTAAAATACATTTATTCTTCATTTATTTTCGTATAGCAAGTAACTTGAACGAAACTAAGAATCGATATTTCAACTTAGGAGTTCTATGTCAAACACTCTATCTATTGGCGCACTTGAATCATTCTTAATCGCAATCGCCGTACTATTTCTAGGACATGTGATTAATTCAAAAATTGTGCTCTTCAAAAAATACAATATCCCAGAACCTATTGTGGGTGGATTAATTGTAGCTGTCATTATTACTATGCTGCACTTCCAAGGTATCAACTTAGAGTTCTCATTACCTTTACAAAGTACGTTCATGCTAATGTTTTTTAGTACTGTCGGTTTAGCTGCTAATTATAAGCAATTAATAAAAGGTGGCTCGAAAGTATTCCTATTTCTTGCAGTTGCTTCACTCTATATTATTATTCAAAATGGTATTGGGGTAAGTCTTGCAAGCATGATGGGACTTGATCCTTTAATGGGCTTAATTGCAGGTTCAATAACGTTATCTGGCGGCCATGGTACAGGAGCGGCTTGGTCACAAACATTTGCTGAAAGCTATAACTTAAATACACTTGAACTTGCTATGGCTTCAGCTACTTTTGGTTTAATTATGGGTGGGTTAATTGGTAGCCCTATCGCTCAAAAGTTAATTCATAAGCATAAACTGGAATCAGAATATGGAACTGGTATAGATACCCATACTCGCTTCCCTGAGCTAGTTACTTATAACGAACGCGAAGAGGACAAAGTAACAGCAAAAAAAGTAATAGAAACTTTATTTGTACTTCTACTTTGTGTTGTCGGTGCGGGGTACCTTGGTGATTTTGTAGCAGGCTTTGAGATCTCATGGTTAAAGATCCCTGATTTTGTGTACGCTTTATTCATTGGTGTTTTCATCACTAACATTACTGAAGTAACTAAGGTTCATAAAATAGATACAGAAACGGTAGATATACTAGGAACCGTCTCGCTAGCTCTATTTCTTGCAATGGCGTTAATGAGCTTAAAGCTATGGAATATCTTTGATTTAGCTATTCCACTATTAGTTATTCTATCAGTTCAAACTGTTGTTTTAGCCCTATTTTCATACTTTGTGACTTTCCGTGCTATGGGCTCAAATTATGATGCTGCGGTAATGGCTGGTGGTCACTGTGGTTTTGGCTTAGGCGCAACACCTACAGCGGTAATGAACATGGGTTCACTTGTATCTCGCTTTGGTCCATCACCACAAGCCTTTATGGTCGTACCTATTGTCGGTGCTTTCTTCATCGATATTGTAAATTTAATTATCCTACAAACTTATATCAGCTTTATTGGGTAATATTTTAGTCACAAAAAGCCCGAGTATCTAATTTAAACAGAATCTCGGGCTTTTTTATTTCTTGAATTCTCGCTAATCTGGGTATTCATTCCGAATATCAACAAAGCATTGAATATTATCTAAAAATAGCTGACACAATTTAGGATCAAATTGTTTACCACACTCTCTATTAAATAATTCTATTACCTTATCTAAAGACCATGGCTCTTTATAACAACGACGACTCATGAGGGCGTCAAAAACATCTGTAATCGCAGTGATCCGAGCAAAAATATGAATGTCATCTTTAGATAGTTGCTTAGGGTAGCCTTTCCCATCCCACCTCTCATGATGCTCTAATGCAATTCTTGCCGCAAAGTGCATTATCTCTCCATCACCAGACATTAATAGCTTATAACCAATAAGAGTATGAGTTTCAATTATCTTCCTTTCCTCTTGAGTTAATCGCCCTGGCTTATCTAAAATAGCTTCAGTGATCCCTATTTTCCCAACATCATGCATTGGGCTAATAACTTCAATTAATTCATAATCACTTTTAGGTAATCCATATATTTTACCTAATAGTAATGACATCTTAGCGACACGACGTACATGATTCCCAGTCTCTCCTGAACGCGTTTCTATCGCCTCACCTAGAACTTCAATCATCTCTTTTTGTACTGATAATGTTTTATTTTGTAAGGCTAAGATCTGGGATTTATTTTCATTCAGTTCTTTTTTTCTTAAAATAGCAATAGATTGAGTAATAATAATACCAAGCATCATTGCTATAAGCAGAGCAATGACGGTAATAATATTTCTATTCTCATATAAATATGAATGTGGTTCATTCATCATACTTGATGCGTAGGGAAGGTCTTCTTGCCGCAGATTAAATTTATCAACAGCATTAAAGTCAAATACATACGATTCCCACGAACGAGGAAAATCAGATGCTATCTCATTAATAGTAAAGTCTAATTTTTGGCTTAATGATAAGACTGATTGAATACCTAATGAGTAAGAACGATTTACATATCCACCAAGAACACCATAACCAATATAGTGCTCCCAAAAAACAAAAATAGGTACAGCACTATTTTTTGATAGTACAGAAGCAACTGTTTCATAATCAAAATACAAACCGAACTCTAACTCTGTATTATAGTGCGTTAAAAAGGCAACTGAATTCTTAGAAGCAGAAGATAAAAAAGAGGCAGCCTCACTTAAAGACTGATTCGAGATAATCGTAACCTTCAAATCAGGAAAGCGTTTAGCTTCTTTTAAAAAATGGCGACGGATAAGTTGCGATGTTAAGCTATTATCACTCAATAAATATACTGTATCCACATTAGGGAACAGCGATTGAGCCAAGGCTAGATTAGTGGCGATATGATCACGCTCATAATAAACCAATGTACGCTCTTCTAGTGTTTTCAGATCAATTGATAAATTATTGATACCTACAGCTACAATCGGGATATTAGGGTATAAGTTATCGGCATTATCGATTAAGAAGTTAATGCCATTATCATCAGAAACAATAATTGCATCAAAATAATCTGCTGGGTATTTATAAGAAAGGAGCTTTATGAAGTTTTGTTTGTAAATTTCACTATCGACTCGTTTAGAGTCCATGAACTCGACAGAAAGCCGAATACGTTGATCTGTATTTTTGATTGCATCTTTAATACCTTCTTCTATATTCATAGTCCATTGATAAGATGGACTATATGAATGTAAAACTAAAATATTAATTGGTTTTTCTACATTTATAGACTGTGAAAAAGACACTGTCGAAATAAAAGAGAAAGACAAGCACAGCACTAATGAGAAATAATAACGCATACACTCTACGCTCAATAAAACAAAGTTGATTTACTTTCTAATACAAGAAGTAAAACTATCACCAGTTAAGTTCGATTGTTGCTCCATAACAGAGCTTAAAAAACTATTAATATTGATATCATTACTGGTTAACACAACATCTGAAACATACATCACATTTTCAGATATTTGAGATAAACAAGCCGCTACAGGCTTCATACCATCAAGTGCAACAAATAATTGATACTCATCACATAAATCAATTTGAGTTAAAAACTCAAGAACATGACTATATTCTGTTTCGTCTTTCCATTGACTTGCAACGGTCATCGCCCAACGAATAGTTAATCGGTGCTCAGTCACTTGTAATACTGAAATTGTATCACTGAGATCTGAAGGTGTAGACTTATACTCTTCTGGATTTATCGCCACTTGATTTACATAGATATCACGACCTTTAACACTTTCAGGTGTTGGGAAGTCGACGTTTACTTGACTAGCTAACCAAGCTACCTTTTGCTGATAAAATTTTTCCGAATCAATAGTCATATCACCTACAAAAAAGGATGGTCACCCATCCTTTAAAATAAAAATTATAAATTTAAGAAAGCAAAACCAACTTCATATGCTTCTTGTTGATAACCCTTAAGGCCAATCTCTTTAACTCTAAGCATTTCTGGTGCTCGTTTTAGGCTAGCTTTTTGATCAGCTGCTGGTAAAACTTCTACCTCAATACCATCAATCAATTGAATCGCAGCTTCTAGTTTAAAACCAACAGCCCCACCTGCAAATTTACCCTTCATTAAACGCTCTTTAATTACGACCGTTTCAACTTGGTAGTCTTGCATTAATTTTTTAAATTTAAACTGAAAATCACGGATAGATTCCGTTTTAGATGGCTCAGTAATATCAAATTTAGCAACACGACAATCTGGTAGGTCAATCATGCCATCTGATTTATTTACTAAACAGATGATTGCTTCATTACCTTTAAGCTCTACGCCACATACTTTCATTTTAAAATCCTAACAATGTCTTGAACTTATTGATTATAGGCTTAATTACATTAAATAGATACGTTGAATCTAACAATAACATCGAGACGTAAAAAATTACTGTCCCCATATATTGCAAAAATCAGGAACACACATTTTTGGTTGAGGCGATGAACTGCACCCACTAACTAACAAAACCAAAAAAATAGCAGCAAATATTTGTTTTTTCACGATATATTCTCACACTCATATTCTATAAAATAAATATCAATACAGTTTCGACTAATTCAAAAAACTAATTTTCACTTTAATCTCGCACGCATATCTTAAGCTCCTATGATACAGTGAGATCATCACTTACTGTCAGGAAGATGTAGAAATCTAACATATTTAGATGCATCGCACCTTCACCAAAAACACACGTTTAATGATATAGTTTATATATCGTCTATTTAGAGAAAAACTTTATGAAAAAATTACTATTAGCGTTAAGTATCGTTGGATTACTCGGAGGCTGCTCGGATAACGAAGTTGGTGACGTAGGACTTGGCTGGTTTACAATGAAAGACATCAAGATCTCAAACTTAGATGATGACAAAATTCCAGGGGTAACCTGTCATATCGCCTCTGTTGAAGCAGATTTCAGTCTTGCTGACCCAAGTGATAGTTCTATTTCTTGTCGTCAAACTGGTGACATAACTCCTGAGATGATTGCAAGTATCGACAAAAGTAAATCTGGTGAGATTGTATTTAAGCAATCGAAAAGTATTTTCTTCAAATCAATGAAAGTAAGACGTATCTACGATAAAGATAACCAAACCCTACTCTACTTGTCTTACACGACTAAAGAGACAGAAGGCAGTTTCAAGCATAGTTTATCTACCGTGCCACTGTGGGGAACTAAGGCTTATGTAGAGCCTGAAATGAGCACTAAATAATCTAGCTAATATATTAAAAATACTGGATAACAGACTTCTTTGTTATCCAGTTATTCTATATTCTTCTATTTGTCCCAATGCATTTTCAGAATCGTAATTTCAACCCGTCTATTACATTTACGACCAAGAAGCGTTCTATTATCACAAAGCGGTAAATACTCTCCAAATCCACGAGAATACAACTGGCTCGGGTGAACTTTATTAGCTAATAAATAGCGACGAACCTCATTAGAGCGTAACTCTGAAAGATTTTGGTTTTTGACTGAATTTCCCGTTGCATCAGTATGTCCATCCAATACGAGTGCTAGCTCTGGTTTACTAGCTACGATTGAAATAATTTTATTCAGCAGTGATTTTGCTGACGGTGTTAAATTTGATTTTGCTGTTGAAAAATACACTTTTTCTTGAATTGTAATGATCAATTGCTCATTGTTTGTTTGATGATAAGTGATTCCCATTTTAGATAACTCAGTAGCAACCTTTCTCATATCATCATCTTTCAGCTCACCATTAGGCCCAGTTAAATCGTGAGTAACTTCACCATTTGTTACCTGTTCTGGTGATTCTTTATACTCATCCTCAAATGTGGGATGTGGAGCGTCATTTTTAGTTTTTGGTGCTGTGTCTAATAAGTTGGTACCTTGTGATGCGCAACCTACTAATAATAATGAAACACAAAATAATAAAATTCTAAGCATGTATTAATCCAATTAATGTTATTCCTATTTCATCTTAGCGGCATTCTTCCCTATTCCTTTAAAAAAACGGTGAGTTTGTGACGCTAATTCCTACTTTTTAGCCAAAATTAAACTAATTCAGTGCTATTTTCTCTTACTGTTATGAATAGATTTGACATTTCATGTGGTCTGGTTACCATTTCCCTTTTATATGACGAGAAATTCCCATGTCTGAAGTTGAAAATACACCAAAAGAAGCTATCGACCTAGCAACTATCTCTCCTGAGCTTAAAAAAGTAATTGAGTTTGAAAGCGTTCCTGAAGAAATGTGGCACATGCTTGTTTCTGTTCATGAAGTAGCTGAAATCGCTGTACGTGAGTCTTGGGATGAAATGCCAGCAAGTGCTCAAAAAGTATTAGATAACTTTGAGCAATTCCACGCATTGGTTTCGTTAAGCCAAAGCTATGCGGGTTATGATTTCATGGCTGAGTTCGAAACTATCGAACTTCCTGAAAATATGGATGATGATGCAAAAGCAGAGTACCGTTCTCAGCTGCTTGATCAAGTTCTTCATAACTGTGTTAAAGATCTAACTAAGCAAATTAAAAAAGCACGTCGTGATCCAATCATGAAGCGTGAGCTTGCTGAAATCTTTAAAAAATAATTGATTAGAAAGTAGGTAACTAATTGTTTAATCAATTTAGTTACCTCTTTTTTCGAGGAGCAATTATGGCTCGTACTGTTCGTTATACTTACAAATCAGAAACGAAAGAGATCGCTTTCTCATTTCGTGAATTTCACGGCCCATTTGAGGCTGCTGCTGCTGCTGAAGGCATTGATATCTCTAAATTTGATACAATGCTAAAGCAAGTAGAAATGGCATCAAGTAATCCTGGTGCAGTAAAAGACTTTCGCCACAGCTACTTTGCTAAATTAGGTTTTTCTAAAGTTCGTTTTGTTAAAGATGATGAATAACTACATTATCTAATTTGCGTTAATCTACCTAGCATTGATGGATGATAAGACCATGTATGATCAAACATCGCCATTAATGCTGGATTTCCATATTTAGATAAACATACCGCATGAAATCGATTCTGCTGTTGCTTTAATTCTTCTATCATTACATCAATGTGCGTAGATTGCGTTGGTGCAATAAAATCAGATAATACAACCAAATCTGCATTTTTATATGTATCGCTATGCATTAGCTGAATTGACTGCTCTAAAACTGGCTCTAAATCTGTCCCACCATGAAATTTATACGATAAAAAATCAGCAACTTCTTTAAGGCCATCTTGTTTGGTTAGCTCATAAGTAATTTGTTGAGTTGAAAATAATATAACGTAACAATCTCGCTCTTCAGCCAATGCTATTTGCATTAAACCATAAGCTAAAGCTTTAGCACATTGCTCTGGAAAGCCACTCATTGAGCCTGATGCATCAACACAGACCACAAATGGCCCTTTTTCTATTAGTGCGTCATTTGCAACTCTTGATTGTGTCGTCACCTTTCTAAGCTTTCTATCTGCCCCTTGCATTCGGTAGTTCATTAAACGTTTATCGACTAAGTGCTGATAAAAGATAACTTCTAACTCAGGGTGAGATAAAAAAAGTGTTTCATTGGGTAGTAAACGGCTAAGATCATTACTTTCATGTACACCAACAATATCATCAGTGACAAAGTCGCTCTTCTCTTCCACCACTTTCACTTCTTCTGCCATAGCTCGTGAATTATTATGATCGTTTGATTCATTAGCCATTCGTCCCAGCTTTGAAGCGATTTCTTGTAGCCCTTTATTTTTTTTCAAAAACCGAGCATGAAGTTTCATTATATCGACATTTGACTTAGTCAGTTTTGCTGAAGCCATGTCCCATAGCTTGCCAACCTGAGCATGATCTCCCTCAGCAGTCACCGATTCCATTGTTTTCAAAGTTTCAATTCGTTGATATAAATCAGCAAGTAATTTTTCTTTATCTTCTTTTAATTCAGTTAATTGTGCTTGTCTAATCGCATCTGACAAGCTTTGATACCAACGCTCACAAAAAAAACGAGGAAACATAGGGTTCATAACACCTTTATTATTATGAACCAACTCTTTCGCTTCAATATAAAAAGAAGAGTGCCATTGCAATTTAACCAATATATCGTCTAATTGATGATAAAACTCACTTTCAGTCCAGTGTATGACATCTTGATATAGGGCCAGCTCTTCTTGTATTCGCTCAGTTTCACACACCTTTGTCATCTTGTGCTTAACCTTGCCTCGCCATTTTAAAATATGATTTTTAATGGTTGGCTTTATATTTGGGTTCGATTTTGCTGCGGTTAAAAATTGAGGTCGTGACAAAATCTCAGTAATTGAAGAGTCTATCATTCCTGACTCGGCAACCATCAAAACTAAATTTAATGCATCAGCACCTAACATAAATCTCCCACCGATTTAAATATGTTATTAGAGAACACCAATTCAAATAAATGTGTGACCACCGATTTACTTGAATTGGTATTAAATACTTGCGAAAATTAAGAGTAATAATCACTAAACTTCAACATTCTACGGCTTGAATTTTCAAACTGTGCTTTACATCCATCAATACGCTGAGCTAATAGCTGTAAACTATTCTCAATCACTGATGGTAAGCTTTCTTCAATAAAGTTATGTGGTAACGCTGCGTGAAATTGAGTTCTACTTTTTCTCAATTGATGATCTGCCTCATCCAACTTTTTCTTGTTCTGTTCAATTTTTTCTGACCATTTATCAAACTGAATAGTTGTTGGGTTATTATGACCGACCATGCCTACAAGAACAGAGCGATTTGCGATATCTTTGATTACTAATCTGGAGTCAGCATCTAATTCAAAGGTCAACATACAAAGGCTTAAGTTCTGATTAACGTATCCATACACCTCAGCTTTGCCTTCCTTCATCTGTTTTGCAATATCATCTGGGTTGATATAAACCCAACGGCTATCACCCTTCTCTGCTTCTGAGACTGACATATTAGATTGCAGCATAACCAGCTTAATCAATTGATGTGCTGAACCAACACTGTATCTTTTGCCTTTATTAAAATTAAACTCATAGCTTTCTTTTTTAAGTAATCGATTTCCACTTGCTTCAATATGAAACTCTATACTTTGATCTACCAATACTGAAGCTTCCATCTCGGCAATATCACTTTGGATCATTTCAATATTTAATGACACCTTTTTTTGATCAAAGGTTTTATCTGATGCAAAAGTACGAATACTTGATCTAACATGCTCTCGGTTCTCAGGAGTCGTCCATAAACAATCTTGCAATAAGAGCAGATCCATTGGGCTTATTTCATCGCGGCCACTAAAGAATGCTGATGCTTTTAGCAATTTCACAGATTTTTTCCAACGGCGATCTGAAACATACAAGCTATCATCATAAGAGACATTGTCTTTTTCAAGCATACTTTTTAACTCAAATAGCTTCTCAAAGACCTCTTCTGATAATGGGAGTCCATCTAATTCTTTTTGCCATTGATGATACTCTTTATCTGTAACAACTAATGAAGGGTCGACTTCCGTTTCTTGAATTGTCCCTGTCATCAACATTGACTTAAAATTATTTTTATCTTGAATTCGGTTTACAAATACACGCACTAACATACGGTCATAAAGTGCGTCTAATCCGCTATCTTCATCTGGTAACTCGTTTGATGCTGAAATCAATAATCGCATTGGTACAGGGAGGATTTCATTACCGTTCTTAAAGGTTTTTTCATTAACAACCGTTAAGAGTGTGTTCAAAATGGCAGGACCCGCTTTCCAAATCTCATCTAAAAATACAACTTGGGCATCAGGTAAATAACCATCTGTTAATCGTACATATTTTCCATTATCTTTTAGTTCTTGAATTGAAAGTGGCCCAAACACCTCTTCTGGTGTAGAGAATCGTGTCATTAAGTATTCAAAGTAACTACTGTGATCGAATGCTTTAATCAATCGTTTAGCGATTAAGCTTTTTGCGATACCTGGAGGTCCAAGTAAAAAAACACTTTCTCCAGAGAGTGCCGCAAGCAAACACAGTCGCATAGTGTCTTCTCTTTCATAAACTCCGTCTGATAACGCTGTGGTGAGCTTTTGTATACGTTCTGATAACAATGCTCGCTCTGCACTGGTTCGAATTAAGTTACCTTGCATTACATTTCCTTACACTTCAGATATCACATTTCTTTTGAGTATAATGTAATTTTAAATAAGGACATAATTAGATATGCATATAATTGGTTGATAAATAACCACTCCGTCTACTCCATTAGTCGTAATTTGCTATTTTCACGCTTTTTCTACGTGCTAAGACTTATAGTTACTCTCTATCATTTTTATAATATTTGAGTGTATGAACAGAAAAAAATCGATTTTATTTGGTTTAGTCGGTGGTGCAGGATTCGTCGTTGATGTCACAGCAATGGCCGTATTGTCACAATGGTTACCAATGCCATCTGCGCGTGCTGGAGCTTTCTGGGTAGCCGCCTCCTCTAATTGGTGGCTCAATCGACAACTCACATTTAAAAAACAGAAAAATCAGAGCAAAATAAAAGAGTGGCTAAAGTTCTTACTATCTTCATGTTTTGGGTTTATCCCTAACTGGGGTTGTTACGCTCTACTTATTCCAAAATTAAATTTTTTTATTTCTCTAATTGAAAATATTGGATTAACTCACCCCTTCTTTGCATCTAGCCTCCCCTATCTACTTATGGTCCCTGGCATTTTATTTGGTATGGCGATCAATTTCACCTTGGCTAATAAATGGGTTTTTAAACCCACTATTGCATAATTATTTCATTGTATTTTAAACATTTAAAAACCCCGACTTAGTATGACTAAATCGGGGTTTTTATGTTCTTAAATTAGACTGTCTATTATTCACATAATAACAAACTTCTCTTTTTCGACTGAGCGATTGCTTTACAACCATCAATCGCTATTGCGTTATTCGTTTTGATAACCACATAACTTGGTGACGTTATCTCTTTTTCTGTTTTAATCTGCTTAGCCAAACCACCAGAATAAAACTGACCTGAAAATGGACGTTTTCCTAAGTAATATAATGGTAATTCTTGATGATTCAATCTGCCCTTCCATGTTTCAAGAAGATCTTTTTCTGCTTGTTTACTGGTTAAGTTATTAGCTAATAAAATAGAAACAATAACTAAGATTACAGAAATACTTAATCCACATATTTTGATTAACTTAAACTGCTTTTCACTATCAATATTAATATTTAATACGACTAACATAGCCATTGCCGGTATTGTCGGCATGGTATAACTCGCTAAAATGTTGCCTGACATTGTAAATAAAATAAGAGGAGCTAACATCCAACACCACAAAAAGCTTTTAAACGATAATGGTGCCGCTGTTAGTTCCTCACCTTTACGTAACCCTTTAATAGTTTGCCAAATTAATAATGGTGACCAAGGCAGCGCTGCACCCAACCAAAAAATCCAAATCATACCCCGGGCTTCTTTATGGGCCGAACCGTATAAGTCTCCTTCCCAACCGCTAACCACAAACCGCTTAAAATGCTCTCCAATAATAAAGTAATCTAAAAATCCTGGTGTTTTTAATTCGGCCGCTATGTACCAAGGTGCAGATAAAGCAAAAAACAGCCCTAATGAACTTACCCATGGAAAGCTCAATAACAAACGCCATTGATTATTAAATACAAGCCAACCAAATAAAGATATTCCAACAAGCACTAAAGTTAATGGCCCTTTAGATAACATTCCAATAGACATCGCAAAAGCAAAGAGAAGAGCCCATCTATAGGCCACTTTACTTTTTATTTCACTTTGAGAAAATTTCCAAAATGACATCATTCCAAGAGTAATTGCTAATGTTAGTGCAGTGTCTGTCATCACAGAACCACCAACAACAATAAAAACAACACTCGTTGCTGTAATTCCGACAGTAAGTGCTGCAAGTACTGTATTTTTTAATACTGTTTTAGTAAACCAGAAACTCAATAGCAATATAACGACTGTAAGCAAGAGGTGTGGCAGCCGTACTGCAAATTCATTAACACCAAAAATCTCGATTCCAACAGCACTAATCCAAGTAAAAATGGGTGGTTTTCCCCAAAACGGAACATTGTAATCAAACATAGGAGTGATCCAATCTCCCGTTTCAGCCATAATACGTGCCATTTCCCCATATCTTGCCTCAGTTGTGTCCATCAATGGAAATGAAAACAGAGAAATTAATCTGACTAATACCACACACCCTGCAAGGAGTAGTGCCATATTAACCCAAGGTAATCGACCTTTATTCTCAGTATTATCTTTCATTATCCTAACCTTTGCTCTGATTCAGTAACACCATCACATGAACTGGCGTTGTTTTTATCCATTATTAAATACAATGGACGTCCTTTTGCTTCAATAAATAACCGACCTACATATTCTCCCATTAAACCAATTGAAAGCAGTTGAACACCGCCTAACAATAAAATCACAGTGATTAATGTCGGATAGCCAGCGACTGCCTCGCCAAATAAAATGGTTTTAAATAACACAAATATCATCATGGCAATCGCTGCTGCAGACGTCGCTAATCCTGCAATTGTCGCTATACGTAATGGTTTAGTACTGAATGAGGTTATCCCTTCAAAAGCCAAATGAACTAACTTGGTATAGTTCCATTTAGTTTCTCCTGCAATTCTTGGGTCTCTATTAAACTCTAATGTTGTACGACGAAAACCCGGCCACGCAAATAGCCCTTTCATGAAGCGTGTTTTTTCTGGTAGCAAGTTGATCTGTTCAACCACTTTACGATCTAATAGTCGAAAATCACCTACATTTTCAGGGATTTGCAAATCAGATAAGTGATTAATTACTTTATAAAACAAAGAGGCAGTAAAGACTTTAAACCAACTTTCACCATCACGACTTTTACGCTTCATATCAACAACATCATAGCCTTTACGCCACTCAACTAACATTTCTGGAATTAATTCAGGTGGATCTTGTAGATCTGCATCCAACAAGATAACGGCATCTCCTTTAGCTTCGACTAACCCAGCACTCATTGCTGCTTCTTTGCCAAAGTTTCTTGATAAATTAATCGTAACAATGCTGATATTTGACGAAGGGGAACGCAATGTAAATAATTGTTGCCAAGAATCATCATTACTGCCGTCATTAATATATATAATTTCAGAGGTTTCATTCATACCTGTTAGTACAGAGCATACTCTTGAGTGACACTCGGCAATTGATTCACTCTCGTTATAAACAGGAATAATAATTGATAATGTAGCTTCTCCAGAAAAAGACTCTTTGGTTGGAGATGAACCTGAAATACTTGATTCTGTTATTAAAGTTAGTGCTGGCATAATCGTTAAGCTCTTTTAATAAGGACCTAGTAATAATACTGTCAGTTATGTGTAAAAGATGTTGTCGACATTATTTTCACATATGTTGATGTCATGTTATTGTCTATATCAAACAAAAATAACAAGGAATTAGTATGATTGATTTTCGCTCAGATACAGTAACCAGACCCACTCAAGCCATGCGAGATGCAATGAGTCAAGCACTGGTTGGGGATGATGTTTATGGTGATGACCCAACCGTAAATGAATTAGAAGCCTGGGCTGCCGAACGACATGACTTTGAAGCTGCACTTTTTACCTCATCAGGTACTCAAGCAAATCTATTAGGGCTGATGGCACATTGTGAACGCGGCGATGAATATTTATGTGGTCAGCAAGCGCATAATTACAAATACGAAGCAGGTGGTGCTGCCGTTCTAGGGTCAATTCAACCTCAACCCGTTGAAAATAAGCCTGATGGTAGCTTGTGCTTTAAGAAGCTTGAAGCTGCTATTAAACCAGATGATTTCCATTTTGCACGAACAAAGCTACTTAGTTTAGAGAATACTATTAATGGTAAAGTCCTCCCTCTTAGCTATTTAGCTGAAGCTCGTGAATTTGTTAATAAACATAATCTACAACTTCATCTTGATGGGGCTCGAGTATATAACGCTTCAGTTGCCTTAAACGTCGACATTAAAGAGATTGCACAGCACTTTGATAGCATGACTATTTGTTTATCTAAAGGGTTATCTGCGCCAGTTGGTTCGTTATTATTAGGAAGCAAAGAGTTCATAAAAAAAGCACGACGTATTAGAAAAATGCTCGGTGGTGGTATGCGTCAAGCGGGTATTTTGGCTGCTGCCGGTAAGCTTGCTTTAACAGAACAGGTATCTCAACTTGCAGTTGATCATGACAATGCAAAGTACCTAGCAGAGCAACTTAACACAGTGAATGGTTTTTCTGTCAATGTTAAACATATTCAAACTAATATCGTCTTTGCAAAACTAGATGCTGAGATTAATATTAAGGATATTGAGCAGAAAGCAATACAGCAAAATATTCTACTTTCTGCTGGAAACCCTATTCGTTTTGTTACCCACAAAGACATTTCAAAACAAGATATTGATACTTTGATTGGTTTTTTAAAGCAATTATCAGCTTATTAAAGCCCTGCCCTGCAATGTAATATTCTGATGAAAAAAAGAGCAGATTCAATAATCTGCTCTTTTATCATAAAACTAAAATATTAAATTATACCAAAGCAACAAACTAGTCTTACCCTTCAATGACCTTCATCAATAGAGAACCATCGTACATAGCTTGCTTAACTAAAGCGGCACCTGGCATTGTTGCTTGTGTATAGAAACGACTTTCAGCTAATTGAGTATCTTTTGCATACAAAGGCAATACCTGACTTTGAATCGCATCCATGATCACTGGGTACAAAATTGCCTTTGAAAGGTTGATTTCACCACCAATTAAAATAATCTCAGGATTAAACAAATTCACCATAATCGCAATCGCCTCTCCAAGATTGTGCCCAAGTTCAGTAATAACTTTGTTTTGCTAACATATCTCCCTCATTTGCGGCAATACAAATATTTTCTACGGTGATTTCTTTATCTTTCAATAGAGTTTGATGCCCATCATCTATGAGTTTTTTAACTTGTTCTCTAAGGGACTTAGCACTAGCTACCGTTTCAAGGCAACCAGAATTGCCACAATGACATCGAGCCCCCAACTTATTAATTCTGATGTGCCCCATTTCTCCAATATTGCCTGTTCGCCCTTGAAGAACTTCGCCATTCATAATTATACCAGCCCCAACGCCATGATGGATTGAGACAAGGATTGAATTATCATAATCTTGTGAATTACCAAATAATTTCTCAGCTAATGCCCAACTACGTGTGTCATTACCTACAAATACTGGCAACCCAGTTGCTTCATAAATTTTAGAGCCAAGTGGTAAGTTATCAACATTATAATGCGGCATTTGAATAACAAGACCTTCTGATGATATCACTAAACCTGGCAATGAAATTGCTATACTTGTTATTCGCCCTAAGACCCGAGAATGTTTTTGAAAAAAGAGTTCGATCTCAGCCAATAATTTAACTAATAATTCATCTTGTTCGATTTCTAAAACAGTTTGCCTTTCTTCAATAAGCTGTTCACCACTTAAGCTATGTAAAGCTATAGTGAGATAACCTCGCCCAAGGCGCAAAGACAAAAACTGCCAACCTTCATTATCAACTTTTAAGCCAATTGCAGGTCGACCACGACTATTTACTTCTTGTACTTGCATTTCTTTGATAAGGTGTGCATCAAGCAGCTCACGTGTAATTTTAGTTATACTAGCGGGAGCCAAATTACTTTTTTTAGAAAGGTCGATTCGAGAGATAGGGCCAAGTTGATCAATTAATTGATAAACCCGTCCAGCATTAACTTGTTTTACATGATCAATGTGTCCGGGTTGTGCCACGTACATGTGTCTCTCCAGTATATAAATTACGTTAAAATTCATTTTTTTACTTTGCGAACAAATTGTGAAGCTTGAGTATTAACCTACGTGATATCCATCACGAAGATTATGAAATATTTACTGAAAATGCGACTTTAACACGAATTCCGTCAACAAAACTTTGTAGTTTTTTATTTGAGTAAAATAATTATGTCAGCGTCATCATTTAAGATTAATGAGTTATTTGAAACCATTCAAGGTGAAGGTACTTTTACGGGTGTTCCTTCTATATTTTTACGCTTACAAGGCTGCCCTGTTGGTTGTTCTTGGTGCGATACAAAGCAAACTTGGGAGGTTGAATTAACGGATCAAACCGATTTAGCGACTATTTTATCAAAAACAGAAGACGCTCCAAGTTGGACAGAGCTTACATCAGCCCAAATTATTGAAATGCTTAAACAGCAAGGATATACAGCTAAACATATGGTGATTACTGGTGGCGAGCCATGCATATACGATCTCACCGCGCTAACTGAAGAATTAGAAGAACACGGTTATCGCTGCCAAATAGAAACCAGTGGTACTTACCCTATTTTAACCTCAGAAAATACATGGGTGACAGTCTCCCCAAAAATCAATATGAAAGGCAAACTTCCTGTCTTAGAAGAAGCCTTAATGCGCGCAAACGAAATCAAACATCCAGTAGGAACAACCAAAGATATAGAGCAACTTGAATCATTGATTGATGGGGTAAAACTTTTAGATGATGTCACTATTGCATTACAACCAATTAGCCAAAAACCACGTGCTACTGAGCTTTGTATTGAAACCTGCATTAAAAATAATTGGCGACTTTCTATACAAACACACAAATATTTAGCGATTGCGTAATGGTTTTTTACAATTTCCTTGTTTGAATCATGGAATTGTCATCATTCTCGATATATGTTTACTTGATCACAGAATAAACACAACAACATCCATCTTGGAGATAATATGTCTAACAGACTACGTAGAACAAAAATTGTTACCACTCTTGGCCCTGCAACTGATCGTGATAATAACCTAGAAAAAATCATTGCCGCTGGTGCAAACGTTGTTCGTATGAACTTTTCACACGGTAGCCCAGAAGACCACATCATGCGTACTAAGAAAGTACGTGAAATCGCTGCAAAACTTGGTACTCACGTTGCTATTCTTGGTGACCTTCAAGGTCCTAAAATTCGTGTATCTACTTTTAAAGACGGTAAAATCCAATTAGCTATTGGTGATAAATTCACCCTAGATAGCGATTTACCTAAAGGCGAAGGTAATCAAGACTCTGTTGGTCTAGATTATAAAGAACTTCCACAAGACGTTGTTACTGGTGATGTACTGCTTCTTGATGACGGTCGTGTTCAACTTAAAGTGACTTCTGTTGAAGGTAACAAGGTTCACACTGAAGTAACCGTTGCTGGTCCTTTATCAAACAACAAAGGCATCAACAAACAAGGCGGCGGTCTTTCTGCTGACGCACTGACTGAAAAAGACAAAGCTGACATCATCACAGCTGCTGCGATGAAAGTTGATTACCTAGCGGTTTCTTTCCCACGTAACGGCGAAGACATGAACTACGCTCGTCGTCTAGCTCGTGAAGCGGGTCTTGAAGCAAAATTAGTTGCTAAAGTTGAGCGTGCTGAAACAGTAGCGACAGAAGAAGCAATGGATGACATCATCATGGCTTCTGACGTGGTAATGGTTGCTCGTGGTGATCTAGGTGTTGAAATCGGCGATCCTGAGCTAGTTGGTGTTCAAAAACAACTTATCCGTCGTGCTCGTAGCCTTAACCGTACGGTTATTACTGCAACACAAATGATGGAATCAATGATCACAAGCCCAATGCCAACACGTGCTGAAGTTATGGATGTTGCTAACGCCGTACTTGATGGCTCGGATGCGGTAATGCTTTCTGCTGAAACGGCAGCTGGTGACTTCCCTGTTGAGACAGTAATGTCTATGGCAAGTGTATGTATTGGTGCTGAAAAAGTTCCAACTGTAAACGTATCTAACCACCGTTTAGACCGTCGTTTCACTACACCTGAAGAAACGATTGCAATGTCTACTATGTATGCTGCAAACCACATGGAAGGCATTACAGCGATGATCACGCTTACTGAGTCTGGTCGTACTCCACTAATGATGTCACGTCTAAGCTCTGGTTTACCAATCTTTGCTTTATCTCGTAACGAAAGCACACTAAACCGTGCGGCTCTTTTCCGTGGTGTAACGCCTGTATTCTTTGATGAAAACGCTGATTCTGGTCTTCCATCAACGTACGCTGCAATCAGCACGCTAAAAGAGAAAGGTCTATTGAGTTCTGGCGACCAAGTTATCATCACTCAAGGTGATGTAATGGATATCGTTGGTTCTACTAACTGTATGCGTATCATTACAGTTGAATAATTGATCGACATTTAAAGTCAAAACCTCGTAAATCAATTTGAGTTACGAGGTTTTTTTATGTGTTCTATTTTTTATAATGACTCAGGTTTATATTATTTTTCAATAAGAATCACTCTGCATTCATAAGGTCTAAGAACCATACTCGACTGTGGCTTCTCCGCTTTAATATCTCCATAATTACTCAAAATATATTCAGCGCCTTGTCCTTGAACATCAAGGCTTAATCCCACTTCATTGTCATAAAAGTTATGAACGGCAATTAATCGATGAGTTTCATTTTCACGTTGATAGCAGAACAATTCTTCATGCTCTGGCATCAAATCGACATAATCCCCAGTGGTAATCACATCGATATCTTTACGCAATTGAATTAGCTTTTTATAAAAATAAAATACCGACTCTTGATTTGTTAATGCGGATTCTGCATTCACTTGTGGATAATTGTTAGCCACAGATAACCACGGTGTTCCTTGAGTAAAACCAGCATGACTCGTGCCATTCCATTGCATCGGTGTTCGTGAATTATCACGAGATTTTTGATCTAAGATCTCCAACATTTCAGCTTCAGATACTAATTTTTCTTGATTGACCATAATGTCGAACATATTGGTACTTTCAAGATCTCGGTATTGTTCAATAGACGTATAATGTGGGTTGGTCATCCCGATCTCTTCACCTTGATAAATATACGGTGTCCCTTGCATCATATGTACCGAAGAGGCGAGCATTTTAGCGGATAATTCACGGTACTCTTTATCATTACCTAAGCGGCTCACCACTCTTGGTTGATCATGGTTACACCAAAAAAGAGCGCCCCAACCTTTGCCATTTAAGCCAGTTTGCCAATGATTGAAGATCGACTTTAACGATAAAAAATCAAACGGAGCTTTGGTCCACTTTTCTCCATTTTTGTAATCAGCTTTTAGATGATGGAAATTAAATACCATCGATAATTCTTTACCACCTTGAGCTGAGTATTGCTGACAATGTTCTAACGTGGTTGATGACATTTCACCTACGGTAACAGAGCCATACTTTTGAAAAACGGCGTCGCTGATCTCTTGTAGATATTGATGTACTTTAGGACCATCGGTATAAAAACGACGTCCATCGCCACTTTCATCGTTAAAAAATTCATTCGGTTTTGAAATAAGGTTAATAACATCTAAGCGGAAACCATCAATGCCTTTCTCTGCCCAAAAACTAATTATCTCTTTTACTTCTTGACGAACTTTAGGATTTTCCCAATTTAAATCAGCTTGTTCTTTAGCAAACAGATGCAAATAGTATTGATTTGTTACTTCATCTAATGCCCATGCATTACCACCAAATTTAGATTGCCAATTGGTAGGTTCTTTTCCATCAACCGGATCTTTCCAAATGTAGTAATCACGATATTCACTCTCTTTATTTCCCAAAGCAGATTGAAACCAATGATGCTCTGTTGAGGTATGATTAACCACAATATCCATGATAATGCGTATACCACGAGATTTTGCTTGTACAAGCAATTCATCAAAATCAGCCATGGTGCCAAAATCAGGGTTAATTGAGTAATAATCAGCGATATCATACCCATTATCGATCATCGGTGATTGATACACTGGTGTTAGCCATATTGCATCGACACCCAGTTTTTGAAGGTAATCTAATTTAGAAATAATGCCTTGAAGATCACCAGTTCCTTTATTACCACTATCACAAAAGCTTTTTGGATAAATTTGATAAACAGTCGCTGTACGCCACCACTCTGAATTTGTCATATTATGTTCTCTAAACTACTGAAAAAGAGAACACCTCTACTCACTTTAATATTACGTAGAGGTGTTTAACCCATTAATGAAAATATTGACTTTGTATACAGTGCTATAAATTACACTTCAGAAACGTCTAATTGTTCTTTCGCTTGTGCGCGCTTATACATACCTAATGTTAAAATCGCTGGAACAAAAATAGCGACTAACATGGCAATACCATAAATGCTCCAATACTGTGGTTGAATAGACAAGATACCTGGTAAACCACCTACTCCGATTCCATTTGCCATCACACCCGCCCCACCACAAATAGCAGCAGCAATTGCAGAGCCAATCATGGCGCTTAGCATTGGAAATTTATATTTTAAGTTAATCCCGTACATCGCAGGCTCAGTCACACCAAGATAAGCAGAAATCGCGGCAGGTACTGAGATGTCACGCTCGCCACTTTTCTTACTGATAATGATAACCCCAACAACAGCAGACGCTTGAGCAATATTTGATAATGCAATTAATGGCCAAATAGGTGTACCGCCTAACTCTTGCATTAACTGCAAGTCAACCGCATTGGTTGTGTGATGAATACCCGTAATAACCAATGGTGCATAGAAGAAACCAAAAATCACAGATCCAACAATCGCGAAATCTCCAGTCATTGCCGCTTTAGCAGCCATCGCAACACCGTCACCGAGTACTCGACCAAATGGACCAATAAATGCGTGAGCTAAAATCACTGAAACGATAATTGACACAAAAGGCACAACAACAAGATATAAATAAGAAGGAACGATGCGCTTTAAGTTTGTTTCAATAAAGGCCAATGCAACCCCAGCAAGCATGGCAGGAATAACTTGTGCTTGATAACCGACTTTTTCGATAACAAACAAACCAAAATCCCATACCTCGGGTACTTCTTTACCAATAAGGTATGCATTCATCAGTTGTGGCGATACTAAGGTTACCCCTAATGTAATACCTAAAATTGGCGTACCACCTAACTTTTTCACCGTCGACCAACACACGCCAACAGGTAAGAAGAAGAATATCGCCTCGCCAATCAACCATAAAAATGAATGGACGGTTGCCCAAAACTGGCTAATTTCAACCAAGGTTTGACCATCGAACATTTTTAGATCGCCAATGACGTTTCTAAAGCCTAAAATCAAACCACCTGTAATAATGGCAGGCAATAATGGAACAAATATTTCAGCAAGATGCGAAATACCACGCTCTAAGATATTCATATTTTGTCGAGCCGCAAGTTTAGCGTCTTCTTTAGAAGCCCCCTTGTCACCTGAAAGTTCATTTAAAATAGCAAAAACTTCATCGACTTCAGTACCAATAACTACTTGAAACTGACCTGCATTGGTAAAACACCCTTTTACCATTGGGATTTTTTCAATCGCTTTTACATCGGCATCTTTGGTGTTATTTAATACAAAACGTAAGCGAGTTAAACAATGGCTTACACTAGCAATATTTTCTGATCCACCGATCAGCTCTATCAAACGTTGTACGTCCTTTCTCTCTATTTTACTCATACCTTTATCCACGTTGATTATTGTTTTATATTAATGGGAATGTTCCCAAATTCGTTCTAGTATAATTACAAAGATAAATCCAAAAATAAATGGGAACAATCCCACAAGGTGAATCAGATCACAATAAAGCGTGTTTTATATACAAACCTAAACAGATAATGATTGTGTTAGATGGGTAATTTCAACATTACCTTCTAATTGTTGTAGAAGTAGTTTTGCAGCACTCTCTCCAGCCAATTGGTAGCCAGGGTTAATACTAATGATATTAGGAAATAGAAAAGAAAGGAGTTCATTGCCGCCGACTCCTGTGATTTGAATGTCTTCACGTTGTAGTTCTTGAAGGCGTTTAGCGACCCCTAGTGCTAATGTATCACTAGCACAAACGATAGCTTCAACGTCATTATCTAGCACTGAATCTACTAAGATATAAGCGCTTTGGTGATCAAGCTGTCCTGTAGCAAAGTTAGCGATGATACAGTGTTCTTCACACCATTGTAGGTAAGCATCTAAGCGTAATTTTCCCGTTGTTTTATCACTTGGATCTACGCCAATATACGCAATGTTTTTCAGATCCAATTCAGAAAGATAATACAGAGCTTGTCTGATAACACCATAATTATCATAATTAATTGAACTTACTTTATCGGTATCCATGGCAATCACCACCATGCGCTCGCTCCAACGTTCTATTTCAGCCATATCGCAATCAGTAAACCCAAATAAAATAACACCATCCACACTGCGTTTTCTTAATACCTCTAAGTGCTCATTGGTTTTTTGAGTATCAAACTGGCTCTCCATGATCACGGCATCATAGCCCTGCTGATAGATAATCTCTAAAATACCGCTAATGGCTTTATTTTCTGAAGGTGAATCAAGACGAGATGTGATAATCCCTATTACTTTTTGACTACCACCACGCATACTCTGAGCGGATTTAGAAGGAGTAAAACCAGACTCTTTAATAATCTGCTCTACTTTAAGGCGTGTTTCTGGCTTCACTTTTGGATCATTGGTTAACACACGAGAAACGGTCGATTTTCCAACACCAGCCATTTTAGCTATATCAAGAATCGTCAATTTTTTCGTCATATCTACAGTATCCAATAAGTAAAGTGTAAGTCTCGATTATAGCGTTAACTCTTTCTATTCTAAACCAAAAAGAAAAAGCCTGACCATAAACATGATCAGGCTTTGAAAATTACTTGTTTTCGCTTTAAAACAATCTACGCTTTAGCTTCTCTATCGTACTTATTTGCTCTAAAGAACAAGCTATATAATACAGGGACAACACCTAATGTTAATAGCGTACCAACGGCCATGCCAAAGATCATCACAATCGACATTGAATACCAAAACTCTCCGCCAGAGATTGCCAGTGGAACTAAACCTAATATCGTCGTTAGGGTTGTCATGACTATTGGTCGTAAGCGCGTTAAACAAGCATCAATAATTGAGTCTTTAATTAACATTCCTTCAGCACGATTACTCTCAATGCAGTCAATTAATACAATACCATTATTAATGATTATCCCCGCTAAACTAAAAATACCTAACATCGCTGGGAAGGTAAAATACGCATCCATAATCAATAATCCACTAACCGCACCAATCAATGATAATGGAATGGTAAGTAAGATGATCGCAGGTCGACGCACAGAATTAAATTGTAGTAATAACAGCAAGATCATAACAGCAAAACAGTGAGGTAGATACCCAAATAATGCACCATTTGCCTTGCTTGCACCTTTTAGCTCTCCACCTAGCTCAATAGAATAACCATCAGGTAATTTCAACCCTTTTAAGTGAGGTTGAACTAATTTGTTAAGCTCACTTGCTTGTAGAGTTGAGTGCTTCACACTCACTGTCATTACTCGCTGTAAATCTTCACGGCGGATCACTGCAGATTCACGTTCAGTCGAAAAATCAGCGAATTGAAGTAGCGGTAAAGGTTCACCAGAACTTGATGAAATAATACGCATACTAAACAATTTACCTATTTCGTTGCGCTCCTCATTACCACGGATCATAACAGGAATAACATCATCATCTTCACGATAACTTGTTACTTGATAGCCCTCAAGGAAGCTATTTAAACTTATCGCAATATCTCGACTTGTTATACCTGCTCTTTGCGCGGCTGTTTGGTCAATATCAATATTGATTTTTGGTACACTGTTTTCCCAATTATTATCAATACCAACAGTGCCTGGAATATTATGTAATGCACTTTCTATTTGACGAGCAATAATACGTAAAATTTTCTCGTCATCTCCGACAACTTTATATTCAATCAAGCCTAGTTCAGTACCACCTAGCCACATTCTTTTTGCCTGACCAGATGCCTCAGGTAACTCTTGAATTATAAAATCATTAGTTTTTGCTACCATTTCTAACGCAGAAACGGTATCAGTAGTATTAACTACCATAAAAGCACGGTTCGTCGCACGATCAATTGGAGAGAGCGCTAAGAAGAAACGCGGACCACCATCACCAATATATGCAACGGAACTTGTCACATCAGGGTTCTGTTCTTTATTCATTAACCAAGCATTTAAACGACGGGTTACTTTCGTTGTTTCAGTCACCGTTGTTCCCGCAGGAAGATTCAAAAAAACTAAATATTGATTACGTTCAGAGCCTGGCATAAATTGAATCGTTACAAATTTCAATCCAAAAATAGCTAAGAGAAATAGTGCAATACAAGCAGAAACAAACGTCAATCGATAGCTTAATACGGCATTAATGACTTTTTTGTACCCTCGGGTAAATAATGTCTCTTTATTTTTTTCTTTTACTTCAGATAAACTCACTGGCTTTAAGAACCATACACATAGTGCTGGTGTTGCAAATAAACATAAAAACCATGAAGCTAATAACGCTAACGTAATCACCTGAGATAAAGAGCGTAAATATTCACCCGTAACATCCTGTGCAAGTAACAAAGGCATAAATGCCAAAATACTGGTCAGTGATGATGTTAATAAAGGCAATGCCATGGTTTTAGATGCAAGTACTGCTGCCTCTACCTTATCCATGCCTTCTGATATTTTAGTTTTGATAAACTCAGCAATAACAATGCCGTTATCTACCAATAAACCAAGGGCTATGATGATTGCAGCTATGGACATTCGTTGTAATTCAACGCCCCATACTGACATACCAATAATAGTGAATAAGATAGTTAATGGTACGATACTACCTACTATCAATCCCATTCTTACGCCTAAGAATAACATAACAACCGCAAGTACAACCAAGACGGTTTGCATTAAGTTCGAGGTTGCCGAAGAAACTGAGGCTGTTACTTTTTCAGGTTGGAATGTAGCTAGATCTAATGTCATTCCAGCTGGTAACTGGGATCTGTACTCTTCTAAGAATGACTCAATATCAGAACCGAAATCGTCACTTTTGATTTCATCAGCCATTGATGCTGCAATGATTATCGCAGGTTCATTATTAAAGAAAACTGGCGTTTTAAATGGGTCTTCATAGCTGCGTTCTAAATCAATGAGGTCTCGTAGATAAACACTTTGTCCACTGTCACGCTCAAACAACACCATATTTTGAATTTCTTCTACCGATTCAAAATTTCCTGATGGTTCAATAACAACTTCTAATGTATTAGCATTTATTGTTCCGCCTGGTAACACCACGTTACGTGATTGAACACTAGTTTTTATTTGTTTTACTGAAAACTTGTTCTCTGCAATCGTTTCTTCTTTTGGTGTCATCCAGATTCGTTCTTCTTGAACACCATATAAAGCAACTTGTGAAATGGTTGAATAGGTGCTCAATTTATCTTGTAAAAACTCAGCCATACGACGCTTTTCACGAGGAGAAAAATCATCCCCAGTTAGCGCTATCGTCGCAGAATATACACGGCCAAACTCATCGTTGACATAAGGACCATATGTTCCTTCTGGTAACTTACTTTCAATCTCTTCCATTCGGTTACGCAAGGTATCCCAAATAGGTTGTAAATTGAAGTACTTATCATGGACAGAGACATTAATTTGCGTAACACCAGTTCTCACCCATGACTTAATTTCAGACACTTCTGGGATCTGTTTTATTTCTCTCTCTAATGGTTTAGTTATCAATTTTTCAATACGATCTGGTGACATCCCTGGAAACTGAGCTACGACCACCGCATTACGAATGAGAATTTCAGGATCTTCTTTACTTGGTGACTTTAAAAAGGTTGAAACACCAACAATAAAAAGCATGATAATGAATACTTGAGTAAAACGAGTATTACTTAGAGCAAAGCGAGTTAATTTATCCATAATGAAAATTCCTTATTTTTCCTGCCAAAGTTGTACTTTTTGGCCTTCAAATAAAAAAGGTACCCCTGCAATAACTACGTGCTCTCCTTCTACTAACCCATCATAGACTTTAAACTTATTATCTAAAGTACGTTCAGTCGCAACAAACCGTCTTTCCAATGTCATTGTCGCTGGATTTACGACATAAATTGCGGCTTTCTTCTCTTCACGTGCAGCACTGAGATCATCAAAGTTTACTGCGCTTAGTGGTAAAACAATAGCCATTGCATCTTTGTTACCTAACGAAACCACTACATTTGCTGACATTCCATTACGAATTTTATTGTTACTGTCTAAAATTCTCACTGTGACAGAGTATGCATTTCCTTTTTCAACTACAGCACCAATTTCTGTCAACTCACCAGCCACTTCTGCACCAATAGCCGGGATCTCAATATTTACTGACATACCAAAACTGAAGTATTGGATTAAACTTTCAGGCACTAATATGGCTACTTCTAGAGAGTTATTATTAACCAACTCTAGAATTTTTTGTCCTGAATTCACTTTAGTAAAATCGTCAACTAAAACA
Organism: Aliivibrio wodanis; assembly: GCA_000953695.1. Lineage (GTDB taxonomy): Bacteria > Pseudomonadota > Gammaproteobacteria > Enterobacterales > Vibrionaceae > Aliivibrio > Aliivibrio wodanis. The sequence continues at coordinate 664,160 of LN554847.1, read as the reverse complement.
TGACTGATTAATCCTGCATAAGGCGCTTTTAATTCAGTACGAGAAAGATTGAGTTTTGCGTTACGTAAATCGGCTTGAGCGGCTAACATTTGCTGATTTTTAGCATCAAAATCCGCTTTAATATTAAGTAATTCAGAATCACTCACAAAGCCTTTTTTTTGCAATTTCTCTGCACGTACGTATTTATCTTCCGCTTGAAGCAAGGCTGCCCTAGATGCCCCTAAAGAAGCTGATACTTTACTGATCGTCAGTTCTAATTCATCGGTTTCTAATCGAGCAAGGACTTGATCTTTTTTAACTCGATTACCTTTAGAAATCAGTATTTCACTTGTAGTGCCACCAATTTTAAAGCTCAGCGGCGAGGTTCGAGTACTTTGAACTACACCTGATAATTCTCTTTCAATAAGATAGGAGGTACGAGAAGTCGTAATATATTTTACATTTCGAATAACTTCTGCTTTTTGTTCATTTTCTGGTTTAGAACCCTTCTCACAACCGATTAACATAAGGGCAGTAAATAGTACGATAATAAATTTCACAATAACTCCAAGCTCTCATTGATAACGCATATCGTACCAGTATAGCGTTCTTATTGTGAAATAAAAGTAGATCCCAAGAAAAGATGATCTATATCAAACAAACACCTCAAAATAGGTACATTGTAAGTCATTAATAATAAAGATAAAAAAAATGCACAGTAAAAAACCGTGCATTTCTTAGTCAAATTATAACTTTTAACTTACGACTTCCAGTTATCGTAAGCTTTAGTAATTCTATGATTCGCCTCTTTCCATTCGCGACTGCTCAACAGCATTTTTCTATCGAAGTGTTGAGTTTTAAGCAATAAATCGGCTTTTTCAACCGTTTGAATTGTAAGATTATCTAATACTTCCACTGCTGATTTTCGATTATTGCACATCAATACCATGTCGCAACCGGCATCAAGGGCTTGCTGAGAGCGCTCTGCTGGTCCACCCATAATAGTGGCACCTTCCATACTTAAATCGTCAGAGAACACCAAGCCATTAAAATTAAGTTGTTTACGTAATACGTCTTTCAACCAATATGAAGAGCCACTTGCTGGTGACGAATCGTATTCAGGATAGATAACGTGGGCAGGCATCATCGCATCTAAAATACCCGCTTCGATTTGTGCTTTAAAAATCGCCATATCCAATTCAAAAATATTGTCACGGTGATCATAAGGAGTTTCTAAATGGGAATCGGCGATCACACCACCGTGCCCAGGGAAATGTTTCCCTGTCGTAGATGTGCCAGCAGATTTCATGCCTTTCATAAAAGCGGTGCTGTATTTAACGATAGTATTAATATCATCACCAAATGCACGGTTACCAATGGCTTTACAATCAAAACCATTATCAAGTACGGGTGCAAACGTAAGGTCGATGTCATGAGCAACGAGCTCTGAACACAATAACCAGCCTGCCGTTTTCGCTAACTCAAGACCATTATCCATTTCAGCATACGCTTGTGCTGGTGGAATAAGCGTAAATTCATCTCTAAAACGCTGAACTCGACCGCCTTCTTGATCAACACCAATAAGAATTGGACGCCCCGCGGCTTTACGAATAGAAGCGGTTAACGCTGCTAATTGCTTTGGATCATGATAATTACGAGCGAAAAGGATCAATCCACCCACTGTTGGATGTTGAAGCAACTCTCGCTCTTCTGCATCGATTTCGTACCCTTCAACATCTAGCCATAACGGACCCATATTTTTCTCCAAATCATCTTAATTTTTATAGGCTTAAAGTATCACGCCCTTTCTCATTTTAAAATCTTATCTATGGAAAATTTGTGTCAATTGTGTAAGTAACATAGATATTATCTCAACACTTTATGGCACAATAAAAACGTTAATTAATCCGTAGTTATGGAGTATCCACATGGAAAAATACATTGGCTTAATGTCAGGAACCAGTTTAGACGGTGTCGATGCCGTTGTTGTTGAGACCAATGGCACAAAAATCAACCTACTTGGTCATGCTGATTTCCCAATGGATCCTCAACTAAAAGTAGATTTACTGGCTGTTTGTACTGGGCAGCAAACCAACCTAAAAGTAATTGGAGAGATTGACCATCGTTTAGGGCACTTATTTGCGGACGCAACACTTCATCTTCTTCATACACTCAGTCTTAAACCAGAAGATATCACTGCCATTGGCAGCCATGGACAAACGGTCTTTCATTCACCTGACGCACAATACCCTTTTACGATGCAACTTGGTGATAGCAATATCATCGCAGCTAAAACAGGAATTGATACCGTTGCTGATTTTAGACGTAAAGACATGGCATTAGGCGGACAAGGCGCACCATTAGTACCCGCTTTCCACCACACTTTATTTGGTAAACCAGAAAGCACGCACGTTATTTTAAACATTGGTGGCATCTCTAATATCTCCATTTTACAGAAGAATTCACCCGTTATTGGATATGACACTGGCCCTGGCAACATGTTAATGGATGCGTGGATAGCCGAGCACCAGCAAGTCAGTTTCGATAAGAATGGTGATTGGGCTCGCAGTGGAACAGTGATTGATGAACTGCTAGAAAACTTAAAGCAACATAACTATTTTGCTCGACCTTACCCAAAAAGTACCGGGCGTGAGTTATTCAACTTAGATTGGTTTTCTCAATATATTGAAAATACCCCTTATCTACCACAAGATGTGCAAGCAACGTTATTGGAGTTCACCGTTTCAACGATTGTCGATCAAGTAATAAAATTCCATGCTGGAGATAGCGCAAAATTGCTTGTTTGTGGTGGTGGTGCTCATAATCAATATCTAATGGAAAGACTACAACACCATTTGCCAAATTGGGCAGTTGTTATCACTAACGACTACAATGTAGATAGTGACAATATGGAAGCAATGGCGTTTGCATGGTTAGCACATCAACGAATTCATGATTTACCAAGTAATGAACCTGATGTCACAGGCGCTTCACGTTATGCCAGTTTAGGTGTACTCTATCCAGTATCTTAAATACAAATAAGAATAATTAAGAAGTATTTTATTATGCATATTTCAGCTCAATTACAGCCTCTGTGGCTCAGTAAAAAAACATCAAATTCATGCTATTCTTTAAGAGAACAATTAGCATGGTTACACAATGCTGATGATAATTTTAAGCTTAAAGCTATTGATAAAAACCAGCTTGATGATAAACACTCCTTACTAAATAAATGGTTATCAGCTAATTTATCTAATGCCATTGAATTATTTGGTAAGAAAAATGAAGTAAATCAAAATGTTGCAGCATCAATGTGGCTTAAATCTTTCAATAATCAATTTTTTACTAGCTTAACGGCACTGCGTTTAAAGTTCAACCGTGTACCTATCGTTCAATTTAATGATATTTTTATCTCGACTCCCAATGGTGAAAAGATAAAGTCACTGCAAATCAACAATAACTGCCCTTTTGTTTGTCTAGCAACTGATCCTTTAGCATCTGAATCACAAGCAACCGTCGTAGAGAGCCAAGAAAAACTAGATGAAGCCTTCACTTATTTATTGCAACAAATCGGGGGTGGTTTAAGCATTTTTTTTGAAAAAGAGCGTCTTAAGCATCGTCCATTCTGGGGAAGTATTTCCTTGGCGGTCAGCGTGTTCTTTATGCGTTTAACAGAAAAAGGACTTTCAAAAGAGGTCGCAAGCCAATTAGCACTAAACGCAGAACACTGGTTAGAAAACATTATGCCAGAGATAGGAAAAAATCTTGCACATGTTCGAGTCGCAGAAAATAATCAGCAAGCCATTTTATATGTTCAACGCGAAACCTGTTGCATGAAATACAAAATCGATGGCAAAAAGAACTGCGCTACTTGCCAACTTCTAAGTGAAGAAGATCGCCATAAAAAAATATTAAACGTATTCCTTCTCTTTAGCGCTGTAATAAAGACATAAGAATGCTCAAATACACGTTTAATTTAGTATAAAACTCAATCCGGAACAGTTATTTTGTTGTTTCGGATTTTTCACTTTGGCACATTATCCTAAGATCTGTTATAACGTATCCTCAAATCACTACTTAACGGTTAATCATGAAATTACTAGTTCGCAACCTACCTCGTACAATGACTGAATATGAATTAAGAGAGATGTTTAAAGCTCACGGTTCACTTGATTACTGCACACTGGTTTTAGATGAAATGACTGGCGAATCGAAAGGTTTTGCCTTTGTTGAAATGTCAAACGAAGAAGAAGCATTAGCAGCTATCGAAGCTGAAAATGGTAAGAAGTTTGGCAAAGAAAAAATCCGTGTTAAAGCAGCAGAGTAATCACCTTACTTTGTAAATAAAGCGCATTCAGTGATTAAACAGTTAACATTCTCAAGTTATTTTTTAATCACATATACCAATCGTACCTATAAAATAAATTAGAATACGATTGGTATTGTTCCATTCAGCTAATTAGACCTTACTTATGCCAATTCCTGATCCTTGCTTTACCTCTTTCGCACAATCTATTACTGATTACTCTTTACCTAAACGCTTCACTTTCCCATTTTATTATGAACCACACCCTTTGTGTGAATTAGCGGCGACTCAGTTACAACGTCACCTAGAGACTCAAACTGAATGGCGACATAACTTTGGTATAGAGCAAGATAACACTCCAAATAGTCTTGAAAAAGCCATTGGTAAAATGTTTGGCGTATTACTCGTTCAACATTCATCAGGCGAGATCGGGTTCTTATCTGCGTTTTCAGGAAAAGTGGCTGACAGCAATCACCTTCTCCACTTTGTTCCTCCTGTCTTTGATATGTTAGAAGAAGACGGATTCTTCAAAGCAGAGTTAGCAGAGATCACTGAGATAAATGCAACCATCAAACAACAGCAGATCAATCCATTACTTGCTGATTTAACTGCCGCAGTAAAAGCCGAGACTATCGCTTCACAAGAGCAATTAGAAGCCCAACGCCAAGTGATGATTGAAGGGCGAAAATCACGTAAAGAACAACGTGCAGAAGCAGAAATCAACGCTAAAGATGGCTCTCAGGAATCAATCGATACGCTAGAGCAACTAAAGATACAATTGGGCAAAGAAAGTGTCCAAGAGAAAAATACATTAAGAGATCTTAAGATCTTTTGGGATGAAAGAATAAGTCACATTCAGTATCAATTAGAACAACTCAATACAGAGTTATCACAATTAAAAACAGCGCGTAAAAATCTATCTAATGCATTGCAAAAAAAGCTATTTCAACAATATAAATTCTTAAATACCCATGGTATAGAAAAAGATCTCAATGATATTTTCAAAGACACGCCAAACCATATTCCCCCAGCAGGCTCTGGTGAATGTGCCGCACCTAAATTATTACAATACGCCTTTGCTCATGGTTTAAAACCGTTAGCATTAGCTGAATTTTGGTGGGGAGTTGCTCCAAAATCTGAAATACGCCAACATAAAAAGTTCTATGCTTCTTGTCAAAGTAAATGCCAGCCAATTTTAGGCCATATGCTTGATGGCATTGAAATAGATGAAAACCCATTACTGATAAACCCAGCAGAAGGCAAAGACATTGAGATCGTTTATGAAGATGAGTTCATGCTTATCATCAATAAACCTGCTGATTTTTTATCCGTACCCGGTAAGAATATACAAGACTCTGTCTATACACGTATTCAACAGCGCTACCCTAATGCAACCGGAGGATTGATCGTTCATCGCTTAGATATGGCGACCTCTGGATTAATGATATTAGGACTAACCAAAAAAGCACATAAACGATTACAAAAGCAGTTTATCAATCGCACCATCGAAAAGCGTTACACCGCCTTAATTGAGGGTCTATTAGCACAAGATGAAGGCATGATCACACTGCCACTGCGTGGTGATTTATATGATCGTCCTCGTCAGTTGGTCTGCTTTGAACATGGAAAACCGGCAGAGACAACGTATCAAGTCATCGAGCGCATAAAAGATAAAACTAAAGTTTACCTGTACCCAAAAACAGGACGCACACATCAATTACGAGTTCACTGCGCCCATAATTTAGGCTTAAACATGCCGATTGTTGGCGATGATTTATATGGTAAAAAAGCGGATCGATTACACCTACACGCTGGCTATTTATCTCTGACCCATCCAATGACTAAAGAGCCAATGGAATTTGATATTGAGGCGGAGTTTTAATATGCAACAACACAACATAGCATCTTCAAAATTTACACGATTTTCTAGTCAGATCGATACTATTGCTCTGCCAGAGCGTTTTACCTTTCCTTATTTCTACGTTCCTCATCCATTGGCGTCACTTGCAATGGAAGAGCTGCAGCACTATTTAGATAATCAGAAAACATGGCAGCATGACTTTAGCACTCAAGGTAAAATGTTTGCCGTTCTTGTCGTCAAAAATCAACAAGGCGAGCTTGGTTATCTCTCCTCTTTTGCTGGTACGCTTTTAGATAGTGAAGAGAGCCTCAGTCAAGCGCCTGATTTTTTTGTTAATGCCATTTTTAATAACCAAGCACGCGATAATCTATTTTCTAATCAAGAAGACGAAATCAAAACCCTTGAAGCAGAGGTTATCCGATTAGAAAACGCGCCTGATTTTGTCGCATTAAAAGAGAGCCTAGCCGCAAGTACGGCTCAATCAGAACAAGAAGTTTCAGCGTTTCAGCAAGCAATGGCAACAGCAAAAAAAGAACGAAAGCTGCGTCGCTCTCATGCTGAATCAGACTCTGAATCACCACTATCTCCAGATGAATTAAGCACCTTAATTAGTGAGCTTGGCAATCAAAGCAGTCGTGAAAAACGAGATTTAAAGCAGTTAAAACAGCAATGGCAGCAGACTATTACTGAGTTAACCACGCAGCACAATGAATACCTTGAAGCGCTTAACTTAGTTAAACACCAGCATGATAAATTACAACAAAAAGTAAAAGATGATGCATTAAAAGCGACTCTATTTCTTAATCAATCTGGTGTATCAAAGAGTCTGTTTGAGTTATTTGAACAAAATAATTCAACTAGACATACTCAAGCTCCAATCCCTTATTCAAGTGAGCAAAACTTACCTAAACTACTGCAAACGGCTTTTACATTAGGCTATACACCAATAACATTAGGTGAATTTTGGTGGGGTTCAGCACCGTATGAGCAAGTTCGCCAACATAAAAACCGCTATCCAGTATGTCAAAGCAAATGTTTTGAAATCATCGAACACATGCTTGATGGTATTGATGTTGATGATAGCCCATTAGAACAAACGCCTTCTTATGGAAAAGAGTTAGAGATCGTTTATGAAGATGATGTCATGGTCGTTGTTAATAAGCCTGTTGAGTTTTTATCGGTTCCCGGTAAGTTTATTACTGATTCTGTCTATACTCGAATTCAAGCGCGCTACCCTACCGCAACCGGGCCTTTAATTGTTCATCGCTTAGATATGTCGACCTCTGGCTTACTCGTATTAACGTTAACGTCAGAAACCAATAAACAGGTACAAAAACAGTTTATTGAGCGCACAGTAGAAAAACGCTATACCGCTCTACTTGAAGGTAATATCAGTAATGACAGTGGTTTAATTACGCTACCATTACGCGGGGATCTGGAAGATAGACCTCGTCAAATGGTTTGCCATAGTGACGGTAGAACTGCAGAAACATCTTACCAAGTTATTGAGCGTGAAAATAATCGCACTAAAGTTCATCTATACCCTAAAACGGGCCGCACTCACCAACTTCGAGTACATTGTTCACATCAAGCAGGATTAAACACCCCGATTGTGGGCGACGACTTATATGGATTTAAAGAGACTCGATTACACTTACATGCTGGTTATTTAAAATTACGTCACCCTGTCACAAATATTGAAATGGAGTTTGAGGTCGACTCAGATTTCTAGAGTACATATTAAAAACAGAAGACTGGCACTTAGCTATGTCAGTTTTCTGTTCATCTTTACAAGTAAAGGTTGCTTTTTTTCATAAAAGAGTTACTTTCCATCTTCTTATAAATTACATCGGCAGCACCATCTAATTTTATCAATTTAAATCAAGCCTCCCCTTTTCTCGAACCAATTTATTGCTCTCTATTTTGAGCTTGCTTGCTTCCTTTTTATAATGGATGATTGACCATGCTTACATATAAACCACGAATTGATTTCCCTCTACTTATCGCCATTGTATTACTAATTTTATTAGGCTCTCTCACCGTGTGGAGTGCCAGCGGATTTAATGACTCAATGCTTGAACGACACTTAATTCGAGCTGCAATTGCCATCACTTGTATTGTTGGCATGTCGACGATACCCCCTCGAACATACGAGCGAGCTACTCCTTATTTATATGGCTTAGCAGTTATCTTGCTATTGGGGGTTATCCTTGTCGGAGACAGTACCAACGGGTCGCAGAGGTGGCTTATTATTGGGCCAATCCGATTCCAACCATCTGAGCTTGTTAAAGTTGCTATTCCACTTATGGTAGCATGGATACTTGTATCTGATACTGGCCGGCCTAATCTCAAGAAGATACTGATTTGTTTACTTATTACAGCCGTACCTGCAGGGTTAATTTTTGTTCAACCCGACCTTGATGGTGCAATATTTACGGTTATTTATGCTCTATTTGTTCTCTATTTTGCAGGAATGAGCTGGAAAATTATTAGTTCTTTTCTGGGGGTAATTGCTGTAACAATACCTATGTTATGGATCTTCGTTATGGAGGCTTATCAGAAAAAACGCGTAACACAATTTCTTGATCCAGAATCCGATCCCCTTGGTGCAGGTTATCAAATTATTCAATCTTTAATTGCAGTGGGCTCTGGTGGCATGCGTGGTAAAGGTTGGGAAAATGCGACTCAAGGACAACTTGGTTTCATTCCTGAAAGTCATACCGACTTTATTTTCTCGACCTACGCTGAAGAGTGGGGATTCTTTGGTTGTGCATTATTATTAGGTCTTTATCTGTTTATCACTGGGCGTGTAATTTGGTTAGCTTACCATTGTGAATCACCATTTAACCGCTTAGTCTGTGGTACTTTTGCTCTTAGTTTCTTCCTATACGCCTTTATTAATATTGGAATGGTCACGGGGCTATTACCAGTAATGGGAAGCCCTCTGCCTTTCTTTAGTTACGGAGGAACGGCGATGATCACTCAAGGTATCTGTTTTGGTATCATAATGTCTCTTTGTTTACAAAAGACTTATAAACCATAAACCTAATCATAAATATAATTTTTAATATAGTGAATATTTATAGTGACTTTATAAAAGAGTTGCCATAATCTCGATCTTTCTTCGTCACACCCATTGGTTTGATATTACACTTCGAGCTACCTATGACAAATACACTCTCTATCGGCGCATTAGAATCTTTTCTAATCGCCATTTCAGTGCTTTCCCTTGGCCACTTTATCAACTCTAAAATTGGGGTATTTAAAAAATACAATATCCCAGAACCTATTGTTGGCGGCCTAATTGTTGCGTTTTCTATTACCCTTTTGCATTTTCAAGGTGTCAGTATTGAGTTTTCACTGCCACTACAGAATACATTTATGCTAATGTTTTTTAGTACTGTCGGCCTTGCTGCTAACTACACTCAATTAGTCAAAGGCGGTGCTAAGGTTTTCTTATTCTTAGCGGTCGCTTCTTTTTATATCCTAATTCAAAATGCAGTAGGTGTAGGCCTAGCCAGTGCAATGGGACTAGACCCATTATTAGGCTTAATTGCAGGCTCAATTACCTTATCTGGTGGACATGGGACAGGTGCTGCCTGGTCACAGACTTTTGCCGAAAACTACAATTTAAATACAATGGAGCTTGCTATGGCTTCTGCTACCTTTGGTTTAATTATGGGCGGGCTGATAGGTAGCCCTATCGCTCAAAAGTTAATCCAAAAGCACAAGCTAGAATCAGAATATGGCACTGATGTCGACACTCATACTCGCTTCCCTGAGTTAGTAACTTACAATGACCGAGAAGAAGATAAGATTACAGCAAAAAAAGTCATTGAAATGCTGTTTATTTTATTGGTTTGTGTCGCAGGTTCTCAGCATCTGAGTAAATTTGTAAGTAGTTTTGGTATTACTTGGCTTAATATTCCAAATTTCGTCTATGCCCTATTTATTGGGGTATTTATTACCAATATCTTTGAGATCAGCAAGGTTCGTAAGATCGATACCGAAACTGTCGACATTTTAGGAACGGTGTCTCTTTCACTGTTTTTAGCCATGGCATTAATGAGCTTAAAACTTTGGAACATCTTTGACTTAGCCATACCCTTCTTAATTATCTTAACCGTTCAAACTATTGTTCTGGGGTTATTCTCATACTTTGTGACTTTCCGAGCAATGGGATCTAACTATGATGCTGCAGTTATGGTAGGTGGTCATTGTGGTTTTGGGTTAGGGGCTACGCCGACAGCAGTAATGAATATGGGCTCTCTCGTTTCTCGTTTTGGACCTTCTCCACAAGCATTTATGGTGGTGCCAATTGTTGGTGCATTCTTTATCGATATAACCAACCTCATTATTCTTCAGGCTTATATTAGTTTTATTGGTTAGATCAACGTATCTAACTGATTTAACGGTTAAAATAGAAAAATATCGAGTGACAAATATTCGGTCTTTTTTTTATCTATAATTCAATTATGAACTTTTTATGACAGTGTATATTTTTAGTGACTTTATCAATAAGTTAACTTAATCTCGAAGTACCTACCTAATTAGTTTACGACTTATTTTTCGTCTGGAGAATGGCGATGTTTGACTCATTTGTTTCGATTTTAACGGCTCTTTGGCAACAAGATTTCACCGTACTACAAAATCCAGCAAGTATGACGATGATTTACTTTTGTTTGATTTTATTTATTTGGTTAGAAAGTGCTTTCATTCCTGCGGCTCCCCTTCCTTGTGACAGTGTTGTTATCCTTGCGGGATCACTGGCGGCGGCAAATGTCATTAGCTATCCTGTGATTATCGCTGGATTAATTATGGCGGCAGCTATTGGTAGTCAGCTTGCATTTATTCAAGGCCGTTGGCTGCATAAATTTCCAATGATTCAAAAATGGATCAATGCGGTTCCTGCTCATCGCTTACAAACCGTAGATTCTTTATTAGCTAAACACGGACTGATTGCTTTATTTGTGGCTCGTTTTATTCCTGTTGTGCGCCCTCTTCTGCCTTTAATGATGGGATTAAGAATGCAGAAAGCATCTCGCTTCCATTATTTCGCATGGATGAGTGCCGTTATTTGGATTCTGTTATTAACCGGTTTTGGTTACTCTCTTTCATTTTTACCTGAGAAATTGTCGAAGTACATAACGATGGCCTTAATGGCAGCTCCTGTAATTACTTTAGCGATTGCAGTAGGTAGCTTTGTTAGCGGTTACTGTGTCAAAAGATATCGACGCAAACGCATTATTTAAATTGTTTCCACTTAGAAAAAACACAGATCGACAGATACAAAAAAGCCCTTAACTTATTATTAGCTAAGGGCTTTTTATCAGATTTCAATAACTACTTTACGTATATTACACGTCGTAAGTTGTTGATGCTGTATTACCGCCTGTACCAGTCCAGTTTGTGTGGAAGAATTCACCACGTGGACGGTCAGTACGCTCATAAGTGTGAGCACCAAAGTAATCACGTTGAGCTTGTAAAAGGTTCGCAGGAAGACGCGCTGTTGTGTAGCCATCTAGGAACGTAAGTGCAGAAGTCATACATGGCATTGGGATGCCAGATTCCATAGACTTAGCTGCTACTTTACGCCATGCACCTATACAGTTGTCTAGGATGCCTTTAAAGTAAGCATCTGAACCTAAGAATGCGATCTCTGGGTTTGCTTCATAAGCATCACGAATGTTACCTAGGAATGCAGAACGGATGATACAACCACCACGCCACATTAGAGCTACGTTACCGTAGTTAAGATCCCAACCATTTTCGTTCGACGCTTCGCGCATTAGCATGAAACCTTGAGCGTAAGAAATGATCTTAGATGCTAGTAGTGCTTGACGAACTGCATCAACCCACTCTTGCTTATCGCCTTCAATTGGAGCGATTGTCTTACCGAATAATACTTCAGCTTCAACACGTTGATCTTTAAGAGCAGATAGGCAACGAGAGAATACAGATTCAGTGATTAGCGTTAGTGGGATACCCATGTCTAGCGCGTTGATACCAGTCCACTTACCAGTACCTTTTTGGCCTGCTGTGTCTAGGATCTTTTCAACTAGTGCTTCACCATCTTCATCTTTGTAACCAAGGATGTCAGCGGTGATTTCTACTAGGTAGCTGTCTAGCTCAGTTTTGTTCCAGTCAGCAAATACAGCCTGCATTTCGTCGTGGTTCATACCTAAGCCATCTTTCATGAACTGGTATGCTTCAGTGATAAGCTGCATGTCACCGTATTCGATGCCATTGTGAACCATCTTAACGAAGTGACCAGCACCGTCGTTACCAACCCAATCACAACAAGGCTCACCTGCATCAGTTTTCGCAGAGATACCTTGGAAGATAGGCTTAACCGCTTCCCAAGCTTCTGGAGAACCACCAGGCATGATAGAAGGACCGAAACGAGCACCTTCTTCACCACCAGAAACACCCGTACCGATAAAGTGAATGCCTTTCTCACGAAGAGCAGCTACACGACGGTTAGTATCTGGGAAGTTAGTGTTACCACCATCAATGATGATGTCACCTTTGTCTAGAAGTGGTACAAGCTTGTCGATGAACGTATCAACAACATCACCAGCACGTACCATTAGCATTACTTTACGTGGCGCTTCTAGTTTCTCAACTAGCTCTTCTAGAGAGTAAGCACCAACAATGTTAGTTCCTTTAGCTGGACCTTCTAGAAACTCGTCTACTTTTGCAGCAGTACGGTTATGAGCGACAACTTTGAAGCCGTGGTCGTTCATGTTTAAGATAAGGTTTTGACCCATTACTGCTAGGCCGATTACACCGATATCACCTTTCATTATTTTCTCTCCTTGCGGCTATTCGCGATTATGCGATAGCGCTTGCTGCATTTGAATCGAGGAACCACTCTGTTTCACCAGTTGTAGACTGGATTTTTGCTGCCGGATAAGGCAACTCTGAAGCAGGTGTCGTATGAATTTCTTTAACGATCTCAACTTTGCCAGAACCTAGTACTAGGTAGCTGATTCGCTTTGCGGCTTCTAAAACTTTTGCCGTTTTAGAAACACGGATTTGACCAGACTCAGGATGAGAAGCCAGTACAGACAAGTTCTCATCTTGGTAATTAGTCACACCAGGGAACAATGAAGCAGTGTGGCCATCAGCGCCAACACCTAATAAAATCCAATCAAAAACTGGCGTGCCATTTTCAGATGGGATCACGTCTGCCATTTCTTTAGCAAAACGTTCCGCTTCTACCGCTGGTTCATCTTCACCACGAATGCGGTGAATATTTTCTGCTGGTAAATTTACTTTAGTGAAAAGTAATGTATTAGCTTCACCAAAATTACTCTCAGCATCATCAGGTGCTACACAACGCTCATCACCCCACCAAAAGTGTAGGTTATTCCATTGAATGCCTTCTGCATATGGTGCTTGTGCTAACAATTTGAACAGCATTTTAGGCGTACTTCCGCCAGAAAGTGAAATATGAACAGCTTTACCCTGCTCACTATACGCTTTCATTTCATTTGCTAAGTTTTCAACAACTAGTTCAGGTGTAGCAAAAATTTTGTGATTGATCATAATTCGCAGTAATCCGTATCTGTTAAATTTTTGCATGGGAAACGCCATGCACGATCATCTCTTTGTAAAAGCTCATCCGCTTCTTGTGGTCCCCAAGTACCACAGGCATATCCAAACAAAGATTGAGGATCTTGTTTAAAGTCTAAAATCGGTTGAACATATTTCCAGCACGCTTCCACTGCATCAGTACGAGCAAATAACGTTGCGTCGCCATTTAATGCATCTAGCAATAGACGTTCATACGCAGTAAGCATTTGAGTTTCTTGCAAGTCAGCGTATGAGAAGTTCATCTTAACTTCTTTTGCCTTAAAACCAGCGCCAGGCTCTTTTAAGCCAAAGCTCATCTGAATACCTTCATCTGGTTGAATACGGATAATCAACTTATTCTCAGGCGCATTCTGACCAAAGACTGGATGTGGGGTTTGTTTAAAGTGAATAACAATCTCTGTTACTCGGGTCGGTAAACGCTTACCAGTACGAACATAGAAAGGAACACCATTCCAACGCCAGTTATTGATATAAGCTTTTAAACCGATGTAGGTTTCTGTTCGAGAATCATCGGCAACACCATGTTCTTCACGATAACCCGCTAACTGTTGGCCACGTACATCAGATGCCGTGTATTGACCTAACACAAGATTTTTACGCAAATCATCTTCTTCAAGCGGTTTAAGGCATTGAAGAACTTTAACCACTTCATCACGAATAGAATCGGCGTTAATTTGAGCAGGTGGTTCCATGCCTACCATTGCTAATACTTGTAGCAAATGGTTTTGGAACATATCACGAACGGCACCAGAACCATCGTAATAGCCACCACGTTCTTCAACACCAAGGAATTCTGCACCAGTGATTTCAACATAATCAATAAAATTACGGTTCCACAACGGCTCAAACATCGCATTTGAAAAACGAAGAACAAGTAGGTTTTGAACGGTTTCTTTGCCTAGGTAATGGTCAATGCGGTAAATTTGGTGTTCTTGAAAATGGTTATGAATTTCTTTATCAAGGCTTTGTGCTGATTCAAGATCATAGCCGAATGGTTTTTCAATAATGAGACGTTTCCATCCATTAGATTCATCATTAAGACCATGAGCCGCTAGGCAGGCTGGAATAACACCGTAAAGGCTTGGTGGAGTGGCTAGATAGAAAAGCGTATTCTGTTGCTCAAGTTGGTATTTGTCAGCCAACAGATCTAACTTAACAGCCAGTTTACTATAATCATCAACATCTGACGTATTTACCGCTTGATAATGTAAATGCTCACAAAATGCAATAAGCGTTTCTGGATCTGTTTTTTCCATCTCTTGCAGTGATTTTTTCATCTTTTCACGATACGACTCATCGTCATATTGAGAGCGACTCACGCCTAAGATTGAAAAAGATTCTGAAAGTTGATTACTCGCGTACAGATGATACAAAGCAGGAATAAGCTTGCGGAAAGTAAGATCTCCTGAAGCTCCAAAAATTACGATGGTATTGTTGTCCGAAATTGTCATTATTTCTCTATCCGATACACAGTAAAGTATGCGCGTATAATAGAGAAAATCTTTTCGAATTTCTAATCAATTTTAATTATTATATCAATAGGTAAAACCGAACAATACAATACCCTTACAAATAAAATGGGAATAAACACTATAATTTATATAATCAAGAGTTTTTTATTCTTAATTTAAATATATTGTTGTGCACTTAAATTTACCACCATCTCGGCTTAAACTAAAAAGAAGACCCCTATATAATTTAGAAGTCTTCTTATCAGTTATATTCATTATTTAGAGCTCAGCACCGTAGCTGGATGTAACTGACTTGCCTTTCTTGCAGGATACCAAGTCGCAATGGCACTTAAAAATATCGCCGTCGCTGTCACAATCGCAACATCACTCCAAACCAATTCAGATGGCAAAAAATCAACAAAATAGATATCACCGGATAAAAACTGGTGCCCTATCAGTGATTCTAACCCCTTAATCATAGGCGTTAAGTTTAGTGCGACAAATGAGCCAAGTGCCGATCCTGCTAAACTCCCTGTAACACCTGAAAATATCCCTTGGCATACAAAGATACGTTTAATTAAACCGTCATTTGCACCCATCGTTCTTAATATCGCAATATCTCCAGAGCGATCTTTCACTGCCATCATGAGAGTTGATACGATATTAAAGCAAGCAACTCCAATGACTAAAACCATCACGAGATACATGATTGAACGAACTAATTGAATGTCTCGATATAAGTAGCCGTATTTCTGCACCCAACTGCGTAAGTAGACATATTCAGTTAATGTTCCCCCTACTTCGCGGACAATATTTTGGGCATCTAAAACACTACTGACTTGTAATGACACACCCGTGACACTGTCACCTAGATTAATATACTGCTGCGCATCTTTTAGAGGAACAATCGCTAAACCATGATCGACTTGCCCACCTAAAGACAATAGTCCAACCACTTGCAAACGTTGACGCTTTGGAGAACGAAGTTGCTTACTTGCATTTTCATCAGGGATCATCGCCGTGATCCAATCTCCAACTTTTACATTTAATGTATCTGCAACGCCTTTACCTAAAATAACGCTTTGCTTGTTCGCTTCAAATGCCTTCCATGCATCATGATCAATATACTCAGGTAACTTAGAAACAGCCGCTTCTAATAAAGGTTCAACGCCTCGAACTTCAACCGCTTTTAATTTACTGCCTCTTTCAAGTAAGGCGGTAAATCGAACATAAGGCGCAGCTCCTGTTACTTTTGGATGTTTCTTTGCTTGATTCATCATGGTTTGCCAATCAGATACTGGGGTTTTTACCCCTTCAAGCTCAGCGTGTGGAATAACAGAAAGCACACGATTTTGTAATTCACGCTCAAAACCATTCATCGCAGAAAGACCAATGATGATCACAGCTACACCAATAGCAATACCGAGAGTGGATGAGAGCGAAATAAATGACACCATTTTATTACGCTGCTTTGCACGAGCAAAACGACCACCAATAAAAAGAGAAAGCGGTGAAAACATTACGCCTCCTGCTCTTGGCTTAACGCCGAACGAACGGTTTCAGTAATAAAGCGGCCATCTTGCATACTTAATTGCTTATCTAGTTTTGCTGCTAATTCATTATCGTGTGTTACCACTAAGAATGCAGTACCTGACTCTTGATTCAATTCGCGCATTAAATTATAAATATCTAATGCTGTTTTATAATCTAAGTTACCCGTCGGTTCATCAGCAAGAACTAAAGCAGGCTTATTAACTAACGCACGAGCAATTGCAACACGCTGGCGTTCACCACCAGACAGTTCAGAAGGGCGATGTTCAATACGATGAGCTAATCCAACTTTCTCAAGTAATTCTGTTGCACGTAGTGCGGCTTCTTTCTTATGGATACCACCAATTAACAACGGCATTGCTACATTTTCTAACGCGCTAAAATCAGACAGAAGATGATGAAATTGATACACAAATCCAATATGTTGATTGCGAATTTTTGCTTGCTTATTAGCACTCAACTTCGTCAATTCATTTTGTTGAAAATGTATCGTTCCTGCTGTTGGCTCATCAAGTGCGCCAAGAATGTGCAGTAATGTACTTTTACCAGAGCCTGATGAACCGACTATCGCCACTAATTCACTTTCATTAATCTGAAAATCAACCCCTTTGAGCACTTCAGTTTCCATTGTGCCTTCTTGGTAAACTTTACGAATACCCTGACAAACTAATAATGGATTACTCATATCTTAATGCCTCTGCTGGTTGTACGACTGCCGCTCGATAAGATGGGAATACGGTCGCTAATAAACTTAATAAAATTGCTAGAATAATGACAATACACACTTGTAATGGTTCAACCTGTGCTGGTAAAGAGCCGCCAACAGTAAATAGCGACAACCCAAGTGTAGAAAGAATAACATTGATGTTACTGGCAAATAGAGCTCCCAATGTACCACCGACAATTGCGCCTATTACGCCGCTGCTTGCCCCTTGTACCATAAAAATAGAAAGTACCTGATTACTCGTCATGCCTTGTGTTTTTAATATCGCCACTTCTGCTTGTTTTTCCATTACCACCATAATTAAGGCAGAAATAATATTGAACGCCGCGATAGCTACAATAAGCCCTAGCATTAGACCCATCATGTTTTTTCCATTTTTACCGCTTGGAATAATTCCCCGCGTTGATCACGCCAATCACTCCATGTCATGTTATTTTCTAAAGGTAATTTAGCTAATTCTGTCACTTGGAATGGGTCACTAAAGAATAAACGCCAACCTGTGATGTTGCCTTTTTTCAATTTCATTAAACGGGCAGTATCTTGAATATTCGCAACCATTAATTGGCCATCGACATCAGAGCCTGTATTAAACACGCCAACCACCTTAAAATTACGTTGGCTTGGGATACGTCCCAGAGGCGTGTATTGGCTAGCATTAGTCACCATAATTCGGACGGTATCACCATAACGGACACTCAGATCACGAGCAAGTTTTGAGCCAAGAAAAATACCATATTCACCCGTTGCTAATTGCTGTACATTGCCAGAAATTAACTCATAAGCAATAGGGTCATATTCATTTGGGTCAATACCAACAAGCATACCTGCACTCAAGCCTTTGGCGCTTTGAATAATCGCCTCTCCACGAACCACTGGGGTTACTTGGGTGACATGAGGTAAACTTGCTGCGTAATCTCTTTCATCTTCTGATGGCGTAATTTGCTCACTCTCACTTGAAATAACCGCTTGAGGTAATACTCCCAAAATACGGTCTTTAAGTTGACCTTCAAAGCCATTCATTACAGATAATACCGTAACCAAAGAGAGCACTCCGATGGTGATCCCCGCCGTAGACATATAAGAGATAAAACGGCTAAATCTATCGCCAGAGCGCCCTCTTAAATATCGTAAACCTATAAATACTGATACTGGATGAAACATAAATTCTCTCAATCACGCCTATCAAAGCTATAATAATAGCTACAGTCTATCACGTAAAATACTGGTATTTATTCCTTTTTTGCTCGTCTAACATTGATTGAATGATATTAAACACTTGCTGATACTTAGGGACTTCGCCATAATCATTAAATAATAAATAGAGGAACGCTTATGTCACATGACGAATATTTCTCGGTTCACTATGATTTAACTATCAACGTAGAACCTCTTGCTGCTGATAATTCACTTCCAAGCATGGCTGCCTTTGAACGTGAGATCCCAGCACCATTCAGAGTCGCTCAAGAGTGTAGTACCCTTGATGATGTCTCTGAAAACGAACTATCCTTCCTAAAACAAGATGATGGTAAACGTTTAGCTCATTACCTTACGAATCAAAATCAAAAAATAAATTTACTGTTGTCTTATCTGCTAATTCAACAAGATAACGAAATATTCAGACATAAAACGTCTAGCTTTGGCGCAAGTAAATTCACTTTTGAAAGTAAAACATCATTTGATTTACACCAAAAAGCTCGCGTTAAACTGTTTTTAGAGCACCCTCCCGCTGCAATCTATTGCTATGCAGCAGTGACACAGTGTACACCAACAGACTCTGGATTTATGGTTGAGATGGCTTATGAACTTCTTCGTGATATTGACCAAGATTTACTGATTAAAGCAGCACTGTACCAACAACAAAAGCTTCTTAAACTTCGCGCTCAAGAACGCAATTTAACTTAACGAACTGAATATCCTGATGCCTATAAAAAACTTACTGTCACTAACATTACCGACTAAAGCCAATGATACTCGCTCGGTTGGTAATTTAACGGGTTCATCTCTCGCACTTGCTATTGCGGAAATTGAACAACAACACACTGGACCTGTCGTCGTTGCTGTGACTGAGCCACAATTGGCATTTCGTTTACAAAATGAAATCAGTCAATTTAGCCAACGTTCGGTAGAGGTTTTTCCTGATTGGGAAACACTTCCTTATGACAGCTTTTCACCGCATCAGGACATTATTTCTGACCGTTTATCACGCCTATATCATTTGCCTCAGCAGAAAGATGGCACGCTAATTGTTCCTGTTAGTACCTTATTACAACGTCAATCACCGCAATCTTTCTTGCACAAACATGCGTTAGTAGTAAACGTAGGTGATCGTCTATCGTTTGATAAGCTGAAGTTACAGCTAGAAAAGTCTGGTTATTTACACGTAGACCAAGTCATGAGTCACGGTGAGTACGCAAGTCGTGGGTCTATTCTTGATTTATTCCCAATGGGTAATGCACACCCTTATCGAATTGATTTCTTTGATGATGAAATAGATACCATTCGTCAGTTTGATCCTGAAAACCAACGTACCATTGAAGAAGTAAAATCAATCAACTTACTGCCTGCCCATGAGTTCCCTACTGATGATGTGGCGATTGAAGATTTCCGTATTCGCTGGCGTCAACGTTTTGATGCTCGACGTGAACCGGAGTCGGTTTATCAACAGATCAGTAAAGGCGCTTGGCCTGCCGGTATCGAATATTGGCAACCGCTGTTCTTTGATGAAACGGAAACTCTGTTCGACTATCTACCAGATAATACGTTATTAGTAACAATTGGTGATATAGAAAAAGCAGCCAATGATTTCTTAGCTGATGCCGAGTACCGCTATGACCAACGTCGAGTGGATCCACTGCGTCCTCTTCTACCTGTAAATGAGCTGTGGCTTCAAACGACGGATATGTTTGGCCTCTTTAAGCAATACCCTCGTGTAAAGCTAGCAAGAGAACCAGAAATAGAAAAAGCAGGTCGCTTTAATCCAGATTTACTTGAGTTACCAGAAATTGCAATTCAGCATCAAAACAAAGAACCCTTCGCTCAATTTCGTCAATTCTATGAGAAATTCAGTGGTCAGGTTATTTTCTCTGTTGAATCTGAAGGTCGCCGTGAAGCCCTTCTTGAATTATTAGCGCGTATTAAGCTAAAGCCTGCGATTTGTAATTCAATGAAAGATGCCGTCGCACATAAAAATAAAGCCACGTTAGTGATTGGCTCGGCTGAACACGGCTTTATTCTTCAAAATCCATGCGTTGCTTTTATTTGTGAAAGTGACTTACTGGGTGAGCGAGTAATTCAACGTCGCCGTCGTGGTGATAACAAATCAATAAACAGCAATACACTGATCCGTAATCTCGCTGAATTAAAAATTGGTCAGCCAGTGGTTCACATTGATCACGGTATTGGCCGTTACATGGGGCTTCAAACGTTAGACGTTGGTGATATGCCAGCGGAATATATGATGTTGGAATACCTCAATGAAACCAAACTGTATGTTCCTGTTTCATCATTAAATCTGATCAGTCGATATTCAGCAGGAGCCGATGAAACTGCCCCTATCAGCAAACTGGGCAGTGATACGTGGAGCAAAGCACGTCGTAAAGCAGCAGAAAAAGTACGTGATGTTGCAGCAGAGTTACTGGATGTTTATGCTAAACGAGCAATTAAACCGGGCTTTGCTTTTAAACAAGATCGTGATGCTTATGCTGATTTTAGATCAAGCTTCCCGTTTGAAGAAACGCATGACCAAGAAATCGCCATTAACGATGTGCTATCCGATATGTGCCAAGCTAAAGCGATGGATCGCCTTGTTTGTGGTGATGTAGGTTTTGGTAAAACAGAAGTTGCTATGCGTGCTGCATTCTTAGCTACGCACAACGAAAAACAAGTTGCGGTATTAGTTCCAACGACCCTACTTGCTCAGCAGCATTTTGAGAATTTCCGCGACCGTTTTGCTAACTTCCCAATACGAGTGGAAGTCCTATCTCGCTTTAAATCAGCAAAAGAGCAGAAAGAAATTTTAGCTGCAACGGCTGAAGGTAAAGTGGATATCTTAATTGGAACTCACAAATTACTGCAAGACAGCATTAAATTTGAAGATCTTGGTTTACTGATCGTAGATGAAGAACATCGCTTTGGTGTCCGTCAGAAAGAAAAAGTAAAAGCGATGCGCTCAGACGTAGATATTCTAACGTTAACCGCAACGCCAATTCCAAGAACCTTGAATATGGCAATGAGTGGCATGCGTGATTTATCAATCATCGCAACACCACCGGCTCGTCGATTAGCGATTAAAACCTTTGTTCGTGAAAAAGCCGATGATGTGATTAAAGAAGCAATTCTTCGTGAGATTAAACGTGGTGGTCAAGTTTATGTTCTGCACAACAATGTAGAAACCATTCAAAATGCCGCTGAAGATATTGAAAAACTGATCCCAGAAGCACGTGTCACCTTAGCTCATGGCCAAATGCGTGAACGTGAATTAGAACGCATCATGGGTGATTTTTATCATCAGCGTTTCAATGTTCTAGTTTGTACAACGATTATTGAAACCGGTATTGATGTTCCAACAGCGAACACCATCATCATGGATCGTGCCGATAAACTCGGTTTAGCTCAATTACACCAATTACGTGGTCGTGTGGGTCGCTCACACCACCAAGCTTATGCATATTTACTGACGCCACATCCGAAAGCCTTAAGTAAAGATGCAAGAAAACGTTTGGATGCAATTGCTTCACTGGAAGACCTAGGTGCAGGTTTTACTCTTGCTACTCACGATTTAGAGATCCGTGGTGCAGGTGAATTACTGGGTGATGGCCAAAGTGGTCAAATTCAATCTGTTGGTTTTACTCTATATATGGAAATGCTTGAGCAAGCAGTTGAAGCATTAAAAGAAGGAAAAGAGCCTTCATTAGATGATTTATTGCGTGAACAAACGGAAGTCGAGCTTCGTTTACCTGCATTAATTCCTGAAGATTACATTCCAGATGTTAATACTCGCTTGTCTCTATACAAACGTATTGCGAGCGTTTCAGACAATGGCGAATTAGATGAACTAAAAGTAGAAATCATTGACCGTTTTGGATCATTACCAGAAGCGACTCAAACATTATTAGTCAGCTCAGAAGTTAAAATGTTAGCGGCTTCATTAAAAGTGAAGAAATTAGAAGCGCATGGAAACGGTGGTTATATTGAATTTGAACCTACCGCTGACATAAACCCTATGTTCCTTGTGTCGTTATTACAAAAAGATCCAAAAGGCTTTGCGTTAGATGGGCCAACAAAGGTTAAATTTATAAAAGACTTAACAGAGAGACAAGTGCGAATTAAATACGTAATAGACTTGCTCAATCTGTTTTACGAAAATAGAATCTAGCTATTAGATTTAAATAATAAAAAAATACTAACTTTTAGTCTCGATTATGGATAACCGAGACTTTAAAGACCCATTTCACTGGAGTTTGAATGAAAAAAATAATTTATGCGCTGATCCTACTAGCAAGCTGGCCTTCATTTGCTCGTCAATTTGACGTTGAAGTCATCATTTTTAAACGCAATGTTGAGCCTTCGTCTTTCCAAGAATCATGGCCAGACCTTCTTGACCCTATTAATTTAGGTCGTGCTTTTTCATATCGTGATAAAGCCGTAATGAATAAAAATAACGCTTTTTTAATTTCAGACTATAAATTAAGCAACGTATATAAAAAATTACAAAACCACGCAGGGTTTAAGCCTCTTGTTCATGTTGCATGGCGTCAAGGTGACTCGGGTTCTGCTCGATCACCAATATTTCATGTTCAAGCTGGACAAAATTTCTCAAACCGTTTTGTAGCCGATGGTCGAACACTCGAAGATGCAAAGGCCGATATCAATTTACAGCCCTTAGATGCACCTGTACCTACTATTGCTCAAAATGGCGAAGACAATCAGCTTGTTACTGGCTCACTGCTTGAGTTAGATGGAACACTTCAAGTATATGTGCAACACTATCTATATGTTAAAACAGAATTGGATTTAAAAATTCCTGGGCAACATGAATTTATTATCAATACCATGCTTGACGATCAAGCTGAGACGGTAAATGAGATCAATACAGACATCATGCCAATTCAAGAACTGAATTCTAATGTTCAATTTGGCCATTTAGAAGACGTAACACCAGAAACGGAAGTTAAAGAGTATCTAAAGTCTTACCGCATAAAAGAAAAGCGTAAAATGCGTAGTGGAGAAACTCATTATATTGACCACCCTCTAATGGGTATGATCATTCAGGTACGTAAAGTATAATTATATAAACTCTTTACACAATTTTACTAAAATAGGACGACATTTGTTGTCCTATTTCGTTTCTACTTTCCTAAAATCATGCTATTTTCATTCGAAATCATAACCTATGAGAATTCACATGAAATCTATCATCAAACCGTTACTGCTTATCCTTTCTTCTGCCCTATTTTTAACAGCTTGCAATGACGAAAACTCCCCAAAAGAAGGAACTCACTATGAAGTCCTTTCTACACCTTTAACTCAAGATTCAGTTGCACCTGTCACTGAAGTATTCGCACTCTCTTGTGGCCATTGCCGTAATATGGAAAATTTTTTACCAGTGATCAGTCAAGAAGCAGGGGCAGATATTGGAAAAATGCATATTACCTTTAACCAATCTGCACACATTGCTTCTATGTTCTATTATGCTGCTGAAATGCAAGTTGATGGCACTCCAGATCATGCATTTATGGAAGACCTATTCTCAGCTACTCAAATAGGTAAAGAAGCAACACTAACAGAGCAAGAAGAAATGTACGCTAAAGCATTTACCTCTCGTGGTTTAACAAGTCCTTACGAGTTTAATGAAGAGCAGCGTGATATTTTAATTAAAAAAGTAGATAATGCAAAACTACTTTCTGAGCAATCAGGAATTAGTTCTGTTCCTACTTTTGTAGTTAACGGTAAATATAACGTACTAGTTGGTGGCCATGATGATCCTAAAAAGATCGCTGAAACTATCCGCTACCTACTAGAAAAGTAATTAACTAATATCCCTCCAGTAAGTAATAAAAAATACTTACTCGGTTCGGTATCTTACTATAAGGAAATATTGTGTCTAAAATCATTATCACTATTGCTGTTATCGTTCTTGGTTATATGCTGTTTCAACACTTTGTAAATAATCCAAAAGCAGCACAAGAAAATATTGAAATTGGTAAAGCATTCTTAGCTGAAAATGCCACTAAAGAAGGCGTAAAAACGACAGATTCGGGCCTACAGTACCTAGTTCTTGAAGAGGGTACAGGTACAGAACACCCTACAGCCAAAAGTAAAGTGAAGGTGCATTATCACGGCACTACGATTGATGGCAAGGTTTTTGATAGTTCTGTTGATCGTGGACAGCCTATTGAATTTGGTTTAGGCCAAGTAATCAAGGGTTGGACAGAAGGCGTTCAGCTAATGGTTGTAGGTCAGAAAGTTCGCTTCTTCATTCCAAGTAATTTGGCTTATGGAAACCGTGCGGCAGGTTCGATTCAACCAGGTTCAGTGCTAATCTTTGAAGTTGAGTTATTAGACTTCAAATAATGCCAATGTAATCAATTTATTTGCTTAAAATTCTTACCGAAAAATAAACCCATTACAAATGGCTAATCACAATGATTAGCCATTTGTATCTTTCAATTCCCAGAAAATCGCTCACCAAAATAAGAGCCTAGTAGGGCAAGTAAAAAAGCAACTACCCCACCTATCATCATTTTATCCATACTAAATCCAATATAAGAATATGGTGTAAATAGAGACAGTGATAGCACTACTAATACAGAGAGGAAAGCAGCGAATGCTGGTTCAAACATTCTTTTTCCTGGTGAAATTAAGCCAATAATTATTCCACCTATAAAAAATGCAGATAAATGTAATAATCCTTGTAGCATAAACTGTAGGCTTATAGATATATATCTACCAACAATTAACTTACCAACAAAACCACCAATCAATAACTCAACACCAATAAATGTTAAAAAGCTTACAAATATCCAAAATTTAGAAACAACACGTCTACGAGTCATATTTTATATCTTCCATTTCTATATTCTCTATCATACCAATTCAACAACAGTTATTGATATTCTATAGTTTTTATTTCTATCCCAACAGGTGATATTTCTCCTGTTATTAGCACTTTCATTGTATCGTTCACTCTCATCCAATAGGCCTTGCTCTTCATGCATACAGGTGATAAAAGTTCTTTAAGATATACACCACCTTCACATGTGGTAACTTTAGATTGTTCATAGGCGGCATTTTTTCCAGTAATCGTCATTGCTACCATATTTGGCTTAGCCGTAAAAAAGTGGACTGAAGTTAACCCTCCTTGAGCTAAACCAAAAGAAAACACTAGACTTAAACACAATACATTTAAAGAGGCTTTCCAATTCGACTTATAATCTTGTTTATTTACATAAATTAAAAATAATAAAACAAAAACAAAGCTTAAAATATATACTATTTTTAATTCGTTGATATGATCGTCATAAAACCGGAAGTCTTCAAGAAAGAAGAACAAGTAGCCAATCAGTGAAGAGGCATAAACAGCATATTTACTATAACTAGATAGTTTTTGTACTAATTTACTTTTAGAAAAATAAACACGATTAAAATTAGCATGCGAATTTTTTATCGCATCCTTTAAGCAGGACTTCCCTTTTTCAAGAGTCACTTTCTGAGTTTTTCTCTTGTTATTCTCTTCATCGACTATTGTTAATATCCCATTTTTATCACTCAGAGCTTGGTAAGTAATGTGTATTTTTTTTGAACGCTCAGTAAAGGTGACATGGATATAGCTTGATTCATTTGCATTTTTATATAATCGTCGATACTCATAATTTAATACAACATCATTCACAACCACAAATAGTTTCGTCAACGTATTCATATCAAGAATTGGCGTGGTTTTTTTATTTCCGGTTATCTTATCTATTTCTTCTGTCGATATAGTTAATATCTTCATTTTATAACCCTAATTGATTCGATAACCAAGCTTATCAAGCAAAGTTGAATAACTTTTATTTTTAGGACAAACGCCACGAGTATAGTATTTATCCATTGCTTGTTTTTCTTTCAAGAATATTTGAGTAGACAAACTTTGCGCTAATGACTCAGCCTTAAGGTAGCCATTAAGTGTTGCACATCTTGCCCAAATATAAGCTTCATTATACTTCCCTGCTTTTCTATATAATTGTGCGGCTTTATATTGCCCTTCTAGAAGACCTTTTCCAGCAGCAAGTTTCATCCAATACATTGATTTTTCCGTATCACCATATTGGTTATAAATCTCACTAATGAAGTATCGAGCAATTGGATTAGCTGGTATTTTGTAGAATGACAATAACGCTTTTTTATGATTATTGAGTTCTATATACTCAATCAAGCCTCGCATTAAATAGGTCTTCTCATCGTTCTCTTTCATATGATCTATAAATAAAATAGCATCATAAAATGATTGCTCTAGCATTAACTGGTTTACAATTTTATTACCTTCTAAAACGGATAAACTCTTCGCTGATTTTTCAATACCAAATAATTGTATTTTATTTGATTCTACCTCTGTTCTTCCCTCAACTGGATCTTTATTTACATAATTTACCAAGGCCATTATTAAAATAATAAATATTGAGTGTTTTAATGCATTGTACATATAAATAAAAATAACCTTATTGACATTTAAAACAATATCATCCCTAATTAGGGATATAATACAGGTATTTTATTTCTATTTCCTCATTACTATCGTAAAATCTTCATCGGCATAACCTATAATTAACTTACTATTTGGGCATAGGCTTAAACAGTAATTTAAAACTTGTTCTGGATCATGTGATTCTAATAATTTGGAATAAGCAAAGTGTTCACGGTTCAATAAATTAAAAATTACAGCTTCCTCTGCTTTCTCATACATAGCTTTTATTATTTTTGCATGATAGGTTTTATTTCTTGTTCTATAATTTAGCGAACCACTAGCAACTATAATATCAGCAGGCGGTAATTTTAAAGAAGAGAAGTCTCCTTTAATAAAATTACTATTTTCTTGCCGCTGAAAATGTTTTTTGGCTTGCTTAATAAAACTACCTTGTTGATCAACACCTACATAAGAGTTAACAGTGCAACTCATATCAAGAAAGGTTTTAAAATCACCATAACCGCAACCTAAATCTAATATGCGTTTATTGTCAAAATCTAGTGACTCTACGATAACTTTGAAACGCAAAAATTGAGACTCTGTTGAACTCCAACCTAAGCTTTTAGCGTTATGACCTAAGTATTGTTGCTGCCTTTCGCCATGAAAGAGACGAATCGTCAGTCTATCTAATAAATGCACGTTTTACCTATTCTGTCTTTGTTTTCTGAGAGTGTACGCTTTGCAGCTGCTCTTTTCATCTCCTTAACGTTATCACACAGCATAAATACTATTAAATTATTCAAGATAGATACTCATCCCTCTTTAACCGTAGTATCTTCTCAAAACTGGATATTTAATAGTCAATAATTGCTCTTTTGATCACAACTCCATTACACTCTACCTTGTCTTAACCAATAAAAAAGATTATCTATTTGTATATACATATTAACTTATCCGTTAATTTACATAGGCAGATACTCATGGATAGAATTTTTACCAATCTTAACCTCATCACAATGAAGACAGATCTGTCTAAGCCAAATGATGGCTATCAAGTTATTAAAAATGCAATGATCGGTATAACAAATGGAAAGATTGAATACGTTGGTCACTCCTGCCCCGAGATATTTCATGGCCATCCTGATGTTATTGATTGTAGTAATGTCTTAGTCACTCCGGGATTCATTGATTGTCACACTCACCTTGTTTTTGCTGGTAATCGAGCTAATGAATTTGAGCAACGGTTACAAGGCGTACCTTACGAAGAAATAGCAAAACAAGGGGGTGGGATTTTATCTACCGTCTATGCCACTCGAGAAGCGACAGAAGATGAACTTTACCATTCAGCATTACAACGCTTAGAAGGCTTAAAACGTGACGGTGTCACTACTATTGAGATTAAATCAGGCTATGGCTTAACGCTTGATGATGAAATCAAAATGCTTAGAGTCGCCAAACGCATTGCTGAATTACCAGATATAAAAGTCTCTGCCACTCTGCTTGCTGCTCATGCCCTTCCTCCTGAATATAAAGATCGTCCTGATGATTACATTCGCTTAATTTGTGACACCATTATTCCTCGCGTTGCTAAATTAGAGTTAGCGGATCATGTTGATGTCTTCTGTGAAGGGATTGGGTTTTCGATTACGCAGTGTGAGCGGGTATTCAATGCTGCATTAGAGCACAGTCTAAAAATCAAAGGCCATACTGAGCAGTTATCGAATCTTGGCGGCAGTGCATTAGCCGCTTCAATGGGCGCCTCTTCGGTTGATCATATTGAATACCTTGATGAAGATGGGGTCAAAGCATTAGCACAGAATAATACCGTAGCAACTCTTTTACCTGGTGCCTTTTATTTCTTGCGAGAAACCAAACTCCCACCGACTGAATTGCTGCGTAAACACCAAATTCCAATGGCCATTGCCACTGATTTCAACCCCGGTACATCACCTATAGCTTCGCTTCGTACCATGATGAATATGGCTTGCACTTTATTTAAATTAACACCTGAAGAATCGTTACGGGGCGTAACTTGCAATGCAGCTCAAGCTCTTGGATTACAAGACTCACGCGGAACAATTGAAGTGGGCATGGATGCTGACTTTGCACTTTGGCAATTGGACTCTCCAGCTGAACTCTCCTATCGATTAGGCGTTCCCGATCTTATTGCACGGGTGGTTGATGGTAACGTTTTTTATACTAAGGAAACTTATGAAAAATAAGACCTTAATCGACATGACCAACTGGACAGGCAGAGTCGATCTTGAAGATGGTGAACTCGGTTTACGTTGGCATCAAAAAATTACAGCAGCAACGAGTTCAAGCACAGACGGGATCATGTTGCTTGGTTTTGCTTGTGATGAAGGGGTTTATCGCAATAAAGGGCGTATTGGTTCTTATTCTGCTCCACAAATCATTCGACGCGCCTTAGCCAATTTAGCTTGGCATCATAATAAAGCCGTTTTTGATGGGGGCGATGTCTGCTGTGATGATGCAGAACTTGAAGCAGCTCAACATCGACTTGGTAATAATGTTGAACATGCCCTTGCTAACCATAACCAAGTGATTGTTTTTGGTGGCGGTCATGAAATTGCGTGGGGTTCCTTTCAAGGCATTGCGCGTCATTTAAAAAATATCACTGAATCAAACCAACAAAAAACGCCACCACGCATTGGTATTATTAACTTTGATGCACATTTTGATCTACGAAATCCACCACAAAAAGAGCAACTACCTGAAGGATCATCAGAACAGCAGCTTGGCAGTTCAGGCACTCCTTTTCATCAAATCGCTCAATATTGTAAAACGAATGGGTGGCCATTTAATTACGCCTGCTTAGGATTAAACCGAGGCAGTAATACTCAAGCCCTTTACAAAAAGGCAGATGATCTCGATGTACTCTATTTTGATGATACAGAGATGACGCACGCTAACTTCCCATTAATTCAACAAGGCTTATCTCACTTTATTGACCAAAATGACTACCTTTATCTCACGATAGATATCGATGTTTTTCCTGCATCAACGGCTCCCGGAGTGAGCGCACCTGCTGTTCGTGGGGTTTCGCTTGAGATCATTGAGCCTCTAATCTGCCATATTTTAAAGGCTAAAAATCATCACGGTAAGTCTAAATTACTCTTAGCTGATATGGCTGAATTTAACCCTAATTTTGATATTGATAATCAAACAGCACGCTTGGCTGCAAGACTCGCTTGGACCATTGCTCATGGGATGAAAGCGTAATGCTTTTATTTTCAGAGCGAGTAATTCACAAGCACTCTTAATGTTCAAAACCAGTCACCAATACTATTAACTCGCAAGGAGAGCAACAATGACACATGCATCGCCATCGAATCCTAGATTGGATGAGACCCGCACTATTATTGCCCCAACAGGTACAACACTCACCGCTAAATCTTGGCTAACCGAAGCCCCACTTCGTATGTTAATGAATAACTTACATCCTGATGTAGCAGAGCACCCTCATGCTCTGGTTGTGTATGGTGGTATTGGTCGTGCCGCACGAAATTGGCAATGCTACGACAAAATTGTAGAGGTGCTAACTCGCCTTGAAGACGATGAAACCTTGATGGTGCAATCAGGAAAACCTGTTGGTGTGTTTAAAACTCACACTAATGCCCCACGCGTATTAATTGCCAATTCAAATTTGGTTCCTCACTGGGCGAATTGGGAACACTTTAACGAATTAGATAAGCAAGGTTTGATGATGTACGGTCAAATGACCGCTGGCAGTTGGATCTACATTGGATCTCAAGGCATCGTTCAAGGGACTTACGAAACCTTTGTTGCAATGGCAAAGCAACATTTTGATGGCAAAGCACAAGGACGTTGGGTTCTTACTGGTGGACTTGGAGGTATGGGTGGCGCACAACCGCTTGCCGCAACTATGGCTGGATTTTCAATGCTTGCGGTGGAGTGTGATGAGTCTCGTATCGATTATCGTCTCCGTACTGGGTATGTCGATCGTAAAGCCACCACATTAGATGAAGCCCTTGCCATTATTGAAGACGCAAAACAGACAGAAACACCAATATCAGTAGGTTTACTGGGAAATGCCGCTGACGTTTATGCAGAAATTGTTCAACGCGGCATTGTGCCTGATGTAACAACCGATCAAACCTCTGCACACGATCCTCTCAACGGCTATCTTCCTCAGGGTTGGTCAATGGAACATGCTGCTGAAATGCGTTTAAAAGATGAATCAGTTGTTGTATCAGCGGCTAAAAAATCAATGGCAATTCAAGTTCAAGCTATGCTGGATTTACAAAAAGCAGGCTCTGCAACTGTCGATTACGGTAATAATATTCGTCAAATGGCCTTAGAAGAAGGTATCGCTAATGCCTTTGATTTTCCGGGCTTTGTACCTGCTTATATTCGTCCGCTATTTTGTGAAGGGATTGGGCCTTTCCGTTGGGCGGCACTTTCTGGCGACCCAGAAGATATCTATAAAACCGATCAAAAAGTTAAAGAACTCATTCCTGATAATCCACATCTGCACAACTGGCTTGATATGGCGCGTGAGCGTATTCAATTCCAAGGATTACCTGCACGTATTTGTTGGGTTGGCTTAAAAGATCGTGCACGTCTCGGTAAAGCCTTTAATGAAATGGTAAAAAATGGAGAGCTAAAAGCCCCGATTGTTATTGGTCGAGATCATCTTGATTCAGGCTCAGTTGCCAGTCCAAACCGTGAAACCGAAGGCATGATGGATGGATCTGACGCGGTATCTGATTGGCCACTATTAAATGCCCTATTAAATACAGCTTCGGGCGCGACTTGGGTATCTCTGCATCACGGCGGTGGTGTGGGTATGGGGTTCTCTCAACATTCAGGCATGGTGATTGTGTGTGATGGTAGTGATGATGCGGCAGAGCGTGTTGGTCGAGTACTTCACAATGATCCTGCCACCGGCGTCATGCGTCATGCAGATGCGGGTTATGACATCGCGATTAATTGCGCCAAGGAGCAAGGCTTGGATTTGCCTATGCTACTTGAATAAAACTACCTGAATAAAACCAACAGGCATAACTCTACATTTCAATTTTAAAAATAATTATAAAGAATACCAACCTAGCGACACGAGTTGGTATCACAACCATAACGAGAAACGAACTATGTATTCATTAGAAATTATTCCAGGCAAGTTATCTCTAAAACAATTACGTGAAGTGAGCCGCCAGCCGACTCAACTGTCATTAAGCCCAGATGCATTGCCCGATATGCTGACCAGTGCAGAGGTGGTCGCTCAAGTGATCCGAGACGGTAAAACTGTTTATGGCATTAATACAGGATTTGGTT
Source organism: Aliivibrio wodanis (assembly GCA_000953695.1). GTDB lineage: Bacteria > Pseudomonadota > Gammaproteobacteria > Enterobacterales > Vibrionaceae > Aliivibrio > Aliivibrio wodanis. Next base: position 631,706 of record LN554847.1, on the reverse strand, counting down.
TGCTCGCCAATACCTGTATTGCAGAAGAAGATTTAGAAACCTTACAGCGCAGTATTGTTCTCTCCCATGCTGCTGGCATCGGTGAGTTCATGAATGATGCCACCGTGCGCTTAATGATTACGCTTAAAGTAAACAGCCTTTCGCGTGGTTATTCTGGTATTCGCCCATCCGTCGTTAATGCATTAATGCAATTGGTCAATTCAGAGGTTTATCCGTGCATTCCTAAAAAAGGATCTGTGGGTGCTTCTGGTGATCTCGCTCCTTTAGCGCACATGAGTACCGTTTTACTAGGCGAAGGTGAAGCTCGTTATAAAGGCGAAGTAATTTCAGGACAAAAAGCCTTAGAAATAGCAAAGTTAGAGCCAATAACACTCGCACCAAAAGAAGGGCTAGCGCTACTGAACGGAACTCAGGCCTCTACTGCGTTTGCTTTAGAAGGCTTATTCGCGGCTGAAGATCTTTACGCTGCAGCCACCGTGTGTGGTGCAATGTCTGTAGAAGCCGCACTTGGCAGCCGTAAACCATTTGACCCAAGAATTCACCGTGTTCGTGGGCATCGTAGTCAAATGGACGCCGCATTAGGCTATCGTCATTTATTAACACAAAATAGTGAGATTGGTTTATCACATCAATGCTGTGAACGAGTACAAGATCCCTATTCACTGCGTTGTCAGCCTCAAGTGATGGGAGCGTGTTTACAACAGATCAGAAACTCTGCCGATACATTAGAGATAGAATCAAACTCTGTATCGGACAATCCTTTAGTCTTTGCTGATGATGGCGATATTATTTCTGGTGGTAATTTCCATGCAGAGCCTGTTGCTATGGCCGCTGATAATCTTGCTCTCGCTATTGCTGAAATAGGCAGTTTATCGGAGCGTCGAATGGCGCTTCTTATCGACAGCGGTTTAAGTAAACTCCCTCCATTCTTAGTTGATAATGGCGGTGTAAACTCAGGTTTTATGATTGCTCAAGTTACCGCAGCTGCACTAGCTAGTGAAAACAAAAGCCTCGCTCATCCAGCCTCTGTTGATAGCTTACCGACGTCAGCTAACCAAGAAGATCACGTATCAATGGCCACCTTTGCTGGTCGTCGTCTAGGTGACATGGCAGAGAATACGCGTGGTATATTAGCCGTAGAACTATTGGCATCTGCACAAGGTCTAGACTTTAGAGCACCAAATAAGAGTTCAGAACGTATTGAAGAAGCCAAAAACATGCTGCGTGAACGTGTCGATTTCTATGATAAAGACCGTTACTTTGCGCCAGATATAGCTAAAGCAAATACCTTATTACTTGAAGCAAAATACAATGCGCTAATGCCTGAGTCCTTACTTCCTAGTATCTAAAAACGTAGAAAACCCTCAAAAAACATAGCCGTAATTTCTTTATTCATGATTAAGAAAATGCGGCTATGACATAAAGTCTTCCTCTATTCTCACTCATGCCTTTGAGTCTTGCTCTATAATCAGTACAATGGCCGACCAATACTTTTAGAGCACCCTTTTAATCATGCCAAGTCCTTCTCTCTCAAAACAGCTTTTTCAAATGACATGGCCAATGATGTTTGGTGTTCTTTCTCTAATGAGCTTTCAATTAGTTGATAGTGCCTTTATCGGCCAACTGGGCATACTTCCTCTTGCCGCTCAAGGGTTTACCATGCCATTACAGATGGTCATTATTGGTTTGCAAGTTGGATTAGGCATTGCGACAACCGCAGTAATCGCGCGAGTATTAGGCGCTCAACAAATAAAAAAAGCCAAGCAACTTGCTGGATTAGTTCTCTCGCTGGGCGCCGCAATGGTATTCATCATGTGTCTGCTCATTTGGTTCTCTCGAGGTTTATTGCTTGGCCTACTAGGCGCAGAAGCCAATGTATTTCCCATAATCGATAGTTATTGGCCAGTATGGTTAGCAAGTTGCTGGGCAGGAGCTATGATCTATTTTGCTTACAGTGTCTGTCGTGCTAATGGAGATACCAAACTTCCCGGCTTAATGATGATGGCAACCAGTATTCTCAATATGATCCTTGACCCCATTTTTATTTTTCATTTTGATTTAGGATTAAACGGAGCGGCTTGGGCAACGATCGTATCTTTCACCATTGGCTTCTGTATTATTTTACCTCCCATTTTCAAACGTCATTGGATCTCTTTTTCTTGGCATAACCTACCAATTATCGCCTCAATTAAAGAGCTAAACTCAGTAATGACGCCTGCAATGATGAGTCAACTTCTGCCACCCCTCTCTTCTATGATGGCAACGAAAATTATCGCCGGTTTTGGTGCTGCTGCCGTTGCGGGTTGGGCTATGGCTTCACGTATTGAGTTCTTTGCTATTGTTGTCGTTCTAGCGTTAACCATGTCGATTCCACCAATGGTCGGAAAAATGCTTGGCGCTAAACAATTTGATGATATTCAAAAACTGATCCATATTGCCGTAAAATTTGTTCTAGCTTGGCAGATTGGATTAGCTATTATTCTCTTTGCTATTGCCACCCCACTCGCTAATTTATTAAGCACGGATGTCAATGTAGTTCAAGTAATCGAGTCTTATCTTTTATGGGTTCCGATCAGCCTTAGTTCATTGGGTATTTGCATGTTAATGGTATCTGTTTGTAATGCACTCGGCGTTTCAATGCGAGCATTAACCATTTCTACATTACGACTTTTTGCCTGTTTCTTACCGATGATATGGCTAGGATCTACCTTATTTGGTCTACATGGCGTATTCATGGGCGCATTAGTTGGCAATACGATGGCAGGAATTATTGCGTGGATAATGTACAATAAAGCCATTCATAATCTTCAAAAAACCATAACCGCTAAGGACCGATAATGACCACAATTACGATACCAAAAAATAAGCGAGATGAATTAATCAACAAATTCCAAGGCTATTTTGAGCAAGAACTCGATATGGAATTAGGTCAGTTCGATGGTGAATTTTTGTTGGACTTTATTATTAAATACACAGGGCCTGTTTTTTATAATCAAGGCTTAGCTGACGCTCAAACGATTATCGAGCGTAAAACACAAGATATTGCCGATGAGATATACGAAATAGAGATGATTGAAAATCAATAATCCACATAAAGTTAATGATGCTAATTCTATTAAATATTTATTATTTATTAAACTGTCAAATAATTACTTTAAGATTAAACCGCTTCCTAACATAAGAAACTCATGAAATGGCTATCAAGACAAAAAAATTAATCGGTGACTTATTTGATCCAAAATAAAAACTCCTAATTTATTTTACAAAAACTTACAATCACTATCGACAAATGTGTGATGAAGGTCTAATATTTGAGAAATTATAAAATAATCTGCACCGCTAATTTCTTAACACTGAGAGGTCTTCATGCCATTTTCTTTAAAAGATATGTCCATACGTATTCAAATATTGCTACCTGTTATCCTAACTGCTTTAGCCTTATTTATTTCTTTAGGTTTTACAGCTTCTAGCCTTGAAAAAGAACAAGATATAATTGCAAGTAATACCGATTCTTTTGTTTTTTATAAAGATCAGTTAGCGAAAGTAGATGATATCATTTATCCATTACGTATAGGTGCTGTTTACGCAATCTACGATCCTGAACGTCGCTCTGGATTTACAAATGAATTGAGAAGCCAAGTAAATACTATTAATTCATTACTTGATGAGTTAGAAACAAGAAATACATTTTCTCGCGAAGTCAGCCAAGTTCGAACAACTATTAATAATTATGTAGAATTTTCTAGTAAGGTAATTACTTATCTTAATAAAAAAGAAAGCGGTATAGCAGTAAACGAAAGTTATGACACTCTGATTTCTCAGTATCGCGATATAGGCAATAGCATGGTGTCTTCTATCAATACCCTTTCTCAACGTGTGAATCAATTTTCTAATGTTGCAATGGCTGAAAGTTATAAGAAAAACACTCAACTAAAGATTAATGCTGGCTTAACTATATCCTAGATCCCAAGAATAACCGACACACTTTGGTATAGATTAGAGAGTCAGTTGCCTATAAGCTTCAAGCTCTCACACAATCAACTAAGGTAACCACATGGGACACCAATATAAGCAACTGACACTAAGTGAAAGATACCAGATTGAAGCTTGGAATACACATAGTATTTCTGCTCGGGAAATAGGACAAAAATTAAAACGGAGCAATGGCTCCATTTCAAGGGAATTACGACGCTGTCCTGTTGGAAGTTATTCTGCCGAGCAAGCGCATAAACATGCTTTTCAAAAAAGAACACTTTCAATTAAGCACACAAAGTGTGGCCAAAAGAATAAGAAAATAATTCAAATATACCTACAACTTGGTTGGAGCCCAGAGCAAATATCTGGACGAATGCATAAAGAAAAAATAGAAAATACAATATGTTGCAGTACTATTTACAATGTAGTTAAAAGAGAGCATTGGCAAAGAATGCTTGCTCGAAAAGGTAAAAAATACAAACAGCGTAAAGGTGTAGAAGCTGGAGCAAGACTAATTCCCAACCGCGCTGATATCTCTCTCCGGCCTGCTATTGTTGACGATAACTCAGAAATTGGCCACTGGGAAGGTGATACTGTTTATGGTCAAGATGGGTATTTAGTCACTATGGTAGAGCGAGTATCTAAGCTATTAGTTACTTGCAAAGTACGTAGCAAGTCTAAAAAAGCAGTCACTCGTGGGATAAATCGCATGATGAAGCCCTTTAAAGAACTTTGCAAAACAATCACATTTGATAATGGCGGAGAGTTTGCGGGTCATGCTAAGATAGCTAAGCATCTGAACTGTGACATTTATTTTGCTAAACCTTACCATTCCTGGCAACGAGGTTTGAATGAAAATACCAATGGTTTACTAAGGCGTTTTTTCCCAAAGGGAATGGCCATTGGAGAACTTGCTGCAAAAGAGGTTAAACAGGCAGAGTTTTTGATTAATTCGAGACCTAGAAAGGCATTAAATTTTCTGAGTCCGAGTGAGTTTTTAAGCGGTAAGCGTGTGTCGGTTATTGTTACGATCTAGCTATAGTTATCAAATCCCAACTTAATGATTTCATCGTAATGTTTGTTACATTCTTGCTCCTTCATTAATGTTGAAATTTGATTTTTTATGTCCAATTCTGACAACTTATCAACACTACGATCTAGGAATATTTTCTCATATCTCATAGTATTAGGGGCATCTTTGTTTACTTTTTCATCACCGACATCTAATTTATCTAAAAGTAAGTCCCAAGAAATTGGATTATCTCCTAATAAATTCAATCCATTACCAAACAATAGACTATCTTTCATTAATTACTCCTTATAAAAATATAACGCCTGCATAACACGTTTGCTACGATACAGACCTAGCTGAATTTTAATGCCTTAATCACTGAAACTAAAGGCAAACTGACAACGCCGAATGTAGCAAATCGTGTTGATGCATTTGTTATATTGCCTATTGATAAACGACATGAAATCGTTCCAATACAAGAACCATGTCCTCATTAGGCTCAATATTTAACTCTGAACATTCAGCAGCAAAGAAACGCCAATGAGCTTCACGCCACCATTTTAACGAACGGTCTCCCTCACCTTCTGAATGAGCAAAATCAGCCGTAACTTCGTTATATTTACACGTTTCAACTGAATCAATTTCAATGATACAAATTGGTTTCCCAGTCCAATCTACGACAACTTGTAAGTGACCAACGGTTGGCATTGGTTCTTCACCAGATTCGTACCAAACATTTAAGCTACAAGTCGCTGTCTTTTGACCAATTCGGATTAATTCAGCACATAGATTGGCATTATGCTCATCAGCACAGAAATAGTCTGAACCGAATGATTGATACTTTTTACGCTCAGTTTCAGATAGTGAGCTGAGATACTTATTCAAGTAGATTTGAGACTGTTCTTCCATGAAATCCTCTTAACTATTTTCGCAATATAACGCCTGCATAACACGTTTTCTACGATACAGACTTACCTGAATTTTACTGCCTTAATCACTGAAACTAAAGGCAAACTGACAACGCCGAGTGTAGAAAATCGTGTTGATGCAATTGTTATGTGTGTTCTTATTGAACCAATGAACTTTTAAGTACGAAATGATCATCGACCGTTTCAATTACTGTCCATTTTAGATTTGAATACAATACAGGAATATGAGTAAAAACCAGCAACTCTGGTTCAGCCATTTCACTAACCATTTTTTCAGCATGATTAATCAATTGAGAGCTAATTCCTTGCTTACGATTTTCAGGTTTAATAAAGACAGCATTAACCCAAACTGCCTGCTCTTGAGTAATTGGAGATAGAAAACGAGTAAAAACTAAACCACCAATTAATTCACCATTTTCTAATGCAATAATAGGATTTGGGATTACTTTTCCATCTTTTGTTGTGGCTAGTGGTTCAACATCATCCCACTCACTTTCAAACCATTGATACAATTCAGTTAAATACGTTGAGTTACTTTCAACCGTTTGAATTAAAACCATAATTACTCCATTAAACCTATCATTTCCGTAAAAACACATAACGCCGCAATAACACGTTTATTACTACGACGACTTAGCTGAATTTTACCGCCTTAAACACCTAAACCAAAGACAAACCTACAACGCCGAATGTAATGAATCGTGTTGATTGCTTTGTTATACGATAATCACTCAAGTTGCTTGATTGCTTTTTCTACTTGCTCGATGCTGAATTTTTCATATTTATGGAACAAATCAATCGTATTCTTGGATGCATTAGAGTCTTTATTAACTCCAGCTACAGATTTATAATTACATATTTTAGCGCTGATGTTGCCTACACTTAAGCCTGATTTCACTGATATTTCTTGTGCGTATTCAGATTGTTTACCATATGGAAAACCTAAAAAACTTAACCTTTTGAAAGCTAACAAGCATCTCAATTCATTAAGCTCATTCCATAATGATGAATTACGATAACTCATATCAACATCCCTCAATTAAGACAAATAACTTACTTAGTATAGTTCTAAAAAAATCGTATAACGCCTGCATAACACGTTTACTACTATACAATTATACTTAATATTGACGCCTTAAAACGAGAAACACCCGGCAAACTGAGATTGCCGAGTGTAGTAAATCGTGTTGATGCGATTGTTATGTTGTTTCTCCAAGCGCTTGTTTAAGCTCATTAATTGCATAAGTTAATTTAAGATTCGTCTGAGGAACTCTGTTAAGTTTCATTCCGAGATCTACAACGTCAATTTCAGACAAACCACCTTCTGAGTCAATCCATGTGCTATACAAATATATTAGGTCAGTCATAGAGCCAACCTTACTTCTATTATCAGTTTTAGTGTATTGAATTATCGTCTGGTTATCAGAAAATGCAGCAATCGTCTGAGGACTAATACCTTCCGCTTTCAACTGCAAACATAGTCCTTCAAGAAAATGCTTTCTTAACGTTTTGATGTGCTCTTTTCGGACACCAATAATGATAAATGAGAATAAAGTTTTCTCTTCCATAAAGACTAAAACTTTACGGCGATTTTGAGTAAAAGAGTTAACAAACCAATTACCTAGAACAAACCTTTCAGATTCAATTTCATTTAGGTCACTTGGTTTCAGGCCAATGAAATCTTGAACTTTTTTGGTACATTTAAACTGAAACATAGCTCACCTCAAGGTGCTGAAAAACCTTATTTTACACCAACAACATAACGCCGCAATAACACGTTTACTACGGTATAGACTTAGCTGAATTTTACCGCCTTAATCACTGAAACTAAAGGCAAACCCACAATGCCGAATGTAGTAAATCGTGTTGATTGCTTTGTTAGCTGCAAATCAAGCAGTAGAGTCGATTACCTAATTAAGGTTTTTTACTTTTAGACTGTTTAAAAAACTCTTTCCAATCAAAGTCCTTCAGGAATCCATCTATTCCATCTAAATTTAATTCACCTGATATATAGGATTGGATTGCTGCTATTTCAGGCGACATAGTCATATCCATTTTCCAACTAATATCTTTTAATACTGATAATGGCTCAGGGAACAATAAGAAATTATCATGAACAAAAGAAGTCAGAGAGTTAGTCATACTAAACCATTCTAGATGCTGATGCTCTTCAGTAAAAAACTTATGTATTTCTTTATCAGAATTATATTTACCAAAATGAACACCTAGCAATTCAAGCTCATCAGCAGAGCCCGTTTGATGATTGCGCAGACGATCAAATAAACAGTGAGGCTTCGCTTCACCAATTTTCACTAGATTAAGCTTCTTGCTTCTTATAACGTAGATTATTTTACTCATTTTAACCTCTTTAGCAGCTAACGCCTGCATAACACGTTTGCTACCATGCAAATTAAGCTCAAATTTACCACTTAATACGGTGAACTGAAAGAAACCTAGAATGCCGAATGTAGCAAATCGTGTTGATGCGATTGTTAGCTGTGACTCAAATTGACCAATATAAAATCAATCCTTTCGTTTACTGTACCAAAAGGAACTTCAATTATCTCATAGCCCGACTTTTCGTACGCTAACACCATTTCATTGTAAGTATTTACCGCAACAGCAAAGTCTTGTTTACGCTCACTATCATTGGTAAATATCTCTTTCCAAGGTGGAAAAATGAAGACTTTCGAATGGTATTTAAAATTAGATATTGCCGACGTTAATTCATCAGACAATTTGATTTTTTCAAGGTTTGAATAACCAAGAATATCGATGATACCTCGGTCAAAGAAAACGAGGCTATTTTGACTTTGATGATACTGATAAGATGCAATTTCAAATTTAAGCATCAAGTCACGAAAAGCTTCTTTGTTAGCCCAAGGTAACGCATCACTTTTTTGCGTAACTTGAGTTTGGATGACTTTACGACCAACCTCTTCAGAGCAAAAGAAATTTCGAGCTTTCAGCTCATTGATAACTGTCGTTTTTCCAGAGCCTGGACCGCCAGTAAATACTATAAAATTATCTTGATACAAAACTTATCCTCGAAACAGCTAACGCCTGCATAACACGTTTGCTACCATGCAGATTAAGCCTAAATTTACCACTTAATACGGTAAACTCAAAGAAGCCTAGAATGCCGAATGTAGCAAATCGTGTTGATGCGATTGTTATAAAGCTACCTATCGGCTGGGTGATTAACCCCATCATTAGTTACAACATCGCCTAAATCAAAAGGATTCACACCCTCTAAGCAACCAATATTAAAACCATATTCATTGGGATTTGAACGACGTTGATGATGAGTATAAATACCACAATTAGAACAAAAATAATGCTTCGCTGTACCTGTATTAAATTGATAAAGCTTTAGGTATTCGCTGCCTTTTAAGATCCTAATTCCATCCAAATTGACTGAACCCACAATCGCACCTTTTCTACGACAAATAGAGCAATCACAACGACGCGGATTTTCAATACCATTTGGCAGCGAGAGTTCTAATTCTACGAAACCACAATGACAAGTCGCTTTATGTTTAGCTTGAATATCAGTATTCCCTACTTGCTTCAATGACATACTTAAAACTCCCTTTTTGCTTTATAACGCCTGCATAACACGTTTGCTACCATACAGACTTAACTGAATTTTACTGCCTTAATCACTGAAATTAAAGGCAAACTGACAACGCCGAGTGTAGCAAATCGTGTTGATGCATTTGTTATACCCGTACTAATTTTTGTTATAACCAAAAGCACCTCTAGAAAGTAATACTTGCTTCCAGAAGCTTTCACGCTCAAAAATAGTTTTATCATCAGTCTTCATTGGACGATACTCAAGCAAAGTAACTTTAAAGTTCTCTAATGCATATTCAAACCCATTTTTACTTATTAGCGCTGTAAGACCATCGTTCCAACCGTGACCAGTTCCAATATAGCAACTCCAACGAGACCAAATACCATGCTCACCATATGCTGAACCAACATATTTTTTGCCATTAGATTTATCAAATATTACATACACACCTTTAATATTAGACAAAGCAGATTTCCAATCCGATTTTTGATTTTTAAAAATAGAAACCAATGTACTGAAATCGTGATCAATGTTCTCATATCCAGGGAAATACTCACCAGAGTATGGCTCTTTCAATAATTCTGACACCACCATTTGCTCAATATGGTGCTCTAGATAAAAAGCCCTACCTCTTGATGGTTTAGGTAAATATACTTTCAACCGACCAACATAGCTTGAATATTCGGTTAATTCTCTTATTTTGTAGCTATGAGAGTTCGGAATATTTGGTCTATCTAATACTTCATATATACCGCCAAATAACCAAATATTGTTCTCTGGATAGAAATCAATCAATGAAAAAATATATTTACGAGTAAATTCATTTTTTGAGCTGCGCCATGTATTCCATTCGAACCACGTATTTTTATCTTCGACATAAACATCTAATGGCTGCCGCTCACCATTCCATCGAGCGCAATGAAATTTGTAATGAGATGCATCTTCAAGCTTTAAAACTTCTTGAATTGATATTGTTTCCATTATTTCCTCTTAGGGTATAACGCCTGCATAACACGTTTGCTACTATGCAAACCAAACTGAATTTTACTGCCTTAATCACTGAAATTAAAGACAAACTGACAACGCCGAATGTAGCAAATCGTGTTGATGCATTTGTTCCTAGATCCCAAGAATAACCGACACACTTTGGTATAGATTAGAGAGTCAGTTGCCTATAAGCTTCAAGCTCTCACACAATCAACTAAGGTAACCACATGGGACACCAATATAAGCAACTGACACTAAGTGAAAGATACCAGATTGAAGCTTGGAATACACATAGTATTTCTGCTCGGGAAATAGGACAAAAATTAAAACGGAGCAATGGCTCCATTTCAAGGGAATTACGACGCTGTCCTGTTGGAAGTTATTCTGCCGAGCAAGCGCATAAACATGCTTTTCAAAAAAGAACACTTTCAATTAAGCACACAAAGTGTGGCCAAAAGAATAAGAAAATAATTCAAATATACCTACAACTTGGTTGGAGCCCAGAGCAAATATCTGGACGAATGCATAAAGAAAAAATAGAAAATACAATATGTTGCAGTACTATTTACAATGTAGTTAAAAGAGAGCATTGGCAAAGAATGCTTGCTCGAAAAGGTAAAAAATACAAACAGCGTAAAGGTGTAGAAGCTGGAGCAAGACTAATTCCCAACCGCGCTGATATCTCTCTCCGGCCTGCTATTGTTGACGATAACTCAGAAATTGGCCACTGGGAAGGTGATACTGTTTATGGTCAAGATGGGTATTTAGTCACTATGGTAGAGCGAGTATCTAAGCTATTAGTTACTTGCAAAGTACGTAGCAAGTCTAAAAAAGCAGTCACTCGTGGGATAAATCGCATGATGAAGCCCTTTAAAGAACTTTGCAAAACAATCACATTTGATAATGGCGGAGAGTTTGCGGGTCATGCTAAGATAGCTAAGCATCTGAACTGTGACATTTATTTTGCTAAACCTTACCATTCCTGGCAACGAGGTTTGAATGAAAATACCAATGGTTTACTAAGGCGTTTTTTCCCAAAGGGAATGGCCATTGGAGAACTTGCTGCAAAAGAGGTTAAACAGGCAGAGTTTTTGATTAATTCGAGACCTAGAAAGGCATTAAATTTTCTGAGTCCGAGTGAGTTTTTAAGCGGTAAGCGTGTGTCGGTTATTGTTACGATCTAGCGTTATATGCAAACAACCCATTCTTATTATGAGGTCATTACTTTGATGCCAAAAATGGTAAACAATCCACCAGTGACATAATCCATAACCCCAGAAATACGAGCATAAACGCTTTTAGCTGATTCATGGGAAAACGCCGTAGCTAAGAATAAATGCCAACTAAGCGTAATTGAAGCCATTGTTAGCATGATTGCTAATATCATCGTTGCACTCATGTTTTCAGGCATGGAAACACTGAATAAACTGACAACGAAGAAACCCGTTTTCGGATTTAAAATACTGGTGATAAACGCTGAAATGAAAACCTTTCTTTTCGATGGTGATACTGTTTGATTGATTTCAGTTAACTCACCTAACCTCTTTATTTTTCGAGTTAGATAAATCTGACGCATTCCCAAATACAACAAATAACTGCCACCTACCACTTTCATTAAACCAAATAATTGAGGAAAATGAGAAAAGAGAATAACTAATCCGGAGCCACCAAAAAACGACCACAGTAACGTTGCACAACTAACACCGAAAGCAGAAAAAGCCGCAATTTTACGGTCGTAATTAAGTGCAGTGTTAATCGTTAAAAGTACATTAGCTCCAGGAGTCGCAACAGCTAACATCCAAATTAAAGCCACATGAAGAAGAACCAATAAATATTCCATTACCTACCATTCCAATAAATTAAGCTGTGAGCTTAAAAAAGCATATAACGCCTGCATAACACGTTTACTACTATGCAATTATACTTAATATTGACGCCTTAAAACGAGAAACACTCGGTAAACTGAGATTGCCGAGTGTAGTAAATCGTGTTGATGCATTTGTTATGGTGATTTTCCTTGCACTGAGCATCTAACAGTATAGAATGCGAGAAAATTAACCACAGACTTACTTTATGAAAAAATTAATTCTATTATCGGCAATTATCTTTGCTCCTTCAACCTTTGCTGATTGTTACGGTAGCGATTCATATAAAACTTGTTACGATAATAATGGTAATACTTATAACGTTCAGAAATTTGGTAATACCACGACTGTTAATGGCACAAATAGCCAAACGGGATCAAACTGGAATCAAACAAGTACGACTATAGGTAATTCTACTTTTACAAATGGAACATCAGCTGATGGTGATTCTTGGAACAGTACAACGAATACTATAGGTAACAGCACTTATACTTCAGGTACTGATTCTGACGGCAATTCATTTTCATCTACTTGTAATGAGTACGGCTGTTACTAAAGATGTTTACACTTCATTATATACTGGAGTGTAAATTACCATAACGCCGCAATAACACGTGCGAAAGACCGACTTCCCAAACCAATTATACTCTAAACCGCGAATGCCGAATGTAATAGCATCGTGTTGATTGCTTTGTTATACGAGCCTTGCTTTCGCTCCAATTAAATTGGTAAAGAACTGATTTACCAAGATTTACTGTAAATTGAGTTTAATTAGACTGGCTCAATTAAGCGAGCAAAATATCCAATCAACAACAATAATTGTGAAACGAAACAATCCTTTTTTCTTACACCATTTGTACGGCTTGGTTTCAGCTAATTTGGAACTGATAAACCAAATATCCTAGCCACAATTGGGATTGAAAATGCTAAGAGGAAAACACTGATGCAGACTAAAATGAGGCAAGGCCATGAACAATTGAAGCCTGAATTGGTTTCTGAAATCCATGAACTTTTGGCAATAATGGTCAATTGCCGAACCTGATAATACGAATATTAAAAGACAGCAAAGAAAAAGGAAAACCACCCTACTTTCGCGCCTAAAAAACTAATGGTTCAATCGCTGAACTGAACCAAAAAACTGCATTCTCAGAGTTCGTATAACGCCTGCATAACACGTTTGCTACGATACAGACTAAACTGAATTTTACTGCCTTAATCACTGAAACTAAAGGCAAACTGACAACGCCGAGTGTAGCAAATCGTGTTGATGCATTTGTTATGTGCGATATTTACTCAAACGTCGGATATCCAAAAAAACCAATGGTTGCATTCAAAGAAATTTTATTCCCAACTTTAAATGAACTTATTTCGCCTCCGTCGATGCTATATTTGATATTGCCATTTTGATTCTGTAATTTGAGGTATGTAAATTTTGTCGATTTAACATAGGTAGACTCAATGCCAACTATGTTAAATTCAACCGAGCTTACGTCTTGGCTACCATATGAACTATCTATCCACTTTGTAGCTATTGTTGATAACATCAAAAAAATCCCGAAGGACATGAGTGTATGTACTTTGTGGTTACAATCATTATCATCAAAAACTAAATAATACATTAGCACAGCAAGTAAGAAGCTAATGAATATACAACTAATGGCTAATACACCAGAATCAAGAGTTTCGTGAAATGAGACAAAAACGAGGTTAATCATACTTCCCGCTAATGCTAAAAAAACCAGTATTATTAAACGCTCTCTACTCACACATCTAACCTATTGTTAATGTTAAATTTATTTTTAGCACATAACGCCTGCATAACACGTTTGCTACCATGCAGATTAAGTCTAAATTTACCACTTAATACGGTAAACTCAAAGAAACCTAGAATGCCGAATGTAGCAAATCGTGTTGATGCGATTGTTATGTTTTGGAGGTTTCAGTTTTCACTGTCTTTATTAGTGGACCAGCACATTCAACAAAATCACTTATATCAAAGCTTTCTGGGGAATCAGCGCCACCAGTAACATCAAAACTACCTTTTACTATCGGTTTTTGAGTTGTTTTATCTACGTCCAATACAATTTCCACTTTATATTGATGCCCTTCAGGAAGGAGTTTGGCACAGTCTTCAAGCGTTGAAGCGGTTGCGCCTAGGCTGATTACAGACAATATAACTAATGCAATTTTTCTCATTTTTACCACCATAAATCACTGAGATATTAGCAATATTATACCAATAATCTGTGAATTTTCACGATAGATAGGCTTTCGAGTGTGAAAAAACATAACATTTTATTGTACCTACCAAATTCGTAATTTCTACCGAATATATCTCAATACCTATAATTCACGATATTTGCTAGATCGTAACAATAACCGACACACGCTTACCGCTTAAAAACTCACTCGGACTCAGAAAATTTAATGCCTTTCTAGGTCTCGAATTAATCAAAAACTCTGCCTGTTTAACCTCTTTTGCAGCAAGTTCTCCAATGGCCATTCCCTTTGGGAAAAAACGCCTTAGTAAACCATTGGTATTTTCATTCAAACCTCGTTGCCAGGAATGGTAAGGTTTAGCAAAATAAATGTCACAGTTCAGATGCTTAGCTATCTTAGCATGACCCGCAAACTCTCCGCCATTATCAAATGTGATTGTTTTGCAAAGTTCTTTAAAGGGCTTCATCATGCGATTTATCCCACGAGTGACTGCTTTTTTAGACTTGCTACGTACTTTGCAAGTAACTAATAGCTTAGATACTCGCTCTACCATAGTGACTAAATACCCATCTTGACCATAAACAGTATCACCTTCCCAGTGGCCAATTTCTGAGTTATCGTCAACAATAGCAGGCCGGAGAGAGATATCAGCGCGGTTGGGAATTAGTCTTGCTCCAGCTTCTACACCTTTACGCTGTTTGTATTTTTTACCTTTTCGAGCAAGCATTCTTTGCCAATGCTCTCTTTTAACTACATTGTAAATAGTACTGCAACATATTGTATTTTCTATTTTTTCTTTATGCATTCGTCCAGATATTTGCTCTGGGCTCCAACCAAGTTGTAGGTATATTTGAATTATTTTCTTATTCTTTTGGCCACACTTTGTGTGCTTAATTGAAAGTGTTCTTTTTTGAAAAGCATGTTTATGCGCTTGCTCGGCAGAATAACTTCCAACAGGACAGCGTCGTAATTCCCTTGAAATGGAGCCATTGCTCCGTTTTAATTTTTGTCCTATTTCCCGAGCAGAAATACTATGTGTATTCCAAGCTTCAATCTGGTATCTTTCACTTAGTGTCAGTTGCTTATATTGGTGTCCCATGTGGTTACCTTAGTTGATTGTGTGAGAGCTTGAAGCTTATAGGCAACTGACTCTCTAATCTATACCAAAGTGTGTCGGTTATTCTTGGGATCTAGGTTTTACTTAAAAACCAATACACTAACAGTTAAATCTCATATAACCTTAACTAAATATATCGAAGTGGTTCGTATATCCCATTTTTTATACATATTTTATGTAACTGATTCATTTAACAATTCCATTAATTTTATAGACTCATTACAAATATACGAACTAACATTGCTACGTCAACTTAATCGATTACAATTTAATCACATTCACTCAAAACATTAATCATTAATCATTGCTTATGGATATCCCTATAAATATAAAACCAAACTCTCAGCGTTTCATTGATAAAATACGTATTTTTATGCGCTCGAGGTTATTAGCTTACAACACTGAAAAACAATATATCTACTGGATAGGATGCTTCATTCGCCATAATAATTACAGTTCAAAAGAAGATATAAATGCCTTCGACATCCCTGATTATCTCGATCATCTTGTCGTAAAACAAAATGTTTCTCCAAATACTCAGAAAGTAGCACTCAATGCACTTATTTTTCTTTGTCGAGAATTCTTGCAACAATCAGTTGCCCATTTAGACTTTAAACGATCCAAAAAAGCCACAAAGTTACCAACTGTCTTTACTCATAGTGAAGCCGTCTCTGTAATAAATGAACTAACTCACCCAATAAAATTAATCGCACAACTCATGTATGGTAGTGGACTACGAATAAACGAAGCGTTAAAACTTAGGGTCGATGATATCGATCTAATCCATAAAATCATCACCGTACGTAATGGAAAGGGAAATAAGGACCGAACAACAATTTTACCTGAAAGTATAATTACAGAGCTTAAAACTCAACTAGCCTTTGTAAAGCAGCAACACAAAATGGATGCCATCAATGGCGATGATGAAGTTTACCTTCCCTTTGCGATTGCAGAAAAATACCCCAACCGCGCAAGGAGTTATGGTTGGCAATATCTATTTCCATCGAAACAACTAAGTAAAGATCCACGTTCAGGGAAACGTCGTCGCCACCACATATTAGATCGAAGTGTTCAAAAGCAAGTAACGAAAGCTATTAAAAATGTTGATATTGATAAAAAGGCCAGCAGTCATACCTTCCGGCACAGCTTTGCAACAAGAATTTTAGAACGAGGTGGAGATTTACGAACAATACAAGAGTTACTGGGTCATTCTGATATCAAAACAACCCAGATTTACACACATGTTATTGGTTTACACTTCTCAGGAACAAAAAGTCCACTTGATTTTGATTAAATCATGACTACATTTCATATTGGCGATGCTTTAGTGAATAAAAGATAGCTTTTATCGCTTTCGCCAAAAAAAACACAGCAAGTACAACAAAAAGTTTGCTGACCATAAAATCTGTAATTAAATAAGAAACAATAACACAAAACGCACCAATAAGTGCCGACAGCATCCACTCTTTTTGCATGCTTAAATCACCAATCGAGCCATTTCAGCACCCGCACCTCTGACTGCCTCAATATGCTCTATAATCGAAGTATCTACTTGTAATATCTCAGCTTCAATTTGTTCAGATAACCATACAGATTTAGCATCCATAGTCGATAAGCTATCCCAATCACGATTAATCGCGTTAGCTAAACGTACTGTAGCTGCTAATGGCGAGTAAATATTATCGACTTTAGGCTCAAACTGCTCAGAAATCGCAAAAACTAACTCTTCAGAAAAAGACCAGCTCTCTGCTAATTTAGCACCAAGATCAGCACTGTCTGTACCAATAGTTGAACGCTGCGCAATTACTTTAGATATACCCGCTTCTATTTTTTCAAAAATAGTCGGTACTTGCTCTGCCATAACAGTGTAAATCATCAAGTCACCGATATTATGCAACATGCCTGCTGTAAATGCGGAGTTCGGATTAACATCACAGCTTTGTGCAATCGCTTTACTTAATACAGCGACTTCAAATGTCTCTTGCCAAAACTCTTCTAGATCAATAACTTCAACATAAGGGAATGCACTTACCAAAGAAGAGGCTATAATTAATGTCTTTAATGGTTCTAAACCTAATCGTACAACCGCTTGATCAACTGAAGAAACGCCCTTACCACGAGAAAAATGCGCAGAGTTAGCCAAACGAATAACACGAGCACTAACTACTTGCTCCATAGAAATAGTACGAGCAAGTTCTTGCAACTCTACTTCGGGATCATTTACCAGCTCCATCATTTCTCGGATCACTTTAGGGATCCTTGGTAGCTCATGAGCGTGGCTTAAAATTTCATTCTGTTCCATGTTCTTCTCCACAACGAGTCATTACTTTTTTTGTTTCATCACTGCGACAGTAAAGCGGCAGGTACAAACTAAACGTTCTCGTTGATCTTTAATATCAATTAGCCAAACCTGAGTAGTTGCACCTAAATGCATTGGTTTTGCTGTAGCGTAAACAGTACCTTTTCGTACTGCTCGAATATGATTAGCATTAATATCTAACCCGACACAATATTTTGTTTCATCAACACACCAATTAGCCGCAATAGAAGCAACAGATTCAGCCAATGCAACAGAAGCTCCTCCGTGTAGCATTCCTAATGGTTGATGAACTACTGAGCTTACAGGCATTGATGCGGTAATGGAATCCTCATTATAGTGACAATACTCAATATTTAATGCTTCCATCAATGTATTTCGTGATGTGGCGTTTAATATTGCCAAATCCATCGGACGCTTCCAAATACTCATCATCTACCTCTAATGTGCTAACTTACTTGTGTCTGAGCTCAGTTTACACTCAACAAAGCAGATCAAAAACACATTTTCACTTGTTGTCTGCTTTTAGTAGCTGATAAACTTCGCAAAATTTTTATTCTCTATTTCGTAGGCTTGATATGTTAAATAAAAGCATGATCACTAATCTAATCTCACTACTCTTGTTAGCTGTTGGTTATTATATGCAACAAAATATACTGTACTCTATTGGCTTATTTGCTTTTTCTGGCGCATTAACAAACTGGCTTGCTATTCATATGTTATTTGAGAAAGTTCCTGGCTTATATGGCTCTGGTGTTATTCCTGCTCGATTTGAAGAGTTTAAAGCAAGTATCAAGCATTTAATGATGGAACAATTTTTCACAAAATCAAACGTAGATAAATTTCTGTCTAAAGAGATGGCTTCGGCAACCAATATCAATCTTGAGCCTGTAATTGAGAAAATAGATCTCTCTCCTGCCTTTGACTCTTTAGTTGAAGTGATCATGAACTCTCAATTTGGTGGCATGTTAGCAATGATGGGCGGCAGTGAAGCGATTCAACCAATGCGTGAACCTTTTATTGAAAAGATGAAAATATCGATCACTGAAATCAGTCAACAAGATCAGTTTAAGAACGCACTAAAAGAAGAGTTAGAAAGCCCTGAGATGATGGATGATATTCAAGTCACTATCGAGGAGATCATTGACCAACGTTTGAACGAGCTTACACCTAAATTAGTCAAAGAGATGGTTCAGGATATGATTAAAAAACATCTTGGATGGCTTGTTGTTTGGGGCGGTATCTTTGGTGGTGTGATTGGTCTTCTATCTACTCTAGTACAGTAATTCCAAACTACAAATATAAAAATGCCAGCAGTTCAATTGAAGTGCTGGCATTTTATTAGATAAAACATACATTCAACAATTAGTGAATTGGCGCTTCATCGTCTGTATTGAATTTACCAAAATGCGCTTCAAGAATTTCAGGTGTCAATTCACCCGCTTCTTCAAGGCGCTTAAGCTCTGCAACAATGGCTTTTTGCTCTTCAATTGAAGGCAGTGCCACTTCTGGTTTATCTGATTCTTGTTGAACCATGTCTTGTAAATCTTTTTCAACATCACTCATGATTATTTTCCAATTCATTAAAACAATTGAGGCGATTCTACAAGAGATCGCCTCAAAAGGTAAACCTAAAGCCGCAAGTTATACTTTAAATGCACCAACTAATTGATCTAATCGCTGTGAAAGTGCATTCAATTGCTGGCTTGAATCTGCCAACTCTTGTGCTGTAGCCGTAGTTAACTCATTAATACCATTGATCTCTTCAATATTTTGATTAATGGTGTACACCACGGTTGATTGCTCTTCTGTTGCGGTTGCTACTTGCGTATTCATGTCTGAAATATCAGTAATACTTAATGCGATACCTGCTAGAACATCAGTTGCCGTATCTGCTGATTTAACACCACGAGCGGTTACTGCATGACTTGCTTCCATTGCGGTTACGGCATTTTTTGCTTCGGTTTGCAGTTGATCAATCATTTTCTGAATTTCATCAGTAGATTCAGACGTACGACTTGCTAGTTGGCGAACTTCATCAGCCACCACAGCAAATCCTCGACCATGCTCTCCTGCACGTGCAGCTTCAATCGCCGCATTCAGTGCTAACAAATTCGTTTGGTCAGAAATACCACGAATAACATCAAGGATAGAACCGATATCCTGTGTGGTACCAGCAAGCTGTTCAACAACATGACTCACTTGAACCAAGTCACCTTCAAGTTGCATAATAGCATCACGAGATTCAATTACCGTTTGACGCCCATCTTGTGTACTACCTTCTGCATTACTTGCTGATTGCGCAGCACTTGCTGCATTAGAAGCAATCTCATGGATGGTAGAGCCCATTTGGTTGATAGCAGTTACTACTTGCAGAGTTTGATCACGCTGCATTTCACTGTTATCACGCGTTGATGTTGCTTTTAATGCGACATGCTCAGCTGTTGTATGCAGTACATGACCAGTTTCAACCACTTCTGATACAGTGTTGTGAATTTTCTCTACAAAGCTGTTAAAGCCTTTTGAAAGCTCTGCAATTTCATCATTGCCTTTAATTTCGATACGATGAGTTAAATCACCCTCGCCTTCACCTAATTCACGAAAACGACAAGCCAGCTCATTTATCTTGCTAGTAATAGAACCCGCACCCCAAATTGCGAGAGTAATGAATACAGCAATAATGACAGCGATCCATAGGATGATTTCTTGCGTTGAGCTATGCAGGCTTTCAAATACTTCATCTACAGGCACTTCAGCAACGATGAACCACTCCATTGACGGAATGTAATGCGATGCAATAAAGATCTCTTGACCATCTTTCATTATACGGCTCAAGTTAAATTCTTGCTTAGTAAGTAATGCCGATGCCTCAGCGCCAACCACATCACGAATAGATTGCTTACCCATAATACTGTTATTTTTATGGATTTTGATGTCACCATTACCATCCATTAAATAAACAAAGCCTGTTTTTTCAATCGTAAAACCATTTAACAATGACACCATATCATCAAGCGATTTAGAAAAACCAGCCATTGCTGTACCATTTAATTGCTGAAAATTCACAAACAGTTTCACATCACCATTTTGTTCTGTGAATACATTCAGCATACGCTCAGGACCGCTTTGAGTAAAACCAAAGAACCAACCATCTTGCTGCTGAGTTAACTGACGTAAAAATCCATCTTGATTCCAATAATTCGCATTTTTACGGTTAGCTACCGACGCGTCATTCAATTGGTGTTGTTGCTTTAATTGATTAAGTTGTGCAATAAGAATAGTTTGATCTTCCGGAGAGATTGTTGGGTCAGAAATGGCGTCAATGATGAAAGGGTTATTTGCCATTTGTTCAGCAGCAGAAGAAATCACAGCTACTTCAGCATCGACCTCTCCCCCAATTTGTTTAAGAATAGTTGGTAGTTCAAGGGTGGTTAAACGTTCATCTAAAGTTTCGAAAGCTTTGGTTTGGGCAACGATACCCACAAGTGAAGTAGATGCAATAATCGCAATCACGATCCCTGCAACCAGTTTTTGTTTTATTGTTAGATTTATCATATTAATTCCACAGATTTAAATAGACATTTTATATATCGATAATAAGCATAATAGCTTTAATAAATAGTTACAAATTTATTCATCATTTAGATAGTTGAATTATCTCAATTAACCCTCACTTATTAAGGAACTAATGTGATTTTCATCAGTCACAAAGAAATAATTACTAAGTAATCCAGAAAATGGGTGATATATGCCAGCGTTAAAAATCCAACAGTTACAAACTTATCTTGAATCTCAAGTCATTGGTCAACCTGCGCTTGTTAAGCAGTTATTGATTGCTCTGCTTGCCGATGGTCATATTTTAGTTGAAGGCCCCCCGGGCTTGGCTAAGACTCGCGCAGTAAAAATCCTTGCTGACTCTATCGAAGGAGATTTCCACCGCATTCAATTCACTCCAGATCTATTACCTTCAGACTTAACGGGAACGGATATTTATCGCCAAGAAACTGGAGAATTTACCTTCCAGCCGGGACCTATTTTTAACTCATTGGTTTTAGCCGATGAGATCAACCGTGCGCCAGCCAAAGTACAAGCCGCAATGTTAGAAGCGATGGCGGAGAAACAGATCACGGCCGGTCGTAACACGTATCAATTACCAGAGCTATTTTTGGTGATGGCGACACAGAACCCGATTGAACAAGAAGGGACATACCCTCTACCAGAAGCGCAACTTGACCGTTTCTTAATGCATTTGGATGTTGATTATCCGGGTGCAGAAGACGAATTGGCTATCCTGCGTTTAAACCGTGGTGAAGCCCTAGGTGAGCAAGCAGTAAAACCGCAGCCTCTCGCGCAAAGTGAAATTTTTGCCGCGCGTAAAGAAGTGCTGTCTATCTATATGGCGCCTGAAATTGAACAATACATTATCCGTATTACGATGGCGACTCGTAAGCCAGAGCAATATTGCCAAGAGTTAGCGAAGCAATTAGAGATGGGCGTGAGTCCTCGTGCCACTTTAGCGCTTGATCGTTGTGCCCGTGCTCATGCATGGTTAGCAGGTCGTGATTTTGTTAGCCCTGAAGATGTGCAGGCGATGGCGTACCCTGTTTTACGTCACCGCCTGTTGTTAAGCTTCCAAGCACAAGCTGAAGGAACAACTGCAAATAAAGTGGTTGAACGTTTATTACAAATGGTTGCGGCTTCTTAGTCGTAAAATAAAGTTATGAATAAGATGACTCTCTCACTGCCACCACACAGTAACGGCGTTACGCTGTCACTTAATGAATTGGTTAATTATAAGAACCATTCATTACAGTGGCTACCGCCTGCGCAATCAGTGTGGTCAAAAATGAATGGCAGCCACCAAAGCCGACAAAAAGGCCGCGGTATGGATTTCTCAGAAGTACGTCAATACCAACCGGGCGATGATATTCGCTCGATTGATTGGCGCGTGACCGCACGTACGGGGAAAACGCACACGAAACTCTACAGCGAAGAGCGTGAGCAACCGACCATGCTCTTTGTGGATCTCAGTGATACCATGCGTTTTGGCTCTCAAATGTTATTTAAATCTGTACAAGCTGCGCATTTTGCCAGTTTATTAAGTTGGATAACCCTTGCAGCAAAAGATCGCGTCGGTGGGATCATCTTTGATGGCCTTTCAACGCTTGACTGTAAACCCTCTTCTCGTCAAAAGGTCGTGTTACAGTTTCTTCAAAAAATCATTGAGAAACATAACACCAATAGTAACTCTGAACCTCAGGATACTGCGCAACAAGTCAGCTCGTTTGTTAAAGGGTTAAACCAGTTGCAGCGTTTATGTCCTAAAGGCAGTGAGATTGTGATTATCAGTGATTTCTATGCCCTGACCGATGAGTGTAAGGCGATCTTCAGTCAGCTAAGTAAACATAATCGTATTCAATTTGTGATGATAAGTGATCCTCTAGAGCAAGGCTCAACTCGCTTTAATGGTTCTGAATATGTATCAGATAACAAACGTTCTGCATGGTTAGATTTTTCGTCATCATCGACCAAAAAAGCATTAGAGCTGCAGGCTAATCTTCATAAAGCGTATGTACAAAACATGGCGATGCTATTAGGTATTCAGTTGCACTGTTTGTCATCAGGCTTGCCGTTATTATCGCAACTGACGTCTTCACAAGATCCATCACAACAAGATAAAGGAGTCATGTAATGTCTTTATCTTCAGCGCAACAAGCACCAGCAAGTAACGTATTGCCATTGGCGGATATTCATTTACCTGCTGCGCCATCGTGGGGATTGTCTCTGCAAGGTTATGGCCTAGTGATTATGTTACTGTTATTTATCGCGGCTATTGTGTGGTTTATTCATCGTAAACGCCAACAAGGCACGCTTAAACGTGTTGCGTTACAACAGTTATCACAATTAGCACCACAACAAACCAGTGACATTGCGCGATTATTAAAACAAGCGGCATTGAGCCATTTCCCTCGTGAACGCATTGCCTCACTTCATGGTTTAGCGTGGTGGCATTTTGTTGAACAACAGCTACCTGTGAAAAAACAAGCCAATGTCCATTTCTCATCTCGTTCTGACATGTTAGGACAAGCTTTGTATGGACAGCAGCCTTTATCAGAAACCAATCAACAACGTTTTTATGATGATGTTCGTTATTGGCTATCTCATGCTTTACCAGTAAAAAAAGTAATAGCAACAACATCAACAAAAGGACATCAACATGCTTGAATTCGTTTGGTGGTGGGCATGGTTTTTATTACCTACTCCCTTCCTGTTTTACTTTTTTGTGCCTGAAAAAGATGTAGGTACTGCGATTCACCTTCCTCGTCTTCCAGAGCAAGGCGAATATAAGCAACCAAATAAACGCATTAACATTGGTTTATTGTCTGTGGCTTGGCTGTTATTGATTGCGGCCTTAGCGCGTCCGGTGTGGTATGGCGATCCGGTTGATATTCAGCCTGAACACCGTGACATGATGTTAGTGGTCGATTTGTCTGGCTCAATGGCGGAAGAAGACATGAAAACCGAGAATGGGGATTTTGTTGATCGCTTAACCGCGGTTAAAAAAGTCGTGTCTGATTTTATTGACGAGCGTAAAGGCGATCGTCTTGGTTTAGTACTGTTTGGTGATCACGCTTATCTACAAACCCCGCTCACCTTTGATAGAAAAACAGTTGAAGAACAACTGGATCGTACTGTCCTAGGCTTAGTTGGGCAAATGACCGCAATGGGTGAAAGCTTAGGGTTAGCTACCAAAACCTTTATCGAAAGCAATGCCCCGCAACGAACCATTATTTTATTAAGTGATGGCGGCAATACTGCCGGTGTATTAGAGCCATTAGAAGCAGCGCAACTTGCCAAAGACAACAATGCCAAAATTTATACTGTCGGTATTGGTGCCGGTGAAATGCAGGTTCGTGGTTTCTTTGGTAATCAAACCGTCAATACCGCGCGTGATTTGGATGAGAAAACCTTGACTGAAATCGCAACAATGACGGGCGGGCAATATTTCCGCGCACGTAACGCCGATGAGTTAGCGCAGATCTACCAAACCATCGACAAACTAGAGCCCATTACTCAAGCAACACAAACGTGGCGACCACATGAAGAGTGGTTCCGCTATCCGTTAATGGGATATCTATTTTTCTTCTTTATTATTGTGGGAGTAAGAAAGCGTCATGGCTAATTTTACTTTTCTATATCCACTGTGGTTCTTAGCCCTTATCCCTCTTGGGGTATTGGTGCTTATTCAACGTAAAAACAAAAATACCACAGGGTTGATCGCTCCGCACATTGCTAAGCAATTAGGAATGACTCAAAAGACACAAGGCAATGGCTTTACGCTTGGACTTGTATTGGCATGGCTATGCGTGACTACCGCCCTCGCCGGCCCAAGCTTTGGTTACAAAGACTCGCCAAGTTTTCAGCTCTCTGGTGCGCGAGTACTCGTGATGGATATGTCTCGCTCAGTGTATGCGACCGACGTAAAACCTAATCGCCTAACCCAAGAGAAATACAAAGCAAAAGATCTACTGCCCTATTGGAAAGAAGGCATGACTGGCTTAGTTGCTTATGGCGCTGACAGTTACTTAGTGAGCCCACTAACTGAAGATAGCCAAACGCTCAATAACTTAATCACTAACCTATCACCAGAGATTATGCCTTATAAAGGTAAAGGCAGTAACTTGTTAGCCGCGGTTGAACAAAGTATTGAGATGATGAAAAAATCAGGCCATCAACAAGGTGACATTATTGTTTTGACTGATGGGATCTCAAACCAACAGCTAGATAAAGTGATGAATCGTGTCAAAGGCACCAAATGGCGTATCAGTTTATTAGGCATAGGAACTAAAAATGGTGCGCCGATTGAATTGCCTTCTGGTCAGTTGTTAACAAACGCTTCAGGTAAAACAGTTGTTGCGACTTTAGATTCCGATCCTCTAGTAACACTGGCGCAAGCAACCAATGGTGTGGCTCAGCTTATTCAATCGGATAACAGTGATATTGAAACTATTGCTCGCTTAACTAAAACGCCATTAGAGCAAGTAACACAAAACAGTGATACACAAGTGAACAGTCGTGCCAATCATGGCTATTGGCTACTCTTCCCATTAGTGTTGTTTTCATTGCTGTCTTTTAGAAAAGGAATGTTCTTAGCATTATTGTTGGTGTTATTGCCTGTCGATAAGTCCATGGCAAGTACTGATATATCAAGCCGCTTACTTTCTGATGATTACAGCGCGCATCTACAATTTGAGCAAAAGGATTATCAAGCGGCAAGCGAGCAATTCAAATCCAAACAATGGAAAGGGGCTGCTCAATATAAAGCTGGCGATTATAAAGGCGCGATTGAGAGCCTAACGGGTCTTGAAGATACTCAATCTCAATACAATCTTGCGAATGCCTTGGCACAAAGTGGTCAATTGGAAGATGCAAAAGAGAAGTACGAGTCTTTATTAAAAACTGCCCCTGATATGAAAGATGCGAAGAAGAATCTTGATCTCGTCAATAAAGCGCTAGAGCAAAAACAGCAACAGCAAGACGATAAAAATCAACAATCGGATCAAAATAAAGACGACAAGCAAGATAAAAAACAGGATAAACAAAACCAAGAGAATAAAGATAGCAAAGACGGCTCTGAGCAATCTTCAGATTCAAAAGACTCACAATCTCAAGATTCACAGCAGAATCAGCAGAATCAGCAGAATCAGCAGAAAAATGAATCTCAATCTGATGATAAATCACAGTCTGATAAGCAAGATAAGTCAGAGGCATCTTCTCAAGAGCAGCAACAAAAAGAGCAAGCTAAAAAAGAACAAGAGAAGAAAGACAAAGAGCAAGCAGCACAAGCTCGTGATGAGAAAGATAAGCAACCTAAATCGGACGAAGAAAAAGAGCGACAAGCTCAAATGCAATCACAACAAGCAAAAGCCGACAGTGACGCCATTAAAACCGATCCTCGTTTACAAAAATTAGAACAATCAGGCGCAAAAGAAGATGAACTGCTGCGTGCCCTATTGTATCTCCAAGCAAAACAACAAGAAGCACCACAAGCTTCTGAGAATGAATGGTAATTAAAATGAGTATAAGACAAACCAGTCCCTACTCTACTGTAAAGAGTTCGACAATGAAGGTTTCTATGAAAAAGACAGCGCTAATAAAAAAAGTGTTCCTATTCGCTACCTTATGCGTTAGTGGTATTTCGGCAAGTTACGCGCAAGCCATTGCGACAGTGAGTAAAAACCAGATCACTGAAAACGAAGTGATTCAATTAATGGTCTCTGTTGATAAAAATGCAGATCAAAGCAAGTTCGACCCAAGCCAACTCGCGCCTGATTTTCGCAGTGGCCAAGTCAGCTTTGGCAGCTCTCGCTCATTAATCAATGGTGATTATAATGTACAGAGCCAGTGGACTGTAACTATTACTCCAACCAAAATGGGCACGTTAACCATTCCTAGTATGAATGTCGCTGGTGAGCAAACTAACCCAATAACGATTCGTGTGACTAAAGACGCGACCGCGCCAAAAAGCAGCGATGTCATTAAAGTAAGCGGCTCGCTAACTAAAGATGAATTGTATGAAGGGGAAACGGCACAATTTGATGCCAAGATTGCTATCTTTGCAGATATTCGTCGTTTAAAAGATCCAAACATCATCACACCACAAGGGGCTGATATTGAGTTCTCCCCTATTGGTGAAAGCAAACAGTATCAAACAGTTATTGATGGCTTGCAAGCTACTGTCGTTGAACAAGCTTTCAGCGTCAGTGCAAGCCAAGCAGGTAAATTACATTTTGATGGCTTAGCCTTCACTGGAGGATTAGTGCAAACCGATCGTTATGGTCGTAGCACTAAATTAATCCCACTGAATGTGACACCAAAGCAATATCAACTAACGGTATTAGCAAAACCTACTGACTTCACTGGAACTTGGTTACCGACTACGGATTTAAAACTAGGACAGCAATGGTTAGTCGATGGAAAGCCATTAACTGATACCACAATAGAAGCCGGAACAGCCATTACACGTCAAATCACGCTAATGATGGCAGATGTTCCACCAGAGAAATTACCAAAGCTTGATATTGACTATCCTAAATCGGTTCGCATGTACGATGAGAAACCTGCAATCGGTAAAGACAGCCAAGGCAATAGCGTGATGACGATTAAACAAGTGATCATCCCTCATACTAGTGGTTCGGTAAAATTACCTGCAGTCTCAATTCAATGGTGGAACAGTAAAACACGACAATCTGAAGTATCAAAATTAGATTCATTGGCACTAACGGTGACACCAAGCGCTCAAATTAGTGAGCAAAAGATCGACCACCAATCAAATGCGCAGGCAGAAAGCATAGTAAAACGTGAAGTTGATCATGGTTTTTGGCCATATACAACGCTAGTTTTTGCTCTTTTGTGGTTATTGACTGCTTTTGGTTGGTGGTCAAGTCGTGCAAACGCTCATAAGGGAAGCACGCTACATAATAATCGTCCAAAGGTATTAAACAATGACAGTAAAGCGTTAATTATTGCATTAAATAATAACAATACAATTTTTGCTCATCAGATCTTAGCAGACCATAATCAGCAGTGGATGCAGCAAGGTATTGATGTTGTTAGAGTAAAAGAGTTAATCACTCAACTAAGCCAGCAACAATATGCTGAAAATAAGGGTGATTACTCTACAAAACAAATCATTAGTACTATAGAAAAGATACTTAAAGTACCTACTTATTTTCCTACTCACAACGCTGAACTTGAAAGATTATAACGGTTTTTATTTTCAGTTATATTAATTAAATAGGGATGGCACGCTCTCAATACCATCCCTATTTTTATCTTGCTCAAACACAATTTTCTATTTTCCAAATTTAACTCTACGTCTTGCTCTACCTACTCTGCTTTATTCTCCATAAAAATTAAGCCAATGCTCATTTTAGTTAATGGTTTGCGCAAACGATCCCCCTCAAATATTCACATGAAAATCCAGCAATTCTCACACTATTGTCGATTTACCATTGACATATCGGTCAGAAAACTCAATTATCACCCTATCAAATGTTCACTACCATCGCATTTGCTCAGTATCATCTGAAACGGTGGCAGCGAGACGAACTTTAAATGAAGATGCTTATACAAGCATGTGATCAGTAAGGGTAAGTAGTATGACAACTAAATTAGAACAACTTCGTAAACTAACAACAGTAGTAGCAGACACTGGTGATATTGAAGCAATCGCAAAATACACTCCAGAAGATGCAACCACTAACCCTTCTCTAATTTTAAAAGCAGCTCAAATCGCAGAATACGCTCCACTGATTGATGCTTCTATTGAATACGCAAAAGCGCAAAGCAGTGACAAAGCACAACAAGTTCAAGATACGTGCGACATGCTTGCTGTTAGCATCGGTAAAGAAATCCTTAAAGTCGTTCCAGGTCGTATCTCTACTGAAGTAGACGCTTGTCTTTCTTACGACACTGAAGGCAGCATTGCAAAAGCTCGCCAACTTATCAAAATGTACAACGATGCTGGTATTACTAACGATCGTATTCTTATTAAACTGGCGTCAACGTGGGAAGGTATCCGCGCTGCTGAAGTTTTAGAAAAAGAAGGCATCAACTGTAACCTAACGCTTCTATTCTCTTTCGCTCAAGCGCGTGCATGTGCTGAAGCGGGCGTGTTCTTAATCTCTCCTTTTGTTGGTCGCATCATGGACTGGTACAAAGCAAAAGAAGGTCGTGATTTTGAAGCAAGTGAAGATCCAGGCGTTATCTCTGTTGCTGGTATCTACGACTACTACAAAGAACATGGCTACAACACAGTAGTAATGGGCGCAAGCTTCCGTAACATCGGTGAGATCCTTGAGCTTGCGGGTTGTGATCGTCTAACTATCAGCCCTAATCTACTTCAAGAGCTTGAAGAAGCAACTGGCGAAGTGGTTGAGAAACTGATTGATACGAACGGTAATAAAGAACGTCCAGCAGCAATGACTCACGCTGAGTTCTTATGGGATCACAACCAAGATCCAATGGCTGTTGAGAAACTGGCTGAAGGCATCCGTAACTTTGCGGTTGACCAAGGTAAGCTAGAAGACATGATCGCAGCTAAGCTATAATTTCTAGAAACTAGAACGCTTCGCTACTATAAGGGCAAAAGCAATCACGTTATAAGTAACACTCTCAACGTGCATATTCCATGCTCTTATAGTTTCTAGAAGCGAAGCGTCTATAGCTTCTAGCTCGTCACCATATTCAAATCGGGTTGAGCCTTTCAGCCCTTCATTTTCAAATATTCGAGTTAATCATTATGAATCGTAAACATTTAGCAAATGCTATTCGTGCTCTAAGCATGGACGGCGTACAACAAGCAAACTCTGGTCACCCTGGCGCACCAATGGGCATGGCTGACATCGCTGAAGTTCTTTGGCGCTCACACCTAAACCATAACCCTGCAAACCCTGAGTGGGCTGATCGCGACCGTTTTATTCTTTCTAACGGTCACGGCTCTATGCTGATTTATTCTCTGCTTCACCTAGCAGGTTATGAATTACCAATTGAAGAGCTGAGAAACTTCCGTCAACTGCATTCAAAAACTCCAGGTCACCCTGAGTACGGTTACGCACCGGGTATCGAAACAACAACAGGTCCATTAGGCCAAGGCATCACCAATGCCGTTGGTATGGCAATGGCTGAAAAAGCACTTGCTGCACAGTTCAACAAAGAAGGTCACGACATCGTTGACCACTACACTTATGCATTCATGGGTGATGGTTGTCTGATGGAAGGTATCTCTCACGAGTCATGCTCTCTAGCAGGTACATTAGGTCTTGGTAAGCTGGTTGCTTTCTGGGATGACAACGGTATCTCTATCGATGGTGAAGTGGAAGGTTGGTTCTCTGACGACACACCTAAACGTTTTGAAGCATACGGCTGGCACGTAATTCCGGCTGTAGATGGTCACGATGCTGATGCAATCAATGCTGCAATCATCGCAGCAAAAGCTGATCCTCGCCCTACTCTGATTTGTACTAAAACTATCATTGGTTTTGGTTCTCCAAACAAGCAA
The DNA here is from genome assembly GCA_000953695.1 of Aliivibrio wodanis. GTDB lineage: Bacteria > Pseudomonadota > Gammaproteobacteria > Enterobacterales > Vibrionaceae > Aliivibrio > Aliivibrio wodanis. The sequence goes on along the minus strand of LN554847.1, from coordinate 600,644 downwards.
GGTACACATGACTGTCACGGTGCTCCACTAGGCGCTGAAGAAATTAAAGCAGCGAAAGCACAATTAGGTTGGGAGCACGACGCATTTGAAATTCCGCAAGAAGTTTACGCAGAATGGGACGCGAAAGAAGCAGGCGCAACTAAGGAAGCGTCGTGGAACGAGAAATTTGCAGCTTATGAAGCAGCATACCCAGAGCTTGCAGCCGAGTTTACTCGCCGCGTAAACGGTGATTTACCAAAAGAGTGGGAAGAAAAAGCATCGGCAATCATTGCTGATCTTCAAGCTAACCCTGCAAACATCGCATCACGTAAGGCATCTCAAAATGCACTAGAAGCATTTGGTGCTATGCTACCTGAGTTTATGGGCGGCTCTGCTGACCTTGCACCTTCTAACCTAACTATGTGGTCTGGTTCTAAGTCGCTTGAAGCTACTGACTTCTCTGGTAACTACATTCACTACGGTGTACGTGAATTTGGTATGACAGCTATCATGAACGGTATCGCTCTGCACGGTGGTTTCGTACCATACGGCGCAACGTTCCTAATGTTCATGGAATACGCTCGTAACGCTATGCGTATGGCTGCTCTGATGAAAATTCAGAATATCCAAGTCTACACACACGATTCTATCGGTCTTGGCGAAGATGGTCCTACTCACCAACCGGTTGAGCAAGTCGCTTCTCTACGTCTAACACCAAACATGAGCACATGGCGTCCATGTGATCAAGTTGAATCTGCAGTTGCTTGGAAACTAGCGATTGAACGTCGTGATGGTCCATCAGCACTTATCTTCTCTCGTCAAAATCTTGCACAACAAGATCGTGATGCAGAGCAAGTAGCTAACATCGCTAAAGGTGGCTACATTCTTAAAGATTGTGAAGGCCAACCTGAGCTTATTTTCATTGCTACTGGTTCTGAAGTTCAATTAGCGGTTGAAGCTGCGGCTCAACTAACTGCTGAAGGCAAAGCGGTACGTGTTGTATCAATGCCAGCAACTGATGCATTTGATAAGCAAGATGAAGCTTACCGTGAATCAGTACTTCCATCAGCAGTAACAAAGCGTGTTGCTATTGAAGCGGGCATTGCTGACTTCTGGTTCAAGTATGTTGGTTTAAACGGCAAGATCATCGGTATGACAACGTTTGGCGAATCAGCACCAGCTGACGAGCTATTCAAAATGTTTGGTTTCACTACTGAAAATGCAGTGAAAACAGCAAAAGAGCTTTTAGCTTAATTGTTAATACTCAAGCCAGAGTCTTAAATATCTAAAACTCTGGTAACAAAAAAGCCTCATCTTCGTTTCATTGAAGATGAGGCTTTTTTAGATCTCTAATTCTATATATCTTGAACTCTGTTTAAATATTATTATTTTAAATGAAACTATTTATCTAAATCATTATTTATTGATTCATATAGCTCTTTTAAAAGAGTTGAATCTATATTAATCAAGCCATCAGAGAGATGTATATAATTACCTTTAGTCACATTTAGTAAAATATTCTTTCTAATACTTTCACTATCTTTAGATTCTTTATTTTGAAAATGAAAATGCTGAACTTTTTCATAGACCATTTCTGATATTTGATCTATTTGCTCTTGTGTTAAACAAACACGAGACATTCCTACTTCAGGCCTAGATACTTGATCTAACACTTCAACTCGTAATTTCTCGGTAAATAGACTGTCTAACTTAGAACCTTCAAAGAAGGTGTAATATGGTGGTGTAAGAAAGAAAGGAACCCCATCAGAGCGCAATTCTAAAATCCCCATTATTTCTAATGATCTCAAATAGATATAAACACTTTGTTCGGTTAAATTATTCTCTAACGCGACCTCATCAATGGGACGCCCTTTCACATGTATTTCGTAGAAAAAATCGTACAAGTATGGATGATTAAAAAAAACCTCATCCAACACCTCTGTACGAGTTCCCTCTTCACGATTATAGATATCTTTCGCAATTTGAGACAACTCTTCTAGATTTGTATTTAATACTGTTGCATATTCCATTAACTTATCGATACCAATCGAATTACTATGAAAATGGCGCTTCAATGTTGATATTGGTACATTTACTTTTAATGACAATTCATTATAAGTAAGATCATTTTCTTTTAATTTCACACGTAATGCATTTAATAATAAACTCGCACAAAATCCCATAACTACTTCCTTGCTATTACTTCATTTTTAGGCATCAACGTTACTTTATATCATTCTTAATTACCAGTTCAGTTTCACTTTTTGATGTCAGTGAACTCACAATTTAAAACCAAACTATCAACAGAACTATAAACTATTGCAGAGAATTGCATCAAAGGTTACAAATATGTTGCAACGTCAATATTGTGACGAATAATAAAAAGAACGCTATCTTGCTCATGATGAGTATTTACCATTAACATGGAAGTCATTTATGCGTACCAGAACATTTACAAAGTCAATGCTATCTAGCTTTATTGCTTGTACTTTTGCACTAGCACAATATGCGCACGCAGAAGACAATAGTGATACAGAAGCAGTAGAAAAAATAGAAGCAACAGAAAATAGTGACACAGAAATCGAGAGTAATTGGAGTGGTTCATTATCTCTTGGTTATGATAGTAACTTTTTCTCATCATCAGATTATCGTTCAAGCCGAGCGATCTCTACGCATGGTTCTCTCTATTACTCTATTGCTGATAACTACTCCCTTTATGCGAGCACCGGGGGTTATCGAACCTTACAAAGAGCAGAAGGCTTTTACTCTACAGACACTGTTGTAGGTTTATCTCGTTCATCATTATTTACTTTTGGTGAGACAGGGAAAGTATCAATCAGTGGGCAATTCTCATTACCTACATCAGAGTCATCACAAGACGCTCATTTAAACACAGCATTTCGGATACAAACTCCAATCTCGTTCAAACTTGCTGATGTCGGCATTACCGTCGCACCAAGAATAAGAAAAAACTTTCATGAATATACGACTTCACCATCAGGTAATGTCAATACCTCGTGGGGTCTCTCTCTTCTCCTTGCTGCTAACTATTCTTATGGTGATGCATTCTTCTCTGCATCAGCATTAGGTGGAACAACCGTAAATTATAACAACCGTTGGGCAGATGGATATAGTTACGGAGGCAGCCTTAGCTCAGGCTATAACCTAAGTGATGCACTCTCTATTTCATTAACACTTGCAACATCAGGTCTTTACACAGATGCAGCCCAAGGCACATTAGGAAGCTTCGATCTCTTTGATGATGCGAAAGCAACCTATTCACTTGGCATGACTTACTCCTTTTAGGGATATAAAAAATACTAATCTACATAAGTAGAACAACAGGATGTGAACAATATGATATTTAGAAAACTTTCTTTAGCCGCGGCGATTACCGCTACTTTAGCTGGCTGTGCGCCAGATGAACAAGAGTATGATGCTCTGGATAAGGACCTTACGGAAGTTCAGGTTCAAGATCTTCGCCTTGATGGACGTTGGTTTTATGCACCAACTACAGGTGCAGCACCTCGCTTTGCCGTTACCCAATTTCCATTTCTACAGGGCATGGGACGCTACGTTGAATTATGTTTCTCTAATGAGGGGCTAGAGGTTCGTGGTTATGATAATAATAACCCTGAGCTAGTACTTCCAAAAGACAAGCAAGGTTTCTGTTTACCTCAAGATGAAAACAACATAGGCTCTGATGATCAGGTAAACTTCCCCCACGTAATGACTATTCCTGGTAGCTACGCAAAATACCAGTGTCGTGAAGATAGCTACGGCGACTGTACAAATGTTGAAGAAAAAGATTCTGATCCAAACCTTGATAATACTACCTTTAGACAGAATACTCACTTCACTCCAGACCCAGCATCGACTCTTGTCAGTGATCTAAACTGGGATGAATTATACGGAACAAAAGATGGTCTAAACCCTCAGGGGGATCCAGAAGTTATCTCATGGGATTTCGATCCTGTTAGCGGTGTTTTGAACTTTGAATTAGAGCAAACCTTTGCAATCGACTTTGATAAGTTGTCACGCTATATGGATTGGTCTGCAATGGAAGAAGAGATGGCGAAAGGCTCATTTAAAGCTCGCTTCTTCTACTCATTAGTTCATGAAAGTCATTTAGCATCTGAAAATTATCAACCAATTTTATATCCTGTTAATGATGAAAATGATATCGGTTTCTTCACGACGACAACAAAGAAAAAAGATCCAATTACTAACAAGTATGATTCAGTTACCTATTTAAATCGTTTTAATCCAAATAAAGAAACAATCAAATACTACTTGTCAGATAACTTTTTTGAAGAGAAAAATAAGCTCTTCTTAGACTCAACGATTAATACAATCAACAAAATGAACGATACATTGCGCTTACTTGAGCCTAATTCAAGTAAACCAATGTTAGAGATTGCGAATAAAAGCGAAGCCCTTGGTATCCATGCCGGTGATTTGCGCTATAACGTAATCAACCTTGTTGATGAGCCTCTAGATAATGGTTTATTAGGTTATGGGCCATCTATTGCGAGTCCTGTTACTGGGGAAATCATCAAAGCGCACGTAAACCAATACGCAGGGGTTGCCCGTACTGGTGTTCCTTATTATTGGGACAACATGGCTCGTTTATACAATCGTGGTCAACTAGAGCTTAACGGTCTTGATTCTGACGCTACTCCAAGTGTAGCTTCTCGTGTAGAGCTACAAACCAATAAGAATGTATCTGAAAATCTACAAGCGAATCACTCTGAGCATAATCATGCAACGACCTCTGTAAGCGAGCAAGATGTAGTTCAATTTTTAGCACAACAAAGCCTACAAAATAAATTGAAAACAGCACCAACACAACTTGGTGATGTGCATGATGAAATGGGATTAGAAGAAATTGTACGTGCTGAAGAAGAACGTATCGCTTTCTGGAGTGAAAATAACGTCTACCCTATCGAAGCATCGTGGGTGTCTTCATCAAGTAAAGCGGTAATTGACAACTTACCACTGACTGATGAAGGTTACTTCACAAACATTACCGATCCTGAAACAGGAGTAGTCACAAAAACGCTAAAACCATGGGCTCTACTGCCTGATAACCTACAAGCTATTGCAGCAGATGCGATTACAATAACAACTTATGCAAATACACTAGTTCACGAACTTGGTCATAACGTAGGTTTACGTCATAACTTTAAAGGCTCAAATGATATTGATAACTACTTATCAAAAGAGCAATCTAAACTTCTTGGATTAAGTAATGTTCCTGCATATAGCTCAACAATGGATTACGCACCAAGCATGCTTGATGAGATCCCAACATGGGGCTTATACGATCTAGCTGCATTTAAATTTGCTTACGCTCGTAAACTTGATCTTGTTGAAGCTTCACCTATGAGTACCGAACAGCAAGCAGCTGAAGGTGGTGAAGCCGCTTATGCTGATTCATTCTACAGCAAATATGGAGCAACAGCAGAAAACGAATCTCTTATGGTTTGTGCTGAGCAATCACCAGTACTTGATGACCAAGGGCAGCCAACAGGTCAATCAAACTATACTTGTGACTTCTCTCGTTTAGATACAGCGGCACTTAATGGTGATCCTCTTGCTGAACACGGTGTACTTTACTATCTAGATGACATTCTTGGTTTTACTCGTAAAGCTTATGGTTTCTGTACCGATGGTAACGTTTCTTTAAACAGTGATTGTAACCGTTTTGATGAAGGGACTAACCTACAAGAAATTGCAACCTATAAATGGCAGCAGTATCTTGACAGTTACGACTCTAGAAATGCGGGATTATACCGTGACGGTACTTACAACTCTGATTACCCTTCATATATCATTCGTCGATTCAGAGAAATGAATACGATTCGTGACATGATTGAAGATAATGAGCGTATTGATCAGTTGTTCCATGACTATGGTGATGCCTCTTCATCAGATAAACCAACTGAGTTCTTACATCAAATAGCTTCAAACCCAAGTACTTGTGTTTACTCTGAAGATCGCGAATTAACGGCGAGTAATTCATGGTTATGTGATTATGCGTATGGCTCTAAAAAAGCATCAGAGTTTTTCTTAGATGTTTTAAGAACTCCTGAATCTCAGTGTATTATTACTGACCGAACTGGTGCAATGCGTAGTATTTCTCTTGGTGAGACGTTAAGTGCTCAAAGCTATAAGATCCCAAGTGATTACGATATTACACGTGCTGATTGTTTTGATGATGTAGCAAAACCAATTATCGAATCATTACACGGAGCTACTGCTATCCATGCAAGCTCAATTAACTCTAAGTTCTTAAACTCAGTAGGCTCATTTGACCCTGCAAATCCATACTCAAATGCAGTTTCGATACTTGGTATGTGGCCTGATAAAGGGTTGGCAAGTTACCAGTTAGCTCGTCGTTATTCATTACGTTACACAGATGAAGGCGCGTTTGCTTCACTACTAGACTTACCGGGTGTGAAGGCAGAATACGATGCAATCATGGCTCATTTAGTTGCCAAAGAGCCACTTGTTAATGCTGTAGATTTTGTAGACAGCACAGGTGCAGCTTATGAACCAACGATTGATGTAAACTTACATGTCACTCAACTGGTTGAGGCATTACCACCACTGCCACGAGGTATCTTAAACTTTTATGGTTTAACTACATCAGCACGTACAGACATGTCAAACATGATCTTATCAATGGGTACAAAGCAAATGGTAACGGCAGATTACATTTTTGCTGAAACAGCACTGAAACAAAGAAACAGCTTATCTAAGCAACTTGACCGTTATAACCTATTACAAGGAGATGCATTCAACGTTTCTTTAGAGGGTATTAGCTACAAAATCAATAAAGATAATGTACTAGCAAATCGTGTTGCTTCTAAGTTGTTTACTAGTGATGGATATGATGCAAAAGTAGCACTAGATAACACAACTAGTGACGCTCTTGATAGTATCTTAGTCGCATGGCAACCTGTTGCAGGCTATAAGTCTACGTTCCATACACCAATCCTAGCTCTTGATGCTCCTTTAGTTGAAGTTATTGTAAATTCATATAAAGCACAATTAACCTCAGGAGCAGTAGATGTAAGCGATGGCTTAAGTAATGATGAGTTTAATATCGTAATTAGTGGTGTATTAGCTCAAGATGGTGTTGTTTATGATAGTGTAAGCGGTACGGTAACTTACAATAATGGTAAGGTTCACCAAACTAGTGATGTAATTAATATTATTGATTATACTATGGCATATGTAAACGCTGGTTTAGATACGACACTACTTGCTGTTAGTTATGATTTCTATAACGGCTACACTAATGCAGATGCGTCAAATAAATTTGCATGGAGCCTTTCTCATGGAATGATTAAAGCATACCTTTCAGGTGATTACACAAATATGGTTGGCGAGCACTACGATACACTTCGTAAGCTACCAGTTAAAAATGTGTACTAATTTTTAGAACCTGAAAATAATCACACAATGAACAAAGCCAGCTTAGTTGCTGGCTTTTTTTTATGTCGCAGGAAGATTAAAGCTGCATTTCAATCACATTTGCTAATAGAGTTTCACGAGGCTTTTTTATTTCTTAATGATAAATAATCCTTATCGTTGCTAGTTTTTAAGCGTACGAACAGTAATTCCAGAATATTTGGAGTACTCCTGATACGTCATAAATGGAACTGGAACAACAACTTGAAATGACAAAGGGTTATTCATGGTGGTATCCTTTTGGGTTACTGAATGTTCAACTCTACTTGAGTTGATAATGCAGCTTTAGCGCTAGAAAGCAACTTATGCAGGTTCCAGACTATTAACATGGTCGAGATGTCGTAGAGGATTTAAAAACCGTGACGAAAAGCAGAGATTCATTAAACATTGGCGAGGCTTTTCCTGAGAGTGAAGAGTCTAAAGTTGCAAATGCAACATCAATTGATAGCTTTAGATTACGCTCAGGAACCTTAGAAGAAACAAACTCATTTGTTTTAGATAAGAGCATCAGTGAAGAATTAGAGACTGAAAATCTAATTCTGGTAAAGGAAGACTCTCAAAGACTACTTGTTGATAAAGAATCTACACATGCAACATCAGGAAAGTATTTAATTGATATGGATGGTTCGTTCTCGATCAACGAACTACAGCGCCTACCGGGTAAGAAGTTAGCGATCAGTTTTAATGGTTCAATTATCAATGTCTCAGAAGATGATATTAAGGTAGTTGGTCGTGTTGCTATGCTTATGAATAAGGAATAAGGAATAAGGAATAAATTTTGGCTAGCATTACTCAACAAGAACAATTAGAAATACTTGCTAAAGACTTAAAAATAGTTGAAGAATCATACTCAAGTTCAAAATCAATACATACAAGTGAGCTACATGGCACAGCCAAATACTTGACTGAAATTTATGATATTGTTGAGCATCTTGAAAGAGATAATAACATACCTTTCTTATATGAATTAATGTATGAAGGCTTATCACATTGCAATACTATCTTGGAACGAAAAACCTCTCTAAATGGAATAAATGAACTTATTCACCCCTTAAAAAGAACTTTCCTTGATGCCCTTCAAGAGCTAAATATTAAAATAAATATTGAGGCATTTCAAAAAAATACTAATTTATTCAATGAAATAAAGAACATTGAAGTTGTTGCAGAAGAAGCGAAAAATTCTTTATCTAATATAATTTATCAAACTGAGGCAAAGCTTCAAGCCGCATACGATAATAATAAAACTGCTGAAGAACATCTAAAAAGCACAAGGCTTGAACTAGAAAAATCTAATAAAAAAATAGATGCAAAAATAACAAAAATTGATACAGAGCTTGATGAAATCAAATTAACGCATATAAATGAAGCGAATAATAATTTCACTTCATTTAATTTAGAATTAGATAATTTGAAAGAAAATACAGTTTCTAATGCCATCACCGAAATACAAACCAGATTGGTTTCAATCGAACAAGACTCTATAAGAAGGCAAACAAAGCAATATTCTGAACGGTTAAGTGCTTTAAAAGAAATCCAGAATGGTGCTCTAGAGAAATTTAACGGCGAAGTTGATGATCAAATAGACAATATATCCAATAGAATCAATAAAGAAATAAGTGCGTTTGAAACAAAAAAACTGAAATAACTCAAATCCTTGGTGAAATCGGTGCTGCATATCAAGCAAGCGCTAATACTAGACAAGCAACTACAGAGAAGTGGTCAGCCGAAATTTTACGTGTTCTTGGTGTCATATGGATGATAGCGACCATATTCATCACAATGAAACTATTTAATGATTACATTGGTTTTTATGAAATCCCGTCAGAGAAAGCGATCCCAAAACTTAGTGAATTAGGTATCGAATGGTTTGCTATTAGATTCATGACAATTCTTATGCTTACATCTCCCGGAGTATATTTATTAAAAGAATCTGCATCACATCGTAGTAAAGAAAATCTATATCGCCAGCGTGGTACACAATTATCTAGTATTGGTGCTTATCTTGACGAACTACTACCGGAAGAACGAGCAGCTATCAAAAAGGAATTAAGCAAGAATTTCTTCAGCTTTCATGATGGAAAAACTGACACACAAAACGTCCCTGATTTTGTTCGGGATATGAAAGAGGCTGTTAGTATTGCGAAATCAATCAACTCTCCAACACCTAAAAGAAAATCAACCATCTTAGGTAAAGGGTAAGCGCTCAATGAACTAGTGATGCTTTACTCTGCATCACTCATTTCAACGAGCCACGGCATAAGATCCGACATATCATCAACTGGATCACGTTTAGGTAATTCCGTAAATAGATACTGGAAGTAATAATACGGGTTAATGTCATTGGCGCGGCACGTCATTACCAAGCTATACAAGTTAGCACTGGCCTTCGCTCCATCAACAGACGTTGAGAACATCCAGTTTTTTCTACCTGTGGTAAACGGCCTAATGTCTCTTTCTGTGACATTATTATCGATGCTGATATCACCATCCTCAAGATAGGTGAGTAATTTAGGCCATTGCTTTTGAGTGTAGGCGATAGCTTTACCTAATGCCCCTTTGGGTAAGACATTTTGAACATCAAGCCACGCTTTAAATTCACTCAATATTGGCTCAGCTTCCTGTTTTCTTATCTTCTGCCGTTCATTTGCGGATAATCCCTTTGCCTTTCTTTCTACGCCGTAAAGTTTGGCGATGAAGTTGAGGGCTTTTTCAGGTTTTCCCGCTTTTTTAGAGGGTGACGCTTTTTGTGCATCGGTGAACTTTCTACGAGCATGCGCCATACATGCTGCTTGTGTCACTGCATCTAATGTGTCGTATACGCTGTAGCCATCAGAGAGTAAGTACCCTGAGTAATCACCTAAAAAGTCTTTTGCACACGTTGCTGCACGGCTTGGGTGATAATCATAGATAACAACAGGGGTTTTAATGAACTCACCACTACGGTAAACCCACATATAAGATTTGGTTTGCGCTTTTCTATCTTCTTCGCGTAGCACTTGTACTGTGGTTTCATCTGCGCAGATAAGCTTTTCATTAAGCAGCCTTGATTTCATCTCATCAATGACTGGTTTCACTTTATTACCCAACTGAACACACCAATTAGCAAGCGTCGCTCGGCTTATATCAATATCAGACCGATTTAGGATATCTACTTGGCGATACAGTGGCAGTGCATCTACGTATTTTGCTGTGACTACCGCCGCGAAAGCTCCTGCGCTTCCCATGCTTTTGGGGATCATACTAGCGGGCTTTGGTGCGGTGATAATTTTGGATTGGGTTTGCGTTTTTTCACATTGGCGACAAGCGTATTTAGTGCGTTCGTGGCGAATGACAGTGACCTTTTGAGGAATAATTTTAAGCTCTTCTGAGGTTTCAACGCCACATTCATGCAATGGTTCATCACAACATTCACAATAAGGTGCATTGAGTTCATGCTTGTGTATCTCACGCTCAAGCTCTTTTGGTAGAGGCTTGCGACCTGTTTTTTTCTTCTCATCATTCGATTTAGGGAGCGAGTTTTGCTGCTCAGCTTCATTGAAAGTACCTTTTGGTACTTTTTCACTTTGCGATGAGAAGCGCTTGGATTTATTTAGGTTTAATTGCTCAACCAAGAGTGCAACTTGAGTTTTTAATTCAGCGACTTCTTCTTGCTTGGCAACAAGCAGCTTCTCTTTGGCTTCATTTTGATTATGAAGCTCAAGTAGCATCGCTTTTAGTTGCTCAATATCATTAGGAAGATCGGTCATGCTTTAGCTCAAGGTTGTTTAATTACCCTAAGTGTGACATCGAAAAAGGATCGTTCAAGTCCAATTTGATGATCATTATCAGCGATCACACTTCTAGGTTAAATAACGGCTTATGAGCTTTAGCATGATCTAAAGTCAGTCCAGATAAAAGCCAGTTGAGTTGTTGTCTGCTAATGTGGAGCGCACCATCAATATTGGGAGTTGGCCATTTGAACGTCCCTTTTTCTAAGCGACGATAATAAAGCCAAAAACCATTGGTATCCCAAAACAAGATCTTGAGTTTATCTCGATTGCGGTTACAAAAAATAAACCAGGCTTCACTGAATGGGTCCATTTCCAGCGTTTCGGCGACAATGAGTGATAAGCCATCAATGGATTTTCTCATGTCGGTGACGCCAACGACGAGGTAAACCTTTCCTGACTGTATCATTGCAATGCATCAACCCAATGTTTTATTTGTTTGGAATTAAGGTTTGCTGGTAACTCGGCACGAAGGCCATTATTACATGTCAGCACCACAATATTTGACGGCTCTTGTGTTGGCTCTGTCACGATAATGGGGTGAATTTTTGTTGTGACTTCTAACTCGCTGAGCTTCTTTGACCAGTAATAAAGGGTTTGGTAGCTTATTTCATTATCAATACAAAATTGCTTGATAGATAGGTTACTCTCTTTCTGTTGATCTAAAATATTAGCCCAATGGTCGCGCTTACTTTGTTGATTCATAATACCTCCGATTAAAAAGATACTATGGCAAAGCATGCTTAATATTGATATGTGTGGTTAGTTAAGCGCTTACGCTTTAGAACTGATTACGAGATCATTTATAAATCACACAAGATCTTTTAAATCATGACGTAAAACACAACAATCTACATACTTTCAAAGAGTTAGAAAAACCAAACAGATCATTAAGAGATCTTTATTACTGAAATAACGTGAAAATAATTTCAATTTTTCAGTTTTGAAATCCCACAAAATTAAGTATTTCTTTGCCCTTCACATACGCTGAGAGCCCAATAGATAAGGGCTCTCGCGCTAATTACCACCCTACTCACCAGCCCCAAAAATGAAGAACTTAAAACTGCAAAAAAAAGTGTTCGTTTTAGGCCGCAGGTGGGTAGGAGGAGTGCGATTTACGTGGGAAAGAGTTGTTTATTGTAATAGTAAAAATATAACTCTAAAATTACTACCTATGAATTTTTTTTCGTTGGGTCTTTAAAAAACTGTAAGTCATTTTGGTTAAACCAAGAAACAGCCTCTTGTGTATTCCTTAGATCTAATGCAGCCATTACATGAGCTAAACCATTCATAGCTTCAGATTTAGATATATCACTATTTTTATAACCTTCTAAAACCATAAATAAAAAACTTTCCATTTCTTTATGATTTTTTGAAGTTAAATTTCCCTTTGTCATTTTATTCCCCTTTTAAATATAAGTTTAAATTTATTTACTAGTTTTCTAGATACCTTCTTTAAGCTCTATACTAAGTTGATTAATCAACTCTGCATACTGCCTTGAAATAATAGCAAACTTTGCTCTAGTCTCATCGGTAACTTTCCGTTCCCATCCAATAATAACCCCATCATTATTTACCCAGTCATCCCTTGTATTTCTAACGAATTCTGAATGATAATCCCAGTTTACGCTGTATTCATTATCTAAATATACAGAAAGTATATCGCTACAATAAATTTTAACCTTTTCACTGCCATATAAACTAAGTATTTTAAGGTGGTTATCTAATATATATAAAAACTCCTGTTCTTTAGAGAGAAGAAAAATAGAATCTTCTATTTTTTGTATGCTTTCATCCACAGTTAAATTATCTAACATCTTATTAATTAAAAAAGAGAGTTTATTTTTGAATACTTCTCATTATTAATTTTCGATAAAAACTCATTGTATGCAGATATTTTATTTTCATATGTCTTTTGCTTAATTATTTGTTCTGTTTGGTATGAAGTTGTAAAAAAAGCAGTCCCACAAGAAACTAAGCCAGAAAGCAGCACACTAATAATAATTGTTATGTACTGATTGCTGTTGCTGTTGCTGTTACACATAAATCACCAATATCAATTAAAACAAAAGTCGGCCATACGCATCTACATTATCTAACGAAAAAGAAACCTTAGCTCCTTTTAGATCCTGATTTCTAAGACAATTTATATTAGATAATCTCATCACCCTTTCCATTTGTTTATCATTTTTTTTATAGCTTACTAACACAGTTATATCATCTATCTGCTTTATAATTGTTCCTTGCATTATCAAACCTCATTCCTTGAACTAAATATATTTTTAAACGAGATTCTCATATATCCTTATTAAATAACTCACCTCATAACAATACTGTGATCTATATCATTTTAATTAACCTATTGATAATTAAGTAAATCATCAATAGGTTGGTCACTGTATAAAAAACCAGTAATTTGATTTATAATTAAAATGTCAGTTAGTGAATCAAATGGATGTTTTTATGCGAGTATTCTGCCCTGAATGCGGCAACAAAAGCCGCATTCAAAAGACCAATCGAATTTCAGAGAGTTATTCAGACTTATATTGCAGTTGTAGTGACCCCGAGTGTGGCCATACTTATGTGATGAATTTGAGTTTCAGCCATACTTTAAGCCCTTCAGCAAAAACAACTTCTCAAATGGCTATTGAATTGGTGAGAGGTTTAGCGCCAGAACAGCGCAAAGAATTACAGTTAGAACTTTCTATCTTATAAACAAAAAGAAGCCCTCACACTAGAGGGCCATTTTTTGTGATTCAGCTTCATCAGCCATTTGGATAATCATCCGTAGAGCGTCCATCTTTTCAGGCTTCAACTCTTCTTTTTGGTCAGCAACGACTAATCCTACTAGATACATAGCAATGCCACTTTTGCTTTCACCATGAGTACTGAGCGCAGTACCCTCTAAAATAAATTCCATTGCTTCTAGGTATAATTCTTTATTATTCATAGCATTGCCACGCCTTAACCATTTGACCTGTATAAGAATACAGTATTTCACTGTATAAATAAACAGTGGTTTCTACAGTGTGATTTACACCCCAATTTTACGTAAAGCCGCAAACATAGCTGTTGCTGCATTTTTACGGTCTAATGTCGTTTCTTCATGGCTCGCTAAATTCTTCAGAAGAACTATTCTTTCATGTTCGTTCAAGCCTATTTCTTCTAAATGGCCTTTCATTATGATCATTGCTTCAAATACTTTCTTTTCATTTACAGGATCAATTGCAGACATACATATTCCTTAGATTAACGGCCACTCATCATCACCAAATTCATATTCGGGGAAGATTGAGAGGTTTGGTTGTTGGTATTCGTCAGTTTTTGACTCGTTTGGTGGCTCTGGCCAACCTTTAAAATCAAGCCATCGTAAATCTTCCGGCTCTTTTTCTATTTCCATCAGTTCTGGTGGGCGAACGTTCCCTTCTTCATCCACATAACCTGAACGTATTTTCACCTTACGACCATCATTGAGGTTCAAAGAGCTGCCTTTCATAAATGCGTTAAGTGCATGTTCATCAAGGGATTCAGGCTTTTTACCTAAAGGCGTTAGTATTTTAGATAGCTTATCGCTCACCTGTCCTTTTTGATCCTTTTCGGGATCGTCCGTACAGTTATTGACAGAACTCCAAGGAGCAGCTGCGCTGCTATCAAGAGCAAGAGCCTCCGCTTCAAGTTCATCGAATTTCTTAACCTTGTTTTGAATCGTCCATGTTCTTACGCGAGTTTTGATAAACTCACCAGCTGCAAGTATCCCTTCCACCTTACGGATGGTTTCAGAGTAACGAGAAGAAAACGGTAGCTCTTCATAAGCATTACGAACAATCAAAGCGGCACGCTTAACGAATGGGCCACCCTGCCCCATGATGTAACCTTGCCAATTTCCTTCATCAGCAGAACGCATGGTTTTAATCACACTTCCGTTTGGATGGGTAACCGTTGGTTGATAAGCATCACCTAAACGTTTCATTAAGTCAGGTTTAGTAAATGCTGCATCTGGTTGTTGTGGTCCTACATGGGTAAACACCATCGAGCGATAAACAGTTAATAACTGTGAACGTTCTTGAGAATGTAAGAAATCCATATAAGAAGCTTTATCAAGATTGGCCAAGCGGCGTAATTCACGGTAAGTAGTAACCGGTGCGCCACCAATAAATTGAAATTGACGAATGTTCCAACGGCTTTTCCAAGCACTGACATTCTTGGCCATGTCTTTTATTGGCTTATCAGTTTCATCAGAAACCGCATCATCCATCGCATAGCCATCAATATTTTTAGAAATGTATTTGGCAATGTAGCCAGTAGCAGAGCCCTGTTCAGGGTCTATGTCTTTTACATCACAACGCGCAGAGTGATCAAACTCTCCGCTTTTCATTAATTCTTGTTTGTCTTCTTTCGTCGCGTAATCGATGAAGATGCGAATAATCTCAGCTTTATCTTCAGGCTTACACCATAGAAGCAAATGCCAGTGTGGTGTTCCATCATGATGCGGTTCAGCAACACGAATCCCAAACCAACGAAATTCATCACGGCCTAACTTAGCGCGAATACGTGACCAAACTCCATTTAAGTAGATTTGAGCATCACGAGGACTTGCACCACTCCAATGAGGAATAAATCCGCCACGTTGGTAACTGTTATGATATTTACCCGGAGTCGTTAACGTTAAGAACAAACCACAAAGCCCCATTTCATCTGCGATATTTTCACAGCCTCTAGTTCTTGTCATAAGTTCATGACGACGAATAGCCGGATTCGACACGCTTTTTAAAACCATGTCTTTTAATTCACATTCTTCTTGGGTTTCTTCATCGATGAGGATTTTGTTTTGAATTGCATCCCAATTGCGCTTTTGCTGTTCTTGGTGTTCACGAACACAATCATAAGAGCAATAAGCCGAGGCACGTTTTGATACCTGCCCCATAGCTATGGCCAAATGTTCACGCATGATTTTACGCGCTTTCACTAAACGGCCACGCCACCATTTTTCATCCTGCATTCTGAAAATATCGCTGTAGACATCTTCTGCAGTAAGAACTTTCTTTTTCTTATGAGGCGCAACAATGCCAAAGCTATAAGTTAATGTAGCTAAACCCTCAAATACTTTAATAATACCGGCATCAATTTCTTTATCTGTTTCACCGTTATGCTCAATACTTAATTGAGTGAAACGGTCTTGTATGATCTTAGATATTTTAAACGCCATATCTTTAATCTCATCCAACTCAAGCTCTGCAAGTAAACGAGACTTTGGTTTTTTCGCTTTAACTGCTTCAAGATTAAATTCAAGCTGGCCAATATTTGGCACTTCATCAAAATCAGATTGATCAGTGTCTTCACTCATCAATTTAATCTTGTTGTATGTTGGTAGGTGGCGGTAACGATAAAGCACAACACTTACACGGCGCTGCAGTTCATCACCCATCTTTTCTGTTAAGAACTTAGCCGCTTTTGCACGACCCTCTTTTTTGAAAATTGAGATATAGCGATCAGCAAAGTACCTTGCTAAATAGTTAGGTAAGCCAGAAAAGAACTGTCGGCGCCATTCGTGATTTACTCTATCAACTAGATAAAGCTTACGCTCAACAATCGACATATCATCAGGTTCTTTGTTTTTGACGGATGTATCAGGTAAAAGCGTTAGGATCTCTTTTGGCTTTTGAGGGAATACGCACAAACCACCAAAGCTTAAACAAGCTTTAGTGGCTGCACGTTGTTCTTCTGTGGTAAAAGATAACTTCATAATTTAATTACAGTTGGTAAATATGAAAACAAAATTAGTTAATCCAGAAGACAAACTACCAAACGACAACAAAATTGAAGAATGGCTTAAGGCTAATGAATGTGAAACCGATGGCCCTGAGTATCTAGCAGCCATTATTGGTGCTGCTGGCAAAGAAGAATACAGAACCATCACCGTTGGTGGATTAGGCCAACTAGTTAAACTAACCCAAGAATTTGGATCTTTTGGTTTAGTTGACTTACTCAAAGAGAGCGGCCCAGTAAAAGGGTTTGATTCGGTTTTTCTGTTGAAAGAAAAACCTTAAGATCTCTATAAATAACATTATTCATGCCTACATTAATTGCTTTACCTGCCGCTTTTTGAATTGCGATATGTACTTCTGTAGGCATAACTTTTTCACTCCATAATTCTTTCTTTAACTTTTGAAACAACGCTTCTATCTCTTCACGTGTCTTTGGTGCTTTTAGCACTTCATCCAATAACATTTCTACTTTTTGAGTACATTCAATCATATTCATAACTCTGCAAACTCCTGTGTATCACAAACCATATAGCCACCAGTGTTATTGCCTCTAACAATAATGCCCTTAGTAACATGTTCACACTTTAAGCTTTCACATGCGTTATCAATAGCAAGTTCTTTTGATTCAAACTCGCCAAGCTCTTTCATTTGAATTTCATTCGACTTGGTATCACGAACAACACCACCGCCACTGTTTAAGATTACCGCTAAGAAACGAAGCATGATTAGTTCCCCTTTCTTTCAAGAACAACATACAACTCAGACCAATCATTTAACTGGTACTCTGTAGGTGCATGATCATGATTTTGCATATAAGCAATCGCCATTTTTGCTAAGAATTTATCTTTACTCATGCCGTTACCTCTGCGTTGTCTTTTGCTTTAATGATGAATTCAGCCAACTGGCTTTCTAACGAAAGAGCATCTTCAAGTACTGATGATTCATCAAGCGTTAGACTTACCTCCAACAGCGCGGGTGTACCCTTTTTATCACTCGGCACCCAAACAACAAGATAGAACGATGATGTTGCTGCTGAACTCACAGAACAATAAGCAAGGTACGGTTTTGGCATATCTAACGTCATAGCAGTAATTGAATTAATCACTGCCAATACATCGCGCTGTTGGATAGCTTTAAGATTATCTTTCGCTACAAGTTCAACATCGCCAGAAATAGATTTTGTTCCATCAATAAAACGAGAGAATAACGCTACCGTTTTTCTTTCTGTTGCTTCCATTTTTTCATGCAGTTCATTCGCTTTATTGAGGTTTTCCAGTGATGCTTGATAAAACTGCTCTGCTGTTTTTAAGTCATTCATTTCATTATTCCTGTGTAATAAACAAAATTTAGGTACAAAAAAAGCCCCCTGTTACAGGGGCAAAGGTTGGCTAGGTATTAATTAGGCTTGGAAATGGCTTGGTTTTAACTTGCTTACATCACCGACTTTGGTATCAAAGCGCTTGGTGATGCCTTTCAATTCAAGCAAGCCACGACGAATCTTTTGTAATTCAATATCGTTAAAGTCTTCAAAACTACGATGGCAATCTGCAACGGGTAATCCGCCAGCAATACAAATCATTCCACGAGCACGAACAGTCAAAGAGTTAAACGCTATTTTGATTTGATTTCGTTTATGCCCTGTAGAGAAAAGAGCCTTACACGTATTAATGCTTTCTTGTGCTGATGGAACAGGATTTGATACTTGTACTAATTGAGACATGATTTGTTCCTCACGATAAACCCGGTATTGGTGCGCCGTTTACAACGAAATCTAAACTCATAGATAAAAACGGTGATAAGCCGGATGTTTTGTTTTCAAGATCATTCATTAGCAACACCAAGTTACTAACGCTTTTATGTGCTTTGTCTAACAGCTCATTACGCTTAGAACGTGGTAAACGAATTTCGTCACCGTTCTCTAATGCAAGGCGAGATAAATCACCGGCATGAACACTATTTTCTAAAGCTCGTTTAATTAAGGTTTCTTGGTTTGCATTTGGATCGACTTTTGCGCCAACCATATTGAGACTAAGCAAAACACTATTAATGATGCAGTAATTGCCGCTTGCTTCCGTAATCGCGGTTAAATCCCCTACTGTTAACTTATGCGGTTGTTCAGGGTTTAACTTGTTACGTAGCATTGTTGGGTTTATTCCACACTGCTTTGCTACTTGTTCCATGTTTTCTGAATCTGCAAATGCGTAACATGCATTGTCAAAAGCATTTTGTTTAGGCTCACGTAAATCGCACATTGAGCTAATCCTCTATCTGTCCGATACTCAAATGACAAAACCAAGGGAAACCAGAACTACTATTGCAACAATGATTTCCAATGTTGTTGTTTCATTTGGGTTTGATTGGTTAGCCATAGCGTTAACCCAAGTAGCTAAGAGCTTCACGAGTAGCAAGCTCTTGCATTGCAATTACGTTTACTAATGGGGTTTCACGAGGCTTATCTTTTTTCTTAATGATAAGTTTTCCCTGCTGTTGCCAGCTTTTAAGAGTACGAATAGTGATTCCAGAAAACTTGGAATACTCCTTATACGTCATAAATGGCACAGGAATAACTACTTGAAATGACAAAGGGTTATTCATAGTGGTATCCTTTTGGGTTACTGAATGTTTAATAATGTGCTGAGTTGCCCCTCACCACCTTTTGAGTGAATATAGACTTCTTATGAGTGAATATCAAGAACAAATTCTGCCTTTCGAGTACATTACAGGTAGAGAAGTTACAGAAAGGATGAAAGAGATCACAAAATCACGTGATTTTTTATCTCTATGTTCTATTTTAGGAATCCCAAAAGGGACGATATCAACATGGCATCAACGTGGATTAACTCCATTCGAAGTCATTATTCGCCTACATTTGGCTACAGGTGTGCCAATTGAATACCTTGCTCTGGGTAAAGGCGAACCATTTCCCTCAAAAGAAGAACAAACTTCAAAAGAGAGTTTATCAATACCATTATTTACCATTCAAAGAAGTGAATTAGTTGAATTACGAACGCTTTCATTTGATAAAGCATTCATAGAGAAAATTGGGAGCGATGATCTAATCCTTTTAGAGCATGATGAAACTTCTTACTTCGTAGATAAAAATGAAACAAAAGCAAACCAAGGTAAATACTTAATTGATATCGATGGCTCGTTCTCGATCAACGAACTACAACGTCTACCGGGTAAGAAGTTAGCGATCAGTTTTAATGGCTCAACTATCAATGTTGAAGAAGATGATATTAAGGTGGTTGGTCGTGTGGCTATGGTGATGGGGAAAGAGTGATGAAGCATATAGGCCTTTTAACCAAAGAGTTAGCAGATGAGTTTTTGGAAGACAGACTATCTAAATATAAATGTTCTTGCTGCCAAAATATCGACAAACCTGCACTGTTAGTTACACCAGATAATGACATTAGTTTCTCTATTTTAAACCTTTATCAAATATCTATAGATAACTCTAGCTCCAATAAAATCATGGAAACACCAACATTACCTTTAATGTGCCAAAACTGTGGCCATATTCATCATTTAGCAGCCTTAGTGATCTTAGATTACTTTTCGAACAAAGGAATGGCATAATGAGCAATCTATATGTTGTTAATCCAGATAAATTACAAAAAAATAGAACTGGTGATGGGAATGGAGGGAGTGGTTTGGAAGCACGAGTAGCAAAGTTAGAATCTGATATTGGAAATATTAAAACCAATGTCAATGACATAAAAACCGATATAAAAGATCTCAGAAAAGACATTGCTGAGGTTAAAGTTGGTTTATCTACATTTCAAATACAAACAGTTCAAGAGCTTGGAAGTTTAAAGCATGAAATTTCTACTGAAATTGGAAGATTAAGAAATGAACTTTCCACTGAAACTGGAAAAATAAGAAATGAACTATCTACCGAAGCTGGTAAATTCAAAAGTGAATTATCTTCTGAAACAGGAAAACTAAAAACTGAAATATCTTCTGAAACAGGTAAACTAAAAGCTGAAATATCAGAAGTAAAAAGCTCTCTTAACCACGTTGTTCGTTTAATGTATTTAGTATTAAGTGTTCTCATAGCTGGAACAATAAAGCTTGTATTCTTTTCATAGTATATCGCATTATTTTTTTGCAATGATAAAGGAGACTGTGATTTGGAAACAAGAATAGCAAAATTAGAATCTGATGTTGACCATATCAAAACTAATATTGGCGATATAAAGACTGATATAAAAGAACTGCGTAATCATCAACGCACTGATTTTCGCACATTGTTTGGCGCTCTGATTATTGCAGGTCTGGGTTTAGCAAGTTTAATGGCTAAAGGCTTTGGTTGGTTGTAAGTTAATTAAGGTATAAAAATGGTTACTTCGGTACAGAGTAAAAATAATAACGCTCCTGAAAACAACATTGACATTCAATTAAATCTAGACCTTATTAATATTGATGAGCTATTACATAGTATTGATGAGCTATTACATAGTATTGAAACCCTTGATAATCATATGCTAAAAAATAAAGGATTAATTAGAAATGATATTACTTCAATATTAACTTACAATTTAGATAACATGAAAAAAACGATTATAAAAGGAAAGAGACATATATCGATTCAAGTAATAAAAAATATATTTACACAATTAGGTACTCTTGAAGATTACATTGCGAGAAATTACCCCAACAGCACAATAATAGAACCACTTCTAAATATATCTAAGATATTAGATCCTTTTTATGAATATTGCATGGATAATGACACCCTTGTTTTTAATGACGAGAAAATAAAACAAGCTAAATTAATAAAACAGGCCTCAGATGAGGCTATATATAATCTCAATCAAGAGTACAGCAAGCGTATTAATACTTTTAGAAAGCATCGACAGGATAGCATTTCTGAATTTAAAATTGCTACTGAAGAAGAAGTATCAGCAATACAGCAAAGAATTGATTTAGAGGTCAATAAATTTTCATCTAAACAAACGACAATTGATTCATATTTTGAAAAACTTGGGATAGTTAAAGAAGGTGAAGCTTACCTAACTCAAGCAACAAAAGAAGAACAATCAGCAAATCAGCTAAGATTCTATGGGATGATATTTTTATTTGCTGCAATAGGTTTATTAGGCTTTTTATTCAAGGATTATTTAGGTCTTGGAGAAGATTTAACGCCTGAATATGTCACTCAATTAAAAGCACTTGGGACTGAAATTTTCGCCCTACGATTTTTATCTGTTATTTTACTAACAACTCCAGCTATTTATTTATTAAAAGAATCTGCATCACACCGAACAAAAGAAAATCTTTATCGCCAGCGTGGAACTCAAATTATTTCAATGCCTAGTTATATGGAAGGTTTAAGCGATGAAGATAAGACAAAACTTAAATTAGAATTAGCATCCTCATTCTTCAGTTTCCATGATGGTAAAGCAGATACTCAGAATGTACCTGATTTTATTCGGGATATGAAAGAAGCTGTAAGTATTGCGAAATCAATCAACTCTCCATCTCCTCGAAAGAAATCAACTATCTTAGGTAAAGGCACAAAATGAACAAAATCATAAAATTAATAATGATCGCCATTGTGGTAATCGCTTGCTTTGCTTATGCATTGGAAGCAATTGAAGGTATGGCTGAGATTGGCAAATAAAAAAGCCCCGAGAAATGGGGCTTTCGTTATAAAATTTATTTTTTATCTTTTACATAAATATACTTAGATGAGAACCATAGTCCATTTTTCCCACCAGTTTTATTATTCACCTTATCAGAGAGTTCTTTATCTGTTTTGGCTTCAAATATAATATAATATAATCCTTCTTTTTCTAACTCCACATAAAATGATAACTCTTTTTTAGCTCCAACAAACAAAAATAAATTTTTCAGATACGTTTTTGCACCACTACTATATCTGTAAATTTTAGGATATAGCGCTTTTTCAGAAACAACTATATCACTTGTTTTATTAGCCATTTTATGAATGCTAATCGGAGACTTATCCCAGAGCATATTTACATCATTAGTTCCTGTATTTTGAACCAAAACATTAACAATTAATCCAAACTTTCCGCTTTCAAGCTTAGTTACATTTGTTTCAATTTTAATAAAACTAGAATCAGTACCATCAATTTTAGCTTTAAGTTCTGTAAGTTCCAACTTCGCTTTTTCTAAATTTTTATTTGTCGATTCTAATTGCTTCTGAGCTGCTTCTTTTTGATTCAATATATCAAATGTAGTCCAAGTCCAAAAACCACCCGAGATTAGAGCAATACTAAGAACAAGATAATGAATTCTTTCTGCCTTATTTAAAAGGCTATTGAGAAATGCTCTCATAGATCTACCTACTTGAATTAAATAATACATTTAGCGTTCTAATTATAGCATAACACTATCATCAGGCTCCGCATCTTCAAGATCATCGACTTCTAATCCACCTTCAGATGATTCTTCATATTCATTTATACCAGGATTTACATCTTCAGTTGGCAAGTTAATAGATAAAGAATCAGAAATTGCTTCAAATCTATTAACTTCTTTATATCGAGAAACTATAAGCTGAATATCCTCCGAAGATATATTTTCATAAGCTGAAGAATCAGTATCAGCAAATGCAACTTGAGTATTAAATAATGCAGCAAAAATTATAGCAAATAGTGCTTTTTTTGTATCAGAACCAGAAAGTTGTAAAAACTGATGTCCCGGTGACATAAATAAATGTTGAGCTGTTAGCGTATAATTGTAATTATCAGCCTGTTCACTAGAGTACTCTATAAACCCATCAAAATTAAAATTACTTTCGTTGCTTTCAATATATGTTGCTAACAATTCAATTTCATCAAATATTGAAGATAGACGAGATAATTGTCTATTAGAAAGCTCATTCTGAGAATTTATTTTCAATGAGCATCGAACCTGATTATCAACATAGTGGATAGGAAACAGCCAATGGTTCAATGCTTTTATCTGCTCATCATCAGAAATACTTAAGACAGAGCCAGTATACTTAAAGCTCTTCTCTAATACGAAAGGTAGCATATCTCTTTTTTTTGTACTCCCCCAATCCATATCATATCTTACAGCATATCTACAATCTTTAGACTGATTAACATCATCTGAATCAGGTGTACTTAAAATTTCTGTCGAATAATAACAGTCTGAGATTACTTTTCCTGCTAACACACGATCAGAAGTAACTGTTATAATAATATCGTCTTTTTTAATTTCAGTTAAAAAGCGTTTTAATTGATTTGTTTTACTACTAATAGATGACCTCGAGTCCTCGTTTCTTTGATAAGACCTTTTAGCTCCATTTATGATTGCCTCTAATTCGGTATCAGAAATAGTTGTATTGTTCTCAATATCTAATTCTGCATTATCTGCATGCCCTAGTGCCACAACATTATTTTCTTTAAAATTCCGAAAATACTTTCCACCATCATTACCTGAACGAACAAACCAATACTTACGTTCACCTGGAATATGTAATGCATTAATCATTTTACTAGCCACCTTTATAATATTTTTCGCCATAATAAAGGTATTTATCTTAGTGTAAATAGCTCTCTTTGAATTTATTTATATTGCTCAAACTTTTGTTTGCAACAATGAATGTTAAACATTGCTTTTCACTGTTCACCTTTGTACTGTATATAAAAACAGTGCAAAGGTAATTTCATGGCTATTCGCAACTTAAAAGACAATTCAAAGAAACCTTGGCTCGCCGACTTCTACACGAACGGTCGTGAAGGTAAGCGCATTCGTAAACGTTTTACCTCTAAAGGTGAAGCCACTACTTTTGAGCACTACACATTAAAACAAATAGAAAAAAAACCGTGGAAAGGCGATAAACTTGAAAACCGCCGTTTATCCGTGCTTATTGAAATTTGGTTTTCTATGTATGGCGTAAACCTATCTAATGGTCAAGTTATCTATCAAAAATTTGGACACATGGTAAAAGCCATGGGTAATCCTGTAGCCTCAACTTTTACCGCGAAGATTTACGCAGAGTTTCGCCGTAAACGTATGGCTGGTGAAATTAACTTTGTTGACCGAAAATGGCAAAAAGGCACACCAAGTATTGCGACATTAAATTCTGAACTGGCTCGTTTTAAAGCAGTATTTGAAAAGCTTAAAGAGCTGGGCGAATTGAAAGGCCCAAACCCATTAGAAAGTATTAAGCCATTTCGAGATCACGAAAGACCAATGAGCTTTTTAGCAAAAGAAGAGATTGCTCATCTACTTCAAAAAGTATCTGAACATAAACGTAAAGATATGCTTAAAATTGTTAAAATATGTCTATCTACAGGCTCGCGTTGGAATGAAGCGGCACAATTAACTGGCAATCAGCTTTCTAAATTCAAGATCACTTATACCAATACAAAGAATAAGAAAATTCGCTCTGTCCCAATCACTGAAGAGTTGTATAACGAAATCCATAAACCGACATCGGGTAAGTTGTTTGAAGAGTGCTATACCCCTTTCTGCTACATATTAAGAAATAAACTTGATATTGATTTACCAGCAGGCCAAGCCTCTCACGTTTTACGCCACTCTTTCGCAAGTCACTTTATGATGAATGGCGGTAATATTTTGGTTCTTCGTGACATTCTTGGTCATGCTGATATCCAAATGACCATGCGTTATGCTCACTTTGCACCAGATCATTTAAGTGATGCCATTACAAAGAACCCTTTAAGCTACTTTTAAGTAATTCACTAAATGTGCATAATTACTCACATTTGAATAATATGGAAAATAAAAACTTGGATCTGCGTAGTCATTTTGTAGTCATTAGCCATTTTTAGGCCAAAAAAAAGGCCGCTAAATGCGACCTTTCATTATTCGGTTTTTCCGAGGTATCGAGTTATCACTCTTTACCGTAAACGTTGTTCTCTTGCTCTTGTACTCGGATGAAAGTAGTACGCTTAGTTAGCTCTTTAAGCTGCGCCGCGCCTACGTATGTACAAGTTGAACGTACACCACCAAGGATGTCAGAAATCGTATTATGAACAGTACCACGGTATGGTAATAGTACGGTTTTTCCTTCAGCTGCACGGTACTTAGCAACACCACCTGAGTGCTTGTCCATCGCGCTTTGTGAAGACATTCCGTAGAATTTCATGAATTGCTTACCGTCTTGCTCGATAACTTCGCCGCCTGACTCTTCATGACCTGCTAGCATACCGCCAAGCATTACGAAATCAGCACCGCCGCCGAACGCTTTAGAAACGTCACCAGCACATGAACAACCGCCGTCACCAATGATACGACCACCAAGACCGTGTGCTGCGTCCGCACATTCAATGATTGCAGAAAGTTGTGGGTAACCAACACCTGTTTTAACACGTGTAGTACATACAGAACCAGGGCCGATACCTACTTTAACGATATCTGCACCAGCTAGGATAAGTTCTTCAACCATATCACCAGTAACGACGTTACCAGCAGAGATCACTTTGTCTGGGAATTCAGCACGTACTTTTTCTACGTATTGAACTAAATGCTCAGAGTAACCGTTTGCGATATCAACACAAATAAAGATCAAGTCATCTGTTAATGCCATGATGTCTTTTGTCTTTTGGAAATCCGCTTCAGAAGTACCAGTAGAAACCATTGCGTTCTTAAGAACAGATGCATCGTTCTCTTTAACAAAGCCAGCCCAGTCTTCAACTGTGTAGTGCTTATGAATCGCAGTCATTACACCGTGCTCAGAAAGTGCTTTTGCCATAGCAAAGCTACCAACAGAATCCATATTAGCTGCAATTACAGGTGTACCAGACCATTGACGACCGCTGTGCTTAAATGTAAACTCGCGGGTTAATTCGACTTGAGAGCGACTTTTCAGTGTTGAACGCTTAGGACGAAATAGTACATCTTTGAAGCCTAACTTTAATTCTTGTTCGATACGCATGATAAATTCCTCGTATTATCGATAATGGCTCTACTATCTCTTGTTGCCTTTGGCAGAAGGCAGTTAACAAACCAAGATGGCAGGCACAAAAAAACCGGGGCGCTGGCAGGCGCTCCGGTTTTCAGTATTATAGGGCCGGAAACTTATTCTGCAAGCCTGATAATTCATTTTTTTTTATGATACTATTGATAAATCTGCAAACAAAAGCCAACAAACAGAACGTTTCACCTACATTCAGAACATAATTAGCATATAACTCTAATTTCAAACATAAAACCCACTTTTTATACGGGCTAACATACTACCGATAAAATCACTTTTTAAAGAAAGGTAAACGTTTGCGGTAATCGATTGAGAAGCTTGGGTGATCTATATCTCATTTTTTTAATCGATTGATGAATGTTAATGAAAAAACTTGTGATATAATCTCGGAAAATTCACTTATTAACTGATCTTTAATTCATGAAGTTTCCTGGCCAACGTAAGTCTAAACACTATTTTCCTGTTCACACTCGCGATCCATTAGTGAATCAAATCAAACAAACCCCTAAGCTTGAGCGCACCCACCTTATTGGTGTTGGTCAAACTATCGTCGATATCGAAGCTAAAGTTGATGATGATTTCCTAGCGCGCCACCAATTAAGTAAAGGTCATTCATTGGTTCTTGAAGAATCGAAAGCAGAAGCCTTATATAAAGAACTGTTTGAAAGAAACTTGATCAGTCATGAGTATCCTGGCGATACGATTGGTAACACCCTTCATAATTACTCTGTTCTCGCAGACAGCAAGTCTATTCTGCTTGGTGTAATGAGTGAAAATATCAAAATCGGTTCTTACGCTTATCGTTACCTATGTAACACAACAAGCCGAATGGACTTAGATCACCTACAACCAGTTCAAGGCCCTATCGGTCGTTGTTACACCTTGATCTCTGAAGATGGCGAACGTACGTTTGCGATCAATGAAGGTGACATGAACCAACTGTGCCCTGCTCACGTTCCTGAGCACATTTTTGAAAAAGCCTCTGCATTAGTGATTTCTTCTTACCTTGTTCGTGGTAAAGAAGGCGATCCTATGATGGATGCAGTTCAAAAAGCAATTGATTGTGCAAAATCTCATAACGTCCCTGTAGTTCTTACTTTAGGCACTAAGTACGTTATTGAAGGTAAAGCAGAATGGTGGCAAACGTTCTTAAAAGAAAATGTAACCGTTGTTGCGATGAACGAAGAAGAAGCCGAAGCTCTTACTGGTGAGAAAGATCCCCTACTAGCAGCAGATAAAGCGTTAGAATGGGTAGATTTAGTACTTTGTACTGCTGGTCCAGTAGGCTTATACATGGCTGGCTTTACAGAAGAAAGCATTAAACGCGAAACTGATAAGCCACTTCTTCCGGGTAATATTCCTGAATTCAACCGTTTTGAATACAGTCGTCCGATGATGAAAGCACAGTGTACTAAGCCAATTAAAGTGTCTTCTCACATTGCCCCTTATATGGGTGGCCCAATGGAGATTAAAAACACCAATGGCGCTGGTGATGCAGCTTTATCTGCTCTTCTTCATGATATGGCAGCTAACCACTACCATAAAGAAAACGTACCAAACTCAAGTAAGCACGATGCTGACTATTTAACTTACTCTTCTTTCTCTCAAATTTGTAAGTACTCAAACCGTGCAAGCTACGAAGTATTAACTCAACACTCTCCACGTTTATCTAAATCAATGCCAGAGCGTGAAGATTGCTTAGAAGAAGCCTATTGGGAGCGTTAAGCTACTTGGCTTTATTCTATAAATAATAAAAATCCGACGTTATGCGTCGGATTTTTGGTTTTATTTATACTGGTTTTTAAGGTTATAACTTAAGTGCGGTAAAGCACCTTAACCACATGCCAACCAAATTTAGTTTTCACTAGGTGTGGGACCAATGTTTCACCACTAAAGCACACTTTATCAAACTGCGGTACCATTTGACCTTTCTTAAATTCACCTAAATCGCCGCCTTTTTTACCAGAAGGACAGCTTGAATATTTCTTTGCTAATACGTGAAATTTAGCACCTTTTTTAAGCTGCTGAATAATATCTTCTGCTTGTTCTTTATGCTTAACAAGAATGTGTAGCGCTGCTGCAGTGCTAGCCATGAATACCTCAAAATGATCCTAGATAAATTTTCTCTAATTATATCGTTTATTCTGCCTCAATTGATAGCCTCTCCTTTAAAAATTGTCTCAAAAAAACTACAATGGGTTTATAAAAAATAAATACTTTACAAGGCCATTACTTATGAAAAGCAAAGCGAACCAATCACAAGGAATGCTGCTATTTAAACTGACCCTCACGCAACGCTTTGCCATCGGTACTTTAAAAGTTCGTGAGATAGTTCCTTTTCAAACTTTAACTGCTATTCCTTATTCTCATCATCATGTATTAGGAACAGCAACTATTAGGAACATGGCAATTCCAATTATCGATATGTCAGCAGCCGTTGGATTTAGACCTCTTCAAGAAGAAGAATTAAAAAGCTGTTATATCATCATTACCGATTGTATGCGTACAGTGGTGGGTTTTGCTATCAGAAGCATCGATAAAATCATGGAGTGTGACTGGAAAGCAATTGAGCCTTCACCTGAAACGGCAGGAGCAAATGTATTTGTTACTGGGATCACTCGCTTTGAAGATAACATTGTTCAATTATTAGATGTTGAATTACTTTTATCTAAAATTTATCCTGAAGACACTTCTAATTTATATCCAATATTAGCCGATGTCGAAAGAGAGAAGCTTAAAGCCCTAAATATTTTACTTGTTGATGATTCATTTGTTGCACGTAAACAACTGTCAACAGCACTAGATAGCATAAATATCCCCTATAGTGTGGCAACTAATGGGCTAGATGGTTATGAAATGCTAAAGGCAGCTTCTGACAAAGGAGCTCCTTTTAATATTGTCGTTAGTGATATTGAAATGCCAGGATTAGATGGTTATGAATTAGCCTTTGAAATTCAAAATGACACTAAATTAAAAGATGCTTATATTATTCTTCATACCTCGCTCTCAAGTGAGATATGTGTTGAACAAGCTCATCAAGTAGGAGCTCATGAAGCATTAACCAAATTTGAGGCTACTGAACTGGTTCAAGCAATGCTTAGAGGTGCAAACCATAATAATAAACAGTTGGCTTAATAATTTATGATACAAAAAATGGCGCGTTACCCTATAAAGGTAACGCGCCATTTTTATCTCTAAATTCAGAGTATAAACTCTTAATAAAACAGAAACTTAAAAGTATAATCGAATGACAGACACTGCAACACAACCTGGGCGTCGACATTTCTCTATCTCAACTTTTACTTCTGTTTCAATTTCTAAACCACGCTTGATCGGTGTTACCGACATTAATGTACTTCTTGCTCTAATTCTCTTACCTGCTTTAACAGGGTATGGAAAACGAACTTTGTTCAAGCCATAGTTTACGGTCATTTTAGCCGTAGGGAAAAGTAAGTTGTCACTTCCCACATTATCTGTCAGTTTCGACAACATAGACAGCGTTAAAAATCCATGAGCAATCGGCGTTTTAAACGGTGATTCCGCAGATGCTCTTTCTGGATCAGTGTGAATCCACTGCATATCTTCAGTAACAGCACCAAAATTATTAATGCGTTCTTGATCCATCATTGCCCAATCGCCAACGTGGATTTCTTCGCCCAAACGAGCAGTTAACTCTTCAAATACAGCTTGAGTATCTAAGTTCATTTCAATTGGCTCAGGTTGAACAACCTCGTTCTGCTGTCCATTAGCAGTTCGTTTGTGTTCTTTAACCCACGAAATAATGTGAATGTTGTTGGCTTTATTTAAAAATTCAATCCAGTAATCTTTAATGGTTGGTGACATCCAGTCTTTTAATTCAAACGGATGTTTAGCCAGATATTCACGCTTATGCTTTAGAAAATCGACAACCTTCATAAAAAACCTTATTTGATATCTAATCGTAAAAACAATGCTTAAGTGCCATAATCATAATTGTGTTACAGGTCACGTTTTTTTGCAAATACTTTCCGAGCATACACACGTTCGCCGAATGGCAATAAAACAATTAAATTCAATTAGATATCATCTAATGCACAGTGTGCAATTAATTTCAAAAATCAGACCTATCTTCAATTTTAGAACAAGAAACCACCACTAACACTTTTTTCAGGAACAAAAAAAGAGCATAAATATATGCTCTTTTCATCTTATTCATTCATTTATACCAATATGATTAATTAGCTTATCGCTCTACATTAATCTCTGGCTATAAATTAACCTCTGTAATAACGCTGCGGTACGAATGGCATTTTTTCTACTGTCATTGCGAGTTTTTTACCACGAACTTCAGCGAACACTTCGGTACCAATAACAGCCAAATCTGCTCTTACATAGCCCATTGATACAGGTTTACCTGCCGTTGGGCCTGCTGTACCAGAGGTTACAATGCCAATTTCATTATCAGCGGCATCAAATAACTTACACCCTTCACGAACTGGCGCTTTACTTTGACCAACTAAACCAACACGCTTACGGTTTACATCTTTGGTTTCGATTTGCTTTAAAATGATATCTGCACCTGGGAAGCCACCTGCACGCTCACCGTCTGCACGGCGATTTTTGCTGATACCCCACAGTAAGCTTGCTTCTACTGGCGTCGTTGTTGTATCTAAATCATGACCGTATAAACATAAACCACATTCAAGACGCAGTGAATCACGTGCACCAAGTCCGATCCACTCTACTTCTTCAAAAGACGTTAAGGCGTCTGCAAGCTCTGCGGCTTTATCATTTGGTACTGAGATTTCGTAGCCATCTTCACCTGTGTAACCAGAGCGGCTGATGTAACACTCGATGCCATTGATATCAATAACAGCCGTATCCATAAACAGCATAGAAGCAACCGATGGCTGAAGTCGTGATAATACGTCCGCCGCTTGAGGGCCTTGTAATGCCAATAAAGCGCGATCTTCAATCACTTCAAGCTCCACACCTTCAGGAAGGTTTGCTTGTAGATGCGCAATATCTTGTTCTTTACATGCCGCATTCACAACAACAAACAGGTGATCGCCAAAATTAGCCACCATCAAGTCATCCATAATACCGCCCGCATCATTAGTAAAGAATGCATAGCGTTGTTTCTGAGAAGGAAGATCAATAATATCAACAGGCACTAGTGCTTCTAGCGCAGCGGCTGCACCATCACCTTTTAATCGAAGTTGTCCCATGTGCGATACATCAAACAGACCAGCAGCATCACGTGTGTGAAGGTGTTCTTTTTTTACGCCTAATGGATACTGAACAGGCATTTCATAACCTGCAAATGGCACCATTTTTGCGCCAGCAGCGACATGCATATCAAAAAGAGCAGTTTTATTTAGTTGTTCTGACATTCTTCTTTCTCCATTTGCCTGATATTGGCTAAGTGTGTCGGTTATTCTTGGGATCTAGGTTTCTAATAAAATAGTGGATTGTGCTTTCAGCTACGCATTACTTTGCCGTAACCCAGAGGATATGAGCGTCTTCCTCACTAATCGATATAAGTACGTGTCCCATACTTGCATCGTAATAAACACTGTCCCCTATTGCTAAATTAACTGGCTCGTAGAATTCACTGTAAAAACAGACTTCACCTTCTAGAACCAATAAAAATTCTTCTCCGTCATGACGCACCCATTCAGCATAAGCATCAAAGTCTCTCGCACGAATACGGCTCTTAAATGGCATCATCCTTTTGTTGGACAATTGAGTTGCTAACAATTCATGCTCATAAGTGGCCGTTGGGTGAGGCTTACCTTGTTGCGAAAGCGTAATATCTCGACGCCCTACCGCCCCTTTTTGTTTTGGCGGCTCAAATATTTGAGGTATCGCGATATCCAACCCACTTGCGAGTTTTTGCAATGCTTGAAATGTGGGTGAGATCTGTTCGTTTTCTATTTTTGAAAGCGTTGAACGCGCAAGACCCGTTCGCTTACTTGCCTCTTCAAGAGTGAGCCCAAGTTGAATACGAATGTCTTTTAATCTTTTCCCAAGATCAAGCGGAGCAATCGGTTGCTCTTCGTTATTCTTCTCTATTTTGACGACTTTTGCTTCTGCCATTACATTTTGAGGTTTACTCAAACGGCGCTCCTTGCTCATTAAGTATTCAATCTACCTTTGTAATACTCATCTTATCGGCGGGAAATTGCGAGAGAAAAAGCAACAAGAATGCTGAAAGAGTGCGCTAGGTAGCAAAATGGGAAACAAAGTTTCTTATTGGAAACTTGATGGTTGAATGTTGCATTTCACACTTGTATGTTTAGCTAATGTAATGTGATGGTCGTTATTAATACAGATAACACCTCGTTGAGTTCTACTTAATATAATTTCGCTTAATACTAATTTTGCTACAAGCATTTGGCTAAAAGCCATTTACTAAAAACAATTCACACTGGAGAAGTATCATGGAAAAAGATCTTAAATTTACAGCAAGCCACGAATGGGTACGTGAAAATGGCGACGGCACTGTAACGGTTGGTATCTCAAACCACGCTCAAGGCCTACTTGGTGATGTTGTATTTGTTGATTTACCTGACGTTGATGATGAAGTAACTGCTGGAGAAAACTTCTCTTTGGTTGAATCTGTTAAAGCGGCTTCAGACATCTATGCGCCTGTTTCTGGTGTGATTGTTGAAATTAATGAAGAACTTGAAGACAGCCCAGAGCTTGTTAATGAAGAACCATATGAAGGCGGTTGGATTGCTAAAATCAAACTGTCTGATGAAGGTCAATTAGAAAGCCTAATTCCTGGCGATCAATACCTTGAAAGCATCGAAGAAGAATAAAAATAATATAAAGGATTAAGATCATGAGTCAGCTTCTTCAACAATTAGGCACGGATAACGAGTTTATTCGTCGCCACAATGGTCCCGCTTCTTCACAGCATCAACATATGCTCAATACGGTTGGCGCTGAAACACTAGAAAAATTAATCGAAGAAACCGTACCAAGCTCAATTCGTTTACCTCAGCCAATGCAGTTACCTCACGGCCTTTCTGAAAATGCCATGCTTGCTGAGTTAAAACAGATCGCTCAACAAAACACGCTCAATACAAGCTACATCGGCCAAGGTTATTACAATACGCACACACCTAATGTGATTTTACGTAATGTATTAGAAAACCCAGGCTGGTATACCGCATATACACCTTACCAACCTGAGATATCTCAAGGTCGTTTAGAAGCGCTACTAAACTACCAACAAATGGTAATGGATTTAACTGGTCTTGACATCGCGAACGCCTCTTTGCTTGATGAAGCTACCGCAGCAGCAGAAGCAATGACGCTATGTAAACGCGGTGGAAAGAGCAAAAGTAACACCTTCTTTGTGGCAGACGATGTTCACCCACAAACACTAGCGGTGATTAAAACTCGTGCCGAATTCATCGGTTTTGACGTTGTTGTTGATACTGACTCAAACTTAGATTCACATGATGTGTTTGGTGCTCTACTTCAATACCCTGGCACAACGGGTGAAGTAAAAGATTTATCAACACTGATTGAACAAGCTCAAGCGAAAAAAACCTTAGTTGTTGTTGCCACTGATCTTCTTGCTTCTGTGCTGCTTAAGCCTGTTGGTGAAATGGGTGCAGATATTGCGATTGGTAGTGCACAGCGCTTTGGCGTACCAATGGGATACGGCGGTCCGCACGCGGCATTCATGGCAACACGTGAAAAGCTAAAACGCTCAATGCCTGGCCGAATTATTGGTGTATCAGTTGATTCAAAGGGCAACCAAGCACTGCGTATGGCAATGCAAACACGTGAGCAGCACATTCGTCGTGAGAAAGCGACATCAAACATTTGTACGGCACAAGCATTGCTTGCAAACATGGCTTCTTTCTACGCGGTTTACCACGGTCCAGAAGGTTTAAAAACCATTGCTCGTCGTGTACACCACTTCACGGCTATCGTTGCAAAAGCATTGCAATCTGCAGGGTTTGAATTAACACATCAGAGCTTCTTTGATACGTTAACAGTTAAAACTGAACAGCAGACAGACATTCTTTATACCAAAGCATTAGCAGCAAGCATCAATTTACGTAAATTTGATACTGAGCTTGGTATTAGCTTTGATGAAACCACCACGGTTTCTGATTTAGTTGCACTACTAACTGTATTTGGTGTTGATAATGCAGAGTGTGATACGCTTTCTAATGAAGTCGGTGCAGATGAGTTTGCCGCTATCCCTGAAGCGTGTCGTCGTACTTCTTCATTCTTAACCCACCCAGTGTTCAACACGCACCACAGTGAAACACAAATGCTGCGTTACTTGAAAAAACTGGAAAACAAAGATTTCTCATTAACTCACGGTATGATCCCACTTGGCTCATGTACGATGAAGTTAAACGCTGTAGCAGAAATGCTTCCGGTAACATGGCCTGAGTTTGGTGGTATTCACCCATTCGCACCATTAAACCAAGCAGCAGGCTACACCACACTATCAACGTCATTAAAATCAATGCTATGCGAAATCACAGGCTATGATGACTTCTCTCTACAACCTAACTCTGGTGCGTCTGGTGAATATGCAGGCTTAATTGCAATTCAACGTTACCACCAAAGCCGTGGTGAAGGTCAACGTAATGTATGTCTAATTCCAAGCTCAGCGCACGGAACTAACCCAGCGACTGCATCAATGGTGTCAATGAAAGTGGTTGTGGTGAAATGTGATGACAACGGTAACATCGACATGATCGATTTAGCTGAAAAAATCGCTAAGCACCAAGAAAACCTATCAAGCATCATGATTACTTACCCTTCTACACACGGTGTATATGAAGAGCAAGTACGTGAAGTATGCGACATGGTTCATGAAGCAGGCGGTCAAGTGTATCTTGATGGTGCCAACATGAACGCACAGGTTGGTTTAACAAGCCCTGGTTTCATTGGCTCTGATGTCTCTCACCTAAACTTACACAAAACTTTCTGTATTCCACACGGTGGCGGTGGTCCAGGCATGGGTCCTATCGGTGTTAAATCTCACCTAGCTCCTTTCCTACCTGGTCACACAGAAAACGGTGTTCAGGGTTCAGATTACGCAGTTTCTGCAGCGGATCTAGGCAGTGCCTCTATTCTTCCTATCTCATGGGCATACATTGCGATGATGGGAGAAATGGGCCTTACTGAAGCGACTAAAGTGGCAATCCTGAATGCGAACTATGTAATGGAGCGTCTACGTCCTCACTACCCTGTTCTGTACCGTGGTACAAATGGTCGCATCGCGCACGAATGTATTATTGATATTCGTCCACTTAAAGAAGCAACAGGAATTAGTGAAGAAGACATTGCAAAACGTTTAATGGATTTTGGTTTCCATGCGCCAACCATGTCGTTCCCAGTTGCGGGTACGTTAATGATTGAGCCAACAGAATCTGAAGACTTAGCAGAGCTTGATCGCTTCTGTGATGCAATGATTGCGATTCGTGAAGAGATGAACAAAGTTCAACAAGGCGAATGGCCATTAGACAATAACCCATTAGTGAATGCACCGCATACTCAAGTGGATCTAATGTCTAATGAGTGGGATCACCCATACACTCGTGAAGTGGCGTGTTTCCCATCAACTCAAGCAAAAGCGTCTAAATACTGGCCTACCGTTAACCGTGTAGATAACGTATTTGGCGACCGTAACTTGATTTGTTCTTGCCCAAGCATTGAGAACTATGAAGAGTAGCCCTCTAGTAAGGCCCAGTTTATAGATACAACAAAGGCAAGCCAATTGGTTTGCCTTTCTCATTTAAAGCATTACTGCGTTATTATACCAGTTCCAGTAATTTTCTAGTCATTATTACTGGTTAAATCACATAATAGCTTCGTTAAAAATTATTTAAGTAGAATAGCTACTTATCAGAATTTTTGCCTTGCTCTTAAGTGGTTTTCCTGCGTAATAAATAGACCATTTAATTAATGGCAATGGTATTATGATAAGACTTTAAAGTTAACCAATCACTTTAAAATCTGTTTGAGAAAGATCAAAAGCAGTACTAAGACTTACACAACGCTGGTATTGATTAAATTCTATTTTTTCTTCAGCGATAACAAATAGAGTCTCAAAAAGGTCTTCATTAATTTCACGCTCATAAAGCATAATAAACTGATCTAATTCGCTTTTCGGCTTGTCTTTTGTCCAGATAGTCTCAGTCATAGACACTGGCTCATTATTATCCCAAGCTTTGTAAAACTCTTGAGAATCTAAATCCCAAGTATCTCTCACTAATTTATTATTTAGATAATTTTCCCATTCCGTTTGATTACTTATCGGTAACGTGTCGTAGTAATAGACCAACTTAACCTCTTCAACTCCTAGCTCTTCTGTTCCGTATTGCATTATTTGAATAAAGCCATCGTCATCCGTATAAAAACGCAATATCCGATTATTATCACCTAACTTAATTTCACCCACCGCTTGAATAAATTGCGTCGGTGCTGCGCCCTCAATAGTAAGTTCATCTTCTATCAATTGTAACTTCAATTTATCAAGTTCAATCGCACCACCTAAGCGTAACCCTAAAGCTTCAGGAATAACTTCTTCAATCTCTTTTTCTTTTTTAAACCAACCAAACATAATTTTACTCACATTAAAAAAGGCCATTGTTACAATGGCCATTTCATATAAACTACGCTTAAAATCTAAAGGTTACTTACCTAAGATTCTAGCAAGTTCATCTTCTGCAGAACTTCCATTTTTAGAAATACCCGCTTCTGCTAGCTTTTTATCTAATGAATCAGAAGACGACTCTTCATCTAGCTCTTGTGATGCTTCTAATTTAGCCGCAGTTTCAACTTGACGTTGTTTAATACGATCCAGTGAATCCATTGCTGTATGCATTTTGTTATTACTACCAATGTTTGTTGAAGCTACCGTCATTTGCGCTTTTTGAACGGCTTCTGTTGCCTTAACAACATCAATTTGCTGCTCTAATTGACGCAATCTATCTTTTGCTTCACTGATTTTTTGCTTCATTGTTCCTTCTGAAGACAAAAATGTATCTAAAAACTGCTGCTCTACGTTTTGTTCATTACGTAAAGATGCCACGCGTTGTGCACATTCAAGAGCCAGCTCTTGTTGGCCTTTTTCCATCGCTTTACGAGCATGTTCTTCATACTCTGTAATACCACTATTAAAGCCATTTACTTTTTGCTGTGCTAATTTTCGTTTTGCAATAATACCAATTAATGCAGCATCAGAACGCTTAAGCTCTTCTTTTGCTTCACGAATTTCTTGCTCTAAAATACGAAATGCTTGATGATCAACAACAGCTTCTGCTGCATCGTTGGCACCACCTTTAATCGCGGTTACTAATTTTTTCCAAACGCTCATAATTAAATCTCTTTTAGGTAAGATTGGTAAATATCTAAGAAGCCTTCCACATTATTAAATAATGTTGTGATCTCAATGTGAATACTTTCTTCAACAGAATGTGAAGATAAGGCACCAAATGCAACATAATAATTTCCTTGGTCAATCTGATTGATACCAATCGTTGATAACGGAAATAACTTATGAGTTTTCAAAATAAAGGCATTTAACCCTGCAATATCAGAAACACTCTCTTCAGAAAATAGAATAATCTCTACTAGGATTTGCTCTCCAGAAATAGCAAGAAAAGCTTCAACACCATCATTATTAGTAATTAAAATTGTATTATCATTTTCTTTAACATCCCAAAGCGGATCTTTACTTAATGCTTTGGTCAGTTCTGTAATATTCCATATCATACTATTACCTTAATTTAATTATTTATTCCAATGTATACATTCATTAACTATGCAGCAAGTTGCATCCTTAATTTTCATATCTAACCGTGAATAATATGTGGTACAAATAGAGCGGTGTCTTCTGTAATAAGCGTTGAACTCTCACGCACCGACATACCACCAGCTACTTTACCTATTACCCAACTACCAATAACTGTAGAGCCACAACCTAAATTAGCTAGTGGGGCATACTCTTGAACAATAAACCCTTCTTCACCATAAGGACCATCACTTTTTTCAAGCTGAACTCCATTTTTCCAAATCTCAATATTACTCCCTTCACGACTAAAAATGGGTTTTTTAACTTTTGAAGTCATCAAAGCGACTTCTTTATCAGTATCAAAATATGCAGGAAGAATATAAGGACAATCCGGAAATAGTTTCCAGAGAATAGGTAATAACGCTTTATTAGATAAAATTGACTTCCATGCTGGCTCAAGCCACATTACATTTGCTTCTTCGAGATAGGCACCAAACTCTTCACGAAGCATAAATTCCCAAGGATAAAGCTTAAACATATTTACAATCGTTCGACCTTCATCATCTAAAAACGTATGATCATAACTTAGCTCTATTGCTTCAACATCCATAATGTGGACCTCGAAACCTGCATCTATTGCACAATCTGCAAGATATTCAATGGTTCTTAAATCTTCTTCTGAATCAGTACACGCTGCAAAATGAAATAAATTGGAACGTAGATTCTTATCACTCTTAATCAATTTAAAGCGGTCAATTAGTAACTCATCGACTAAATTAAATTGATCGGAGTCTTTAGGCAAGTTTACGTTATCAACGTGTTGCTTTAACCAATCCCATTGAATTACAGAGCATTCAAATAATGACGTTGGAGTATCAGCATTGTACTCTAAGAGCTTAGGAGGATGGATGCCATTCCAAGCAAAGTCCATTCTCCCATATAAATATTGCTCTTTGTTATTCCACGATGATTTGACAAAGTTTTGTGCTGATTCTGGAATTTGAAAAAGATCCCACAGCTCATTATCAATCACATAACCAACAGCCTTGAGACACAACTCATGCACTAATTCTGTCGCTTTATCAATTTCATCAATTTGAGCAGCATTGAAGCGATAATGCCGACCTTCGCACCAATAAGGTATATTTTCATCTACTTGATAAAAATTAAAATCGAACTCAAGCATGCGCTCTTGCCAATTTAAACGAGGCGCATTATCAACCAATAACATTTAACCACCCCAACTCGATTTTGAACGTGATGTACTACCAAAACCCTTCACTGATTTACTACTACTAAATGAAATGTTCTTAGCACTTTTCGTTTTGCTTAATTTAATATCTTCAAACTTAGGCTTTTTATATTTAACCACTTTTGATGGTGTTGTTGTATTATGCAGATAACCATAACTATAATAATTTCGATGATCATCCCAATCATTATTCGTTATCACACCTGCTCTATCGTTGTAATAACTGCCTGAACTGTGTTTTTGAAGGTATTCCTTTTCTAGCATCGCCCCTTTTGGTAAATCAACCTTTGCACCATTTGCTAAATTATATTTTCCAATATAATAGTCACGATAATTCTTATCAGTAAACATTAAGTAAGAAAATTTTGAACTACGTGGATTTGTTGATAGATACACAGGCTCAACAAACATTTCGTAGCTGTCTTTATTCTTATTAATTTGAGAATGACTCATTATCCAACCAAAATTATTCGGTTGATATTTTTTCTTGTCATTTAGCTGGCAGACACCAAAGCCAAACTCATCGAAACATTCTTTCTCTGTTCTATATTCAAAACTTGCTTCTTGGGCTTTATTTTCGGCAATTTGATAGGCTGATATACACTCTGCTTCATTAAAACGAGCGTCTTTTTTACAATCGCCTACATTTTCAAAAAAATAAATACTGTCATCATCACTACAGCCGCTAACACCTGCTGCTACTGCCATTAACGTTAATGGCTTCAAGTACATTGAATGAGGTTTTAAATGCTTATTAACTTCAACTTGACCTTTACGTACACTCATCATCTATCCTTAATACGTTAAGCCTGCGGCATTTAACAGACCAATCGAAATAGAAAATGCAGCCGTTATAATCGCCGCTGGAATTTCATTATCCTTGATACGTGAAACGAGATCTTTTAGTAACGTAACTCGTAATAACCAAAAGCCAAACACTTGAGCAATGGCCGCAATAACACCCCAAATAATGAAATCACTAAACCCAACAGAGTTACTTGACGCAGAAGCAATAGCAATAGCATAACCAATTAATGCACCTGATAGCGTAATTGCCGCCGCACTGTTCTTTTCTTCTCGAATAAGCCTTAATTCATCATAAGGGGTAGAAAATAAGTAGACGAATTTAAACCCAACTAAAAAGACAATACTGGCGAAAAAATAGCCTAAAAAAAGCAATAAACCAGATACATTAATATATTCGTTAACCATAAGTTCCTCTTTTAAATAAAAATATTATAAATACGCTGCATTTGTATCAAAAAAAATATAATTTTACAATTACTGTACTTAATTTTCAGTCTGATTTTACTAATAGACTTTTTTAAATTAGCCACTTATCATAAAAAAATAACATTCAAATAGAAACAAAGAACAACAAATCTAGAATAATTAATCTATATTTAATTAAAAGCATTTTTTAAATTAATAAGAAAATATATACTATTCATCGCAATTCATTATTACATTACCAATGAACTTACAGGGCGCCATGCCATTAATTTAACAGGGGAATAATCACACTAGATATTATGAATAAATATAGCTATCATTTCTCTTATGAAGATTTTATCTTTTCATCCTTACCAAAGAGCTAATATTAACAATGAAAATATTGATTCGTTTATTCCTTTTTTAGTTTTCATTCCTCTTCAAGTGTCAGCTTCGATACTAAATACTGCTGAGCCTCATATTACATACCTTGGTAGCTATACACATAACAATTCACCCGCATTCATTATCCAATTTTCAGATTTAGCACCTAATCTTGATTTAATCAGCATTAGTGACACAAAAACGAAAAACATACTTTCTAATAACTGGATATTAAATAACAGTAAAACAGCACTAATTTATACTGATATTGATGTAGGTAAGCACTATACCATTACATTAAATGAATCTCTTAGATATAAGAAAAAAGTAAACCATGATGTCATTGTCTACGAGAAAGAACCTTCTGTTGAAGTGGTTGGCCGTGGTCCAATAGTCCCTATTTTTGGAAAACGTACACTGCCAATTTCAACCATGAACGTTGAGCAAGTTTCTGTTGAAGTTTTAAAAGTCACAGATCCTGCGATGCTACTAAATAGCGCACATTATTCAGAATCTCCAGGACGATGGGATCTTAGACAATTAACAAAAGCCACCACTCCTATAACGCACTTAAATTTTGATATTCTTAAAACAGAAAAAAACACATCACAATATACAGAGCTTTTACTTCCAAAATCTTTAGAGAGTGGTTGGTACTTACTCGCAATCAAACCTACAGGTAACTTTGATTACAATAGTGAAAAAGTCCTACAAGTTGCCTTAACCGATATTGGTATTCAAGCCAAAGTATTCCCTAATTCCCTCTCTGTTCAGCTATCTTCTCTATCAAATTCAGCTCCAATACAACAGGCTTCTGTAAGCATTTACCATAAAGATGGAAAGCAAACAGTACTTGGTCAAGTTGAAGGCAGTTTAGGTGATTTTTCCTATACCGTTAAGCAAGGTGATATCTTATCTGTTAAAGAAGGAAAACAAATTAGCTACCTTCCTTTACGTGAACTGCCTTTAGATCTTTCAGATTACGCAGTATCTGGTCGTCAATATCAAGATATCGAAGTATTCTCTTACTCAAACCGAGACTTATTTCGTCCGGGTGAACAACTGCCTTTAAATTTATTGTTACGTAACAATGATGGCCAATTAGTTCAAGACATCAATAACCTTTTTATTGAATACATTAAACCTGACCAAACCGTTGCTCGTAGTCGATGGCTAAAACAAAAAGAGGTTAAAGGTTATTATCAAGATAAATATCAAATACCCGCTAATGCTCCAATGGGAAAGTGGACTGCACAAATTAAATTACATAAAGACGCAAAAAAACCGATTGGGAAATTTGTATTTAATGTGAATGAGTTTGTTCCAGAGCGAATGGATCTCACCGTCGATTTAGCCAAGAAGATCACACCTAATGCAAAACAGGTTGCTGTCAATTTGCACGGAAAATATCTATTTGGGGCTCCTGCCTCTAAAAATACGATCAAGATCAGTAGCCATTACCAGCCTACTCATTATTTTGATACCCCTTACCGCGATTATTACGTAGGCCAATCATTCTCCATTTCTAGTTGGAATGATGTTCCTAGTGTTAACGACATTATATTAGATAATAATGGCCAACACACCTTACCACTCCCTTTACTTAAACCATCATTAATGAAATCTCCTGTTAATGCTCGTTTTACTTTTGAGTTACTTGAAACCGGAGGCGCTACGATTTCACGCAGCCAAAAACGTCAGCTTTGGTCAGATAAACCCATTGCAGGTATAAAATCACCAAGTGATGAGATTGACTCTTATTCTGATGTTTTATTTGAATTTGCCTTATTAACAGCTTCTGGAGATGCACTTATTTCTGGTGAGATTGATTACACACTAGAACGTAACATGGGTGGTTATTACTGGGTTTATAATGAAAGCTCAGGGTGGTCAATCCGTGGAGATAATGAATGGCGACCTGTTAGTTCTGAAAGGATCACAACAGAAGCAGGTAAAACCTCCCCTATCTCTCTTAACGTTGAATGGGGTCGCTACCGTATAACCTTAACCACTAAAGATGGCGTAACGACTCGCTTGCCATTT
Source organism: Aliivibrio wodanis (assembly GCA_000953695.1). Lineage (GTDB taxonomy): Bacteria > Pseudomonadota > Gammaproteobacteria > Enterobacterales > Vibrionaceae > Aliivibrio > Aliivibrio wodanis. Next base: position 557,080 of record LN554847.1, on the reverse strand, counting down.
TGGGCAGGTTGGAGCAAAGATTCAACAACACAACCAGTGAAACCAAATCAATTATCTATTACTTTAGATAAAAAGCGCTATCAAGCTGGTGATGACGTTGCTGTAACTATTTTTAGTAAACAAGCTGGACAATTACAGCTAAATCTCGATGCAAATAAGACATTACAAAGTCAGATCCATAACATTACCTCAGGTAAGAATACGTTTATCATGGCGATTAATAAAGAGATTGATCGTCACGATCTTTACCTTACCGCAACCTTGGTTAGCACACCTGGCTCTACGGGAGATAAATCAAAAACACGTCTCCCTCAACGATTTTTTGCTATTGCTCCCGTATTATTGGATCGCAGTGATCGCGTTCTGCCTATGACGATCGAACACAATGAGAAACTACTGCCATTAGAAACAGCAAGTATAAAAGTAAAACTTGATAAACCAACAACAGAACCAACCTGGGTAACCGTCTCATTGGTGGATAGAGGGATTATAAATTTAGCTAATTATCATATTCCTCAAGTCGCACCTTGGTTCTTTGAACACCGACGCTACCAAGGGGATGTCATCGATCTTTATTCTCACTTTTATCAAACTCGACCAGATTCATTTATGACACCTCATCGCTATGGTGGTGATCAAGAGATGAGCCTAAATATCAATAATGATGAATTAGTAGAAAGCAAAACCATTACTATGATGTCTGAACTTGTGCAGTTTGATCATAACGGTGAAGCGATGGTTTCTTTTGATCTTCCCGATTACAATGGACAAGCTCAAATCGTTGCTATGGCATTTAATAGTAATCAGTTTGGTCAAGCAGAAAGTAACGTAACCATTGCAGCTCCTATTGTTGCAGAGCTGTCCATACCTCGATTTTTATCTCCAACAGATACAAGCCAAACTTATGTCGAAGTGTTTAATACTTCAGGGCTTTCTCAAACTATCACCACAAGCGTAACTGTTGATTCTCAATTAAACTTAAAAGGTGACAATTCGTTTACTATCAACTTAAAAGATGGCGAGCGCCATGGACAGTCTGTTGTTTTTGATATTAAACCAATTACAGGAGCGAACGCTTCTACTACTCTCTCTTTGCATATATCGTCTGTTGATGAAGCAGGACAAACATACCAACAAACCCGTGAGTGGACCATCCCAATTAGAGGCCCGCAACCCGTAATTAGCCAAAGAGAGTTAATCACATTAAGCACAAAAAATGACAAGAAAAATGCTCATGAATACCAGTTAATGAATGCTTTATGGCGAGACTACTTCCCTACAAACGATCTAACGGCTTTAGTCAGCTATTCACGCTCACCACAACTTAATATTAGTGATTATGCAGATGGTTTATTCAAATATCCTTATGGTTGTGCGGAGCAAACCACCAGTAAAGGAATGCCATGGCTATTAAATGATGCTTCTCTTACTCCATTTAAAAATTCAGTTCGAGATCAGCTTACAGATAAAGAGTTAGTGGAAGAATCTATTGCGCATTTATCAACAATGCAAAAAGCCAATGGTAGCTTCTCACTATGGAGTAAATTTGGTGATAGTGACTCATGGCTAAGTATGTATGTGACTGAATATTTATTAATGGCAAATCAAGCTTTTCCTGATTCAGTACCAGCACAAATGCTTACTCTCACTAAGAATAATTTACGTAATTATATTGGTAAACAAAATGTGGTATCTCCAAGTCATTTCTATTCATTATGGCTAGGTGCAAAACAAGGGCTTGTTAATAACAGTCATTTACACAGTGCCGATAGAGCAATTGCAGCTAATAAAAACACGCATATATCTCGTCTCTCTTATGCACATATTGGTGGTGCTTATCTATTAAATGGTCGACAACGTTCAGGAGAGTATTTTTTAAATAAAGTGCTGACAGAAGCACAAGAGAAAAACCTCACCTCACACGAATATGAATACGGCAGTGAATTAAGAGATTTTGCGTTAACTATTACTATTCTAAATGATGTAGAACGTGTAATAAAACTTAGCAATAAGATGACCATCTTAAAAAATCGTCTAGCTATCGCTGCGATGGAGCTAGCTAACAAGAGAAACTATTTAAGTACTCAAGAGAGAATAGCTCTGATACGTGCAGGTATTGCATTAAGTCAGCACACACATGATCTTGTAGAACTTAGTATCAAAGATCAAAAGCAAGTGGCTAAAATTAGCGAAAAAGGCATTAATCAAAAACAACTTAACGCAGGTGCAGTAATAACAAACACTGGTACTCAATCTGTCTTTTTACAAGTAGCAACCTCTGGACTAGTAAAAGAAGGGATGATTAAATCAACTCTAGACTTTAAAGAAGCAAGCCGTACTTATCGCTTTGAAAATGGAAAAGCTTACAATGGTGAGCCGTTAAAAGTGGGAGAAAAACTTATTGTTTCTGTAAATTACAAGCTTGATCAGCCAGTTCCCTTAGCGTTACTTGTGGAGTTTATACCAACTGGTTTTGTATTAGAAAACCCTGAATACACCAACAGTAATCAGATTATTAGCGCCGCTAAACTAGAGAAAAATAGCCAATGGTCAATGCTTGAATATCGCAATGACCGCTTAATTGCTTCTGCAGATCTCCAAAAGAATAGTATGTACGTCATTAATTATGTCTTACGAGCAGAAACTCCAGGGCTCTCTGTAATCCCTGCGTTATTTATTGAAGAAATGTATCAACCACAGAATATGATTTACAAACCATTCTCTGGCTTTACACATATTCAAATCATTCAATAAACACGTCTTAATGAAATCTATTTATTTGAGAATGTCTACTGTATTTCAGCAGCATTCTCTTTTTCATTGGAGCAGTAGAGCCATCATCATTATCGCTCTTTCTCTCACGGCTATTTTTTTTATCGCGAATGACCTCTCTCCACTAGATCTTAAACAACGCTTAGATAATGCAACAACGGTATACAGCAAAAATGGAGAGGTTCTACGACAATTTGCCAACTCAAAAGGCACCTATCGATTACCTATTACGCATATTGAGAAAGATGGGAAAATCATCCGCCCTATTTCTTCAGATTATTTAATTGCCTTATTAGAATATGAAGATAAGTACTTCTATTTCCATCCCGGCGTTAATCCATTATCTCTTGCAAGGGCTTTAGTACAGCACGCCTTTTATGGTGAAATTATCTCTGGTGGTTCAACCCTTACCATGCAAGTTGCACGTATGTTTTATCCTTACAAACGTTCCTATTGGGGTAAAATTGAACAAATATTTCGAGCTATGCAAATTGAATTACATTTTAGCAAAGAGGATATTTTAGATCTCTATTTAACTCATACGCCGATGGGCGGTAATATTGAGGGGGTAGAATCCGCTTCTCGACGATACTTTGGCAAATCAGCCAATGAGCTAAGTACAACTGAAGCCATTCTTTTGGTTGTCTTGCCACAAAGACCAAGTGCAACTCGTCCAGACCGATACCCTGAGCTAGCATTAACAGCACGTAATAAAGTCTTAGTTCGAGCTCAACAAGCCCTTAAGATATCAGATCAAGACCTGCAAGACTTGATCACTGCTCCCTTAGAGGCAAAGCGTTATTATCAAGGTAACATGACGCCATTATTAGCTCGTCATTTAACGTCCGCAAAGCCACAACAACGCACCTTTCATACCTTTATTGAACATACCCTTCAATACAGTATTGATAAGCTTATTCTACAAACTGCATTACAGTGGCCAAGTCGCTTATCTAGTGCCATTATTGTAATGGATAATACAACGGGTAATGTCATTGCCTATAAAGGTTCTGCCGACTTCTCAAGTTTTGAACGCTATGGACATGTAAACATGGCACTAGCTATTCGCTCTCCAGGCTCTACATTAAAGCCATTCATATACGGCTTAGCATTAGATCAAAATATCGTACATAGCGGCAGTTTATTAATGGATATCCCCCACTCTTATGGTAATTATCAGCCTCAAAACTTTAATCGTTATTTTAGTGGTCCAATACGCTTAGATACCGCTTTACAGCTCTCCAAAAATGCTCCTGTTGTTCAAGTTTTGAACCACTTAGGTGCAGATAGCTTTATTACCTTGTTAAAGAAAACCAAACTAACGTTTGAAATACAAGACCCCAATTTAACCATTGCTCTTGGTGGTATTGGCACTAATTTAACTAGCCTTGTTAGCTTGTACTCTTCACTTGCTCGACAAGGAGAAACTATCCATCCAAAATATACTTCCTCATACAACACACAAGAAGCTAAAATACTGTCACCAGAAGCAAGTTGGATTATATTTGATACCTTATCTAAGATCCCACCACCGAGTCGCTTTAGTGCTGCACACCATAGAAAAATTGCTTGGAAAACAGGAACAAGCTATGGATTTAGAGACGCCTGGTCAATTGGTGTAAGTGCTCAATATACCGTTGGTGTATGGGTTGGGCGTCCCGATGGGGCTCCTAATGTAGGAAAAACGGGAGCGAAACAAGCAGCACCTATTATGTTTGATATTTTTGATTTACTGCCACCAGAATCAATGAATGTAACTAAACCAAAACTTGTTAAACAACAAACCACGTGTTGGCCAAGTGGCTTACTATCCTCTCAGGTTAATTCTCAAGATTGTTTATTACCACAACCTGCATTTGTTATTGATAACCAAGCACCACCCACACTAAGAATGCAAGAAAACTATACTAATTTACACCAATGGCCTAATCCGTTACTACAATGGTCACAAGCTCAGAATGTTTCATTAGCATCTAAAATAAAAACTAATACAACGCAAATTAAAATAGTAACCCCTGAGAATAGCACTCAGTACTTCCCTTATTTAGGTCAAAAGCTTTCATTAAAATCAAACCATAGCTCTGTTAATTGGTTTTTAAATGATTCGCCTTTAGCACAACCTGAGATCAAATTTGATCAACTAAAAACAGGCCGCTACCAAATCACAGCCTGCAATACACAGTGTGATACCGTCACTATTAAAGTATTTAAATAGGAGCTAACAACAAATTTGTTCCTAAGCCACCTAAATACTAATCACCCCACGAACTCCAAATATCCACGCATCATCATTATTTAAGTTAAAAGGTAAACCATTTAGATATTGAATATTTGGTGTGATCAATAATGGACCAAAATCTGCTTTATAGTAAAATTCTGTATTCATCACCTCATCCACTGGAGCATTCGGTTTAGCCCAGCCTAATACGACTCCTAACGTTCCTTCACCTAAGCCAAGGTAACCAGTGCCCACCACAACTGATTCCTGTTGTTTTTAACTCCTCAGCATTTACTGTAAAAATAAATAGTAAGTAACAAAAAAGTGATTTCATATATTTCATAAATAGCATCCTTTCTATAAGTATAAGGGATAGGTTTAGATAGCACTTATAGAATGTGACTAAAAGAAGAAACAGTGTGACTAAATTATGATAAATAATATTTATATTTTAAAATACATGAACAAAATACAGCTCATATTAATAAGCAGTAATTAACCTTCTACTCTCAAGGCTAACCAATATAAATTACTTTAGCTAACCATAAGCAACAATGGTAACTTAACTTATTATTCTTATATCTGAACGCCATAAAAAACAGTTTATTTATTCGAATTTTTTTCTATGTGAAAACCAAAATATGTATTATTCTCTCGCCGAAATTTTCACATTGGTGAAAACATTAGGATCATAAGAACAATGCTGCAAAAGTCCCTTTCAAATTTAAAGACAAGATATCAAATATTAGTACCTGTTTTAACGACTATCACCGTTATGATAATCGCCATCTATTTAGTAAACTCCAAATTAGAATCAACAAATCGTAATGTTCAAATATCCGATTACCGAAGTCTTCAGTTAAGCAATGTCTCTATCGCTGAGTCTAGATTGCTTTTCCTTAGACTAAGTGTCTCAGCAAGCTTTACTGACCTTGAATCACTAACATCCATCGACTTTGATGGAGTGACTTCTGAACTTCAATCTAACTTCACAAGTATGGTTAATCAACAACGAACGTTACAAGGCTTGGGAGCGGCAGTTAAATCACCAGAACAGCTTCAATCTGAAGTCAATGATATAATTTCACAACTTCACGATTATAAAAAATACGCCGGTATTATCGTAGAACTTAATGATACAAAAAGTGATAAATGGGGAAATTCAATTTATTTAACAACACCTATTGAACAAGCAAATGAGTTAATATTGTCATCCTCATTAAGTGAGGAATCAAAGCTATACTGGGAGAAAATACTTCCTGAAGTTTATAGTAAAGCTGCCAGTATTGAGATCCAAATGACCTCATTGTTTAATGAAGATTTATATACTTCTGTCAGCAAAGCATCAAGAATTGATATTGTTCACCGAGAGTTCGAGGCTTTGTCTAAATTGATTGAACCATTAGAACATAAAGAAGCAAAAAATATTCTTGAAAATGCATTTAAAACACAATTAAACATGAACTCTATGCTTTGGACTGCTGTCAATAACATCAGTGAAAATAAAAGAGAATTAGTTGAACTTGGTAAAATAATTTATAAAGAGTTAAATGATGAGAGAACTCGATTAACAAAGATGAACGGTAAAATTTCAGAAGATAACATGCGACTAATATCTGAAAGCCAAAATCTATTGTTCATGGCAATAACCGTTACTATTATAATTTCATTACTGATTGGATTTATTATTGCTAAAATTGTGACTAAACCAATTTTAATTCTGCAAAAACAGATGTCAGATATATCCAATGGTCGTTTGGATTCACTAAACTATCAATCAAGTGATAATGAGATTGGTAAGCTGTGTACAAATACCGATAATACTGTTGTTCGTTTAAAAAATATGATTGGTAGCTTGCGTAATGTAGGTGAAGAGGTTTCATCATCATCTACAGAGCTCGCCGCCATTATGGTACAAAGTGAAGCGAATGCATCTGATCAGAAATCACAAGTCGATTTGATTGCTACAGCAATTACGGAACTAGCTGCATCAGCAAATCAGGTAGATGCTTCAGCAAACCAAGCAGACATTACCGCTAAAGATGTACTGATGATGAGTCGCGGTGGAGCAAAATCTGCAGCCGAAGGGGTAAAATTAAGTCAAGATCTAGCACTTCAAATGGATGAAACATCATCTGAAGTGATGATATTGAAAGATCAGACAGATCGTATCAGTGAGGTTATTACCGTCATTGATTCTATCTCTGAACAAACTAATTTATTAGCACTTAATGCAGCTATTGAAGCGGCACGAGCTGGTGAAAGTGGCCGAGGATTTGCTGTTGTGGCTGATGAAGTTCGTGGATTAGCAGCTAAAACTCAACAATCAACCCAAAATATCCAGAATATTATTAATAATTTACAGAAAAAATCATTAAATGTTGTTGATTCTGTCAATCAATCAATAGAAATGATCCAGAAAACTGCTCAGATGAGCCTTGATACCAATAATCAGCTATTAAATATTTCTGATTCAATAGAACTTATCTCTCAAACTAATGCAGAAATGGCAACCGCAGCCAATGAGCAAAGCAGAGCAATTGAATCGATTAGTGAGAACGTTAATGTTATCACCGAAAGTATTAATCAAAATGTTGAAGGCATAAGAGAATCAGCTCAAGCAAGCCAATATTTATCTGAACTATCTGAAAATCAAAAAGAGCAATTATTATTCTTTAAAATATAAGTACGATATATCACCAAATTAGCTAGCCTGATATTCATCGCTTCAGGCTAGTTACTCCTAGATCCCTGCAATAACCATCACATTCTTATTCTTATTCTTATTCTTATTCTTATTCTTATTCTTATTCTTATTCTATATTATTGCACAAGGCGTAGATTCATACGCCTTGTTGACATTAAAACCCCTCTTCTCGTCCAAAAATCAATATTTCAGCCGTATATTTATTAGTTTAAAGCAATTTTTGTAATTCTCTTTTTTATAAACTTATTAAATATTTTGCTTATCGCATTACTAATACAGCAGCAATGGCTATTAGTATCAAGGCTACGATATCTTTACGCTTAATACCCTCTTTTAACCAGAAGAAGGAAATTAGCATGGTAAAAAACACTTCTACTTGCCCAAGTGTTTTTACAAGTGGCACCGTTTGTAAAGACATGGCACTAAACCAACCAAGTGAACCAATAAAGCTTGCGATACTGGTCATAATGACCAATTTAGGTTTTGTAAACATGGTCTTCAATGTCTTACGATCACTTAATAACATATAAGAAAGTAACAACACGGTTTGTAACAGGATAACCAACAGCAAAACCCAAGCTGCACGGTGTGGAAAAGGCAGATCTAATGTAAGGCTCGCCTCCCTTATCCACAAAGAGGTCAAAGCAAAAGAAGTGCTACACGCAAGTCCAATCAATGCGGTTTTTAATGAGAGACTACGGAGCCCATTAGGACAGCTCAGCATAAAGACCGCAATGGCACCAACAATCACACCAACCCATCCCAATAATGACAATGACGTGCCAAAGAAAAGGACACCAAGAAAGGCAGCAACAGGAGCTTCACTTTTTGCAAGACCCGCTCCAATAGCGAAGTTTTTCTGCTTAAACAGCACCACCATTAAACCAGTGGCCACAATCTGCATAAGGGATGCACCAATAATGTAGAAGTAAGAATAGGTTGTAAAAACAGGAAGAGGAGCAGATTGATACCCGTACAAGATCAGCAGATAAATAGCAGCAAGCGGGCTCGCCCATAAAAAACGAGACAAGGTAACGCCAATCACGTTCATCTCTTTACTTAAACGACTTTGAAACGCATTACGCCATGATTGGCTAAATGCTGCCAGTAAGGTAAATAGTATCCAGCTCACAGTAATCCTTTATAAATTATCCTTGTAGCCACATAGTACCTTAGCTGTTTTTAATTTGTTTGCTCCATTTGTCATTTGTAAATCCACAAGTTCATTTATAAACCGACCCAGTCACTCTACGTAAAGAGATACCTAATGTGGATAGTCATATTCTCAAACGTCAGATACAAAAAAACACGCCACTAAGCGCTTAATTTTCAATAAATTGGGATTTTAAAACAGGGACAATCTCTTGAGGAGGATAAAAAGAGATTGGAGCGTACAGCGGGAATCGAACCCGCATCATCAGCTTGGAAGGCTGAGGTAATAGCCATTATACGATGTACGCACATCGTCGAACGAGATAGATAATGCCACACTGAGCGCTGAGGTAAAGTTCTTTTTTCATTTCAATGAGTTGAACGATTGTTTTTTGTTCGATTGACGAGAAAATAGAGACGAAGATCACAAAACCCTATTCAAAAACCTATGCTGCTTTTGAATAGGGCTCTTTAAACCCTTTATATTTCTCTTTACGAGCGAAGCTCCCCTTTCCTTTTTTAGCTTTCATTACTCTTGTTGTAAATAATGGACTAGTAACAATTGCTTTTAAGGCGTTATCTTTAATTTTTCCTCTACCGTGTTCATATTCAGAAACAGGTAACACTTCTTTTTTACTTTTTTTCATAACTTCTCGCTATCGTCTTACTGTATAAATATCACACACATTGTCTTTTCTTTTACCTTTTAAGTCAAATTTGTTACTAATTTTTACTTTCTCCTATTTGTTTTAGTCATTTTGCTTTAGAATCCTTTCGCCTAAGCAAACGATTAACTCAATAAATTCTTAGGCTCTTATTTCTTTTTCTGGTGGGAGCAGCAAATGACAACTTTAACAATTACTCGTCCTGATGATTGGCATTTACATCTACGTGATGGTGACGTATTAACTGACACTGTACGTGATTCAGGCCGTTACAATGGCCGCGCATTAATTATGCCAAACCTAGTTCCACCAGTAACAACGACTGAGTTAGCCCTTAGTTATCGTGACCGCATTCAAGCTAAAAACCACTCTGATACCTTCTCTCCTATCATGTCTTTGTACCTAACAGAGAAAACGACATCAGAAGAGATCCGCAAAGCAAAAGCAACAGGTCATATCGTTGCTGCAAAATTATATCCTGCGGGCGCAACAACTAACTCTGACTCTGGTGTTAGTGATGTAAGTAAGGTTTACCCTATTTTAAAAACCATGCAAGAAGAAGGCATGTTATTGCTTATTCACGGCGAAGTAACCACTCACGACGTTGATATTTTTGACCGTGAGAAGACCTTCCTTGATACCGTGTTAGCGCCTATCGTTAATGATTTCCCTGAATTAAAAATCGTTCTTGAGCACATCACAACCAAAGATGCGGCTGATTTTGTTAAAAATGCAGGCCCAAACGTTGCAGCAACGATTACAGCTCATCACTTATTGTTTAACCGTAACCACATGCTTGTTGGCGGCATTAAGCCACACTTCTACTGTTTACCAATTCTAAAGCGTAATACGCATCAACAAGCGTTAATTGAAGCGGCAACAAGTGGTAATGCTAAATTCTTCATTGGTACTGACTCAGCGCCTCACGCTAAAGACAAAAAAGAAGCCGCTTGTGGTTGTGCTGGTTCTTACACCGCGCACGCTTCTATCGAGTTGTATGCAGAAGTGTTTGAGAATGAAGGCAAGTTAGAAAACCTAGAAGCATTTGCAAGCTTTAATGGTCCAGATTTTTATAATCTTCCTCGTAACACTGATACAATCACGTTAGTAAAAGAAGCGTGGATCGCGCCTGAAACGATGACATTTGGTAACGACTTTGTAGTTCCAATTCGAGCAGGTGAAGCAATTGAATGGCTAGTTAAATAAGTAACTAGTGAAATAACACATTAAACAAAAATGGGATGCTAAATTAGCATCCCATTTTTGTATAAATTGAATAACATCGCTGAATACCTAATATCAATACCAATAAGTCTCTATACATTATGGTTAGTTAAATAGATCATATAACTAGTTGCATTGATATAATAAAATCTAGGAATAAAACTGGAAAATCAAGAGGATAAAAGTAGATTCAAAAAAAGCGGGCTATCAATGCCCGCATTAAAAAAATCTAAATTAGCGCATCCATGCAGCTGAGAACCATTACGCTACATAGAATACCATTCCATATATGATTTACAAGCAATTTTTTATAAAAATTCAAATTAACGGTAATAGCTATTGCACTCAATATACGCTAAACGTAAAATGAAGTTCTTACATAATAAATAAGGTTTATAACATGATGATAAAAAAATACTTTTACGCCTTATTAGTGGCACTTATCTCATCAAATGCTGTCGCTGATATCGTTGCGACACCAGAAAATGAAGATATCTGTAAAGAGAAGTACGTTAAAGAAGTCTTTGATAATCAAGTACGATACAGTAATTCTCAAAATACACCTCAAGTTCGTAGAACTGCTGAACGCCACATTGATCGCTCTCGTGAGATTTATTATGAATCAGAAAGTTTTTGTGCTGCTCTCAGTTATCTACGTAATGAAGCGTCTGAAGATTTAACTGATGATTTTAAACGAGCAAAAGTCGGTGAGTCTCAATTTAAGTAGAGTAAGCCCTCCTACTAAAATAGATAAGCATTACCAATACCATTAATTAGATAATCATTGGTATTGGTATAATAAATATAGCTCTACTTAATTGAGCTATATTTTATATTTTAAAGGTCGAATGACTTCATCTAAGCCTTCAATCTTCATAGCTAAACATAATGCCATCAACTCTCCCAATTCTCCATTTGGAAAGCCATCTTTACGTTCAAACCATAAAAGATATTCTTCAGGGAGGTCAATCAAAACACGCCCAGCGTATTTACCAAATGGCATTTTCATCTGAGTCAGCTTAAGTATTTTCTCTTTATCGAACATGTAATCGCTCTTTAACGATCAAATGCAATAAGAAAGTCTCACGCTCTATACTCATGCCTTTTTTCTCACTATGAGCAATAATATCTTCATTATGCGCTATTGCTTCATGGATATTTATCCATACTGGTTTCATACCATTACGGATCTCATAGCTTTCATAATTAGTATTACCAAGCTCTTTATCTGCATCACAGGTATAACAATACGAAATCATGTGCAATACATTACACTCATGCTTGTACCAAGGGCGAAACTCTTCATAGATACCAAATGGCTCAATATTTGAAATATTTCTCGCACCGGTCTCTTCTTCAATCTCTCGAACTAACCCAGCGATGACGTCTTCACCATCATCAATACCACCACCAGGTAAAGAATAATCATGATAGCGCTCTGTATATAAAAGAAGAATATCCTCTCCTTTCAGTATAATGGCACGAGTTGCGTTGCGCTGAAGAATACTTTGATTATCTAGATGCTCTAGATCCGGATGCGTTGTAATATTTAAAATTCGCATAAAAACTGACAAACCTACTTGAAAAATAACTTGCCCATTATACGCAATTTACTCGTAGATGCAGCAATCAAATCCCTCCGCTTTTTATAACCCCCTCTCTTTGAAATGTAAATTATGTGTAAATATCACTCTAATTGACTACCTCTTTTCTTAAACATTTCATATAATACTCATCTAAAATAATTACAATTGAAAATAACTACAATTCAAGGAAGTATCAATATGAAGACAATTCAATCACTGGTTATCGCTTCAACACTTCTCGCTTCAACATCAGTTTTAGCGCACACTTTTAATGAAGCGAATAAAGCTATTAAATATCGTCAAGCTGCTTTTACTATGATCGCTGGAAATGTCAGTGAAATGGGTGAAATGATAAAAGGAAAAACAGAGTGGAATGAGGCTACATTTTCTAAGCGTGCTGAGCAACTATCTCAACTCTCATTAATGCCATTAGACGCATTTGCGGTTGAAGGTTCTGATAAAGGAAAAACTAACGCATTACCTGAAGTGTGGAAAAACTTTTCTGATTTTGAAGCAAACTTTGTTCAATTTCAAAAAGACACGGCTAACTTAGCTAGTGTTTCTGAGACAGGTGATAAAGCTGCAATTCGTAAAGCATTTGGAAAAACAGTGAAAAATTGTAAAGCTTGCCATACTGATTACAAAGCTAAATAATTGAAAGGATAATAATGAAAATCTGGGACAGTTTTATCCGGGTTTATCATTGGAGCCAAGTGATCTTACTTGGCTCTCTTTGGTATACCGCTGAAGAAGGCTTAATGGAATGGCATTTCTCATTTGCTTATCTTCTAATGGCCTTTTTAATAACGCGAATTGTATGGGGCTTCATCGGCAGTGAGACTGCTAAATTCTCTCACTTTGTAACGACACCTAAAAAAGCGTTCAATTACTTAATCGCAATAAGAAATAGTAAGGTTTCACACTCCATCGGGCATAACCCTGCTGGTGGGTATATGGTGCTAGGATTATTTTCCTTACTCACATTTCAGTTACTCACTGGGCTATTCAGTAACGATGATATCCTCTCTGAAGGGCCTCTAGCCTCTTTAGTAAGCTATGAAACCAGTAGCCTATTAACAAGCATACATCATCAAAGCTTTAATGTTCTTCTTACCTTTATTGGACTGCATATTACAGCAGTATTATTTTACCGTTTTAAAGGAATTAATTTACTATCACCGATGTTAACCGGTGTTGCTAAATTGACGGGAACAACACCAATAATGAAACATGTCATCATTGCATGGGGCATTTTTGCAGTCATATCATTATTTATATACTACCTTTGGGCAAATGAAGTGGTAAGCTATCTTTTTTAGAAATTAGAGACCTTTCAATGACATTCTTCCTAGGTATATGGAATTCAATATTGGAATTTAAAGAGCACGATTGGGCACAAAATGTCATCGTGCTCTCTTTATTTAGTGCTTTTCTTTGGCTCTCATGGCGACTTATTGTAACTCGTCTTCATCGTATCGCAGCTAAAACAAAATTACCGTGGGATGATGCCGTTATTTCTGCAATCTCATCTCCTATCACATTAGTCATTTGGTTATGGCCTGCCAGCACCTCTTTAAAGATCATTCTCTCGAATCATACTCACTTAAATACATCATGGATAATAACCTTACAGATATTTATTCTTGTCTGGAGCTTTATTTGGTCGGCGTTACGCTTAACTACTTTGGTTGAGAAACAAGTACTGCTCAATCCGAAATATGATGAAACCACTATCCTTGCGGTAGGAAAAGTTATCCGGTTAATCTTTATCTCACTAGGTATCCTCTCTTTAATGCAAGGAATGGGATTAAGTTTATCAGGATTGCTCACTTTTGGTGGTGTTGGTGGCTTAGTCGTTGGTCTGGCGGCTAAAGATTTATTGTCCAATTTCTTCGGCGGTATGATGATCTATTTTGACCGCCCATTTAAAGTCGGCGATTGGATACGCTCTCCTGATCGCTCTTTAGAAGGAACAGTCGAATCTATTGGCTGGAGAATGACCATCATTCGCACTTTTGATAAGCGACCTCTTTATGTACCGAATTCCGTATTTAGTAGTATTGTGGTTGAAAATCCATCAAGAATGCTAAATCGCCGCATTAAAGAAGATATTGGTATACGCTATAAAGATATTCATAGCATTGCGCTTATTGTAGATGACGTCAAAGCGATGTTAATTGCCCATAATGATATTGATTCTAATCAAACTTTAATTGTTAATTTTAATGGTTTTGGCCCCTCATCACTGGATTTATTAGTTTATACATTCACTAAAACAGTCAATTGGATTGAATACCATCATGTTAAACAAGATGTATTGATAAAAATTGGGAATATTATTACTCAACACGATGCTGAGATTGCATTCCCAACCCAAACATTGAAAGTAGAACAATTACCGATTAACTAAAAATGCAATAAATAAACCCTATTAAAGGCACCATACTTCTTGTGTGGTGCTTTTTTTATTTTTCTTGCCTCTATTTTGCCCTGTTTTTAAACGAAGTCACCTAAAGGTTGCGATTGCCCATTCAGTTTCAACAATATTAGTTATCAATAATAAAAATAATCAACAATCTGCGGTAAAATGTGACATAAATCTCATGACTCCTTAAAATATAAGCTTAGAATAGCTACATATCGAACAAGAACGTTCAACACATTTAGTTATACTGAATTTATATTTTAATTTGTTTATACCGGAGACCTTATTATGGCTACCCCACACATTAATGCACAAGCTGGTGATTTCGCAGAAACAGTTCTAATGCCAGGCGACCCATTACGCGCTAAATTCATCGCAGAAAACTTCTTAGAAGACGTAAAACAAGTATGTGATGTTCGTAACATGTTTGGTTACACCGGTACTTACAAAGGTAAAAAAGTTTCAGTTATGGGTCACGGTATGGGTATCCCATCTTGTTGTATCTATGTTCATGAACTAATTGCTGAATACGGCGTTAAAAATGTTATCCGTGTAGGTAGCTGTGGTGCTGTACATGATGACGTTAAGCTAATGGACGTTGTTATTGGCATGGGTGCATCTACTGACTCTAAAGTTAACCGTATCCGTTTTAATAACCATGATTTCGCTGCGATTGCTGATTTTGGCCTACTAGAAACAGCAGTAAGCCAAGCTCGTGAATTAAACGTACCTGTAAAAGTGGGGAACGTATTCTCAGCTGACCTTTTCTACTCTCCAGAAGCTGACCTTTTCGATAAAATGGAAAAATTAGGCATCCTTGGCGTTGATATGGAAGCTGCAGGTATCTATGGTGTTGCTGCTGATTTAGGCGCAAAAGCTCTAACTATTCTAACTGTTTCTGACCACATTAAACGTGGCGAGAAATTAAGCTCTGAAGATCGTCAAAAATCATTCAATGAAATGATGACTGTTGCTCTAGAGACAGCAATTAAACTGTAATTAAGTTTACGCCAGTATTTATTACTGGCGATTCAAATCTATAAGGGGTGTTAAGTGCCGACTGAAAAACTGCCGTTGGCTGCTAAAGGGTTACAACTCAATTTTTGTAAAACATTGGCGTGTGACAATTTTGGTAATAGCGATGAACAACATTATTTAGTTCAACGCACTAACCCTAAGCGACCTGCATTAGTTTGCCGGAAATGTGGTGCTTTTCCTCCCTTAATCAACAATAATGAAGTGTTAAATGAACTTTCTCGTCAGCGTACGGTTCAATCACACTCATTACCTTCTTGTAATAATTCAACTTGTGACCATTTTGGCCTAGATGTCTTAACACATCGAGAGCTTTATCATGCCTTCGGTTACAGTGGTGATCGTCAACGTTATCGTTGCAAAGCTTGTGCATCAACTTTTGTCGATAAATGGTCTGGTGAAAACCAAAAAAGTCTTATTCAGCAAAAGATTTTAGGTTTTTTATTTACCGGATACTCGGTGCGTGAAATTTGCCGTCGTCTACATATAAATCCTAAAACCTTTTACGATCATATTAATCAAATCGCAAATCGTTGCCGTCGTCATATGTCATTATTTGATACTCGACTTCAACACGATAGAACAGAAATTCAACTTGCTTCCAATGCAACCTCATTACAGCCACTCAGTAATAATGGGGTTTTCTGGTATACCACAGCAGAAATGAACTCTGGCTATGTGATTGCTCAACATATTAATTATTCGGAATGTGATACCCCAGGTATACAACTAGATCATGACCCCTTCTATGATAATGCACAGTTTCTATCTAATTCATTTATTAGTGAGGCAAATTCACAGCCTGTAGAAACTGAACAATCTATTTTCAAGCGAGTGGATAATAAATATCAAGAGATTTTGGCACGAGCAAATGTTGAAGATCCTCTAGGTAATTATGTCACTCTAAATTATCCATCAAAAGGGGCATTGATCCGACCTCCTTATACTTCATATGCGCATTTTTTAGAAATACAACAAGCGTTTTCACATTGTGATTCTATTGAAATTTATATGCCTCAAGAACCAATGTTGCGCTCTGCTGCAATGTCGGTTTTCTTACAGCGCATTAAAGATAACAGCATTGACTTATTATACGTAACTCAAGATCCTATGTTTCCAACCGAGCAAAGCGGTGAAAAAATAGACATTCATTTAGTGGGTTGGTGGCGTGATCGCTGGGCTTTTACTGAAGTAAATGGACTGCATAAAGGGATCTGTCATCTTAATGATGCTGAGAAAAATGAAATATATTGGTTGAAACGCGCCTCAGCGACTAAAGCCCAAGAATATCAAAATCGCTTTTATATGCAATTTACTAGTTTAGTTGACGAGCCAAGACGAAAACTTCGCCCAGCCAGTTTACTTCCACTACTCGATATATTCAGAGCATGGCATAATCTCTGCCATCAGGATAAACTTGGCACAACACCAGCGCAAAAGTTAGGATTAATATCAAAACCAATAACTCTTGCTGAATTATTAAGTTAGGACTAACTATGACTCAACTCCCTTCTCAAGATCAAACTGAAAACACAGATATGCTTACTGAAATTGCTATTCTTTATTACCAAGAAGGGGCAACTCAAGAAGAAATCTCAAAAAAATTTGGTTTATCTCGTGCCAAAGTAGGTCGAATGCTAAGAAAAGCACGAGAGGAAGGTATTGTTGAAATTACAGTAAAATTTCACCCTGTTTA
Source organism: Aliivibrio wodanis (assembly GCA_000953695.1). Taxonomy (GTDB): domain Bacteria; phylum Pseudomonadota; class Gammaproteobacteria; order Enterobacterales; family Vibrionaceae; genus Aliivibrio; species Aliivibrio wodanis. The sequence continues at coordinate 539,600 of LN554847.1, read as the reverse complement.
TAGTGCCCAGCTTGAACAAAAATTAGTTGAAACGTTTAACTTAAAACGTGCTTTGATCTCACTCGATCAACCTAATACTGATGAGCAACGAAAACAAGTCGCAGCATTAGTTAGTTCTTATCTTAATAATAACTTACAAGATGATATGGTTGTAGCAGTAGGTCAAGGTCAAAATGTCGCTGCTATTGCTGATCATGCAGGCATAGTATCTCACCGTAACGCTCGATTCGTCTCTGCAATTGGAGGCACACATCGCAGTGGTGATATAATCAATGCTGACCATATTTGTCGTCGACTTGCTAAAAAGTACGGCGGTAATAGTGAGACATTATATGCACCTGCCTATGTAAATGATCCTAACCTTCGCTCTGCATTTATGGAGCACACGACGATAAAAGAAACATTAAACCAAGCACGTAAAGCTGAATTTGCATTAGTGGGTATTGGTGATATGGATGAAAATAGCCATATGGTAAAATTAGGTTTCTTTACTCCTAAAGAGTTTGTTGAAGCTCGATTGAACGATGGTATTGTTGGGGATATCGGTGGTTTCGACTTCTTTAAATTAGATGGTACTAATGCTGATACCTTAATGCGTGGTCGTGTTATTGGCTTAGAAATGGAAGATTTACGTCAAATATCCAATGTCATCGCGATGGCAAGCGAAAGCCGAAAAGCCCTATCAATTATGGGAGCTTTACGTACAGGTGTTATCGATGTTCTTGCGACCAGTGTAAGTTGTGCAATGGCCCTGCTCAATCTTGCTGAAAATAATAATTAATCAACAAGTTATACCTATCTAAACTACGAATTTTACTTCCTTTCATTTAAGTAGATCGCATATCTACAAAATTGTTAGTGACACTTATATTGCATTCAGATTATATTGATTTAATGCATTAAGGAAGGATATCTGTGGATAAATCTAAAAATAAAATCATTTCTGACCTGAAAACATTAGAGAAATTTGTTGAAGATAATAGTGAAGAGGTTAAGAAAAAAGCTAAACAAACCTTACTATTGTCTGAAAAAATACACTTCAAATACGGCATAGTATACTCAAAGTTAATTATAACTCAAACTCATTGGCACTTAATGGAATATCAAGCTGGCCTTAAAGTTGCTAAAGATATATTAAGCAGCTATCAGGATCTTGAGGATGATGAACTGCTTCCCAGTATTTTGCACGCTTTAGCCCTACACTCTTGGGGACAAGCAAAGCTTTTTTCTGCACAACAATATTGGATTCAAGCACTCGAACAATCCCTATTACTTGATAATAATAAAATCGAAGTTGAGTCTTTGATTGGCCTTGGAAATATTTGGCGCATGACCAATAACCTTCATGAAGCAAATTCGACTCACCATATTGCAGCTAAAAGAGCGATTCTTTATCGGATCCCGAATTTAGAAGCAAAAGCTTATATCTTACAGGCATGGGATAATTATTTGCTAGAAAATTATCAAGCCATGCTACCTATCCTAGATAAAGCTGAAAAGCTATTAACCCATAATACCAATTTGACTTGGCAAGCAGAAGTTTATGACTTTAAAGGTTTAGCACTTTTAGGACTTAACAACCTTAATGCTGCCTATAAATGCTGTAGCTTTGCTAGTCAACTGGCAAAGCAAAATAATCTTGTTTGGATGAATGCTCACTCCTCTATAAGCCTAGCCCGAATAGCTACAGCTCAATCAAATTATTCAGATGCTTATGAGTTACTCACTCAAGCAGAAGTAATCGCACAACAATTTGATAAAGGTGAGCTAAGATCTCAAATTTGTTTAGAACAATCTCGTATTGCTGAATGCACACAAGATTATGAACATGCTCTATATGCTTATAAAAGATACCGTCAATATCAAATTATGCTATTGCAAGAGCAATCTAGCAGCCTAAATAAAGACAAAATAAGCGCATCTAAAGAGCAGCTTGAAATCAGAGCAAAAAAACTTATCCAACGAATTAAAATACAAATAGATAACCATAGTATATCGTCATTAAGCTATTTAGTTAGAAATGATAAGTGGTTTCAAAATGTTGAAGCACTATCTTTATCAACAATAGAGCAAAAATATCAAATAGTGGTTATCAATGAAGAATCTATTGAAAAGTTAAATACTCTGATGGTATTGATTCACCAATACTGTAAAGATGGTGATCAAGTAACACAGCTAAATAAAAATACTATTACCTTACTAGTACAAGAATCTAAAGTTGAAACCTTAAAAATAGTCAATTCCTTAACGGCATTGTTCTCGACTTATCCCTGGCATCGCTATTCATTTACATCAACAAGACCGTCAGTTAGCTTCATGAGTCTTAATGAGTTTTTACATGACTCTCCATTCAATCTACTCATCGAGACATTATATGAATAGCCTATTAAATAAAATCGCTAAATATGATATAGATTTAATGAAGCTAAACTCTCAACAATGTTTAGATTTTTGGCTAATTGTTGCAGAACATCTAACAGAAAATGACGCTGAAAAAGCTTATGCATTATTAATGTGCTCTGAATACACCGTTGAATTTAACCAAACAGAAAAAAGCATTCAATATTTACAACAAGCATTATTATTATTATCACTGCCCAAAGATATTGATATTATGCTTAATATTTATTCTGCATTAAGCTACCGCTATACTGATTCTGGTAATTACACCAAAGCACTAGAGCACTTACACTCTCTATTTACCTTAGCCGTTGAACATGGCGACTGTGAGTTTTATGTGCAAGCTATTTTGGGAGTTGGCAACCTTTGCTCTATTTATGGTGACCATCTAAAAGCACTTCGCTATTATCAAAAACTAGAGTCATTGAGCTCTACAATTCAAAGTAATAATCTGGCCCTACGTTACCGTTTATATACTATTGCTTGTCTATTAGAGCTAAATCGATTATCTAAAGCAAAAGATTTATTAGAAGAATGTAAGGAATTAAAATACGTTTCAGATGATCCTCAACTGTCTTTTCAAGTCATGCTGTATTCTGCAAAGTTATTGCGTTTACAAAATAAACCTCAAGCAGCTCTTGAACAACTGATTATCTATCGTAAAGAAAATCCTGATCAACACTCATTCCCTTGGCTAAACAAATTATTTGCAATAGAAGCCTCTTACTGCCTAATTAAGCTACAACGTGGAGAGATCGCTGACGTACTTATATCTCATCAACTAAAGCGTACTAAAAAGTATTCTCAAGGTTATTATATACGCCAATTATTAGAAGTTAAAAGTGATGCCCTAGCCTGCTTTAAAAACTTTTCAGGGGCGCTTGAGTGTGAAAAAGAAGCCCAAAAACTAACCGTAAATATTATTAAAAACTTCCCTATTAATGATCTTGGAGGAAATTTTTTAAGACGTTTAACGCGTTTAGAGCTGCAACTACGATTGAATATTTCTGAATCAGAAAATCTAAAACTAAAAGAAGTATCAGATCAGCAAAAAGATACAGTGGCTAAATTACAGCAAGATGTCTTTCATGACAGTTTAACGCAGCTTTATAATCGCCGCTGGTTTGAATCAACATTTTTAAAAGAAATTGTGCCATCAGTTAATAACTACCAACTTTTAGTCATTGATATTGATGATTTTAAGTCGATTAATGATGAATATTCTCACTTAACAGGTGATGTAGTTCTAAAGCTAATAGGAAGAATACTGCAACAAAGTAGATCTTCTAAAGATTATATCGTTCGCTATGGTGGTGAGGAGTTTCTACTTATTATTCCTTCAGATGATATACAAGCTGGAAAAACAACAGCAGAAAAATGTCGATTAGCTATCGCTAACTTTAATTGGAAAGAGACTTTAGATGAAAGAGCAATTACCGTTAGCATTGGCCTCACTGTACATAAAAAGCAAGAGGATTATAAAGCCACTTTTTTACGAGCAGATAAAGCACTTTATCAAGCAAAGCGCTCAGGAAAGAATAAAGTCTGTGTTTATTAAAATCTAATCTAAATTAGATCCATACTTAGATCACCCAACACCAATATTCACGTACAAAAAAAGCCATCAAATTTTAATGGCTTTTTTATATTTCGTATTTAATTTTATTAAGCTGCTAATTCTTTTTTATATTCAGAACCGTTCACTTCTACTGGCCAACCAAGCTCTGCATATTCTGTCGCTAAACGCATTGCAATATCTCGAGATACTGTTGCTGTTGTCCAAGGCCCAAAGCCCATAACTTGATATTTAAGTTCCATTATCATCACTATTCCCCCCAGATTTAGTATGGGCTTAATTTACCACGCTCATTATTTATAAATTTCTAATAAAGGTCTTATACTTTCAAATTTAGCTCAATAAGACATTTTTCTTACATAATTGCAATATTTGCTACATTTGTGACCCATACAAAAAAACCAGCACTAAGGCTGGCTTTCATTACTTAATTCAAGTTATTAGTTATACAAACCAAGATCTTTTCTTAAGTGATCAGATAATTCTGAAGTGTAATGAGTTGATGTTACCTGGCCTTTGCCAAATAAAACATCAACTAAATGAGCAACCAATCCTTTGATTGTTACTGAATAGGCCTTCTTTTCCAAAGAAGAAGTAGCGATAGAATTAATGTTCATTGCTGCTTGTGCCATGATTGCCTCACTTAATATGTCATTTCGTTTTGATGCAGAAATAATATAACTAATTTTTCTGTACAAAAAATGACTTTTTCTAGGAAGTAACATTAGTTTTTATAATGTATGTGTTACATAAATCTACAAGCAAAAATATTGAATATAAAATCACAATTTGTAAGTTATTTGAATAAAAAATCAATTTAACATGCCATTAACGTTATTTCGTGACTATTTATTTTTCTAATTAATAAAATAAGGCCCCCTTTATGTTAATAAAAAGGGGGCCTTATCTAATTATATCAACACCACAAATTAGTAGGGTTAATCTTAACTCGCAAGTGGGACAAAGTAAGCAATCACTGCCCAAGCAAATACCCAACTCACTGCTAATAATTTATCAGACCAATCGCTATCCATAATACACCTATAAACTTAACTGTATGACTCATCTCATACAACATAAAGCAAGTTTTATGCCACTAAATAACTACCTTGGTATTTTTCAGATATCGGTTCAAGTATGAAGTAGGCATAGTTAAATTAGGGTAGTGCCGTAAATAATCAATAAAACAGTCAGCCATAGAAAATGGAGTATTTATAATAGCGGTTTCTCGATTTAACAATGGAGCATAGCCTTCTTTGCCTTTTATAGTGTAAGCTGTTGATGTTCCAAAATAAATCTGTTCATCTTGTATACTTTTCCAACCAACAATATGGCTATAAATACTAAATTCAGTTAGACGTTGGCCACTTGGTTTACTTGCTTCGTAGCAATAACGTAATTGTGATACATATGGAAAACTTCCTGAACCACTACCAATGACACCATTGCTCGTTGCATTATCAATCGCACCTTCTATTGCCGCTTTAAGGTATTTTCCTTTAATACTATATATGACAATAGGAATAGAAAAAGGCAAGACACTTCCGGCAATGTCTGCATAGGTAATTTCGCCTTGATTTAATCCAGAACGAACCCCTCCAGCATTGTGCATTGCAAATTGGACTCGATGATCAATTTGGTGCGCTTTAGAGTAAAAAGATTCAACAACCCAAGGAGCAATATCACTCTGCCCTTTTTCATCAGGGATCCTGCGATGAGATAAATCAACTAAACAATGTCCAATCACTTGCTGCGACAACTCTTCCACTTCTTGTCGGTAATTGTCCATAAGTAACGCTTCAATCTTAGGATCTTTTCGGCAGAAAACTACACCGTCAAAGGATTTTAACTGCATGACGATATCAAATAATCTAGGCTCTTCAATTGCATGAATACAAGCTTTATCTTGATAAGCAATATCATCCGTAAGTAATAAATTACGCCCATTAAAACGAATAAGACGGCCATCGTTAGTATACTCTAAATCACAGTAGCCTAATGCCAACGCATGACAACCTGATTGAACGATATGCGTCCCATTAACTTTGTCACCATACGCTTCTCTAGACTCTAGGCCTATCTCAGTGAAATCACCTTGTAGGACATGACTATGGCCACCAATAATTAAATCAACACCTGATATGGCTTCTGCTAACTGTTTATCAACCTCATAGCCAAGATGACTAATAATAATTACATTAGAGATCCCTTTTTTATTAGTTAGATAATCAATCGTGCTTTTTGCTGTTTCAATTGCTTTTAAAAATGGTGTATCTAAATCTGGACTCGCTAATATCTCCATTTTATCTGTTGTTAAACCAAAAATAGCGATATCTATATTACCAACCTGTTTCAGCATATAATTAGCAATATTCCTATCACGATCATAATCTAAAATTCTTGGTTGGTGCTTTAAGTTATGCCCTTTACTTGGGTCTTCCTGGCTGAGATCCCAGTTTCCCATTAAGATAGGAAAATGCGTATTTTCAATAAATTCACAGACCAATTCATTACCTAAATCGAACTCATGATTACCTAGCACCATCCCATCTAATGCCAACTGATTCAATAAATCTGCATTGGCTTTTCCTTTATATAAAGAAAAATACAGCGTTCCTTGAAAGCAATCACCTGCATGAAAAAATAAAGTTTCACAACCTTGCTCTTTTGCTTCATTTTTTAATAAGGTAGCTTGATGAAAAACGCGTGAAAAACCACCACATTTAAGGTAGTATTTTCCTACTGAAGTATGCTTTAGTGCTATAACTGATTCATCAAAGTAAGAGTGCGTATCATTAATATGCATTACTCTTAATGTATTGCTCTTCTCAACTATCATTTTTTTCCTTACTAGGGCAATTTACTCAAGTTCACACTTACAAAATAACATCTTGTATTTGACTTCATAATATTACAGAATAGAAAACGTTATGAGAGAGTTACTTAAGGCTAAGTTATGAAACTACCTTCTAAAATACATTCTATAAGTAAAAGCATTAATACAAAGTTATTAGTCTTTTTATTACCGACTGTATTCGCTCCCCTCGCTTTAGTTGCCTTTCTCTCAATCACGACTATTCATCAACAGGCAGAACGAGCACATCAAGCAAAAACACACTTAATACAAGAACTTATTAAGTCAGAACTTAATGAGATGAAACAAGATATTAAGTCTAAAATAAAAATGTTAGTTACTCATTCTGATGTACGGCAAACACTAACTAATGAATTTAGCACTCCAGCTTCTCATCAGCAAACTGTTAGTTTATTGAAAAATATCGTCATGCTTGACGATCAAATCTTAGAGATCCAACTAAGCTCGCCACGACTTCATGTTGAGACCAAGTTTACGCAGTTTAGTAATGACTATCTATCCAACGACTATGTAAATAGCTTTTTAGAGAGCATCCCTTCTAACTCCACTTATTCAATGAAATTTTATTGGAGTGAGGTTAGCCAGCAATATCAAATGGTCTTTGCTCAAAAACTTCCTAATACCGACTATTTAACCAATAAGTTATCCTCTTGGGTTATCTTTCGCTTTTCATTCCATAACATCTATGCGCGTTTAAACAAGATATCAGAACTGCATGATATGTCATTTATGATAACAAACCAAAATTTACATCCTATCTATCAGAGCTTATCTTTAAGTCAACTCAACTTGGATAAAGACATATTCAATAAAACTGAATTTACGATAGATAATATTGAATATCTTGCCTCGCATTATACGCTTTCAACCAATTTTTTATTGCACAGTTTTATCAAAAAAAATAGATTTTATGGCCATTTAGATGAGATAAAACTATTAACTAGTTTTACTATCCTTTTCTCTTGTTTTTTTATCATCATTTTTGCATATTATCTTGTTTCAAGATTGATTATTAAGCCAATTAATCAACTACAGCATAAAATAAAGAAAAGTGAATCAGGTGATATGCTTGAGTTTAATTGCATAACTAGCTGTGGAGAGATAAGTGATCTGCATAACAGCTACGCTTCAACAATTAAATCTTTAGCAGAAGCGAAGCAAAGCTTAAGTGAGATCGCTTACTATGATCATCTAACCTCTTTAAAAAATAAATCTGCATTTACTAAACATTTACATCAAGCACTTCAAGAACCAGCACAAGAGTTGGCTTCTATTTTTATCGAGATCAGCAACTTGCGTGTAGTTAACCAAACATATGGTTATAACATTGGTGATGAGTTTTTAATTTCTATTAGCCATACGTTAACCGCTCAGATAGAGAACCCAGATATTTCTGTCTACCGTATCGGTAATAACGTATTTGGTATTCTCTATTTACACGATCCTTGTGGCGAGCGAGCGAAAGCATTTAGTAAAAAATTAATATCCGTATTAAACTCGTCTCATATGGTATCAAAGTTAAAGATCCAGGCGAATGCTTATACTAGTATTGCATTAGGTTTTGCTTTTGAAGATCCCATTCATGTTTTTGAGCGTATTGAGTATGCCAAAGAGAAAGCATTAAACTCTCCTCAAAAATATGTTTTTTTTGATACAGACTTAAATAGACAGTTTAAGCGTCAATCTGACATTCGTAAATCATTGATCCCTGCGATTAATCGCAAAGATTTCACGATTAACTACCAACCTTTCTATCATATTGATACAAAAGAAATCGCTGGATGCGAAGCTCTTATACGTTGGACTCACCCCTCTCTTGGTTTTATTGGTCCAGATGAGTTTATCCCAATAGCTGAGAAGTTAGGGCTTATTTTTGATATTGACTTAATTGTAGCAGATCTGGTATGTCACTATATCTCACAATTGCCAACAAAATTAATGCGTGAAATAAAGTTCTGTATTAATGCCTCTGCATCTGAGCTAGGTAATATTCATTACCCTAAAAATCTTATCTCTATTTTAGATAAGTATGATATATCACCAATGAATATTGAGATCGAGTTTACTGAAACAGCCTTTATTGAAATTAATAAAGAGAGTCAATCTATTGTGAATGAACTACGTTCTTTAGGTTTATCCATTGCTTTAGATGATTTTGGAACAGGATTTACCTCACTCAACCAATTGGTTAGACTAAATATTGATAAAGTAAAAATTGACCGCGAACATACTATGCTGCTACTTAAGCAAGACAGTTCTTTTGTTGATCTTATTATTAATATTGGTGAGCAATTTCACTTCAGTATTACCGCTGAAGGAATTGAAGAAGAGTGCCAATGGAACTACTTGCAACAAAGAGGTTGTACTTACGGGCAAGGATACTTTATGTCTAAGCCATTAACAGAGAAGAATTTTACAGCGCTTCTTAATGAAAGCCAGCCTATATTAATGTCAATATAATCTATAATTGTGACACCTCTAATTCTTTACTTGACTCAGTTACTATATAGTTATTTATACAAGTATCTGATGAGGAAGCACTTATGCTCTTAGAACGAATTGAAGTTTCTGGTTTTCGAGGCATCAAACGCTTATCCCTTTCTTTTGAGCAATTAACCACGTTAATTGGTGAAAACACTTGGGGTAAATCGTCTCTTCTTGATGCTATTTCAATTGCATTACCTGTATCCGGAAAGCTTCATCAATTTACATTAAAAGATTTTCATCAAGACCATTCCATTTCTTACGCTCAAGATCAACATATTCAAATCATTATTACTTGGCAAACTACAGAAAAAAAAGAACACAAAGCTGGCCGCTATAGAAAATTATCAAGTTTATGGCAATCCAATCCTTGTGATCATACTCAGCGTATTTATTATCGGATCAGTGCAACTAACAATGAAGGTAAAATTACGTCATCACACTCCTTTCTTGATCATAACGGAAACGTACTTCGCTATCATAAAATAGAGAAATTAGTTACAGAACTAATCCGTTTACACCCTGTTATTCGGATCCGCGATTCACGCAGGGTAAGCCAACAAGACCCTCCCTCAACTCTCTCTAATGACAGAATTGAACGACGGATAAATAATACATGCCGCCGTCTTATTACCGCTCCTGGTCAGGTAAATAGTGGTGAAATAAAAAGTGCACTGCGTTCAATGCAATCACTAATCGAACACTACTTCTCTTTTAAGCACCACAAACGCGATACGCCACATAAAATTCATGATGATCTCTTTTTTGGGCAGAAGAATGAAGGCGTCTCTTTAACTCAATTTATAAGTAAAAATAAACAAGCAAAACTACTACTGCTTGGTTTATTAAATACCTATTTAAAAGCTAAAGGTCCAAATACCCTTAAACAATCAGCTAGGCCTTTGATGATCATTGAAGATCCCGAAGGTAGATTGCACCCAACTCAGTTAATTCAAGCGTGGACATTACTTAATCATATTCCAATGCAAAAAATTTTAACTACAAATAGCAGTGAATTACTAAGTGCAGTTCCTTTGTGCTCCATCCGTCGATTAGTCAGAGAATCAGGCTCAACATCTAGCTACTCTATTTCTCCTACCTGTTTATCCCAAGATGACTTACGTCGCATTACCTTTCATATTCGATTTCAACGCTCAAACGCTCTATTTGCGCGTTGTTGGTTATTAGTTGAAGGGGAAACAGAAGTCTGGCTATTTAATGAAATGGCACGGATTTTAGGCTATAACCTAGCAGCGGAAGGGATCCAAATTATTGAATTTGCTCAATCTGGTTTAAAGTCTTTGATCAAAATAGCTAAAGCTTTTCACATTGAATGGCATGTTGTCACTGATGGTGATCCTGCAGGTAAAAAATATGCTTTTGCTGTTAAATCTCAACTAGATAATGAACACCATCGTCATCGTTTAACCGAATTGCCTCATAAAGATATTGAGCATTATTTATACCATCATGGGTTTGAAGCTCTCTTTAGAGAACTGTCAAACATTGCAGTAGATCAACCTGTACCTCCTAAAAAGATCATAATAAAAACACTTAAGAAATACGCCAAACCTGATGTTGCATTAGCGATTGTTCAATATAGTGAAGAGCAGGGCCCCGATAGCATTCCTTTGCTGCTTCGCTGGACTTTAAAACGAGTAGTTACTATGGCTAAGGGACAGAGTTAACAATAAAAGGGCGATAATCTTATCGCCCTTTTTAACTATTAACTATTAACTATTAACTATTAACTATTAACTATTAACTATTAACTATTAAAAGTTAGTTTTTAAGTTCTGAATTGAGAAACTAATAAAGATAGCTCACCGGCAACAGTACCCATTTTTATTGAATTCTCTTTCGCTCGTTGTGACACATCATCGACCATAGCCGCATCATTATGAATTTGCTGAATATGACGATTAATATCTTCTGCAACCTGATGTTGCTCTTCTGCCGCAGTTGCTATCTGAGTGTTCATGTCATGAATATTAGTTACAGCACGAGAAATTCCTACAAAATTTTCACTCACCGCTTCAGTAATTTCAACCGTTTGTTGTGAAGCATGTAAACTGTCACTCATCTTCTCTGAGACACCTTGAGTTCGTTGAACTAAACGTTGCAATAACTCATTAATCTCTTCTGTAGAATCAGATGTACGTTTTGCTAATGCTCGAACTTCATCCGCCACAACAGCAAAGCCTCGACCTTGCTCACCTGCTCGTGCTGCTTCAATCGCTGCATTTAATGCCAGTAAATTAGTTTGTTCAGCAATACCACGGATCGCATTTAAAATGTCGGTAATACCTTGACTATCTTGCTCTAATTCAACAATAGATTTTGCTGAATCTTGCATAATATCAGATAAGCGAACGACACTTTGTACTGCATTATTAATTCGTTCTTGACCTTCTGTTACTAGGTTTTGGCCATCTTCAGCAGAGGTTGCTGCCACACTACAAGAATGAGAAACTTCATTCGCGGTAGCCACCATTTCATTAAATGCTGTCGATACCATTTCAACTGCTTGGTTTTGTCTCTCGGCTACATCTGACATATCTTGAGAAACTGAGATTGCTCGCTCAGAAGAAACTTGCATTTCCTTACCAGCGTCTGATATTTGAACGACTAATGTACGGATTGAACTTAAAAATTCATTAAAGTATTGTGATAATTTACCGGTTTCATCTTGAGAGCGAACATGGAGTGTTTTAGTCAGATCCCCTTCACCAGTTGCAATCTCATTTAAACTATCAGCAACATTAACTAAAGGTTTACTGATCACATTTGCAAAATGCATAGCACCAAAGATCAAAAATACAATTAACGCACTAACAATAAGCAAAATCGTAGTAATAACACTTTGAGTTTGACTCATTACTTCAGTTTTACTAATTAAGCCAATAAATTTCCAACCTAACCTATCAGAAACATACACATTAGCTTCAAATACTTGACCATCAATTTCTATTTCAACTAAACCAGATTGAGTCGCCGCCAACTTTTGATAAGATGAATTTAATGTATTAATCTTTTTAAAATTATTATCTGGGTATTTTGAATCAACTAATATATTCCCAGTATTTTCAACTAACATGAGATAACCAGACTCACCCAATTTAATGTCTTTTACTAGATTAGTTAATCCTTTTAAAGACACATCAGCAGCAACAACAGTACTATCGCGACCCAATGTTGAGCTTGTCGATAACACTGTACTAATAATTACAGCATCATCTGCAGCCCAATAATAAGCATCTGTTAGCTGCACTTGGCCTTTTGAAGACTGTGCTTTTTGAAACCAAGGTCGCTGACGAGGGTCATAATTCGCAGGGTTTGAACCAGCAGGCCATTGAATATAACCACCTTCAATCGTCCCCATATAAACATAGGAATAGTTAGAATGAGATTGACCAATGCGATCAAAATCGTCAAAAATTTCTTTTTCTATCGCGTTATTTTCTCGTGGTGACATTCGTTTGGCAGGGCTATTAACATAAGACGTAATTATTTCATTAGCCTTATGTACAGAGGGCAAAGTCGCCATCATTCTTACGTTATCTTCTAAGGCATCAAAATAAAGCCCCATTGCATTATCGACTTGACGCATTTCACGGGTACTTGTATCAACAAACTCATCTAACGCCTGCGTATTTAATGTATTAACAATAAAAGTGGTAACAATAGCTACTGGTATTGTAGCTGCTAATAACAAGCTGATTAATAATTTTTTCCGGATACTTAAATTGATGAGCCATTTCATATTCGATTACCAAGTTTATTAACAATTATATAAACATTCTAGCATATCATTTAAGGAACAGCATACCAAAAATATGCAAAAAAAACCAATACTCGTGAAAGTATTGGCTATTAACTAACTTATATGGACTATATGTTCATATTTAATTATCGGTTACGACGAGCGCTCACTGCATCTGCCAATTGGCGAAGTACGATTTCAGTATCATCCCAACCAATACAAGCGTCCGTGATAGACTGACCATAAGTTTCCACTTTGCCATTCACAAGATCTTGACGACCTTCGACTAGGTGACTTTCAATCATCACACCAAACACCGCGTCTTCACCACCTGCAATTTGAGCACACACGTCATCAGAAACTACCATCTGACGCTTAAAGTCTTTTGAGCTGTTTGCGTGGCTAAAATCGATCATTACTTTTTCTGGTAATCCAGAAGCGGCAAGCTGCTCTTTCACTGGCTTAACGTGCTCAGCGCTGTAGTTTGGCTCTTTACCACCACGAAGAATGATATGACAATCAGGGTTGCCTGCTGTCTCAATGATCGCAGAGTGACCATATTTAGTCACAGATAAAAAGTGATGAGATGAACCTGCCGAACGAATCGCATCGGTTGCGATCTTAATGTTGCCATCGGTTCCGTTCTTAAACCCTACAGGACAAGACAGACCTGAAGACAATTCACGGTGAACTTGTGATTCAGTTGTACGTGCACCAATCGCACCCCAACTGATTAAATCACCCATGTATTGCGGAGTGATCATATCTAAAAATTCACCCGCCGTTGGTAGCCCCATGTCAGTAAGATCAAGAAGCAGTTTACGACCCATGCGAAGGCCATCATTTAACTTAAATGAGTCATCCATGTACGGGTCATTAATTAAGCCTTTCCAACCAACGGTAGTACGTGGTTTTTCAAAGTACACACGCATAACAACTTCAAGACGATCACCCAACTCATTACGTAATGTATTCAGTTTAGCGCCGTACTCTAACGCCGCCTCGGTGTCGTGAATTGAACATGGACCGATAATAACAAGAAGACGATCATCGTCACCTTGTAAAATATTGTGGATAGCTTGACGAGACTGAAACACAGTTTTCGCTGCAACCTCAGTCGCTGGAAATTTTTCTAAAACAGCAACAGGCGGTAATAGTTCTTTTACTTTATTAATTCGTACATCATCAGTTTGATACATTGCTTCTCTTCCATTTATTTATGCAGTTTATTGTTTATATACTGCATCTTTATTCTCCATACTGTTAACGTAACGTGTCTTTAACTGTTGTGCAATGGTTAATTTAATATAAATTCTATCTCACCCTATATTTGACCTTAACCACACATAAGCACTAATTTTGGTTAAAAATAAATCAACTACTGAATTATCACTTTTCTAGCTTTATGAATATGTTACAGTAAGTTTAGTAACTAAGTGCCAGGATGAATTGTGACTAATAATAATACAAAGAGACCCAATATCATTAGCTTTGAAACTGTTGATAAATACTACGGTCAATTTCACGCATTAAAAAACATCAACCTCACGATTCACGAAGGTGAAAAAGTGGTGATTTGTGGCCCATCAGGTTCTGGTAAATCTACCTTAATCCGGTGCATTAATGCGCTAGAATCAATTCAAAATGGTACTCTGACTCTCTTTAATCAACCTCTCTCTTCTAAACAATTGATGAAGGGCCAAGTGGGGATGGTTTTCCAACATTTCAATTTATTTCCGCACTTAACGGTATTAGAAAACCTAACCCTTGCACCAATCAAAACTTTAAAACTGTCAAAACAAGAAGCTACACAACGAGCGCTAACTTATTTACAACGAGTCAACATAGCAGAACAAGTAAATAAGTACCCCTCTCAACTCTCTGGTGGGCAACAGCAACGTGTCGCTATTGCTCGTTCACTCTGTATGGAACCTCAAGTTTTATTATTCGATGAACCCACATCTGCTCTTGATCCTGAAATGATCAGTGAAGTATTAGATG
This sequence comes from Aliivibrio wodanis, assembly GCA_000953695.1. GTDB lineage: Bacteria > Pseudomonadota > Gammaproteobacteria > Enterobacterales > Vibrionaceae > Aliivibrio > Aliivibrio wodanis. Next base: position 524,501 of record LN554847.1, on the reverse strand, counting down.
TAATGTCGGATCTTGCTAAAGACGGCATGACGATGGTATGTGTAACTCATGAAATGGGGTTTGCAAAAAAAGTGGCCGATAGAGTGGTCTTTATGGATGAGGGGGAAATTGTGGAGATCGCAGAGCCTCTCGCATTTTTTGATAATCCACAACATCAACGTACTCAACATTTCTTAAATCAGATTTTAAACTATTAATATTATGCGTCGTTTAACCGCCATTTTATCCCCTGTTTTTTCAGCCCTCTTACAAATATCTTTATTAGGTTTAGCCTTGTATTGGATATTAGACAGTGGCGCACAAGCCATGAACTACCAATGGCAATGGGACCGCGTGCCTGATTATCTGTTTTTCTATGAGGATGGCGAATGGTTCCCTGCTGAACTTATCGAGGGATTACTCGTTACGCTAAACATTTCAGCCCTGAGTGCTGTAGCTACACTCTTTATTGCTCTGATTACTGCGCTGCTACGTCTGTCTGATTCTATTGTCGGGCGAAGTATTGCTACTTTTTATATTGAAGTAATAAGAAACACCCCACTATTAGTGCAAATCTACTTATTGTATTTTGTATTTGGTCCTTTTTTAGGATTAGAGAGAACGACTACGGCAATTCTTGCACTCGCCTTATTTCAAGGGGCATATACCGCTGAGATCTTACGCTCTGGTCTAGTCAATTTACCCAAAGGCCAGTTAGAAGCGTGTAAAACCTTAGGCTTATCGCCATTCAATAGTTATCGCTACGTAGTATTCCCTCAGGTGATCAGAAATACACTGCCTTCTTTAACTAATGAATTAGTATCTTTAATTAAAAACTCTTCTATAGTCAGTGTGATGGCCATTTTTGATTTAACCACTGAAGGCCGAAATATTGTCTCAGAGACGGCGATGCCATTTGAGATTTGGTTCAGCGTCGCTGCCATTTATTTAATTATCACATTAACACTTTCTGGGCTATCCGCTTGGTTAGAACATCGAATGCATAATGCACATTAAGGGAGAAACATACGCATGAAGCAATTACTACTGTCATTTCTTAGCCTGAGTTTACTGTTTAGTAGCTCAGTATTTTCAGCACCCTCATCAGATAGCACTCCAAATGTTGCTAAAATTAAAGACCGAGGCTCGCTTAAAGTCGGTTTAAGCACTTTTGTTCCTTGGGCAATGAGAAATAAACAAGGTGACCTTATTGGTTTTGAAGTTGATGTCGCTAAGCGTTTAGCCAAAGATTCTGGTTTAAACATTGAATTTATTCCAACGGCTTGGGATGGCATTATTCCATCTCTTATCTCTGGTAAATTTGATGTAATCATCGGTGGCTTAACAATTACTGATGAACGATCTAAAAGTGTTCTATTCACTATTCCTTATTCTCATTCTGGCGTTCAAGTTGCCGCCAATAAGAAGATGACGGAAGGCTTTACTCACGAACAATTTAATTCTCGTCGTGTAAAATTTGCCGCTCGTCGTGGCTCAGTAACTGTTGCTGCAATTAAAGAGCACTTTCCAAAAGCAAAAGTTCTTCAGTTTGATGATGATGCACAAGCATTCCAAGAAGTATTAAACGGTAATGCTCACGCAGTTGCTGCTTCTACACCAAAACCTGAATTCGACAGCATCAAATACTCTGATATCTTATATTTACCGTTTGAAGAACGCCTATCTCAAGGCAACGAAGCCTTTGCAGTACGTCTTGGTGAAGAAGATAAAAAAGCCTACTTTGATGAGTGGATAAAAGCTCGTACTGAAGATGGCTGGCTAAAAGAGCGTTATGATTATTGGTTTACTAGCCTAGATTGGCAATCACAAACAGCGAACTAAGCACTATGCAGCAAAAAGTTTCTTTAAGATTAAATCGATTAGATTGGACATTACTGGCTATTATTGCCAGTTTTGTTCTTTGGTTATGGGTAAAAGAGAGCGGTAGCCTTGCTTATCATTGGCAGTGGTCTCGTGCTCTTGAGCTATTATTCACTCGTAAATCAGATGGTTCATTACCGTATTTTTTTGATGGGGTATTTTCAACATTACGATTAACATTTTGGGGAATGCTCTTTGCTCTCGTGTTTGGTGTTCTACTTGGCTTGGGTCGTCGCTCACCACTGGCTGTTATTCGAGCGATATCAAATAGCTATATTCAACTTATTCGCAATATTCCGCCGTTAGTGTTTATTTTTATCTTCTACTTTTTCATTGCGAATCAACTCGTTCCCCTATTCGGTCTTGAGTCACTACTTCGAGAGCACAATGGCGACATTAATGCCGTACAGTCTTTTCTATTTGGTTCTGCCAATTTATGGGAAAACTTAATTGCAGGGGTACTTTGTATCGGTATGATTTCAGCGGCGTATATTGGTGAAGTTGTTCGTTCTGGTTTAGATGCAATTCCTCAAGGGCAACATGAAGCAGCAAGAAGCTTAGGATTATCAACCTGGGATCGCTATCGCTATATTATTGCCCCTCAGGTATTTAAAGTGATTATCCCTTCTTTAGCTGGGCAGTGTATTTCTTTAGTTAAAGACTCTTCCATTATTTCACTTATCTCTATACAAGAGCTCACCTTTGTCGGTACTGAGATTGCAAACTCAAGTGGTATGATATTTGAAATCTGGATTGTTGTGGCACTTTGCTATTTTATTTTGTGTTTTGGCTTGTCTCGTCTTTTTGCTTATTGGGAAAGAGATAACGTAGTAAATAAATAATATATTTGGTTAGACCAATACAAATAAGCTTGTAACCCTCACACCATACGACAGACATAAAAAAGCTCAGGGTTATTCCCGAGCTTTTTTATTATTTGGATATTTAGTCTGAATACGGTATCAGTTTTATTGATACTGAAAGTAGTAATTACACGGTAAACTTATTCATGATCCTTTCTTGGCTCTCCACAAGCTCTACTTGTTGATTGATCGCCACACCAGCCCCATGTGCCATTTCATGAACTTGGGTCGATAAATCTTTAATATTTACCGTCTTACCATTTATCTCTTCAGCTACATGGCTTTGCTCTTCCGCTGCGGAAGCTATGTGAATATTCATATCATTAATTTGCTGTATTGTCTCACGAATTTGAGCCAGCGCATCGGCCGTTTGCTGTGCTTTAGTCACCGTTGATTCAGCACGTTGTTGGCTGCTTGACATGGCAGATGAGACTCTCGACGCGCCTGATTGCAATTGTTCAATCATGGTTGCGATTTCAGTGGTTGATTGCTGAGTACGTTGCGCTAATGTTCTTACTTCATCAGCAACAACAGCAAAACCTCGGCCAGCTTCTCCTGCTCGTGCTGACTCTATCGCAGCATTCAACGCCAATAAGTTGGTTTGCTCTGCAATATCATTAATTACACGCAGTATGGTTCCTATTCCATCCGTTGCTTTCTCTAGCGATTCAACTTCAGTAACAGCTTTATCTATATCATTCGAAAGCTCAGTGATCTCACTCGTCGATTGAGTAACTACTGTCATACCATTTTCAGTTGCATTATCCGCTTGCTTTGCAAACTCCGCCGCTTGTTGAACGTTATTAGCAACATCGACAGAAGTCGCAGCCATTTGATTCATTGCCGTCGCTAACTGTTCAAGTTCCATCATTTGTGTATTCATCGCATTTACTGAGCTTTGCGCACCAGATGAGATATCTTGTGTGCCACTTAATAATTGATGACTTAATGCTTTTGTCTCAGTAACTTGATTTTGCAAGTTTTCAATAAATTGGTTAAAACCACGCGCTAATGGCGCAAACTCTGGGTCTATTTTAGTATCTAAACGCTGAGTTAAATCGGCTTCACCTGAAGCAACATTATTAATCGCCTCATTAAGAGTTTGTACTGGCTTTATTAAGCGAGAAAGGACTACTGACATGATAATAATCGCAATAACAATGGCAATTATTGAATAGAAGATTGAGCTCGTACGCAGTTCATTAATCTGCTCAAACACTTTATTTTGATCTAATACCACACCAACAGACCAAGTTTGACCTTGTATATCTGTAAAGTTAACTGTGTGTGGTGAACCATCTAAATCAATGGTTTGCATACTTGAGTTTTGATTAACCTGAGGCAAAAATTCATTAAATGACTTACCGTTATAATCACTATTTGGGTGAGCAATAACCGTTCCATCTTGATCCACAATAAATAGATAACCAGCACCAAACAGTTCGACTTGGTTTACCAAATCCGCAAGGCCTCCAAGACTTAAATCAAAAAATATAGCTCCGTTGAAACGACCATTTTCTTTAACCTCTGTACCAATAGAGATCAATATCTGTTTAGTTGCTGCATCTTCATAAGGAGCTGTAATAATAGTTTTTCTTTCTTGCTTAGCCGCTTTATACCAACTACGCGTTCTTGGATCGTAACCTACAGGGTTCCAAGAAGGATCATTACTGATAAAATCACGCCCATCTTCAAAACCAATACCGGCAAGAATAAAGGAGTCTTTTATTTGTTGCTGCTGCAATACCATTTTAATTGAGCTTGGTGTGGTATCTTCTGAAATCATTGCAGTTGCATACTCTGCCAATTTAATTTTACCTGACAGCTCTGCTGTCACGGTATTTCTGACTCCATCGACTACCTCTAAAATGCTTAACTCAACTTGTTGCTCCACTTCTTTTTTCATGGTTAAGTATTGAACAATACTCAATATTGATAATGTACATAGCAAAATGATTGAAAATACTGTAATTATTTTGTGTCGAAACTTCATAGACACTCTCCATTTGTCATAAGAACCCTTTACTTAGACACAAAAAAATAACATCTACAATTTAATAATAAAGATAACATTAATCGTTTTGTAATCACGATCTCATTTATAATAAAAAACAGCCACTCTTTGGTAATTAGTGGCTGCTTTTATTCTATTTATTTAGGGAAGCTTTACTTAATTTAATAAATTAATTAAGCACTTACACCGTAAATTTGTTCATTATCCTTTCTTGGCTTTCAACTAAACTGACTTGCTCATTAATTGCTACCCCTGCCCCCTGCGCAGCCTTATGAACCAATATTGATAAGTCTTTAATATTTACCGTTTGACCATTTATCTCTTCCGCTACATGACTTTGCTCTTCTGCTGCGGAAGCTATATGAATATTCATATCATTAATTTGCTGTATCGTTTCTCTAATCTGAGATAGAGCTTCTGCCGTTTGCTGTGCTTTTGCTACCGTTGATTCTGCACGTTGCTGGCTACTTGACATTGAGCTAGATACACGCGAGGCTCCAGATTGTAACTGCTCAATCATACTTGCTATTTCTGTTGTTGATTGCTGAGTTCGCTGCGCTAATGTTCTTACTTCATCAGCAACAACCGCAAACCCACGTCCTGCTTCACCAGCTCGTGCTGATTCGATCGCAGCATTTAATGCTAATAAGTTCGTTTGTTCAGCTATATCATTAATAACACGTAAAATAGTCCCTATTCCATCCGTAGCTTTCTCTAATGATTCAACTTCATGCACAGCCTGATCAATATTACTAGATAATTCACCAATTTCATCTGTTGTTTCACGTACGACATTCATTCCATTTTCAGTTGCATCATCCGCTTGTTTAGCATATTCAGCCGCACTTTGGACGTTACCTGCAACATCAACTGACGTCGCTGCCATTTCATTCATTGCTGTTGCTAATTGCTCTAACTCCATCATTTGCGTATTCATTGCATTAGCAGACTCTTGTGCTCCTGATGATATTTGATGTGTTCCCTGAATTAACTGCTGACTTAGGTTTTTAGTTTCAGTTACTTGATTCTGTAAGTTCTCGATAAATTGATTAAAACCACGAGCTAAAGGAGCAAATTCAGCATCGATATTTATATCTAAACGTTGAGTTAAATCCGCTTCTCCTGAAGCAACATTATCAATCGCCTCATTAAGAACTTGCACCGGTTGTATCAATTTCGATATAAAAATCAGCATTAATATGATCGCTATAATGACGGCTAACGCTGAATATAATAATGAAGTATCTCTTAACTCAACAACACTCTCAAAAATTTTCTCTTCGTTTAATACAACTCCGATAGACCATGTTTGGCCATCAATTGCTGTAAAGGTTACATTATATGGTGAATCATTCATCTCTATTGTTTGTGTGCCCGATTGCAACTGTACATTAGGTAAGAACTCATTATATAATTTACCATTATATTTGCTCTCTGGATGCGCAATTACAGTACCATCTTGATCAACAATAAAAAGGTAGCCAGCATCAAACAACTCAACTTGATTAACTAAATCAGCTAATACACCTAAACTTAAATCAAAAAATAAAGAGCCTTTAAATTGGCCGTTTTCTTCGACAGTAGTAGCAATAGATATAAGGATATCTTTTGTTGCGGCATCTTCATAAGGGGCTGTAATAAATGTTTTTCTTAATTGCTTTGAGTCTATATACCACCCTCTCGCCCTTGGATCATAATCTGTTGGTCTCCAAGAAGGGTCATTACCTAAAAAACTCCCATCTTCAAACCCTATACCAACTAAAAGAAACAGCTGTTTCAGTTCGGGTTGACTCAGTATTGAGGTAATTTCTTCCGAACTATCATTAGTGTCAATTAAGCCAGTAACATAATCTGCCAACATCACCTTTCCTGCCAACTCGGCACTCACGGTGCTACGTACACCATCGACAACTTCTAAAATACTTGAATTAACCTGCTGTTCAACTTCTTGCTTCATATTCAAATATTGAAGCATACTTAACATTCCCAGAGTACATGTCATGACCACAGAAAATGCAGCAATAACCTTATGTCGAAACTTCATAACTACTGTCCATATTTAGCAAAAGATTCTTACATTATGGCACAAATATTAACAATTAAAGCTTAATAACAAACAAGACATTAAATTTTTGTAAGCATCATCTCATTAATATCGTATAAAAAAGCAGCGACCCAAGAAGAATAGCTGCTTTTAAAATATTATAATCTGCTTAATTTAAGAGCGAAGTCTTATCTATTTAACACTCGATGTGATTAGAATTAATTCAACTAATCTGCTGAATTTCTTCTAATCGCGTAGTATTAATAGTAAATACTCTAAAAATAAAAATGGTATTCATCATAGAAAGTATGACTTCTAAAATAGAAAAAATAAAAGACAACACTGGAGAGCTCAATCCTAAAAGACCTAAGGCATATTCAGATACCCAAACCAATCCTGTAGTCAAACCAAAGATAATGACTAGGCCTTTAAACAGAAGCCAGTAATTATCTTTGGTATCATTCCATCCTAATTTAATTGCATCCGTACTGTTTTCTTTATAAAGAACACAATAAATCTCAGTAAATGAAAAGCGCGCCATTAAATATAAACCAGGTAAAATCAGTGCAATAAAGCCGGTAAGTACAGCTAAACCTAGAATAATGTTCATGAGTACAAATGAAAACCATGTTTTGGCTGGTATTTGATATAACTGGCTAAATGGGACACGACGACCATCAAATGAATAAGCGATATAGTACAGAATTGCCCCTTTATAGAATGGATAGATAGTTAGAATAAACAACATGTAAATAAAAAACTTACCTGAGCCATCCTCTTCATTAAAACTTAATGCTATTCCATTAGTAATTAATGCAAATGGCAAAACAAGTATACAGAAAGCAATAAAATGCGTTTTGAAGTAATTGAAGCTATCCATCAATAAAACTGATAAGGCTGGCATCTCTTTTTATCCCTAAATAATATAAGTCATGATTGTCTGTTCACGAGAATAGCAAATAACCAAGAAACTAAGAAGCCGATTTTTATAAAGAATGATTAACGAATAACATTATGGTTCTTTATCATTCTAATTCCTTCTCGTCGAATACAACTACTTATTGGATTTTGATCCATACTGGCACGCCAAATAAACGAGAGTGTACGTTCCATATTTAATTCAGGAACATTTAAGGCAACCAATTCACCTCGCTCAATATACTTAACGACATCTAAATACGGTAAACAGCTTAAATATTGACCATTCGCGACTAACGTTCTCAGTACAGGAACATGTTCATACTCACGCCATACATCTAAATCCGAGATTTTGTCATGTATCGCACTATCAAAAATGGTTCTTGTTCCTGCTCCATGTTCACGTAGTACCCATTTAGCTTGCTCTAACTGGGCTAAGCTGACTGTTTCATGCTTAGCAAAAGGATGATGAGCGGCTGCCACAATAATCAAATGATCTTTACAAAAGACTTCTTGATGAATTCGGTTATCATCACACCGACCCTCAATAATACCGAGTTCATATTTGTAATCTAACACGCCATTAATGATCCCTGAGGTATTCTTAACCCCTAAAGATATTCGAATTTCTGGAAAGTCATTATCAATATTACTGATAAGGTTTGGAACCAAATGTTCTGCTGCAGTTTGACTTGCACCAAGTGACAATTCACCACTGATTAAATGCTGATCATAAAAGCCCAACTCTATCTGTTGTGCATCATGAATTAGTTTTTTCGCTTTAGGGCGAAGCCATACGCCCCAATGGGTTAACGCCATTCGCTTACCATTACGTTCAAATAACGACCGCCCTAACATTTTTTCTAATTGCGATAAGGACATACTGGTTGCTGATTGAGTTAACGATAATAACTCAGCCGCCTGACTGACGCTTCCTGTCGTTGCTACCGCATCAAAAACTGCCAACTGCTTTAATGAATATCGCATAACTATCTCTTTTATAAGAATTTATTTTCAACGAATCATACCATTTAAAACACATCAATAAAACTGATATAGAACTTAAAAACAATCAATTTTACCTTAAGTTAATTTATCCATAATCTAAATGGGCTCAAGCAGAACAGGAATGAACATTACGCTTGAGTTTAATAATTGTTTATTTATCACTAATAACTTAAGGAGGACAAATGAGCGCTAATCTCAGTCCAAATACAAGTGGACAATTTAATCCCAGCGAAATGATGGATCAAGCGGCTTATTACGCTTTAGCTAAATCAAAGAAGCCAACAAGTATGGTGATTGGCTTAGCTGTTATGGCTGGTGTATTCATCGGGATCGCTTTCATTTTCTATATCACTGTAACTACTGGGAATGCACAAACAGGCTGGGGAATTAGTCGCTTTGCTGGAGGCTTAGCATTTAGCTTAGGGTTGATACTGGTTGTAATTGGTGGCGGTGAGCTTTTCACGAGTTCTGTACTTTCCGCTATTGCTGTTGCAAATAAGCAAATCAGTTTTGGAAAAATGTTAGGAATATGGGGCAAAGTTTATATCGGTAACTTTATCGGTGCGACATTATTACTAGCCTTAGTTGTTTCTGCCGGCATGTACCAAAACGATGGCGGTCAATGGGGACTCAATGCACTCAATATCGCACAACATAAACTGCATCATCAACCATTAGAAGCATTTGCTTTAGGTATTTTATGTAACTTATTAGTGTGTTTAGCAGTTTGGCTAACCTTCTGTTCTACCAATATGTTAACCAAAGCAATCATGGTTATTCTGCCTGTTGCTATGTTTGTTAGCAGTGGTTTTGAACACTGTGTTGCCAATATGTTCATGGTTCCATTAGGTATTGCCATTCAACAACTTGCACCGCCTGAATTCTGGCTTGCCGTTGGCGCATCACCAGAACAATACGCTGATCTAAATATCATTAACTTTATTACTGCCAACCTTATCCCTGTCACTCTTGGGAATATCGTCGGCGGTGCAGGACTGGTTGGTTTAGGTTACTGGACTATCTTCTCTCGCCCTCAACTAAATGCAGTACCAACATCACAAATTACTCCTCTTTTTACCGATTCAGACACAAAGGAAATAACTGAAATGAACGCGAATAAAACAGTAAATCAATTTATGGATATTAACGCTTACGTACTTCGCCCTGAAATGCCTGTTGAAGTTGCACTAGATAACTTATTAGAACGTCATCTTTCTGGTGCCATTGTTATCAACAGCCACAATGAAGTCGTCGGTTTCTTCTCTGAGCACGATGTATTAGTTGAATTATGGTGTGAGGATTACTTACCAGAAAAAGGCCGCACTGTTGCTGACTTAATGAAAGCGGACATTACGAGTATTTCACCAAAAGATACCCTACTTCAATTGGCTGAGTTCTATGCGATTGATAAACCAACATTATACCCAACAACAGACATGGGTTATGCAACTAGCTACAGCACATTATCTGTCAATGATCGCGCTCGTGATATGCGTATAGCTAAACCACGCATCTTACCGGTAATTGAAGACAATAAATTTGTGGGTATCGTAACTCGTGGAGATGTAGTGTCTCAGTTACGTTCAATCTACGGCGAGCGTATGGAAGTGGTAAAAACACAAGAAGAAGAGATAGAAGCCGTTGTTGCTTAAGAGATAAGATTAGAAGATTAAAAATATAACAACGTTTTATGGCTAAAAAAGGGAGCTGATCATCAGCTCCCTTTATTTTTTATAATCCACTTACCCTAGATAAGATAAATCGATTAAAACTTATAAAGCACTTTTACTGCAGACGTTACATTAGCTTCTTCAGTATAACCAATCGCATTTGAGTTACTTGCTACTTCAGATACCATGCTGTCAAAGCTATCAACTTGAACTGGCGCTTCTGCTTTACCAGTAAACACCAAACGTGACCAAGCAGATTGCAATTGAGACTCACTGCGACCGGTTGCTAAGTCATGAAAAGCAACACGGTTATCATCACCATCTTCTAGTTCAACAATTTGAGCACTGTTACCATTACTTAAACGTGTTTTTTTACCGAGAAACAGCTTTTTAACGTCTTTTTTCGATAACGCATCAACACCCGATGGATTACCAATCACAACCAGACCGGCTGATACATTCAATGAAAATAAAGCACCAAAACATAACACTAATAATTTTTTCATATTCCTACTCCTTAGAATACAAAGTCAACAGTTGCTGAGTAGACAAACGTGTCGTTTTCAATTGGTTGATTATTGTCATCAACATTATAAGAGAACTTACCACCATGGGTGTCACCAAAATCAGCGTAAGTAACATCTAGCTTAAGAGCGACGTTTTGAGCAAAATCCCAACGAGAACCTAAAGAGTAAGCCATTGATTCATAGCTTAAACCAGAAAGAGCAGTTCCATCTCTCTTATCATTATCCGTTGTTTGGTTGTGACTCACCATCACATATGGCATTACTGAACCAAAGCGGTATCCTGTTAATGCATAGGCCGAGAACACATCGGTAAAGTCACCTGAAACCGTCGTTTGCGTCGCCTCTGCTAGTAACATCAAGTCACCATCATCATATTGAAGACCTAACGCAATAAAGCTCGCGGTTTCGTCATCGATCGTAGTAGCAATAAGACCAACTGTAGGATCTGTTATCTCATCTAAACCTTGAACCGCTGTTTGTGCCGTTATATAAGAAGTACGGAACGTCCAATCGTCATAGTATAAGTGCGCCGTTAAACCAAAGAACATATCAAGTTTGGTGTGACCAAAAGAAGAATCACGCTCTTTAATCTCACTATTACCACCAAAAGGTTGCAGTAACAGCGTGCTTTCACCAATATCAAAAGGAATAAGTATATCTGCACCCGTGTATGATGACAGAATAATATTCTCATACATCTCTTGTGATGGGCGGATCATCGGGTAAGCATAACCTACGTCAACATAATCAGAGAACATGAATAGAGGCGCTTTCATTTTACCCGCACGCGCTGTGAAACCATCAAAATCATAACTGATGTAAGCTGAATCAACATCAACTTCCCAATCGTAACGACCTGATGCGCTGATTTGCGTAACCACTTTTGCCTGATCATTTACTTTAAATTCAAATTGAAGACCTAAAATTGAATCAATATTCGTATCATAACGCTCATCAGTATAATGTGCATAACCTGCACCATTATTCGCTTTACCGACACCGACAGAACCAAAGCCGCTGATTTTAACGTTATCCGCCCAGCTTGATTCATTTTTCAAGCGTTTAACTTGTTTTTCTAGGTCCGTGATACGGTCAGAGTCTGCCGCAGATGCACTTCCCATAATTCCCATTAACGCAGCTGCTAAAAGTGTTTTCTTCATTACTTTCTATCCCTAAATTATAATTATGGTATTTCTTATTGTTATGTTTTTATACGTATTAACTCACCTTAAACTGGTTCGTCAACTCCGTTAAACTTGAGGTAATGGACTCGATATCATGTGACACAGAATCAACATTACTGACATTGGTTGCCGTGCCTTCCGCCATATTACGGATCTCAGCAACATAGCCTTGAATTTGGTGCGAGGTTAACTCTTGCTCTTCTGTCGCTGTCGCAATCATCTCGTTGCGCTGAGTAATTTGATTTACTTCACTTGTGATACTTTGTAGTGACAATTCCGCAATTTTAGATTGTTGGACACACAACTCGGCTTTTTCACCACTGTTCGAAATAATACTTACCGCTTTCGTCGCTTGAGTTTGAAGCTGTTCTAATACCCTGTGAATTTCTTGTGTTGATGATTGCGTACGTGATGCTAGTGTTCTAACTTCATCCGCAACAACCGCAAAACCGCGTCCTTGTTCACCTGCACGAGCAGATTCAATCGCCGCGTTCAACGCCAATAAGTTGGTTTGTTCAGCGATACTGCTGATTGAGTCTAGAATTGAGCTCGCATCATGTGTATAGATATTAAGTTGCTTAATAACTTCCGACGCATTGTGAACTTCTTCGGTTAAGTCATGTACCGATTGAATGGTGTTTTGAACTTGGGCTTCGCCTTTTTTCGCTTCTTTGTTTGCGCTATTTGCCGCACTAGACGCGTCTGAAGCGTTATGTGAGATCTCTTTCACACTGGTAAATAATTCTTTAAGCGATAAAGTGACATCTTCAATGGCTTGATATTGCTTATTAGACAATTCTTTAGTGGTTTCACTTGCTGTAACCAAGGTGCCAGATACATTGCTTAGTTGATTAATATTGGTTTTTGTTTGACTCACATTACTTTGCAATTTTTCAACAAACGTATTGAACCAATACACCAGATCAAACAACTCATCTTTTGTTTTATGAGTAATTCGCCCTGTTAAATCACCCTCACCTTCTGCAATGTCTTTCATCTTAAACGTGATGCGATTCAAGCTTATTTTAATATCTCGGCCAATCTTAAAGCCTGCAATAACGATAATAAACAAAGCTAACGCTCCAGCCGCTCTCATTAAATTATGGGCTTGCTTATTTTCTTCTGCCATTTGAGTTACTGAAATTTCAAACTCCATTTGGCGTTGGTCACTGAATGATTTTAAAGATTGCTTTAATTCATCCAATAATTGATTACTTTCAGAGGCAAGTGCTGACGCTTCTTTTAAAGACAACTCCTCCTCTATCATACCAAGCGCTATCCTATATGCTAGCTCAAAGTATTGAGAAGTTAATCTATTAGAATGCTGTATTTCATTAGACAAAGAAGGTTGAAGGTCAACCTGATATTTGAATGTATTGAGAATAGATTCAAATGTTTGTCTATTCATCTCAAGAAGCTCTTCATCGCCAATGGTCACGGCTAGATTAAATCGCTCAGATAACTGGTCTAATTGTACTTCGTTAATAGCCGAAGAGTTCATAACAGGATAATAAATTGCTTGTATATTAGCCACCTGATGTGAGTTCATCGCTAAAGCACTACCTGCTATATATAAGATACTAGCAAATCCAATAAAACTCATAAAAGTTAGGGCTATGATTTTTTGCTTGATTGTTAACGAAAACATTTTAATACCAAATGTTATAAATAGAAAACATAATCATAACAACTAGTGATAAGATTAACAACACCTCATACCAATAAATGGGATTCACATTGAATTTTTGTGCGTAAACACTCAAATATACATGAAAGTAATCTAGCCAAACTAATTTAAAACAGGATAGGACGGCAAATATCCTTGCATACAGCAAACAGTACTGTAAAATATTTGTTAACTACGCACCACTGAGTATTAATTTTGAATATATTTCCTATAATTTTAGTTTCTTTTGGCATCCTTTTTCTATGCTACAGTTGCATCCCTGCATCTCAGATTTGTAACAGGACTAAAAATAAAGGATGGAAGGTATTACTAGGATTAATTGTTTTTTTATTTTTGCTTACTCGGTTTTTCTATTTTACTTAGTTTTTCAGCAAAGTTTATCTAGTGTTAACTTAGGTATTTCAGGGATTTTATGTAGTGGCAGTATTTTCGTTGTTGTTGTTATCAATTACAGCTTACAGTCCATTCGTCAATTACATAAAATAGCGACAACTGAACGTTATAATGCCTTACATGATTCCTTAACTCTACTCCCTAATAGGGTCTATTGTTTAGAGAAATTAAATCAAAAGATCACGCTCAACCAACCTTTCTCTGTCATTACCTTTGATCTTAATAACTTCAAGCAAATCAATGATGCAATGGGTCATTACTGCGGTGATGAATTACTAGTTCAATTAAGCAAACGATTTAAAGAAATTTTAACTGAACATTATTTTTTATCACGTATGGGCAGTGATGAATTTGTTATTTTATGTCCGCAACATTCAAATTCAGATATCCGAAAAATGATAGACAAGGTAGGATCTACTTTAGATAAACCTTTTAATATTCATGGGCATTGGGTAATGAGCTCAATGTCTGCCGGGATCAGTATCTTTCCAACAGATTCACAAAGTGCAGATAAGTTGCTTCAACATTCAGATATAGCTATGTATAAAGCAAAAAAGATGGGACAAAGTTTCATGCTTTATCACCCAATGATGGATGATGATGTTAAACAAAAGCTCACGATTAGTAATTACTTAAAACCCGCACTAAGTAATAAGGAATTTCGCCTTTTTTATCAGCCTCTTATCAATACAAAAAACTCATTAACTCACGGTTATGAAGCTTTAATTCGTTGGCCTCAAAAGGATGGTTCTTTTATTCCACCCGACCTATTTATTCCTATAGCTGAACAATCAAATATAATTAAGCAGCTAACTCATTGGGTATTGATTCAAGTATCAGAGGACTTAAAAGTATTTAACCATCACAATATTGATGCTTGTATTCACATCAATTTATCTGCCAAAGATTTATTGGAAAATGATTTAATTCTCCATCTTACTCATTTACTAGACAGTGGACGTATTCAAGCACACCAATTAGTCTTAGAAGTAACTGAAAGTGCGATGCTTACAGATTTGCCTGCTGCAAAAGAAAACGTGAGCCAACTGCAATCTTTAGGGTTCTCTATTAGCTTAGATGACTTTGGTACTGGATTTTCTTCTCTTTCATTATTACGAGAATTTCCTATACATCAAATTAAGATAGATCGCTCTTTCATTATGGAGCTAGCTAATAATAAATCAGACCAAGCGATTGTTCGCTCAGCCATCGCTTTAGCACATGGACTGGGCCATACTATCGTTGCTGAGGGAGTTGAAAATTCAGATTCAGTGGCCATTCTTAAGGGAATGAAGTGTGATTACCTTCAGGGGTATTACTTTCAGCGCCCACAATCAATCGAAAATATAATCAAATGGACAATCCAACATAACAATGCTAGATCGTAACAATAACCGACACACGCTTACCGCTTAAAAACTCACTCGGACTCAGAAAATTTAATGCCTTTCTAGGTCTCGAATTAATCAAAAACTCTGCCTGTTTAACCTCTTTTGCAGCAAGTTCTCCAATGGCCATTCCCTTTGGGAAAAAACGCCTTAGTAAACCATTGGTATTTTCATTCAAACCTCGTTGCCAGGAATGGTAAGGTTTAGCAAAATAAATGTCACAGTTCAGATGCTTAGCTATCTTAGCATGACCCGCAAACTCTCCGCCATTATCAAATGTGATTGTTTTGCAAAGTTCTTTAAAGGGCTTCATCATGCGATTTATCCCACGAGTGACTGCTTTTTTAGACTTGCTACGTACTTTGCAAGTAACTAATAGCTTAGATACTCGCTCTACCATAGTGACTAAATACCCATCTTGACCATAAACAGTATCACCTTCCCAGTGGCCAATTTCTGAGTTATCGTCAACAATAGCAGGCCGGAGAGAGATATCAGCGCGGTTGGGAATTAGTCTTGCTCCAGCTTCTACACCTTTACGCTGTTTGTATTTTTTACCTTTTCGAGCAAGCATTCTTTGCCAATGCTCTCTTTTAACTACATTGTAAATAGTACTGCAACATATTGTATTTTCTATTTTTTCTTTATGCATTCGTCCAGATATTTGCTCTGGGCTCCAACCAAGTTGTAGGTATATTTGAATTATTTTCTTATTCTTTTGGCCACACTTTGTGTGCTTAATTGAAAGTGTTCTTTTTTGAAAAGCATGTTTATGCGCTTGCTCGGCAGAATAACTTCCAACAGGACAGCGTCGTAATTCCCTTGAAATGGAGCCATTGCTCCGTTTTAATTTTTGTCCTATTTCCCGAGCAGAAATACTATGTGTATTCCAAGCTTCAATCTGGTATCTTTCACTTAGTGTCAGTTGCTTATATTGGTGTCCCATGTGGTTACCTTAGTTGATTGTGTGAGAGCTTGAAGCTTATAGGCAACTGACTCTCTAATCTATACCAAAGTGTGTCGGTTATTCTTGGGATCTAGGAATCAATACCAACAAAAAGACAATATTCACTCTATCTTTCAGCATGGTTAATATATGAACTTGCTGGTATTGGAATAAGAACCGATTACTATACAACGGTAATCAGTTCTCAGATTTTTTATTTATTGATTTTGTTATTTATCTTTTCTTTTCAAGATATGTATTTTGAATAATATACATACGTTTAACATCGCTATATTCTCCATTTACAAAGATCTCTTTCACCAAGTGTCCTTCTTCCATAAAACCGCATGTTTCATATAAATAAATAGCTTTCTCGTTATTTACTGCTACATGTAAATACACTTTATGAAGATTTAAAATAGTAAATGCATAATTAAGCGCTTTGTGAATTAAACTCCTTGCATAACCATAGCCTTGAAAATCTGGTGCAATAATAATTTGAAACTCGGCATTACGATGAATTGAATTTATTTCAACTAACTCTACAAGCCCAATAGATTGTTGTCCTTCATTCTCAGCAATAAATCGCCGCTCGGTATTATCATGAATGTGCTTACGGAACAAATCTTCTAGCTCATAATAAGACTCATAAGGTTCTTCAAACCAATAAGACATAATAGAACGATTGTTATTTAATTGATGAATAAAACGAAGGTCAGTTTGCTCAAGAGCACGTAATCGAATTTGATTATCCATTTTGTTTTCCATTAACAAAAATTAGTAACTTCTCAGTAACCCTACTTAAGCATTACTGATTTTGAGAAAATACCATCATTTTATAAAAACGAAAACAACTATTTTAAGTCAATGATAATTATATTTACGCTAATAATTTTTCTACACTATATTCTAAACAATAGTCAGATTGTTAGTGAAATTGATATTACATTGGTATTAAAGCAACTGAAATAACAGGCATAAAAAAACCGAGCTACTTGAGCTCGGTTTTTATTATCAATAATCTATTGATTAGTCTTCGTTACGAGGTGTGCGTGGAGCACGGCTTGCGCCTGGAGCACGCTCGCCACGGTGACTGCCACGGTGATCACCACCTTTGTTGCGGTCAAAACGACGTTCGCCACCACGACCTGCACCAGCACCAGCACCGCCTTCACGGTTACCACGGTAACCACCACGGCTGTTGCCGTTGCCGCCACGATTTTCATCACGACCAGCACCACCGCCAGTACGAGGACGACGATCAATTGTTAGGTCAACACCTTCAACAACAACCGCTTTCACTTCGTTTTGACGAATACGTAGTTGCTTAAGTTTGCTTGCAACGTCTGCAGACATTTTCTTAGGTAACTGTACATATGTGTGACCAGGAGCAAGTTTAATTGCACCGATAGCACCTTTAGTAAAACCAAGTTCGTTAGCTAGAGCACCTACGATATCTTTAACTTGAACGCCTTGCTCACGACCTACTTCTAGTTGGTATGTATCGAAATCAGCATTGTTATACTGACGACGCTCACCACGTTCTGGACGGTCACGACGATCACCACGCTCTGGACGATCACCACGATCACTACGCTCTGGACGACGTTTAGCACGTTCCATTGCTGCGATCATTGGATCTGGACCTTTATAGAATAAAGGACGCTTACCTTGTTGACGCTTAAGAAGCATTGCTGCGATTGTCGCGGCATCAACTTCTAGAGTCTCTTGAAGCTTAGTAATTAAGTCAGAGAATGCTTCTAGTGCAACGAATTCTTTGTCTGCTGCTAATTCAGCACCAAGAACCGCTAGACGAGCTTCTGCAACTTGATCGCGATGTGGAAGTTCAATCTCTTCCATAGACGATTTAGTTACACGTTCAATTGTACGAAGCATACGAATTTGGTTTGTACGAACTAAAAGAATCGCTTTACCTTTACGTCCAGCACGACCTGTACGACCGATACGGTGGATGTAAGACTCAACATCGAATGGGATGTCGTAGTTAAATACGTGTGTAATACGAGGAACATCAAGACCACGAGCAACAACATCAGTTGCAACTAGAATATCGATAACGCCACGTTTGATATGGTCAACAGTACGCTCACGTAGAGACTGAGGAATATCACCGTGAAGTGCAGCAGCTTTAAAGCCACGAGCAGATAACCAATCAGCTAGGCGCTCTGTATCTTGGCGAGTACGTACGAATACGATTGACGCGTCAGTTTCTTCAGTTTCAAGAAGACGAGACATTGCTTCGTCTTTCTCTACGCCTTTAACGATCCAGAAGTTCTGTGCTACTTTGTCAACGGTGTGGTTAGAACCAGCAACATCAACACGAGCAGGATCACGTAGGTAACGGTCAACAATAGTCTTAACCATTGGAGGCATAGTTGCAGAAAATAGGATACGTTGAGCTGTATCTGGTGCTTTTTCAAGAATCCAAGTTACATCATCAACAAAACCCATTTTTAGCATTTCATCAGCTTCATCAAGGATGAACGTATGAACTTCGCTTAGGTTTAAACGGTCACGGTTAAGTAAATCTTTAACACGGCCAGGTGTACCAACGATGATATGAGCACCGCGGCTTAGAGCACGCATTTGATCAACGATAGAAGCACCACCGTAGATCTCTAAAACTTTAAGTCCCTTGATGTTACGACCAAGGTTCTTAACTTCAGCAGCAACCTGAATAGCAAGTTCACGCGTTGGAGCCATGATGATTGCTTGTGGGTTATGTTGCTTAAGGTTAATTTTGTTTAAAAGAGGCAAAGAGAAAGCAGCTGTTTTACCAGTACCTGTTTGAGCTTTACCAAGTGCATCACGACCAGCTAACAAAAGAGGAATAGACTCAGCTTGAATTGGCGTAGGTGCAATAAAGCCCATTTCGTCAAGTGCAGATAAGATAGTTTCGTCTAAAGCCAGTTGGCGGAATTCAGTAATAGTTTCTGACATTGGGATCCCAATAATTAACATATAAAAACGGTCCCATTTGCTCAGCAAGTTCCATACACACACACAAGCACTCGGGACAGGACGGTTTATCAACTTCATTTAAAATATAGAAGATGATTAACTCAGGGCGCGGATAATGCCTTAATACGTTAAGAATTACCAGAAAAAATTGAGCAACTTCACAAAATTAACCCTATTTTCTTATTTTTGGTAGTTTTTTGTACGTTACGCACGGTTTTTTCCATATTTCATCGGACTTTTGTAGTAATCAATTCAGGGCAATAGTAAAGTTAACGTGTTATTTCCCTTACTATGTATGAAGGCTTATGTTTCAAGATAACCCACTACTTGCTCAATTAAAGCAGCAGATACAAGAAAAACTCCCTAAAAAAGAAGGGACAGTAAAAGCAACTGACCGTGGTTTTGGTTTTTTAGAGTCCGACGATAAAAAGAAAAGTATTTTTATTCCACCAGCACAAATGAAGAAAGTGATGCATGGTGATAAAGTAGTGGCGTTAATCCGCACTGAAAATGATAAAGCCCAAGCCGAGCCAGAACAATTGGTTGAACAATCAATCACTCGATTCATTGGCCGCATTCAAATGTTCAAAAAACGCTTGCAAGTAATGCCTGATCATCCAAGCTTGAAAAATGCCATCAAAGCAAAAGCTCGTAAAGGTGTAAATCCAGAAACCTTACAAGAAGGTGATTGGGTTGTTGCTGAATTAACTCAACATCCATTAAAAGGTGATCAAAGCTTTCTATGTGAAGTTACTCATAAGATCACTGACAGCGATGACAAGATCGCCCCATGGTGGGTAACACTTGCTCAAAACGATTTACCAAACTCTGAGCCTGAAGGCATAGATAACTGGGAAATTAAAGACGACGCAGATCTAGTTCGTATAGATATGACAGAAACGCCTTTCGTTACAATTGATGGTGAATCAACCAAAGACATGGATGATGCCCTATACATTAAAAAACAAGAAGACGGTTCTTTTGAATTAACGATTGCGATAGCAGATCCAACCGCTTACATCACACCAGATGACAGCATGGATCAAGTCGCTCGTAAACGTGGCTATACTATTTACTTGCCAGGTCGCAATATTCCAATGTTGCCTCGTGATTTAAGCGATCAATTATGTTCACTTATCGAAAACGAAGAACGTCCAGCGATTTGTTGTATAGTAAAAGTAGCTACTGATGGCACTATTAATGAAGAGTCTATCAATTTCTTTGCTGCAACAATGAAATCTCACGCACGTTTAGCTTATGACAATGTATCTGATTTCTTAGAAATAGGCTCGTGTGATAAGTGGCAGCCAACAGAAACGATCGCTCAAGTGGTTACTGAGCTGCACGAATTTGCACAAGCACGCACCTTATGGCGTCAAACTCATGCAGTGATCTTCCCAGACCGTCCTGATTATCGCTTTGAATTAGACGAAGAAAATGACGTTGTTGCTATTCACGCAGATATGCGCCGTACAGCAAACAAGCTAGTTGAAGAAGCAATGGTTACGGCAAATATCTGTGCAGGGAAAACGCTGCGTAATACCTTTAACATGGGGGTATTTAACTCTCACGCTGGTATTAAGTCAGATAAATTAAAAGACGTGGTTGAAATTGTAAATCAATTAGATAACGCTGAGTTCACAGAAGAGCATATAGCAACGCTAGAAGGTTTTAGCGAACTGCGTCGTCTTCTTGGAACTCAGCCGACTTCATATCTCGATGCTCGCATCCGTAAGTTTCAAACGTACAGCGAAACAGGTAACGTACCACTACCACATTACGCAATGGGTTTAGATATTTACGCAACATGGACGTCTCCTATCCGTAAATACAGCGATATGATTAACCATCGTATGCTGAAAGCGCATATTCTTGGTAAAGAACCAGTACAGCGCCCTGATGATATTGTTGGTGAAGAATTGGCATTAAGCCGTCGTTACCATCGCATGGCTGAACGTAATGTAAGTGATTGGTTATACTGCCGAACGCTGATATCTGAAGTAGAAAAAGGGACTGAATTTACGGCTGAAATTTTTGATATTAATCGTGCAGGTATGCGCGTTCGTTTAATTGAAAATGGGGCAGCAGCATTTATTCCAGGTTCTTTAATTGTCGATAATAAAGAACGTATCGAATGTAGTGCGGAGCAGGGCTCTATTTCAATTGATAAGCATGAAACATTTAAATTGGGTGACCAACTTACTGTTATTTTAGCTGAAGTGAAGGAAGACACACGTAATATGGTAGCAAAACCATTACAAGCCTTCCCTGCTTTAATCAATGTAGAAGCTGAAGAAGATGTTAATCTTGAAGTTGAAATAATTGATGCTGAAATCTCAATTAACACAGAAGAAAAAAGTGATTAATACCACAACACTTGCTCACTAAATATTAAAGCCCAGTAGAGAATGTACTGGGCTTTTTCATTTTAAACCGTTTACATGAATCAACTATAATTAGGATTTGTGATTCATCTCTATAAATCCATTTTCAGATCACCAGAAAACGGGACTTCCTCATCTTCTAATTCAAAACGGTCTTTAGGCACGTATACAACAATATCTTCAAAATCATCATTACGTTGTCTTCTATCATTAAGGACCATTTTTCTGCATTTTCAACAGCCGCTGCTACCATATTGTTATATTGTATAATTTTTTTCTGCGGCGTTCCCGCTAACATATCTAAGCTATAACGGATATAAAGTGTAGGAAGTTGATTCAAAGCAATACACTTCATGTCTGTAATTTGATCAAGCGTATAGATTTGATGAAAATCTAGCTCAATAAAACGCTTTCCAACCAGAACTTCCATATAATTATGAATGTTTGACTCCATAGAGATACCTTTACTTGTTGTTAATTCGATTAAGTACCGCTGATACCATATGCATAGAACAAAGTTATTGATAGAATAACAGCTTGTCCTGCTCATTCAGTGACATACTCTTTCTTTTTTTAGATTTATTAGGATTAGTTAAAAAACAATGTCTTTTAGCCTTCTGAGCCACCCATCACTAAAACTGCTATTGCCGATCATTATCGTTGTTTCTGTAATAACAGGCATGGATGGCATTATCCAACTATCCTCTGAAAATAAAGGATTCTCATACATCTTACCATACATAGTACTGTCAATTGTATTGATTTTAAGTCAGCCCTTTAACCAAGGGCGAGTTGGTATGATAGCGATAAGTATGGCAATTGCCTATTGGATCATTCAAGAACGATTGCAAGTACCATTATCTCAAGGGACAACACGTATTGAGTTTACGCTAATTGCTTTTCTACTACCGATCTCTATGATGGCGACCTTTATTTTCCCTGAGCGTCGTATTTTTTCAAAATATGGTGCTGGGTATGTTGGTATATTATTATTTATGTTCTTCTGGTGCTGGATCATTGTCTCTCATTTTGCAGAGACTGATATGAATCACATTTGGGAAACATACCTCCTTGCTATCCCTGAAATATCACCCTTACCTATTCTTATCGTCCTTTACAGCATAGTCATGTGTGGGCTTTCTGCAATTTTTGTTTTAACACGCAGTAATAGCACCGATTTAGCCTCTTATACTTGCTTACTCTACTCATCACTTACTTTTGCTTTATTTAGTGTTGATTTTATTTCAAGTACCATGTTTTCAATCGCAGGGCTTTTACTGCTTTATTATATTATTTCAGCAAGCCATGAATTGGCTTTTATCGACCAACTTACTAGCATTCCCGGCCGTCGTGCACTCGAGTCAGAAATGAAACACTTAGGCCGTCGTTACACTATTGCTATGCTAGATGTCGACCACTTTAAGAAATTTAATGATACCTACGGGCATGATACGGGTGATGACGTACTCAAATTAGTTGCAAGTATCATGGCAGAAACAGGCGGGAACGCTAAAGTATATCGTTATGGCGGTGAAGAGTTTACCGTTCTATTCAAAGGAAAAACCGCAGAACAAAGCCTTGAGTACTTAGAAGAGCTGCGTGAAGATATTGCTAATTATGACTTGATTATCCGCGATTCTTCTACTCGCCCTAAAGATAAAAAAGAAGGACAAGCAAATCGTGGTAAAAGCAACATGACTAAAGTCGTTAACGTGACGATTAGTATCGGGGTTGCAGACAATTCCGAATTTAAAAAACCACAAGAAGTCATCAAAGCTTCAGATACTGCACTCTACCGAGCTAAAGATGGTGGGCGGAACTGCGTTAGCCTCTAACATTATGTATAAGTAAAAATGAAATAACAATTTAAGCCAACATGAATTCATGTTGGCTTTTTTATTTTCCAATTAGATTATTTCTTGCGTATTCATCTAAGCAATGCGACACTCAAGTTACTAATAGATATATATTTTGTTAAATTTCTCAATAAACAAGGATACGTTTATGTTTTTAGATTATTTTGCTCTTGGGTTATTAGTTTTTGTTGCTCTCGTTATTTTTTACGGAATTATTGTTATTCATGATATTCCATACGAAATTGCCCATAAGCGTGACCACCCACATTCAGATGCAATACACATTGCTGGTTGGGTTAGTTTATTTACGCTTCATGTGTTATGGCCATTCTTATGGATCTGGGCAACATTATGGCGTGAAGATCGTGGCTGGGGCTTTCATAAAATTGAAAACAATCAATTAGAACTACAAACTCGAGTTAACCATCTTAACGATCAAGTTGAGCTACTAACTGAAAAACTGTCTCAACTAGAAGTGAACCAAGCAAAATCACCACCTAGTCAAACATCTCAAGAGGAGCAAGTATAATGGATTTATTGCTTATTCTTACTTATACCGCGTTATGTATTGCAATTTTTAAGATCTTTAAGATCCCTTTAAACAAATGGACAGTTCCTACCGCTGGTCTTGGCGGGGTTATTTTAGTGGGTACACTAGTTTTATTAATGAACTATAACCACCCTTTTACTCAATTTGGTGGGCAATTTTATGTGACAACCCCCATTGTTCCTAGCGTTAAAGGTAAAGTAACTGAAGTTAATGTGATCCCTAACCAACCTATTTCTGCTGGTGATATTTTATTTAAAATTGATGATATTCCATTTAAAGCAGAAGTCATCCGAAAACAAGCCTCATTAAGTGAAGCTGAACAAGTGGCTTTGCAACTGGAGTCTATCTATAAATCAGCTCAAGCTAATACGATTAAATCTGTTGCTGATAAAGATAAAGCGTATCGTGAGTTTAAGCGTTACGAAAAAGGCTATAAAAAAGGCGCATTCACAGCCCAACAACTTGATACCAGAAAACAAACTTACAAAGCAGCTAAAGCAACAGTAGAGTCCGTTCAAGCTCAAGAGCAACAAGCAAAACTGGCTTTAGAGTCTGAAATAAATGGGGAGAATACGACAGTCGCTCGCATGCGCGCTGAGTTAGAACAAGCACAGTTTAATCTAGATGAAACCATCGTTAGAGCACCAACAGATGGCTATGTAACACAAATGGCTCTTCGTCCTGGTATGATGGCAGTGCCTATTCCTCTTCGTCCTGTAATGACTTTTGTTCACACAGAAGATCAATATTTTGTTGGTGCTTTCCGTCAGAATTCGCTTCAACGTTTACAAAAAGGTTTTAAAGCTGAATTCTTATTCCGAGCGATTCCTGGTCGAGTATTTAAAGGCGAAGTTGTTGAAGTGATCCCCGCTATTGGTGAAGGTCAGATCCAAGCATCTGGCTCTCTACTTGGCACTAATGCAATCCGAACAAATGGACGAGCATTGGTAAAACTAAAACTAACTGATGATGTATCTGAGTTTCACTTACCTGCCGGCTCTAACGCAGAGATATCTGTTTATTCAGATAGCTTTGAACACGTTTCAATTATGCGTAAAGTATTAATTCGCATGAAGTCTTGGCAAAATTATCTATACTTAGATCATTAAAAAATATTAACCTTATAAAAACAGCACCTTAGAGAAATAAACTTTGGTGCTGTTTTTTTTACATTTTAAATAATTATTTTACTTAATTCTTAACTCTGATATTATTCGTCGCGAAAAAACGCTGTTCCTTAAATGTTAACAGCTTCTGATAGACTCCAATGGGAGCTATTAAATTTTTATGTGAGGACACATGAGTACTACGGATAAGTACAGCATTGACAGTACTGATTATGAGGTAGGCCAAGATAACGTACAAAAATGGGGTTTTGATATTCATAACCAAGTTTTTGGAATTAGCGCAGGCTCTATCATTTTATTTCTTACTGTGCTTCTTATTATGGATCCAACAGAAGCAAAATCCCTTCTAGACGGTGTTAAGTGGCAAATCATCAACAATTTTGATGGCCTATTTATGTGGTCTGGGAACATCTTCCTAATTTTCTGCTTAGCCCTAATTGTCTCACCCTTTGGTAAAATTCGAATTGGTGGTGATTCTGCAAAACCTGAACACTCTACTATCTCTTGGATGGCAATGCTTTTTGCTGCCGGGATGGGTATTGGATTAATGTTTTACGGTGTCGCAGAACCTGTAGCCTATTTTACAGACTGGTACGGGACTCCTCTTGGCGTTGAACCATTTACAGAAGAGGCAAAGAAACTTGCATTAGGTGCAACTATGTACCACTGGGGTATTCACCCTTGGGCTATGTACGGTATCGTAGCTCTTTCATTAGCGTTCTTTACCTTTAACAAGGGCCTTCCTTTATCTATGCGTTCTGTTTTTTATCCTATTTTAGGTGACAGAACATGGGGTTGGTTCGGTCACATCATTGATATATTAACCGTTCTTGCAACCTTGTTTGGCCTAGCTACATCTCTTGGTCTGGGCGCACAGCAAGCTGCTGGTGGCATCAATCATGTATTTGGTACTGATGGCGGAGTTACCATGCAAATAGGAGTAATCGCATTTGTTACAATGCTTGCTATTATTTCTGTTATTCGTGGTATCGATGGTGGTGTAAAACTACTTAGCAATATTAATATGCTTGTAGCTGCAGCTTTACTGACTTTTGTTATAATTGCTGGATTTTCTTCAGTAATGGATGCACTACCACTTACTATCATGGGTTACATTGAAAATATCATTCCTTTAAGTAACCCGCATGGTCGTGAAGATGAAACTTGGATGCATGGTTGGACAGTATTCTACTGGGCTTGGTGGATCTCTTGGTCTCCATTTGTAGGTATGTTCATTGCTCGAGTCTCTAAAGGCCGTACTGTTCGTCAGTTCCTATTATCTGTAATGATTATCCCAACACTTGCAACGGCATTGTGGATGTCTTCATTTGGCGGTATTGCAATGGATCAGATCACGAATAAAGTCGGTGAACTTGGTGCAAACGGTCTTGCTGATATTAATATGGCTCTATTTGATATGTACGACGCATTACCAATGAGTATGGTGTTATCTGTAATTTCTATTGTACTGATTATGGTGTTCTTCGTAACATCATCTGATTCAGGCTCACTAGTGATTGACAGTATTACAGCTGGCGGTAAAGTTGATGCGCCTGTTCCTCAGCGCATCTTCTGGGCTACTGTTGAGGGCTCTATCGCTGCCGTATTATTATGGGTTGGTGGTACAGAAGCAATGCAAGCACTACAAGCTGGTACAGTCTCTACTGCATTACCTTTTACTCTGATACTTCTATTAATGTGTGTGAGTTTAGTCAAAGGATTTAGTACTGAGAAATTTGGTACTGTTCCTAAAACTGAAAAACAAAATATTGTTTAGAGCCATGAGGTTAAGTAGATAACACCAATCTATGTATAACACAGTTAGGTAATAAAGAAGCCCCAGTATGACCAGTCTCATACTGGGGCTTCTTTCATTTTTCTCATATATTTTTATTCATAAAACTAATTCCATAGAACTGATTTCGTAAAATTAAAATTAAATAAATTGTACAGATCTCTTTTCATCTAATATGCTTAAAATTACTCGTTCTTACGATAAGTATGCGTAATAAAGCATCTAACCTTGTCTCAATTATATAAATAACTGCTAGGAATTTACGCAACCAAGTTATAGAATGACTGACAGTATAATTTAAAAGAGCTTCAAATATGATCTTACATTCAATTCGATGGAAAATAAGTTTAATAACTGGCTGCGTACTTTTGTTGGTTGCCGGCATCATGGCATTTGTTTCTATTCGCTCTAGCTTTACGACGCAACAACAAGTCAGCAACGAAGCACTTAGCATTCTAACAAGTAAAGCAGAACAAACACTTTCACTTGCTGCGAAAAATCAAGCAAGTAAGGTACATAATGTTTTCAACAGTGCAAATGTTGATGCTCAAATCATATTGCATCAAATTTATGGCCTGCAAGATCAATTTAACGAAAATGATATTGATTCAGATACTTTACGTGAAAGCTTAGTCACTTTATTACATAAGCATACTGTACGCCTGCAAAATTACCTTGGCATTTATGTTGTTTTTGAGCCAAATAAATTAGATGGTGAAGATAAATTCTTTGCTAATTTTTCAGAGTATGGCAGTAATGAATCAGGTCGATTTAGTACGTATTATGCCCACGACAATAGTGAGATCGTCAGTGAGATTTTAATTGAAGATGACCTATTAGATACTGAATTAGAATCTAATGGTCACCCAGTTAATAGTTGGTATTCGTGTAGTATTACTTATAGTAGCGCGTGTATTCTTCAGCCCTATATCGATACTATTTCAGGTAAAGAACAGTTAATGACATCTGTCACTTTACCAATTTTAAAAAATAATAAAGCTATAGGTACTGTAGGGATCGACATAAAATTAGATCAAATTGCATCTTTTATTACTCAAGTTGATAACTATTTTGCTCAAGGGCAAGGCAGCGCTATTCTTGTTGATGAAGATGGTTATATTATCGCTGACGACTCAGGTCAACAAGGTATTAACGTTCGATTCGATTCTCGATATCCAAAACTGGCTCAATATTTAAGTAATAAATCCGCCTTTTCACCGACATGGAGTGACGATAGCCTATCTATCGGTAGCGAAATTATACTTAATCAACATCAAACATGGACTCTTGTTTTGGATATTCCAAAATCTTACGTGCTGGCTGATGTTGGAAAGCTTGATTCAATTTCTGACCAACTAATGCGCGATAGCGGTAGAACCTTTATCCTAACCAGTATTTTAATCGTCAGCTTTTTTGGTTTTACAAGTAGTTGGTTTATTGGGGTAAGAATAGCCTCTCCTCTACAAAATCTTGCTCGTCGTTTTCAAGAAATTGCGAATGGTGATGGAGATTTAACTCAGCGACTAGAAAGCACACGAAAAGATGAATTAGGCGCTGTTGCTGATGGTTTCAACCTATTTCTTGAACGCTTACAAGGGACAATCTCACAACTTGTCACCCATGTAAATGACGCAGGATCTATGGCTAAAAAAACACAGAAACTATCACATAACAGTCACGATGAAATAGTAAAACAGGGTAATGAGGTTGATGCGGTTGCTACAGGCTCTGCACATCTGTCGAGTATTGCACAGCAGGTAGCAACTTATGCTAATGATGCCTCTATTGCTGTCGATGTTACTCAGGAAAGTGCTGAAAGTGGTAAGAGAGTAGTAGAAGAAACAGGACTAGCGATTTCACAATTAGCTCAGCAGATCTCTGAAAGTGTCCCTATTGCGAATCAACTAGCAAAAGATTCAGATAACATTGACTCAATATTACAAGTAATTCAACAGATTGCAGAGCAAACAAACTTACTTGCATTAAATGCAGCTATCGAAGCAGCAAGAGCTGGTGAAGGTGGCCGTGGTTTTGCTGTTGTTGCTGATGAAGTACGAGTGCTCGCAAGCCGAACACAAGAATCTATCGTGCAAATACAACAAGTGATTTCTACCTTACAATCAGGAACAAATAAAGTAGTTTCTGCTATTCAATCAGGCAATGATAAAGCAACTCAAGTTCATGAAATCTCTCAACAAGCAGAAGAAGCCTTAGAAGCGATTTTACGTGAAGTAGAGCAAATTCGCTCAATGAACTCTCAAATTACTGACTCAAGTTTAGAGCAACGAGATGTAGCACTACAATTAGATAGTTCAATTCAGCGTATCCGAGAAATTAGTACTGAATTAAATAGTGATGCCAAGGCGTCTTCAGAAATGAGTGAAGAGATGTCTCAATTATCTGAAAAACAACAACAGTTAATAGGTAACTTTAAAGTATAATACCAATATACAAATGGCTCGCTTGAGAATACATTCATTCTCAAACGAGCCATTTGGTATCTATTTACGAATATTGGTATTAATTAACGCTTATTTTTACCACGGTTTGCATGAACTTTCATTTTTGCTTTCATTTTGCGTTTATCAGAAGAACGACCTCGGCTTTGTCTAGGACGATCATCTCTCACTGGCGCATTTGGATCTGGTTCATAACCTTTCAACCACTCTTGGGGTAATCGTGAATCCAATAATGTTTCAATCGCTTTTAACAAGTACTCTTCATCTATACTCATTAATGAAATCGCTTTACCCGTATTCCCAGCACGACCAGTACGTCCAATACGGTGAACATAGTCTTCAGCTTTAAATGGTAATTCATAATTGATAACGCATTCTAATTGCTCAATATCAAGACCACGAGCAGCAACATCAGTAGCAATCAACGCACGGACTTTACCAGTTTTAAACTCTTCCAATGCACGTAGGCGCGCCCCTTGGCTCTTATCTCCATTAATAGAAGCGGCTTTAATACCATCTTTTTTCAGCTCTTTAACTAGATCATCAGAGCCTTGCTTCGTTTTAGTAAACACAAGAACTTGTTGCCAGTTACGTGAACCGATTAAATAAGCTAGTAATTCACTTTTACGATGCTTATCTACTGGATACACCATTTGCTCAACCGTATCTGCCGTACTATTTGTCGGTGTAACTTGAACTTCTTTTGGTTTATGTAACATATAGTAAGCAATTTCTCTTACTTTCTTGCTAAATGTCGCTGAGAAAAATAACGTTTGATGCTCTGCTGGCATTTTGCGCAAGATTTTTTTTATATCAGGGATAAAACCCATATCTAACATACGATCAGCTTCATCTAGTACCAAGTATTTAGCTTGATTTAGAATGATCGTATCTATATGCACAAGATCTAATAATCGGCCTGGTGTTGCCACTAAAATATCAGCGCCACCCACTAAATTATCTTTTTGCACATTAATGCTGGTACCGCCATAAGCCACCACCACTTTCAACTCTGTATTTTTGGTATAGCTTACTAAACTATCAAAAACTTGCTGTGCTAATTCTCGTGTTGGTGTCAAAATTAAACTGCGAATAACTTTTGAATTAGCGCTACGCTGTTGCTGATTTTCAAGAAGACGCTGAATTAGAGGTAAGCCAAATGCGGCTGTTTTACCGGTACCTGTTTGTGCTCCTGCAAGTACATCATGCCCTTCTAATACGAGAGGTATAGCTTGTTCTTGAACAGCAGTAGCTTCTTTAAAACCCAACTCTGAAACGGTTTTAAGAAGTTGCTCAGATAACCCTAATGACGCAAATGACATGACGAACCTTTAAGTACTAAAATTTTTGCTGATTGTAGCAAATTAGTATTGGTTCCCCTAGTGGTAAGTTTCCTTACAAAATCCTCCACTAGGCACACCTATGTATTTATTTCGTTCCTACAACTTAATCAATCATTAATGCTGCAATATCTACTTCGTCAATTTGCTCTGATTTTAAGTATTCCTTGGCGTAAGTTAGATAAGTTTTACTTTGTAAAAACAGATTAAAGATATTTTTATCGATATGTTCATCTAACACCATATTACGCATAATTTTTAAAGATAAACTTATTGGCTTTGCTTTTTTATATGGTCTATCAGCAGCAGTTAAGGCTTCAAAAATATCAGAAAGCACCAAGATCCGTTCTGGTAGCGATAAATCATCTGCAGACAGTTTTCTTGGATAGCCTGTTCCCTTTAATGTTTCATGGTGAGTAGATGCATATCGCGGCACTCGTTGTAACTCAGGAGGGAAAGGAAGGCTATCAAGCATTTTAATAGTACTAATCATATGCTCATTAATTTTGAAACGGTCTTCGTTAGTTAAGGTACCGCGAGATATACATAAGTTATATATTTCCCCTAGGTTATACTGATGCTCAGGTACATCCATTTTAATACCAAACTTAGAGTCAATAACAAAATCGCGTTCTCGCTTAATAATATGCTCAGGCTTATCAGATAAAAGACTCTCTTTCATTGGATACTCTTGAGTAATGTTATTCAGTTTCAACTCTTCGATTGGAGATAAACCTAATGTATTATCAAAGTATCGATCCCACTGAATATTTGCAATATCACGAATTCGTTTCTGGTGCTCTTCACTCATGAATTCACCACCGACATTCGCTATTGCGACAAAGTTAAAGTCATCTTTTAACTTTTTCTGGATCTCATCTCGCTCAATCCCCCAACGTTCTTGATTGTTTGGCTCTTCAGCCATTAATTTGTAATATGATATATCTGCATCACGCCATAATACTTCAAATCGCATACGGATCTCATGAATACGATTGTAATTTGTTTCTAATTTCGAACCTTTATCTACGATATGCTCAGGCGTTGTGATTTTTCCACAATCATGAAGCCAAGCTGCAATCCTAAACTCACGACGTTCATCATTATTTAAAAATTTAAATGATTTTATTCCATCAAGTTCAGATTCATGCGCAGCATTAGCTAACATCATAGCTAATTCAGGTACTCGGTTACAATGTCCAGCGGTGTACGGCGATTTATCATCGATTGCTTGTGCAATTAGTTGAATAAACGCTTCTACAAACTCTTCTTGCGTTTTTTCATGTTGTTTTAAGTCTTGTGCCATAGAAGCAATTGAAGCAGAAAGCTCCCAAACCTCTTTAATACGACTATCCACCTGCTGAACTTCATCATATTTTCTATTTTTTATTTTAATTGTTTCTTCTTCTAATTGACGAATAGGATTAACTATCGGAGCGCCAAATTTCCATGCTAAAGGTAATAACCCTCCCATTAAAGCCATCGTAATTATTATAGATAGATATATCTTTTCAGTTACCTTTGAATAAATCAATTTCGATGGAATTACTACAGCAAAAAATTCATTATTATTAAGTTGGCTAACAAAGAAATATTTTTCCTTACCATTAACTTCACGTTTAACCAACTTATTTTGTAGTGTTGATGCGTGGGCTAATTCAAACAATGCGAGATATGGAACAACGGTATCATTGTTACTTACTGATATTTCATCGATATTATACCATTTGTTTTCAAGTCTTTTTCTTTGCTCTAACGTAATACTCTCTATCGCTCTATTTATAATATTAACAATTTCAGTATCTTCTTGCTTCATCATTAAATGGAATACAGGAGAATACTCACCATCAAACCCTTCTATACCCTGATGTATTTTTAACCCCTCGATAAAATACTGCTTAATAGCATGCTGAATAATTAACGAAGGTTCAATAGCAGCAAATACTTTATCTATACTAACCGCATACAATAACTCCTTTACTGTTGGATAAGTAACAATATCTATCTGGGGAAACTGTTTTTTAAGCATGGGAATAATACTCCAGCCTTCCAACATTGCAATTTTTTTATCTTTTAATTCATCTATATTCTTAATATTATTAACACTTGCCTTAGTTACAATTGCAAATGGTAATTCATACAATGGCACACTCACTTGTTGAGCCGCTTCTCTCTCTTTAGTTTTCAATACTGAATGAAGTATGTCTAAGCTACCATCGTGATACCTTTCAACTAAATTAGACCAAGAGAATCCATTAATATATTCGAATTTTAATCCTGTTTTTTCAGAAATTATATTCATAAGGTCAATCGCATAACCTTGAGGCTTACCCGCAACGGTAAAATCAATTGGCCCCCATGACAATTGATTAGAAACCTTTAGTGAACGGCTTTTTTCTACTGTATTTTTTTCATTATCCGTTAATGTTAATGGCTCTATGTTTAACAGGGGGGAATATTGAGCAATACCTTGATTAGAGGCTATAATATCGCCAGTTCTTTTATAAATAAATGCTTCTTGCTGAGTTTCACTAGCCTTACCTAATGATGAATTTAACATTGCATAAGAAATTGAAGACAATACAATATCGACACCTAATACCTTATTTCTTTGTGGTATTTTAATTGAATACGTTTGTCCGGTTATCTTTAAATGTTGAAATAAATAAGGAGCAGACTTATATGCGTAGCCTTCTCCTGCAGATAAAAACCAAGGTCTCTGTGTCGGATAATAATTACTTTTTGATTCTTTCTTATAACGAAGTTTGAAGTCCTCTAGATAAAAATAATCATGCCTAACTCGTTTATCACCATCATTAAAGATTTTAATTAATACCCATCGGTCTCTATGTGTTGCTTCTATTTTTTCTCTTACAATAGAAGACGATTCTAAATTGATTAACTGGTAAAAATCATCATTCTCTGAAGCAAAATACAAACTATAAAAGTGAGGGTTACTTTTCATGGCTTCTGCAAGAATTAAACGAATGTCTTCTTCAGATTTTTCGCCCTTAAACACACTTGAGCTGCCCATTTGAGCCAATAAACGTGTCGTAGATATCGCATCTTGGTCTATATTTTGGATATAACGGCTGACAGTTTTTGACATTGAAGAATAAGTAGTTAATGCATTCTCCGTTGCTATTTGCTTACTAAAATAAAACTGAAAACCAATTGCTATAGCTGCTGTTAATAACGTTGCGATAACAAACAAGCCACCTACAGTAAAGCGTATTGATACTCGCTTAGTATGAAAATCCTTTTTCTTATTCTTCATTATCATCCTAATAATATTTCCTAGCCACTAAACTATTAGTAACCCATCATGTTCTAATATAGCATAAGCTTAATTTATTACGAAAAATAAGGTTATAAGTAATAAAAATTCATCTAAATAAAATTCCCTTTTTACTTAGTCGTTAATCAATCATTAATGCTGCAATATCTACTTCATCAATTTGCTCTGATTGTAAATACGTTTCAGCGTAAACCAAATACACTCCACTTTGTAAAAATAAATTAAACACTTCTTTATCGACATGATCATCAAGTACCATATTACGTATAATCTTGAGCGCTAAACTGATCGTTTTAGCTTTTTTATATGGTCGATCTGCTGCAGTGAGTGCCTCAAAAATATCAGATAGAACCAAGATACGCTCTGGGATAGAAAGGTCTTTCGCCATGAGTTTCCTTGGGTACCCCGTTCCTTTTAAAGTCTCATGGTGAGTAGAAGCATAGCGAGGCACGCGAGCTAGTTCCTGCGGAAATGGTAAGCTTTCTAACATTTTAATAGTGCTGATCATATGCTCATTAATTTTAAAGCGATCTTCAGGAGTCAAGGTACCACGCTTTATTGTTAAGTTATAAATCTCACCTAAATTATAAAGGCACTCAGGAACTTCCATTTTAATTCCAAACTTAGGGTCAATCATAAAATCACGCTCACGATTAATAATATGATTCGATTTATCACTTAGTAAGTACTCTTGTACTGGCAACGTTTCGTTATCACGCACTACTGATAGATCTTCAAGTGGAGATAAACCCACTTTATCATCAAAATAACGATCCCACTTTTTCTCTGCTATTTGATGAATTCGAGCAATTTTATCATCACTCATGCATTCAGAGCCCACATTCGCCGCAGCTACAAATAAGAAATCGTCTTGTAGTTCATTTTGTGTCGACTCTAACTTAATTTTTAGTTTCGCCTTATCATTAGGATTAATAGATAACGCTTTCAAATATTTAATCTCTGCGTCTCTCCATAGCACTTCAAATCGCATACGTACTTCATGGATCCGATTATAATTGGCTTCCAATTTTGTTCCTTTGTCAACAATATGCTCTGGTGTTGTAATTTTTCCACAGTCATGCAACCAAGCTGCAATTCTAAACTCTCGTCGTTCATCATCATTTTTAAATTTAAATGATTTAAATGCTTCGCTCGTTGACTCTTCTGCTGCTGAAGCTAACAGCATTCCTAATTCAGGAACACGATTACAATGCCCTGCGGTATAAGGGGATTTATCATCGATAGCTTGCGCGATTAGCTGAATGAAAGCCTCAACAAACTCTTCTTGCGCTTTTTCATACTTTTTAAGATCTTGAGCCATTAGAACCATAGATAATGACAATTCCCACACTTCTTTAATGCGAGTATCAACCTGCTGTACATTATCATAATCACGCGCTTTTATTTTTAGTGTTTGAGCCTCAAGTAGGCTTATAGGATTAACGATAGGGGAGCTAAAAATCCAAGCTAAAGGCGATAACATAGCCATTAAAAGTATAGTCACCGCTATCGAATAATATATTTTTTGATTCACCTGATCAAAGACTAATTCACGAGGGATTACCACAGAGAACCACTCCCCCTTATTTAATTCCGATACAAAAAAATACTTCTCTTGACCATTAACACGGCGTTGAATTAAATGATTTTGAAGCTCAGGAGTCTTCGCAAGATCAATTAAAGGAAGATACGGAACAACATTATCTTCATCACTTCCTTTTTTATCACTGACATTATGCCATTTTTCTATAAGTTGCTGCTTTTGTTCTTCTGAAATATTGGCTATGGCTTTATTCATTAGATTAATGATTGCAGCATCTTTTTTCTTCATCATGATATGAAACATAGGTACATTTTTATCATAAAAACCTTTCACATTATCCTGAAGTTGTAGCCCCTTAATAAAATATTGTTTCATTATATATTCGGCAATTAGCCCTGTTTCAATAGCCGCGTCGACTTCTCCATTAACTACTGCATTAAGTGAGTCTTTAATACTAGGGTAGGGAATAACTTTCATGTTTGGATAACGATCTTCAAGTGTCTTGATTATTCCCCAACCGGCTAAAATACCGATTTTTTTATTACTTAATTCATCAATATGTTGAATTTTAGGCTGGTTATCCTTGCTTAAGATCGTAAAAGGTAATTCATATAATGGTTGGCTCAATATTTGAGTCCGAGAGCGCTCTTTAGTCGCAACCACTGAATGGAGCACATCTATTTCTCCCTCATTATATTTTTCGACTAATTCAAGCCAAGAAAAGCCATTAATGTAATTGAATTTTAGCCCTGTCATGGATGAGATTATATTCAATAAGTCAATGGCGAAACCTTGAGGCTTCCCTGAGGCCATATAATCAACAGGTCCCCAATCTGCTTGATTCGATACTTTTAAAGCTCTTGTTTCAT
Organism: Aliivibrio wodanis; assembly: GCA_000953695.1. Classification (GTDB taxonomy): domain Bacteria; phylum Pseudomonadota; class Gammaproteobacteria; order Enterobacterales; family Vibrionaceae; genus Aliivibrio; species Aliivibrio wodanis. The sequence continues at coordinate 487,796 of LN554847.1, read as the reverse complement.
TAATTAACTGCTTCTCACCTGCTGTTAGTTTCATTAAGGATATTTCTGTCATTTGGCTATCAAGACGTTGAGCACGATTTGATGCAATAGCTTCACCAGTACTCTTATAAATAAAGGCTTCTTTTTGTGTTTCTTCAGCCTTTCCTAATGAAGAATTACTTAAGGCATCTGAAATCGAAGATAAGACTATATCTAATCCCAAAACTTTATCACTATTGGGAATATGAATTGAATACGTTTGACCTGGTGTTTTTATATGGTGAAATAGATAAGGCTCTGTTTTAAATGGTTTTTTATGACCCGCAGTTGAATACCATGGTCGTTTCGTTGGATAATAGTTACTCATAGCTTCTTTTTTTAATCGAAGCGTAAAATCATCTTTAAAATAATATTGATGCTTAATACGTTGATCATCTTTTGTGAATACTTTAATGACTACCCAACGATCTTCTGGTGTAGCATTTATGTTTTTACGTACAATTGAAGATGATTCTAAGTTGAGTAATTGAAAGAAATTATCTTCAGGATCCGCAATATATATACTATAAAAGTTGGAATGGTGTCTCATTGCTTCTGAAAATATTTGCAGTACTTCCGTTTCATTACTTACTAAATCGAAATTTCCCTTCCCACCAATTTTGGCAAGCAGCGAAGTTGTCGCTATAGCATCATCATCTATATTTTGAATAAAGCGTCTAACGGTTTGAGACATCTCTGCATACTGAGATAAAGTGCTCTCTTTTGCTATCTTCTTACTAAAGTAACATTGAAAGCTAATCGCGATAAAGGCAGTCAATAATGTAGCTAAAATAAATAAGCCACCTACCGTAAATCGAATGGAAATCAGTCTAGCGCCAAAAGCGTTTACTCTATGCTTCATTCTATTTCCTTATGAGAACCAGAATCGTCCATTAACGAAACTACAACGATTCAATATGTTAGCTACATTTGAGTATAGTCGAAGAATTAAGGTTATTTTTAGAAATTTAAATTTCACAATAAGTGTAAGCAGAGCGTTAATTTTATTGATATTTAGTAAGTAAAACTTTCCACTTCAAAATAATACGTATAAAAAACAAACATGCAGAATAAAAAACCGCCAAACGGACTTTTATTGCATTTTTATACTTTACACTAACGATGAATATACGTATTATTCACGGCATTGGAGGGATGGCTGAGTGGTCGAAAGCACCGGTCTTGAAAACCGGCAACCGTTAATAGCGGTTCTAGGGTTCAAATCCCTATCCCTCCACCAAATTAAAAGATTAAACCGCTGTTTTTACAGCGGTTTTTTTGTATCTGTACTATCGAAAATCACCTTGCACAGAAAGGTGGCACAGATGTACTTATTAAGACTCCCAAATAGCGTGTACTATACTCGTATCGCTACTCCAGTTTCACTCCGTGAAAGTGGTTATCCTAACGAACTAAAATTCTCCCTACTTACTCGTGAGCGTAAAACCGCTTATCGTCGAAATGTTGAGCAAGTTCAATTACTTCATGCATTGTTTGAGAAAGCCATTGCGCTCTCTTTAACGCTTGTCGAGTTTAAAACTGAACTGGCTGAGTCGATTAACACCCTACGAGCCGCTTATAGCGCACAACCTGAAACTCAAACCAAAGCCCCTAAGCTTGTGGTAGATCCTTCACCAAAAATAAAAATCTCTACACCCTTACCTGTTATTACGTCAAGTACACTCACTGAATTTATCCAATCTAAGAAATTAGAAGGTGTAACACAACTCACCCTTACTCAGTTAGAGCAACGGTGTAATGATTTTTTAGGCTATCTAAAAGAATTAAATGCAGATAAGCCCACCAATAGCATAGCAATGCACTATCGAGACCGATTACTCAAACGAAAATTAAGCAGCAAAACATTAAAAGACTACATTGCGGCAAATAGACAGTTTTTTAATTGGTGTTTGGCTCATGAGCTTATTACAGCTAATCCATTCGCTGTCGTCAAAACATCCTCTAAAAATGCAAAGAGTGCTCAAGAGCAGCGACAACGTTGGAAAAATGAGGATTTACAGAAGCTATTCTCAAACGACGCTTATCGCAAACAAAACACAGACTTTAAGTGGATAACCTTATTGATGCTTTATCAAGGTTGCAGGCCGTCAGAAGCTTGTCAACTTCAAGTTCGGGATATCAAACAAGGCGAACTGCCTTGCATTCAGTTCTCGGACTCTGGTGACGCTCAGAAGCTGAAAAACCAGTTATCTAATCGAACCGTACCCATTCATCAAACATTGTTAGAGATGGGCTTCTTAGCCTTTGTGAAAGCTCGCCAGCGAGCAAAAGAAACACAGCTCTTTAATGTAAAGCCTCGCGGTGCAGATAATGATTGGTCAAAAGATTATAGAAAGACCTTCGGCAACATTCTTAATGACGTGGGATTTAAAGCAGGACAACGAGCTACCGCCTATTCATTCCGTCATACTTTTATTGATGAGTTAAAACGAGCGAATGTCGAAGAGCATGTAGTGTCTGAAATTGTAGGCCATAAACATCAAAACATGACCTACGGTAGATATGGTAAACGACTGGAGCCTGAGCAGCTTGTAGAGGCCGTCAATCTATTTCGTTTAGACGACATAGATATCAGCTTAAATGCATAAATGATATTGGGGACAACCTCGAGATAGGCGTTCACTGAAAGTGTGACGACAATGCAACCCGCTGCGCTATCGTCACACTTTTGCTACGCAAAAGATGCACGATAGCTGCGGGCAAGAGGAAATCCTCTTGACTCCTAGCCCATCAAGATGGGCTGGTGGCATTTTCTAGCTCGCTTTTACGTTATTCTTTGTTAGTATAAAATTAGAACACATTCTGTTCATGCGTTTTTGACCAACCAAGTTGTCAAATCATATTTTAATTATAATATGATTTGACAGTGTCATTTTTCACAAGAAAATTTGTTGATGACTGACATAAATCCTTACTAGTTGTAGTATTTTATAAGTGCATGATTTATAGTGACTTATATTTTTTTATCTCTTCTGAGTGAGTATATCAATGAATAATAGGCTTATAAGTAGTTGGCAAATCAAGACTGTACCAGTTTCAACGGTTGATGATGATAAATTATCCCATGATGTTATTTCTGAATTATTAGATGAAAAAATTGATGCTCTATTTAAAGAAGATAATATTCCTAGCTGTATATGTTTGAATGGTGAATACGGTAGTGGTAAGTCAACCATTACAAATTTGTTATTTGAAAGGTGGAATGGTTCTACAAATAAAAAAGTTATTCATTTTAATATTTGGAGACATGAAAAAGAAAATACATATTATGCTTTGTTTCGTAATGTATTTTATGCTTTGAAAAATAAAAATAATAAAGATTTTAGAGACAAAAAGTTTTTAGAGACGTTAGTCTACGAAGATGAAATTTCATCATTAGACGAAAGTTTCAGTGATTTAGTATATTCAAGCTTCACCAAAAAAGAAGTCAATCAAAAAAAGCTTGATGAAGGTCTTTCAAACTTCATACAAGAGCTACCTAAGTATACTAGCTTGTTAACTTGGGGGATTATAAAAGTTGTGTTTTTGGGAAGTTTAGTCATTGGTTCGCTATCTGGATTAATTGATTTTATAATTGATAGAAATACCAGTGACAGCATCATAACAGCGGTAAAAATATTTCTTTTGTTGTTTACCTCTACAACAATATGCTCTTTCTTTTCAAAAAACATTTTCAAAAACTTACCTACACTTTTTAAATTTCATATCTCGCCCTCAGAGAAATCAATTTCACTTCCTTCTATTTCTAATACAGAGCAATTGCAATCAGTATTTAGAAATATTTTAAGTAAGCATAATGGGAACCCTGATTGTCAAAATTTAGTTATTGTTATTGAAGATGTTGATAGAAAACATAACAATGAAATCATTGATACTTTAAATGAATTGCGAACATTCATCGACCTAGGTAAGGCTATATTTATTATCCCATGCGATTTAAACAATATTCAACGCGCTTTTTATGAATCTGCAATTGATAAATCCGAAGGTATAGATGAAAAAGAAGTTCAATGGAAAGCAAAAGATTTTTGTTCAAAAATATTCTCACATACTATAAGTGTTCCACCACAAAGTCAGTTAGATTTGAGAGAGTTTTTGATTGCAAAGATCAATAATGAAAGTGAATGTCACCCTTTAAATAAAATTTTAGAAACTACTAATGAGCTAGAGTCATTAATTGATATATTACTTGTTAGTTCAATAAAGACTCCTCGTGAAGCTATCAATATATTCAATCGTTTTACACTACAGCTTGAACATGCTTTAAAATTAGAAAAAAAAGAAAGAAGATTAAAAGCGGGTACAATTTCAAAAAATATTTTGCCTTATGCTCGTGTATATATGTTATCCATCAATTATGGACTAGAAAAAGACCTGCTAAAATTCCCAGAACTTCCAACTTGGATTGTTAATTACTTTAGAACAAGAACAAACCACTTCGAGTTGGTAGACCCAGAAGCAGTCACTATAGACTTGGGTGACAACATTCCTAAATATGCACATCAATATTTTAAAGGGTTAATTAAAAATGGTGTTGTAAATTTAGAAGTTGAGGAATTTGTCAGCCGAACAGAGATTTATGACTCACCATTAATTAAAGCTTTTATTTACTTAGATGAAATATCTTACAGTGGTGTAGTTGGCAATGAAATTTATAACAAGGTGTCAAACGCTATAAAAGCTAGAAACATGATAGCGTTAAATAGCTTTATTGGGGAAGAGAAAGATGAAATATCTGAAGTCATTAGTAAAATCACAGATAACTTAAGTTACAGTTCTGATTTTACCACTTTTATTCCAAGTCTCGTGGAGTTAACTCCATTAATTTCCCCTCAGTACCAAAGAAAAATAGTGAAATTCATTATTGAGCACTTTGACAGAATTAACAAAGCAACTTTGTATACTTTTGAACCTGAAATAATAGGTGACGTTTTTTCTATAGCGAACGTTAATGTACATAAAGCAAAAAAACGATATTTTAATGTTTTAAGTAATGAGCAAGAATCAATAAGTGATTATTGTTCACCAGAGCGATTATTTGAAATTGTTCTAATGTTAATTCAAAATATAGATAAGGATTGCAATTATGTAGATACCACGACTATCGAAATTCTCAAAGACTTTGTTAATATTCCTTCTAATGAAAATAATGAGTTCCTACAACGAGAACGATATATTGAAGTCATAACTACCCTTGATAAAGTAACGATCACAAATCTATTTTCAGCAAAGCTACTTCTTCGCTTTACGGACGATTTAGATAATTACCTTAAATACTGTAATGATCAAGAAAAATCAAAAAAGGTGATTAATGAATTAATTGAAATATTTATTGAAGTTGATAAAGTAACTACAATTAAAGCCATTAATCAAATATCCCAGTATAAAGAAGATGAATTAGAGTTCTGGTTCATTGAGTTAGTACAATGTTATCAAGAGTATTTTAAAGAAAAAAATTCCTTACTAACAGTTACTAAATTGATTAAAGAACAGATATTTGACGTATATTTAACTGAGGAAGATTTTACAGATAATAAGGAACTACTCATCAATGCAATTACTCAATTTGCTCAGTTAGACTCATATGCATTTCATAATTTCACGTCTAAAAATACAGATGAATACCATAGTTTATTAGCTTTATATAAAAAGCATATCGCTGATGCAAGTGTTGAGTTTTTAGAGTTCCTTTTTGATTTTATTTATACTCAAGAAACAGTTGCCAACTATACTTATCTTAGTCATTTGTTTGATGCAATTACCCTATTCATTAAAAATAATTTAATTAATAAGTCCATTAGTTCGGTTGAATTTGAGAAAAGTAAGATACTTGCTAACTTTATCGTTAGAGGAAATTTAATTAAAGAGAATAACGATAGTTCGTCAGAGTTAATACATCTTTTATTGAAACAAATGCAGACCCATATTAATCAAAATAAAGCAAACACAGAAACTTCTGCTGCGCTATTTGAATTTATAAACATTCTAAATGGAGCAGAAAATGTTAATAAGGGACTTGCTAAATGGATTGAGAGTGCAAACCTTAAATTAGTAGCAAATAACAATTCACTAGCAAGTTATCGAGATTATTTGAACATAATAGATTTGGTAAAAAATGATCTATCCCAAGAATACCTCACTCAAATGATATCAGTTTTCTACTCATTAATTACAAGTTATCCTGGTAATGAAACCTATGTTTTACTCGCGTGGCAATGGCTTGATAAAATAGCCTTAATCGATAATTCAATAGATTCCCTGAAAACAAATGTTGGTCAATATATTTTCACTAATATTTCTCACAAAGAAAGCTATTTCAAAGGAGACTGTAAAAAATATATCGTTAAAATATTAGCTAATTTGTTGCCTTTTGAAGTGGAATCTGAACAAAAATCATATAACGACTTGTTACTTTGGTCTGCCGATGAATACCCTGAGCTAATTAAACTTTTAGCAAATAATATTTCATTTTTTGAAAATCCCGATATGTATAAAGCTATAAATATCATTTCAGATTCTGATCAATGGGAATTGATATTAAATAACATTAATAATGAAACAGGCAAATACGAAACATTTATCGAATACTTAATAGTTGAACAGCAAGATAAAAGGTTAATTACGGAAGTGCATGATAAAACATCTTCATACCTTGATTGGACTGATATCAGCAAACGTTCAGTAAGCCACGTTGCAGAAATCCTCGATTTCGCTAAAGCCTCTTTCATTAACTCTTTAGACAACAACATTATTGGCAATTTTAATATTCTTGAAATTGAAAGTGAGTTTGAAAAACTACTCACAGAACTATTGAAAGATAATATGGATAATAAAACCCTTTCACTTGATTTAATTGATAAATTCAAATTACAACTAAATAGCTCATCTTCTATTTTAAATGTGATCAAAGGTCACTTTATCGATGCTTGTGATATCAATACAGATTTTAATACATTACAAAAATTGAAAGAATGGTTGAAGATTAAAAAATTAACTAGAGAGTCGGGCATTAACAAAAAATTAAGTGAACTTCAAAAATTAGCTACTGATGAGAAGGCAAGGAAAATAGGTATGTTAATTAAGTATTAAATAACATTATAAATGGATTATTTTTGGTATTGAACCGTTTGTTAGTAATGTTTATTACTAACAAACTAACAAACTAACAAACTAACAAACTAACAAACTAAACATTGAACAATGGTTCCCCAAACATACAAGACAAACAATTATCATTTTCCCTCATTTACCCATAAAGCTGCAAACATCAGATAAATAATCCGATTTCCTTGACGGTTAACTATTTTATCGCTATTAATATGTACTAGACATACGGTTAAATTGATTTTTGATAAAAAACAGATAACCCATTGTAATTACAGCGCTTTTAGTTGATAGGTGTAGCATTCAAATCCCTATCCCTCCACCACATTCTAAGCCCTAGCAGAAATGCTGGGGCTTTTTTGTTTTTGGGGCGGTATTAAGTCATCACATAGGATTGACTGAGACAATGCACCTTTTTCGTGCCCCAAGCTCGAGATAGTTTTACTTTGCGCGATACTGTTCGCCTACAGTTCAATAAGTGCGGACTACAAGTTCTCTACAATCACAAACAACTACAGCCCATCATCCTATGACGATAATCGTTTATATAGTACATTCAACATCTCTGTTTCGTGATGCTCAATATTCCCCATACCAGCTGACGTTTTTCCCCATTCTTGATAACTCATCATAAAGATTTGTTTTACACTTTCACTCTCTTTTTTATTCTCAAAATACGTTTTTTTATCGGCAGGAGAATAATTGCTCAACTTGGAATTGGTGCTTGGTGTTATTAAACATAAATTGCCAAAACGATCGACGAGATCCATCTCTTCCTCTCCCCACGGATTGGTTTGTGGAAAATAATGCTCTACAGAAGTGCGGTATGCGAATTGAAAATGTTCCGCACGTTTTCTGACATACTTTATATCCACACCACTACCTTCACCAAATGACGGTTCATCACGTAACGCTTTCCACAACAAGTAATCTAGGCGGTTAAATACAAAGTTTTTAACGGCAGTACCTTCATTAAGCGCTTCTTTGTTATCTTTATAATCTTCAAAGAAATATTCATCAGATAGTGATTCTAATTGATTGATGTATAAATCCACATCAATGCTTTGGTTATGATTATATTGATCAGTTAATGCCTTTAACGCAGCATTCAACCATCGTTTATACACCAAGGTAGGATAAGAAACATGAAACATAGAAAGCAACATTTTCAATTGCTCCCCTTTTACCGAATCTTCAAATGAATTCACGTAACTAAAGGTAAGTGGTTTTTGATTACGATACGGTTTTAGCGTACTTAAACTCCAGCTTTCTTCATTTTCACGCTTAATAATATAGCGATCAAATAACATTCTGATTTTCAGTAAATCAACAATAAACTCTTCTGCTGTAATGTTCTTACGGTTGATAGCACCATCAAAGGCTTTTAATAATTGCTTATCATCTAATGACACCTCTTCGCTCGACGTAGCAATTTTTAATACATGGAGTAAGAAGTTAGAAAAATTAATCACAGAACCAAATGCGCTGACTTTGCCTTCATTTTTTTCTGTTTTATTCAGATCTGAATGAAATTTACACCCTTTAATGATCGCCGCTAAAGTATGCTTTTCCTCTTTCTTTTCTGAGGTTTTTTGCATGTTTTCACATAACACCTCAAACTTCGTAGGTAGCTGATTCCAATCAGATGAAAACACGTGATCACGATATGCCGTTGAAACTCCAAGCTGAACATAACGAGTCATGTCTGCACAGGCATCCCAAATGGTTGCAAAGGCAAACTTCTTACTGCCATCAGCATCATTCGCTAATTCATTCATTAAGCGTGCTTTGAGTACCTCATGCTTTTCAAGTTGCTCGCCGCGATTATTCATAATTTCAAAGTAATGATTAAGATCTGTCTCTTTTGGTACCACCACTCGTAAAATCTGAACCTCATTTAATAGATACACACTGAATGTGTTTACGTTTTCAGGCTTAATCGTGCTAGCAATAAATCGCTTTGCAATATTGTAAGCTGAACGGATGGTGCTCTCTTCTGCTTCATCACTCTTATTATTAAATAAATTATCTAATGTGTGTGAGGATTTAGGGCGGCTATCAAACCCCAAGTTTAGATGATCAATGTCATCAAGTGTGACTGAAAATTCATTTTTTAATACCGAAAGTATAATGCTAAGCGTGGTATGACGTTGCTGACCATCAATGGTTTCAAACACATGAGGTACACGTTGATCCGCCACTAGGCTGCCAATGTAATAAGCGCTCTTTTTATCGGTTGATTTCTTCGCTTCGTCCCAAATATCTTGCAAAAATTGCTCAATTTCAGCCTCACCCCATGCGTAATTACGTTGATAAATAGGAATAATATAGTGGTCTTGTTTGAATAAATTAACCACCGACAAAGGGGTAATGCATTCTTTATTTTTATTAGTCATGGATGTACCCTAGCTCTTTAAATTTGTTTTCTAATGATTCCACTTTTGTCGCATTCACTTTATTCAGCGGCGTAATTGAAAACGACAAAACATCATGAGGGTGCAATGCCTTTTTGATGATACGAATCAAACTGTACTTTTCTGTTGCACAATTATCGATGGATTCAATCACCACGCGCGATAAACTAAGGCGAACACGATAACTCCAGAAAAAGCACTTCCATGCCACTTGCTCTAACTCTGCATCACCAAACTTATCGTAATAATACATCACCGCACATTGGAACAGATTACGAACATAATGATCCCCCACTCTGTGTCGCCCATCATAGTGGTTAAGCAGTTTTTTCACCTCGGCGAGTTGGGGTTTATCTTCAATAAATAACGCTTTGTAAATTTGGGTGTAATGCTCAATGTATTCAAAGAATCGCTGTCCGTTGATCATCACTTGGTCAACCATAAAAGGATAACGGCGCTGCTGTTGATCCCACCCTCTTTGGCTGTCGCTGTTGTAACTATCAACCAAATAGCTCATGGCTCTTAGTGGCTCGGCATAACGGTAAGTGGCATCGGATAAATTCACGCCCTTAAATACATCAATATGATGACGGGTGAAATATTTGCCTGATTCTCCATCACTCCAACGACGCAATCGAAACAACATGTCACTCATAATGAAAGAGAGATTAGGCGTGGCATCATCAGGGCTAACCGCTTGCTCCCAACTGGCAACAGACGCCATTCTTTGTTGCTCGGTATTATGCTCCATCTCTCGCAGGTGAAAGGCTTTCAATAAATCATATGGGGCTAAGGATTTACCTCTCGCATTTTGGGAATCAAAAAACTGAAACGCTTCATTAAGATCATCCAACTGAACGTAAATTAGCTCACATTGGGTGAATACAAATTTAGCCAATGCGTGACGTATCGAGCTATCCAGTTGCTTTAATCGGCTTTCAATAATGGCGGCATTGTGCTCTATGTTTTTAAGGCTAATCGGTGATTCAAACGAATGCTCTAATAAGGTTAGAGATAATGACGCTTGGTCTTCTTCATTTAAAAAATGGCAAAGTAAGGTTAAGGTGAGTAAACGTTGCTGCCCATCTACAATGCTGTATTGTTTTTTAGTCTCTTCATCATCATGAAACACCACCGTACCTAGGCGATAATGCGCTTTGTGGCGATGGTGAATAACATCATCAAGCAATTGGTTTACGTGTTTCGCACTCCATTTATAAGGGCGTTGATAATCGGGAATGCTCAATGGAAGTGCCAGTATCTTTTGTACTGATAACACTGCCATATTTTTAATAGCCATGTATATTTACCTTTGTCGTTTTTATTTTATGTAACGGGCTAGCCTAGTTAGCACAACGCCAATCATGAATGATGATTGGCGTTGGTTGGTTTAAAGCGCTTTATCTATGATGGCGTCGGTGAGGTGAAGTTGAGTGGTTTGAGACTCTTTTAAGCTAGCTTTGAGTTGGTCGCACATCATTATCAATTCATTAACTTTATTAAAGATACGTTTTTGTTCTTTCAGAGGAGGAAGAGATACCAACATTGATTTCATTAAAGTTCCGTTTACGTTCGCTTGCCCACATTGTTTTTTAATATGAGGCTCGATTTGACTAATTCGAAACTGCGGAGTATTCATAGATAAATTAAGGTAATCAGGAAATATGCTCTCTTGATTGCAACGAATTCTGATCAAATAAGATGCAAAAGAATATTTGTCATCTACCCCTTTAAAAATACCTGTTTTCCCAACTAATTCAGCACTGTTAGTTCGGTTATAAAGTACGTCATTATTCTTCACATATAGATTTGGAAGTTCATCAACATCTGAACTCATTACCTTATGCTCACCTAAAATCAACTTACCATTCTGAATATCACCCATTTTCAATACAGGCACACCATTAGGTAAGCTTTCAACTGTTTTTTGAGAAGAACCATACTCAATAAAATGAGATAAATTACCTATACGTTCCCACTCCCACCCACTCGGCAGAGCAAACGGCTTCTCATCCTCAGTAATCTCTGACAATGCTTTTTGCTTCTTAATCTTCTTATCTTTGATTAACTGTGCTTTTTCTTCTGCAATACGCTCTAACAGCTTCGCCGCAGGTTCATCAGTTAGATCTTGTGGTACCAACTTACCCATGACTGCCAATTGCAGAATAGTTTTCTTTAGCGTATCAATACTTTTTTCTGTGGTAAATAAAGCATCAAAGTGCTCACTGATACGCTGCCAGTTTTGCATTAACTCTTGTGCATCTGCACTTGATGTTAATGTGTTTAATAGCACTTCAACTAAGGTTTGATGTGCTTCAATACTGGTTTCAGTTTGCTGCTCTAGTTGGTCGCACAGTGACATTAGTTCATCGACTTTTTCAACAATTAACTGTTGCTCTTTTTTAGGTGGTAATGCAATAACGATTGGATATACTTTTCTACCTGAAATTACTGGTTGCGCTGTTGCACTATCATTCTCATTCAAGTTAGTCGCTTTAAGTAACCAAACCAAAAAACCTTCTTCTAAGTTTGTATTAGAATACTTAGTAATAAACGCATTATCTGTTACCCAAGCACTATCTGGAGTCAAGTGCACAGAGCCACAATAAAAGCCAACACGACCGATAACTATTGTTTTTTTTGATACATTCCATTCACTATGAAAGCCTGTAACACCGTTCCCACCATATACAGGTATTTCCCCGCTAGAATCCATTTTCTTGGCTGTTAAATTCTTCCCTGATGAAATTTGAATGATTTCTTCTAAACGAACAAACGTCCAATTAATTGGCAATTGACATGGAAACTCGCTATCGGAGATTGGTTTTAATATGTTTAATTTTCCATTTTTTGCTTCTGCTCGTCTTTCCTCTCTAATTCGCTCAAGCAGTACAGACGCAGGCTCATCCGTTGGATCTTGAGGCACTAACTTACCGCGCACCGCTAACTCTAAAATCAGCTCACGCAGCTTTTTAATGCCATACAGATCTATCTTTTTACTTGAACCACGACCAGAGGCTGATTTTGTTTTAACCGTTGATGTCCATACATCAATATTATCAGTAATTAAACGTTCAACAGACATTACTTACCCTCGCCTGTTGTGTTTGATGCCAATGCAGCACTTAAAATCTCTTTAAGCTGATTACGAAGCTCGGTGATCTCTTGTTGCTGTTGTTGGTAAGTTTCCAATAGCTCTTCTGGATCATGGCTTACAACTTCACCCTGATATGGGTTTTTAATATCTAGGTTAAAGTTACGCTCAATGATGGTATCAATTGATACTTTCCACGCTTGGTTGTTCTCAACACGGCTTGCAAACCCATCAGCTTCATTGCCCCACCAATCTAGCTCGGTTTGGAACTCTTCAAACTTCATTGGTTTGGTTTTGCTGTAGTTTGTCACGCCTGCTGGGTACGGATGCTCGTAGAACCACACATCCTTGGTTGGTGTGCCTTTAGTGAAAAACAGAATATTGGTTTTAATGCCTGTGTATGGGTTAAATACCCCATTAGGTAAACGCACGATGGTGTGAAGGTTACACTCTTCGGTTAGCATTTTTTTGATTTTGGTTTTTACGCCTTCACCAAATAATGTGCCATCAGGCAGAACTACCGCAGCTCGGCCACCTTGTTTGCCATTTACAGGCGCAGCGAGCACTTCAATGATAAGTTGTAAGAACAGATCCGCCGTTTCACGGGTTTGCATTTCTGATGGGAAGTTCTTTTCAATCCCATCTTCTTCTGTGCCACCGAACGGAGGGTTAGTTACGATAACGTCAATTTCGTCATCCCAACTTGAAAGTGGCTTGTTTAGCGTATTACCGTGTTTAATTTGTACTGGTACTTCAATGCCATGCAACATCATGTTGGTGGTACAAAGTAAGTGCGGCAGTTGTTTTTTCTCTACCCCGTGAATTTGCTTTTGCAGCGTTTCATGATCGGTTGAAGTGTTTACGTAGTTCTCTTTTACGTGATCAAACGAACACGCTAAGAAACCACCTGTACCACAAGCTGGGTCCATGATGGATTCACCCAATTTAGGATCAGCAACTTTTACAATAAATTTAGTAATGGCACGAGGGGTGTAGAACTCGCCCGAGTTACCCGCGCTTTGTAGATCTTTTAGGATTTGCTCGTAAATATCACCAAACAGATGGCGCTCGTTTGAGTCTGTAAAATCAATTTCATTCAGCTTGTTGATCACTTGACGCAGCAGCGTACCGTTTTTCATGTAGTTAAACGCATCACTGAATGCGGATTTCACTACATAACCACGAGGGTTAAGGTTGATTGGTGCTGTTAGATTTTTCAGTTGCGGGAAAAGTTTATCATTAACAAATTCAAGCAGTTCATCACCTGTAATACCTTCGGCATTTTGCGCCCAATTACGCCATAAAAAAGCTTCTGGAATTGGCTCACGGTAGTCATCCATTTCTAACTCTAGCTCTTCTTCTTGTGCATCAAACACTTTTAAGAAAAGTAACCATGACATTTGACCAAGACGCTGTGCATCGCCATCGATACCTGCATCTTTACGCATAATGTCTTGAATGGATTTAATAACTGAACTGATTGACATAGTTTTCTACTTATAACTAACTGAAAATTGTAGAAGATTATAACGCAATTCAGCAGTTAGAATTAGTCGCATCTGTCTTTTTAAGGGAATTTATTTCGAAAGCAATCCCATTGATGACGGATGACAACCAGGTATTGTTGGAAATTCAGCAATTAGCAATTCCACCTCTTTCAACCAACATGAGCTTGGGCCTATTTGTTCAATCAAAAACCACATTGCTCTAATTACGCCATATAAGCGAGTAAGCGTATTGTGATTACCTTTAATATCATCAAACATTTCATGAGAAGGTAAAGCCAGAATTTTTGAAGATGGTTGATTCCAAATTCGAGTATGGTGAGCGCATCGGTTACGGAGAATATTCATTTCCATCAGCCAAGATTGTAAAACATTCGTCTCTTTCTTATCAGTGATCCCTAGACGAGAACAAATGCGCTGGCGATATTTATTATTAAGCATACCGTAATACTTAGACATGGTGCCGAAGTCCCAAGCCTCAATCACTACCCAAAAAGGCATTTCTCTATCATTACGCTTATGCCAAACAATACAATCTTCATGACTTCGTTCAATAAGTTTTCCATGCTTATTTTGCCACTCTTCCCATAAACTAGGTTTATGACCACGCTTTTTTAAGAACTTTCCGTTGATATAGTCAGGATCTTTCCACGCTAGTGGCTCTGGGATCTCTTTACCTGTCCCTGCTTCCTTCGTTTTTCCTCTTCCTAGTTCATGAGCAATCACACTACGAACATAGATTTCGATGCGTTCTAACCCATCTAACATAGCAATACGAAGTTTTTTATCAAGCAAATAGAGATTACAAACATCATTAAAATTTGTATTTGGTAAAAATTCATTAAGACGTTTAGGATGCTTTAAATGAGGGCATTCAATCGCAGTCCCATGTTCATCTCGCTCTATAACTCTTGCAGGATACCAAAAGCCACTTAATCGATAATAACCAACTTGAGCTAATTTTCGCTTCGCTCGTTCGCCATCTTCAATATGCATTCCTCGTTGAGATAAAATATCAACCAGTTCTTCATAGTGTTTGAATTCTTTTGGTGGGATAAGTGCCATAACCATCCTTAGTTCCTAGGCTTACATTTCTTAGTGTCCATAAACGAGAACGCCCAGCCTTGACTCCAAAGTTATTTCTTAAGTAACTTCAAAGACAGGGGACTGGGCACTATTGGGTTTAGTATTATAGAAAATAACGCTCTAGTCAACCACAGGCTCTAATATTGCGAGTTAGATTAGGCGGATTGGTAAATCTCTTGTTCTAATTCACTTACCGCTTGTAAGTAACCATTTTTATCACCAAATCCTTTTTTGATGATCTCAAGAGGTCTACCCATTTCATCAAATGGTTTTACTTTAAGCACTTGGATATTTTCAATTTCTTGTACGCCTTCATCGGCATATTTAACTAATAAATTGCCTAATACTTGTTGTGCAGTCTCTGAGTATTTAGTGAAGTAATTGCGCTTCTTTACATTCTCAACACGTTCTTTACGTGTAAGTGGTGGCTGGTCGTAAACCACATGGCAAATAAGATCAAACGGGTCCATCTCTTTGCCTACTTCATCTTCTAGCGCAGACCAAATAATACCCGCTAATTCTAGCTCTTTAATCACCGCTTCTTTACGGTCGGCCTCATTCCAACGTTTTACAAACGCATCTAATGAACTAAATTGCTTATGCATGGTTTTACGAGTGTAATCTTTGAATGATTCTGTGACTAATTTACCGTCACTATCATAATATTGAACACGCTCTGCAATCTTACTGACACTCACACCAGATACGTGGTACTTCACCATTTTTGGTGTTTCGTCTTCCCACTCACCATCGCCTTTTGGCTCATAAATGCCTGTTGGATCATTTATCTCACCCGTTTGTTCTTCTGATTCAGCACCAGAAATCTCACCTGATTCTTCCGTGCTTGCTTCTGTTTCCATTTCTTCTAAATCAACGGTTTCATCTTCAATGATTTCAGGCGTGGTTTTAATCACCTTCTCAGGAGTTCCATCAAAGCGTTCATCTGCAAATAACTCTGTCGCTTTTTTAAAATCAAGAATGGTGAACCACAGCTTACCGTAGCGGTCATCAATACGAGTTCCACGACCAATAATTTGCTTAAACTTGGTCATGGATTTAATGTTTTGATCAAGCACAACCAATTTACAGGTCTTCGCATCAACGCCTGTTGTCATTAACTCTGAGGTTGTCGCTATCACTGGGTAGGCTTTTTTAGGGTTAATAAAGTTATCTAGCTGCCCTTTTCCTAGCTCATCATCCCCCGTGATCTTCATTACATATTTGTCATTTTTTGCCATTTGCTCAGGATTAAGGTTGGCAATGGCTCTACGCATACGCTCTGCATGGTCAATATCGTTACAAAACACGATGGTTTTCGACATTGGGTCTGTACGCTTTAAATAGTCTGTAATGGTTTTAGCGACAAGCTCGGTGCGCTCATCAATCACCATTGTGCGATCAAAATCTTTTTGGTTATAAATACGGTCTTGAATCAACTCACCGTTATTATCCGTTTGGTCTTTGGTTGGTCGCCAACCCTGTAAATCAACGTCTAAATCTACACGAACAACTTTGTACGGCGCTAAAAATCCATCTTCTATCCCCTCTTTTAATGAGTAGGTATAGACTGGATCTCCAAAGTAATCGGAATTGGAGACTTCATCGGTTTCTTTAGGGGTTGCGGTTAAACCAACCTGTGCTGCTGATTTAAAGTATTCTAAAATTTCACGCCATGCACTGTTTTCTGCTGCACTACCACGGTGACATTCGTCAATGATGATTAAATCAAAGAAGTTAGGATCGACTTGTTTATAAGCTTTTTGACTTTCTTCTGGCCCTGTTAATGCTTGATAAAGTGCCAAATGAATTTCAAAAGAGGGATCAACCGTTCGACCAGTAATCTTAGTCATCGCCGTATCAAAAGGTTGAAAATCATTAAGACGAGTTTGGTCTACTAATATGTTTCGGTCTGCCAAGAAAAGAATGCGCTTTTTCGCTTTTGCTTTCCATAAACGCCAAATAATTTGAAAGGCGGTATACGTTTTACCCGTACCTGTCGCCATCACTAATAACGCACGATTTTTGCCAGCAGAAATGGCTTCTACCGTTTTATTAATAGCTTGTAATTGATAGTAACGAGGAGATTTGCCACTGCCATCATCATAATAATCTTGCGTAATAATTGGCAGTTGAGCTTCAGTATAACCTTTCCAGATACAGAATTTTTTCCATAACTCATCTGGGCTTGGGAAATCTTCTAATCGAATTTGGCTTTCTAACTGATTGTCTTCAGAAGTGCCCAGTTTGGTTTTATCATGAAAAATATAACCATCACCATTAGACGAGAAAATAAACGGTATATCCAATAAGCGAGCGTAATCTAGCCCCTGTTGAATTCCTTTACCCACTTGGTGTTTATTGGCTTTTGCCTCTACGACGGCTAACGGCATGCTTGGTTTATGATAAAGCACGATATCGGCTTTTTTTACCGTTTTACGCATACCCACTTGACCACGAACGATAACTTTACCATCTCGCAGGGCCACTTCTTGACGTATCTGACTCATGTCATCCCACCCAGCACTTTTGATGGATGGCATGATGAATTTTGTAATGATGTCTGTTTCGGTTAGATTTTTTTTATTTATTGAACCCGATGACATGATTTCCCTCAACCTAGCTATAAACTGAACTACGTGGCGACTTTATCATAAGTAGCTAACGAAAAATGTGGAATAATCAATAAAATTAATAAGTAAGAGGACAATATTGATTACAATCAGTAATAAATTTAACTTATATATGATCTCTCTTTGTTGCTCTGATATCACTCGTAATCAACACACCAAAAGTGAGTTAGATTTGTTAGTTGATAGGTGTAGCATTCAAATCCCTATCCCTCCGCCACACTCTACCCCTTCGATTTACCAATCATTGCAACATCGTGACCACTTAACGCTTGGTAAGGGCGTAAATCAAATAATGGCATGATGGAGTAAATATGATCAAAGATGTCGGCTTGTACCCCTTCGTAGAATACCCAATCTGTATTATTGGTAAACGCATAGATTTGTAATGGTAAACCCTCTGGGGTTGGTTCTAGCTGACGCACCATAAACATCATATAAGAGTGAATATCTTTATTGGTGCGTAAGTAAGCGGCTAAATAAGCACGGAAAATACCCACGTTAGTCATTTGTCGAGTGTTTCCTAAATGAGGAATATCATCCAATTCATCATTAAATGTTTTTATCTCTTTTGTTTTTTCAAACAGGTACTCTCTAAGAATTCGAATGTCTTTTAGTGACTCGATCTCTTCATCTGTCATAAAGCGGATCGAATTAACATCAATGTTCACCGAACGTTTAATACGTCGACCACCAGAATCAGACATTCCTTGCCAGTTAACAAAGGCATTTTGAACTAAGGCATATGCGGGGATCATACTAAGAGTATTATCAAAATTTCGGACTTTTACTGTTGTTAATGAGATCTCTTCTACTGTGCCATTTGCTTTAAACGTATCCATTTCAATCCAATCATTCAAGCTGATCATACGGTTAGCGGATAGCTGAATACCGGCAACAAAACCCAAAATAGTGTCTTTAAATACCAACATAACAAACCCGGTTGCCACCCCTAACCCACTTAAGAAAATAACTGGGGACTCATTGGCTAAAATTGACATTGATACCAAAACACCGACAAAGAAGGTGAAAAGCTTAATTAGTTGAACAAAGCTCTTTATTGGCATTCGGCGAGTGATCCCTCTAACCGTTGCCACATCATTTAAGGCATCAAGTAATGAAAATAACATCCAAATAAAGATAACCAAAATTGAAATACTTAGCACCTTATCAACAACGCTTGAAACAACAGAGTAATTTTCAAGTGCAAGTGGTATCAGTAAATTCAGCACCATAATAGGTACAAGAAGGGTCAACTTTTCAAGAACTTTATACGTTGCGAAAGCTTCTCCAAGAGTTTGGTTGGTTCGATGTAGAAGATTTCTGATGGTTCGAGCAATAATATGACGAGTCACAAGATCACAGATAATTGCCACACCAATAACAGCTATAATAAATACCACCGTAAGCTCTGCACCATAGGGATCGGTATTAATGCCAAGCGTACTTAATTTACTCACTATATAGTTACGAAGATGGTCTTCTATCAATTTCTTGCCCTTACTGTTAAAAAGAATACAAATGGATACATAAAAACTGGATCTGATTTTATGCTCTTAAATTGTTTCTACAAACCTTAATTTACACACAAATTCTATTCATAATAAATAAAAAAAGCCTCTTAGGGGGATTAAGAGGCTTTGTATTAGGAAGGTATCTTATATTTATTTAATATTGGCTTTCATTGCTTTTGATTTATCACCAGTCATTACAAAGTGTAATTTGCCACTCGCTTTAATTTCTTCATGCTCAAAGGTATTAAACATATTTAACGGTTTTCCATTGATAGTCACTGACTCAACGTACATATTTTCTGAACTATTATTTTCAGCCGTTACCGTAAACTCACCTTTACCAATGTTCATCACCACTTTATCAAAGATTGGACGACCAATAGTATAAGTTGGATCTGTCGGGGTTACTTGATAAAAACCCATTGCTGACATGATATACCACGCCGACATTTGCCCCACATCTTCATTACCTATGATGCCATCTGCACGGTTTTTATAGAACTCTTTGTATACCTTATCTAAATACTCTTGTACCTTAAAAGACTCTTCAGTACGATTATACAGGTAAATAACGTGATGAGATGGCTCATTACCATGAATATACTGACCAATGTAGCCAGTCATATCTTGGTGTTGATCACCTTCATTAGAGTTAGCCGCAAATAGGTTATTCAGCTTTTGATTAAGTCCTGCCGTGCCGCCCATAATTTCAGTGAGTTTATCCATGTCTTGCATAAACGACCATTGCCACTGCCATGCATTACCTTCTGTGAAATAGTAAGCATCTGCTTTATACGGGTCAAACTCTCCTTCTGCATATTTTAGAGCACAATTATCACCGTTTTCTTGAATTGTTGGTACAAAGAAACCAGTTTCCTTATCCCAATGATTCAGTGAATAATATGAACGCTCGTTAAATTCAGCATACGCCCCCATATCACCTGCCACTTTCGCGATTTCACCAATCGTCCAATCGTAGTAAGAAAATTCTAGCGAGTAAGAAACTGAATTCCAATTAGGGAAACGCACACATTGCTCTTTTTCATGATAACTCAGCTGTCCTGCCATTACCGCTTGTAAAGTATGGTCTGGAATTTGAGGGAAGTCATAAGGTCGATAATATGCTGATTTTTTCGCGGCTTCGAGTGCATGTTTAGCATCGACTTCTAGCCCTTTAACTACCGCATCTCCAACAATTGCTGTCGATGGATAACCAATCATTGTACCTGTTTCTTTACCTCCGCCCTCCCATTTTGGAAGTAAACCAAACTCATCAGATTTACGCAGTAAGTCATTCCTAGATCCCAAGAATAACCGACACACTTTGGTATAGATTAGAGAGTCAGTTGCCTATAAGCTTCAAGCTCTCACACAATCAACTAAGGTAACCACATGGGACACCAATATAAGCAACTGACACTAAGTGAAAGATACCAGATTGAAGCTTGGAATACACATAGTATTTCTGCTCGGGAAATAGGACAAAAATTAAAACGGAGCAATGGCTCCATTTCAAGGGAATTACGACGCTGTCCTGTTGGAAGTTATTCTGCCGAGCAAGCGCATAAACATGCTTTTCAAAAAAGAACACTTTCAATTAAGCACACAAAGTGTGGCCAAAAGAATAAGAAAATAATTCAAATATACCTACAACTTGGTTGGAGCCCAGAGCAAATATCTGGACGAATGCATAAAGAAAAAATAGAAAATACAATATGTTGCAGTACTATTTACAATGTAGTTAAAAGAGAGCATTGGCAAAGAATGCTTGCTCGAAAAGGTAAAAAATACAAACAGCGTAAAGGTGTAGAAGCTGGAGCAAGACTAATTCCCAACCGCGCTGATATCTCTCTCCGGCCTGCTATTGTTGACGATAACTCAGAAATTGGCCACTGGGAAGGTGATACTGTTTATGGTCAAGATGGGTATTTAGTCACTATGGTAGAGCGAGTATCTAAGCTATTAGTTACTTGCAAAGTACGTAGCAAGTCTAAAAAAGCAGTCACTCGTGGGATAAATCGCATGATGAAGCCCTTTAAAGAACTTTGCAAAACAATCACATTTGATAATGGCGGAGAGTTTGCGGGTCATGCTAAGATAGCTAAGCATCTGAACTGTGACATTTATTTTGCTAAACCTTACCATTCCTGGCAACGAGGTTTGAATGAAAATACCAATGGTTTACTAAGGCGTTTTTTCCCAAAGGGAATGGCCATTGGAGAACTTGCTGCAAAAGAGGTTAAACAGGCAGAGTTTTTGATTAATTCGAGACCTAGAAAGGCATTAAATTTTCTGAGTCCGAGTGAGTTTTTAAGCGGTAAGCGTGTGTCGGTTATTGTTACGATCTAGCATTCGCATAATCTGTTGCACGTTGAGGCTTGATAATCGTTAACAAAGGGTGAACTGCACGGAAGCTATCCCACGTTGAATAAATTGAGAAGTTCTTCGTGTTATCAGCTTTACGCTCTACTCCTAACATATCACGGTATGTGCCATCAACATCTTGAAACTCAGCAGGGGCAATTAGTGCGTGATAAATCCCTGTATAGAAAATAGTTTTTTCATCGTCTGTACCACCTTCAACTTTGATAGTAGATAGCTCTTTCGCCCATAATTGTTCAGCGTTAGATTTTACTTTTTCAAAGTCATACGTTGGAGCCTCAGCTTTTAAGTTCTTTTCTGCTCCTTCCCAACTCACAGGTGACAAGCCAACTCGCATTTCAATTGGTGTTTCGCCTTTACCAAAATCTAGGTAGGTAATTTGCTCTTTATTCGGCACATTAATAGATCCATATACCGCACCCATTTGCATTGAAGCAGCAGAACCACCATCACGAGCAATCATGGCACTAGTCACAGGCTGACTAAACTTAGCGTAAAAGAAAATTTCTTGCCCTTGGAACCAACCCGTTGATTTGCGACGACCACGAAGCGTATACTCATCAACTAACTCGACACGGTTTTGTAATGATTCACCGTTATTAGCCGCCAATGTATGAGCAAGGTCAATCTTAACTTTACGGTCTGCACCTTCCGCAAAAGTATAACGATGGATGCCCACTCGCGTTGTTGCTGTTAGCTCGGCTTTAATTGCACCTTCATTCAATGTGACTGAGTAATAACCTGCTGTAGCTTGTTCATTTTTCTTATCAAAGGTATTATTTTCACTGTCTGCATCATTTGAATAAGGCAGAACGAGAATATCTCCTAAATCTGTCGCTCCTGTTCCTGATAAATGGGTATGCGAGAAACCGTAGATATTTAAATCGGTATCAAAAATATCACCTTTTTCATAGTCACTTGCATCCCAATAACCAGAAGCGGAATGCCATGGGTTTTGTCCCGCTTCTGTATCTTGGTTTGTGCCTTTAAACGTATCTGGTGATAATTGAACCATACCAGAAGGAACCACCGCACCAGCAAAAGTATGGCCACTTGCTGCGGTACCAATCATTGGATTTACAAACTTCAGTAGTGATTGGTCAACGACAATATCAGCACCATCTTGAGGGTGCTCCACATCAGGAACTTCAACCCCTGGAGTTTCAGGGTAATAGTTATTAATGGTTTCGTCGTTACAACCTGAAAGTGTTATCGCAATGGAAAAAGCAATCATTGTTGGTTTAAAAAGTTTCATGAATTCATCCTTAATTTTAATAAAAAGCGCGATGTAATTACACCGCGCTTTATGTATTATTTTATATTGTCTTGAATCAATGATAATGCCGTTTTCATTGCGCCTTTGGTTGAACATTCAACTTGACGAATGTTAGCAAAACGATCTGATTCTTTTACTGGAATATCATGAGCAAGGATAATGAACTTAGCGTTCGCTACGTCTTTTGCTGTCAGTTTGTTCACTAAGCCGTTAGAACCTTGAGTCTCAACTTTAATCTTGATGCCTGCTGCTGCGGCTGCTTTCTCTAGTGCTTTTGCTGCCATGAACGTGTGTGCTACACCTGAAGGACAACATGTAACCGCTAGAACATCATACTCACCTTCGCCAGCAACTGGTGCCGCTTGAGCTTGTACTGGTGTTGCTACTGCTGTTTCATCTTCTACAACTACTGGTTTCCAGAAGCCAACAATTAGCGCTGTTGTTAATGAACCTAGTGCAATACCTACAACATACATTGGGATGTTGCTAGAGACAGGTGCTGTAATTAAACCGCCCCAAGGTGCATGAAGTAATACATCAGTCATGAAGCCAAACACACAACCAACCATGCCGCCAATTACGATAGATGGAAGAACACGCATTGGGTCATTTGCTGCGAACGGGATAGCCCCTTCAGAGATACCAATTGAACCCATGATTGCCGCTGCTTTACCTGCTTCTTGCTCTTCTTTAGAGAATTTCTTCTTAAACATGAATGTTGCAAGTGCCATACCTAGTGGTGGAGTACAAATCGCGATACCAACGCCACCCATTAGCCATGGTTGTGTATTTACTTGTGTTTGAGCGAATAGTGTTGCTACTTTGTTGATTGGGCCACCCATATCAAACGCCGTCATACCACCAAGAATCGCACCTAGAACCGCTTTAGAAGAACCCGCCATTGACGCTAGGAATTCATTCATCGCAATCATGAAAGAAGAGATAGCTGCACCTAAGCCCCACATTACGATACCAGCAGAAACTAGCGTACCAACAAGAGGATAAATAAAGTAAACGCCTAGTGCGCTTAAATGTGCTGGGATAGGCAATCTCTTAAGTTGAAGAACCACACCGCCAGCAATGAAACCAGCAACGATACAACCAAGGAAGCCACCACCTAAATCAGCCATAATACCTGATGCAATAAATGCAGGCGCTAATGCTGGTTTATCCGCAATAGAATAACCAATAAAGCCACCAAGAATGATTGGGAAAAGTACAAGACCTTTAATCGCGATAGTTGAAATATCCGCTAGAATACCCGTATCAGGAACTGCACCTTTACCCGTAGCCATTACTGCTAGAGCTAAAAGTACCCCACCTGCAACCACGAACGGAAGCATGTGAGATGTACCAAAAAGCAAGTGTCCTTTTAATTTGGATAGTGTTTGTTTCCAATCACCAGATGGTTGAGTTGTTGCAGTCATCGTTGACATAAAAGTAATCCTAAAGTGAGTAAAACTAAAAGTTATGCCAATCACAGTAAGTAAGTGTTCAGAAATAGCGAAGGAAAAAGGCTTGAAAACAAGGCAGAATTTTTCGATAAGTAGTTATTCTACAATCAAAAATTCTAACGCAGTTATCAAGTCTTTTAACCAGCTAGGATGACCAGTTATTTACTACGATTGGTATTAATTAATCAGTAAATCTAAAATGTCTTGCTCGGTCGTCGCTTTTTGCATATCTGCAATTAGATCATCACCGAATTTTTCAAATAACGCTTGTAGTGCATAAATGTGGTGATCGCCGCTTTCTGGTGAGGCAATCATAAAAAATACGGTTGGTTGGTCATCATCAGCACCGTATTCAATCGCCGTTTTTGATACGCCAATCGCAATAGCTGGTTCAATAACCGCGGCATTTTTTGTATGAGGGTAAGCAATTCCCATATCAGAAGTCACACACTGCGCTTCACGCTCATAAATACCCGCTAAAAAGTTTTCTTTATTATCGATACGGTTATTTTTTAATAACATTTCAGCTAACTCAGAAAATACGCCATCTTTCGTTGTCGCTTCTAAGTTCAATTTAATTAAGTTGGTATTTACTAATGTAGTGATCATGGTATTTCCCTTAATAAGAATTTTTACTTAATTCAAACTGCATTAAGTTGATGAGGGAATAATATGAATTAAAGTGGCATTTGGTAAGTTGATATTTAAAGCATTTACTGGACTTTTGTACCCGCAAAATCAAAGTGTGATGACAGTAACAATTATGTGTTAAAAAAAGATAGAAAGGATAGAACACATAGAAAAACAAATCACAAAGCGATTAATAACAACAACTTAAAGTTAAAACCAATAAAAGACTGACTTTAAGAGTGATAGATCACAAAAATATGGTGGAGAAATTTTTAACAATAAGAGGGGGAAACCACGTTAAATATGTGTCATTCAACATGGTTATTTAGAAAAAATACTGAATATGATCTTTACGATAGGGTTTTCATTTAGCTTTATTATATAGTAATTAATAAAAACTATATTTTAACCATAGTTCGATAGTCTGATGGGGTATAACTGGTCTTCTTTTTAAATACTCGATAAAAATAATTCACGTCTTGAAAACCACAACGCGTAGCGACTTCAGTTAAACGGAAGGTATATTTCTTCAACATAAATTTGGCACGTTCAATACGCACCCAAGTAATATAATCTGCTAGCGTCATATGCCCTTGCTGCCTAAACATACGAGACAAATGGTTTGGCGAAATATTAAAACGACTAGCGATATTATTTCTATCAATACTACGATGGAAGTTTTCTTGGATATAAATGCATATCCCTTGATAAAGATCTTCACTGCGCTTTTTAGGAGAGATGACATCATTTGGCTCCCCTAACATTGTTTTGCTATAACTCAACAATGCCAAAAGTAGATACTCATCAATCTGGTTTTTATTAGGTTCACGAGCGAGAGCATTTAGCGCTTCTAAAATGTTATCAATCGCATGGCCAGTTCGAGTTTGAATACTGTACTTTTGCACATCATAGAAACCCTCTTCGCCCTTACGCTTACTCACTAAACTGAACCCCACTTGTCTGCGACCAAAAAGTAAGCTCAGTACAGAACAATCCTCACTCCAATTAGGTTTATTCCAGCAGTTTGGTGGGATATAGAGCGCGTCTCCCGCCATGATTTTAACTTCAGTAATCCCAATGTCTGGATCTTCGATCTGATTTAGGTACTCACCGCTAATCACTAGCTCTAAACGGGGAAAGTTAACTTGGTAACAACATGAGGGAGGCGTCACTTTATCGCCTGCAAACCAGATCTGATTAAAGCTTTCTCTTTCTGACAGTAGCGCCTCTAAAACAGTATTAAATACTAAACCCATGCTCATCACTTACTAAAATTAACCACACTTTTATCCACCAACCCCATCAAAATCAGGACGTTATTGATAAATAACCCATCAATAATTACATAAAAACAACAATGTAAGTCATTATTTATTAAGTACTTTTTTGACTTGTGCATTATAGCTTTTTGGATTTATAAAAATCAGAGCTGAATCACACTTGGCTTTAGAGGATACAAAAATCCAGTAAATGCATTTCTCGCACACTTACCAATCTATCTCATCAGAATCACACTATTCCCACACAAGACATCCACCCAAATGGGAATAACTTATGATTACTGACTTAATCAACGAACAGCTAATTTGCTTAGATCTTGCAGCAAAAACCAAAGACGACGTTTTTTCTGAAATGGCAGAACATCTTCTGCAACAAGGTCGAATCAATGACAAACAGGTATTTCTTAATGATATCTACGCAAGAGAAGAATTAGGAAATACAGGCTTTGAAGAAGGCGTCGCACTACCACATGCGAAAAGCTCGGCGGTTATCTCCCCTGCAGTCATGATTGGTATCAGCAAGCAAGGTATCGAATATGGCGCTGAAGATGGGCTACCATCTAAATTATTCTTTATGATTGCCTCCCCTGAAAACGGTGCAGATCATCACATTGAAGTACTGGCTGAACTGTCTTGTAAACTCATTGAAGATGGATTTATTGAAAAATTCTTAGCCGCAACATCACCAAAAATGGCGTTAGCGCTACTACTTGAAAAAACAGAAAACACCAACGCAGTTGAAGCAACTAATGGCTTTTTAATTGGTGTCACTGGTTGCCCTGCAGGTATTGCCCACACCTACTTAGCTTCTGAAGCACTAGAAAAAGGCGCGGCAGAATTAGGCTACACCATCAAGGTAGAAACTAACGGCTCTATTGGCGTTAAAAACAGCCCTACCGCAGAAGAAATTGAAAAAGCAGAAGCGATTATCGTCGCATGTGACAAACAAGTAGATCTGACTCGCTTCGCAGGTAAAAAGCTGATTCAAACCAACGTTAAAGCACCGATTAAAGATGCAAAAGGCTTAATTACTCAATCTCTTACACAACCTCCTTTTGTTGCTGATACAACTAAATCAAGCTCAGATAACAAAGGCAGTTCGTCTCAAACCCGCTCAGATATTTATCGTTACCTAATGAATGGCGTATCACACATGATCCCATTTGTTGTCACTGGCGGTTTATTAATCGCACTGGCACTTGCTCTGGGTGGTCAACCAACTGAAAGCGGTATGGCTATTCCTCCAGGTAGTTTATGGAACAAAGTGCTCGATGTTGGTGTTGTCGCTTTTACCTTAATGATCCCAATTCTTGCGGGTTACATTGCTTATGCGATTGCTGATCGTCCAGCGTTAACTCCTGGCCTTATTGGTGGTTGGATTGCCAATAACGGCTCATTTTATGGTGCTGATGCAGGTACTGGTTTTATCGGTGCCATTATCGCCGGTCTGCTAGTGGGCTATTTTGTTAAATTCATCGTTAACATCAACTACCACAAGTTCATTCAACCTCTTGTGCCTATCGTTATTGCACCTATTACAGGTTCACTATTCATCGCTTCATTATTCATTTTTGTTATTGGTGCGCCGATTGCTGATTTGATGGATTCACTAAACGTACTACTAACCAACATGAGCACAGGTAACGTTGTTCTACTTGGTATCGTTCTAGGTGGCATGGCTGGCTTTGATATGGGTGGTCCATTCAATAAAGTCGCCTTCCTATTCTCTGTCGGCATGATTGCGAGTGGTCAAACTCAATTCATGGGCGCGATGGCGTGTGCAATTCCTGTCGCTCCACTAGGTATGTCATTAGCAACGGTTATTGGTCGCAAATTCAATATCTTTGAAGAGTCTGAAATTGAAGCAGGTAAAGCCTCTGGTGCCATGGGTCTGGTGGGAATCTCTGAAGGTGCCATTCCATTTGCAGCGCAAGATCCTATCTCAGTTATCCCTGCCAATATCCTTGGTTCTATGGTTGCCGCAGTAATGGCGTTCTCATTTGGCATAACAAACAGCGTTGCTCACGGTGGTCCTGTTGTTGCTCTACTTGGTGCAATGAATAAACCGGTATTAGCACTGGCTTGCATGGCAGCGGGCGCAACCGTAACCGCATTGGTTTGTGTTTCTATTAAAAAAGCTCGCCAAGCGAAATCATTTTCTGTAGCGGCAGCTTAACCTTCTCTTTCTCCAGTGTTTTCTCTCTTGATTCAGTAAAACAAGATTTGAAACGCACTGGAGAAGCTTTCCATTGATGACATCGAGTGCATTATGAATAAATCAACTCAACAATTCTTTTACCCTATGACCAATGTAATTCAAGATTATGCATGGGGAAGCTTCACCTCTATCGAAGCCTTATTTGATATAAAAAACACCAGCAATAAGCCACAAGCAGAATTATGGATGGGCGCTCACCCAAATGGTTGTTCTACCGTTACTATGAATGGCCAACCAACCTTATTATCTGAGCTAATCAATCAAGATCAAACCGCCTATTTATCTTCGTTAACGGCAGATCACTTTGGTGAATTACCATATTTATTCAAAGTATTAGCAGCAGAAAAAGCACTCTCTATTCAGGTTCATCCTAATAAACAACAAGCGATGGCAGGCTACGATAAAGAAGAGCAATCAGGAATAGAGCTGAATGCATTTAATCGTAACTATAAAGACAATAACCACAAACCAGAATTGGTATACGCGTTAACACCTTACAAAGCGATGAATGGTTTTAGAGAATATAACGAGATCATTGCCCTATTTAACCAAATGGCGCTGCCTTCTCTTGAAGAAATCATCACAAGTTTTGAACAACAGCCAAACTCACAAGGGTTAAAATGCTTCTTTAAAGATATTCTTTCATTAACTGATAATGCAAAAGAGTCGGCATTAACCGATCTAGGTCACTTCGCCAACAATAATAAACAAAATGCTCTATTTGCTTTAATTGATGATTTATCAACTCAGTACCCAAATGACATTGGTTTATTTACTCCATTAATACTTAATGTCATTACTCTGCAACCGGGTGAAGCCATGTACTTAAACGCTTGTACGCCTCATGCTTACATTAATGGCACTGGACTAGAGATAATGGCAAATTCAGACAATGTACTGCGCGCAGGGTTAACCCCAAAATTCATGGATATTGATGAGCTTATGGATTGCACAGAGTTTGTTAGTATTTCTACTGAATCATTGATTATGCAACCTAACATTATTAATGGAGGGATGAATTACCCTATCCCTGTGAGCGATTTTAAATTCTCAGTATTTGCATCAGTTGATGATCTACCACTAGAAACGCACAGTGCCGAGATTTTATTTGCGATTGATGGTGACATGACATTGCATCACTCAACAGGTGAAACGGTCAATGTACCTAAAGGGCATTCTATTTTTGTTCCAGCTTACGCACACCAATACACACTAAAATCAAGTGGGAAAGTGGCAAGAGCGTATAACTAACGCTTAGATATAAAGATAGAAATACGCTGACTTAGCCTTGTTGTTGAGTCAGCTTTTTAATTATAACAACTGACACATGGCGTATAAAATCAACGCCTGCAACCCTTTTGGTTGTCTCGTATTTACCAAACGTTGGCTAAACTCCTCAGACAACATATTACGAGTTAAATAAGTCGCAGCGAGTATCATAGGTTTACTTGGTTTCTCAGGCAGAACTAAGGCAATAATCAAGTTTACCTCCCCCATTTTTGATGCCCAATCCACCGAATAATCACTACGAATGATCGCTATGGTCGGCTTCTCAACATAAGGAGAAATAACATGAGGTAAAGCGATTTGTTTTGCCATTGCCGTTGATGAGCGTTCTTCTCGCTTTATCAAAGACAACAACAATTCATCAGACTCTTGTGGGTAAATCAGCTGTGACAAGCCTTTTAAAATCTCGAATTTAGATAAGACGGCTTGCGCTTTAACGTAATGAAAATCAACTTCGCAGTTAGGGGTTAATTGCGGACGGGTATTAACAATAGTTTCTGAGAAATCACACAGTTTATCCGAAGCAACAAAATCAAAGGTGGAAGCAAGTAAGTCAGTCAGAACAAAGTTAGCCCACTCCGCATCCATTCCTACGGTCACCAATTGACAAAAATCTCCCGGCCTCAATCCTACTTTTAGTAAACCGAGCGGACTTGCTGCATCACTACTGAGGTTTTGAGTAATATTATCAATATAAACAAGGCTCTTAAACTTTTTAGCAAGTCGAGTGAGCTGACTCGCCACTTGAGGTGGCAAGCCTTGCTCTTTTACAAAGAAGGTAATGCGATAATCGATAATTGTCGATACCATTATGAAAGGTGTTTTCTCAAAATAGTGTCTACATCAGTCAGTATGGATTCAATACTGTATTGCTTAGTATTAATGCCTAAAAAACGACTTTTATTTTCAATTTCGATATCCGATGCGATGATAACAAGATCTGCATTCACAATATCAACAGATGTGAGAACTTCTTCAACACCCATTGCGCCTTGAGTTTCCACTTTGATTGACACTCCCAATTTCGCAGCCGCCTTTTTAAGCACATCTGCTGCCATGTAAGTGTGTGCAATTCCGGTTGGACACGCTGTTACTGCCACAATTTTCATGATTTACTCTTAACTGGTAAAAATTCAAATAACTCAATGTATTCACAAGATACTAATTTGAATAATAATACACTGGCTATTTCTCTCTCATTTATCATAAAGTGCTTTAGCATCAATTAATAAGGAGCAAACTCACACTTTGCCACAGAGGGTACAATAATCCAGTAAATGTCTTTTTTATCCAGTTATTAAAACTCAAAGATCCACTAACATGACTAACAAATTACCGATAGAAAATGGAATCGTTATGAATATCACCTCTCTTATTGATACTAATGTTATTTGTTTAGACCTCAAATCGACGTCTAAAGAAAGCATTCTTGAAGAGATGGTTAATATACTAAACGATGCAGGAAAACTATCGAATAAACAACAATTTCTCTCTGATGTTTGGGCGCGAGAAGAGATAGGGAATACGGGTTTTGAAGACGGTATTGCGATCCCTCACGCCAAAAGTACCGCTGTCATTACGCCCTCTGTCGCTATTGGTATTAGCCGCACAGGTATTGATTATGGTGCTGAGGATGGTCTTCCATCTGATGTCTTTTTTATGCTTGCATCAACAGATGGTGACGACAATCAACACATCGAAGCATTATCACAAATATCCATTCGATTAATTGAAGACGGCTTTACCGACAAATTAAAAACCGTACAAAATAAAGAAGAAGCTTTAGCCTTATTTACTGATTCAATTCAACCAGAAGAAGCCCTGACTTCAACGACCATAACTGAACCACAAGCTGAAAAAAGTGAACTCTCTCGTGGTTTAGGTCGCGCTAAAGAACACCTACTCTTTGGCACCTCACACATGATCCCCTTTATTGTCGCCGGTGGGGTTTTGCTCTCTTTATCTGTCATGATCTCAGGCCATGGCGCCGTACCAACTGAAGGGATATTGGCTGACATAGCACAAATGGGCATTGCCGGATTAACCTTATTTACCGTGGTGCTTGGCGGCTACATCGCTTATTCCATTGCTGATAAACCAGGATTAGCCCCGGGAATGATTGGTTCTTGGATCGCTGTTCAGCAGTACAACACTGGATTTTTAGGGGCTATCATCATTGGTTTTTTTGCAGGGTTTGTCGTTCGTACATTAAAGCAAATTAAGCTACCAGAAAGCATGACCTCCCTCGGCTCAATTTTTATCTATCCGCTTATCGGTACCTTCATCACTTGCGCTGCTGTCATGTGGGTAATTGGCGCACCAATCGCTAATACCATGACGCTGCTAAATGAGTGGCTTGCAAGTATGGCAGGTTCAGGAAAAGTGGTTTTAGGCGCAATTCTTGGTGCAATGGCGGCCTTTGATATGGGAGGCCCAATCAATAAAGTCGCTACCCTATTTGCTCAAACTCAAGTGAATACGCAACCTTGGTTAATGGGTGGTGTCGGCATTGCGATTTGTACTCCACCATTAGGCATGGCGCTAGCGACCTTCTTATCACCTAAAAAATTCAAGCGAGAAGAACGCGAAGCAGGCAAAGCGGCAGGCATTATGGGGATGATAGGCATTACTGAGGGCGCAATTCCATTCGCTGCAGCCGATCCTGCTCGTGTTATCCCAGCCATTGTTGCCGGTGGTATTGTTGGCAACGTAACTGGATTTTTGTTTAACGTATTAAATCATGCGCCATGGGGTGGCTGGATTGTATTACCGGTTGTTGATGGGAAATTTGGTTATGTGGTTGGTACGCTGCTGGGTGCATTAACCACGGCACTCATTGTTATTTCATTGAAGAAAAATGCCGTAGAAGATGAGGATAAAGAGATCCGTGAACTGATCTTAACTGCCGTAAAAAATGAAGGCGAAGCGGATGTATTAGCGGTGACAGCCTGCCCATCAGGAGTTGCTCATACCTTCCTTGCTGCCAAGAGTTTAGAAAAAGCCGCACAACGATTAGGCATTAAAATAAAGGTAGAAACTCAAGGGGCAGATGGCATTAATAACCGCATTACCCCATTAGATATTAAAAACGCTAAATTGGTTATTTTTGCTCATGATGTAGCAATAAAAGAACCGCTTAGATTTGCAGGCAAACGTACTCTAGATATCAGCACTAAAGAAGCAATGTATAATGGTGAGGCACTACTTAAGTCACATAAAACGAAGTAATCGTTTACATACAATCCAAAAAGGCTCGAATTAGCTGCAAATGAGGTTCAACCAAATCTTGATGGTTACTTCGATATCCTCCACCAACCACGCAGGCAATAGGAATGTCTTTTTGTTTGGTAAACGATCTCATCCAACGATCTCGTTGATATAAACCTTCAGTTGATACATCCAAATAACCTAGTTCATCATCAATGTGAATATCTACCCCCGCATCATAAATAATAAGATCAGGTTGATGATGATTCACTGCCATTTCAACCACTTGTTGAAAGGCTTCTAAGAACTCAGCATCTTGTGTTCCTATAGATAATGGCACATCGTAATCAGAGGTAGGTTTACGCGCAGGGAAGTTTTTATCGCAATGAAAAGAGAGCGTAATAATGTCGTCGCGATCCGCACACAGCGTTGCAGTTCCATCACCATGATGCACATCGCTATCAATAATTAATACTTTATCGATCCCCTCTTGCTGTAATGCATGATGGGCTGCCATCGCTAAATCATTCACCAAACAAAAACCACTACCAAAATCGTAATGAGCATGGTGATAACCACCACTTAAATGCACCGCAGCTCCATACTCTAACGCCTTATCTACGGTTAAACAGGTGCCTGCTGTTGAGGTTAATGTTCTTTGAATTAACGACTCACTCCACGGGAAACCAATGCGTCGCATTTTAGCGGCAGGTAACGTTCCAGAGACTAACGCATCAATATAGTCTTTATCA
This sequence comes from Aliivibrio wodanis, assembly GCA_000953695.1. GTDB lineage: Bacteria > Pseudomonadota > Gammaproteobacteria > Enterobacterales > Vibrionaceae > Aliivibrio > Aliivibrio wodanis. The sequence continues at coordinate 453,927 of LN554847.1, read as the reverse complement.
TGCACTTGTTTAATCGCATCAACTGTAAGTGCCGTTGGCTCAAAATAACAGAGAGGTGCATTTGAATAATGGGATTGAATCGCTTGGTATAAACGCTGATATTTTTGAATAGGATAGCGATGTCCTTCAGGAAGATCTAATTGCGAGTAAATTGGATGATAAATTAACGGCAACATGACCAAGTAGCCCTATTCTAAAAATAAAAAAAGAGCAGCTATTATGGCTGCTCTCTATCAATACACAAGAGGGAACTCTCTGTCTAAAACTTAATTGTTTATCACCACACGCTTTGGCATTGCTTTACTGAAGGCTTTATTAACAAAAATAGTAATAAATACAGGAAGCAACCAAGAAGTATGAGAAGCATACAACGGCAACCATTGCTCACAAAACGCATTCATGCCCCCTGGTAATTTATCCAAAATATGCAGCGCATCAATCGTACCAAACAGAGCAGCAATACATACTACCGTAGTGTGGCTCATTGAAATCGCAGGTTTCTCTGTGCTTGTTTTCTCTGGCATCAAGATCATCGCAATGATAAGCGCAATCGCAATCGGACATAAGATCAGAATGGCAGGCAAGCTCACCTCTATGATCGTCTCTAATCCTACGTTTGAAATGATCGCCGTTAATACCATTATAACGGTAGCACTCACTTTAAACGTGATGCCGTAAGTATTTTTATAGTATTCAGAGTTCGCATTGGTTAGACCTATTGTAGTGGTTAAACACGCCATTAAGGTAATTGCAGCCAATAGAAGTTGACCTAATACCCCAAACTCCCCTGCCGCATAACGCGTTAAGATCTCGCCACCATTACTGGCACTTGGTGCAATCTCAGACGATGTTGAACCTAAATAGCCCATTGCTAAGTAACATAATGACATCAGTACTGAGTAGATAACGGCAATGCGTAATGTGTAGTAAGAGATGGCTTTTTTACTCTCCACACCTTTGCTACGAATGGTTTGAATTATAACCCAACCAAAGGCGACCGCTGCGATTGCATCTAATGTCATGTAACCTTGAATTAATCCATTTACCGCAGGTGCTTGCTCGTAAATCTCAATAGCTTGGCTTGGAGAGCCTAATGGGTTTAGCAATGCCGCTACGACTAATATCGTTAACATAGCGATCAACGCTGGTGTCATGATTTTACCAATGTAATCAATTAACTTACCCGGTTTCAATGCTAACCATAACGTTAGAGCACAGAATAACGCAGAGAATACCATTAGCCCATTACCTGAATAGAAAGGCTTAATGCCCATCTCATAAGCTACGGTAACTGCACGAGGCAATACAAACGCAGGGCCCAATGTGGTTAATACCAAGAACCAGAATGAACGATCCATCCATTTTGGTAAGGCTGATGTCAACTTATCTGCAGAAGATAAACGGCCTAATACGACCAAAGTGATTGCAGGCAGACCAACAGCAGTTAATAGAAAACCACCAATAGCAATAAGCCAATTATCGCCAGCTTGTTGTGCCATCAAGGGTGGATAAATTAAGTTACCTGCACCAAGAAAGAGTGCAAATGTCATAAAGCCGATAGCGGCGAGATCTCTTCTGTTCAAACGACATACCTTTTATAAATTAAAACAGGGTGTCAATTTGGCTAGAAGATTATAAAGAAAGGGTCTTATCTATCCGCCAGCCTAACTGACGAATAAAAAAATCGTCAGTATCAGTAAATGACAACGACGACAGAGACGAGTGCATAAGCATTACGCTTAGAAGCAGTGAGTAAACCTGCTTGATGTTGTTTGATGCCTGTAGACATAACTTACACACTCTAGAAAAAATAATTGTCCTTAAGCTAAAGGAATTACCGAGGATTGTAAAGCTTAATTATAAAATTGTTAATTATTGCTCTGTGCTGATAATTTCTAAAAAAGAAGTAGTAATCAAAAAAACCAGTTAAGGTATATAACTTATGCTATGCCCTCCCTAAAACTGTATTAGAAGCTCGAAAGAAAAATTATTACCATACAAAAATAAAGAACAGAAAAAAGTAGATAATGATAACCATTTTCGCATTAAATTGCCTTTGTCAAAGTTTAAAATAATCTACATAAATATTTAAGCTATTTGTTATTTTTATCAAACAGGCTATTTTCTACATCTTCATATAGCTTTTTAGCATTCAATACATTAGTAAAACAAATAAAAATCTTTCCTTTGTTAAGCTTAAAAACCAAGTTAGTCCCAGAGCGATAATTACTAATCTCGATGTCTAATATTTCTTCCCATGAATATTTCACATTATCAAAGTAGTGATGATTTATAGGATCTTCAATGTGAAATAAGACTCCACCATCAAAAACCTCAATATAATGATCTTTATCTAAGACCTGTTGTTCAACTTTATTTTCTTTATAACATGAATATCCAAAACCGCCAATAATAATAAATACGACTAGCCCTACACATATCCCTAGCATATCTCCAGATGATGAAAATAACGTAAACAATAATATAGCGATCATCATTAAAACTGATGAAACTATATTTCTTAACCTTGTATTTATCTTATATGGATATCTTTTCAAAATAGTTCTCTTCAGATCGTAAAAAGTCCACTTTATCACTAAACTGTTTACGATCAAAAAACTTATCAGCAAGTAAAATACCAAAGTGCGACACATTGATTATTTTTAATTCTTAAATTCAGGAATAACATGTACACTCATAATTTTCCCAATAAGAGAAGGGAAATTAAAGTTAGAGGCCGTTTTAACAACAACTAAATTTAACTCTTTAATAATGACAATATCTTGCCCACCATAACCTTGCGCTAAAATTGCAGGGTATTTTTTACCGTTTACATAAAAGGTTGTATTCCACCAAAAATAACCATATTTTTTCCCTGTTAAATTTGTATCCATAATAGGCTCAGTTGATTCAATAAGATAATTTTTATCTACAAGTTGTTTACCATTCCAATTACCATCATTAAGCACGAGTTGTCCTATTTTCAGCATATCTCTTGGCCTTAAAAAAGCACCACCAGCTACGTTTGTACGATCATCATTTTGCTTAAGCCAATAAGCATTCTTAAAACAGAGCGCCGAAAGTGGACCATTCTTAGCATAGTCACTCATCGGTGATTGATTTGTTGCTTGGCTTATAACCTCTCCGACAACAGAGACAAAACCACCACTATAATTAAATCTATCACCTGGTTTTTCAATAAGAGACTGCTCAAGAGTAAATACTACAGAGTCTTCGCTAAATATTTCTTTATAACGAATATTTTCAGGATTAGAATAAGAGGTATCCCATTCATTCCAATGAAGTCCTGCCGACATAGTAAGAAGATTCTGTAATGTTATTTTTTCTCTTCCTCCATTAAGGTATTCTTTATAATTTGGTAGTAGCAGTGGAAGTGTTTGCTTTATATCTACTATTTTGTTTTCTTTAATAGCTGAGCCAACTAATAATGATGTTAAACTTTTACTTACTGATTGAATCATATGTGGCTCATCAGCATTCCATCCATTAAAGTAACGCTCTACAACTAATTTATCATCTTTCAAAATAAGTAAGCTATTAATATTCTTGTAAACATGTCTTCCAATTTCAATTTTAGAAATAAGCGTATCAATATTTTCATATGTATCAGTAACGTTATCTAATGAAGTGATCGGATAGCTATCCTTACAAACATCTACCTTTGAAGTACTAAAGTCTGCCATTTTCTTGTCTGAATTATATAGCACTGATATGAATTTTTCCTTTGGGATGTCTACACGTTCATATACTGAGTGAGAACCAAACAAGTTAACAATTTGTTTCTGATATTTTCCTTTAATTTTATCTTGAAAATACCCATTTATATCAATAGTAATATCTCTAGCCCTAAATTTACCATTATCATAAATAAATAATTCGACTGAACCAGAAGTTGCACTCCCAAAATATCGACCATTATGTTCTTTAATAAGAAGATAAGGTTTGCTTTCTGAATTCTCTCTATAAATACCACTATAGGAGTCTATCTCCGAAGAAATAGATACTGAAGATAATGAACATAAGATAACAAGCAACAGGTATATTCTAATTTTTGAAACACTAAATACTAATGAACTATACCTTAATGATAATAGATTTCGATTTAACACTGATAAAAAACTAACATCTGTAACCTTCATAATATATCCTTATATTACATTGCATATCATTTATAAATATCACCCCTACGATTATTTACTTATCACTGTTAATTTATAATGATACATATCAAATTTAAGTTAATTAATAATACCCGCAACATAAACCTTACATTGTAGATAGTTCTTTGGATGAGTAGATACGAGAAATATCTATATACAGCCCTCTATATAATGAGATGTTCGGTTAATTCAATATACTATAAAAACACTCGATAAATAGATTATCGAGTGTATAAAAATCACATTATTAATTTAAAAGCTTGAATTTGGTTGCGTTAAGAACTCAATTTCTTCTTCTGTTGATTCTCGCCCTAAAATGGCATTTCTATGTGGGTAGCGACCAAAGCGATCAATAATGTCTTTGTGCTTATGCTCAAACTCTAAATTGTAGGTATTTCCTAGCTGCTCAAAAAGCGTCACCGCCTCGCTATGAACAATTTTCGATTCACTGTGCATGAATGGCAGATACAAAAAGCTTCGCTCAGCTTGAGAAAGTTCAGTATCAAAGCCTTTTGATATGGCAAATTGAGCAAGAGCCAAAGACAAAGGATCACTAGCAAATGACTCAGGCGTATCACGATAAATATTGCGAGAGAATTGATCTAAAAGAATGATTTCAGCAAGGCTGCCTAGTGCAGTTTCACGCCATTGAGATAACTCACCGGCCTGTGCTTGTCTATGCAGCGCACTAAAACGCGCCTTTATCACAGCATCAAGCTCTAAGTCTTTTTGCCACCACTGCTTTGGTTCAAGCTCGTTAAACCAAAAATTTATGACGTCCTGATACATATGCCCTTCCTTTTTAATTACAAAATCACAATTTTAACCTGCACGAAGCGCTAAAATTTTCTCTATATCATACGTTTCAATGATCTTCCATTGTAGGTTTGAATACAATACAGGTATATGAATAAACACTAAACCACCGACCAATTTACCATTATCTAAAGCAACAATTGGGCTTCGGATTATCTTTCCCTCTTGATGCTAGTTAAAGCCTCAACATCATCGTTTGTTAACTTCTACTACTGAAAAGCTTACAATAACTTCTCAATTAGAGTTTCATCAATATAGACATCACCTACTTTTGCGTGCTTTTTAGCAATACCTACAACTTCGAAACCTTGCTTTACATAGGCAGCTAACGCTCGTTCATTGTCACCACGAACATAAGCAAATAATTTTTCGTACCCTTTTGCTTTCGCAACTTCAAATGTATCAAAAGTATAGATCTTATAGCTTCTGCATAACACGTTTGCTACCATGCAGACTTAGCTGAATTTTAACGCCTAATTACTGAAACTAAAGGCAAACCTACACTGCCGATGTAGTAAATCGTGTTGATTGCTTGTTATGTAAAATTTTACTCGTATACTCGGCCATTGTGCTTTAACCAACCATGAACATGTCTATTTCGTGGATCTTTATGAGTCCAATGAATCACGCCACCTTTTTTATTCCATTCATATTCACCGTAAAATTGAACATTGTCACCAACATTTAAGTTAGGTATTCTCGGAGCTAAATCAATATTATGAGCTACCAACAACGTTTGCTGATTATCGAGCTTTAATAAAAATCGTTGGTGTCTCGATCCTTTATTATCATCAGGTAAAATATGAACAACTTTACCTTGCCCTTTAATCTGAAGATCACTTTGATGATTTTCAAATGCTTGCTTAAGTTGGGAATCATTAGCTTGTGCATTGAAAGAAATAATGCTGAATACAGCTATTAAAAGAACTATAAAACGTTTCATTTACTCAAAATCCTCTATTTTCACATAACGTTTGCATCTTACGAATCTCCTCATAATCTCCCACAGAAACAATAAGGTAGATGCGTATCGATATCTTTGATCTAATTAATACCGCCAAACACACATTTTAATCAATTGGACGGTACGATGAGCTATATTCAGATTCTACACCAAACCATTCAGAACCAATGCCCTACAATTCACAAAAAACATCTTAATTCTCTAATACTTGCTAAATACAGGGTGGTAGAACAACTTAATAGCCGTTCAAGCAAAATGGCACTTTGATTTTCAAGCTAACAGTATCAAATACCGAAGAGTCCTCTCCATACCTCGACTTGGGCGGGAAGTTCGACGCCATCGGCGGTATCAAATCAATGATTCTCAATGTCTCACATACAACGCTGGACTGGGAAAATGATTAAGGGATCCGCAGCGCCGCATTAACACGTTACTACTATGCACTCATATTTAAAATTGACGCCTTAAAGCTAAAAACACTCGGCAAATAGAGAATGTTCTAAATAGTGTTGATTGCTTTGTTATATTTTGTTTTCGACGATATTTTTATGATGTTTTTCAATTTCGGCTGCAACTTCATGGTGCTTGGTTTGATAGTCAGCATAACTCTTATTGCATGCCTTAGTGTAACTATCATCTTTCCCCCAAGCACGAGACTTATCCAGTTCATTGAGCATTTGATCTGCATAATGTTGCTTTAAGGTAAGCAATATATTTAACCTAGCTATTTTATTGGATTTTCGAGCCTCATTCCAAGTCCAACGAGCATATAATGCGGACAATAGAGCAATCAAGGATGCGGAAATCGCTATTAATTCTGACATTTATACCTCTCACTTTCTCCATACCCACCAAACAAGCTGAATATAACCTACCAACAACCAAAAGTGATTCGTCTATTAATTCCGTACAGGTTACCAGAACAGCATCTTATTTCGCCATACTTTCTTTATAAAAAAACGCCATCACAATGGATGGCGTTTTCTTATCATTATCAAACTAGATTAGTTAATTCTCTTTCGATTTGTTTCGCTCTAGCTTGCCTTCCCAATATGTTGCACCTTTAATGCCTAGTTTTACTGGGTCAAACGTGTAGTTTGTTACGCCACGCTTTTGCTGATCTTCATAATCTTTCAGCGCTTTAAGTGCAGGTTTAGACATAAAGAAGATAATCAAGATACCGATAATGTTTAACCACGCCATTAAGCCTACGCCAACATCACCCATTGCCCATGCCATGTTGGCCGTTTTGATGGTGCCATAGAATACCGCTGCCATTAATACCAGTTTAAGAATAAACATCATGCCATCAATTTTCAGTGTACGACGGATATAAGCGATGTTGGTTTCTGCAATATAGTAGTAAGCAAGAATCGTTGTAAAGGCAAAGAAGAACAGTGCAAAAGCAATGAAGATTTTACCAATACCCGGCATTGTGCTTTCAATCGCCATTTGAGTGAACATTGGGCCATTCGCACCAATCGTCTCAGAAATATTTTGAACTAAGAATACACCTTCGCCACCACCATGAACATTATATGTACCTGTAATAAGGATCATAAACGCCGTAGCAGAACAAACCAATAATGTATCAATGTAGATAGAGAATGATTGAACTAAACCTTGCTGCGCAGGGTGATCAACATTTGCAGCTGCTGCCGCATGAGGACCCGTACCTTGACCCGCTTCATTAGAGTAAACACCACGTTTTACCCCCCAACCAATCGCCGCACCAAAGCCAGCCATAGGCGTAAATGCATCACCGATGATCATACCAAAGATAGTTGGTACTTCTGATATGTTAAGTAGAATGATAACGAATGCAAGAATGATATATGCTAATGCCATGAACGGCACAACAATTTGAGTAAAGTGAGCAATACGTTTAACACCACCAAAGATGATAAAACCAAGGATGACAGAAATAACCGCACCAGTAAGAATTTTTGCAAAACTGAACACACCAATACCCGTATCAATCATGCCACCTGTACCAAACGCGGTTTCAACTGCATTACCGATACTGTTTGATTGCACACCCGGAAGTAACACACCACACGCAAAGATAGTCGCAATGGCAAAGATCCACGCGTACCATTTTTGACCCATAGCTTTTTCAATATAGTAAGCCGGACCACCACGGAACTGGCCTTCATCTTCTTCTTTATAGATTTGCGCTAACGTTGATTCAGCGTAAGCCGTTGCTGCACCTAAGAAGGCAACAACCCACATCCAGAACACAGCACCAGGCCCACCAAAACCAATAGCCGCCGCAACACCAGCAATATTACCCGTACCAACACGGCCAGACAGTGATACTGCTAATGCTTGGAATGAACTGATCCCCTTACTTGATTCTTTATTTGATAACAATAAACGACACATTTCTTTAAAATGACGAATTTGAACAAATCGAGTTTGTATAGAATAAAACAAACCAGAACCCAAGCAGAGATAAATCAGTACTGGACTCCAAATTATTCCATTGAGAAAATCAACGATACCTTGCATATAAAATCCTTTTTAGTTTATGAAGTTGGTTTATTATTTAACCAACCATACAGTAAAATTTAACAGCAAGTTAACAACAACCTTTCTTGAAGATAGAAAAGTGTGAATCAAAGCACTTAATCATTAAAAACACTCTAAATATTAAAATTAAAATCTAATAACAAAATAAACAGCAGCAGTTTATTTTGTTATCAAACTAAGCCTCAAGATAGTATCTTTAACCTAGCTTCCTAAATTGTTCAGCGAGTTTAATCTGAGAAATTAAATTACTCATTAGCCCCCCATTCTCTGCTTGGCTTTCATTGACCAAAATCGACGTTGACGTTGATAGCTCCTGAGTAGATTGACTAATGGACTGAACGTTATTATTCATATCATTTGATACATTACTCATTTCTTCAACTGCCGTCGCTATTTGCATATTTTGTTCAGAGATATCTGTAATTTCAGTTAATAATTGATTTAATTTATCTGCTGAAATCTTAGCACTATCAATACAACCACTAGATAATCTCTCACCTTCTTCAATAGAGCTCACAATATCTGTTGTACCATTACGAATTAAACTAATCACGGTTTGGATCTCAGCAGTTGACTCATGACTTTTTTGAGCTAATTGACGAACTTCATCTGCTACAACAGCAAAACCACGACCTTGTTCGCCAGCTCTTGCTGCTTCAATTGCTGCATTTAAAGCCAGTAAGTTTGTTTGCTCAGAAACTCCCTGAATAATAGTTAATACTTTCTCAATCATATTCGTTTGTAGCTCAAATTCTCGAACCGAGAGAGAAGTTTGCTTTAGTTGAGTTGCTAATATATCTACAGCCTTTAATGTAGATGTGACCTCAGTCATCCCTTCTTGAACTGCTACTTTCGCTTTATCAGTGGTTGTTGCTGTATTTTGAGCATTTCTTGTAACCTCATGAGCAGTAGCGTGCATTTCATTAATCGCAGCGGCAACTTGATCTACTTCCATCGCTTGAGAATCAAGTTGAATTGACATGTTTTTTAAATTATCAAATGAATCTTCAACAGCTCCCGTTACTTGTTCGTTCGAATCTTGGATCCGCCCTGATACTGCATTAGTTTCTGAATGACACATTTTCATCGCTAATGTAATTTCTGAAATATCATCCACTCTTTTGTTATAAACAAACTCCATTAATGGATTGTCAAAAACTTTACGAGCCGATTGTGCCAAAGATTCTAAACGACGAGTCATTATATAAACAGAAAAAATAGAAAGAATAAGTAATAATGGTACACCTGAATTCTGAATAAACTGTTCAAATGTAAATGAGATTAAAGCAGCTAATATAAAACATACTGATACACGCTGCCATAAACGAGTTCGAGGAAGTTTTAATCTAAAAGGAGTTTTACCCGCATTAATATCAGCATAAACCTTTTCAGCATGATCAACATGCTTCCTTTCAGGACAAGTTCTAACTGATTGATATTCAATTACCTTCCCGTTTTCAGTGATCGGGGAAACAAAAGCATCTACCCAGTAATAATCACCATTGGCACAGCGATTTTTAACCATTCCCATCCATGATTGGTTTTTCTTTAAATAACTCCACATATTAGCAAATGCTTCTTTTGGCATCTCAGGGTGCCTTAAAATATTATGAGGCTGCCCTAATAACTCTTCTTGAGAATACCCAGCCACCTCACAAAACTCTTTACTTGCATAGGTAATATGGCTACTTGGTTTTGTTACTGATAGTAAATTATAACTTGATGAGTATCTTACTTCCTTCTTCGATACATAATTAGAATCCATACCTTTCACCCTTCCATAGTGTTAACTGATTGTTAATTATAGTAGGAAGCTATGTCTTCTTTATCAAAGAAATAAGATGATTTATTTCACAATATATAACCTTATGTATAGAATTCAATTGTTTGAAATTCAATTAATTTGAAATTTTAACTACCATGAAATCGATTATGCTTAAAATAAGTAGAAATTAAGAGCAATATTATTAACTCGTGATCAAACAATTATTTGAATTACTATTATCTAAACGATTTTAGTTCCTGCCGGCATTAACCGTTCTGGTGTCAACAAAACACTCTCTGATTCATCTCCAGTCTCAGCACACAACAACATACATTCAGAAATTTCACCACGCATCTTTGCTTTTGATAAATTACATAATACAGTAACTTGTTTTCCAATTAACTCTTCTTCTGTGTAATAAGGAACTAAACTCGTCACGGTTTGTAAACTTTGCTCACCCACATCGATTTGCACGATATAAAGTTTATCTGCATTTTCGTGACGTTTAACGTCTGTGATTTTTCCAACACGAATATCTAATTTTGCGAAATCACCGTATGCAATTGTTTCCATTTTACTTTATCCTTAGCTTTAAATTAGTGTTAACGTTTACATTAACAGCAATATGCTACTGAGCAAGTAAATAACACTAAATATTTACTAAAATTTTAACCCGATCAAATATTTTATTTCGACCACATCACAGGATTGAACATATTATGGCAACTATTAAAGATGTTGCAAAAGAAGCAGGGGTATCTGTTGCCACCGTTTCTAGAGTGGTAAATAAATCGCCTAAAGCAAGTAAAGCTGCTATCGAATCGGTTAATGCTGCAATGAAAAAATTAAGCTATCGCCCTAATGCAAATGCACGGGCGTTAGTCAATAAAAGTACCAATACAATTGGCGTTTTAGTTGCCGATGTCTCCGATCCATTTTTTGGTGCTTTGATCAAAGCAGTTGATATTGTTGCTCGAAAAAACAATAAGCATTTATTAATTGGTAATGGATACCATGATGCAAAAACAGAAAAAGATGCGATTGAGCTTTTGATGAATAGCCAATGTGACTCTCTCATTATTCATTCTAAAGGCTTAACAGATAAAGAATTATGTTATTTTGCCGAGGAAGTACCAGGGCTGGTCATCATTAATCGTCATGTTCCAGAACTCGCTAAACGCTGTATTTCCCTTAATAATGAATTAGGCTCTCAAATAGCAACTGAGCACATTATTAATCATGGGCATCAACACTTAGCATATATTAACTCTAACCAAAATATTGATGATTGCCACCACCGCCGTTCTGGGTACAGAAAAGCATTACAAATACACAATGTAGTAATCAATGAATCATTAATTGTTGAAGGCGATCCGACAGATAAAGGCGGAGAAAGAGCAATGAATGAATTACTGAATAAGAATATTCCCTTTACTGGTGTGATTTGTTACAACGATTACATGGCGGCAGGTGCTATTTCTGCATTAGAAAAAGCGAAAATTTTAGTTCCTCAAACAGTATCAATTATGGGGTTTGATGATGGGATAATTGCAAAATATTTACACCCTAAATTAAGTACTATTCAATATCCTATTCAAGATATGGCTCAATTAGCAGCAAATTTATCCTTAGCATTAGCTAAAGGCGAGCTAAATGACAGTAAGGGTGATATTTTCACTCCTACATTAGTTGAGAGAAATTCAGTTACTCACTTATAATAAATGTAACTTGCCGCCGCTAATTTATTGTTGCGGCAAGTCGCTAAAGCTTTACTCTACCTTAAGATAGTCCATTATTTTATCTAAAATTAGAGACTTATTAATTGGTTTTGCTAAATAATCATCCATACCTACCTGATAGCATTTATCAATATCTTCAGTAAAGACACTGGCTGTTAGTGCTATAATTGGTATCGGAGAAGCACCTTGTGATACTTCATATTGACGGATTTTCTCTGTCGCTACAAACCCGTCCATAACTGGCATCATACAGTCCATTAAAACTAAATCGAACTGATTTAAATGATCTTCGAACATATCGAGTGCTTCTTTTCCATCAGTAGCTAATGACACGTCATATCCTGATTTTTTAAGGATCAGCATAACTACTTTTTGATTGATCGCATTATCTTCAACTACCAATATATGTTTCTTTTTCTCTTCATTTTCAGAAGGAGGTACTATTACTAAAGGCTTAAAATTATATTTTTCACTACCAATCAAATTGATACGTTTTCTATCGGTTGATTCTGCTGCTTGCTTTACAGTATTCTCAAATCTTTTTCCTAATATAGGCAATATCAGTACACCATCAGGCTCATGATTTAAATGAATCGTCTGATCTTTCTGATGCTGACATACCACAACTGCCGTTGTCGCCGAAAGTTTATTTAATAATGCAGCATCTTCATTGCAGGGTAACAATATAGATTGACAGTAAAAAATAATATCATAGTTATTAGATAATGATTCGTAAGTTGCTGAATTCAGTTCTATATAATCAAAAGAGACTCCCCAACGGCGACACTCTTTCCCTAACAACATACAATCCTCTTGTGAAGAACCCAAAATAGCAGTGCTTAAGTTTTGAAATTTAGCATTTTTAGGGAGGTTATCTTCTTTCTCGACTTCTACATGTAAAGAGAAGTAAAAATCACAACCTTTACCTTTCACTGAATCAAGTTGTATCTCTCCACCTAATAGCTCAACTAGCTGGCGGCATATAGTTAAACCTAAGCCTGTTCCTCCAAATTGACGAGTAATCGAGCCATCTTCTTGCGTAAAGGGTTCAAAGATCTGTTGATGTTGGCTGTCTGAAATACCAATACCTGAATCTTTAACGGAGAAATAAAGCACCCCACTTTGAGCTGCTTTTGGCTGATATTTTATTGATAGAACAACACTGCCCTCGTGAGTGAATTTCACAGCATTAGACATTAAATTCATTATAACCTGGCGTAAGCGATGCTCATCTAACATTACGTACTTTGGCAAATTAATATCAAGGTCAATATTAAGCTCTAATTCTTTCTTTGTTGCCTTACTTAATACTACCGTAACCGTATCATAGGCAACTTCAGCAATATTAGAGCGCTGAGGAACTAACACCAAATTTCCAGATTCAATCTTAGATAGATCTAAAATGTCATTAATTAATAGTAAAAGGGCTTGAGAGGAAACATCTATCGTTTGTAGATACTCAGACTGAACAGGGGTTAAATTAGTATCAGCTAAAATATCTGACATTCCAATAATACCATTCAACGGAGTACGGATCTCATGCGACATATTGGCTAAAAATGAACTTTTTGCTTTTGTTGCTGACTGAGCTCTAACCTTTTCTATCTCTAAATATTCTGTTTTCCTATTAAAAGAAGAGATAAGGTCGCCTATTTCATCATTATAACGGTAGTTAATATCAATTAAACCACCAGAATACGTGTCATGGATCCCTTTTGATATACGTACAATAGGGCTGATTAAACTGCGATTAATAATATAGTAGCCCATGATTACACATAATAAAAGAAGAGGAACAATACTCATTTCTACTGATAATATCTGTGAGTAAATCTCATCAGCTACCGTACGATGTGAATTGATGACTTTTACTTTCCAGTTAAATCCTTCAATATTACTTTCAACAACATACATCCCTTCTAGTACGACAAATTTATATTCTGCCAAGGTATTAGTTCCATTATGTATGCTTATACCCAACTTGTGCTTTTCAGCATGGGATTCAATTAGGTTAGTTAACCCTTCTAAAGAAATATCTATGGTTGCAACACCAACAAATTGCTCAGCATGAAAATAGGGTATTGACGCTGTGATCATCGTTTGCTGAGTAAAAGGATCAATATAAACCTCAGACCAAGAAAGTAATTTTTTATTTTGGTGAGAAACAGAGGTGTACCACGACTCTTCTTGGTAAGGAAAATCATTCGAATGATTGTATTCATGTACTTGCTGTATTTTTCCATCAGAATTCCTAAAGAAAAACAAGCTCGCTAATTTTTTTTCTGGTAATAATGTATTCGGTTCAGGCCAAATACCACCACTGATAATAATGCCTTCACTTGCTTCAAATACAGAAAAAATCATATCCCTCAAAACATCTGATGAATAACTACTATTAGCAATCCCTACCAAGCTATTTAATGTACCTAATGATCTGTTTAATGGCTCTACAACTTCTTGAGATAAAAGTTGAGTTCTTAATGTAAGATTATTCTCAAGATTTTCACGGATCGGGGGCTCGGCAACAAAATAAGTGATACTTGCAATAAGCGTAATAAGAAAGCAAACATACCCGCCTAAAGCAAGAATGCTTTTCTTCTTTAATGACATATGGTTACTCATAAACTCTCCACCACTCACTGACTAATTTTTTAGTATATCAACTAAGTATAAGTAGCATAGGATAATTAATCGTTAAAAAAGCAGTGAATTATGACTTAAAGCACATTGTATTTTAGAATAGCTCATAAAATAATATAACCCAAATCAAATAATGATAAGGGTTATCAATTAAAGTAATACCGAAAATTAGATTAAATAAACTGGTAGCATGTACTATGCCTATAGGTTTCTTCTGGGGTTAAAAATGAATTAGGGTGATCCCACTCTGGATGATTTGGTGCATCTGGCAAGAATTGGGTTTCTAATGCGATACCTGAATAATCTTGATATTCACCACCAACTCGATTCGGTGTTCCTGCAAGCCAATTTCCGGTATACAACTGCATCGCTGGTTTTGTGGTCACCACATGCATTGTGACTAAGCTATCAGGAGAGGTTAAGCTTGCCGCACACTCCCCTTTTGTGCAGGTTTTATCTAGCACAAATGAGTGATCGTAACCTTTGGCGTTACCTTGATCTTTATCGAGCATGAAGTCTTGTGAGATCACTTTTGGATCAGAAAAATCAAAATTTGTGTCTTTTACTTTTTTCCATAACCCTTTTGGTATGCCAACGTCTGTTGTTGGAACATACTCACTGGCATTGATACTCAAGATATGGTCAAGAGCGAGATATTCATTGTCTGCCCCAAGTAAATTAAAATACGCATGATTGGTTAAGTTAACTGGTGTTGATTTAGTGGTTCGTCCGTTATAACTGATCACAACTTGATTATCATCAGTGAGCAGGTATTTTACGTTAACAGTTAATTCACCAGGAAACCCTTGATCGCCATCAGGAGAGACTAGGTTAAATTCAACACTATTCGGGGTTTCTTCAATCACTGACCAACGTCGTTGATTAAATCCTTCAGTACCACCATGAAGTGTATTACCTTCTTGGTTGGTATCTACTTGATATTTAGTACCATCAATTTTAAATTTACCATTAGCAATTCGATTGGCGTAACGACCTACGGTAACGCCCATATAACTCTGCTGATTTAAGAAGTCAGCCATTGATGATTGACCCAGCAATACTTCGCGTAGTTGACCTTTTACTGGCACTTTACAGCTTAACCACGTCGCACCGATATCCATAAATACGGCGCGCATTCCGTTTTCATTTTTAAGTTCGAATAACTGAGCAAGGCGACCATCGCTGGCCACCTCCTTTGTCATGGTTTCGAACAAGGTTGATTGTTCTGTCATGTGTATTCCTTACAGCACTTCCACTAAACCTGCGCCATTTTTTGCTTGGCACACATAAATTGATTCTTTTAAGCCTGTTGCTGTTTCATATAGCTCTTCAACTGCGGCTTTAACCTCATCCACTAATACTGGTGGCACTAAAGCAACGATGCAGCCACCAAAACCACCACCGGTCATACGAACGCCGCCTTCGGTACCAATCACGTTTTTAACGATATCAACGAGGGCATCAACTTCTTTTACTGTGATTTCAAAATCATCGCGCATTGAGGCATGTGATTCAGCCATTAAAACAGCCATTCGTTTCATATCCCCTGACGCTAACACTTTTGCCGCTTCTTCGGTACGATCATTTTCTGTAATCACGTGACGCGCACGTTTTGCGACCATTTCATCTAATTCATGTGCTTTTGCGTTGAACTCTTCAATGCTTACATCACGCAGTGCTTTTACACCAAAGATTCGTGCGGCTTCTTCACATTGCTCACGGCGAGTGTTGTATTCTGAATCAACCAAGCCACGCTTTTTGTTTGAGTTAATAATAACCACTGACATGTTTTCAGGCATAGATACCGCTGTGGTTTCTAGTGAGCGACAATCCAGTAACATTGCGTGGTTTTCGTTACCTTCTGCTGAAACCATTTGATCCATAATGCCGCAGTTACAACCAACAAATTCGTTCTCTGCTTGTTGACCATTTAGCGCGATTTCTGCTTGGCTGATGTTTAGGTTATACAGCTCTTTAAAGGTTTGTCCGATAACCACTTCCAATGCGGCTGATGAGCTAAGACCTGCGCCTTGTGGTACGTTTCCTGATACTGAAATATCTGCCCCTTTGAATTCAAAACCACGACCAATTAAACACTTCACCACGCCACGAATGTAGTTTGCCCACATTTTGTTTTCTTGGAATGTGATCTCTTGAGTGATATCAAACTCGTCGGTTTCATTGCCATAATCTACTGATACGACACGAACAATATTGTCATCACGCTTTGCTGCAGCCACTACCGTTTGGTAGTTAATCGCACAAGGCAATACAAAACCGTCGTTGTAATCGGTGTGTTCACCAATTAAGTTCACACGACCCGGCGCTTGAACAATATGTGTTGGAGCGTAAGAAAGTACTGAGTTGAATGCGTCTTTTACGTTTTTAATTAGGTTTGTCATAATCTTATTCTCAAAATTTTGTAGGGAATTCTATCTTTAGGTTTCAGGTCGATCGCAAGCTCCCTTGCAGGTTTCAGGGTTACATTCGTTAGACAGCATAGTCACAACAAATACCCCTGAATCCTTTAGCGAAGCGTCCTAGTCCCTAATCCTTATAATGCACATCGCTCACATCACGCAGTTTTTGCGCGGCTTGCTCGGCGGTTAAATCTCGTTGGCTTTCAGCTAACATTTCGTAGCCCACCATAAACTTACGAATCGATGCAGAGCGAAGCAGTGGCGGATAAAACAGTGCATGCAGCTGCCAATGATCAACGTCTGTGCCCTCTTCAAAGAAAGGCGCGTAATGCCAACCCATTGAGTATGGGAATGAACACTGGAACAAGTTGTCGTAACGGCTGGTTAGTTTTTTGATTGCTAACGCCAAATCATCACGTTGCTCGTCCGTTAATTCACTCATGCGGCGAATGTGCGTTTTTGGTAATAACATGGTTTCAAATGGCCAAGCAGCCCAATAAGGGACTACAGCAATCCAATGTTCCGTTTCTACAACCGTACGTTCGCCATCGTTTAATTCTGATTCAACGTAATCAACCAACAAGTTTGAACCGTGTTGTTGGTAATACTCTTTTAGGTGTTTTTCTTTGCGCTCAATCTCATTGGGTAGGAAGCTGTTTGCCCAGATTTGACCGTGTGGATGCGGTTGAGAACACCCCATTGTCTCGCCTTTATTCTCAAATGCTTGAACCCAAACGTACTCTTTACCTAACTCTTCAATTTGGTCATTCCACGTTTCAATCACATTACGAATTTGACCTACTGGCAGCTCTGGCAAGGTTTTGCTGTGATCTGGAGAGAAACAGATAACACGACTTAACCCACGAACGCCTTCAGTTCTAAATAAGGGATTTGTTGATTTTGGCGCTTCTGGTGAATCCGTCATTAGTGCGGCAAAGTCATTACTGAATACGTAAGTGCCTTTGTAATCTGGATTGGTATCACCAGAGATTCGATCATTAGTTGGGCATAAGAAACAGCCTTTGTCATATTGTGGTAATTCAGCCGTTGATGGTTTTTCATCTTGACCACTCCACGGACGTTTAGCACGATGTGGTGATACTAAAATCCACTGTCCTGTTAGTGGGTTATAACGACGATGTGGATGATCTACTGGGTTAAACTCAACATTTGACATGATTTTTATACTCAATTCTTTAAAATGATTCGCTAATTCAAGGGGAGACTATCTTATAATTCTCCTCCCTGAAGCCTTAAACCTGAAACCTTAGCTCTCTCAATAACCCTTTGGATTATTTGACTGCCAGCGCCATGTATCAGCACTCATTTCCATCACATTACGAGTCGCTTTCCAGCCCAATTCTTTCTCTGCTTTTTCTGTGCTTGCCCAACATTCTGCAATGTCACCCACACGACGTGGACATAAGGTATAAGGAACTGGCTTACCTGAAGCTTGTGCAAATGCCTCAACCATTTCTAAAACGCTTGAGCCTTTACCCGTGCCTAAGTTATAAATATGAAGACCTGATTTTTCACCCACGGCTTTTAATGCGGCAATGTGTCCATCAGCTAAATCCATCACATGAATATAATCACGAACGCCTGTACCATCTGGTGTTGGATAATCATTCCCAAATACAGACAATGATTCACGACGACCAACAGCAACTTGAGCGATAAATGGCATTAAGTTATTTGGAATGCCTTGTGGATCTTCTCCCATCGTGCCTGATGGATGCGCGCCTACTGGGTTGAAATAGCGAAGTAAGGTAATGCTCCAATCATTTTCTGCATCAAACAGATCAGAGAAACACTCTTCAACCATATATTTACTACGGCCATAAGGATTGGTTGTTGCACCTGTTGGTGAGTTTTCAGTAATAGGAACAACAGCAGGATCACCATATACGGTTGCTGATGAGCTAAATACGATACTTTTTACATTTGCTTTTCGCATTGAACGAGCTAAAACTAATGAGCCATTGACGTTGTTGTCGTAATACTCTAGCGGTTTTGCAACTGACTCACCCACTGCTTTTAAGCCTGCAAAGTGGATCACCGATGAAATAGAATGCTCAGCAAAAATACTATCTAGAAAGGCTTCATCACGAATGTCTCCCTGATAAAAAACAGGACGAACTTGAGTTAACGCTTCTATGCGATCAAGCACTGCGACTTTGCTGTTTCCCAAGTTATCCAAAATAATAGGTTCAATACCTGCTTCAATCAGTTGAATACATGTATGACTACCGATGTAGCCTATTCCGCCAGTTACTAATACTTTCACAACATTTGCTCCGTCGTTTGATTTGATTGCAGTCTATCAGTAAATATTCATGCCTTTCTGTGATCAAAAACTCAAAATGTAAACGTTTACATTGCACTTAATGCAAAAAGATAAAAGTTTTACTAAAAACTATTTTTGAGTATCAAATTTTTAATTTTTTCAGTACTATGACTAAAGAATAATTAAAAGACGTTATGGCTGGAGGATGAATGGCAACGTTAAAGGAAATAGCCAACGAAGCTGAAGTTTCATTGGCGACGGTATCTCGTGTATTAAATGAAGATCCAACGCTAAGTGTAAAAGAAGAAACTAGACGACGTATTTTTGAAATTGCTGAAAAGCTTGAGTACAAAACCAGTTCAACGCGTAAACTGGCCAGTGCCTTACCTCAAGCAGCAAAAGAACAATTACACTTTCTAGCTTTATATAATTATAAGCAAGAAACTGAAGTTAATGATCCTTACTACCTTGCGATTCGACACGGTATCGAGACTCAGTGTGATAAATTTGATATCACGTTGACCAATAGCTATGAAAGCAGTCTTGAGATTAAAAACCCGAATGTCGATGGTATTTTACTCGTCGGTCGTCAAAGTAAAGCTCAATTAAAAGCGATTCAAAAGATCAGTAAAAACATTGTTTATATTGATTATACCGATCACGAACAAAACTTTGATTCTGTTGATATTGATCTTGCGCGTATCAGTAAGGAAGTCATCAACTACTTTATCAATCAAGGTTACGATCGTATTGGTTTTATTGGTGGTCAAGATGATATTGATTGTTCTGATATCCGTGAAGAAGTGTTTGCGGAATACGGTCAATTAAAAGGCGTAGTCTCTGAATCTGACCTTTACCGTGGTGATTTCTCAAGTTCATCAGGTTATAAACTGGCTAAAGCAATGCTAGAAACCGATCACGCAAATGCTCTGTTTATTGCTTCTGACTCCATTGCTATTGGTGTATTGCGTGCTATCCATGAAAAAGGCTTACGCATTCCAGAAGACATTGCTTTAATCAGTGTTAATGACATACCAACCGCTAAGTTTACCTTCCCTTCTCTCTCTACCGTTCGTATTCATTCAGAACTGATGGGAAGCCAAGGCGTTAATTTATTACTTGAGCGCCGTCGTGATGAACGAGTCATCCCTGTTCGAGTTTACATCCCAAGTAAATTACGTTTACGTGATACGACTAAAAAGTAACTAGCTCATTAGCCCTTTATTTATGAAGCAACGTTTTTTGACGTTGCTTTTTTTATGCCTATTCGAATATACCTTCATAAATTTGCTTTAGTGCCTCCATAAATCGCATCGATAACGTTAATGAATTGTTTCTACACCCTTGATTAACGTTACCGCGCTCACAAAGCTCAGTTCATAATGTGACCAAGTTAAAAGTAAAACAATTTACCGATTTGTTTTACTAAAACTTTAGTTAATATCTTTTACCAGAGAGTTATTAATTACCTATTTATAAGAACTATCGGCATCGTCCGGGAGGCTACACGTGAACAATTGGGAAAACTTCTTCCGCCTTAATGAAAACAGAATGGCACCGCGTGCTTACTTTTTCTCATACGATTCAGTTCAGTCTGCAAAGACATTCCAACGTGAATTAAGCAGCCACTACCAGCTATTAAGTGGCCAATGGAATTTCAACTTCTTCACTAACCCACTGCTTGTGCCTGGCGAGTTTTACTCAGAGCACATGAGCGATTGGGGCAATATTACCGTTCCAAACATGTGGCAAATGGAAGGTCATGGCGATCTTCAATACACCGATGAAGGCTTCCCTTTCCCTATCGATGTTCCTTTTGTACCAAGTGACAACCCTACTGGCGCTTATCAACGAACCTTCACATTAGGCGAAACTTGGAACAACAAACAAACCATTATTAAATTTGATGGCGTAGAAACTTACTTTGAAGTTTACGTAAACGGTAGCTACGTTGGTTTTAGTAAAGGCAGCCGCTTAACTGCTGAATTTGATATCTCTGAATTTGCACAACAAGGTGAAAACCTGCTTTCTGTTCGTGTAATGCAATGGGCTGATTCAACTTACATTGAAGACCAAGACATGTGGTGGACTGGCGGTATCTTCCGTGATGTTTACCTCGTTGGTAAAGAGCAAGTTCATATTCAAGACATTACCATTCGCACTGATTTTGATGCAAATTACCAAAGTGCGACATTATCTTGTAAAGCAGAGTTAGAAAACCTAACAAGTAGCTCAGTCTCTAATTATTCACTTGATTATGCACTATTTGATGGTAAGACTGTCGTTTCTGAAGGTATCGTAAATTCACTCTCTTTTGATGCAAACCATAATGTAGATATCAAAATTGATATGGAAAATCCAACGCATTGGACAGCTGAAAACCCTTACCTATACCAATTGGTACTTACACTTAAAGATGAAAGCGGAAAAACACTAGAAATCATTCCAAGCCGTGTTGGTTTCCGTGACATTAAAGTGCGCGATGGTCTGTTCTACATCAACAACAAATACGTCATGCTTCATGGTGTAAACCGTCACGATAACGACCATTTAAAAGGTCGCGCTGTCGGTATGGATCGTGTTGAGAAAGACATCGTTTTGATGAAGCAACACAACATTAACTCAGTACGTACTGCTCACTATCCTAATGATCCACGCTTTTATGAACTGTGTGATGTATACGGTCTGTTTGTTATGGGTGAAACCGATGTAGAAACGCACGGCTTTGCTAACGTTGGAGATTTAAGCCGCATTACCAATGATCCTGCCTGGGAGCATGTATTTGTTGAGCGTATTGAACGCCATATTCACGCTCAGAAAAACCACGCATCAATCATCATGTGGTCGCTAGGTAACGAATCTGGCTACGGCTGTAATATCAAATCTATGTATGATGCAGCAAAAGCAATTGATGACACTCGTCTGGTTCATTATGAAGAAGACCGTGATGCTGAAGTGGTTGATATCATCAGTACCATGTACTCACGCGCTCAACTAATGAATGCCTTTGGTGAGCATCCTCATAATAAACCACGCATCATTTGTGAATACGCACACGCAATGGGTAACGGCCCAGGTGGATTAACTGAATACCAAAACGTGTTCTACAAACATGACTCTATTCAAGGTCATTATGTTTGGGAATGGTGTGATCACGGCATCCTAGCTAAAGATGAAAACGGCACTGAGTTCTTAAAATATGGTGGCGATTACGGCGATTATCCAAACAACTACAACTTCTGCATGGATGGTTTGGTTTACTCAGATCAAACTCCAGGGCCTGGCTTAAAAGAATACAAGCAAGTTATCGCACCGGTTAAGATCCACGCTAAAGACGCAGCAAACGGCATTTTCACTGTTGATAACAAGCTGTGGTTCTCAAACCTTGATGACTACACCATTACTGCAGAGATCCGTGCTGAAGGCGAAACACTGCAAAGCACAACGCTAAAAGTAGAAGGCTTAGCTGAAAACTCAAGCCGTGACATTGAAATCACATTACCAGAGCTAGATGGTCGTGAAGCCTTCATTAACTTCACGGTTCGTAAAGATTCTCGCACTCTGTATAGCGAAGCGAATCACGACATTGCGATTTACCAAGTTCAATTAAAAGAAAACACAGAGCAACTTCCAGTGTTCTCTAACAGTAATGCAATCGCACTTGATATCACGGCATCTCGTTTAGATTATGTAGTGAAAGGGTTGAACTTTGCGCTTACTTTCTCAAAAGTGAACGGTAAATTAACCTCATGGTTAGTGAATGGCGAAGAGCTAATTGCAAGCTCACCTAAGCTGAATTTCTTCAAACCGATGGTGGATAACCATAAGCAAGAGCATGAAGGTCTGTGGGAGCCTGCGCATCTTCAAATCATGCAAGAGCACTTCCGCTCTATCGACCTTGATGCATCAAATGGTAAAGCCACTTTCACGGTAACCAGCATTATTGCGCCACCTGTGTTTGATTTTGGTATGCGTTGTACTTACGTTTATGAAATCAATAAAGAAGGCCAGTTAAACATTCAGTTATCTGGTGAACGTTACGGTGATTACCCTCATGTTATCCCTGTGATTGGTTTAGATCTTGGCATCAATAATGAGTTTGACCAAGTTCAATACTACGGTCGTGGCCCAGAAGAGAACTATCAAGACAGCCAACAAGCAAACATGATTGATGTATACCAAACAACAGTAGCGAATATGTTTGAGAACTACCCGTTCCCACAAAATAACGGTAATCGTCAGCACGTTCGTTGGGCATCGTTAGCTAATCGTCACGGTTCTGGTCTATTTGTTAAGCCTGAGCAAGAGATTAACTTTAGCGCTTGGTTCTACACGAGCCAAAACATTCATGAAGCACAGCACACGATTGAGCTTGAGAAGAGTGGTTACATCACACTTAACCTTGACCATAAACTAATGGGCTTAGGTTCAAACTCTTGGGGCTCAGAGGTGTTGGATTCATACCGTGTTTACATGGATAAATTCCAATACGCACTGACTTTGGTTCCATTTCAACAAGGTGGCTGTTCACCAAAAACATTGGCGAATCACACATTTACCTCAAACACAGCATTCACTTCAAAAACAACAATTGAAGGCGGAGAAAAGTAATGATCATTTTAGACAACCTAGAACAATTTAAAGTGGTATATCGTGACGGCCGTAAATGGAACCGTTGTGTAGAAGCGATTGAAAACATTGGTAATCTACGTGATGGGATCATGTATTCAATTGGTGATTCTCTGGTGTACATGATTGAAGATGGCGTGGCTAAAAACACAGAAAGCTTTGTTGGCAACCGCCGATACTTTGATATTCATTACTACCTAGAAGGCCGTGAAACGGTTGAGGTCGCGAATAAGTCTGAACTAGAAAGCGTGCAAGCGTATTCCGATGAAACGGATCGTGAACACCTAAATGGCAACGGTCAAACACATCAACTTTGTGAAGGCCAAGTCGCAGTGTTTGATAACAGTAAAGCCTACAAATTCCATGGCGATAGTCGTGTTCGTAAAGTGGTTCTAAAAGTCACTATCGAAGATGGCTATTTCCTGAATAAGTAATAGAACAACTGAAACAGTTTTACATAGAAAAATTAATAAAAAACGGTATCTGAAAATATATTCAGAACCAAAAATTAGGAGAGAGTGAGTTAATAGCTGCTCTCTCCAATCCTACAATATGTGATTCATCGGAGTACCTTATGTCTACATCAACTCGTGGCACGATAGGCAAGTTCGCCTTACTGTCTATGACTTTTGCTGCAGTTTATAGTTTCAATAATATCATCAATAATAATATTGAGATCGGGCTATCCTCTGCACCTATGTTCTTCCTTGCAACCCTGTTCTATTTTGTTCCATTCTGTTTAATCGTTGCCGAATTTGTATCTCTTAATAAAAATTCTGAAGCCGGTGTTTATGCATGGGTAAAAAGTTCACTCGGTGGTCGCTGGGCATTTATTACCGCGTATACTTATTGGTTTGTTAACCTATTCTTCTTCACCTCTTTACTACCAAGAATCATTGCTTATGCGTCTTATGCGTTCTTAGGGTTCGAGTACATATTTACACCATTAACCACAGCGGTATTAAGTACCCTACTGTTTGCGGTAGCTACTCATGTATCAAACAATGGTGCGAAATTACTAGGTCCAATTACCTCTTTAACCTCATCATTAATGCTTCTGCTTACTCTGTCTTACATTTTATTATCAGGCGGCGCGTTAATTGGCGGTATTGAGCCAGCAGACCCAATCACTATTGAAGCAATGACTCCATCATTTAACTGGGCGTTCCTTGGTGTAATTACGTGGATCTTCATGGCTGCGGGTGGTGCAGAATCAGTTGCTGTTTATGTAAACGACATCAAAGGCGGTCACAAATCTTTCGTTAAAGTGATCATCATTGCAGGTATCTTTATCGGCGCACTTTACTCAGTTGGTTCAGTGCTTGCGAACGTATTCGTCTCTCGCGAAGAATTGAAATTTACGGGTGGCTCAGTACAAGTATTTGAAGGGCTAGCAAGACACTTTGGTTTATCTGAAATCATCATGAACCGCTTTGTTGGTATCGTATCATTCACTGCTATGCTTGGTTCGCTACTAATGTGGACAGCAACGCCGGTTAAGATCTTCTTCTCTGAAATTCCAAAAGGTATTTTTGGTGAAAAAACAGTAGCACTAAACAAACAAGGTGTTCCGGTACGAGCTGCATGGATTCAGTTCTTAATCGTTATTCCACTAATGTTCATTCCTACATTAGCGTCTGATACGGTACAAGATTTAATGAGCACCATCATTAACATGACTGCGGCAGCCTCTATGCTTCCACCACTGTTCATCATGATTGCGTACTTAAACTTACGTATAAAATTGGATCACCTAGAGCGTGACTTTAGAATGGGCTCTCGCCTTACTGGTATCACTGTGGTTTCAATTCTGATTGGTATTTTCACGGTTGGTTTCTTTGCGTCAACCTTCCCAACAGGTGCTGATATCATGACGATTATCTTCTACAACGTCGGTGGTATTGTTATCTTCCTTGGTTATGCATGGTGGAAATACAGCAAGTACGAAAAATCATTATCTAAAGAAGAACGAATTGAAGAAGCAAAACCTGCTGTTCAATAATAAAAGAAACCACATAACTGAAGCGCCCGTCATGGGCGCTTTTTTTTGTCTAAAATAAAAACAACACCAGAGTAGATCACCATCACAGTTTGCTGTTTTCTTAATCTCTATTTAATGACATATCTCACAGCAACCTTTGGTAAAACTTATTACTATAATTTTACTAAAAGTTACCTACAATTGTTAACTAAAATAATAAACTCATAATCCAAACGCAAACACATAGGGATACATT
This sequence comes from Aliivibrio wodanis, assembly GCA_000953695.1. Lineage (GTDB taxonomy): Bacteria > Pseudomonadota > Gammaproteobacteria > Enterobacterales > Vibrionaceae > Aliivibrio > Aliivibrio wodanis. The sequence continues at coordinate 427,717 of LN554847.1, read as the reverse complement.
ATTATGTCTGATTCTTTACGAGGGACAATTGGCAAGTTTGCCTTACTGTCGATGACAATGGCGGCGGTATTTAACGTTCGTAACATTGTTAATAACAACATCGAGCTGGGACTAAGTTCTGCACCCATCTTTTTATTCGCTACTTTAGTCTACTTCATCCCATTCGTATTCATTATTGCTGAATTTGTATCAGCAAACAAAAACTCAGAATCAGGTATGTACGATTGGTTAAAACAACCTCTTGGCACTAAGATGGCTTATTTAGGTTCTTTCCTTTACTGGTTTGTAAATCTATTCTGGTTCGTCTCTCTACTTCCTAACGTAATTGCTTATGCCTCTTATGCAATGTTAGGTTATGAATACGCCTTCTCTCCTATTGTCACCTCAGTTATCTCTATTGTTTTATTTGCAGCTGCGACGCATATTTCAACCAAAGGTGCATCATGGCTAGGCAAAATCGCAGAGATGGTTGCTTATGGTGTATTTGCTCTGTTTGCAGTGTATGTTATCGGCGCGCTAATGGCGCTTAGTGGCGACCACACACCTGTTGAACCAATCACACTAGAAGCAATGACTCCAACCATTAACTGGGCAACGCTAGGTATTATGTGTTGGATCTTCCAAGCAGCCGGTGGTGCAGAAACTGCCGCAGCTTATTTGAAAGATGTGAAAGGCGGTCAAAAGACGTTTATTAAAGTTATCATTGCCGCAGGTATCCTAATTGGTGCTATGTATGCTGTTGGTTCTTTACTTGTAAACGTGTTTGTTGCTCGTGATTCTCTAACCTACGCTGGTGGTATGGTTGAAATCTTTACGGGTATGGCTCAATACTTCAACGTGTCTGAATCATTAGTTGGTCGCTTTGTTGGTATCGTTCTTTTCATCGCAATGTTCGGTTCGATGATGATGTGGACTGCAGCGCCAGTTAAAATTCACTTCTCTGAAATCCCTCAAGGTGTTTACGGTGAGAAAACAACAGAACTAAACGAGCACGGTGTTCCTGTTCGCGCAGCATGGTGGCAGTTTGCTTTCGTAGTTGTGATGCTAGTTGTAAATGGCTTTGGCTCTGAATCTGTACAAGACATGATGAATACAGCAATTAACTTAACGGCTGGTACGGCAATGCTACCACCTATCTTTATTATGGTTGCTTACTTTGTTTTCCGTCTAAAGCACGATGATACTCCTCGTGATTTCCGTATGGGCTCACGTAAAGTAGGTATGGGTGTGGTATCGGTTCTTATTACTATTTTTGTAGTAAGCATGACGGCATCAGCTTTCCCAACGGGTGTTGACTTAGTAGAAGCCTTCTTCATCAATGTATTTATGACAATGGTATTCTCTGCACTTGCATACTGGTGGATCTCTCGCTTTGAAAAGAAGCAAGAAAAAGCAGCTGAACTAAAAACAGCATCGGCAAAATAAGTAGAAATCAAATTAGCATTTAGTTTCTCTAAATAAGACAAAAGGCACTGATACCCCCAGTGCCTTTTTCGTCTCTAAAATTACGTTGAGAATAAGATTACTTATCTCAATTCCTTTCTAAAAAACACATATAAATTAGAACTTTTTATAAGTAAAACTTTAGGTAAATATAAGTAAAAATCGTTTTCTCTCGCTCACACTTATCTCTTACACCTCTATTCCAGCCCTTAATTTCTAGCTATCCTTTTCTTATTGATAAGTTACTCCGTAGATACTTAGTTTCGGTTCTTTCCTATCAAACAATAACAATAATTTTTCTATTACAGTGAGAAACTCTAATTATGAAACCTACTTTTGCAAAGCTGTCATTACTTTCAACTCTACTTTTAGCAGCTAATGTTCACGCTATTGAAACCGACTTTTACGGTGAAATGGGAATTGGTGGTCGTACCTTCTTTGATGGTGACGATAAAGGCCGTTATAGCGATGGTACTTATATTGAAGGAGGCCTTGCTATTGAAGAAGGCAACTGGTTTGGTCTAATTTACGGCGAAGGCTGGACAGTACAAGCCGATGACGAAGGCAATGCTTGGGCTACTGGCCACGGTTGGGGAGGTTTTGAAGGAGGCATTAACCGATTTTATGCTGGTTATAGAACCGATGCAGGAACGGAATTTATTGCTGGTCGTATTGACTCTTCTTTAGATGATATTCAATGGTGGGGAGATGCAACACCAGAAAATGGTTACACCTTACCTAACACACGAGATGTAAATGTAGGCATTAAGATCCGTAATGAAGTTGGGGGACTTCGTTACAGTGTTTCTGCTGCTCCTGAGTCTGATTTCTCTGAAGATGATGCATTAGTTAACTTTGGTAAATATGATGAATACACGAATAAATACAGCTATGCCGCCTTTGTAAATGGTTATGTTCAGTATGATATTGCCGAGGATTTAACGTTGCTTGGTGGTGCAGAGTTTACCGATGGCGATGGTGAGATGTACTTAATCGGGGCGGAATATAAAACCTTATCTGCTCGAGTTTGGCATCATACTGATCAAGGTAATGACATTAGTGAAGGTACAGAAACCGGCATCATGACCAGTGCTTATTATGAAGTGGCTAAAGGCGTTTACCTTTCTGCTGCATACAACTATGCCAATACTAAACTTGATACTGCCGAAGATGAAACGACCTCTTACATCAATGGTGGTGTTTGGTATGAATACGCCGATGGTAAATTTGCCACAGCCATTGATACTAAATTCTTTATGGGTAACGACACTACAGAGTCAGATAACGAAATATTTATCATGCAGTACTATTACTGGTAACTACATCACACTCTTCCTGAACTCAGCTTCATTAAATGAGACTGAGTTCACGGACAACTGTTCTATTTATCAATAATATCTACTGAGTTAAATTTACTAAACCTTTACTAAATCAATTATAAGAATTTAATTATGAATTTAAAAATTTCTGCACTTGCTGTTGCTACTGCCCTTTTCGCTGTGGGCTGCGCACAAACATCACCGACAGACCTTAACTCTACAGAGCTTAAAGCGGCACAATTTAAAGACGTGATTGATCGCACTGGTTCCCCTGAATATATGCGTGATTACGATTTTGATGATCACCAACGTTTTAACCCATTCTTTGACATGGGCTCTTGGCACGGTCATCTACTACCAGACAACGATGATGGTATGGGTGGTTTCCCAGGAACGGCTCTACTTACCGAAGAATACATTAACTTCATGGCAAATAATTTCGATCGCCTAAGTGTATTTAAAGACGGCAAGAAAGTTGAATTTACTATGGAAGCGTACAGCCTTCCTGGTGCATTAGTGCAAGTATTAAGCTCTGATGACGTAAAAGTAGAAATGACACTGCGCTTTGCAACAAACCGCACTTCTTTAGTTGAAACTAAAATCACAACCAACTCACCTGTTGAGCTGGTTTGGGATGGTGAACTAATCGAAGGTAATCACGCAAAAGAAGAAAAATCTCAATCAGATAAAACCATTGCTGAAGCATACCCTGATTATGATCGTCAAATTGAAGCAACAGATGATGGCCTAAAAGTCACTTTTGGTGAGGTTCGTGCCACTTGGTCTCTATTAACATCAGGCGACTCAGAGTACCAAGTTCATAAATCTATTCCTACGACAACTACCGTTGATGGTTTGAGCTTTACCTCTACAGCAAGCATTGAGCAATCCACTACAATTTATACTACGTATTCTCATGTATTAACTGCTGAAGAAAACCAAGCAGAACAAGCTAAAATCACCGACATTCTAGCAAATCCGAATCAATATTTAGTTGCGACTGAAAAACGTTGGGAAGAATACCTTGATAAAGGCTTAACCAACCCAAATGCAACCTCAGAACAAGAGCGCGTTGCAGTAAAAGCAATGGAAACGCTTAATGGTAACTGGCGCGGTGCTGCGGGTGCAATGGAGTTTGACTCTGTAACACCATCTGTAACCGCTCGTTGGTTCTCAGGTAACCAAACATGGCCTTGGGATACATGGAAACAAGCGTATGCAATGGCGCACTTCAACCCAGAAGTAGCAAAAGACAATATTCGTGCTATGTTTGCGTATCAAATTCAAGCAGATGATACCGTTCGTCCTTGGGATGCCGGTTTTATTCCTGATTTATTAGCCTACAACACAAGCCTTGAGCGTGGCGGTGACGGTGGTAACTGGAATGAACGAAACACAAAACCAAGTCTTGCTGCATGGGCAGTAATGGAAGTGTACAAAACCACTGAAGATAAAGCGTGGTTAGAAGAAATGTACCCTAAATTAGTTGCTTATCATGATTGGTGGTTACGTAATCGTGATAACAATGGTAACGGTGTTCCTGAGTATGGTGCTTCACGCGATAAAGCACACAATACAGACAATGGCGATATGTTGTTTACGGTTGAGCGTGGTGATAAGAAAGAAGAACTTGCTGGCCTAGATAAATACCAAGAGATCATAAAATCTGGAAACTATGACCACATTGAGATCCCTGCACAAACGGCAGCATCTTGGGAGTCTGGCCGTGATGATGCCGCAGCCTTTGGTTTCATCGATAAAGATCAATTAGACGCTTATGTTGCAAATGGTGGTAAACGCTCGGATTGGGAAGTGAAGTTCGCACAAAATCGAGATAAAGATGGCACGCTTTTAGGCTATTCTCTATTGCAAGAGTCTGTTGACCAAGCAAGCTACATGTTCAGTGACAACCAATATCTAGCTCAAATGGCTGATATCCTAGGTAAAGATACTGATGCAAAAGAGTTCCGTGAAAAAGCCGATAAGTTAGCAAGTTACATCAACACTTGTATGTTTGATGAAGGTACAGGCTTCTTCTACGATATCCGTATTGAAGACAAACCATTAGCAAACGGCTGTGCGGGTAAGCCAATTGTTGAACGTGGTAAAGGCCCTGAAGGTTGGTCACCACTCTTCAATAAAGCGGCAACCCAAGCAAATGCTGACGCTGTTGTTAAAGTGATGAAGGATACCTCTGAATTCAATACTTACATTCCATTAGGTACGGCTGCACTATCTAGCCCTGCATTTGGTCCTGATATCTATTGGCGTGGACGTGTTTGGGTTGACCAATTCTACTTTGGCCTAAAAGGTATGGAAAGCTACGGCTATCGTGACGATGCGGTTGAAATGGCAGGTGCATTCTTTGATCACGCTGATGGTCTAGTTGGTGACGGTCCTATCCGTGAAAACTACAACCCACTCACTGGCGATCAACAAGGTGCACCAAATTTCTCTTGGAGTTCAGCTCACCTTTACATGCTTTATAATGATTTCTTTACTGCTGAAGAGTAATTGAATACATTAAATAACAAATAGAAAAAAGGGATATGATTAACCTCATATCCCTTTTATTTTTATGCTCTATATTATTAGAACATTATGATACTGATTTTGCTTTACAGCACTCTGGCATTGAATGCCCTGAAAGTACCAATAAACCAGCCAAAATACCTAGGTTCTTAATGAAGTTTTGCATCTCATGTGCGCCTTCCAATCCTGAATAATTCCAGAAATCATGCAGCGACACATTAATGACTAGCACTAATCCTGCTAATAACAGAGCAACTATCCATGTAAATCGATTAGCTATTAATAAAATGGCAGCACCAATTTGGAAGATACCCGCAAGCCCCAATAGGACTGGCACAAATGGCATGTCATGCTTTTCCATTAATTGAATATGCATATCCCACGATACAAATTTCATGATACCTGGAACTAAGAAATACAGTGCCAGAAGTACACGACCTACGGTTAGTAATAGAGTATTCATTTAATCAATCCCTATGAATTAAAGTACAGCACCATTCACTGATAATTTCACATCAATATTGCCTTTCACGGCATTTGAGTATGGACAGACTTGGTGTGCTGTTTTCACTAATTGTTGAGCTTGTTCTTCATCTAATTCTAGCGTTACTGCTAAAGCAACGGTTAATGCAAAACCGCCAGTTGCATTTGGACCAATACCCACTTCAGCCGATACTGGTGCTTGAGTCAGTTTGATTTTCATCTCACGAGCCACGTGTAGAATTGCATTTGAGAAACACGCCGAATAACCTGCTGCAAACAGTTGCTCAGGGTTCGTTGCTTCGCCTGTGCCACCCATCTCTTTTGGATAGCTTAAAGCAAGATCAAGCATATTATCGTCAGTTGTTACTTGACCATTACGTCCTGCTGAAGCCGTTGCTGTTGTTGTGTATAACGTTGTCATAATGATGTCCTTTTTTCAGAATACGAATTAGTTAAATTGATAACAATTAAGTTGTGCACAATTAATTTTCAGTAAGTATAAGTCGATCTAAAGGTAAAAAACAAGTATATTGTGCACAATCTAATTTATTTTTTGGTGTGAATATGAATAAGAACCTTGAACTGCCTACTCAAGAAGAGAGTAATTCCCCTCAACTATTGCTTAAAAATCAAGTTTGTTTTTCTCTTTATAGTGCATCAAATGCCATGATCAGAGCTTACCGCCCGCTACTAAACGAACTGGATCTTACTTATTCTCAATACTTAGCAATGATGGTTATTTGGGAAAGCAATGGCATCAATGTAAAAGAATTAGGTCAAGAGCTACACCTAGACTCAGGAACCTTAACGCCTTTATTAAAACGCCTAGAAGTAAAAGAGATCATTACTCGTCAACGCAGCACTCAAGATGAGCGTATTCGACAAGTTTTTCTCACAACTAAAGGCTCAGAATTAAAGAAACAAGCACTCTCTGTCCCTAATGCTATATTTTGTAAAAGCCAGCTAGAAATAGAAGAATTACTCTTATTGAAAGCTACATGTGAAAAACTGTTAAATAATCTACAGGAATAATTTTTCTAATATAAATCCTCTCCTGATATGAAAGATGAGAATGATGCCCTTTATCATTCACATCTTTCATCTTTCATCTTTCATCTTTCATCTTTCATCTTTCAAGATGATGTAGCTCAAAAATTCCATTTATCTAGAATAGATAACACCATATAGAGAGAGCTTAATCACAAAAAACGCAAACATTAATGTAAATGATAATTGATCTCATTCCTATTAAGAGGTAATATTCACGCGTTTTATTAATCCTCCTCATAGGTTTGCTTTATTTATGAAATTTTTAAATGTTATTTTTTGGCTATTCATTTTCTCTATGCCTGTATCTGCTACAGATAGCTTGCAGTGGCTAAGAGATGATTCACGTAGTAAAACAGATGTTTTAGATTATTTACATAACGAAAATAAACAGACTGATGCGTTTAAAGTTAGTCTTAAATCTGAAGTAAATACTTTACTAAATGAATGGCAGAATAATCAGCCTGAAAAATCAGATAAACCTTGGAAAATAAAGGGAAACAATGAGTATTCAATTACGACTCATAAAGGGCAACGTCAGCTAGTTACTCGTACTTTAGTAACAAAAAAGGTCACGCCACTATTCAATATTTCAATTCGTTCTGAAGCGTTTAACTACTATCGTTTAGGTGGATGGGCATTAAACAACAGCGGTACTGCACTAGCAATTGCTGAAGATATTACAGGATCTGAGCAATATAAGATCAGCATCGTTGATTTAAAGACCAATACAATAACTGCATTGATTGATAATACAGAGCCAAATATATTGTGGTCTAATGATGATCGTTCTTTATTTCTTATCAAGCAAGAAAAACAGACGTTGAGGCCTTTTCAGTTAATCCAATTCACATTAAGTAACTCACAAAGCCATACTGTTTCAGAAGAGACAAACCCAACTTGGCTGATGTCACTCTATCAATCAAGTGATCATCGCTATGCTGTTATTCAATCAAATAATGATAACAGCAGTGAGCAACGTTTGTTAAATTTAACTAACGGACAACTTAGTGAGCCGATAAGGCCAAGAGTTAAAGATGTTGAATACTACCTAGATCTTGCACACGACAAGGTGTTTATCAACAGCAATGTAGTCAATAAAAGATTTGCTCTTTATTCAGTATCTATTGAACACCTTTTTAACCCTGACTACTGGAAAATCTTGTACCTACCGACAGATAAAAAGCCACTTAAGGATTTTTATTTGTTCGCTTCAGGTGCCGTTATTTCCGTTGGTGATGGTCAACAAGCTCAATTAATCTATCTTGATAATAAAGGAAAAACTCGTCATACCGAGACCATAACGACCTCTGGTCAAGTTGCTTGGGTAAGCCGTGTTGGTGACTATAATAGTAATGCATTTTATATTCGTAGCATGTCGATGATACAGCCACCTAAGTGGGAAAAAGTAAATGTGAGTACGTTAAATCGTCACCTTTATTCACAAGATAAGTACCCGAATATTAATCCCTCTCATTATGTCACAGAGCAAATCCTTATTAAGCAAAATGGGGGTGAATTACCAGTCACTTTGGCGTATCGAAAAGATAAATTAAGTACCAAAAGTCCTGTATTTCTTTACGGCTATGGAGCATACGGCGTCACTATGAAACCCTATTTTATGCCTCAAATCTTAAGCCTATTAGATCGTGGGGTTATCTATGCTATTGCTCATGTTAGAGGTGGCGGTTACAAAGGTGAGGCTTGGTATAACGCAGGACGTGGCATAAACAGACAACACGCTGCCGATGATTTTATTACTGCTGCAAATGCCATGCATCACTACCAGCAAGGAAGCCATGATATTTATGCTTTAGGTTCAAGCGCTGGTGGGACATTAGTCGCTACAGCCATTAATCAGCAACCGAACGCATTTAAAGGCGCGGCGCTAAATGTTCCATTTGTTGATGTCGTAAATAGTATGTCAGACACAAGCTTACCCCTCACTTTGCAGCAATACAGCGAATGGGGAAACCCAACTATTCCTGAAGAACTAGCTAGCATGAAACAAGTTGATCCCTATCTCAATATTACTCAACAAGCCTACCCTCCACTGCTAGTTCAAGTTGGGTTACATGATCGCCGAGTTCCCTATTGGGAAGGAGCTAAATACCTCTCCAAAGTGAGAGCGATGAGCACAGCTACTGCTCCTTACTTATTAGCCACTCATTTTAATCAAGGTCATTCAATGGATCGCCGAGAAGCTCTGACGCAACAAGCCTTTGAATACAGTTTTCTTTTATCTCTAACACATAATTAAAAAAGCGAGCAATTTATGAAGCTTTCTCCAGTAACAGCGGCTGTACTTAGTGTATTGGCTGCCAATTTCGTACACGCTAATTCTGAGTTAACTCACTTTGATGAAGTTGTTGTCACTGCAAACAAAGTAGATCAACCCTTATCAGAAGTCGCAGGCTCTGTGGCTGTTATTAGTAGCGAACAATTAGAACAAAAAGGCGCAACTGAATTATACGATGCACTAAACAGCGAGCCGGGTGTCAGTGTGACAGGCGGGGCGGGCAGAGCACAAAATATTACTATCCGTGGTATGACGGGTAACCGAATAGCTATCATAAAAGACGGCGTAAAATCATCTGATGGCTATGGGGCTTCAGATATTAACGACAAAGTTGGTCGCAATTCGTTCGATTTATCAACAGTGAAGTCGATAGAAGTCGTAAAAGGAGCTAGCTCATCAGTGCATGGCTCTGGTGCCATTGGTGGTGTGGTATTAATCAAAACTAAGCAGCCTAGTGATTATTTAAAAGGTAATGATTTCTACTCTGATATCTCAGGTACTTACTCTGGTATTAGCAATAAATATAAAGGCAACAGTAACGTGGCATTTCGTTCTGGCGATACTGAAAGTTTGCTAAATATCTCTTACTGGCAAGGAGAAGAAACTCGCAATTACAATCAAGATTTATATAACCGAGAACTTGATGGTATTACCGGTGGTTACACAATAAATCACTATATTGGCGAAAGTTGGATGCTTAAAGCTAAAGTCGAATATTACACCGAAAATATGCAAAGAGAAGAAGGATCTAGTTCTATTCAAAAAGACGGTATCTGGCATCTTTCGCGTTTTAATGAACAACAAGACGTTCAAGAAACTAGCGCACATATCGGTGCAGAATATACGCCTTATAGCTCTTGGTTTAACAAGATGGACAGTAAGCTTTATTGGCGAGATACCAGCACAACAACAATGACAAATCGTTTAATGTGGCGTGAACGTAATAACCTGATGGAAAAGCGTCGTGAAATTAAAGACCAAAATTTCACTGACCAATTAGTAGGCTTCGATACGGACTTCAATTCAGCAGTAGAATGGTTAGATCAAGCACATACGCTTGCTTATGGTATTAGTGTTACCACAAACAGCTATGAGCGTCCTAACAGTAAATCTACTATTGATTGGAATGGCGTTAATCCGAATGGAGCAGAGCCTTTCTCACCCGCTCAAGCATACAGTTTTGGTCTCTACTTACGCGATGTTGTTGAAATTCAGCAATGGACTATAACTGGTGGACTGCGTTTTGATGCTCACCGTTTGACGCCAAAGAGTTCAGACGAAATCGCAGGCTTTGATGTTAAAGAAATAAACAGTAGCGAACTGTCCCCAAGTTTATCGGCAGCTTATCAACTGACTGATAACCTTAATACTTACCTCTCTTATAGTCACGGGTACCGAGCGCCTGCTTACGATAAAGCTTATGGCTATAACAATCATGATTTCATTCCATTAACGCCTTTCCTAATTATCCCTAATATGGATTTAGAAGCAGAAACGAGTGATTCATTAGAGCTTGGATCAAAATATGATTCAGGAAGGACTCAACTTTATGGTGCTATTTTCTATCAGAAATTTGAAAACTTTATTGATGTTAAACAAATAGGCATGGACCCATCTACAGGGAACTATTTAAAGCAATATCAGAATGTAAACGGCGTAGAAACCTATGGTGTTGAGTTTACATTAGCTCACCAAATGACCCAAGAATGGGGGGTCAGTACAAAAGCAGGTTATGTCGATGGCAAAGATGGAGACGGTGAGTATATTCGCACCCTAACACCTTGGGAAGGAAGTATTGACCTCACTTACGATAATGAATCTCTGTCTGCTTATACAACATTAAATTGGGCAGCGGCAATGGATCGTGTTCCTTTATGTGCAACTGATAATGGTATCTCAGCTGATTGTGCGATGACATCTAATTGGGCAACGCTCGATCTTGGTTTGAAATATAACGTTAATAAAAATCTTAGCATCAGCACTAATATCATCAACTTATTAGATAAAGAATACATCCGCTATCAAGACGTGGCTGGAGTAATGGACTCAGTTAAAGGTTACTCTACTGAACCCGGTCGTTACTTTACTGCTAATGCAAAGTACATTTTTTAAGGAATGACCATGAAAAAAACTCTTTCTTGCTTGATTACTTTATTATGTGTATCTCATGCCAGTGCAGCTGAATGGGATTACCCAGAAAATGCCATTACAATAACTCAGTCCCAAGAGGCGAAACAATATCTCTTAAACACTTATCCTGAGCACGGGGATTATCGTCTACGCTACACAACGACATCAACACTTGGTAAGCACTATAATTTTGATGTTTGGATCGAAGGACAATATAAACATCAAAGAAGTATGGTGCTATCAACCAATAATGATGGTCGTATTGTGCGCATATTTAAGAGCTTAACTGATACTGTTTTAAATAGTGGCAAGCCAACGACAGCAGCTGAACTTGAGGCTCCGAGATCGTTAAAAGCAGTGACTCCTCCAAGTCTGCCTTCAGGTCACTTAGTTAATGCAGAGCTGAATGTATTTGATCCTGATTTACGAAGCATGCTGAGATCTCCAGCTCCCAGTTCGCAAATGATGGATATAAGTGAGTCTTCACTTGCCCCTCAATATGTATCAAAAACCAGTGAGATTTTATTCTCAAATGGGCACTATTATTTAAGTAATTCACGAGTAAGGCAAGTAGATGCACTTGCCTTAGTTACCCCGACTTCAAGTCATCAGGCTGAAAAACACACTCTTAAAGAGAAAGAAGATAACAGTGGTATGCTGCCTCAAGAAGGTGTTGCTACTTTTTCCTCTCTTGATGAACTAAGTACCACCACAATAAATGATGCAAACTTCCCTCAAATAATGGCATTTAGTCATCTTGACTTATCTGTTAGATATATTAAATCACTTGGATTCAATATTTTTCAGAAACCGATTGATTTTGATGCCCGTGGATTATCTGCTAATAATTCAACTTACTACTATGGTGCTAAAGCCATATTGCTGGGTATCGGTGGAGGCTCTCCTGATGCTCTTGATGCAGATGTAATTTTGCATGAATTAGGGCATGGCATTCATTATCATATTATTCCTGATTGGGCTTATGGTCATACAGGCGCAATTGGTGAAGGCTTTGGGGATTATTGGGCTGGAAGTTACAGCTATCGACAACAGTTTCGTAATGCTAATAGCTCTGGCCAAGAGTTTGAAATTGATACCGTATTCAACTGGGATGGTTATTTTGGCAATAAACGAAATACTCGTAGTTTATGGAACCAAAGAGCACGTTACTTTAAACGCGCTGAATACCGTGCTCATGAAAGTGTTGCAGGAGAATTGGGAGATGAATTATGGTCTACACCGCTATTTCAATCATTAAAAAATAGCGTTTCACTCTATGGCGACTCTGCGTTTACTGAGTTCGATACTATTGTTTTAGAGTCGATGTACGGCCTTGGTCGTGGACTGAAAATGCATGATTTGGCAGAAAGTATGGTGTTTGTCGCTAAGACTCTTTATCCAGAAAAAAAATATGCTCAAATTCTCACTGAAAAATTCAAACATCATGGATTATTACTTGCACCTTTTAAACAAGAATTTGCTAGCCGATACATTGGAGAAAGCCAAAAGATTCACTCAACACTCTACCCTACAGAGCGTCAAGCCAGTGTTTCTGGAGAGGTTACCCTAAATGGTAAGAACAAGAATGTCATTGATAGTGATCTATTCGATAAACTCGATCTAAATCTTGATCTACCTTCTTCTGCAACCTGTGGTGATTCTTTTGAAGTTTCAACTCAATTAACGTATCAATATAACCCCTCTTTATTACTTAAAGATTGGAAAAATAAACGTTCATTGATCAAAGGAGTACCTGTATTTACCACAGATTTCCCTGCGGTTAATTCACATATTCCAGATGCAACTGTTGATAATTCTGGACGTCCAATTGCAGGGTTAAAAACGGTTAATTTCACCGTTACTGACCGTGACGGTATTGTTGATGACAGCTTTGGAGTATACCTCAACCTAAATCACAATAATTTACTCGATCTTACGGTGACATTAATTTCTCCACGCGGTACCCGCGTTATCTTGTTAAATCATCAAGACACCAATCTGACAACGATAAACGATTATTTCACTTTAAAGCATGATGAGATATTACAAACGTTTAAAGGAGAGCCTAGCTGGGGAACATGGCGACTAGAATTAGCTGATTTAAATCCAAATGATTCAGGGAAACTGATTCGTTGGGGGGTTGGTGCAATTAGCTCTTACCAATGCGATCAAACATCACCAACCACAACAAATGCTTCCTCTGGCGGTAGTTTATCTTTCGCTTCCTTATTTTTACTTATTCTAATTTGGGGCGGCCGTCGCCTGTCTTTCAAATAACCATTTTATATATTCACTCACAATAAGAAGATACCATTATGAAATACCAATTAACTTTACTCGCTGCCACTTTGGCATTAACCGGCTGTGGGGGCTCAGATTCATCTGATACCTCTATCCCAAACTACACCGTTTCTGGCTCTATTATTAGCCCAAACATTGCACCAGAAAGTAAAGTTTGTGTTGATATGAACCAAAATCTACAATGTAACGCAAACGAGCCAAGTTCAATCGCGGATGCTGAAGGAAAGTTCACAATTACCGCTACTCATAAAAATATCGTCGCTCTTCCTTTATTAGCGGAAATACGAAACTCATTACCAACAGACTCTAATAATACAACTAGCCAATACGCTTATATTGCAGCTCCAGGACTTCAGAAAGCCACTGGAAATAAAATTAATGGTATTACTTCATTATTAGTTGGTCATATGGCAACTGGTATGACAGTAAAAGAAGCCAGTACAGAGTTAGCCTCTCAGTTATCAGCACAAGGGATCACTCTACCAAGTGACCTACTAGATAACCTAAACCATTCAGAACTTATGATTTTAGAACAAAATGCTATCACTGTATTGCAAGGCACTGAACAACAAAACCGAACAAGTTTATTTACCTTATTAAGTGCCAATATTAGTAATCACCAAAAAGAATTGGTTACTCATTTACTTAGCAATACGGAAGCTGCCACCCTAATAACAGAGTTAAACCAAATAACAAAAAGTGGCGGTCGATTGAATGATACAGGATCTGTACTGTATTTCACCGATGAAGATAATACAAAAAACGTTACAACATCTCCACCTAGTTTCCCTGGTCAAGATGCCGCTTTTGGACTTGATCAAACAGAAAACGATCCCAAACAAGGTAACAGCTTTATCTTGACTAAAATTGACAGTAAAGGAAACAAAGTCTCTGACACTGCAACGGAATGGAATTGTGTACTAGATGAACGTAGCGGCTTAGTCTGGGAAGTGAAATCATCGGAGCAATCTTCAATTCAATATAAAGATCGTATGTTTGCTTTAGAGCTAGACAACTTCACACCTTTTAGTACAGATGTTGATCTAGCAACCTGTAATACTGAAGGCGATTCAATATGTTCAACCAAAGATTATGTCGAGCACATTAATAGCATCAAATTATGTGGAAAAAGTGACTGGCGTTTACCAAGGTTCCACGAACTATACAATCTTATTGATTTTGGTGAAACAAAAACAAATGAAGGCAATAAACCTTACGGTCTAAGCGCTAATTACTTCCCTAATCAACCAAAAGGTCATCCTGAGATTGAAGAAGGTAATGTATGGATTCAAACCACTAATTATAATATTTTCTCACCTTATATTTACCCTGGTTCTGTTTACATAAATACAATTAATTTATTGGGCCACAACCGTGGCAGCGTCGGTAATGTAGAGGTTTATTCTAACCTGGCTCCAAGTGACATCGGCGAATCCTATATATACCCAACTCGTTTAGTTTCTGCACAAGGCAATTAATCATGAAAAATTTCATCATCATTACATTTATAGCTCTTTTCTCTTCTCTTGCATTAGCACAAGAATGCAGTATCGATCTTTCTCGTTCAGCACCAAATGCTCGCTATACTCCTGAGCAAAATGGTACAGTCAAAGATCATTTAACAGGACTTACTTGGATGCGCTGCCCTGTAGGTAAAGAATGGAATAGTTCAGATCAAATATGTGAAGGCACAACTGATACTTATTTTTGGCAAAGCGCACTAACTATGGTGGAAGCAATTAATGATGTAAACGGCAACCATAAACTGCATCAATTTGCAGGAATTACAAAATGGAGAATGCCTAATATTAAAGAATTGATATCTCTAAAAGAAATTGCATGTCATAGTCCAGCAGTTAATACGACAGTCTTTGATAACGCATTTAATTATGAAGTAGGTGATCTAGCCAGCTATATTTGGAGTAATACACCAGTAAGTAATGGTGAAGAAGTATATAGCTTTGAAACAGTAAATGCTGAAATCATCTCATACAATCCAGCTCAACATAAGTTAAGTGTATTACTGGTTGCTGAATAACCCTACCTAGCTAATCACCTTATCTCATTCAATTTTGAGGTAAGGTGCCTTTTTATATATAGATAATCATACCAATAATTCAATATCACCTCCCTATTTAGCACTTTTTAATATTTGCTTTTTGATGTTTGACAAGTAAACTGCAAATACAGATGTACATAAATCGAGAATAACAATGAAAAAGATCACAATTGCGCTTGCACTTCTTATTGGTTTAACTGGTTGTCAGGCGACTCAACGCCAAAATGCAACAACAGGTGAAACAGAAACTAATTCTGCAACTAAGGGCGCGCTTGCGGGTGTTCTTGCTGGTGTTGCTATCGGTCTTGCGACTGGTGATGATGCCGATGAGCGTCGTAAAAACGCCTTGATTGGCGCAGCAGCTGGCGGTGCAGTTGGTGCTGGTGCTGGTTATTATTTTGACCAGCAAGAACAAGCACTACGTAATGAGCTAAAAAGCTCTGGTGTTCAAGTTGAACGTGTTGGTGAAAACGAACTAAAATTAATTATGGATAATGGCATTGGTTTCCAATCAAGCTCTTACCAATTAGATTCAAGTATTTACAGAACATTAAATGGTGTTGCTCGTATTTTAGTTGAATACCCAGATACTGCACTTCAAGTTAATGGCCACACAGATAGTTCTGGTAATGAAACTAAAAACCAAACACTATCAGAGCAACGTGCTGATTCTGTTCGTACTTACCTAGTAAGACAAAACGTTGCTGCGGGCCGAATTAACGCACGTGGCTACGGTGAGCGTTACCCAGTTTGTGATAACTCAACATCACAAGGCCGTGCATGTAACCGCCGCGTAGAAATCACAATCTTACCGCTGAAATAGTATCACTTACGTTTATTAGGTAATCCTAATTTAACAAGACTGATATTACAATAGACGATAAAACCAAAAAATATGTATAAATATACAGTTGTTTATTGGTTTTCACTATCGCCTGTTATAGAATAAAAAATCCCCATGATGCTAGTTGTCATGGGGATTTTTATTTAACATGGAATTGAACATCTCAACGGTACTTATTGAATCGTTTCTTTTAACTTCCCAATGAGAAAGTCTTTTCCCGTGATTACCGTTTCTTGTAGCTGTTTGAAGAGCTCTGTATCCATAATATTTTGAACTTCATCGCTGTAATTCATCCCAATATAAATCCCAAGGACAATAAACAGTAATGCAAAAATTTTAAACATAATTATTTTTCTCTATTAATTCAGCGTTTATCTTACAAAAGAATTCTTTAAAAACCTATGGCAAATTTTAGTACTCATTTTAATACCGCCGCTTTAGCCTCTGGCTTAGCATCAGCCGCATTACTTTCAGCAAACCACATCGAACTCAATACGGCTTTATGGCTTTGGTTTTTAGGTACTATTGGCGGCTTATTACCTGATATTGATTCTGATAACTCCACCTCTTTGGATATTATCTTTAACCTCTTTACTATCAGTATAGTTTTGCTCAGTATTCGCTATTTCACTAGTGATGCCATTGATGAAAGACAATTTCTATTACTTATTGGTATGCCTGTAATGATTCATCTTATTATCAAGTATGGTATTCGTAATATTTTTGAGTGGCAAACTATTCATCGTGGTATCTGTCATTCTTTACTTTTTCTCTTTTTTTGCGGCTTAGTAACAACCGATATTATCTGGTTTACCTTAGATGCTGATGTTGCTCATAAAGAATTTATCGCTTGGCTTTCTGGCATGTTTGTTTTTAGTGGGGGGATTGTCCATTTGGTTCTCGATGAGATATACAGTGTTGATTTAGCCAACGTGAGAATTAAACGATCATTTGGCTCAGCCTTAAAGTTCACTGACTTTTCTAATCAGCCCCTCACCCTCTGCTTTACACTCATGAGCTCTTCTCTATTTTGGTTTGCTCCTCCTATTGAATCAACGATTCTTGCTTTAAAAAACTGGCAATTTTTTAAACTATGGTGAGCTATAAAGCACTAATAAAAAAGCACAAGAGCCATTCATATGACTTTTGTGCTTTCATCTCTATCTATAATAGATAATTTATTACGTTTTAAAGTAATACCATTGCCATTAATTAAATGGTCTATTTATTACGCAGGAAAACCACTTAAGAGCAAGGCAAAAATTCTGATAAGTAGTTATTCTACTTAAATAATTTTTAACGAAGCTATTATGTGATTTAACCAGTAATAATGACTAGAGAATTACTGGAATTGGTATAATAGCAATCACAGTAAGTAAGTGATCAGTAATTTACTACGATTGGTATAAGTACTACACTTTAAAACGATCAACAAGTTCAGAAAGTTCATTCGCTTTCTGGTTTAGTATTACACCACCCGCTCGGTTCTGACTTGCTAACTCTGCAGACTCTGAACTTTTATCAGAAACAGATACAATACGCTCTGATATTTCTTGACCAACGATACTTTGCTCTTGTGTAGCCGTTGCAATCAATGAGTTCATTTCCATGATCGTATTTACTGATGTTAGGATTTGGCCTAAAGATTCAGAAGCAGCTACTGCTTTATTTACCGTCAGTGTACTGAAGTTCTTGCTTGATTCCATTACTTGAACGGCTGAATCTGAGCCTGATTTTAGAGCTTCAATACGTTGGTGAATTTGCGCTGTACTTTCTTGAGTTCGGCTCGCTAATTTACGAACTTCATCCGCAACTACGGCAAATCCACGCCCTTGCTCACCAGCCCTTGCCGCTTCAATCGCCGCATTCAGTGCTAGTAAGTTCGTTTGTTCCGCAATATCTTGAATTACAGATAAGGTGCTTGCGATATTTTGAACATCGCCTTCTAGTTTAGTAATAACATCACTTGCTTCATCTAATTCAGCAGCCAACGTTTTTACTGACTCAGAAGCTTCATTTACCGTTTGCATGGCAACTTGCGCATTAGTATCCGCATCTTGAGCTGAATGCGCCGCTTGCTCTGCATTTGATGAAATCTCATGAGATGAGGTTGTTAACTCAGTCATTGCTGTTGCAATTTGCTCTGTCTCTGAACGCTGATTCGTTACCACTGCATTTACTTGAGCTGAACGCTCAGACATATTGGATGTTTCCGCAACAATATCGTGACTTACATGAGAAACATTAGAGATAATTTTATGCAATGACTCAACAAATAAATTAAAGTTATTACTTAGTTGATTAAACTCAGGCACTGTAAACTCAGGCATACGAGCGGTTAAATCTGCATCACCAGAGGCAAATGATTTAATTGATTCATCGAACTTTTGAATCGGAGCCATAATACTTTTATTAATATAGAAACCTAAGACTGCAACAGCACAAATAATTAATAAAGTAAATAAAGCAATAGCTTGCATACTGCTAGCCAATTGCTCATCACTCATGGCTTTCATTTTATTAACAACAGCATCAACATCATCTGTGTAAAAACCTGTACCAACAACCAAGTCCCACTTAGAGAAATATACACTATAAGCAAGCTTAGGCAGCGCAACCTTTTGATTTAATTTTGGGTAGTAGTACGTTGAATACCCTGAGCGATTTTTTGCAGCAGCGATAATATCTTGAATAAGGTAATTGCCTTTTTTATCTTGTAAGTTCCACGCATTATCACCAACACCTTTACTTGATGTACCTAGTAATACGCGAACGCCATTTGATTTAAAACCAAACAAATAACCTGTATCAGCAAATTTAACTGGTTTAAGTGAAGCAATAACATCTTCTTCTGTTGCATTTTTCTTCTCTAAATGACCCAACTCAGAAGAAACAATATCCAGATAAGATTTTAACTCTGTTCGCTTCATATCCATCATTTGCGAACGAGTCATGTCCATTTGCGCTTGATTTAAAGCGTTGGTTTCTTTGTAAGTCATCGCCATAATTAAGACTGACGTTAATACAATAGGTAAAATTGCAAGCAAATATAACCTTGCCTTGATCGATAAATTCATTCCTTTCCCCTCAAGTGTACTACATTGCTAAATAAGCTAAAAAATTAATCATTATTATCTATATTAATAGTAAGCAAATTTCATACCATGAAATTATAAGTACTTTGATTTTCCTATCTTTAATCATAGACGAGTAAATGAGAATTCGGTTGAAAAATTATTATTTTCACTTAGTATGTTTAATCAAACATTTAATGAGTACTTTTTTTGAGTTTTTCTTTACTACAATACAAGCGTCAACCTATCGCTTCATGGTCACTAGTTTTAGTGAGTATTGTACTATTGGTATGTTTTTCTCAGAACCTTGGCTTATCAACTGCTTGTCCTTTGTCGTCTCAACCTGACAATGTAGGACAAACCCATCTCTCCAATTCAGAACAAACCGCAAGTGATGATGCTTCACAATGTAATAGTAGTGAACATTTAGTCAACGCCCACACTGTACATCTCGATTTTGCTATTCCTATGTTTATCTTAGCCCTTGTCATTATAGCGGCAATCCTTAAACAAGCGGGAACAACGTATTTCTTCACAGAACCTATCACCTCTTATGGCGTGCGGCGGCATTTGGCCTTCTGCACCTTTCGAGAATAAACATACCGTAAGTACTTATATCTTTCTTATATAATTATTTTCGGAGTAACACTGTGTTTAAAATTCAGCAATTTAAAATAGTGAGCGCATTACGTTTAGCTATTCTTTTAACGTCAACACTCTTGTTGTCGGCATTTTCGGTATCTGCACAACCCATCACAACAGGCTGGTTAACCCATCCTGATCATCCTCCAGCACAAGTTCGTTTTATGCTAACGGGTGAAGTCGATGAAGAGAACAATCAAGCCCGAGGTTTACTCGAAGTAAAGCTTGATGGTGAATGGAAAACCTATTGGCGATCACCTGGTGAGGGGGGCGTTTCACCGGTACTCGATTGGAGTAAATCAACCAACCTTTCTAAGGTAGATTGGTATTGGCCTACCCCTGCTTATTATGAGCAATCAGGTTTAATGACGCTTGGCTACAAGCATGATGTTATTTTCCCTATGGAGCTAACCGTTGATGATATTACCAAACCCATTAGTTTCTTAGGTAAGTTGACCCTGCCAACCTGTACCAATATTTGTGTCTTAACAGAGTATGATTTGGAATTACCTCCTATCAATCTCACAGACATTAAAACGAATGCAGATGCTCAACATTTGTACCAGCAAGGGTTTTCAAACGTACCAACAGTAAGTGACTCCATTACCATTGTGGCAGCCTATTTTGATAAGGTATCGCAACAATTACACCTTAAATTACGCCAAGATGCGGGTTGGAATAAACCACAGATCCTCATTGATGGCAGCGAAATTACCGATGACTATTTTTCCCAACCATCAATAGACATTAATGGTAACGACGTAACCGCGACTTATAAGGTGACTAACTGGTTAGGCGAAACAGACTTAGTCGGCAAACCTATTTCGATTACCGTGTCTGATGCCCTTTTCTCTCATGAGCTGAAGGCGGTTATCGATGATAAACCTTTTGCACAAACAGCATCAACAAGCTTATTAACAATGATAGGTTTTGCGCTGCTTGGTGGTTTAATTCTTAATATTATGCCGTGTGTATTGCCCGTATTAGGCATGAAACTGAACAGCATGGTGGCATCTTCTCAAGCGAGTAAACGCTCAATTCGCTTGCAGTTTTTTGCCTCTGCCGCCGGAATATTAACCTCATTTTGGTTATTAGCGGCTGGATTACTTATCTTAAAGTTCACAGGCAGTGCCATTGGATGGGGAATTCAATTCCAGAGCCCTATTTTCATTGGTTTTATGGTCACAATAACCGCCTTATTCACGGCTAATTTATTTGGTGTATTTGAAATTCAATTACCAAGTCGTTTTTCGACTTCTCTTGCAAATAAAGGGAATGATTCAACTATTGGGCATTTTGTTCAGGGGATGTTTGCAACCTTACTCGCAACCCCATGCAGTGCACCATTTTTAGGAACCGCGGTTGCCTTTGCATTAGGGGCAAGTACCGTTGAAATGTTGATGATATTCACTTTCTTAGGTTTAGGAATGGCACTACCTTGGTTGGTTTTTTCTTTGTTTCCCCGTCTCGTTTCATTTATGCCGAAACCGGGCATATGGATGAATAAAGTCAAACTCATTTTTGGCCTCATGATGTTAATCACCACATTGTGGCTACTGAGTTTACTTACGCCATTTATTGGCGGGTTATCAGCAACCATTCTTGGATTATTACTCAGCATTTACTTACTGTATCAAATAGGTAAAACACAAGGTAAAAATACCGTTATCGCGATTATTGCCATCATTGTATTTGCAAGTAGTACTGCGCTGATTGTTGGTAGTATGACGACCAAGCATTGGGCTACACCGATTAAGGACAACCTTGCTTGGCAGCCATTAAATGAGCACGCCATTGATGAATACGTTAAACAAGGAAAAACCGTTTTTATCGATGTAACGGCTGATTGGTGTATTACTTGTAAGGCCAATAAAATCGGCGTTATTTTGCAAGATCCTGTGTATTCAGTATTACAACAAGATAATGTCATTACCATGAAAGGGGACTGGACGCATCCAAGCGATAAGATCACCAATTACTTAAAAAATCATCAACGATTTGGAGTACCTTTGAATGTAGTTTATGGCCCTAACGCACCTCAAGGATTATCGCTGCCAGTGTTATTACGCAGTGAGGATATTATCCAAGCAATAGAATATGCAGGGAGAACACCATAATGACTCAGGACTCGGTAAATGAAAAGAAACCAAAGAATTCTAAAGCAGATGTGATCAAATTTATTAAAGAAATAGCAAAACTAGCTTTCTTTATTATCTTACTTGTTTCCGCTATCGATTTTTGGCGCAGTAAAGATATGCCATCAGAATCAATACCAGAGCTATCAATAAATACGATCAATGGAAACTGGGTTGATATAGAAAAAATGAGTCACAATGAACCGGTTTTACTGTATTTCTGGGGTACATGGTGTCCTATTTGCAACGTTGTTAGCCCTAGCGTCTCTTGGTTAGCAAATGATCATCAAGTCGTGTCTGTTGCTATTACCTCTGGTGATAATAAACGATTGTCACAATTCATGAATTACAAGGAATACGAGTTTCCAGTAATCAATGATTCAACAGGACAGATAAGTAAAGAATGGGGAGTCACTGCGACCCCTTCAATTGTCATTATTAGTAATGGCAAAGTATCTTCTATTACAACCGGTGCTACGACTCCATTTGGTCTGTGGCTACGTTTATTTTTCGCTTAAGGTTACCTCATGAAATCACTACTATTATCAGCAACAATTACAGCAACTCTGCTTTTATCTCCGCTCGTTTCCGCACAGAGCGTAACAACAGATCAAGAACAACAATTAACTGAGATCACTAGCTTATTACGTCAAAATCCAGAGTTAATTGAAGGTTTACATACCAATTTAAGTCAATACCTTGATGGACAAAAATCATTAGACTCTATCTTAAAAACCAATCACGATTATTTATATAACAACCCACAGCAACCCTATTTTGGCGCTGAAAACCCTAAGTTAACTATTATTAATTTCACTGACTATAACTGCCCATATTGTAAGCGCTTAGAATCGGGATTAGTTGAAGTAATTAAAAAACATCCAGAGATCCGCGTTGTAAATATTCTACTTCCATTCCAACAACGTATGATCCCAGAACTAAAAACCAATACAGCATGGTATGCATTAAATTTATGGGAAAATGATCGTTCTAAATTTACCGAAGTTCACCGTTTAATGATGGCAAAACCATCACGACATGACAGCACATCAGTAATGAAAATTGCAGATTTAACTCAGACCCAAAAAGAATTGACACCAAATCCAAAAAAAGAAGAGTTGGTTGAAAAAAATGAAAAGATCTTTAGCCAACTTGGGCTTAGAGGAACACCAAGCTTAATCATTGGTAATGAAATTATCCCAGGATTTATACCTCAAGAAGATTTAGAAACAATAATCACAGAGCAACTTAATCCATAAAAACACGAAAGCCGTTACATCAATACGTAACGGCTTTCTCTTTGTGCTCGATAACTGTTTGATGTTATCTATTACATAAACTTTGGTGTAAATTCAACCGGTTCTTCCACAGCTAAATTCTGTTGAATAAAGACCTCAAACTCTTTTACAGGTAACGGCTTACTAAATAGATACCCTTGGCCATATTCACATCCTTTGCCTAAGAGAAAACTGAGGTGTTCATCCGTTTCTATTCCCTCTGCCACCACGGATAAGTCCATGCCGTGTGCAATAGAGATTATCGCATTAATAAGTACTTCATCACGGGCAGTACCAATTCGGTTTACAAAAGAACGATCTATTTTTAATCGATTCAATGGCAAATTTGAAAGGTAGCTTAGGCTAGAATAACCAGTGCCAAAATCATCTAAAGCAATAGAAACACCTAACGCTTTAATTCCACTAATTCGATCCAATATCTCACTGCCACTGTCCAATAATGCACTTTCTGTTACTTCAACAATAAGATGTTTAGGCTCTACTTTATAAGTCATTAATGCATGGCTGACTTTATAGACGATATCCGCGTCATTCAATTGCAAAGCAGACATATTGACCGATACTTTAGAAATATCTAATCCTTCAGCATGCCATACAGAAATTTGGCGAATTGACTCTTCTAATACCCAGAGCCCTAACTGATGGATAAAACCTGTCTCTTCAGCCAAAGGGATAAACTTATCTGGTGGAATAAGGCCTTTTTCTGGATGGTTCCAACGGATCAGTGCTTCTGCTGCATCAAAGGATGACGTCCTGTGATTCAAAATAGGTTGATAGTAAAGCTCAAACTCTTCATTTATTAATGCCGCTTTTAGCTCATGCTCTAAATCAAATCGTAAACGTTCTTGCTCTTCCATTTCTGTACTATAAATATAGATATCAGACTTTGAATGTCGCTTAGCGTAATGTAAGGCAATACCCGCTTGGCGTAACACCTCTTCTGCGCTATATATGAATTCTGATGTCTTAGAAATACCACAATGAATATAGCTAACGTGGTTTACATCTCCCAATTTAATTGGTTCACAGAAAATTGAACGCAATGTATCTAATCGTGAATTTATCTGTAAATCATCATTAAAAGGCAGTAAATAGATAAATTCATTTCCGCTTAATCGAGCAAAAAACTCCCCCTCCCTAACTTGCTTTTCTATATGTTTAACTAGCGTTTTTAGTAAATGATCCCCGAGCTTATGACCATAGTGATCATTAACGAATTTAAAGCCTTTAATATCAATATGCAGTAAAGAGAAGTGACTCTTATGCTCAATTTTTATGTCTAAATTACGAATAAAAGCATAACGATTAGGTGCTCCGGTTAGAGTATCAAAACGGGCTTGATGTTCAATTTCTTGCTGATATTCTACCTGCTTAGTAATGTTTTCAACTAAGCCAAGAATACCAATCAGATTATCGTGGTCATAAATTGCAGATAGCTTCCATTTCAAAACTACCACTTCACCCGATTGATTTCTAAACGAACTTTCACAATGAGCTTGCTCACTATGACCCGCACTCATCTTTTCAAGCTCAAGACTCATATTAGAAAAATAGTCACCAACGATACCTTTAGTTTCAGTAATATTAGTTCCAATTAGTGTTTCTGCATCAATAGAAAAAATGGAGTGACACATTTTAGACCAACGGCTAATGTTCAGGTTTGGGTCCCACTCCACTACGCCATACGTTGAATTATCAAGTAAATTGTTTATTCTTTTATACGCACCACTTAATCGTTTCTCTTTATCAATCAACTCACCCTCTATCATTTCTTGCTCTTGCAGAACAAATTCAAAATGCTGAGATAATAAGGTTAATTCATTAGTCTTCTCTGAGGATTGTCCATTCTTGCTTTCAACATACTTTCTGGTGCTAGAAAGTAATTGTCGAACAGGAGAAAGTACACTTTTATTTAAACCAAAAAATAAAACAAAAAAGAAAAGAAAACTACAGATAATAAACAGCACAACATTACGAAGAAAGGTATAGATCACCCCTTCGTAAACGTGTTCAATCGGTAAAGCGACTACCATGGTCATGTTATGGTTAAATCGCTGAGGAAGTAAATTAATGCTAAGTGCTAAACGACGAATACCATCCTTGCCAACGACCTCTGTAATGCTGTCGTTAAAAACATCACCTTCAATAAATACATCTTTTAGGCTAGTAATATTTTGTTGTGGGAGCGCTAGAGATTGAAAGAAAGAAATATAACGATGTTCATCATAAACAATAACAACAGAATCATCAGGAAGAGTGAGTTTCGACACTTCTTCTCTCCATCGATCAAAATCAGTTACCGCAACGACAGCCGCAATACTGTTATTATTTTGATCTAATACTGGGTAAGCAAAATTCAATGACGTCTGCTGAGTCGCTCTATCCGTTTGGAATTCACTCATAGACAAACGTTGTTCGTTAA
Organism: Aliivibrio wodanis; assembly: GCA_000953695.1. Taxonomy (GTDB): domain Bacteria; phylum Pseudomonadota; class Gammaproteobacteria; order Enterobacterales; family Vibrionaceae; genus Aliivibrio; species Aliivibrio wodanis. The sequence continues at coordinate 401,689 of LN554847.1, read as the reverse complement.
TCGCTTCTTGAAAGTACAAACGGTCTGCCACATTTACTTTTTTTGTAAGTGGTGTTGCATTGCATAATAAATCGCCATTTGCCAAAGGAACCCCTAAATTACTTAGTTCCCTATGTAATTTCAATGCTTTTGAGATAATGCTGTTACACGCTTGACTTGACGGTGCTTGCAATTCACTAAACTGACTCAGCTCTTTTAACACCTTCTGAATTTCAACAATCGCCTCAATATGCTCACTTGCCAATGCGTCGACAGTGGCTCTAACTTCATTTTGGATTAGCTGCTTTTCAGTTCGATATTCATACCAAATATTAAGTGAAATGATGATAGCGGCAGGAAGTAGGGCAAGAATTAAATTAAATAATACTCGACTTCTTAGTGATGAAATAAAGTGCATACTAAAACCTTAAAAGCAACGAACCTCTAACATACCATACATTATTCTTAATATGATACTTATCAATACATCCTTGTGCTTACTGTCACAATTTATAGACTCATCTATACTATACAGAAGTCAACTTATTCAAAATTAATTCTGTAGTTTCTATTTATTTTTCTAAAAAAATTAAGTACCCTCAGTTAGGTGTAACATACCATTAACAGCGAGCATGCGATATGGAACGAAATAATAAAAGACCAATTATTGTCACCGTGATTCTTTCCTTATGTCTAGCTGCCTGTATTGCTTTGTATGAAGCTATTGGTTTTGAGTCTTATTCCGATTTAATTTTCGAAGGACTGACTCTTATTTTGTTAGTTTATATCGGCCTAACTGCTTACCGTTTTTTTAAATCTTACTCTTTTTTAAGTATTGGCGTTTCTTTACTCATATTTAACAAAAGCTATGACTTATTGACTGAGTTTCCAATAATTGAAAAACATGCCGACCATTGTGAAGTTATTGATACCATTTTAGATGACGGGTCTCTCTTTGCAGCTTTTTTATGTATTGCTATTGGTATTACTCACATGGTTCAAGATCTTGCAAAACAAAGCATGAAAGATGAATTAACCGCTCTCTACAACAGAAAAAAACTGCCTCAAGTAAAACTTGATATGTTTGATTTGATTTATTTTGATTTAAATGAATTGAAAAAGATTAATGATATAAAGGGCCATCAAGTCGGTGATCGAATGATTATTCGTTTTTCTCAAGTATTAAGAAAAGCCTGTCTAGCTCAAGAAATGGCTTTTCGTATCGGTGGTGATGAATTCGTCGTCACTACCCATAAAGGTCGCGCAACTGATTTTATTAATGACATATATAAACAACTTGCTAATGAACCCATTACGTTTGCCTATGGCGTAGAAAGCACCAACAAGGATGATATAGAAAACGCTCTTATTAGAGCAGATAAGCATATGTATGACATGAAACAAAAACAAAAGAAAAAAAGAGCACCTCAAGTGCTCAAATTTTATATCGCTAAGTTTTAAAAAATAATGCTAAGAATTTAATACAAAAAAGTGATTCACAGGCCCATGCCCCTTACCAATACTCAGCTCATCCGCATGGATAATCGCTTGAGTAATGTATTGCTTACCTAACGCAACGGCAGCCAGTAATTCATGACCTTGCGCTAAATACGAGGCAATTGCTGATGATAACGTGCAGCCAGTGCCGTGTGTATTACGAGTTTTAATACGAGAGGTAGATAAACGCTCTATAGAATCAGATAAAATCAGCAAATCGGTACTGTTTTCATCCTTTTCTAAATGCCCGCCTTTTAGCAATACTGACTTAGCACCTAATTGACGAAGTTCATCGATCATTGCTGTCATTTCAACTTCACTTTCGGGTATTTTCACGTTAATTAATGCTGCTGCTTCTGGTAGGTTTGGGGTAATAACATCAGCAAGGGGAAGTAGCTCAAATTTAAGGCTTTCAAGAGCAGAGGATTGCAGAAGAAGATCACCGCTGGTTGCAACCATCACAGGATCAACAACTAAATATTGTGGCGTGTATTGTTTTATTTTTTTCGCAACAGAGTCGATTATATTAGAATCACTCAGCATCCCCACTTTAACGGCAACGACATTTAAATCAGAGAAAACAGCATCAAGTTGCTGCTCAACAAATTCACTGCTGATTGGATAAATACCCGTAACGCCTTGCGTATTTTGAGCGGTTAATGCGGTAATCACAGAGCAAGCATAACTGCCGGTTGCAGAAATCGCTTTGATGTCGGCTTGGATCCCTGCGCCACCACCACTGTCAGATCCAGCAATGGTTAATACAATGGGTGTTTTTACTATAAGCATACTTATTTTCCCTAACTAACGGTCAGGAAAAACAGTCATAGTGAGAATAAAATACGTATAGACGCGAGATCTCACCAAAAGAAACGGATCGAAAAGATCGTATCAAAAGGACCATTAGTTCCCTACGCCAGTACTAACTGAATCAGGTTCAACGGGTTCGCTATTGCGATCTCAGCCTATTGGCTCCCCGACTAATGCCGACATACTATCATTAATCGATTTGTAAATAGTATGCTTTTTATAAGAATGCTAACTAGAGTTAACTAATTCTCAACTTATGAACTCAATTTGGATCCTAATTGAGCAATAATGGTTTTACGCATATCAGAAAGCTTAGGCGCTTCTCTGGCTTGCCATGGTAATGGACGCATTAGATTCATGGTTCTTAATCCAAAACGTGCCGTTAATAAGCCGATACCTAACCCTTGTGCCGCTCTGGTTGATAACTTACCCGCCAACCCAGTAGAAAGCATATCAACACCAACATCCGTCACCATTTCGGTTGCTCCGGCAAAAGCCATGTTTTGCAGCACCATTTTAAACAAGCGTAAACGTCCCCAATAACCCAACTCAACACCATAAACTTGAGATACTTGTTCGATTAATCGAATGTTACGCCACGCAACCAACAACATATCCACCACGGCTAATGGGCTTAATGCCACCATTAACGCTGATTCACCAGCATGCTTGCTGATTAAGGCCTTTGCTCGTTTATCTTGTTCTGAAACCACCATAGAATCATACATTTCAAACACTTCAGCGTTGTTATGATGTGATTCAATGCTATTCTGCCAACGTGTATATTCTACAGTACTCGTCGTTAACCCTTTCTTAGCTAACGCTTCACAAAATGGTTTTGCCTGACCAATACCATTGCCTTCAGCTAATTCAGCCACTTGGTGTTGGATCTCTGCACGATTTTTTAGTTTTCGTAATGTCCACAATTCACGACCTATCGCGCTTACCCCCATCACCGCCGCTAAACTAATTAATCCAGCCCACCCCAATGACAGAAAATCAGCCGATTGAATTGCGGTAATGACATGATCAATACTTTGCCACACTGTTAAACCAAGAAATCCACCAATCAGTGTTTTAATACTCCAATGGGTTTTCTTTTTTATTAATGGCGTTTCAATATCCACACCATCAAGTTCCTCTTCTTCTATAGATTGAGGAACAAACTTAACGTTTTCTTCAAATAATTTTTGAGTATTCAGAGATTCAATCGGCTCTTGTTCTTGGTGATACTCCTTTCCTTGATGTAACGCTTGTGACTGAAAAATACGTTGTTTCTTTAATTCACTCATACTAATTTATCTCCTAATAAGAACTGCATCGCTTTATCCATTCGGATGTGTTGCAGTGGCTTATCACTTTCATTATTCAGAGGTTGAAAGCTCATAAAATTAAAGGGCTTTGTTTCCCAATAGGCTTTAGTTGGAATACGTTGCGGAACTTCACCCGGGAACATCATCATCGGCTGTTGCTCTGAATTAACACCTGAAATTGCCGCAAACAATTCACCGTCCTCATCTATCATTCCTGCGGTTGTTGCTTGAATTGAAGCAATGCTCATACATTCCATTTTAATACCTTCATACGCAGTTTCTTGCCATGTTTGATGGATCATCTGCTGTAATAAAGACACCATATTTGGATGCTGTTCAGGAGTAACGTGATCTGCTTTGGTTGCAGCAAACAATACCTTATCAATTTTCGGTGAAAATAGACGCTTAAGCATTGAGCTTTTGCCATATTGGAAACTATGCATTAGCTGATCAACCGCTTGGCGCATATCGTTGAACGACTGCTCCCCAGCATTTAATGGTTGTAAACAATCCACCAATACGATTTGACGATCAAAATGCCTAAAGTGTTCGTTATAAAACTTCTTCACCACATGTTGTTGATAATGTTTATAGCGTTTTTTTAGCACTGCAATATTCGAGTCTTTACTTGCCTTTGATAATTCATCTTCGGTGTATTTATGCAGAAACATAAATGGGAAAAACTGTAATACGGGCGCTCCAGCCAACTCTCCAGGTAGAACAAATCGTCCCGGTTGCACCCAATGTAACCCCTTAGCATCTTTACAAGTATGGAGATATTGAGTAAATAGTTCTGCAATATAAGCAAGTTGCTTCTCATCAACAGGGGCTAATGGGTCTAATTTTTGTGCTTCTTCTAACCATATTTCAGAGAGTATTTTCCTGTGCCCCGTTAAGCTCACTTGTTGTTGCTTTGACCACTCAAGATAGTCCATATCTAATAACGGCAGATCTAATAACCACTCACCAGGATAGTCAACAATATCAACATGCAGGGTTGAACTATCTTGTAAGTGTTTTAACAAACCTGATTTTGGTTTAAATTTTATGGCTAAACGTAATTCACTAACATCACGAGTTGGTTTTGGCCACATTGGCGGCTCTGATAATAATGATTCCATACCATCATCGTAAGTAAAGCTTGGGACCGAAAGGTTAGATTGGGAAACTCGTTTTGCACCAATCATGCGCCCTTCTCGAGTGACTGACAATAAAGGTAATTTATCACTTGAGGCTGCGTGTAAGCACTGATTAACAAAAGAAGTAATAAACGCAGTCTTCCCTGCACGAGATAATCCAGTAACCGCTAATTTAACGTGGCGATCCATACTACGATTGACAAATTTATTCACTTCTTTGGTTAATCTGCTCATTACGATTCTCTTTTTATTCTTTTTCTAAAAACACAAATGGAGTGTACAGAACCAATTCTGAACACTCCATGAACAAGATTTACATTAAGATTAAAGATTACGAAACTCTCGACGAACCTTATATTCAGAAGAGGTCACATATCCTTCCATTCGACGAATTTTTTCTTCCATTCTCGCCATGTCTTGATCTACTCGTTTAATTACTTCTGATGGTGATTGGCCAGCTTGCCATGGTTTACTTTTGACTGTGTGCTCACGACTTTCTTCAGCGCGATAGTACATTTCAACTGGGGCTTTATCTAAAAAAAGCATAGCTGCAAAGTACGCTAACATAACTAGAAAACCAGCACTAAACAGAGCGGCAGATACAACCAGAATACGTACTATCCATGGTTCAATACTAAAGTACTGAGCAATACCTGCACACACACCACCAATTTTTCCATTTCGAGTATCGCGATATAACTCTTTATTAGCCATTAGCGCTCCCTCCAACTTGGGGATTCAGCGTCCAGGATTTTCTCTAAAGTTTCCACACGACGCTGCATTTTATCCGCACGTTCTGTCATTGTTTTAAGTAACTGCGTATCTTCCTGCGACAAACCTTGTGCTGTTTTCCCTTTGCTTCGGTAATGTAAAAACAGCCATAACGGTGCCACAAAAATAAAAAATATAACCAAGGGGAAAGCAAAAAATCCGCTCATTGTTGTCTCCTTAAATGCAATTAAACATAGACATTATAGATGAATCTATTATGCGTCTTTCTTCATTTGTTCTTTTAAACGCTCTAATTCTTTTTCAATCTCATCTTGAGCTTGTAGCTCTGAAAATTCTTGTTCTAAAGAGTTACTTTTCCCTACAGAGTAGCTGTCTGCTTGAGCATCTAATTCATCAATGCGACGTTCATACTGCTCAAATTTCGCCATTGCTCGCTCTGTTTTACCAGAATGTGTTTGAGCTTTAATGTCATTTCTATGCAGTGCTGTTTGCTGACGAATAACTAATGCTTGCTGACGAGCACGTGTCTCTGTCAGTTTAGTCTCTAGTTCAGTTAATTCTGTGGTTAACTTCTCAATACCTTCTTCAACCAGAATAAATTCCGTTTTTAAGCTTGATAGTACATCTTGCACTTTTTGCTTTTCAATTAGTGCAGAACGAGCAAGATCTTCGCGTTGTTTAATCAGAGCTAAACTTGCTTTCTCTTGCCAATCTGTCACTTGAGCTTCAATTGAACCAATCTTACGTGTTAATTCCTTTTTATCTGCAATCGCCTTTGCTGAAGCAGTACGAACCTCTACTAAGGTGTCTTCCATTTCTTGAATAATCAAGCGGATCATCTTTTCTGGATTCTCTGCCTTATCTAGCAATGAAGTTACATTAGCATTAACGATGTCTGCAAAACGTGAAAAAATACCCATAATTTATTCCTCTTTAATAATAGTGATAACAATATGTAGTTATCTCATTCATATATTTTAAAACTTACTATGACTATTACACAATGCATGCCAACTTTTCACTATATAAAAATCAACAACTTATAAAAAGTTGACCTCTAATCAGATTTAAGTGATGATTAAAACCACTATTTACTGGCTATTTTGACCAATATTGTGAGGCTATAATGAGAAAAGATAATTTAATTGGAGAGTCCGATGCATTTCTATCTTCACTAGATCACGCCTCGCAACTTGCTGCAATTAACAGACCTATTTTAATTCTTGGTGAACGAGGTACAGGTAAAGAACTCATCGCTCAGCGTCTGCACTTTCTATCACAACGATGGGATGAACCTTTAGTGAGCTTAAATTGTGCTGCACTTAGCTCTGGTACGTTGGATTCTGAACTATTTGGTCATGATGCAGGAGCATTTACTGGCGCAAAACAACGCCATCAAGGACGTTTTGAACGTGCTGATGGCGGATCTCTATTTTTAGATGAACTCACAACAGCACCATTAACCGTTCAAGAAAAGCTACTTCGGATCATTGAATACGGTGAATATGAACGAGTGGGTGGCTCTCAAACATTAAGAGCTGATGTTCGACTAATTTGTGCGACTAACCAAAACCCTCAAGAACTCGTGAAAGAAAAGAAATTCAGAGCTGATTTATTAGACAGATTATCGTTTGACGTAATTCATCTACCTCCTCTACGATATCGCGAACAAGATGTCTTATTATTGGCTGAACACTTTGCTATTAAAATGTGTCAAGAGATGAACCTGAGTTATTTCGCTGGGTTTACTTATCATGCAAAACAACAGATCCTAGACTATGATTGGCCAGGCAATGTACGTGAGCTTCGAAACTGCATTGAACGAGCAGTGTTTAAGCATAATCATGAAGAAGCACAAATTGATTATATTCAGCTCAATCCTTTTGCCTCACCTTGGGAAAAGACTCAACCAAGCATTCCTTCTTCGGCTATACTCAATGAGCAGAAGAAACAAGATACGACACCCTCATTACCATTGAATTTAAAACAGTTTCAAATCGAACAAGAAAAACAATTATTAGAGCAGGCTTTATTAAAAACACGACACCACCAAAGAAAAGCTGCTGAAGAACTAGGCATAACCTATCATCAATTTCGTGGATTATTAAAAAAGCACCACCTCTTGACCACAATCAAGGGAGAATCTTAGATATTTAAGTGCAGAACCAGTCACTTGAGTATAAAATGACAAGTTCATTAATTTAAATTGATAAAAGCTGCGATCATTATGAAGATTATTACGCGCATGCTCATAGCAGTGACGGGAATATTTTCCCTATCAGGCTGTTACGATGCGGGGATCAAACAGACAATTCATGAAACTGGATTCATCTATTGTGAATCTGGCAATGTGGAATTTTTTAATCCACAGATTTCTGATGAGAATAGTATTTTAGAAGCCATTAGCGCTCAAATATATGATCGCTTACTTATTATTGATCCTATAACACAAAAACCTTCTGCAAACTTAGCAAGCTCTTGGAAAGTTGATGACTCAGGTAAAGTCTATACTTTTACTTTACAGCCTAATGTTGCTTTTCATACGACCGAATGGTTCAAGCCAACTCGTTTTCTTAATGCTCATGATGTGGTTTTCAGCTTTAATCGCATTTTAGACCCTGAAAACTCGTACCATAATGTGAATTCAGGTAGCTACCCTTGGTTTAATAGTATTAATTTTACTCAAACCGTTAAATCAGTGAAAGCAATCAACCCACATCAAGTTGAATTTACCTTATCTTCTCCTGATAATACTTTTTTATCTACGCTAGCGACATCATATGCGGTAATTCATTCTGAAGAATATGCATTAAAATTAGCGCTTGCTGATAATAAAAACCAAATCGATTTAAAGCCTATCGGGACAGGGGCTTTTAAGCTTTCTCAATTCCAAAAAAGTGAACTGATTCGTTTAAAACGACATGATAGCTACTGGCAAGGTGCTGCTAGAATGTCACAAATAGTATTTGATATTTCAAGTCGCGGCACTGGTTCATTAGCAAAACTATTACGCCAAGAATGTGATGTAGTCGTTAATCCTATTTCAAGTCAATTACCGGTAATCATTCAAAATGATGATCTTACCCTCTTCTCTCAAACAGCAACTAATGTGGCCTTTATTGCTGTTAATATGAAGAAACCATTATTGCAAGATCAAAGAATACGCAAAGCCTTAAACTTAGCTATCGATCGCTCAAGTTTGATTAATTCGGTTTACTATAATTCAGGAATAGAAGCTAAATCTATCTTACCGCCAGCTTCTTGGGCCTATGGAGATGACAGTTCATTTATTCGATATGATCTTAATTACGCTAAAGGGTTATTACGTGAAGCTGGGGTGAAACAAGGATTAACATTGACGATGTGGGTCCCTCTTGATAATAACTCTTACAACCCCAGTCCTAAAAAATCAGCTGAGATAATTCAGAATGATTATGAAAAACTAGGTATTAAGCTTAATATTATTACCAGTGATGTACTAAGTAAAAATGAATTAGAAAACAATGAGATAGATTTAATTCTAACCGGGTGGAATGCCAATAGCTCAGATCCTGATCCTATGATGAGACCCCTTTTATCTTGTGATGCGAAGCAAGCTGGATTTGGTGCTGCCAATTGGTGTAATGAAGAGTTTGATTCTTTACTTAATTTAGCAAAAGAAATTAATCAGCCTCGTTATCGTTTAAATCTATATCGCCAAATTCAGAATCTATTAAGTGAAGAGTTACCAGTAATTCCATTAGCTCATGGTGTGAAGTATCAAGCTAACCAAACCTCATTGAAAGGATTTACATTAAGCCCATTCAATACATATTCTTTTCACAATGTTTTCAGAGTTAAGGAGGTAGAATAATGTGGTTTTACACTATACGTCGTTTTAATTTATTTATTATTACGTTACTTATCTTAACCTTAATTGGCTTCAATATTTTACGTCTAGATCAAGCTTCTGCTTGGTCTCAAGCTCCTTTTTTCTCTGGTTGGATAACTTATTTAGGCCAATTGGCGAATGGTAATCTAGGGGTAAATCAATATGGCCTTAATATGCTTGAAGAAATCCTTCGAGTGTTCCCTGCAACAATGGAACTCTGTTTCTTTGCATTCTTTATCGCCTTAATAATTGGAACACCCATTGGTACAATTGCTGGAATGCGCCAAGGAAAACCCTTAGATACACTTATATCATCCATCGCATTATTGGGATATTCAATGCCTCTATTTTGGATCGCATTGATATTATTAATGTTTTTTAGTTTAAAATTAGGCATTACTCCTGTTTCTGGCCGCTATAGTTTATTGTATGAATTTGATGCAAAAACAGGATTTGCCTTTATTGATGTACTGGCTTCTCGATCTCCTTATCGTGCTGAAATGTTGGAAAATATCATCCAGCACTTAATATTGCCTACACTAGTATTGTCTATCGCCCCTATGACAGAAGTCATTCGTTTAATGCGTTCTTCAGTATCTACAGTGATAACTCAAAACTACATTAAAGTTGCACATACTAAAGGATTATCTAAATTTGAAATCATGGTAAAGCATATTATTCGTAATGCGCTTCCACCAATTATTCCTAAGTTAGGTATCCAACTGTCGGGGTTATTTACTGCTGCTATACTCACCGAATCTATTTTTAATTGGCCAGGAGTTGGCCGCTGGTTACTTGATGCAATCATTAATCAGGATTTTGTGGCAATTCAAGCAGGTGTAATTACTGTGGCATCATTTATTTTATTCGCGAATATTTTATCGGATTTATTAGGTGCTGCTGTAAACCCATTAGTAAGGAAAGAGTTTTATGCTCTCAAATAGTGTCTATCAAGAAGAACATATTCCTACTCAAATAGAACGTTTCTGGTTGAGTTTTCGTGCTAATTCATTAGCCATGTTTGGATTTTGGTGTTTACTGCTGATTATTATTGTGACTGCAACGTCGTCTTGGCTCAGTCCCTATGATCCACAATGGCAGTCTGAAAATTTATTAATGCCGCCTTCTTGGAATGCAGATGGTGATGTTGCGTTTTTCTTAGGAACAGATGATTTAGGTCGAGATATTTTATCAAGACTGCTTATAGGCTCACAACTCACCTTTGGCTATGCCGTGGTGGTTGCGTTGCTATCTGGCTTTGTTGGTTGCATTATTGGAATTTTTGCAGGTATGACGAAAGGATTACTATCTAGCGCCTTAAACCACCTGCTAGATACTATCTTATCAATCCCCTCTTTATTGCTGGCTATTATTTTTGTCGCATTTTTGGGGTTTGGTGAATTTAATATCTTACTAGCAATATGGCTTGCTTTGATCCCTCGTTTCATTCGTTCGGTTTATACCGCCGTACACAATGAAGTTGAAAAAGATTACATTATTGCGGCTCGCTTAGATGGCGCGAATAACTTTTATCTATTGTGGAACTCTGTATTACCTAATATTTTAGCCATTATCGTAGCTGAAATGACATTGGCGATCTCTGTAGCTATTTTAGATATTACAGCCTTAGGTTTTCTTGGACTAGGTGCACAAGCCCCAAGCCCTGAGTGGGGGGCTATTTTAGGTGATTCGATTGAGTTAATTTATATTGCGCCATGGACAGTGACGCTCCCAGGGATCGTGATTACTTTTACCGTTATCATCATTAACTTAGTCGGTGATGGGATCCAGCGCGCGTTAAATGCGGGGACAGAATAATGCCATTATTAGATATTCGTCACTTAACCATTGAACTTGAAACCCCTCAAGGTATGGTAAAAGCGGTTGATCGTATGAGTTTAACACTTAATGAAGGTGAAATTCGTGGTCTTGTAGGTGAGTCAGGTTCTGGTAAATCTCTGGTTGCTAAAGCTATTTTAGGAATAACCAAAGACAATTGGAAGATCAGTGCAGATAGAATGCGTTTAGGTAATATTGACCTATTGGCACTGTCTCCAAAAGAACGACGACGAGTTATTGGCCGTGAAATGGCAATGATCTTCCAAGAACCATCGACCTGTCTTGACCCTTCTGAACAAGTAGGTAATCAACTAAAAGAAGCGATTCCATCAAAATATTTTACTGGTCGTTGGTGGCAGCGTTGGAATTGGCGAACAAAAGGTGCTATAGCGCTACTGCATAAAGTCGGGATAAAAGATCATAAACGCATTATGAAATGCTACCCTTATGAACTTACTGATGGTGAATGTCAGAAGGTTATGATCGCGATGGCAATAGCCAATAAACCTCGTATTTTAATCGCTGACGAGCCAACAGATGAATTAGATGCTGTGACGCAGTCACAAATATTCCGTTTATTAAGTCGTATGAATCAAGTTAATAACACCACTATTTTATTAATTAGCCATGATTTAATTACTCTAACCCAATGGGTTGATAGAATTACAGTTATGTACTGTGGGCAGTCAGTTGAGTCGGCAGGGCGTAAAGAGATTCTAAATGCACCAAAACATCCCTATACCAATGCCTTATTACGTGCAATGCCTGACTTTAGTAAAGATGGGATCCCCCACAAAGCAAAGCTAGAGTCTTTGCCTGGAACCATTCCTCCATTGCAGCATTTACCTATTGGCTGCCGACTAGGTCCACGTTGCCCTCATGCTCAACGTAAATGTGTCCAAATTCCTGAAGGTCGAAAAGTGAAAGATCATAAATTTAGCTGCCATTTCCCATTAAATTTTGAGGAGAAGAAAAATGACTGCGCTTCTTGAAGTAACCGACCTTAAAAAAGATTATGTATTTCGTACTGGTCTTTTTCGCAAACAAATTAAAGAGGCTGTGAAACCTGTTAGCTTTTCTTTAGAAGCAGGACAAACGTTAGGGTTTATTGGTGCTAACGGCTCAGGAAAATCGACATTAGCACGTATGCTAGCAGGCGTAGTTGAACCAACTTCAGGTATTATCAAGGTAAACGGTGAAGTGCTCGATTATAAAGACTTTAAAACTCGTTGTAAGCTAATTCGAATGATCTTCCAAGATCCTAATTCATCATTAAACCCACGAATTCAGATTGGTCGTATCTTAGAAGGCCCATTAAAACGTAACACCAGCATGTCACTAGAAGCTCGTCAACAGCGTGTGAAAGACACATTGCAACGTGTTGGCTTATTACCTGAACATGCTTACTTCTATCCTCAAATGTTGGCTACTGGTCAGAAACAACGAGTATGTTTAGCACGAGCATTGATTCTACAGCCATCAATTATTGTTGCTGATGAAGCGCTGAATGGATTAGATATGGCCATGAGGTCTCAAATTATCAATCTATTTTTAGAGCTACAACAAGAGATGGCAATTTCGTTTATCTACGTATCTCAACATATTGGGGTTGTAAAGCATATTACCGATAAAGTAATGGTAATGCATGAAGGTCAGGTGGTAGAGAAAGGTGTAACACAAGAGGTTTTTTCTAACCCTCAACATTCAATTACACAACGTTTATTAGGCAGCCATTTCGATGCCCCAACTCACGATAGGAAACAGCGTTTAAGTGCCGCGACACCAAAAATTGAATGCTAATGATTTATAAACGAATAAGTTAATTCTTGTCACTGTTCCATCTATCCTTTATGTAATATAAAACGGTGGATGGAACAGATAATTAAGACATTATATCAATCTATATAGAAACCAAAATTGCTCGGCTACTTAATCCATTTTCTAAAGTCAGCTGTAAAACTTGCATTGGCTCTTCGTTCAATTGTTCACCAGTCCAGAAATCACGCCAGATAGAGAGCTGATCTGTATTTAGTGTAAACTCAGCAATTTCATCATCATAATTAAAAATACAGTGCAGTTCATGCTGATGATTTAATCTTAACACACAGTGTCTATTTGAAAGAGATTGAAACTGCGCTGACTCTTGGGTCAACCTAAGTCGAGACAATAAATTTTTCCATGTTTTTTTAGCAAAAATATTCATCTCTGGTAATGGATCACCAGATAACGCTAGACCACCAGAAGCCAAGATGACAGTACGATGGAACTCATAATACTTTCTCTCTGTACCTTGATTTGGTAGCGACGTTAACGTAATACAGTCTGGATCTATTTGCCATAATTTACGATGCTGCCAGCTACGATAAAATGTTTCTTTTGCTATCTGCTTAAAACGTTCAGGGTTACGCTCTACATCATCTGAAATTCGCATCGCATCAACAAGACCTAAAGATGGCCACATTGGTGCATTACACCCAAGAATTAGTGCATCACCGGCACCATTAATAATGGCCTGCATTCCTAAACGATATGCTTCAATACCTGTGATCCCAGACTGAATTCGCTGTCCCTTTAGTGACCCCCAGTAATTAGCATCCAATTTAAATAACTCAACGCCCCACTCTTCTTGCATCGTACGAATAACATCTGTTAGGTGGATCTGAACAGCTTGTTTAGATGTATCTAAAATATACCAAGGAGTACAACGCCAACCACCATAAGTAATGTCTTCGGCTTTAAGTAAATCACCATTTTTATGTCGTACAAACCACTCAGGGTGTGTTTTAAATATTTCTGATTCTGGTTGGGCAATAAAAGGCGCAATCCAAATTGCTGGTTTTTTTCCTCTTGCTTTAATTTCTTTTAGTAACGCTTGAATGCCATTTGGAAATTTTTCTGAAGGTGTTAACCAATCTCCCATGAAAGCTTGGTAACCATCATCCAATAAAACCCATTCAAGTTCTTTGTGGTCGTTACACATAACTTCAACATTATCTAGTACATTTTTCTCAGTAACATCTGCATAATAAGCATACCAAGAACACCATCCAATTGGAGCATTTTGTTTAACTCCAGGGCGAATTGGGTGTTGTTGCTGTACCTTTGCTGCATAAAGCTCATATAACTCCGTTAATGAATCGGCTTTAATGACAGTAATAGCCTCCATTTGATTACTTGCCCAATCTTGTGGATGCGTATCTTCACCATTAAGAAAAGCTGCAACTGTGGTTGTCCCTTGATTTTTATGTAGTTCGAAGTAACCAGCAAAACGATAACAAGAAGTAAAACCAAATAGTGTAAAACCATCTGACTCTTCAATTACCAGGTAATTATAAAAACGTTTATGTGCCTTTTCAGAATACAATCGGTAGCTTGAACTATTATCTGGGCAACGACCAATTTCTATTGGTGCATCAAGTTGGCCTGCAGTCTGAGCCAGCATTTGAAATCCATCACCAAGTATTTTTGCATTAGATTCTAATTGAGTTGGAAATTGAAGAACGCAATAATGTTCACTTACTAATAAGTTGCGAATACCAATAAAGCGCATCATGACTTGATCATCTTTCATGTCATAAACTAAATCGGTTTGAACAGGAATACTTTCTTGTCCACATAAGAAAAATAATGGGTTCATCATGCACTTCCTATCGTTCTGTTCTCGTTAACCTATCATAAGCCAACCGTATAATTGATGTAGAATACTACTATTAAGAATACAATCAACAATAATAAATACAGACTCTGAAGCAGCCTATAAGTTCTACTCTATTTATCTCAATAAATGTCAGCTATGTAGTATAAACCCAACTCGTTGGTATTTATCATATATTTAAACTATAAAAAAAGAGCTGCGATAAACAGCTCTTTTTATATGCTATATCTCACCAAATAAGTATTATAAATATTCTTACTTATTAATAGTGATATTAAACTCGGAAAGTTTTGGTGACTTCTTTTAGTCTACTTGCCAATTCCAATCCTTCGTTGGCAAATCCTTCGATTTGAGTCGATTGATGATAACTGGCTTTGGCATGGTCATTTATCGCTACAATATTTTCATTAATTCCTGAAACTACCTGGGCTTGTTGACTTGAGGCTGTCGCGATCTGTGCATTCATTTCTTCTATACTAGAGATAGAGGTCATGATCATTGTTAATGATTGATTTGCTTGCTCACCAATAGCAACACTCGCTTCTGCTTTTTGTTGACCAACACTAATAAGTTGTACTGATTTATCGGCTTCGCTTTGCAGGGAACTTATCATCTGCTGAATTTCATTTGTACTCTCTTGTGTTCTACCTGCTAAATTTCGAACTTCATCAGCAACTACAGCAAATCCTCGACCACTCTCACCAGCTCTTGCCGCTTCAATAGCTGCATTTAGTGCAAGTAAATTAGTTTGTTCAGAAATCCCTTTAATAACATCTAAAATTCCTCCGATATTTTGGGATTCAATCGCAAGAGTCTCGATTACATTTTTAACATCATTAATATCGGTTAACAATGACGACATTTCTTGGCTCATCATTTCTACAACCTCAGAGCCTGAGCTTGCTTCTGTTAATGCTTGAGAAGCCGACTCAGATGCAACCTGAGTATTACCTGCCACATCTGATACTGTGATTGTCATTTCATTAGCCGCTGTTGCTGTTTGTTCTAATTGTGCAGTTTGCTCTCTCGATGTGTTGGTCATTGTGGAAGATGCATCAAACAACGATTCTGATGTACGGCTTAATGAATCAGTTGCTGAATGAACTTGATTCAATAAACCTTTTAGGCTCTTAACCATCACTTGAATACTGGCATAAATACCTTCTGGCTTCTCTTTATTAGAGAACTCCATATCAAGCTTACCTTCAGATACTTTATCTAACAGATCTGAGATCTCTGATAACTCACCACCAATAGGTTTATAGATATGATTAATGACAAAGTAATAAATTAACAGAGAAAAAACCGCGACAATAATGATAACAACCGTAAAGGTAGACACTAGATTATTAAAGCTTTGCTCGTTAATAACGTCAATAGCTTCATAATTGGCAACAATCCATGATGTCCCATCAATATTATTATGTGTTATATAATTTAATAGCCCTTCAGAGTTAACGTATTCAAAAGATTCTTGAGAGCTGAATTGTCGAAATGATGGACGTACTTGATACATATTTTGACCAAAAAGGTCATTACTAGGTGCTGCTAAAACATAGCCCGTATTTTTATCAAAAACAAATACCTGATTGTTTGGGTTAAGCTCCCTTACATAATCACTGAATTCTTTGATTTCCAAACTGATAGCGATAGATGCTACTAATTTATTATTAAAATAAACGGGTTGCGCAATCGCAAATACATCACTACCTCTTGTATCGGTATAAATAGAGGTCAAGATGTTCTTCTTGCCTTCAAAAACCGTTGTATACCATTCACGACCAGAAGTTTTGGCATTAAAGCCACTTAAAAAACTATCGCCATATAATGTCTGCCCATTTTCTAATGCCAAAAATGCATCAGCGCCTGTAATTGCAGCTATTTTTTTTAACTGAATAACCGCTGCGTCAATATTTTCTAATCCACCCTCTTCGGTAAACATGAAGTTTGCTGCATTTAATACATCAAAATAGCGGTAAATTTTTTGTCCCATTGATTTAGATGTCAATTCTGACGATACATGTAGTTTGTCATTAAATGCATCAAAGCTTGCCGATTTGAATTTCATATAACTCATCAAAGCGATGATTATAGAAAGCGTAGCCAACGCTAGTGTAAATACAACTATAATTTTACTTTTAAGCTTCACTATGTGTTCCTTGACATAAATAAAATCAGATTATTTAACTACCTTTTATATTATTGATTTAATAGATAAATATATGAGCCCCTGATTGTACTCCACTTTATTATAGATACAAATTATGTTTCAGAAAATAACTTAAGAGTAAGACGAGGTTCTTATAAGTAGTAATGAGCAGATGATGAATGGAATAAGTATCATTAGATTCCATACTAAAAAAGCAAAAAAAAACCGAGTACTTTAGTACTCGGTTTAGAGATTAACTCTTATTGTGATAAGCGCTATTTGTCGATTTTATTCAACAATAATTGGGCCACCAAATGAGGTTACTGGTGGAACTTTACCAGTGAACTTCTCAAAATTAACTAAACAAGTATTCGCTGATGTCGCCTGAGCAAGCTCAGATGATGGAATATCTTGTGTTAATGTATTTGGATCGCCATAAGTACAGATTGCACCCACTTTTTCGTTTAATGGACCATACCATGCACCTTCTTCGATACGGATCACTCCTTCAGGGTAGCTGTCCGTTAGAACTGCACCTGCTAGAAGCTGACCACGGTCATTAAATACACGAACTAAATCGCCATCTTTAATTCCCTTCGCTTTTGCATCTTTAGGGTTAAGGTATACTGGCTCACGACCTTGAACTGAATAAGTTGCACGGAACTCTTCAGATTCACACATTTGTGAGTGCAAACGCTTATCAGGGTGACAAGATTGCATCCAGAATGGGTGTTTCTTAGAGCCTGGGCCACCATGTGAACGTTCAGATTTCTCGAACCACATTGGATGACCTTGACAGTGCTCGTAACCAAAACGATCAATCTTACGGCTTGAGATTTCAATGAAGCCAGAAGGTGTACCTAGTGCATTGATCTCTGGATCTTCACGGAATGCCGCATGGCGAACCCAAGGTTTACCAGTACCGAAGTCAAGAACACCTTTCTTCCAGAACTCATCAAACTCAGGCATTTCAAATTTACCTTCATTTGCTTTGCGACAATCAGAATATAGTGAACGAACCCACTCCATCTCATCCATGCCACGTGTATATTCTTTATGACGACCAAAACGGCGAGTTAGTTCAGTAAAGATATCGAAGTCTGATTTAGATTGGTATAAAGGGTCAACCAATTTCTGCATTGCAAGTAGACCACGACCTGAGTATGAACCATAAATATCAATATCATTACGTTCCCACTGAGTACATGCTGGTAGCACGATATCAGAGAAGCGACATGTTGCAGTCCACGCAAACTCAATCGTTACAACTGTTTGAAGTTTTTGGAACGCCTTCTTCATACGGTTACGATCTTGGTGGTGATGCCATGGGTTGTTACCCGAGATAACCATCATTTTATAATCAGGCAGTTTTACTTTAGAACCGTTATAACGGATCTCTTTACCTGGTTCTAATAGACAGTCAATCCAACGAGCTACAGGAATCGTTTTGCTGTAACCATTAAAGTCATCGTTATTCCACTTAGGTACTTGACCTTGGTCAACGTTACGTGGGAAACCACCAGGAGCAGCAAAGCCTGTTGATGGAACACCGATACCTGAGTAATGGTGGCCGTAAGAAACGCCGCCACCAGGAAGACCAATTTGACCCGTCATTGCAGATAATACAGCACCCATCCAATATGGTTGCTCACCGTGCTCTTGACGTTGAATACACCAGCCAAATAAGATTTGAGTACGACCACCAACAAGCATACGTGCAAACTCACGAATTTGGTCAGCAGAAACACCACAAATTTCAGCAGCCCACTCAGGCGTTTTAACTACTTTATCTTTAGTTTCACCAAGAACATACTGCATGAAATCATCAAAACCTAAGCAGTAAGTTTCAATAAATTTCTTATCGTGTAGATCTTCTGTATATAATGTGTAAGCCGCTGCAAGCATGAACGCCACATCTGATTGTGGGTTAATGTACATATGCTCATTGTTTAAGTAACGCTGAGTTTTGTTTTTAACTGGGTCAACAGAAATTACGTTGATCTTACCATCTGCAACTTTTTGTTTCAGTTGCTCTAAGTATGGGTAAGATTCATGTGTTTCACAGTTCCAACCTACTTGTAAGTTTTTCACTGGATCCGTAGCCCAAAGGATCACGTTATCTGAATGTTCTAAAATCTCAGACCAAGATGTACCTTGTGCATATACTTCAGTTGAACCAAGTACGTAAGGCATGATCGTTTGACCAGCACCTGTTGAGTAATCACCCACTTTAGTAATGTAATTACCATGCATACCAACGGCACGTTGCATGTGACTTGTACAGCTGTGGAATTGACCCGTTTGACGCCAACCTGTTTGTCCTGCGTGCAGTGCCCATGGACCGTAATCTTTTTGAATACGCTCAAGCTCACGATAGAAAAGATCTAATGCCTCATCCCAAGTTACACGTACGAAACGGTTATTACCACGAGTCTCACCAGAGTACTTATGTTTCTTCAACCAATCTAAACGAACCATTGGGTAACGAACACGGCTTGGGCTATAAATAATGCCCTTGATGCCATTTAACATTTCTGTTGGGTGCTCATCAAGCTCTAAGGCTTTAATTTCTTGAACTTTACCACCATAGATGTGTGCTCGGAATGCACCCCAGTGTGAACCAGATACACGCCATGTTCCTGTTGTTTCCGCTGCATTTGCCTTTGAAGACATTAGTAGGCTTGGACCAACTAGAGATACTGCACTTGTTGTTGCAACACCTTTTAAAAAGCTTCTTCTGCTAATAGACATATTCTATCTACTCCGTTAATTCTTAGTGTTTTTCGTCAGAAAAATCTGAAGAGTGTTTTTGTAGGTATTTCAATACAAGTGACTTACTGTCTGTATCAAAGTTTACAAATGCCATCATACCGTCAAACATACCAGGCCATGTGTTTGCATCAAAATGCTCTTCAGCTGGTTGTGTGTGACATACTGAACAGTTAGTTTTGTATGACTGTTCTGCTTTTTCCCAAATTGGTTGGTAATCAGGAAGAAGTGAATCTTTCTTCATCCATAGATCAACCGAAACACGCTGCCAAGGTAGACCTGTAAGATCATCTTCTTTTGTTTCAAATTGTTCAACGAATGTATCGTTTTGTGCTGTTTCTTTTAGAAGAGAAGCAACTGCGATGTTCATACCAAAGTCTTCTTGGATAACGCGGCCGAAACCTTTAACTTTACGCCAACCTTCAATTGCAACTCTGATTGCGTCGCCTTTTTCTTCAAGTACTTTGATTTGTGATGCAGGGTTTAATAGACCACCTTCAATCGTTAGTTTCTCATCTTCATATAACGGAAGGTGACGAACAGATACATACGACTGACCATCTTCAAACTTAGTGTTACCTGCTAATTGAACAAGCTCACCAATCATACCACCTGAGCTATCCATGTTTGCAGGAAGGCTGTGTGCGATACCTTTATGACAATCTACACAACTTTGGTCACGCTCTTTAGCGCCCTTCATCTGAATACGTGCTGTTGGTTGCATTTTCGAGAAATCCATACCGTCATAATCATGACAGTTACGACATTCAAGAGATTTGTTTGCGCTAAAACGGTCCCATTCGTGCTGGGCTAAAACGATACGACGCTCTTCAAATTTCTCTGGTGTATCAATGAAACCAAATACGTGAGCGAAAACTTCTTTACTTGCTTGCATTTTACGAGCAATTTTAGAAGTCCACTCGTGTGGAACGTGACAATCAGGACACGTAGCACGAACACCTGAACGGTTTTTATCGTGAATGGTACCTGCGTATTCTGGTTGGATATTGTCCGCGTGACAACCAACACAGAACTCTTCTGTATTTGTTGCTTCTAGTGCAACGTTAAAGCCGCCCCAAAAGATAACACCTGCGACAAAACCACCAAGGGTAAGAACACCCAAGCTGATATGTACACTTGGGCGAGCGAAAACCGACCAAGCTTTTTTAATAAATGACATCATAATTGCTTCTCTTTTTATCTAATTCTAATTTATTGTTTCGGCAGCTTCTAAAATAGAATCAACCGTGACCTGGCATACCAAAAAACAGTACCTGCATAAACCATACAGAGAAACCGTACGCACCAACCACACCCACACTTAGAATTGGGAAAAGAACAACTGTAATGAAGAAAAATGCTTTCCATTCAGAAGAGCGTTGGTTTTCATCGTTTTGCTTTATTGCATTGCTCATAATTTTATTCCTAGTTATCTTTCTACTTTATAAATATAGAAAATGTTAACAAGTTGTCGAATCTATCTTCCATAATTTTAATCCCTCACAAATAGTGCTTCAATTAAATTTTTAAGATAAACCCTTTTATCCACTAGTTTTTTGCGCTCATCCAGAGATATATTTAATTGAAATATAATGTGTAAAAATATTAATAATTGTGACAGTTTAATTTTATGTAATAATTGTTAATAATGTTAAATACCTCTAAAGGATAGGTCATTCCAGCCATCTTACCAATTGATTTAGATCAATTTAAACGCCTATTTCATAGCGTAACACGTAAATATTACGCTATAGGTTTCTTTGTTAAACAATGTTGACACAAACACTCAGAGTTCTCAGAAACAATACCAACATTCCGAGTTTCGACCTCAAAACACCAACACGTTTCTTTACCCATTTGAATATCACATTGTGCAGGTTTATCACACTCAGGACAGGCATGAATTACTGGCTTTCCTGACAATCGATTCATCACATTTTCTCTCTCATTATCTGTCATTGATTTCCATTCTACTATTTCAGTAATGGTTCGTTTACAGCCTATACAGATACCATCTTCATTTTTACAAGCCGCAATACAAGGTGTTTTCATCTTTACTTCTCTCTATGTCCTTTAAATCCCACACAAGTCATGGGATAATAGTCAGAATTCGACATCGTTATCATTAGGAATTATTTATGGCACTAAGCTTACAAGAGCAAATGCTAAAAGCTGGGTTAGTGAACCAAAAGAAAGTAGCAAAAGCAAAGAAAGCTTCAAAAAAATCTCGCGTTCAAAATCGTGAAGCAAAAGCAGCGGTTGAATTAAACAAAGTAGCTCAAGCTGAAAAAGACAAAGAATTGAGCTTGCAACATAAAGCCGAGAAAGAACAAAAAGAATTAGCGGCTCAAATTAAACAGCTAATCACAGCAAATAAACTGGATCGCACTCATGGCGATATCGGTTACAACTTTACAGATGGTACTTTAGTCAAAAAAATGTACGTTGATAAAACCATGCAAACTCAATTAATTGCAGGTCGTTTAGCTATTGTTCATTTCAATGAAGATTATGAGATCGTCCCAGCAGGTGTGGCTGATAAGATTACTCTTCGTGATGAATCAGTGGTTGTACTTAACAACGTAATAGCGGAAGATGCACAGGATGAAGACGATCCATATGCGGAATTCGTTATTCCTGATGACTTAATGTGGTAATACAATGAGCCGTAAAAACAAAGTTAAAGAGACTCTTTTAAAGAAACACCGTAGAGCTCAAACGAGAAACAGCCGTTCACACAATAAACCAAAATACATCAGTAAAGCTGATCGTGAAAAAATGGCCCTTGAAGCAGAACAAGTAACGGTAGAGTCTGACAATACAGAACAAGTAACACCATCAGAAGAATAATACTTTCTGAATTAGTGATAAAAAATCCTCATTGTTTATTATAACAATGAGGATTTTTTTGCAATAATAATACGCCTTAAAACTAATCAATTACTTACTACGATTAGTATAACTGCGTAGAAACACTCTTAAATCCCATGTAGCAATACCTGTAGATCATTAAGTGTCTTAACAGTGTACGTTGGTTTAACACCTTCAGGGCATGCTTGTTGGGTTACGTTCAACCAACAAGTATCAACACCAGCATTCATACCGCCTAGCACATCTGAATCAGGGTTATCACCAACCATTAATATATTTGATAACTCAACTTCTCCCATCATAGAAAAAGTATGTTCAAAAATACGTTTATCTGGCTTAGCTACACCAACTTGCTCTGAAATCGTAATCAACTCAAAGTAATGACTAAATTCTGTTTTTTCTAAGCGGATCTTTTGTAATGCTGTAAAACCATTAGTAATAATCCCCATTTTTACATTACTTGCTAATAGTGAATCAAGTAGCTCTCTTGCACCGTCTAATGGTGTACAAATTTCTGCCATTGCCATCATAAAAGCACTATTCATTGCTTTTGGCGTAACACCAACTTTCTTTGCCCACTCTTCAAAACGTGTTTCTTGTAGTTGTTGTGCTGTGATTTCGTTATCTTGGTATTGCACCCACAATGGTTTATTTACCAGCTGATATTCAATGAACTGCTCTTTACTAAAATTAATGCCATAACCTAAAAACATACGTTGCAAACCCACAAACGCATCAAAATGAAAAATAGTTTCATCAGCATCAAACAGTATCCATTGGTACTTCATATTTACCTCCTTAATGGTGCTTTATTGTTCAACATAATTACTTCGAGCAAAGATCAGACTGTGTCACACTAACCCCTTTGATCTGTGCAAACCAATACTGACCCAGCTCTAGCTCTAACTCTTTCTTCGCCCAGCGAGTGATATTTGCCCACAAGACATGCCCAGACAGGTTCAATTTAACTGCCACCACATCGTTTTCCTGATCTTCTGTTAACCCTTCAATCAAGACTGGTAAAATATTTCGTATTGAGCTTAGTTCTGGTTGTTGCTTAATCAGTGAGACATCATTTGCTCTAATACGCAATCGTATGCTCTGCCCTTCTTCACTGCAATCACACGGCGATTTTATCCATATCCCTTGTTGGCTATTGTTTAATGTGACTAAAGTCATTGGATGGTCAGAATGATGCTCTGTAATTGTTCCTTCCAATAATACAGAATGCTCTGATGCATTAAGCCAAGGGCGCATTAGTGGTGAACTCCATACTGACGTAATATCCCCTGTTAAGCTGACCTTACCTTCATTAAGTAAGACCATATGATCAGCCAATCGTAAGATCTCATCCAAACTATGAGAAACATAAATAATGGGGGTTTTAATCTCTTTGGCTAACTTTTCAAGATACGGCATAACTTCATGTTTTCTGGGTAGATCTAGTGAAGCTAGTGGCTCATCCATAATTAACAATGTTGGCTCAGACAAAATAGCCCGACCAATTGCTACACGTTGTTTTTCGCCACCAGATAAGGAGTGTGGAAAGCGTTGCAACAAAGATTCAATATCAAGCAACCTGATAACATCGTCAAAGCGAGCGGTTCTTTTTCCGTTACAACCATACAATAAATTACCTTCTACTTTATAGTGAGGAAATAAACGGGCATCTTGAAATACATAGCCTATATGACGCAGCTCTGGTGGCATCGATATGTTTGAGTTTGAATCAAACAACACTGAACTATTAAGAGTAATACGACCAGAATCAGGAGAGGCAAGGCCACTAATCAAATTAGCAAGTGAGGACTTACCTGCACCTGAACGTCCAAATATGGCACTAATACCTGTTGATGGTAGTGATAATTGGACATCTAAATCCAAATCACCGAGTTGTTTTTTTATATCAATAACTAACATTTATCCCATCAACCTTTTTTTACTCGCTCTTGCTAACCATTCAGATAACAATAATGAAATTAATGCGACAATAATCGAAATTATACATAAGCGCGCCGCCTCCATTTCCGCTCCAGGGATCTCTATATAACTAAACATGGCAAGAGGAAGTGTTCGAGTTTCACCTTCAATATTAGAAACAAAGCTGATCGTCGCACCAAACTCACCTAAACTACGAGCAAATGCTAAAACAGCACCAGTAAGGATACCCGGTAACATTAATGGTAATGTAATCGTGATAAATACTTTCGTTCGTGAAGCACCCAGTGTTCGTGCTGCTTGCTCTAATTTTTGATCAACAGATTCCAAAGCTAACCGAATGGCACGAACCATTAATGGTAAAGCCACAATAGCAGAAGCAAGCGCAGCCCCTTTCCAGTTAAAACTAAATGTAATGCCAAACAATTCATAAAACCATTTACCAATCACTCCTTGTCGGCCCATAGAAATAAGTAATAAGTAACCAATAACCACAGGAGGCAGCACTAAAGGCAAATGAATTAAACCATCAAGTACGGCCTTCCCCCTGAAATCACAACGGGCTAAAATCCAAGCAAAAAGAATACCAATAGGTAAAGAAAAGCCTACCGCTATACCTGCTATTTTCAAGCTTAAAAATAAGGCTTCTACTTCATAATCTGTTAATAGCATTAAACTGTTGTAAACCCATAAGAAACAAATATTTTCTTCACTTTTTCAGATAATAAATACTGATAAAAATGCGTAACTTGATCTGATTTTTTACTTTTAATTATTGCCATTGGATACACAATAGGATCATGAGAATTACTAGGAAACTCTTCAACTATCGTGACGCTGTTTGACAATAAGGCATCTGTTTTATACACAATCCCCAATGGCGCTTCATCACGCTCAACAAACAGTAAAGCAGAGCGTACATTATTACCTGATGCTAAGCGCTTACTTACTTCTAACCAACGGTGCTGAGCCTTTAAACTCTGCTTACCATAAATACCAGCAGGAACATGCCTTGGATCTGCTATTGCAATTCGCATTTCTTTTTGACTAATAAACCACTGCCAAGCGTTCTGTTTTGGTGTACTTTTAGAGGCAATTAAAACCAAACTATTTTGCAATAAATCCACGTTGCTCGGGATTTCAACCCTATCTTGCTCAACCAAGTAATTCATCCATTTGATATTGGCAGAAAGATAAATATCAGCAGGCGCACCATTTGCGATTTGTCGAGCAAGTGACGAAGAACCAGCATAACTCATACGTACTCTTTCACCGGTTTCTTTCTGATACAAATCTACAATATCATTCATCACATTAGTTAATGATGAAGCAGCATAAACAGTCACATTTGCTGATACTGATAAAGAGCTAAACAGCAATGCTAAAAATAATGCCAATCTAGACATAGTTATACCTTCCTTAATACGCTGCTTTCTTTTCAAATAAATTTGGCCAAATCTGTGACAGATCCAAACTCTCCTCAATAGACTCCGCGATGCGTTCAATTGCCTCTTCTTGGATTAAATTCATATCTATCGCTTTAACCTCTTTTAAACCAGCCCAAGATAAAATGCTTTCAAAAGCGGTTGGTTCATCAAAAATACCATGCAAGTAGGTTCCAAAAATGGTGTTTTCATCGTTGAGTGTACCATCATGCCTTACTGTATTTTCATTTGTAATTGAGATTGGGAAACAATCATCTAACGCGTGAGTATTTTCCTTCGTGTGAGTACTCACTCCGGCATGAATTTCATAACCTTTAACGTTAACAGGGATTTGATTTGAAAAACGTAGTTTCCCCTCAACTAAAGTGAGTTGCTTCTGTTTTTTCAACTCAGTCGCAATAGGTAAATAGCCTAATCCTGAAATAGAAGAGATTTCTCCTTCAAGGCCAAGAGGATCTGAAAGACGCTCACCTAGCATTTGATAGCCACCACAAATACCCATAACTTTACCGCCATAACGTAAATGCCTTTCGATGTCTTTATCCCAACCCTGGGACTTGAGATAAGTTAAGTCCGCTTGTACTGACTTACTGCCTGGCAAAATAATAAAATCAGCACCAGATAGAGAGTCCCCTTTGCCTACAAATTGAAGATCAATTTCTGGGTGTAATCGTAACGGGTCAAAATCAGTATGATTACTAATACGAGTAAGTACTGGCACTTTAACCACAAATTTTCCTTGTTCTAGTTGCTCACTCTTAATGGCATCTTCAGCTTCAAGGTTTAAACCATGTAAATATGGAATAACCCCGAGTACTGGTTTACCTGTTTTCTCTTCAAGCCATTTTAGACCTGGAACTAACAGAGATATATCACCACGAAATCGATTAATGACAAATCCTTTTACTCGTGCTTGTTCTGATTCAGATAAAAGTGCCAGAGTGCCATAAAGGTGAGCAAACACGCCACCACGGTCAATATCGGCGACTATAATAACAGGAACATCCGCAGCTTCAGCAAACCCCATATTAGCAATATCATTTTCACGTAAATTAATTTCAGCTGGACTGCCCGCACCTTCAATCATGACGCACTGATAATTGTTAGATAAATAAGAGAATGATTCTAATACATAAGGCATGGCCAGTTTCTTATAATCATGAAAACCCCATGCATCCATGGTTTCAATAGCTTTACCTTGAACAATAACTTGAGCTCCAATATCGGTATTTGGTTTTAATAAAATAGGATTCATATGAACATGTGCTTTAACTCGTGCAGCATCTGCCTGTAAGGCTTGAGCGCGACCGATCTCGCCTCCATCTTCTGTTACAGCACTGTTTAAAGCCATATTTTGTGGTTTAAAAGGGGCAACTTGGATCCCTTTATTGGCAAGTACTCGGCATAAGCCTGCCACAAGAACTGTTTTACCAGCATCAGAAGTTGTCCCTTGAACCATTAGTGGAGAGAAAGTATGCATAATTCCATCTATTCTACGTTAAACATCAATCTATAATATTAACATTATTCTCAGTTCAGAGGCGAGGAACTGTTTACTTCTGCAAACCTAACTCAAGATGAATTGAATATGAATAACTTACTCACGATTGATTCAACCTAAGTTTGTTTTAATAGTTCTATCGAAGCAAAACGCTTAAAACAGCCCTATTATCAAACTAAGGATTTATTATGAAAAAGACAATTATAGCAATCACAGCAGCTCTAATCTTATCTCCAACAATTGCTCTAGCTGATAATGGTGATCACAATAATCATAAACAAGCTCAATTTAATTACACTGGTCCTGTCAGCACAATTAGCGTTGCAGAGCTATTAAAAGACACGGGGATGTTCACAGAACAGAACGCAATTGTAGATGGCCAAATTATTCGTCATATTCGTAAAGACAAATACCTATTTTCTGACGGCACAACAGAAATTCAAATAGAGTTAGACGATGATATTTCATTACCGACAGCAATCAATGAAACGACTAAAGTCCGTATTTTTGGCGAATATGAAGGTGGAAAAATACCAGAGATTGAAGTAGAACGCTTACAAACGTTATAAAATATATCTAAAACAAATAACCTGGCCTGCTTATTGCAGGCTTTTTCATAGATAAAATTCATGAATATCAGGTTAATTAAGTTATGGAATCAATTAAATACATCAAAAAAGCCCTTCTTTTAGCGGCGGCTCTTACCTCTTCAAATGCAATAGCGAATAATTTCCCTTATAACTTTTTTGAAGTTCGCGTAGGAACAAGTCCTGGTACTTCTGGTGTACAAGTAAACCAACAGTTTACAGAGAACTCTCATATTATCGGTAAAATAGACACTAGATTCGAAGGTGATTGGGATATTAGCGGTGGCATGGGATTTAATGGCCCAGCCAATGAGTTTGCAGATATTTACGGTCAACTTTTACTGCACAATGTTAAAGATAAGTCGAGTGACAAACTTGGTGATGAAATGCTCACTGAGATAAACCTTGGTTTTCGCGTGTGGTTAATGCAACAAATGGAACTTGGTGCTCAATACGGTCAATTATTCAGTAGTAATGTTCAAAAAGATGTTGGTAGTGTTCATTTTCGCTTCCATTCAACAGATCAATTATCAGTAGGCGCAGAAGCAAAGTTTGGTGGTGTTTATGGCGGTCAAATGATGATGACAGCAAGGTTTACATTCTAGCCCTAACAAAAATAAAGTCGGCACTACATTAGGTATTAATAATATTAACAATTAATTTACCTAGATTTAATTTATGGTACGATATAGATATAAACAAAAGGATCGGGGGAAACTAATGTTAAATAATATTTCTATAAAAAATAAGCTCACACTCATGTTTGTTGTCATCATTTTAGTGATGGGATCAATACAGACCGTAATGACTGGCCGACAGTTAATGGCTGAAACCTACAACTCTGTTAACCAATTTTCAGCAGCCTTAACTAAAGCAAGTGTCTCTGGCCTTGATAAATGGATCAGTGGACGTATTAATATT
This sequence comes from Aliivibrio wodanis, assembly GCA_000953695.1. Lineage (GTDB taxonomy): Bacteria > Pseudomonadota > Gammaproteobacteria > Enterobacterales > Vibrionaceae > Aliivibrio > Aliivibrio wodanis. The sequence goes on along the minus strand of LN554847.1, from coordinate 372,673 downwards.
GTTGAAGCATCAACCAATGCCTTTTCATATGCCGATGTACCTATTACTTACTTCAATCAGTCTCAACGAGCTGGGCATTTCATCATCAGCTATGCAGGGCTTGAGACTGGTGAATTTTTCCAAAGTAATGCTGATAATCCAGTTCCTGCTAGTTATGACCCTCGCCAACGAGGTTGGTACAGAGATGCCTCTTCAACATCAAACACCATTGTAACAAGCCCATATGTCGATGCGGGTAATGGTGGCCTTGTAATTACCATCGCGAAGGCTTTTAATACCAATGGCTATCGAGGTGTAATCGGGGCAGATGTTAGTATCCAATCTATCGTCGATGATATTTTAGCCATTAATCAAGATGGCGTATCAGCTTTCCTTGTTGATGGTGATGGTAACTTTGTTGCCCACCCAGATAAAAATATGACTATGAAATCTATCTCTGCGCTCGGTGATGGCTTTTCTCTTAATAAGATTCAAACACTTTCTAATAATCACTCTCAATCAGAAGTTATCGTTTATGGTAAAGAGGCTTTCCTAACAGCGGCTAAAGTTCCTCAAACTGATTGGTATTTCATAGCTGTTGTAGATAAAAAACAAGCGTTTGCTTCAGTTCGAAGTGTATTACGTGACTCTGCAATTATGACTTTAATTCAAATCGCAATCATTGCTGCCTTAGCTATGTTCTTAATTAAGCAAGCGCTAGCGCCGTTAAATGTCTTAAGTAAGGCAATGGAAGATTTATCTAAAGGCAATGGCGATCTAACCCAACGTATTAGCGTAAACTCTAAAGATGAAATTGGTACTTTAGCTGGTCATGTTAATGGTTTTGTAGAAAAACTACAGAGTATAGTGAAAGACATCGCAACTTCCTCATCTGAGCTAAATTCACAATCTAAAGTCAGTACTCAAGTAGCAAGCCAAACCAATGAAGGGCTTTCAATTCAATTAAATGAGATCTCACAAATCGCAACTGCGGTTCATGAAATGTCGGCAACAGCTCAAGAGGTCGCTAATAATGCACAAATGACGGCAGATTCAGCAATCAATTCAACTGAACATTGTGACCAAGGTAAGCAGGTTATCATGCGTAACCAAGAATCAATTACCAACCTTGCAAGTCAAGTTGATAATGCTTCAGGTATCATTCAGGAGTTGAATAAGAATGCCCAAGACATCAATACAATTCTTTCAACAATTCGTGATATTGCAGAGCAGACCAATCTCCTTGCACTAAATGCAGCCATTGAAGCAGCTCGTGCTGGTGAGCAAGGTCGAGGCTTTGCTGTTGTTGCCGATGAAGTACGAGTACTCTCGCAAAGAACTCACAGCTCTACCGATGAGATCCGCCAAATGATTGAAACACTACAGCGCAATACTGCAAGTGCCGTTCATAGTATGGATGAAAGTAAAGTATTCGCTCAATCTAGTGTTGATGATGCTAATAACGCAACTCAAGCACTAGAGGAAATATCAACATCTATCATACAGATCTCAGATATGGCAACTCAAATATCTAACGCAGCAGCAGAACAAAGAACAGTAACGAATGAAGTTAGTATGAATATTCAATCAGCAAACGATGTTTCAGATAAGATGTCACATCAGGCTGAAGATTCACAAAAACTATCACAAGATTTGCGAAGTATTGCTAAACAACTAAATAACCAAGTGAATTTATTTAAATATTAACCATATTTAGAGCACACTTTATAAAAGACAGAGTTGGTTCTTCCTGCTCTGGCTTTTTTGTATTAAAAATCAGTAACTCTGCATAAAAATACTTGATCCCATTCGGTTTTTAACCTAACTTGTTATTATCTTGTTAATAATGGGGGTCGCTTATGTTTTGGCCATGTAGGGTTTGGTTGTTGTTTTTATTATTATCTCCATTTTCTATGGCCCTTGAGCTTTCACCTATGGCACAAACACCATATACAGGAGATCTCAATACTCTAAAGAAAAAAGGAACAGTACGTGTTCTAGTATCTGCCGATCTTGGTTTTTATTATATAGAGAAAGGCCAACCAAAAGGAGTCATCGCAGAGTTCATTCATCATTTCGAATTACACCTACACAAAAATAACATTAATGTAAATGTGCAAGTTATTCCTGTTCCTCGTGATGACCTATTTCGCGCTTTAGAAACTGGTTTTGGTGATATAGCGGTTGCAAACCTCACCATCACACCTCAGCGTTTAAAGACTGTTGATTTTAGTGATCCTGTTATCAGTAATAGCCAAGAATGGCTTGTCACTTCAAAATCAATACCAGAGATCACCTCAATAGAACAACTATCAGGAAAAGAGATATGGGTTCGACCAAGCTCTAGTTATTTTGAAAGTTTGCAGCGCATTAATCAACAGCTTTTTAGTGATGGTATCCCTCCTATTAATGTTCATTTTTTAGAAGAGAACCTTCAAGATTACGAACTTATGGAGATGATAAATCAAGACATATTACCCATGACAGTCATTGATAGCCATAAATCTCAATTATGGTCAAGAATAATGAAAAATATTACGATCAATGAAGACCTACCAATCAGGACTCAAGCTAATATTAGCTGGGCGATAAGAAAAGACACTCCTCAACTTAAATCTATTGTAAATAAATACATAAGGAGAATTAAACAAGGCTCATATTTAGGCAATGTTATTTACAACAAATATTTAAATAACACCCAATGGCTAAACAAAGCAATAAACCCAAAGACCATGGACCAATTTAACAACCTATCCACTCTCTTTAAGCAATATGCAGAGAAGTATGAATTCGATTGGCTAATGATCTCAGCTCAAGCTTATCAAGAATCAAGGTTTAATAACCATTTAGTTTCTCATAAAGGAGCTGTGGGGATCATGCAAGTACTACCTAGCACCGCGAATGAGCCGTATATTAATATAAAGAACTTTAAAATTTTAAAAAATAATATTCACGCGGGCGTAAAATATATGGATTTTGTACATAAGCGTTATTTCTTAAAGCCAGATATCACTAAAGAAAATCAAATGTATTTTTCACTGGCCGCCTATAACGCAGGTCCTGCTAACGTAAGAAAAATGCGTAGAATGGCAGTAAAACATGGCTATAACCCTAATATCTGGTTCAATAATGTTGAGATCATGGCACAAAAATACGTCAGTAAAGAACCTGTCAATTACGTAGCTAACATTAGTCGTTACTATGTTATTTATAAACAAATCACCTTACTTCAAACACTCAGAGAGCAACAAAATGCCTCTAATTATAAATTGTTTTGATAAAACGCCCAAAAAAGACATTTAGGAAATCTATATCATCAACGGTTATCTATAACCTGATTTTTTTTATAAAAGAGATTTATAACCTGTAAATAGCTGATTACATTTCATATAATACAAAAAACCTCTTTTTTGGGCATATATGAAAAACAATAATCACATAGATGTACTTGTTCGCCAAATTCAAAACAGCAATGACATAAATTCTACCGCTATAGCTGAATTATATTCCGAACTAAAACAACTAAAACCAACATCCAATGATGAGGAATTTAACAATCAATCCCAATGGCCATTTATTCATCTCGTCATTAGTTCATTAAAACAACTAACTAGTTACTATGATCTCTTTCTTCATGAATTAAAAAATGACATCGATATAAAAACAATACGAGATAAAGCCATTACTTATTTAGAACGCCATTACGGGCGAAACTGCATTCATAAAGTGATTTATAACAGTAACGATCTAAATAGTATCAAAGAAACGCTTCAAAGATTAATCACTGACATAGAAGATCGCTCAATATTCAGCAGCCTAAATACACGCGATAACATCATTTACACATTTTTTGATTCAGAAAAAGATGATACTACCGATTTTGTTGGTCAAAATGAACAACATTACCGCCAAGCTCAAGCCTCTGAAAATCACGGTAGCTTTTATTTTTATGAACAATGGCAAAAAGAAAGAAGGGTTAATCTATTCTCCCTCGCAGCTAAACATGAAGAGTTAAGAGGTTTAGTGCTCAAATACATCAAAACTATTGATGAGTGCCAGTTCACGGAAGGCACAGAGTTTGATTTACGCTATCAACGTAGCCAAGAGTTACTTTTTGAAGCTCCATACCGAGGATTATTTAGTTACAGCGATCAATTTATTCTTGATTTCATTGATAGTTATGGAACCTCAGATCGTTGGCACTTAGTTAATACTGAAGATCTTATCCACGAGATTATATCTCAATATCCAAATTCACCTTATCTCAAATATCTTTACTCAGCATTACCTTATCGTTTATCAAGTGATAATGAAGAAGCTCCTAAGTTTACCTCTTCTTTTATTGAACAACTAAAAGATCCCAACTTTATTGATGAACTATGCTTAATCACTGCAACCGAAGCAATTAAAAATCAAATTATTTTCCAATCAGATGCTTGTTATAAAACACTAGAAGATATTGATAATGATGAAGATATTCAATCAAGTTTAGTCGACCTTTTACACAGCTTAAAGCAATCATCAATAACTGATGTTACCAATGAATCACTGTATATTTTTCATAGTTACACAGCTAGGTTAGCGGCTGAAATCACAGGATTAGAGAAAAACATAGATAATATCCCTGCTATTATTTCCCAAATGGATAAACTCAATGCCAAAATATCTCATTACATTAAGTGTATTTTAAACCAAAACATAGACCCTGCTTTTACTCTGTTTTATGGATATGAATCTTGTCGAGTAAGGCAAGAGCGTTTACGTGAAGAACGACGAGCTACTCCTTTATTTGCTATACATAATAGTCATAATTTTCGTTGTGTTACTTACCAAGAATCCCCTTATCTTATTTATAGTACTGCCGAAAATCTTTATATTTCTGATCTCACCCAGCATAAAGGAGTCTCATGGAGAAACTTCGAAGAAAGCAATCTTTATGATTTTGATGCCGCAGAAAAAGCAACATCATCAAGTATTGCTCATGTCGTTACTTATGACGATGAGATAGGTGTAATAAAAGGTTGGCACTTAGGGAAGATCGACCCTGTATTTCATTTAACAGCTAACTTACACTTTGAGGGCTTACAACTTTCGGATGATGGTAATACGTTGTTAATACGATTAACTCAAGAAGTGGAAGATTACGCTGAGTTCAATCCAGATAATCTTGATCTTATTACTGAAGTTGAAAATACACTTGTGGTATTTGACCTTATAACCTTTACCGAAAAACTCCGCTTTAATTGCTTAGATTCTACAAAATCAATAATAATGAGTTCAAATGGTAAGTTCGCAATTATCGTTGAAGATCCTTATAGCTATACAAATGAAGAGATCATTTATATTGATTTAACAACTGGCTTACGAACTTCGCTTAATCACCCTTTTGAAAGCGCATTAGGCAGCGATGAAATTGCACTCTCGCCAGACAACCTACATTTCGTATATAAAAATAGTCTGTTTAATATTGAAAAAAAGACCATTGTCGCTCAACTTTCGATTGATGACTTTATCTATCAATATACCTATAGTGATAACGGAAATTATATTCTAGCTGACTGTGATGAGGATGGTTTAATTACCATTTTTAGATCTCTAGATGGTAGCTTTGTTGGATATTTACAAGGAGATCCTGAAGCCGCAACCGATCATATATACCTCAATGAAAAACAAGGCATTATCTATCGAGATGAAAGCGCTAGTATTTATGCTTACGATGTAGCTAATATGCTCTCTCTTAAAAGAGAAGCACTCCAGCCTATTGATTACCATTTTGGTGTCATTGAGAGTAATACTATAGGGCATAAAGTCGATTATTTACTAGGGAATCACTGCTGTGACACTTTATTGATGCAGTTCACGGCCTATGAATTCGGGTTTTACCATCCCAAATCCGACTCATTTTCTCGCCCAACTCCTATCGCCAATAAAAGCGATATTTCGACTATTGGTTGTAGGTTTAAGATTGAAACAAGAGGGTTCAGTCGCATTCATGGCGTAACGATTAAGCTCCATCACCCTGAAATTAATGGTAAAACCATTACGCAATGGGAATCAATCATCAGGCACAACCAACCTTTTACCCTAATTGCTCCTTTTGACACAGAGGAATTAGTGTTTGGTCAGTACCGTTTTGAAGTATATTCAAATGATTCTGAAGCCTTTCTATGCGCTCAACACTCCATTTCGATACTAAAAGTAGCAACCTATACCTGTACTGCCCATGCAGAGCAATATGGCTCAAAATTGACTAACTCTGATTTTAATAATCAAGAAATAGTCACCAATAATGATAACGCTGTCTTTGGCTTTAAGTTACGTATAAATAGTGATAACCCAGAGGATATTCATCACCTTATCTTAAAAATCGAAAAGGAACACATACCTAAGTCAAGTACTCTACGTAAGACTAAAAGAGCAAAGAAAAAGTATACTTTAACAAGAATCATCACTGTAAAAAGTGGCGAATTAATTAATGCTTACTTCCCAACCAATAGCTGTGAATTATTCAGGGGGAAATGGTTATTTACGTTGACTCAGCAAACGACCCAAGCTGTAATTTTTAACGGTCACCTTAGCGTCATTGAGATTGATGATAAAAATACCATTGTAGAACAACAAGATATTTGTAAGGAATCAGCATGCTAATCAAATTAATGCGCCATTTCACCTCACATAAACAAGTCATTAAACTGGATGTGAATCCTCTTAGCATTGAATCATTAGAACAAACTCTAGATACACTAAACAACGAATATCTTTCAACGATACAAACAACATACGATCTGGCTTATCAGGATAAAGACCGTAGTAAGTTATTACGATTAGAGTTTTGCTATCAAGGTAAGCTGCTTTCTCTCCATCACTCTTTATGGAAGGGAGATTCAAGCAACGTACAGCAGATTGGTAATTATATTAAAAAATTAGATATTGATACTAAAAAATATGATTACGGCACATCTGAATTTATCTTCATTTGTTATGCACTTCAACATGAAAGATTACATGACAAAGTTATCGCATTCATCGATAAACTAACCGTTTACAGCTCAAGATCAGAATATGCACCATTACAGTATCCAGATCTTTCTCCTTTGGGAGCATGGGCAGCTTTAGCTGTTGCAATAAAAATACCTAATGAGATAGATTCTGTCGTGTCTTTCTTTAATGAATACAGCACATCTAAAACTGGCCTGTACTTTTCTTATAACTTAATGCCTTTGCTAATTCAAACTTACAATTTAATTGATGATCAAAAAGCTTTTCTGACTCTTTATTGCTCTCAAATAAGTTCTTACTTATGGGTTACACCTAAGCATTGGGCAAAATTTCAACACATAATTAATCCTGATAAATTTTTAAACCAACAAGAGCTAAAAATGACACTTAATTCAGAGCTAACGCGTTGGACAAATAGCTTACCTCTAGGTGAACATGAAGACTATGTTCAGACCTTTATTAATCCTATTTTGAACGATGAAGAAGATAGAAAAGAAATTAGATATTTGCTAGAGAAAGCTCAAAGACAAGCAGCCTTTAGATAAGAGTTACACTATGCCATAAACCAAAATGCCCAAAGATAATATTTGGGCATTTTTATATTTAAAAGTTAGTTCACTCACTCTATTATACCATTGCCATTAATTAAATGGTCTATTTATTACGCAGGAAAACCACTTAAGAGCAAGACAAAAATTCTGATAAGTAGTTATTCTACTTAAATAATTTTTAACGAAGCTATTATGTGATTTAACCAGTAATAATGACTAGAGAATTACTGGAATTGGTATTACTTAGTAAGCTTTACTTTTGGTTGAATAAACTTCTTACTTACATCCACAATAGCCACATCACGAAAGAAGGTTCGACCGAGTAAAACTGGAAACGTCATATGGGTACGGTCATTTAGGGTAAATTCCGCTTTCGTTTTCAAATCACCAATCTGTACCCAAGCTTCAATCACAGGGCGATCAGTTCTCTTTTCAGTACTTGACTGTCTAATGGTCACAACACGAGAAACTGGTGCTTCAAACTCCTTCGTTTCACTACCGCTATGAGCCAGTTTGAATTTAACCCAATCCTTTCCATCACGCTCAAACATTTCAATATCAATCGCAGATATTGATGATGTAGTTGCTCCGGTATCAATGCGAGCTTTTGCGTTATGATTAATTGCTTTAATGTACATCCACTCTTCTTCACCTAAGATTAATTTACCATCTGCGGTTTTTAGGTTTGTGGCAACTGGCTTCTTCACTGGTGGTTTAGGATCAACTTGTGGTTTTTGCTCTGGTTTAACAACAGGTTTAGTATCTGGTGTCACTTCAGGGCTCACCGGTTGTTCGACCGCTGGTTTGTCTGCGGCTTTATCAGGTGTCGTTGTTGCTGTCGTAGACATACAACCGGAAAGTAAAATAGGTAAAAGTAACGTTGACCATTTTTTTGCTATCTTCATGCGTTTTCCTTTACGGTATTCATAATAATTCATTCTATTATTATAGTAAGAACCTCAAAAAAATCTGCTACTTATTTGCAACAGAGGCTACAGATTTTGCAATATAATCAATATGCTGCTTTTGCATACCTGCAATATTAATACGACCATCCCCTACCGCATAAATACCATGTTCAGATTTTAAACTTGCCATCTGCTTAGGAGTAAAACCAATAACAGAGAACATACCTTTATGTTGTTCAATAAAATCAAAGTCTGTTGATTGTGTTTCATCACGTAATGCCGCACAAAGATCAGTACGTAAACTTAATAGTCGTTTTTGCATCTCATCTAGCTCTGTGCGCCATGATAACGTTAATGCGTCATCATTTAAGATCCGACCTACAATCGCTGCACCATGATCGGGCGGCATGGTATAAGTCGCACGAGCCATTTGCAGAAGTTTTGCTTTGGCATTCATGGCTATTTCGATATTGGCAGCAATAACCATCGCAGCGCCAGTACGCTCACGGTATAAGCCAAAGTTTTTCGAACATGAGGTAGCAATAAACATTTGAGGAACACGGTCAGCCATAAAACGCAGACCTGCGGCATCAGCTTCTAAGCCATCACCAAAACCTTGGTAGGCAATATCTACAAACGGAATAAAACCATTCTTTAGCGCTAATTCTGTAATGGCAATCCAATCAGAAAGACGAATATCCGCCCCCGTTGGATTATGACAGCAACCGTGAAGCAAAATAATATCTTTAGGGCCAGCTTTCGCAAGATCAGCCATCATCGCTGCACTATCGACTTGTTTCGTTGCAGGATTAAAGTAATTGTAGTGCTTGACCTTCAAACCAGCCGCTTCCATGACTGGTTGATGATTGATATAACTTGGGTTACTTATCCAAACCGTTGCATCAGGCTCTGTTGATTTAATCAGATCAGCCAACATACGTAAGGCACCACTCGCCCCTGGAGTTTGAATGGCAGAAACACGTTCATAAGCAGAGGTGTCACGTAGCAGTAAATCAACCATACTTTGGTTAAACACTTCACAACCAGCAAGGCCAACATAGGCTTTTGTGGTTTGCTCTGCAGCGATAGCTTTTGCTGAATCGCTCACCGCTTTCATGATTGGAGTTTGACCTTGGTCATTTCGGTAAACACCAATGCCGAGATCGACTTTGGTGTCACGATCGTCAGCACGGTATTCAATAGAAAGAGAAAGAATGGGATCTTTAGCTGGAGTCGCTATATTTTGCAGCATATTTTCATATCCTTATGATCTGTAATGTATTTAAATTACCATTCAGATAGGAAAATATCACGGTTTATTGTTTAGTTTTTCACATTTTCCTTACAATACATTAATTGTATGAATAATTTGATTGCTCGAACCACGCCACTCCAATGACGGATCGGCTTTATCTTGTTCAAAGCGACCATCAATGAGTGCATCAATCAGAGCCACTATCTCTTTTTGTGTTTCATTAAGCTCGTTTAATTCATAACCCGTCCACATCCAAATGTCTTTATTTTCACATTCAGATTTAACACGTTTGACTAACTTAAGGACCGATTCGCAGTTCATTGGATGCAGCGGATCACCACCAGATAACGACAACCCTCGACGATAAATACGTGTATCGTTCAAATCAGCAATGATCTTATCTTCTAATTGCTGACAGAAAAGATGCCCCGAGTTTGGATTTAATGTGGCCTTGTTGTAGCACCCTTTACAGTTGTGCTCGCAACCAGAAACAAACAGGGTACAACGCGTACCCGGTCCGTTAATCACATCAATCGAATGATAGACGTGATAATTCATTATAAATGCTTCACTCGACGTTGAACTTCTTCTTGCTTACCAAAGTTAAATGGACGTGCATCTGGGCTGCCTAAATAACCACAAACACGACGTGTTACTGATACTTTGGTTGAGTCATGATTACCACATTTAGGGCACGTAAAGCCTTTGCTTGTACACTCAAACTCACCGGTGTAACCACACTCATAACACTCATCAATTGGTGTGTTTGTTCCATAATAAGGCACACGGCTGTAGCTGTAATCCCATACGTTTTCTAACGCTTCAATGTTGCGTTGCATGTTAGGGAATTCACCATAACAAATAAAGCCACCACTTGAGATCTCAGGGTAAGGCATTTCAAAATCAATCTTATCGTATGGGTTTACTGTTTTTTGTACATCTAAATGGAAGCTATTGGTGTAGTAGCCTTTGTCTGTCACTTTATCAATCACACCGAATTGGGTGTTATCAAGCTTACAGAAGCGAGAACATAAGTTTTCACTTGGCGTTCCATAAAGACTAAAACCAAAACCCGTTTCTTTTGTCCAAATTTCTACTGCATCTTTTAGGTATTGAATGATTTCTAATGCTTTTGCTTGAAGCTCAGCATTGTCATATAAGTGATCATCACTGCCAAACAGTGCTTCAATCGTTTCATGTACACCAATGTAGCCCAGAGATACAGACGCGCGACCATTTTTGAAGATGTTGATAATGTCATCATCTGGTTTCAAACGAACACCACACGCACCTTCCATATAAAGGATAGGAGCAACGCGAGCTTTCACACCTTCTAAGCGAGAAATACGTGTTTCTAATGCACGACGACAAAGAAGTAGACGATCATCAAGCAATTTATAGAATTCGGTAACATCACCTTTTGCTTCAATCGCTATACGAGGAAGATTTAAGCTGATCACGCCAATGTTGTTACGACCATCATGGATTTGTTCGCCATTTTCTTCATAAACATCTAAGAAACTGCGACAACCCATTGGTGTTTTAAATGAACCCGTCACTTCAACCACTTTATCGTAGTTAAGAATATCTGGGTACATACGCTTTGATGCACACTCAAGCGCAAGCTCTTTAATATCGTAATGTGGATCTGATTTTTTATGATTCAAACCATCACGAATAGCGAATACTAATTTAGGGAATACCGCTGTTTTACGGTTTTTACCTAAACCTGCAATACGGTTCGCTAAAATAGAGCGTTGGATCAATTTAGATTCCCACGTTGTACCTAAGCCAAAACCAAAAGTAACAAAAGGGGTTTGTCCATTCGCTGTATGCAGTGTATTGACTTCATACTCTAAAGATTGGAATGCGTCGTAACACTCTTTTTCTGTTTGTGCTTGAGCAAATGCTTCAGCATCTGCAATGTTCCATTTTTCAGCCAATTTTTTCGCTTTTTCATAACTTACAGTTACGTATGGCGCAAGAATTTCATCAATGCGGTTGATAGTTGTGCCACCGTAAATATGACTTGCTACTTGTGCAATAATTTGTGCAGTTACCGCTGTTGCTGTCGCAATCGATTTTGGCGTGTCGATTTCGGCATTACCCATTTTAAAGCCACCTGTTAACATGCCTTTTAAGTCGATCAGCATACAGTTGAACATTGGGAAGAACGGTGCGTAATCTAAATCATGGTAATGGATCTCTCCACGCTCATGTGCTTGTACAATATCACGAGGTAAAATATGACGTGTTGCATAGTGTTTTGCCACAATACCAGCAAGTAAATCACGCTGTGTTGGGATAACTTTACCGTCTTTATTCGCGTTCTCATTAAGCAGTTCAGCATTGCTTTGTTCAATCAGACCACTGATTTCTTTATTTAGTACACTGATTTTCTCACGAGCGATATCACGGTCATGACGATATTCAATATAAGCACGCGCTAATACTTTATGTGGCCCTTGCATTAATTCATTTTCAATCAGTTCTTGGATCTGACGAATACCAACTTCTTTTTGGCCTTTTAAAGCCACTTCAACAGCATGAGCCACTAATTGTGCATAACTCTCAACCTCAGGTGTCACTTGCTCTGCGGCACCTTTAATTGCATCAATAATACGAGAGTTCTTATAAATGGCGCGACTTCCATCTCGCTTGATTACAGTTATATTCACAATGGCTCCAAATACTAAATAGTGGGAGTATTAGACTGGCTAACACAAGATGTGGTGTATTAAGCTCTATCTGACGATAAAATACTTTGATCTAGATCAAGGTATTTCTGAGGGTGTTTTTAGTTTCACCACTGCCTTTATCTGGTTCTCAAACTCAATGCAATGTATGAAAATGAAACACTTTTTTGGGTGCTATATAATAAAAATTTCATTAAAATGCTTGCGATTTCTGGAGGACTTATGAATCAACGAATTACCTATTCACTATGCTTTTTTATTCTTTTTTTTAGCTCATTTACTAGCCAAGCTGTCACTTTATCAACCTGGAATTTAGAATGGTTAACTCTTAATCCTTCTGAAAAATTTGCTTCGTCAGAAAGAAGTGAACAAGATTTCTCACAGCTAAATAACTATTTTTCTCAATCTAATAGCCAAATTTTAGCTTTTCAAGAGGTTGACTCTATCGAAGCAATACAAAAAATAGTTGGGGCTGATTATCAGATATTTATCTCAGATAGAGCTTCTAATCCAAAAAAGCAATTTGATGACATTAATCAATACACTGGATTTGCGATTCACGACTCTATTTCTACTATAGACCCTAATGATTTTTCACTTTTACCTAACAAAAAAAGCAGTAAATTGCGCTATGCAACTTATGTGATTACCACGGTTAATGAGCAGCCAATCCATCTTCTTTCTGTGCATTTAAAATCTGGATGCTTGGGACAACAAAAAAATAATTACGCATGTTCTACGCTAGAGCAGCAAACAAATGAACTAACTGAGTGGATAAATATAAGAGAAGAAAATAATGAAGTTTATATGATTTTAGGTGACTTTAATCATACGCTTGCACATCCTAGAAGTTGGCTATGGAAACAATTAGAAGAGAAAACAACAAATACACCAAAGCTATTAACTAAAGAAACAAAAGGAAGCTGCACCGTTAAGCAATGGAAGCGGGGTTGGCCTAAATATACGACTTTCACTCGATTGATTGATCATGGTCTAACTAATATCTCAGAAAATATATTTACCATCAGTCAGCAATCTTTCAATCAGACTGATGTGAAAAAATATCAACTTTCTGATCATTGCCCCATCCTTTTTGAAGTAAATCTGTAAATAAAAAAGGAGCACAAAATTGTGCTCCTTTATATAAATTAAACCCCTTTAATATAAATAAAGAAAAGGTCTAAAATTTAGAGCCACTGTCCATTTTAGTTTGACTAAAATCTACCTTGCCTTTTTCTTCATCTTTTTTTTCGCTACCAGGCTTTACTTCTTTTTTCGTATTTGTTTCTGTCTTGTCAGTCTCATCAACTTTACTTTTTCCCTCACCAACAAGGAATTCATTATCACTAGGGAAGTAACTTTCACGTTGATACAGTTTATCAAGTGATTTAATGACAGCGTGCTTTTTTAGTTTCCCTTTCATCATTTTTTCATATAGAGGTTTAGCCATACCTTGTAATCCGATAACCGCATCAACACCAACAAGGTGACCAACATGGTCTCGACGATGAATAGCTGCCTCTATACCATTTTTAGCGGCAATCCATAACCAGATATAAGCAATAGAATTACCTTTTTCATTGGTATCTGCTCCCATTTCACCTGCAAAATACTGCGCTTTTGCATCACCAGTTTCAGCTGCTACTTCTAACCAGTACGTTGCTTTTTTAGGGTCAACAGAGACACCTCGTCCCTCGGCATATTGTTTACCAATTCGTATTTGAGCTTCAACATTATCAAGCGTTGCTGCTCGTAGATTCCATTCCGCCGCTAATTTAGCATTAGGTTGAGGGTTAGATTCGGCAACATACCAATCTGCAATAAATAATTGAGCAGGAACGTGATCAAGTTCAGCAGCTTCTGTAATTAAATTAATCCCTTTTTCAATATTCGCTTCAACACCATTTCCTTGTAAAAAAGCAATGCCTAAAGATAGTTTGTCCTCTGGCCCACCTTCTTGTGCCGCTGCAACTTTACTCCAAAATAACGATTTTTCTCGTAACTCTGGTTCTTCACGTCGACTATCACATAACCTGATCATTGATCGTATTGCAATATTGTTATCTAATTTTGCAGCCATTTCATACCAATGTAAGGCTTCTTCAAAATTGTTCATTTCAGCTTCTTTTGCTAAAAATAATTGAGTTGATACATGTCCAGTTTGAGCTTTGTAAACTCTCTCTTGACGTTCAGCAGCACGCGCTTCTGCTAATGCTCTACGATAGGAGCTTTCGTCTCTTTCTTTTTGTTTTTCGATTTTCTTTTGTTTGCCATTCGCAAAAAAGAAATTTATACACACCAACACGAGCAAAACAACAAGCCCAACGACAGAGATTTGAATCCAATTCATGCTACACCATTATTCTATATTTTTAAGATCACCTCTATTATCGGCCTTTTAGTTAAAAACATGAGAACTTTCTTTGTGACCCATCTTCAAAAATTTCAAGCATTCACCAAATGCTTTATAAAATAATTTAATATCCATTATTTTTTATTTGAATAATTCAAGATTCAGGATTACTATCCAGATCTTGGGGAGTAGTCACAAGGTTTAATACTTAATCTTGTTCAGATATCGTCATCCCGAAGTAAGTACTAATCATGTATCTGACTTCCGGTATCTGTAAGTGGGCAAATGAATGCCAATCACTTTGACAAGACCAAATACCATAACGTTAATTTTATTGTTTATGGTGGAAGGTTTACTCACTCATTTTAGCGGGACTCCTTTCACCTATTTGTAAGGAATTATTATGTCACCGTTAACTTGGGAACTTTTTGGGTTCGTTGTTCTCGCTCTATTTGCTCTAGATATGTTTCAAACAAGAAAAGAAGCTCCTAGCTTAAAAAAAGCTTTAGTGTGGTCACTTTTCTGGTTCGTGCTTGCTTTCATTTTCTGTGCAGCTCTGTATGTTTACTGGCCATTAATGGCACCAAACAGCAGTTATTCACCGAAAGACGCTAGTATCGCTTTCATTACAGGTTACTTACTTGAAAAAATGCTCAGCGTAGACAATCTATTCGTCTTTGCATTAATCTTTAGTCAATTTGCTGTTCCTGAATCAAGCAGACCACGAATTCTATTGTGGGGCATCATTGGTGCACTTGCATTACGTGCTGTTATGATTTTTGTAGGCGCTGGTTTACTCGCTCAGTACCACTGGATATTATACATTTTCGCCGTGTTCTTAATCATCACGGGTGTAAAACTGTGGTTTGCGAATACTGAAGAGAATAGTGATTTCTCATCATCAAAATTGGTAATGTTTGCGAAAAAATACATTCCATTTGATGACAAGTACGATGGCCATAAGTTACTTACAAAAATAAACGGAAAAACGATAGCAACACCATTAATGCTGGTTGTCATTGTTATTATGTTTACTGACATTATGTTTGCGTTAGACTCAATCCCTGCAATTTTTGCTATCACTCAAGAACCTTTCTTAGTGTTTGCAGCGAATGTATTTGCATTATTGGGTTTACGTTCTTTGTATTTTGTTCTTCAAGGCATGTTAGATAAGTTCTGTTACTTGCAACCAGCATTAGCATTTATCCTAAGTTTCATCGGTATTAAGATGTTCTTAGTCGGTACTGCTTATGAAGTTCCTACTGTAATTTCACTATTAACCATTATCGGTATTATTACATTAGCGATCATTGGTTCTATTATGAAAAACAGATCTCAAAACGCTTAAAACTAACATATCAGCGGTAACCCAAGGAGATACCGCTGTATTATTGTACTTTTTACATAAATCTGTCCTATTCTTTACATATCACTGAACTCACCTTTGATTAAAACGTCTATTGTTTACAACGATCTCTCATCTCAT
The DNA here is from genome assembly GCA_000953695.1 of Aliivibrio wodanis. Taxonomy (GTDB): domain Bacteria; phylum Pseudomonadota; class Gammaproteobacteria; order Enterobacterales; family Vibrionaceae; genus Aliivibrio; species Aliivibrio wodanis. Next base: position 356,446 of record LN554847.1, on the reverse strand, counting down.
CAAATTATAATAAAAGGCATTCATGAAAAAATGTATTCTCACTCTATGCTTACTAATTCTTTCTACATCAAGTTTTGCTGATGAAATATGCTCAAACAAAACGATTGTTGGCCAAATTGAAACTATTCATATTAAAGAGCTAAACTCTGATTACCAAGCTCGTATCGATACTGGTGCAGCGACTACTTCTATCCATGCCACTAACATTGAAATTGTTGGGCAAAAGGAAGAAAGTGATAATATGCGCGATCATTTAGGTGATACCGTAAAGTTCACAACTTACAACGAAAATAATGAAGCCTCTGAACATACAGGCCGTATTATTAAGGTGAGTAAAATCCGAAATGCTCAAGGTGTTGAACGTCGTTATGCCGTTCGAATGCATTTAGAATTTGATGGTAAAGATAAGAAAATAGCAGTAAATCTACGTGACAGAAGTAAATTAGATTACAAACTTTTAATTGGTCGTAACTGGTTAGAAGGTGATTATTTAGTCGATGTAGAGAGAAACGCAGAATAACGTTTACTTTATATACAGTTAAGTGCTTTTTTTCAAAAAAGGCTTTACATAAAAATCAAAGCTGACTATTATTCACCGCACTGGAGGGATGGCTGAGTGGTCGAAAGCACCGGTCTTGAAAACCGGCAACCGTTAATAGCGGTTCTAGGGTTCAAATCCCTATCCCTCCACCACTTTTGAAAATTCAGATAGAGTCTGGGTTTTAAAAATTGGAGCGGTAGTTCAGTTGGTTAGAATACCGGCCTGTCACGCCGGGGGTCGCGGGTTCGAGTCCCGTCCGCTCCGCCAACATCAACGAAGCCTTGTCAGAAATGACGAGGTTTTTTTGTATCTGTTGAATATGGATTTCATGCACTTCTAATTTAAGTAAGTCGTTATTCTGCATTAATTCAGCCTTATAATACCATTGCCATTAATTAAATGGTCTATTTATTACGCAGGAAAACCACTTAAGAGCAAGGCAAAAATTCTGATAAGTAGTTATTCTACTTACATAATTTTTAACGAAGCTATTATGTGATTTAACCAGTAATAATGACTAGAGAATTACTGGAATTGGTATAAAGAATGACCACGAGCTTAAATATTGATTAGAACTGCGTTATAATCAATATTTACAAGAGAAAAACTCTTATTTTTATTTCTTCGCAAGAAAAAAAGGACGACACCCATTAATATTATAAAAACCCTACTAATTCTCATAATATCTAGCTTTCAATCGCTTTCTTTTGCGAGTACCGATACTAAAGCGGCAATGAAAGTTAACTTTCCATCTAGGGATGTAAGCTATTCTTATACGATGAAAGAACTTAAAAACGTCGCCCCAACAATGCTTACAACACCACTCCCTTGGGAACGTAAACTGATTAAATATAATGGTGTTTACCTCTATGATTTACTTAATAACCAAGAAATAATTTCGAAGATTAATTATATAGAAGTAAGTGCAGCTAACGGTTATAAAGCAAAAATAACTGGCGACTCATTAGAAAAAGAAGCATTTTTTTTAGCTTACCAGGCTAATGGCCGTGACATATCAATAAGAAAAAAAGGCCCTATACTAATAATTAGTGATTTAAGTAAACTGAGTGAGGAAGAAATGTCAGAAATATCATTGAGCTATCACTTGGTTTGGTTCGCTACTGAAATTACCGTTTACGAGTAGAAAAATGAAAATATTACTTCACGATAAAATAAAATGGATAATTGCTTTTTTAGTTTTATTAGCAGTCGTATTTCTGACTGTTCATAAAATAAAACAAGATCAGGCAGAGTATGATCGTGAAACCATTAAGTATATCGAGCGAATAAAAGCGTCTTATTGGGCCTCTTGGAGATTTGGTCGTGAAGTGCAACTCTTAGAGGTAGAAATTCTAGATGCTATGCATAACGAGCACAGTTCACAACAAGAGATCTTAGATAGAATTGATTACCTAGTTGTAAATTATGAGTTTTTAGCCACTGACACAAATGTCTTCAAAAATATACAAGACTATGTAAATAGCTACCTTGATGAACATATGATTCACCTTGATGATGGCTACAATTTACTTTTATCCAATGATAACTGGAAAGAAAATCTTCCTTCAATTTTACTCACAGTACACAAAATTAAAGAAATGTACGATGATATGGTGTTTTATGAATTTAAAGGGTACGATTTAACTGAATTCGTAAATAAAATTAGAGATGATAGAAAAGGTCTTCTTTATTATATATATATTGCCCTTATTGCCGCGACTATTACTATGCCCGCTCTTACCTATATGTCTAAAAGCCTGAGAGCTAAATCTAAAATCTTAGAGACTGATTACCTAACTGGCCTTAAAAATCGAAAGTATTGTATGACTGAACTCAAAAATAAGATTGAGCGTGGTGACAATATAGCTTTCTGCTTTATTGACCTTAATGGATTCAAAGAGGTTAACGATACCCTGGGCCATGATGCGGGTGATCAACTCCTTAAAATTATTGCGAACCGAATTCCAAAGGCAATTAAAAAAGGCGATACATTTGCTAGACTTGGTGGTGATGAGTTTGGATTAATACTTAATGATTGTAAAAACGAATCAGAGATTACGTCTGCTTTAATTCGTATCATGAATATGATAAGTGAACCGATGAAAATAGATGAAAAAATTATTACTGTTGGTTGCTCTTCTGGTATTGCTACTAATCATGATGGTATTAATTCACCAAAAGAATTAATCGCAGCGGCTGACCTAACCATGTATGATGCCAAAAAGAGAAAGCATACTCAAACCAATGTATATGAGTTTTATCGCGCAGTTTAATCTTAAAAAAACCAGACAAATATTTAATTAAAAGTCTGGTTTTTATATACTTAAATTTTTAACATTCTTTGACCGTTAATACATAATCACTTGATTTCTCATCATCATCAGTATTCACTACAACCGCTTCATATTTCACATAACATGAATCATTTTTTATGACCGGAAATCCAGAATCATCAATGATATTATCAGAAAATGTAAAAAATAATGTAGGGGCTGATGTGGCCTCTATCGTATAAGCTAACTGGATATCTTCCCCTTCCCCAACACCATTAACTAGCGCATAAAACGTATCAAAATCTCGTTTAGGATATCCATAAGAAAATAAACACTCTCCGCACCCATCAATTGGCACTTCTCCTGGTAATAGAAGAGCCTTGCTCTCGACCCCTTCAATTGCCAGTTTTCCATAAGCAATCCTCAGTGCGCTATCCACAGAGCTTCTAATTCCTTTAATTACCGATGTTTTAGCATCGTCTTGTAGCCTAAGAAAACGAGGGGCTGCAATTACTGATAAAATACCAAGAATAACAATGACAACTACTAGTTCTATTAACGTAAAACCTTTATTTTTCACACTATCCTCTCACTGTATCGGTACATTAGCAGCGGCTACAATAAATGTTTAATTTCAGTTTAAACATTTATTATCTAATGATTCACAATCTCACTTAACGCTTGCTGAACAAGTCTAAAATCACCACTAGAGTCAGATTTAGCGTTAATCAATAAATGATTAATAATACCCGTCGTAATTATCGCTTCCTTGCCAATATTTAGCATTACTGTTTGCTTTGCACCAAGTGCTTTATACATATGAATCTCGATATTTTTTTTGCCATTTACAATACGAACCGTTCCGTAAGAGCTATACAAGTAACGATTAGTACTACCATCAAGTAAGGTTGCAATGATGCTATCCATTAAATTTCCTATATTATTATTTTGATTGTTCAATAGACAACCAATGCATGCTGAGACTTCACATGCTGTTAGACTATGAATCGATGTAGTTCTACACCTCATTTATCATTCCGCGTTCCCATTATCGGTGATAAAGTGCTACAATAAAAAAGGATGACGACCTTTTATTGTGCTAGGATGATAAACCTATAATTTACTACCCGTCAAACTTATTTTTTCATATTGTAATAAAACCTAGTATTTCAATTGATTGGGATACAAAGTGAAACATAACTTTTAAACCCATAAAAATAAAAAGAGAAAGGCTTACATAGTGAAATCGAGAATAAATGCAATGGTACTAGCCATTTCCCTCATCATGTCATCAATAGCCACCGCAAAAGAAAGAGTCGCTCTTGATGTGGCATTAATAAACGAAGACCGTTACCCATATTTCATCCAACCACAACGTGGGTCTCCTGAAAATGGGGTCTATATTGAATTATTAAACCAGATTGGAGAAATGAACGACATAGAATTTAAATTCAAATTTTTTCCACAATTACGAGTTAGACACCTAATGAAATATCAAAAGGTAGATGTAGAACCTGGCATCGCAAAAGAATGGAGAACTGAAGAACTAGAAATAAAAAACAGCATATACAGTATTCCATTATTTAAATCGTCTGAAGTTATCATATATCGAAAATCTCTTTTTGATATACCACCAAGTAAAGAAAGCGACTTTAGTCACCTAACATCATGCTCAGTACTTGGCTTTCACGATGTAAATATAAGCAATATCGATAAAGATATCACCACAGAAGTAAATTCAGCAAAAATGGTAGATATGGGTAGATGTGACTATATGCTTATGCCTTTAGATATTGCCAACTCAACAAATATCAATAGAGATGTGATAGGGATAACACCAACAATCAAACAATTTGATCTTACGCTTAGACTAACCAAGAAAAACGCAAATCTATTACCAAAAATTAATCAAACTATTCAGCAATTAGTAGACGATGGCTACATTAAAGATCTCTTTAATAAATATCAAAAACATGGAGAAGATCTATGACAACAATAAAGAGTACATATCAGGTCACTATCCTTTCAATCATTTTGATCGCTTATTTAATTTTCCTTACCCTGAAGCAAGGCGTTAAAAGTCCAGAAATTAAACAAACCACTGCAGAATTAACTGCAGTGAAAATTTCAGACCTAATCGCGTACCACCTCTATAATCTTGATGAAAAAAACCTAAAAAAACAATAAAATCAATTATTGAACATGAGCAGTCAATAAACAGACTTATCATAAAAGATGCGGTTAGTGGAAAGAACTTTCTTACTTATTCAAGAAATCATGTTGGAGGCACATTTGACTCAGGTACCAATGATAATCTTGAATCCTACTCAGAGCGCGGTGAATCAAATATCGTTTATGATGGGCTTGTAGTTGGTTCTATCTATGTATTTATGAACGACGAAGTGTTTAACAATAAAGATAGATTCAACATATGGTACTACGGCACCATTTTTATTTTAGTGATCCTACTGCTGTGGGTAAGTTTCAGCATTGCATCAAAAATGGCAGACTCAAAACTATCTAACCTCAGGATCAATTCAAACAAATTTCTCTACTCCTTTTTATTATCGATAGCATCTTTCATTTTAATTGCCATGTTCGTATGCTTTCTGCTCATTGAGTCTAGTGAGAGATACGCACTTAATAGGACAGAAAGCGACTTGATCAAGGTGATCCACAGCTACAAGGACGATGTTGAAGAGACACTAAACATAATGAAAATAACACACGCTTATATCACATCAACCCCCGAGTTTATCGATATATTTGAAAGCCTTATCATAACTAGAAATAATCCAATTACTGAGGAGGTATTGAAGACAAAAAATAGACTTATTGATGTATTCAAAAAATACGAAACTCTTCATGTAGGAAAAACCAATGCTTTTGCTATCTTCACAACAAAAGGAGCAAAATTAGCGAGTTATGGTAAAAATATCGGATATAGAGAATTCAATGAAGATGTTTACCCACATTTTTTGAATGCACTTAAAGGCCGATCTTCAATATTCTCTATTGGTGCATATTTTGATCATGCAGATCAAGGATACAAAGGGAATCTATTCTTCTCTACACCAATAATAAATGGCAAAACCGATGAAATTTATGGCGTAATCATTAGTGAAATAATCACTGATGAATTGTTCTTTCCCGATAGCTACAAAAAATACTTTCAGAAAACCGGTGAAATGATTGCAGTTGATCATGATGGCGTAATTATATCGCGATGTAAAAGTGGAAATTGTCTCGGTAATAAAAAGAGCGGCATAATCACGTTCACTAGCCCACCAAATAATGGCGATGTAGGTAAAATGGAGATAACTACTGATTACTTAGGAAATGAAGTATTTGCAGTAACCAGTTGGCAAAATGCATTCAAAGCTAACTTCATAGCGAAGATTAATGTAGATGAAGCTCTTACGGAACATAATGACTTTAAAGAAGCCTTAATACTCATTACTTCAGGAATGAGTATTTTTGTCATTCTGTGTATAGGTTTCACCTTAATAATAGTTAGAAAAGTAACGAACAAACAATCAGAGCTCAACAGAAGCCTGATAGAAAGACTAGGTAATGCCGCTGAATTTAAAGATAACGATACTGGGATGCACGTCATCAGAATGAGCCATTACGCAAAGATTGTTGCCAAAAACTACGGATGTACTGATATATGGTGTGAGGACTTATTTACTGCTGCCCCTATGCACGACATCGGTAAGATTGGTATTCCAGACAAAATATTGCATAAACCAGGTAAGTTGACTGAGTCGGAATGGATAATAATGAAAGAACACCCAATATTCGGAGCAAAAATAATTGGTGATCATAGCGACCCCTTACTAATTATGGCCAAAGAGATATCTATCGCTCATCATGAAAAATGGGATGGCTCAGGATACCCATATAACCTAGCCAAAGAAGATATACCACTTTCAGCAAGGATTATCGCTATTGCAGACGTGTACGATGCGCTAACAACAGAAAGACCCTATAAAAATGCATGGAGTGATAAGAAAGCCATTGAGCTTATTAAATCAGAATCAGGTGTCCATTTTGACCCTAAAGTCGTTGATGCATTCATTAGATCTATAGATGAAATATTAAAAATGAAAGACAAGTATTGCGATATTAAATGCAATCCAAAAACCCAAGAACATTTATATTTTATTTCAAATTAACAAGAACGCCAGTCAGACTAACTGACTGGCGTAACCTATACTGCTCGCCTACGATGAGTGAATAACTGAATAGCCGATACACATATAAACACACTTTTGAATTTCTTCCTTATTACCCTTAATGATATCAAACAATCCTTTAACACCATCCAATTTTGGAATGATTGGTCCTGCAGTTAATACTGCTGATCTAAATTTATCATTACTCTCAAAAGCATGTATCCAAGACTCATAGAACTCTTCAGGTGAACCAAACCTCAGAGGCTCTTTAATTATACTCTCATAAATAGGAGCTAATTCTGCAGCAATATCCGATTTTCTGTCAAAATGAGCATTAATACCTGATTTAGATATACCCGCCGTTTTTGCTATATATGTAAATGTAGCAGTCTCAAAGCCATTCTTAATAGTGATATCAAAAGCAGTATCTATAATTTTCTGCTTAGTCATCATCGCTTTATTCGTTTTCCCCTTTGTCACTCTTACCTCTCACCATAAACTGGCTATCATATATAATGCATTAATCATAACAAGCATAAAATCGTACAGAAAGATCTTACCGAAAATGAAAGGAAAAATAATGCGATTCACTGTTTATTTCTATCATGTGGGTTTATTTATCTTTAACGAAAGTATAACATGGAGCTATACATATATATGAGCTAGGATACGTAATGAAAGCCATCCATATCGACTCCACCTATGGTGTGGTAATCCATCGTAATTTTCTTCCTCTTTATGTAGATGAAAAATATGCTCAAATGTTTGGCTTCAAATCTACTGATGAAGTAATGAATCTTAGTTCTTTATTTGAAATCATTGACCCTAAATTTCATAATTCAGCCCAACAAGCTTACTGTGATGTTATCTCAGGCAAAGAACAGCCTAAAGTGCGCTCTTATGTAAACCAAAATAAACAAGGTCAAATGTTCTCAGTCTTAACCGTTGATCATGTCATTGAGTGGGAAGGTGAACCTGCACTTCAAATTACCGTAATCGATATGTCAATGGTAGATCAAACAAATCAACGTATCTTAGAGCAAGAGCAGAAATATAAAGATCTTATCTGGAACTCGCTTCAAGGCATTATTGTCCATCGTAATTTTGTTCCATTAATGGTAAACCCTTCATATGTTAATGCAATTGGAGCTACATCCGTTGCTCAAGTAATGAACATGCCATCATTAGAGTGTCTTATTCCAGAGTCAAACCGAGATAATGCGAAAGCGATTTACCAAAAGTTGATCTCAAAAGAACACAAAACAATAAATAATATTGTAGAAAATATTCGACTCGATGGTAAACACCGTTATTTTCAGATCTATGAAAGCGCAATAATCTGGGATGATAAACCGGCCGTTCAAAGCTCCGTTATTGACGTCACTGAAAAATATCAATTAGAACAACAGATCCAATATCAAGCCTCTTATGATGACTTAACGGGTTTACTCAATCGTCGCGCAATAACTGAAAAATTAAATCAACAAACAAGTAAGGATACTTGCCCTTCTCAAACCTGCCTTTTAATCGATATTGATAATTTTAAATGTATTAATGATCAATTTGGTCACTCTGCTGGGGATGAAGTCATTAAACGCTTCGCGCTGCAATGTAGATCTATCGTCGATAATCAAGGCTTTGTTGGACGGTGGGGAGGTGAAGAATTTATTATTTTTCTTCCCGATAAAAACCTTGAACAAGCAAATGAGATTGCCGAACAGATTTTACATACTTGTAAACAAGAACCGTATAAGTTTTCAAATAAAGAGCATACAGTCACTGTCAGTATTGGTATCAGTCTATGCCAAGCAAAACAGTGCAATTTAGAAGCATTAATTCAAACTGCAGACAGCAATATGTATCAGGCAAAACAACAAGGTAAAGATCAAATTGTTCTGCCTAATTAGGAGCATTGGTATATATATAGGTTACGATTAGTAAAACTCAATCGCAACCCCTATCTCTTTTGAAAGTAACTCCAATTGCTCTGCATTATCAAGTTTAATCGACCATTTAAGCCCACTACCTACAGCACTGAGCACATTTGCGCCCCCAATAAGAGTTAACCCATCTACCTCTGCTTGCAACATTGTTTTAGATGCATTCTTAAGCCGTACGACTAATTCATATTGATTAGTTATAATGTCGCCTTCTGAAAAACTAAGTTTCATCGTTGTTCTACTTTATTTCAATTATATATGCCTAGCATTATATCAAATTTATTTTAACTTCTTCAAATAACTCTTCTCATCTTTAATAGCAAAGTTATTATGCTATACCCTAGCCCCTTATAATTATCAGTTAATTATTACCCATAAAGCCGCAGCAGTTGTAATTACACCACTATAATCTATAAGATCCTTCTCATTTCATCACATTTGTTACAAATTTACTTTCACCTTTTCTTGACTAAAATATCGACACAACCTATTCTAGCGCACAACTGTACGCCTAAATGGAATGTTTATTATGCATCAAGGATCAAAACCACCAATCATTTGGTTAAATGTATTTATATTTACCTCAAGCCTATTACTTGCTTTAGTCGCGACTCCTCTTTATGCCTATTACCATGGTTTAGGAGCTGAGCATTGGATATGGCTGCTTCTTACTTTCAGTTTTTGTAATCTATCTATTACAGCTGGTTACCATCGTCTCTGGTCGCACAAGGCTTATAGCGCCCATCCTGCTTTACGCTTTATTTTTGCTTTAGGTGGCGCTTTCGCTTTACAAAATAGTGCATTACATTGGTCTTCCGATCATCGAGTACACCATCGCCATGTCGATAATAATGATAAAGATCCATACTCTGCAAAGCGTGGCTTTTGGTATTCTCATATTGGCTGGATGTTACGTCACTACCAATCCTCTGCCTGTAATGAATATAGCAATTGCCGCGACCTTCAAAAAGATAATGTAATTATGTGGCAACATAATCACTATGTACCACTTGCTCTTCTTATGAATCTTGGTATTCCAGTACTTCTTGGCGTTATTTACGGGGACATTATTGGAATGTTACTTATGATAGGCGCAGTACGTTTAGTGTTAAGCCACCATACAACTTTCTTTATTAACTCATTAGCCCATATTTGGGGCTCTCAACCTTATACTGAAAAAAACACCGCTCGTGATAATGGCATTTTAGCTATATTTACTTTTGGTGAGGGTTACCATAATTACCACCACATTTTTGAAAATGATTACCGTAATGGTATTTACTGGTGGCAATATGATCCTACAAAGTGGTTTATTAAAAGCTGCTCATGGTTTGGTTTAACAACTAAATTACGAGTTAGCCCTCAAGCTAAAATAGAGAAAGCTAAAGCGCTTATGCTGCGAAAAAAAGCGGAAGATAAAATTGCTACATTACACAATTATCACATCGTAAAAGAACATTTAGAAGCTGAGTATGATGCGCTAATTGAACGCATGTCAGAGTATTACGATTCAAAAAAACAGCTCCTTGATAATAAGAAAAATTCGTTATCGAAGAAATATGAATTGGCTGTTTTACGTGTTCAACATAAACAGATAAAACGGCAATTTGAGCAACAAAAGAAAGCTTGGAATAGCTTAGTCTTAAGCTATACCTAAAGCTATTTAGTACTTAAGAAAGAAAAAGGGCATAACATTACGTTATGCCCTTTTTTACATTAACTCACATAAATTAATGATACTTACGGTAAAATCCAAATATTGAAAGAACAAAAATCATACCTAGAGGAATTGAACCTCCAGAGCTTTCACTATAGCTATCTTCTGTAACGGTAATGACCGAAGACAACTCTCCTTTTTGTGCTTTTCTAATCCAATCTTTATACTGGCTTACGTCTGTAAAGACCGATTGGCTATTTAATCTGCCATCCCCACAAATCAATGGACCAAAACTCACGATTCCAATTTGGGAACCATTCCAGATTAACGGACCACCAGAGTCCCCCTGACAAGTTGCTGTCACTAAATTACTATTATCAAACGAGCGTCCCGTTGCACATACTTGCTTATTCGATGTCGTATAATTAGCCCAAAAATTACAATCTGTTGGGTTAACATAAGTAACTTGAGTTTCTCTAAACTCAACACTTTTATTCTCACCATTGTTATCATTACTGGTACTAAAACGACCATAACCAACAGCTGTAAATTCCGTCATTGGCATTCTATAGTCTTGATCTGACGTATCTCCTAATTTAACTGCGTGTTTATAAGTATAATTAGGTAGTGATTCTGACAATTCTAAGACAGCTACATCATTAATTAGGGTAGAGTTATTATAATTATCTGGATAATAAATCTTTTTTACAGCTACTTTTTGAGCTGCGGCCATACCCTGTCCATCATTAACTTCGATCGCCACTTTCATATTGGCAACTTGAGAAGGTGAAGTATCATATACACAATGCGCTGCGGTTAAAATATGTCGCTCATCAAGAACAGATCCACCACAAAATGGATAAACAACACCAGGTTTAGTTTTATATTCAAACATTAATGAGGCCATATAAGGGTAATTAGCAACATTTGCACTAACCCCACCAACAATATATGGCGTGACAGAAATCTCTTCTGCTGCTTGACTAGCAACAGAAACCACAGAGCATGATAAAATTAACCCTACTATCGCTTTCATACTTAATCCTTTATATGTTAATAATACATATAAATAATACATGATTTTTCGACTTTAATTTTAGTTGATTTATGATATCTGGCTATTTTTTATAAAAAACAACTTATATATCAAATGCAACCACTTTTATATATAACAAATAACTATTAATTGGTTGTTGGTTATCACTTATTACGCAAATCTTGGAGAACTGTGCATATTATGGGAAGAATTTTCTTTTTTGATTTACTAAGATGCATAGCTGCAGTTGCAGTCGTCGCGATTCACGTATTAGCTCCCTACCGACATGAGTTGAATTCAATTCCATTTGACCAATGGGTAACGGCGGTATCAGTAAACAGCTTAAGTCGCTGGGCTGTTCCGGTGTTTATTATGATCACAGGGGCATTAATGCTCAGTGATAAGCGAGAGTTTGATGCGCCTTATTATGTAAAAAAACGACTCGGGAAAGTACTTGTTCCCTTTCTTTTCTGGTCGGTATTTTATGCTTTATTCTCAGGATTAACCGCGCAGGGTTATGATTTTGAATCAACAAAAATGGTACTTATCGACCTACCTTTTGAATACACCTATTACCATTTAGGGTTCTTTTATTACTTTCTTCCCTTATATATTGTGATCCCTTTCTTTAGAGTCATGGTTCAAAAGATAGATAACACCGCTCTCTTCTCTGTTATTGGAGTATGGCTACTCACTACCTGTTTCTTTCTTGTCAAATTTGAAGGATTCTGGAGTACTGAGATCTGGCTGTATAGTGGTTACTTACTATTAGGTTATGTGCTATACCAACGAGTTTCATTAACTAAAACAAACACCATCATCGCGCTGTTTATTGGTATCACTGCATTAGCAGCCACTGTTTATATGGTGATAACCCAAAGTGTATTACTGGGAGAATATACCGTAGGCAGATGGTTATCTTACAAAACTATTAATACTGTTGCTGCAGCTGGAATGCTGTTTTTTGTTTGTCGTTATTATGGAGAATCACTGTCTGATAAATCCCGAACCATTGTTGGATTTATCAGTACCTACAGCTTAGGAATTTACTTACTCCATCCTCTATTCTTGTGGCCAATGAAAAATTATGCATGGTACGAAGGACAAAACCCTATGTGGGTTATTCCGGTTTGGGTGTTCCTTAGTGGTGCTGGCGCACTTGGCTTAAGTTGGTTACTTTCTAAATCTAAAAAAACAGCATGGCTTGTTCCTTAGCCCTTAATTCTTTTCGGCTGCGATAATTAATTGTCGCAGCCATTGGTTTGCTTTATTGTTTTCAAACTTAGTTGGCCAAAGCATGTGTATTTTGGTTGATCGTACAGGAAAAGGAACATCCAATAATTGTAAACCAAAGCTCTCTTTATATTGAGATATCAAACGTATCGAATTAATACCAATAAAATCCGATTGTGCAACACATGCCATCATTCCCATCATAGAGGTATGCTCACTGCCCATTTTACGATTTGGCAGCACCTCTTCAGCTAAGTAATCTGTTATGGTTTGTTTAAAACGACGGATATTTAAAAAGGCATGCTGCTCTTCAAAAAACATATCTCTAGTAATATGTCCCATTATTCTTGGATGATCACATCGCGCAATACAACAGATTTTATCTTCTGACACCACCAGACTTCTCAATGATGATTGTCTTGGTTTCATTACATCTAATACTAAATCCACTTTCTCTAGCATCAGAGCATCAAGGATCTCTTCTTCATTACTTGGTAACTCTTTTAATGTAACCGTTATACCGCTTCCTTTAAGCAATGCTTTTAATCGGATCTGTAGCTTTGGTAAAACGGACTCTAATGCATAAATTGAAAATGAGCGCTTTGATATATTAGGATCAAAACCCTCCCCTTCATCGACGACGCAAGCTAATGCCATAACAGAAGGCTCTACTTGCTTAAACAGATTCTCTCCATAGTTTGTCATCTCAATGCCACGACCAGAACGAACAAACAGCTCACTACCTAAAGACGCTTTTAAACGACGAATGGCATTACTCACAGATGATTGAGTTAAATCGAGTTCTTCGGCAGCTTTGGTAAATGAACCTGTTTGGCATACTGAAACAAAAACTCGTAATAGGTTCATATCAAAATCTTTTTGCTTTGGCATTATTCATTCCTCTCTGTTTGCTACTCATTAAACTACCAAACACATTTATATTATAAATAATAAGTATATCTTTTTCTCTATTTTTAAAATGAATAGAGATCACTAATATTGGTTTCAGCACTGAGGCAAAGCATTAATTTAATGTCTCACACAACTTTACTATTCAGATCTAATTTACTTAAACAGGTGGATTTATGAAAAAGACTATTTTAGCCGTTGTTATCTCTTCAATATCTTTAGGTGCAATCGCAGCAGAGCACGACCACGAACACTTTAGTGAAATTGGTAAACAAGGCGGCAAACCAGCAACCAAAACAACCATTGAAAAAAATGACGCTTTCGCTAAAACATTAAATTTTTCTGATACTCGTGCTTTTGAAAATAATAACAAAGGCCTTATCACTTCATTCGATAAAAAGACCGGTGACATTATCCGTAACAGCTTTGACTTTATCGACCCATCTGTAGCTAATGCTGACAATGCACCAGATTCAGTAAACCCATCATTATGGCGTCAGGCAGTATTAAACCAAGCGGCAGAAGGACTTTATGAAGTCGTTCCAGGGAAAATATATCAAGTACGAGGTACTGACTTAGCTTCAATCTCTTTCATTCGTAGTGATAATGGTTGGATTGCCTATGACGTATTATTAACACGTGAATCAGCGAGCCAATCATTAAAATTCTTCCAAGAAAATGTGCCAGAAGGTGGTGACTTACCTGTTGTTGCTATGATCTATTCTCACTCACATGCCGATCACTTTGGTGGTTCAGCAGCGATTAAAGAAGCCTTCCCTGATGTAAAAGTATACGGCTCAAAATTCATTACCAAAGAGATTGTTGATGAAAACGTATTAGCCGGCAACGCGATGTCTCGTCGCACAGCTTACCAATACGGCGCTACGCTTAATCGCCATGAACACGGAATTGTTGATGCCGCGTTAGCTAAAGGCCTATCAAAAGGTGCTATTACTTATGTATTACCAGATTACGAACTGAACCATAAAGAAGAAATTGAAACACTGAACATTGATGGTTTAGAAATGCAATTTATGGATGCCTCTGGTACAGAAGCTGCGTCAGAGATGGTAACTTATATCCCAAGCATGAACGCATTATGGACAGGTGAACTTACTTACCAAGGTATGCACAACCTTTATACGCTTCGCGGTGCCAAAGTTCGTGATGGCTTAAAGTGGTCTAAAAAAATCAATGAAATGCTAATAACTTGGGGTTCGAAAACAGACGTACTGTTTGCCTCTCACTCTGCGCCAGTTTGGGGAACAGAAGAAATCTCTGATTACCTAAAAATGCAACGTGATGCTTATGGCTTCACTCATAACCAAACACTTCGCTTGGCAAACGACGGCGTAGTTTTACAAGACATGGGCGATGAAATATATACCGTAATGCCAGAAAGTATCCAAAAGACGTGGCACACCAATGGCTACCACGGGACTTACTCTCACAATGCTCGTGCGGTTTATAATATGTACTTAGGCTACTTTGACATGAACCCTGCAAATTTAAACCCGCTACCAGTGAAACCTGAATCAGAAAAATTTGTAGAGTACATGGGTGGCAGTGAGTTAATTCTAGAGAAAGCGGAAGCTGATTTTGAAAAAGGCGAATATAGATTTGTTGCTACTGTATTGAATAAGGTGATTCAAGTTGAACCTAAAAACATCGATGCACGTAAACTATTGGCTGATACTTACGAACAACTAGGCTATCAATCAGAAGGCGCGGGCTGGAGAAATATTTATCTAACGGGCGCTCAAGAATTACGTGTAGGTACACTGCCTGGCGCTCCGAAAACTGCATCACCAGATGTTCTTGCAAACATGACGATTGAAAACTTACTGGATTACCTAGCGGTACAAGTTGATTCTATAAAGGCTCAACACACACCATTTACATTAAATGTGGTTCTGCCTGATAACAAAGAGACTTACTTTGTCGAAATGTCTAACGGTAACTTAAACAATATTTTAGTAGATAAAGCAATGGAATCTGATGCAACATTGTTCATTAATAATGCTGATATCTCGCAAATCTTACTAAAGAAAACGACACTAAGAGAACTATTAGAGAGTGGAAAAGCAGGTATTAAGGGTGACAAATCAGTCCTACAAAAACTGACAGGATCATTAACTCATGCAGACGAAAGCTTTGAGATTGTTCCTCGTCCAGAAAAAGGCGAAGAAATTGACGCAAAGCTATATGAAACAGCTCATAAACACTAATCTCATGCCACACTAAGGCCTTACCATAAAAACCAACAGTCGATGCCTAACACATCGACTGTTTTTTATTACGCTTTAATTTTGTGATAAAAACTCATTTATAACTATAACAAAAAAACATAAAGCCGATTAATACTCCAACAAGACCACCACACACTAAAAACATAGCGATGATACCGACACAGTTAAGAACTTCATTTTTCAAGCTATTGAAATTAACTCGCTACCTGCATACCATACTCACTATAATTTATTCGCTATATGGATATACAATGACATTATCGATGAAAAAAAGCACACCCGTAATCTTTGCATCTATCCTACTCAGTGCTTGTAGCTCTTCACCCACAGGACGTAATCAAGTAATCCTATTTTCAGATGCCGATATGTCTCAGCTCGGCGTTCAATCTTTTGAGCAATTAAAACAGCAAGAAAAAATAAGCACCAATACAAAAATCAATAATTACGTTCAATGCATTGCTGGTGCAATTACTCGCCAAGTTGGCACAACTAGCGCATTTAAAGAGTGGGAAGTCGTTGTTTTTGATAGCGACCAAGTCAATGCCTTTGCTCTTCCCGGTGGAAAAATAGGTGTCTATACAGGCCTATTAAAAGTGGCTGAGAATAGCGACCAATTAGCCACAGTGATTGGCCACGAGGTCGCTCACGTACTTGCTCACCATGGCAATGAACGTATGTCTCGAAGCCAAATTGTGAATAGTGGCTTACAAATATCAAGTGTTGCCTTAAAAGGCTCTGAATATTCTCAATATCATGATTTAACCATGGGCGCTTTAGGGCTAGGGGTTCAATACGGCGTAATGCTGCCTTACGGCCGAGAACAAGAGTCAGAAGCTGATATTATGGGCATAGATTTAATGGCAAAAGCTGGGTTTAATCCTAATCAAAGTATTGATCTTTGGAAAAACATGGCAAAAGCTTCAGGTGGAAATCAACCACCTGAATTGCTATCGACTCATCCATCACACAGTACTCGAATTCATGACCTTTCTGCTGAAATAAAGCGATTACCTAACTACACAACTCCACAACCAAATTGCGGCTCTATATAGTTCCAAGTAGATAGTTAAGAAAAAACCACTGACGATTAATTAGTGGTTTTAAAACAACAACGAATTAATCGTTATCACTCTCTTGCTCAATTTCAATCGCCATATATTGGCCATTAACTAAATACGTTTCAACCTCTACAAGCATGCCTACATACAAGTTATTCAGGGTCAGGTGGTCATCAAACTCTGTTCTTTGAGTAATAAATATCGTTTTGTTACCCTGTAGTGTTTTAATAACAAAAGAATCTGATTCACTTACGTCAAAGTCAGTTGATACTATCATCCCTGTGAGTTCAAGTTCGTCAGAACCAATCCAATCGTAATCATTTCCATCATTATCAAATAGAAGAAATATTAAGAACTCAACTTAATCATTTAGAGCCACTATTTTCGAAACAAGAAATGGGTGTGAAACTGACGATTGTTGAAGATAAACCTTGTCTTGCTCCGAGCAGTTTTATAACGGTTGTGATTAATAATCTAATAAAGAATGCCTTTAATTACAGTGTGGGGGATATACAAATCAACCTTAACCAAAACATTCTCTGTATTACTAACTGCCATGATGGTAATGGTAATGGTAATGATACTTATAATGCTGGCTATGGTTGCGGACTAGTGATTGTTGAGCGTATTTGTGAGCGAATGAACTGGGAATTTGAGATACAAAAAACCGAAAAAGATTTCATTACAACCGTTATGTTCAGCTCTTATGAACACTCATAATGGTCAGGCACAGATAATAGACAGTAAAATAAAATAGATTTTGATACACTTTACATAAATAACACCACAAAGAATGGATGCCAGCGTGAGCCAAATTAATTCAGTTTCAAATTTATCGAACATCAACGTATTCCCTGTAAAATCAATTGCAGGTATTTCATTACCTAGCGCTCAAGTTGAAAAGCAAGGCTTACAATGTGACCGCCGATTCATGGTTGCGTCTTTAAATGGTAAAATGATTACCGCACGTACTCATCCACAAATGGTAAAAATCAAAGCCATTATTGAACCAGATGGATTAGTTCTATGCTATCCAGGATTGATTGACCTGCATTTCACCTTTGATGAATTAGAAATGAAAGAGATCGATACTACGGTTTGGAGCGATACTTTTACAGCTTACTCTACTACAGAAGAAGCTAATCAGTGGTTCAGCTCTATTTTAGGTACTGAAGCACAATTGCTATTCTCTGGTCAGCAATCCAATCGTATGCGTGAAAAAATTCAAACCAATGTGAGTTTTGCCGATGGTTACCCATTATTAGTGATCAGTGAAGCTTCACTTGCTGAATTAAATAAGCGCAGTAGCAGCCACCATACTATGGCTCAGTTTCGAACTAATTTAGTGGTTTCAGGCAACGAAGCCTTCATTGAAGATTCTTGGAAACGTATTCGTATCGGAGAGGTAGAGTTTGAAGTGGTTAAGCCTTGCCAACGCTGTATCTTAACCACGGTAAACCCAAATACCGCTCAATATCATCCAAATAAAGAGCCGTTAAAAACCTTCTCAACATTCCGTGCTGATGATTCTGGTAACGTATATTTTGGTCAAAACCTCGTTGCTAAAAATGAAGGAACAATAAGAATAGGCGATAAGATCGAAGTCTTAGAAACCAAAGAAAAAGAGTATTATGCAGACTCAAATAAACACGCTGTTACTTCAGTTACAATTCAAGATAAGCAAACAGATACCGTATCAGAAGAAATCACCATTAGCTTAAATGGGCATCTGTTTAAAGGTAATACACAAGACCCATTATTAAATCAAGCTGAAGCTGCTGGCCTTAGCATTAACAACAGCTGTCGTGCTGGCTTATGTGGCGCTTGCCGTGTGACGTTAGAATCTGGAGAAGTAGAACAAGAAGACTCTCCTGCACTAAATCAGAATTTAAAAGAAGCAGGAATGATCTTAGCCTGCTGCTCTATTCCTAAAAGTGATATTGAAGTAATTGACTAACATTATTATCATACCACGAGATAATAATGTGATAGAGAGAAGAGACTAGGCTGAACTCCTTCTCTCAGTTACAATGAGCACAATTCGTAATCAAAGAGATCCCCATGTCAGATCAAGAAGAATTTGAAGTAGAAGCGATTGGTGTTGAAGTTAATGTTCAACCTATCGAACTCTATAAAGTATTAAAAATTGCCAATGTTGTTAGCGGTGGCGGAGAAGCCAAACATGTGATTGGTGAAGGCTATGTGGGTGTAAATGGCGAATTAGAGCAACGTAAACGTCGTAAAATGTACGATGGTGATGTGATTGAATTCAATGAAGAATATTACGTAGTTATTTGTGACACGCCTATTGGTGAGTTACCTGAGATAAAAGAAAAGCCTCAACCTATTCCTGTTGAGCCTGAATACTCAGAGCCAAAACCTAAGAAAGAAAAAAAGAGAAAAAGAAAAAGCAAAAACCAGAAATCCCAACAACGATTGATCCAGAGAGTGGACGTCGTTCAATTAACTTCTTCTAAAAAAGGCTCAATATTTAACGATATTGAGCCTTTTTTATAAACATACACGACCTGCATTAGATTTAACAAAACAAAGAGGTTTTATGACAACACAAACAAAGAAAGTGTTGATACTTTTTGCACACCCTTCTCAACACCGCTCAGAGGTAAATACCTCATTAATAAAGGCCGCCAACAAAATCAACAATGTAACGGTTGTTGATTTGTATCATGACTACCCAAAATTCAATATCGATATTGATAAAGAGCAGCAGCGTCTACTTGAACATGACGTAGTTATTTTCCAATTTCCACTTTACTGGTATTCAACCCCCGCGATTTTAAAAGAATGGCAAGATATGGTCCTCGAATATGGATTTGCTTATGGCACAGAAGGTAAAGCGCTGAAGGGAAAAATCTTTTTATCCGCAATTACTGCCGGAGGCAAAGAAGAAGCTTATCAAACCAATGGTTATAACCAATTTACCATTCGAGAACTGCTACACCCTCTTGAACAAATGGCGTCGTTAACCAGTATGGAATACATTGCCCCATTAGTTTTATTTGGTGCCCGTACCGCATTAGAAGATCAAAGAGTAGAAAGACATACTGACCGTTTTATGAACTTACTCACTGCATTAATTGAAGACCGTGTTGATATTGACGTCGCGAAAACACTGCCAAAATTAAACCACTCGTTTGATCTATTTATTAAGGAATCAAGCTAATGACAGGATATTTTCTACAAGCCTTTATTTACCTGTTTGCCGCAGTGATTGCTGTTCCTATCGCCAAACGCCTTGGACTTGGTTCTGTGCTTGGTTACTTAATTGCAGGTGTAGTTATTGGCCCAATCATTGGTTTAGTTGGTGAGGAAACAACTACTATCCAACACTTTGCTGAATTTGGCGTTGTTATGATGCTGTTCCTAGTTGGTCTTGAGCTAGAACCCAAAATGCTATGGGGAATGCGTCACCGACTAATGGGCTTAGGCGGTTTGCAAGTTGGTGGAACGACTGCAATTGTTATGGCAATTGCCTTTTTCTTTGGTCAACCGTGGACCATTGCACTAAGCATAGGGTTAATCTTTGCACTCTCTTCAACCGCGATTGTTTTGCAAACCTTTAATGAAAAAGGGTTAGCAAAAACAGAAGGTGGACAGAATGCCTTCTCTGTCTTGCTATTTCAAGATATCGCCGTTATTCCAATGTTAGCTTTCATTCCATTATTAGCCTTACCTGAGTTAGTTGAAAAAGCACAGCTGGCAGCCGCAAGTGCCGCTGAACACCATGAAGAAATCAGCCTAGTTGCAGGGCTTCCTGGTTGGGCCTATGGCATTGTAATTTTAGCCTCTATTGCTGTGGTAGTGGTTGGTGGTCATTATCTAAGTCGCCCACTTTTCCGCTTTGTTGCAAGCTCAGGTTTACGAGAGATCTTCACTGCGACCGCATTAATGCTCGTAATTGGTATTGCAGCATTGATGAGTTTAGTGGGACTATCTCCAGCACTTGGAACCTTCTTAGCCGGAGTTGTATTAGCCAACTCCGAGTTTCGACATGAACTAGAATCCAATATTGACCCATTTAAGGGGTTGTTACTTGGACTCTTTTTTATCACCGTTGGTGCGGGTATCGATTTTGGCATTCTGTTTGATGACTTTTTTACCATTATTGGGCTGACTCTTGGCGTAATGGCACTAAAGGCTGCGGTCTTATACGTTCTTGCCTTAATTTTTAAGATCAAAAACAGCAACCGTTGGTTATTTACATTAAGTCTAGCGCAAGCGGGCGAGTTTGGTTTTGTTCTACTAAGTTTCACGGTTCAAAGTCATGTACTTCCTCCTGAAATAGCACAGCCATTATCGTTAGTGGTTGCACTTTCTATGTTCCTAACTCCGGGGCTATTCATTCTGTTCGATAAAGTGATCTTACCTAGATTTGAGCAAAAATCGAATGATCGTGAAACAGACAGCATTGATGAGAAAGGGACTGTAATCATCGCTGGCGGAGGCCGTTTTGGACAAGTAGTCAACCGCTTCCTAGTCTCAAATCATGTTAAAACAGTAGTACTAGATCATCAGGCAGATCAAGTAGATACACTACGCCAAATCAATACCAAAAGTTACTTTGGTGATGCAACCCGCCCTGAACTTCTTCATACTGCGGGGATTGAGCACGCCGCCATGTTAGTGGTCGCTATCGATAACCAAGAGAGCAGTGTTGAGTTGGTCAAATACGTTAAACACACTTACCCTAACGTAAAAATTCTTGCTCGTGCGTTTGATAGAGGCCATTCTTATATGCTTCGTTGTGCAGGTGCTGATTTTATCGAATCAGAAACTACGCGCTCAGCACTAGAAGTAGGTGCAGAAGCCATGCGTGGCTTAGGTCAACACCCCTTCCATGTTGAACAACAAAAAATAGCGTATAAAAAGGTTGAAAATCAAAGCTCTGACAAATTGTATCAAGCATGGTTAGATGATTCAGAAGGCGAGAGATTTGATAATAACTATCGTAAACTCTTCATTGAGCTTGAAGGCACCATTAAGCATGCCATGAGTAAAGACCGTTCTGATAAACACAACCAATCAGAACGTGCGTGGACACCACCACCAAAAGGTTATGCTGATGATCTTGATGAGTAATCACATTAATAAATAATTAAAGTCTCTACACATAAAAATGCCCGACTCAATTACTGACTAGGGCATTTTTCTTTGCAATTAAACAATCCTTATTCTTTGCATTCAGAGTAACAACTTGGCTTTCTTGGGCACACAGCTCCACGAGAACAAATCACTCTCGCATCTGTTTCTAAACCACGTTCAATCCAATTGATATTTAATATCTTAGCGACACTGATTAGCTCTCTTTTTATTCCTTTTGCTATTGGACTCTCTCCGCCATTTTTGACACACGCTTTTTGCAAATCTCGCGCTAATGACACCGCATCTTTACCCTGTGCTTCAATGGCCGGATTTAAGTCAATTCCGGCACACAGCACACGATTATTACCCGCAGGGTCAGTCATGTTGACCGATTCACAGCAATAAATACGAGGCTCATCATTAACATTCAGGATGGATATTTGCGCCGAACTCCCCTCTCTTGGTTCTGATAATCGACGAAATACCGCCCAGTGATGACAAGGATCATTCACTTGTTTCATGTTCCCCCAAGGCAGAGGAATACCATTACCTCGATACACCGCTTTAAGCTTACCCGGTGCATACGCATCAAAATAATGCCAATGTGGATAAGGAGAAACCACCGTCATTCGTCTCATCGCAACCGAAGGAGACACTCCTGCTAAACGATGGGTATCTATTTCATATCCATGTCTATCAAGCAATTGTCTAAACGGAACTCGTGGACACAATAACGCACCAGCAAAGAAACTGGATTCAAAATCACGCCATGCATTCAAAATATCTTGTGCATTGAGAGAACTGTCTGTGTGATGTATTTCATCATCAAATACACGATGACTACCAACAGACAAAGAACTCTTCAGTCCTTCTTTGTTATGTAAAACACAGTGCCCAATATAAACAGCTAAATCGTATTTTAATCGTGTTGGGTGATTCTTTAAGATCTCATTCAAATACACCGTACATGGGGGTTCAAAAAAAGAGGTCAACAGCTCCTTACCATTAACACCGAATTCATCCACCACTGATTTAGGCGTTTCTTTTACCCATTTGAATATCAAACCATGCTTAGCGGCAATATCCATCATCTGCTCAACGCTGAGTGGTAATTGTTTTAATCCAACCTCTTCAGCAGCACGTTCTAGATCAGGGAAATGATTTTGATTATTTTCTTGATGAGCACGAATAAGAAGATGAGCAAATTGACGGCCTGTCACCCCTGTTTGATTAAGCATTTCAGGAATAGCAATTTGAAGAATATCGTTAGAGAACAGAAAACTCGGCTCCAATGCCATCCCACTTATCCCGCCTTTTCGTCCTTTATCTGGCGTGATGGCCTGCGGTTCTGGTTCACTGTCTAAAAACCATGAGGATTCTTTTTGAAATACCGTAGCGATGACTTCCAACATATCAGAGCTGGGAACCCGCTTCCCTCTCTCTATCATAGAAAGATAAGACACTGACGGTGAATTCTCAGGATCAACTCGAATACAGCGAGTAGAGAGATCTTCCATCGTTAAGTGATTGCGTTTTCTCAGATTACGAATTTTTGTTCCAAGAAAATGACTTTGTCTAATAATACTTTTTGACTGACGCATCTTGTAAAATTCACACTGTTAAGTTTTTGTTGTGAAATTGTAACTAAAACTAAGCTAAGCTTCAATACAAGTAAGCAAACAACTCTGACCAGTGTGACTTACTTACCAATGTCGACAAGAAGTTGACATTAATTTAAGGACTATTTATTCGAGGGCAAGACTATGGCTATCACAAATATAAACAACACTAATAATGCACAACAAGAAACTCCGTTTATGGCTGAAGCTGTCTATGCCGTGGAAAACATGGATGCAGGTCATACAGAAGAGAAACAGCACCAAATCAAAAGTTTACTCGATCAACTGTTCCCTTTATCAAAAGGCTCCCATCAAGAGGTAAGTAACTATCTATTGGATTATCATCATTTAGTTGTGTTTTTTAAAGATGGAAGTTGCAGTGGTTTACGTAATCCTGGGAAGTTTGTGGCATTTACAGGTCACCGCTCATCTCCAGATACTATTCTTTTAAAAGACAACAGTGGCAGTCATGTTGAAATCATTTTTGGTCATCATGAGCCGGGGAAAAATACATTAGTAACCATTGAAGATATTGAAATGGAAACCTGTACCACCTTTAGTCAAGATTTCAGTCTAGCGGCGATGAGGCATTGGATAAGCTTATTAAAACGTGACGATAAATCTCACCCTAAGGCACGTAAAGAAGATAAAGAATACACAGCCAAAAACGGAGACGATTACCAATTGGCTTGTTGTTTTAGTCTTTAATCTCTTTATTAATCAAGACTCATATTAATTCATAAACAAAAGCAAGAAGGCTACTTTAATGAAAGTGGCCTTCTTTTTATCAAGCTACATCAGTATTGACCCCATATGACCTTGTTTATCAGAGTACATGCTACGATCAGCTTTATGCAATAGTTCATCAACCGAGTTCATTTTTGAATCAAACCGACTATAACCAATACTAGTTTTTACTGTAATCAGATGATTCTCAAAAGTAATTGGCTCATCCCCGATACTGCTTCGGATCTTATCAATTACCTTGTGTATATCTTTAATCTCATGAATTCTTGGCAATAAAATTACATATTCATCACCACCAATACGAGCAACAACATCATTACTTCTTAATACCTTACTCACACGATTTGCCACTTCTTTAAGAACAACATCTCCTGCTATATGACCATAAGTATCGTTAATATCTTTAAATTTATCTAAATCTAGATTCAATAATACGAATTTTTTTCCATCTTTCTTTCCTTTAGAAAAATTAACATTCAATGTATACATGAAATATCGTCGATTTGGCAATTTTGTTAATTCATCTTCAAAACAGCGATTCATCGCCACTACATATAACCGAAACATTATAATTATTGACAACAACATAACAGTAAAAAAAGTATAACCAACCAAGCGCATGACATACACTCGATACCATGAGTACACCTCTGTAATATTAATTTGTTTGATGGCTATTTGCCAACTTCCATAAGGCAAAGCAACATTTTCTATTATGATAGGGTTATTAAAAATACGTTTCTCACCAAGAAAAACATCACCATCAGAACCTTTACTGTCTTTCCCTCTCATAGCAACAGGGTAATCTGACGCCAATTTAAATATTCCCGTATTAGTAAATAATGCATCACTGTTGATCACTATACTAACGGAGCCCCAATATTCTTGATTAAGAGGCGGATCAGAAAATATAGGCATTCGAGCAATAAAAGCACGCCCACCTTGAACAAGATCGACTGGCCCTGCCACAAATATACTCTTCATTTGACGTGCTTTTTTAAGTGTTAACCACTGAACGGGTAAAGTTCTAAAGTCTAACCCCAATGCTTTTTCATTTCCTTTAAAGGGGTAGACATAACGAATAACATCATTAGGAGCTATGGCTAAATGACGAATATGACGAGAATCTCGATACAGTTCTTCAGCAATTAAAGCCCATTGCTTTAGTGTTGCATTCGGGTTTACCGTTAACAATGTAGCTAAACTATTTGCATAATAGATATCAGAATGAATCGCGCTTTCTAAGTTAGAGCGAACTGCGCCTAGCTCTGCTTTCGATTGAGTATTAAGTTGATTTTGTAGAAACTCTTTATGTCTAAGGTGCAAGTTTTCAACAATCAAAAATATAGCCAGAATACAAAATCCTAAAATGGCTACAATTGTCGATTTCTTTGTGAGGAATAACTTAACTCTCATATTAATTTTCCTGCCAATAGTAAGACCAGGTCATTAATTCAATAATCTGTTTATAATGTTAGGAAATCACTTAATAGCAGGTACACCTGATGATTAAGTAATTTTTTGCTCAACTTCAGACTGTTCTTAAGCAACTTAAACTATAGAATAAACAAGTAATTAATGATATTAATAGGGCTTAATTTTCATCCTTTCTGCTTTTGTTAGTTTAGATACAACTAATTCATATGAATGATCAATCCACTCTTTAACCATACCGATTGGTACTTCACCATCAATGGTTACCGTAACCCAATGCTTTTTATTCATATGATAACCTCGCTCAATACATTGAAATTCCTCACTCAAAAAAGTGACATTTTCAGGCTTTGCCTTAAGGGTTATTGCTAGTTTTTCATTTCGATAACCGATAAGGGCAAACATTTTATCAAGAACTTTAAAAACATGAGCTTCTGGGCCAAATGGATACGACGCTACACAATATGACTTAGCAAGCAGATATCCGCCTAATTCTCTTTCTGTCATTTCCTTTCCTTCAATTACAAACCTTGATTTCAATGGTAATATTCACTTCTAAATCTATCGAGGAAGCCATTATGTTATCCGAATTAAAGCTTATTCCTATTGCACTATTATGTGCCTTTCTTTCAATTGTAGGTCATTTTATCCTTAGTAGCCTTTTTTCTGATGCAGATTGGCTTGAGTATGCTGCCGCATTAATCCCACTAAGTATGATCGTTATTGTTTATTTTGCTTTCCAGTTTGCAGAAAAGAATGATGAAAGATAGCTCGTTAAGCTAAATAGAGTGCTTCAGTTTATACTGTTCCGGAGTACAATCTGCATACCGCTTAAACATAGTAATAAAAGGGCTAGTTTGATTATAGCCTAAGCTAAATGCTATCTCTTTAATTGATATTTTTTTACGTAATAGCTCCAAAGAATAAAGATATCGGATCCTTAAGCGCCATTCGGTAAAGCTCATTCCTAACTCATTTTGACAATGACGTGCCAACGTCCTTTCTGTCGTATGATTTCTAGCTGCCCACTCAGCTAAAGACGTTTCGTCGGCAGGATTTGCTTCTAACGCTTCTAATATCGGTTTTAATAATTTGTCTTTTGATGTTGGTAAAAAGCGTTCACTTTGTTTAGCTACCAATAATTGATCAAATAAAACCTTAATGAGTCTATCTTGTTGTTCATTCTCTGGTTGTTGAATATTCTGTTCTCGTAATTCAGCAATAAGAGCCTCTACCAAAGGGCTTACTTCTAACAAACACGTATGAGAAGGTAATTGTTGAGCTAATTCAGAAATAATATTCACAGAACAGTACGCTATTGGTTTACGGTTATAACTTTGGTGCTGCACACCAGCAGGTACCCAAATAGCGAAATGGGATGGTGCTAAAAATCTCTGACCTTCGGTTTCTAACTCTAAAATACCACCACTAATAATCTGTAATTGCCCCCACGAATGAAAATGAGAGCGTGTTTCTGTGTTAGATCGAAAAGCATCAAATAATAAAAAAATATCTGATGGTAGGTTATCAAAAGTAACCGATGCTTGTATATGTCGCAAGTTTTTCATTATACCCTCAAAAATATTACAGATTAGCAGCTAAAATAAAACAAAAGTAATTAATAATAATATAAACACAGTTAGTTACGGCTAACAAGGTTATGAATAGAAAAAGAACAGAATGTAGTTAAAAAGTAAATTCATTCACAAGTTAAAATATAAGGGTAATTATTTCTTTCTATTACAATTTTAGTCGATTACTTTTAAGGTGAAATTATTTGCATTACAAATTAATAATGATTAACATCTATAAAAATAGTCAACAAAACATTAATATCACATAAAAATCAATAAAATAGAAATAAATCATTAAACTAATTTAATTGCGCACTAAATTAGTTTAAAAGAACTAATTCAAACATCAAATTTGTAATGAAACGATTGTTAAAAATTGATAATAAACATTCATGAAGTTTATTTAGCTCCTATTATAAACATACTGGAAATAAATTTCATAATATATTAAATCGTTTCCTAATATTAATAACTTAAACATCCCTGAGGTTTATTGTGTTAGATGAAAACACCTCTATGGAAAGTATTTCTCGACGGATTGAGGCTAGAAAAACAGAGTTACGACTCACAAATACTCAAATAGCAACTGCTTGTAATGTATCGACAAGAACTGTGATTAACTGGACTAGTGGACTTTCAAGTCCACACATATCTAAGTTGATCCCATTAAGTTTTATCTTAAAAAAAGAAATTAACTGGATCATTTCAGGAAGTGAGAATATTCCTGACTGGTTAGGCGCAACCATGCCTGATGTGATCGAATTCCATCAAGAACTATCCAAATATTCTAAATCTGAACGTACCATGTTGTTTCGCTCAATAAGCAATCTAATACAACAATTTGGCTTCATTTTGAAAAACAATAAACGAATCTAATTTCAGGCTAGCCCATCGTAATCTACGTTTGCGCTAGCTATAAACTTGAAGTCAATCGCAAAAACAAACCATAGACATGTAACATATGCTCTTTATTGTTAACTCCGTCACTTTACATTGACAAATTTAACATTAGAATGTCGCTGAATTAAAATAACGGCACATTATTCTATTTAGGCGGAACTCACTATGTCATTTAAACTTCTGAAAACTTCTCTTGCTCTAGCGATCAGCGCAAGCCTTCTTGTTGGTTGTAATGATTCAGATGATAAAATTGAATCTCCAGCGGTTAAGATTGCTACTTATAATTTATCTTTCGACCGTAATACTTTCGAAGATCTAGTTGCTGAAATGCAAATTTCACCAGAAGCACAAACAGCATTAGTTACTGCTTATTTAGATAACACTATTTCTGATGCGGATAAAACAACGGCTGAAAAAGTCATTCAAATCCGTAACGTTGCTGCTGTAATTCAGAAAAACCGTCCTGATGTAATCATGATGGCTGAATACAACAATGATGGGACTGGAGAGAACAAAGATGCATTAGCTGGTTTTCAAACTAACTACTTATCTGTAGCTCAAAGTATTGATGGTGCAGGCGGTATTGCTAATCTATCTGCCATTTCCTACCCATTCTTTGAATCATACGCAACCAATACAGGTTTAGTAAGTGATCTAGATTTAGATAATGATGGTCAAAAAGGCCAGCTTCCTGGTGATGCTTGGGGCTTTGGTTTCTACCATGGTCAATATGCTTTTGCTCTAATGTCAAAATATGAAATTGACACTGATAAAACTCGTACTTTCCAAGAATTTAAGTGGAAAGATCTACAAGGGGCTGAAATCCCAACTATTACTAATTGTAATGACCCATACAACCCAATCCCTGAAGGAATGGTATGTGGCGATAACTGGTATACAGCTGCTGAGTGGGAAGAGATTCGTCTATCGTCGAAGAACCACGTAGATGCACCAATCATCATTCCAACAGAGAATGGTAATGAAGTTGTTCACTTATTGATGTCTCACCCAACCCCACCAGTATTTGATACAGGTAAAAACAAAGAACAAAACGCAGCAGAGGTTGAATTTTGGCATCAATACGTTAAAGGCCAAGAATTCTTTTATGATGATAACAATACCACTGGTGGTCTAAGTACAGATGCTCATTTTGTCATCATGGGCGATTTAAATCTTGATCCTGTTGCTGGTGACGGCATTAGTAGTGTTATGCAAACACTGCATAATGATCCATTATTGAACCAAAACGTAATGAATGGCAACCTATACCCAACAAGTACAGGTGCAGTGGAACATGCCGCTGATGAAGGTAAAGTTCACCCATCTCCTGAGCGTATTACTTCTACATTTGGCTTAGGTGTCGATTACGCAATGCCATCAGCAACTCTTAACGTGATAGATACTGGTGTATACTGGTCTGCTACAGGTGAAGAAGGTCGTAAATTATTCAATGATGATCGCATTGGTAAATACGGTAATGGCAAAGATGTTTCTTCAGACCACCGTATGATTTGGGTTAAAGCTCAATTCTAATTTGACTTTATTTTCAATGTAATAGCCTCGCTTATGCGGGGCTTTTTTTATTTAGGAAAAACCTCTACACAATATTTTAAACCCATCACAATCAACCGTTAACTTGGCCTGATATTGTTTATTTTCATGACATATCGCAAATTCTGTTGTTTTATTTTCAGCCATACTTTGCACTTGTTTTCTTTTCAACTATGTAGAGTAATATTATGAAGCAACTTGTAGAACGCTTTCTTCGATATGTAAGTATCGATACTCAATCAAATCCTTCAGCACCTCAGTGCCCTAGTACCGAAAAGCAGTTTAATTTAGCAAAACAATTAATCACTGAATTAACTGAGCTTGAACTTTCTGATGTCTCTTTAGATAAAAATGGTTATGTAATGGCACGCTTACCTTCAAACGTCGATTACGATGTACCTGCCATTGGTTTTGTCGCTCATATGGATACAGCTCCAGACGCATCTGGTGAGAATGTTAAACCTCAACTTATAGAAAACTATCAAGGCGATATTATTACTCTTGGCACCAGTGGCGAAGAGTTAAACCCAACTCAATTTCCTGATTTAAAAAACCTAATTGGTCATGATCTCATCACTACAGATGGAACGACTCTACTTGGTGCCGATAACAAAGCAGGCATTGCAGAAATCCTAACTGCCATTGCTGTGCTAAAAACCAATCCAGAAATCCCACACGGTGATATCTGTATTGGCTTTACGCCAGATGAAGAAATTGGTCGTGGCGCGAACCTATTTGATGTTGAAAAATTCAATGCCAAGTGGGCTTACACCATTGATGGCGGGCCCGTTGGTGAATTAGAGTATGAAAACTTTAACGCCACTAGCGCTGATGTTATTTGTCACGGTGTTAACGTTCACCCGGGCACAGCTAAAGGCAAGATGATCAACTCCATGAACATTGCCGCACAATTCCAATTGATGATGCCTGCCGAAGAAACTCCAGAAGGCACAGAAGGTTATGAAGGTTTCTATCATTTAAAATCAATGGAAACTGGCGTAGCAAAAACAGAACTTGGCTACATTGTGCGTGACTTTAGCCGTGAAGGCATGGCTGAGCGTAAAGCCTTTATGCAACAAAAAGTCGATGAACTAAACGAGAAACTAGAAAAAGGTCGTGTTGAGCTGATTTTAACTGACAGCTACTTCAATATGCGTGAAATGGTAGAGCCTCATCCACACGTCATTGAATTAGCAAAACAAGCAATGACCGCTTGTGATATTCAGCCAGATATCAAACCAATCCGCGGTGGTACTGATGGCGCTCGTTTATCCTTTATGGGATTACCTTGCCCTAATATCTTTACGGGTGGTTATAACTTCCACGGTATTCATGAATTCATTAGCATTAATGGTATGAAACAAGCCGTTGATGTAATTGTGAAAATTGCAGAGTTAAACGCTATCAATAATAAGTAATTCATAACACTATTTCTAAAACATAAAAAATGCCCGATGATTAACTCAAATCATCGGGCATTTTATTTACCTTAACCCGTTATTTAACACATTTCAGGTTCTAGTTGTAATACCAATATAACTAATTAGATGAGCTATTTATTACGCAGGAAAATCACTTAAGAGTAAGGCAAAAATTCTTATAAGTAGTTATTCTACAATAATAATTTTTAACGCAGCTATTAAGTGATTTAACCAGTAATAATGTTCAGATAATTAGTGGTATTGGTATAATACCTTTTCAACCTTCACCGCTGCGACTTTAAACTCAGGGATCTTGGCATGAGGATCAAGTGCAGTTGTGGTCAATTTGTTCGCCGCCGCTTCTACAAAATGGAATGGAACAAATATTACCCCTTCTTGCATACGCTTGGTTACAAATGCTGGTGCTTCAATCGTGCCACGGCGTGTTGATACTCGAACCATCTCACTGTTTGAAATACCTAAACGCTCTGCATCTGCCACACTCATCATGACTCGCGGACCCGCAAGGTTATTCAACCCTTTAGTCTTACGTGTCATGGTGCCTGTGTGGTACTGCTCTAATAAACGTCCCGTTGTTAATACTAACGGATACTCTTCATCTGGAAGCTCTGCAGCATATCTAAATGGAATCGCTGCCATTTGACCTTTACCACGCAGGAACTGCTGATTATGCATAATGCGAGTGCCTTGCGGATTCGCGTCATTACATGGCCATTGAAGTCCATTTTTACCAATGGCATCCCAGTGTATGCCTTGGTACTGAGGCGTCACTTGAGTGATCTCTTCAGTAATGTCTTCAACCGATTGATAATTCCATTCACCACCCATTGCATTGGCAATCTCTTGAATTATCCACCAGTCTTCTTTCGCTTCACCCGGAGGGTTTACCGCAGGAGAAATACGCTGAACACGACGCTCAGTATTGGTG
Source organism: Aliivibrio wodanis (assembly GCA_000953695.1). GTDB lineage: Bacteria > Pseudomonadota > Gammaproteobacteria > Enterobacterales > Vibrionaceae > Aliivibrio > Aliivibrio wodanis. The sequence goes on along the minus strand of LN554847.1, from coordinate 324,074 downwards.
AAGTGACCCGCTTTTTCTGCAAACGAACACGATGGCAGAATAACATCAGCATAAGCGGCGGTTTCTGTCATAAAGATATCTTGTACAACTAAGAAGTCTAACGTCTCTAAACCGTGGATTACATGCGCTTGGTCAGGATCACTCAATACTGGATTTTCACCCATGATAAATAAGCCTTTGACTTGCTCATGGCACGCCGCATCTATGATTTCTGTTAACGTTAAGCCTTTCTTATTTGGTAAGTTTGGCTTATTCCACGCTTTTACGAACTTCTCGTAAACCGCTGGATTCTCCACTTTTTGGTAACCCGGAAAATCCGTTGGCAACGCGCCCATATCACACGCACCTTGTACGTTTGATTGACCACGAAGTGGATTAATACCACCGCCTTCAATACCAATGTTGCCACACAGCATTTGTAAGTTAGCAATAGAGCGAACGTTGTCATGCCCTGTCGTGTGTTGCGTAATACCCATTGAATAATAAATAGCAGTGCGCTTGGCTGTACCAATGTAACGCGCCATTTCAATCACATCTTGCGCTTTCACGCCTGTGATTAATTCAATTTTCTCAGGCGAATACGTCTCTGACATCACTTCTGATGTCAGATCTTCAAAACCTTCAACACGTTCTGTAATGTATACTTGATCATGCCAGTTATTTTTAATGATCTGCTGCATGATACCGTTAAGTAACATCACATCCGTACCCGGACGTTGAGCAACATACAGCTCAGCATGATCAGAAATATCGACTTGCTTAGGATCGGCAACAATCAAACGAGCACCGTGATGACGGACTGCTTGCTTAATATGAGAAGCAATGATCGGGTGAGCCGATGTGGTATCTGAGCCAATAATAAAGATTAAATCAGAATGCTTGATGCTTGGAATATCATTGGTCATTGCACCACTGCCGATAGAGGCCTCTAAACCCGTTACCGTGGTTGAGTGACATAAACGTGCACAGTGATCGAGATTATTGGTTTCAAACTCACGACGAACCAGTTTTTGGAACGCATAGTTATCTTCATTGGTGGTTTTTGCCGACGAGAACCCCGCTAATGCATTGCCACCATGTTGAGATTTTATCGCGCTGAATTTATCAGCAACCAATGCGATCGCCTCTTCCCAACTTGCAGGAACTAACTCACCATTTTTACGAATTAATGGCGTTTTTAAACGCTCATCACTGCTGACAAAATCAAACCCAAAGCGACCTTTAACACATAACATGCCTTCGTTCACTGGAGACGATTTTGCCCCTTGTACGTATTTGATTTTGTTTGTTGATTGATCCACCATCATGGTTAACTTACAACCCACACCGCAGTACGTACAAATCGTATCCACTGGTTTTAAAATTTCGATTCGACCTTGAGATTTATCACGAGAATCAACCAATGCGCCAACAGGACACGCTTGAACACATGCGCCACATTGCACACAGTTCGAGTTACCCATGTCATAACCGTGCTCAAATCCAGCTCTGCATTCAGGACGAGAGGCATTAGTGCCGTCTTCATTTTTCATGAAGCTCAATACACCATGCACGCCTTTTTCATTACAGGCATCAACACACTGACCACAGCTGATACACCGGTTGGCATCAAAGACAATAAATTCTGAGCTAGTATCGATAGCAAATTTTTGCTTACTTTCGTTGCTTAAATCTGTTTCACCCGCTTTATATTCCGTCGCATAATCACGTAGTCCACAATTGGTGTTCGCCTGACACGCACACTCTAAACAACGTTCCGCTTCACGGATTGCATCTAGATTATCAAAGCCTGTTTCTACTTCATCAAAGCTTTGCTCACGTTGCTCTGCGGTTAACTCTGGCATGATAACGCGCATCGCTTTTTGAATGTGCTCGAAGTATTTAGAGTCAACTTGCTTGGTCTTTTTCTCTTTTTGAGAATTAAACTGCTTAGTCGGGATCTTTTCCATATCACCTTTAAAGAAACGATCAATCGCTTCTGCGGCAATACGTCCATCTGCAACCGCTTCAATCGCTGTTGCTGGGCCACGACGAAAATCACCAATACTAAAAATATTTTTCACACCACTGTGCATGGTTAGGCTATTCGAATCAGCCGTATTCCAACGAGTCAGTGGCAAATCAATAGTGTCATTTTCTAAAAAGCTTAAATCAGGTTTTTGTGATACGGCTGAAATAACGGTATCAAAGTCTTCAATGAAGAATTCACCCGTTGCTTTAGGGCTACGACGACCAGACGCATCCGGCTCACCCAGTGCCATTTTCTCTAAACGAACTTGAGTCACTCGCCCATCTTCATCGGCAATATTTTCAACTGGGTTGGTTAAGAAATGGAATTTAACGCCTTCATGTTCAGCCTCAACCACTTCGTAATCTTCAGCGGGCATCTCTTCACGAGTACGACGGTAAATAAGCGTGGTATCTGCACCATCACGCACCGCAGTACGAGCACAGTCAATCGCCGTGTTACCACCACCAATAACCGCTACTTTTTTGCCTGTAATGAGTTTAGATTCAGTCACGTAATCTTTTAAGTAATCAACACCTAAGTAGCAACCACCAAGCTCACTGCCTTGATAATGCATTTCAACCGCTTTTGACGCTCCTACTGCCAAACACACCGCATCGTAATCGTCACTTAACTGTGTTAATGAGAAATCCTCACCTAATTTCACAGAGGTTTGAATGTCCATACCGTTACGACACATCAATTCGATTTCTTTATCTAAAATTGATTTTGGTAAACGATATTCAGGAATACCATAACGTAGCCAACCGCCCGCTTCAGGCATCGACTCAAATACCGTGACGTTGTAACCCTCATTAGTTAGGTAATAACCACAGGTCAAGCCTCCAGGCCCACTGCCAATTACAGCAATGGATTTACCTTTATCTGCTTTTTTAGGGGGTACGTAAGATTCTTGCGCATGCAGATCTACATCAGCGGCGTGACGCTTAAGTTGACGAATAGCCAATGGCTCATCAACCAAGCCACGACGACACTCAGTTTCACAAAAAGCAGGGCAGACACGGCCAATTGATAATGGCATTGGCAATGTTCGTTTGATGACTTCAATGGCTTTTTGGTGATCATTTTGCGAAATATGGTACAGGTATGATTGTATATCCACGCCTGCAGGACACGCAGTTTGGCACGGCGCTTCGCAATCTGCGTAATGATCAGAAAGTATTTTATTTAATGCACTTTGACGACGTTTTGCTAACGCTTCAGACGAAGTGATCACTTGCATACCATCAACTGCTTGAGTTTCGCAAGCACGTTGAATTCCATGCCCATCAACTTCTACAACACACAGATCACATGGTATTTTTTCACCATTAATGTTGTTTCCACACAGTGACGGGATCTCGACATTGCATTCCTTTGCAGCAGCTAAAAGTGTTAACTCTTCAGCGATAGTGAATGTTTGGTTATCTATAGTTATTTTCATCATTCAGTACCCTAGATTTATTACTAATTATCCCAATTATATCACCTGTTCTTTATAAAATTTGAAGTGCCTCGCAAACCTCCCCGTCTATAATTCGAAAACGAGCAAATCATTCTCATTACCCTCGAGTAAAACCCCTAAAATGACCTTCGATTAATGAAAAACATGTGACTTATATACCAAAACGAAAACAACACGAATGCGCGATCGAGCATAATTGCGCTAAATCAAAGAAAGTGCAGAAGATAAATATCATCATAGAACCATACATCAAAAGTGGTAAAAAGAGAGTGAATTATGAACAAAGCGTCTCGATTAGAAACGTCAGTGATCATCATTGGAGGTGGTGCAACAGGCACGGGGATCATGCGTGACTGTGCTCTGCGCGGTATCGATTGCATTTTAATTGAAAAAGACGATTTAGCTTCTGGAACCACAGGCCGAAATCATGGCTTACTTCACTCTGGGGCTCGCTATGCCGTGACGGATAACGAATCAGCAAAAGAATGTATTCATGAGAATAAAATACTAAAAAACATCGCAAAGCATTGTGTTGAAGATACACAAGGCCTATTTATCTCTCTTCCTGATGATGATTTAGATTTTCAAAAGCAGTTTATTGAGTCATGCCAAGTTGCTGGTATTGAAGCAAAACAACTCACGCCTAAAGAAGCCTTATTACTTGAGCCAAACGTCAATCCTAATCTAATTGGTGCGGTTCAAGTGCCAGATGGAACACTTGACCCTTTTCGTTTATGTGCGGCAAATGTACTTGATGCGAAAGAAAATGGTGCGCGTTTGCTCACTCACACTCATGTTACTTCTCTTATTCGCCATCAAGATACCGTATTAGGTGTGAATTGCATTGATACAAGAACCAATAAGAAAACCCAAATATTTGCTTCAGAAGTGATTAATGCCGCAGGTATTTGGGGACAAAACATTTGTGAATACGCTGATTTGAGTATCAAGATGTTCCCAGCGAAAGGCTCATTACTGATCTTAGATTATCGTATTAATAACTTAGTAATAAACCGTTGCCGTAAACCTTCTGATGCCGACATTTTAGTACCGGGTGACACTATTTCATTAATAGGAACCACATCAGAGCATATTGATTATGACAAAATAGATGACCTTCACGTTAGCGCTAAAGAAGTGGATATCCTGCTAAGCGAAGGCGCGAAACTTGCACCGATCATGGCGAATACTCGAGTACTTCGTGCTTATGCTGGTGTGCGTCCGCTAGTCGCTGTTGATGATGATGGTTCTGGCCGTAATATAAGCCGTGGGATTGTACTGCTTGATCATGGTGAAAAAGATGGACTGAACGGATTTACGACCATTACAGGTGGCAAGTTAATGACTTCACGCTTGATGGCTGAGATGACCACCGATCTTGTAGCTAAAAAACTAAGAAACACTCAAGAATGTACCACTCATCTTCGTCCACTCCCAGGTTCAAACAGTGCTTCTATTCAAGCGAAAAAAACAGCAAGCCTAGCAAAACCCGTTTATCAAAGTGCGGTATATCGTCATGGTGAACGAGCACAACGTTTCTTAACTGATAATGCCAAAGATCAAGCGGTGATCTGTGAGTGTGAAATGGTAACTCAAGGTGAAATCAACTATGCCATCAACCAGTTAGATGTGCACAACTTAGTCGATCTTCGTCGTCGTACTCGTTTAGGGATGGGGCCTTGCCAAGGTGAACTATGTACCTACCGTGCTGCGGGGCTTTTTGAAGAATGCGGCCAAGTCTCTGGCAATCAATCTAGCCAATTATTGACTCACTTTTTAGAAGAACGCTGGAAAGGTATCAAACCCGTTTTCTGGGGTGATGCTCTGCGTGAGGCTGAATTTAGCTATTGGATTTATGAAGGCTTATTTGGTGCAAGCGATATACCAACCGTGAACACCAATCCTGATACCGCTATAACGTCAGAACAAACAGAGACGTCTCAACAACAAAAAGAACAAGAGGCAACATTATGAATTTCGATACCATTATCATTGGCGGCGGCATGGCAGGATTAAGCTGTGCTCTTCGCTGCTTAGAAGCCGGATTAAAAACAGCCGTGATTGCCTCTGGTCAAAGTGCCCTGCATTTCTCATCAGGTTCTGTTGATGTATTAGCAAAAACACCTGACGGCACGCATGTTATCGACCCTATGTCAGCAATTGATGGCTTTTCGACTCATTATCCTGAGCACCCTTATGCCACATTAGGAAAAGAAACGGTAAACCGTGCTATTGATTGGTACCAAGCGACGTTATCTAGTATTGGTGTTCCATTAGCTTCCCAAGCAAACGGATGCAATCATTATCGATTAACACCTTTAGGTACAATGAAATCAACATGGTTATCGCAACCTTTTGTTCATCAATTCCCAATGGCATTAGAAAGCAATACAATGCAAAAAATCGTATTAGTGACGATTGATGGCTTTCGTGATTTTCAACCAAAGTTAGCGCAAGATAACTTAAAGCAGATCACTCAATTATCTGATGTTGAAATTTCAACAGCAACCGTCTCTTTGTCTGCGTTTAATGACATTCAACGTAATCACTGTGAATTACGATCCATTGATCTTTCTCGATTATTAGCAAAACGAGCGAACTTGCAAGAGTTTGCACACGCATTACAGCAACACGCTAATCCCGGCGATCTTGTCGTTATTCCTGCTATTTTTGGCAATGGCAAAGGATTGGGGCTTTTAAAAGAGATTGAAGCATTAACTCAATTAACTTTATGTGAAGTTCCAACAATGCCACCGTCATTGTTAGGTATTCGATTAGAGGAAACCATGAAACACGCTTTCATTGAACAAGGTGGAACCCTACTCAATGGGGACCACGTTATTCAAGGTGAGTTCTCTTATGTTAATAAACAAGATCCTGAGCATTCACATTACCGATTAAACCGTATCTTCACTAAAAATCATGGCGACTTCCCACTGCAAGCAAAACAGTTTGTACTTGCAACCGGCAGCTTCTTTAGCCAAGGCTTAAAAGCAAGTGCAGATTCAATGGAAGAACCTATTTTTGGTTTAGATATGGACCAAACGGCTTCTCGCACAGATTGGTACAGCTCTGCTTTTTTTAGTCCACAATCACACCCATTTTTAAGTATGGGTGTAAAAACGACGCCACAACTACAAGCGATAAAATCAGGTCATGTTATTGATAACTTCTACTGTGCAGGTGCCATCTTATCTGGTTATAACCCTGTATTAGAAGGCAGCGGCAGTGGTGTGGCAATTAGCTCTGGCTTTCATGCTGCAGAATCAATAATCAAGCAAATCAAACCTGAATTTTTGTCCACTAACCAAACAGAAAAACAACAAGAGGTCGCATTATGAGCAGCCCATTATTTCGTTCTGATCTATTAAAAGGTGATTTACTTAAAGATCGTTTTTCCAAGGATAACTTAATTTTTAGAGCACCCGCTAATACCAGCTTTGATCAGTGTTTAAAATGCACCGTATGTACTGTGTACTGCCCTGTTGCTAAAGAGAATCCTGATTACCCCGGCCCAAAACAATGTGGTCCTGATGGCGAGCGTTTACGCTTTAAAAGCCCAGAATACTATGACGAAACCTTAAAACTCTGCACCAATTGCAAACGTTGCGAAACCGCTTGTCCGTCAGGAGTTAAAATTGGTGACATGATTGCAGTTGCTCGTGGTAAACACGGGAAGCCTACTTATAACATGAAGGGTATCCGTGATTTTGTACTAAGTCATACTGATCTATTTGGCTCGGTAGCAACACCTGTTGCCCCTATTGTAAACGCCGTCACAAGCGTACCCTTAGTAAAAAAAATGATGCACAAAACCATTGGTGTCCATGATCACAAATCACTGCCTAAGTATTCTCACGGAACGTTCCGCCGTTGGTATAAAAAAGAAGTATCAGATCAATCAATTTACCAACAACAAGTCCACTATTTTCACGGATGCTTTGTAAACTATAACCACCCTCAACTAGGGAAAGACTTTATCCGTGTTATGAATAACATGCATATTGGCGTGCAGTTATTAGATAAAGAAAAATGTTGTGGTGTTCCTCTTATTGCTAACGGCTTTCATAAAAAAGCACAGAAAAACGCCGAGTTTAATGTTGCTAATTTAGAAGCTGCGATTGAGCGTAGAGATGTGCCGATTTTATCGACCTCTTCTACCTGTTCATTCACCTTACAACAAGAGTATCCACACGTATTAGATGTCGATAACAGCAAGGTAGCGAAGAAAATAGAATACGTTACGCGCTTTTTATTAAAAGAGATCATGAACGGTCGAGGCCCTAAAATGAAATCACTTAATAAGAAGATTGTCTACCATACGCCTTGTCATTTAGAACGCAGTGGCGGCAATATTTACACCATCGAATTGTTACGTGCAATTCCAGGATTAGAAGTGCAAGTATTAGACAGTGAATGCTGTGGTTTAGCTGGAACTTACGGTTTTAAAACAGAGAATTACGATACCTCTATCGCTATTGGTAAGAATATCTTTGACCAAATAAAGGCGGCAAAACCAGATTATGCAATTACCGATTGTGAAACGTGTAAATGGCAAATAGAAGAAAATACTAATGTTACTACGATTCATCCTATTTCTTTACTGTGTGAAGCATTAATATAATAAACAAGCTAATAGTATTTATCGGTAAAGTAAGGTTTCCCCAACCTTACTTTACCTTTAATTAAGAACCTTTAATCTATCTAAAGGTTCTATCTACCTAAAAAAGACTAAATAAAAGATAAACGAATTAACTTTTAACAGTCACTGTGACATTTGAAGATGATGTTTTTCCTTCATTATCTGTTACGGTTAATTTAAATGTTAACGAGCTTTCAATATGTGGCGTTAATACATACGCATATCGAGTATTTGGATATGCAATTTCTGTTTTAGGTCCACTAATTTGTTCCCATTGATAACTTACAACATTACCGTCAGGATCTGATGATTCTGTACCATCTAATGCAGCCCATTGATTGGGGCTACTCAATATATCTTGAACAACTGCAATAGGTGCTTTGTTATTATCCATTACACCAACTGTGATCGTTTTAATTGCAGAATCAGATACACCTGATTTATCTGTTATAGTTAATTTAAATTGTACAACAGAGCCATCATTAGGGCTGATAGCATAAGCATATCGGCTGTTTGCATAATCAATACGTACTTTAGGTCCTGAAATTTGTTGCCATAAGTACGTAACATCGCTCCCTTTAGGAATAATTGATTGAGTACCATCTAAAGCAACCCATTGATGCGCTTGCACGGTAATATCCTTACCAACATTAGCTTTCAAACCATCATTTTCTACTTGTATGTTTCCTTGGTATGCTTTGGCATTATGCTCTGTTACCGTTAAGCTCATATTGCCTTCTACTGGCATATCAAATTGAGCAACGCCATTCTCATCTGTTGTAACAACATAAGATTGGCCAGAGGTTGTTACTAATGCAACGCGAGCTTTTGCTAAACGATCACCTCCTTCACGGACAATAACATCAAAAGTTGCTTGCGATGTTTTCTGCAATTGTGCTGGGTAAGTTACGGTAAGCTCACTTGGTCTTTCAGTTCTTAGCTCAAGTTCTGGATCACCAAACCAGCTAAAGAAACGTGAAGTTAATACTGCAGTATTATTCTGCGTGCCATAATGTCCAAAAAGACGATCTTTCGCTCGGTTTACAGCCATAGCTGGTCGCCATGAAACAGGATAAATATCACTCGACCAATTACCATCATAGTCATCCCATAGACTATCTAAAATAGCAGCATGCATTAAATCGTTATAGCCAGAGTAACTGACTCTCACAGCACCTGTAAATCCAACAGCACCGCCATTCGCGTTACGCATCCACGATTCTGCAAACGAGTCCTTACCATCAAACCAACCTGTTGCACAGTTTAAGCTAAATACAAATGGAGCCATGTTATTAGTTAGAGCGTTTACTTCCGTTGCCGTATAATGAGGGTCAGCCCAACCAGAACCGTCACCATAACCATGGTCTCGATGCATAACAAACCCCACACCTTGATTAATAGCATCTGCAATTTGAATATGGTTTCCGTTACCTTGATCTTTCCAAACCTGTGGAACCGTTTTAGGTGGTGTAACGCGAGCAGTACCATAATTCCAACCACCATATTTTAATTCTTTAGTTAAATCTGCATCCCACTGTAATGCCGTATGGATTTGATATCCTTTACTAAATAAATCACCTTCACCTGAGAAGAAATCATAATCTGCCCCTAAAAAATCAGCAGCACGATGAAGATCTTCCATAAACATCCGATCTGCAACTTTGTTATCGTTGCTATCTTGATATTGTCCTGCTAGTAAAACATGATTATAACGATCTGAATCAGTTGGGTTTTTATCATAATTCAAGCTACGGTTAACCATAGTTGTAATTTGTGCTTCGGTATCTCCAGGAAAACGGCCTAGTACGATATCTGCATAATTATCATCTCCATCAACCAATGCATATTCATAATCTGTATGCCAACGGTGTGCATCACCATGATAAGGATGCCCTACTACCTCATAAGCAGGCACATCTTCATGATCCCCGACCAAAAGCACATAAGATGTCATTGTTCCTTTACTATACGAGTTTTTAATATAGTTTTTTATTTTATCTTGAGTATTACCAACCTCTGTGATCGTCGCGACATGAACTTGGTAACCTTTTTTACGCTTCCATTCAACGAAAGGAACTAATGTTTCTTCAAATCTATCAGCAGTAATAATCAAATAATCGGCTTTTTGAGCGGGTGTTAATACCGCATTATTATTTGAATTCTGTTTATCTATAACATCTATATGTTCGCTATTTAAATCAATCGCTGACCCATTATTTTTATCAAAACTAAGTTTATCTTGACGCTTTGGTTCTGCGGTATCAGATAAAACATAGTTAACATTAAAGCGAACATTTTGTGCAAATCGGACCGTTTTTTCTATTGGATTAAAATCAATTGGGCGATATGAGATTACCGCATAACTTTGACCACGAACGCGTATTGTCTCAACCACAGAAATTACAGGAAGTGAGTGTTCAGCTAATGCTTGATAGGCCGTTTCATCTTTAACAAATGGCATGTTTTGGTCTGGTCGATTTCCGTTTTCTTCTACTACATCAGGGAAAGGGAGCTGAACAGGATCAACCACCATATCGCTATATGTTTTTGACCATTCGACATGTTGAATATCGAGCTCTAATTGAGCTCCATCTGGTATCTGAATTAGCTGGCGATAACCTGTTAGGTTTGGCTTTCCAGGGTCATTTGGTGCGGCACCATCTGGTAACAAAATACGATTATAAACATTCCCATCAGCCATTTTTATTTTAGCAAGAGTAAGTTCTGTTAATTTGGCTTCAAAAGTAGCGCTACTACGATGTTTTTGTAAAACAGAAATATACTGTTCTGCACTAGTTTCGTTAATGCTAGATCTAACATCAGATAAAGGTGATAACTTAATCACTTGCTTATCAAATAAGGCTGTATCTGTATGTTCAACTTCATTTGCAGCCGCAAATAATGTCGGTGAAAATATAGCAAGACTTAATAAAAGTTTAGCGTGGTTTAATTTCATAATATATCCAACCGTTTAATTTATGTTACTTAAATGTTTATTTTGTTACTTCTTATAACACCAATAGAGACATATAAAAATAAAATGACATTTGCTTTATATATACCTGTGATGAATCATCGAATATATACATTAATAATATTGATGAAAGGTAATTTATTTATTTAACCGCATAATTTTATAAAAATTTGACTTTAATTCCATTATTATTATAACCTCAAGGATAATTAACAATATGAGTAGATGAAATAAATTCAAACTGATACATCACGCAGTAAATAAGCAAGATTAAATTAAACTTTATTCGCTACAATTAATATCTAAATAAAAATTAATTATTAAAATAGAACACACTTTTGAACGTGATTTATAGTTTAATTAATTAACATTCACTTATATTATGAATGAGAATCCCAAAAATTCTAATTACCCCTATTAATTTATAAATTTTTTGTTTTAATAATTTCGAACTTTTATTTTTTATCCGAAACATAAATATCAAAAATAAAGAAGGACTTTATGAATAAAACACTTATATCACTCCTATGTTTATCTGCTTTTGGTAGCATATCTTCAGTTGAAGCTTCCGAATCATCCACATTTTATTCTGATCAAACTGAAATCCACTATGGTCTTGGCGCAGAAACATGTAAACCAGGGTTTAGAACGGTAACACGTGATGAAGCTTTGAGAGCAAAAGACTTTATTATGAATAAATTAGGTAAATGGGGTTATGTCACTTTAGCTGATGGTTGGATTATTATGGGTCCAGGTTATCAAGGTGAAATAAAAAAAGGTACCGCAGATTCAGCCGTTTGTTATCCATTAAATGTAAAAACAGAGATCAATAAATTTGACCCTATTTACATTGATGAAGGAACAAAAAAACGAGTTGAATGGAACCTATTAAATAATAAAGATAATTTCATTATCCCTGCCGCCCAATTAGCCCATATATTAGGTTTTGCATGGGTTGGTGGTTCAGCTTTACCAACCGCTGGTGAAGATATGAAAGTATGGTGGGATTCAGCAGAACAAAGTTGGAAGATCCGTGGTAATGATGGACCTTGTAATGGGTATCGTTGTAACGAAAAAAGTACAATCAGTGTGACAAACTTTTCTTATACAATGGACCCTAAATCCTTCCATGTTGATGGTAATATTGTAAATTCTAATAAGAAATTAATTAACACTATTTCATCAAGTGCTATTAATAAAACGAGTATCCCTCAACAATATGTAATTGATATTAATTATAAAACATCAACTAACTGGTCTCAGCATAATGATTATAGCTTTAGTGAGAGCATTGCTGTAAGCACTTCATTTAAAAGCCCACAAGTTACAGGAGGTGTAGATAAATCGATTCAAGTTACAATAGGGGCAACTCAAGGCTGGGGAGAAAACAATGGAGGAGATGAAAGTAATACTGTAACGATTCAAGCTCGCCCATTAGTGCCTGCAAATAGTGCATTAAAGGTATTATTAAACGTTTATCGAGCTGATGTTTCTTACCCATACGTGTTTGATGCTGATGTTTCTTATGAGCTTGGCTTTTCAGGCTTCATGCGCTGGAGTGGTAATGGTTTATTATCTCACCCAGAAGATAGACCAGAAGAAACTGCTACTTTTGCCATTGGTCATTTTGCGGGTGAACAAAAAAGCCTTGATTTTCAGTGGGATCACCGTGATATCCCTGGCGTTAATCAAAAATGGGATTGGAGTTGGGTTTCCCAAAATTCAGGATCTAAAGCCACGCGTTATTGGCTAGGTAAAGTATTGTCACCTAAAAAAGCACGAGTAAAAGGAATGTTTTATGCGGAGGACCAGTACACTGGTGAATTGTATTTTGAAGAAATACCACTATCACAAGATGAAAGTAATGAAGTCTTGATGGCAAAAAATATTAAACAACAACTTGAAGATGCAGGCTTAAAAGAAGTGAATGTCTCAGTTAAGAAGAGTGATAGTAATTTAGATTAATTATCTAAATATAGTTATCAATAATAAAACCAAAATATTTAGCATTTAAAAAATAGTTAGATATTTTGGTTATCTTCCCCCAGAGCCACACCACAAATTGGTCAATATATCATGGTTTTATTGATTAAATCAGGGAACCTTTCGTAAATCTTATGGCCAAATCATTATCATTGATAAATATACCACTGCGTAGTCCCAATTATTCAACTAGGTATGTCTGAAAGAAACACAAGTATTTAGATTTCCAGAAAAATGGGAATGACCAAATCTCTAGCTGATTTGATCAACAACGCCATACATATATGTGACATTCATCTCGTTATTTTCAGGTGTTCATGTAGGCTCAGTCTAGTAAAGCGTGATAAATTAGAGTTAACGTTAATATGGATATCATCAATAATATGCTTGAGAACAACTACTTTATTTATCAACCAAACTACTTCAAGGGCTCTATTGTCTCTTATGAAGCACTACTGAGGTTCAAACACTCTAATGAATTACCTCAGCACTTTATTTCAACCATTAAAGACAAAGTAAGATTTGATAAAGATGTTATTACTCATGTGATTGCAGATAAACTAAGTTTACGCTATCAACATAATATTCATATATCGATTAACATCTCAGTAGAAAGTTTAGAGTCTGATGATTTCCTCACTTATTGCGAAACCATTTTTAAAGAACATAAAGGATTTACTTTAGAGTTTAATTTCAATAAGAAGACGTTTGATATAAATAAAGTTAAAATAAATATGAAACGTTTAAGGAAGCTAGGAATATTCTTAACATTAGATGATTATGGTACTGAATGTGTTTATTCAGACCCATTACTAGAATTAAATTTTGATTATATAAAAATAGATCGCTCTCTCATTAGTACAATTAGTGATGATTATCTATCCTTTTGTTTTTTACGCTCACTTTATCACAAGTTAAATACATTTTTAGGAAATACAGTTGTAATTAAAGGTGTGGAAAATATAAACCAACTTAATTTAATTAATTCTTTTGGCTCTGTTATTTCTCAAGGCTATCACCTTTCATATCCACTGCCTTTATCGGAACTCGATAACAATCGTAACATAAAAAATATATTGTCAAAAACTGATTTATCACCTCAAGCTCAACCTATTGATAGGTTTATTTATAACGTTAACATCGCAAAAAATGAAAAAGAATTAACAAAAGCACTAGAAAAATTAAAGCCTCAAGACCCGTTTAACTTATTAGCTATCGATTATAATGACTTCAATTTAGATGTATTAAACAAAAAATATCAAGAATTACTAGAAGGAATTAAATCCCCTTCTATACTCTTCACTACAAATCTAATGAAGCATTGTAATTGTCTCTTTATTTTAAGAGATGAACATGGTGTAGCTATATACAATAACAAAAAGCACATTGATTATTTAGGCTGTGATCTCATTGGTATGCCAGTTCAGGAAGTATTAGCTCGATTTCCTGATTATCAAACATGTTTACAGCTTGATCAGCAGCTATTAAATAAATCGTCGGATATTTTAATATCTAATGAAACTGTTGAAGTTGATTCACAAACAACTCATTTCCACACATATCGTCAAAAAATACAATACTTTAATAACACCTTTATTGTGATTTTTATTTATGAAGATGATACCGCTGCTAAAATATCAATTGATAGCCTAACCTCATGTTTTACAAAAGAAAAATTAGACCACATTAATATGGATGCATATAACACCATGGTTTTCATTGACTTAGATGGTTTTAAAAATATTAATGATAAATATGGTCATCAATTTGGAGATCAGCAATTAAGAAAGTCCGCTCAATTTATCAACCAATCACTGAGGAAAGAAGATCTATTAATTCGATTCGGAGGAGATGAATTTGTACTTTGCTTAAATTCACACTCAATCAAAGATATTAATCAAAAAATGTATACTATCCGTTCTAATTTTGAGCAACATTTTAAACAACATAATTTAGAATTATCATTTTCTTTTGGCTCAGCTCTACTGGATAATGATATAAAATCTGCATTAGAAACAGCTGATAAGCAGATGTATATCAATAAAAGAAAACGTAAGAAATGTCTGTAACATTAATTAAAACAAGTAGTCATCCTAATCATTAAACAATAATTGCGGCTTTCTCACGAAAGCCGCTTTAATGTTTCTATTATTTACAGTCTTTATTAAAAATACTTTCTACCCACTGTGGATTATCAACAAACGGGTTGCGATTTCCTTGAATATTTTGAATCTTACTATTACGATTAAATTCAAATGTATCTACACTATCTTGTTTATGCCACTCTAATAAGGCACACACATTACCAAGTGCATTTCCATTATCTGTTACCGAAGGAACCAATTCTAGATCTGGAGTTTTTGGGTCCTGTCCTTCATAACGAGTTGCCATGTAGAACATCATTCGTGCTACATCACCTTTAACTTCATCACGAGGCTCAAAAGAATCGCTGTCTCTTTTATTCCCTGGAGCTTCAGATAGTTCAGTGCCACCGTTATCGAACTCTAAATTCCCACGAGCACCATTTACTGATTCATCACTTGGTCTTAAATGATGGATATCAGTATAACCGTAAGCACTTTTATCATTAAAACCACCGTTAGATTTAGGGTAGCTATGCTCTCTGTTCCAGTTATCCTGACCTAAATTACCTTGTCCTGATTTTTGACCTTTCTCTTGAGAACGCCCAGTATATATTAGAATAACGTTATTCGGATTATTTGGATCTTCATCCGTAATATCTAACGCATCCCACACATCAAAGCTACTTGAAGAGTATGGTAACTTAGTGATACCCGTCGAAATAATATGGTTTAATGCTGATTTAAGCTCATCACCTGATTTATTTAACGCACTATCATAATAGCCATTTGGATTATAAATCTCTCCAGGTTCTACAGGTGGATCTACAATCATAGTTTGGCAAGTTAATGTCGGTAAACCACCAACAACATGAGGATCATGAGCTTGTTCATAAGCGGCATTAGCGTTAAAAGCACATGATATCAATAAGGTTAATACTATTTTTTTCATAACTTTTTGATTAGAGGCATTTAGGCCTCTCTCCTATAAGAAAGTTGAAGATTATTTATTTTGCTTACTACGCAAAAAACCAAATCCAAGCAGTGCTAATAACCCACTAACTCCTGCACTACCACCATCGCTTTCACTATTTTTAGCAACCACTAATGTTGATGAGTCAATCATTTCACCATCTACCGTTGTCGTCACAGCATACTCACCAGTTGATAAGCCTTGATTAAAAGTAACTTCTGTCCAACCTAATGCAATCTCAAACTCATTTAATGTATCTTTAGCAACATTAGAGGCTGTTGCTACGTAAGCGCCATTAGCATTAGTGATACTGACAACCACCTCATCTCCCACTTTAAGATACGTGCCAGCACCTGCCGCCGTTAAATCTACAAAATGCTCAAAACCTTGACCATCAACAGGAGTGATTGGGCGAGGCTCATTCAGAGGTTCAGAAGGAAGCTTAACGGGTGTACCTGGTACAATTGGTTGATCTGGGTTTTCAGGATAAATAGGATCAACAGGTTCAATCGGTTTACCATCAAATGAAATTGAAATGACGACAGGATCATGAACTGCCGAACGGAATTCATCACGGTATTCTTGACCTAAAGCCGCTGCATTTTCGTAGGAAAGTAACGCTGACTCTCCCGCGTTAATATTCCATTGCATAGCATCAATAATCTTAGACTTCAGGCCCGCAGAGGTAAGAATATAATCTAAGCTTCCAACTGCATCATTGCTTACTGTATTATAAGAGTTAGGGTGTAAAATCTGTAATGGATTATCATAACCATAACTTGTTTCAATCACACCTCCCGCTTCGCCATGTAGCTTTTTATCATCAACATAGGTGTTGATAGCGGCATGAATTTGATATTCTTCGTTAATACCCTCACGCTGAGTAAGTACTAACATTGGGTCTTCACTAGCGTACGAGTTTAAACTACCTAGGATAATTTTCTCGCCTTCAATCTCCGCCAATTTCTGTCCTAAGTAATCAGCAGCAGAAACACGTAAATTCTCACAAGAACCTTGATAATCACTATCTAAAAGCTGCTCATTTGTCGCCATATCATCTAAACATGGTGTCTGCTTATCTTTTAAATGGCTGACAGCAACGGTTAGTTTTTCCTCGCGATCTTTAAACGTAAAAGTTGGAATAAGTGTGTCATGCTGAGAGAACGTTTCACCTATATTTTCTCCACGTTGCTCTGGCATTGACCACACTTTCAACGAATCTAACCCAACTTTACTAGCACGATAAATTACTTGGTTACTTGTCGCTAAAGAACCAACATAAGTTAGTCCTTCATTGCTTGCAATATGGTATTGATCAGCTTCATCCAACTCTAAGTTCAATTGAGTTACTAAGTATGATATTGCTGAACTTTCATCAAACCCATTATTTTCAATTTCCATCAAACCCACAATATCTGCGTTTAATGTTTTCAAAGCTGTAACCAGTTTTTCCGTTTGAAGAGTAAACGCCTCAGAGCTTTGTGCGCCATATTCAATATCAGAAGATAGATGAGGATTATTACTGCCACCACCCTGCAAACTATTAAAATATTGCTGAGTATTAAATGTAGCAATACGAATATCACCCTCATTTAATGTCAATAAATTATCACGATCGGTATCACTAACAAAACTGTCTTTATTTGCATTTTCAGTAACATAAAAACGGTAATCAGAATAAGAATAGCCAATCACACCTTCCATATTGTTAACTGTATCTGCAACTCGAATATAGTCATCAGTTGATCCATTTTGATCAACATCAGTTGCACCAAATTCTGGATACCATGGTGGCGTGCCTGATGTCACTTTTTCAAATGACTCTACAACTAAACGCTTATCTGTAATGCAGTCGGCTTGTTTAAGTGATTCATCAGAGCTAGGAAACGCGTGTTCATTTGGATGCTCACTTAATACGGCATTTGATAACACCATATTAAAACGTTTTGGGCCGCTATCTAACGCATAGCTACGTGTCACTTTCATGTCTGATACTGAGGTTAATTTAACCAACATTCCTTCATGACGCTCTAAGGTAAAGTCAAAATCTGTGTCGCTAAAAGATGTCTCTAACTCTGTTGCTGTAACCGTTCCTGTACCAACCACTTTCGATTCATTAGCAAGTAATCGAGTCCAGCCATAGTGCTCTTCTACCAGACCTGTAACTTCAATTTTATCTCCAATAGTGATACCACTAACATCAGATACGACAAAGATACCATCTGATGTTTTTGGATCATTATCTGGTGTTTCATCTTGCATAAAGAAGCCAACAGGTAAATCACCATCTAGTGCTTCTGTTTGAACTGCAGTAATAATGCCGACAACGGTAAATTTTTCATCTGAAATAAATTTATTATTAGCAGGATCAGTATAAGGAGATGCCCAACCTGAGCCTTGAAGCTCACTAATTTTAATACTCGGTTCAGGATCTGGTGTTGGTTCAGGAGGCGTTACTCCATCTACAAGCCCTAATCCATCATTGGTATTTTTAGGAAACTCTTCCCATTCAGCTTCATTATATAATGCTGATGGTGTGGTATTTAATCGACGTAATGTTTTATCTTTACCCCAATTTTTAGTGGTTGGAACATCACCAACAATATCCATCACACTGCCATTGTGCATCAATGCAACCGCATCACCACCGTTATGTACTAATGAGCTACTAGTAATCACTTTAATTGAGCTTGATAGTGGCGTATCCGTTTCATTATTACGAACGACTACAACTTCACTTGGTTTTAAAACATTACCAGAAAGATCAACCATAGTTGATTCAGTTTCATTACCATCTTTAAATCGGGCTAATGAATATCCATCTAGACTTTCAACGTCACTGCCATTGTTAAATAATTCAATAGCTTTATTACTTGAGCTACCTTCAACATATTCAGTAATGACAATATCTGCATAAGCACTAGCTGATAAAATGGAACTAATAGAAAGTGCAATTAAACTCTTTTTCATAAATAAACCTTAATAATACCAATCAAATCAACTGACGTTGTGCAGTAGATGTAGAACGATATGATGAAAATTATATTTCACTCTATTAATGAGATCTCTGACGTGCAGAAATAAGCATCGCATACACGAAATAGAAAGAAATATATTAAGAGGGAGTTTTAGAAAGAAATAAGGCTAGTAAATACTAGCCTTATTTTAATTTTCTTGATTAAGAACGGCGACGGCGTAAGAAGCCTAAACCTAGAACAGAAAGTAATGCGCCAAATCCAAATGAACCACCTGAACCATCATATACAGGTGTTGTTGGTTTCACATTATTTGAATCACGCTTAATTAAGTTTACTGCCATTGATTTGCTTTCAACAACTGATGAAGTTTCAACAGCAGCTTGCGCTGATACATCTCCACTAGCACGAGTAAGCTTCATCGTGAAAGTATAAGCTCCTGTAGATAAACCAGCCGCATCAAACTTAACCGTTTGAGCACCATCTTTAGCCAAAGTTACTTGAGATAAAGCGACACCTGCTGGTGCTGGTGAGATTGTGATTTTAGCAATATCACCCGATTTAGCTTCTGAAGACAATGCAAATGGAATATCTGCACGACCACTCTTCGTTGCTATTGTCACCATATTTTCGCCCGCTTCACCGTATTTATATCCAAGTGAAACTAAAGCTGGATCATGATCTGATGAGCGATAAGCCGTTTCAGCATAAAATGGATTCGGCTCGTTAGTATCGCCACCTTTATATTTATGATTATAATCATACAACGATGACTCAGGAGCATTGATATGCCAATCTACCGCATCAACTAAACGATCTTCTAGTGCTCCAGTAATAAGAAGGTGATCCAATGAACCCACTTCATCATTGTATGAATAACTCCACGCTGTTTTCCCTTCTGCTGTTTTTAAATCAACCGCATTCAGGTATCCGTAAGTTGTTGTGATTTTCTGACCGTTTGCCCCAAACTGAGGCTCTTTACCTAAGAAAGTATACCCTGCTGCATAAATATCTTTTTGAGTTGGATTACTCGTTAATACTAGCATTGGGTCTTCATTTGCATAAGAGTTCATGTCTCCAAGAACAACTTGATCACCACCAATTTTCGCCATTTCGGCACCTAAATGGTAAGCAGCGGCTACTCGGAAATTTTCACACGAACCTTGGAAATCATCATTTCTTACGTCATCTTCAGCTGGATCGAAATTAGACCATGTTTCCCATCCTAACCAATCTTCGTAACACGTTGAACCTTTAGATTTCAAGTGGTTAACAGCAACAGTCAGACGTTTACCTGTATTTAGAATATTAAAGGTCGCAGCAACTGTACTACGTTGGTAGTTATCACCACTTTCACGGATCTCACCTTTACCATCAATAATTGGAGCACCGTTTTCATCAACAATCATTGGTGCATGTTGCTCTGGCATTGGAATGACCTTACCAGAAACTACAGCTACTTTTGATGGACGATAAATAATACCAGTTGTAATAGCATCACTGCCTACCGTATCTTGATCATCAAGGATCACATCAGCATTTTTGTCAAAACCCACAAAAACATAACGATTATGGATAGAGTTTTTATTATTTCTATCGCCGTAGTCTTCATCGTAATATTTTGCGTTAATCGCAGCCAGTAATTCATTAATTGCACTGAAATCACCAAAGCCATTATTTTCAATTTCCATCAGGCCAATGATATCTGAATCTAGGCCGTATACCGCTTCTACGATTTTCGCTTGCTGACGCTCAAACTCTTGCTGAGATTCAGCACCACGGTTATCACCAAAGTTATTATCTGAACCACCAAATGGAGAGTTGAAGTAGTTTAAAACGTTTTGTGTTGCGACTTTTACCGTAAAGCCATCTGTACCGTAATCAGTATCAATAACTGGTGATTCAGTACGGTCAGTATTATGGTCAAAATTAATTGTATTCGCGTTCTCTAATGCTTTTGGCACAATAATACGGAAGTCGCCATAAGAGTAATCAACAACACCAGTTAGCCCAGTAACACTATCATCAATACGAACATAATTTTTTTCAGGGTCAGCAAAGAATGCTGGGTAATATGGAATTTGACCATTTGGTGCTTTACCATCTGATTCAAGGTATACACGGAAATCACTGTTTTCTTCCGATTGCATCATTGATTCAATCGACCCTGCAATATGGTCTTGGTTTGGTTGGGTATTTGGACGCTTATACGCCAGTACCATGTTATTGCGGAACGAATCATAGTCAAAGCTAAAGCTTCGAGATACTCGCATAGTTTGAGCGCCACTTTCTGTTCCATCCATATCAGAAACAGTTTTAACTAGCATTCCTTCGTAACGTTCTAGTGTTGACTCGAACGTTGTATCACTTTCAATACGCTTCAACTCTACAGGGGTTACTGATTTAGCTGTTGAATCAACAACTTCCCACGTATCGCCTTCTGGAACTAACTGAGTTAAGCCGTAGTTTTCTTTAACTTTCGCAACCACACATATTGTTTGGCCAACCATAGCTTCTGTCGCAGTCTTCGTTGCAACAAAAATACCATCAGAACTGCGCTCTTTTCCATCAGCATTATCATCAAACAGGTAGAAACCACTTGCAGGATAAGCAGTAACTGCTGATACCACACCAGTGATTTTGTAGTTCACATCAGATTCATAAGCACCGCTTGGAATAAGAGGTGAGAATTTACCTTCACCTTGTACTGCACCAATTAATTGCGATTCTAAATCCGTTGCATCAAGACACGGAGTATTTGCTGGAGGAGTTACTGGATCATTATTCACATCCGTTGGATGCCCTAATCCACCAAAATCGTCTTTTTCTGCAGTAGTCCAATCAGATGCTGTATAAGTTTTTGCTGGTGTCAATTTGGCCGCATCACGACGTAATGTTATATCTTTCCAATCATCTTGTTTAGACTGGCCATAAACACCCATAATATCGTGAATATCAGCTTCATCTGCTGAAGTGCCAAGCCAAACAGCATCATCACCACTAAAGCTTAATGCACCGTACTTAACTTCATCGTAAGTACCCGCAACAACTAGAGCTTCACTACCACCTAAACGCTCAATGTACTGGCGGATTTCAGCGCCAGCTTCACCATTAAGCACAACAATGCTTTTTCCTGAAGGAAGTGTTATGCCTTCTAAAACATTGCCACCCGTTGGTTTTTCAACCATATTTTTATATGAGCTGTAATATAAACCAACAGAAGAATCAAACACATGATCTGTTGAGCCTACATTACTAATTTCAACGGCTTTATTATTTGATGAGCCTTCAACGTATTCTGTAATCACAATATCGTTAATATTTGCTAATGCCGCGCCGCTTAAAATACTGCTGATTGCACCAGCTAAAATCGTTACTTTTTTGTTCATGGTAAATATCCTTAGTGGTTTAATTAGAAGTACACGCGAGCATAAGCGTATGCATCTTGAGCCGCTTCGCCCATGTTGAATTCAACCGCGATAATCGTAGAAGAGGTTGGCTTGTGGTTTACACCCACAGTACCCCAAGTGCGGCTTGAGCCCCATTTGTTGTCTTTACCGTCCCATACATCGCCATTTTTATCCCACTTCTCATACTCTTCGTAGTTCGCTGAACCTACAATTTCCCACTGAGGATTGAAGATATATTTAGCAGATACAAGTCCACCTTTGTTCTCTTCTGTTTCAAATTCGTTATATACGTATACTGGGTTTTCAGGATCAGTATTGTCGATAAGTGTTTTGCTTTGAGAAACGTCTTCTTGCTCTAAGAAAGCATTAGCACCAACGTGGATAGACTCTGTAATCGCATAACGCATACCAAAACCAATCAAACGCTGTTCACCATATTTTGATTTACCATCTGCACCAGCACGGCCTTCAAGACCTAATACCGCCGAGAAGTCTTCACCAAAATAGCCCACATAACCATTTACCACATCGCCGACTTCTGCACCCGAAGAAGATTGTGCATTATAAGAGTATGACGCACCTACTTTTACTACCTCGAAGTAACGACCTTCATATTTAAATGTTTTTGCTTGGTCTCCCGCTTCGCCTGTTTCAACGGTAGTATCAAAAGTGAAATCACCCCACTTATCATAATCATCTAAAGCAGTATCGGTTAGACCTACTTCTATATACTGGTTTTCAGCGACATCGTAACCAATAAACAATTTATCAATCGCTAATACCATATCGCCAGAACCGTATTTCCAGTTCTCACGTTCATAATCTAGCTCTAACCGATAATGCATTTTTCCATTCATACCCTTTACGCCTAAGGTCGCAAATGAGTCATCGATATAGCTTTCTTCATCAGTGTAGAATTCGCCATAATCGTAATCGGCACCAAAGTGACCACCAACGCCTACTTCACCGTACAATTTTAAAAAATCACCATTGTCATTTTCATAGATCGTAGCTGCACTCGCACCGCCAGCAACAAAAAGGGATGATAACGCTATCGCTATCGCAGTTCTCTTTGTCATTTTTATATCCTTATTTTAAATTAGTATAATTATTCAATTATCATTAACCAGGTTAATATCTACTTCTTGTGTAAAATGAAAAGTATAGAAGCAGATAAATGAGATGTGAGTCTCATATAAATTTTGAACTTTTTGCCTTTTTTAAAAGTTTCAACATTTATGGGTATAAGTAAGTAAAAAAATGTATTTTTAGTAATTTATGAGGCATTCGTCATAGACTAATAACTAAAAACACATTAAGAATACTCACAGAATATAAATAAGGAATATGAAGAAAAAATGACAATTATTGATATAGACAAAGAAACATACCGTAGAAAAACCAACCTTGTTATGGTTTGTTTTGTTGGTTTTCTTGCCGTTTTATCTCTGCTATTTGGTTCAATACTGATTGCACTATTTGGCTCACAAAGTGTTACAGAATCAGGATCTACTGGCAATTTCCACCTGAACATGACCGGTGTGATTTTAGCGGTCATAACTTGTGCTTTTATGGTAAGTAAAATTAAAAACCATTCTTATTTTAATGAGATCATGTATGTATGGAGGCTCAAACAAATCCATAACCGTATTTATCGAAAGATCGCACAAATTAATGCCAAAGCAGAAAGAAATGATCATGATTCCCTGCTAATCCTTGCTTTCTATTACTCTACACAAAAACAGGTATTTAATTTAGATAACAACACACTCACCATTACTGATGTACAAAAAAACATAACTCGTGTTTATGAACAAGCAACTAAGGTAAATTTATCTCTTAATCTTGAGGACTTTGATGTGAGATTGCTTGATTAAATATCAACATTAATTAATTTCATCATTACCTATTAATAAATCTCAATATTGATCTATGTCAAATAGTTACAAGCTGTGTTTTAATCATCAATAACAACAGTACATAAATAAGGAATGACATGGAAATCACTAATGTTAGCTTCATCGGCTTAGGTGTGATGGGCTACCCAATGGCTCGCCATCTGCAAAATGCCGGTTTCTCAACAACGGTTTATAACCGTACAGAAGCTAAAGCAAAGCAATGGGCTGCTGAATATAAAGGTCAATTTGCTTCAACTCCTCGCGAAGCATCAGAAGGCTCTGACATCGTTTTTGTTTGTGTTGGTAATGATGACGATGTGCGCAGCGTTATTTATGGTGAAGATGGGGTTCTTGCTAGCTTAAAGCCAGGTGCAATCTTAATCGATAACACCACCACATCTGCCACTTTAGCAATTGAACTAGCAAAAGCATGTAAAGCACAAGGCAATCAATTTATTGATGCTCCTGTTTCTGGTGGTCAAGCCGGTGCTGAAAACGGTGTATTAACCGTAATGTGTGGTGGTAATGAAACTGCCTTCAATACCGCTAAACCTGTAATTCAAAGCTTTGCAAAAGCAATTACTCTTCTTGGTGAAAACGGCCAAGGTCAACGCTGTAAAATGGCAAACCAAATCTGTATTGCTGGTGTATTAAAAGGCTTAAGTGAAGCTCTCATCTTAGCTGAAAAATCAAATCTAGATATCGATCTTGTGGTTGATACGCTAAAACACGGAGCTGCGGGTTCATGGCAAATGGAGAACCGTGCAAGTACGATGGCACAAGATAAATTTGATTTTGGTTTTGCTATTGATTGGATGCGGAAAGATCTAGGTATTTGCTTAGATGAAGCGAAAGCCAATGGTGTTAGATTACCATTAACCGAAGAAGTAGACCAAGAATACCAAAGCCTACAAGAACAAGGCTTAGGTCGAATGGATACATCAGTGCTCATTAAGGCCATTAAAGAAAAGAGTTAATCTCATAACAATCTAAAATAATTTAAAAGGGCGAAAGATTAATTCGCCCTTTTTACCCTCAAAAAAACAACTATTATTCCCCTCTACATTCCCATTTATTGCGACCTATTTAGGTAAACCTGTGATCTTGGATTACTTTTGTTTACCCTACACTTTCTGCTATCTCACCTCGTCTCGTCCTACAGAGTGTTACCAATTTCACATTTTTAACTTATCAAAGAGCATGAATACCATGGATATCGTTGCGGTAGATAACATTTATCTATGTGATATGTCTTTTTTCTATGGCTGGCCTTTATAAATTGCATTTCACGCCCCCTCTCCGACGGCCTATGATAAATCCAATGACGTTAGTCTAATAACAAGATAAATATGTATCGCAGGAAGCACCTTTAGAGATACCAAGTTAACTATATAAACTGTTGATACCATTAATTTATACCAACGTGATTTTATCGGTTTAAAACTCTATCCCTTATTAAGGAAAATCAAATGATTAAGAAAATATCGCTTGCCGTTTCAGCAGCCCTACTACTAAGCAACACAGCAATGGCTGCAGAAAATATTGTTATCGGTGTAGAAAAAAGCTATGTGCCTTACTTCACCGAACTGGCTGAGCAATTCAACAAAGGTAAAGACTTTAAAGTTGAAGTCGCTGCAACAAGTATGTTTGATTTACTGGCTGCCCTACCGACTCAAAAAGGCAATATTGCTGATATTTTCATGATCCCAAATGACCGTATTGGTGAACTAGCAGACCAACATTTAATCGCTCCAACCAACTTTACTGTTAATGGTTATACCGATGCAGCAACCAACGCATCAACTTACAATAATCAAGCTTATATGCTACCAATGTCTACAGATACAACACTATTTTTGTACAACAAAGACATGCTAAAAGAAGCACCAAAAACACTGAAAGAGATCCCACCTTCAGAGTGGGCTGCTAAATTTACTGATTTCTATTTCACTGGCGGCCTATTTATGTCTAATGGCGGCTACATTTTTAAAGACCACAATCCTCAAGACATTGGCCTAAACACACCTGATTCAATCAAAGCAGGTTTGGCTGCTCAAGGTTTATATAAAAGTGGAGTGAGCCACTGGACACTAATGCAAGATGATACCGTTGCTTACGACATCATGATGAAGTACTTCATGGAAGGAAAACTAAAAGCAATCATCAACGGTCCATGGGCAATTGCTGACATTGAAAAAGCAGGTATTAACGTTGGTGCTGCACCAATCCCAAGCTGGGATGGCAGCCATCCATATAAAGCGCTAACAGGCACAAAAGGGATGACAGTTAACGGCTATAGCGATAATAAAGAAGGTGCTCGCGCATTCATCAAATTCCTTGCTACACCTGAAAATGCAAACAAATGGTATGCAGAAACTCGCGAAGTATCACCTAGCCTGTCTGTAAGCTACAAAGAAGGTTCACTACACAAAGCTATCTTTGATGCGACAAACATTGGCCAACCTATGCCAAGTATCCCAGAATTCATGAAGGTTTGGGGACCAATGAAAACGGGTCTTGCACAAATTGCACAAGGTCAAGATGTAAAAGCGGTACTAGATGCAGCCGTTGATACTATCGAAATTGATATCGAAGATATGTAATCAATATTTACACCTTCTTCACTTAACTGCACAGTGCTTAATAATGGCACTGTGCAATACAAAGACATGACGTATCTACACAACACTAATAAATAAGTAGGTTATTTACATGAGTCAACAGTTTGTATTCTGGCTCTCTATGCTTATACCGGGCAGTGGGCACCTTCTATTGCGCCGAACAAGAGAAGCTTTATTCGGGTTCTCAATACTGGCTTTAGAGATATTGGTTTTTATTCAATTCACCCTTCCAAATTTTCGTCTGTTAGCTGTCGAACAACCCAATGGAAAAATCACCATTGGTGCTGAGCGCTTTGTTGATGATTCATTTCTTATCATGGTTGGTTCAACCGTTGGCGCAATGATGATTTTGGTCTTTTTTGCAC
This sequence comes from Aliivibrio wodanis, assembly GCA_000953695.1. Taxonomy (GTDB): domain Bacteria; phylum Pseudomonadota; class Gammaproteobacteria; order Enterobacterales; family Vibrionaceae; genus Aliivibrio; species Aliivibrio wodanis. The sequence continues at coordinate 296,679 of LN554847.1, read as the reverse complement.
TGCACTACGCTTTCGCTCGTGATGCAAAAGACGTTAAACGACAAATTGATGAAACTGGTTTTGCAATTACGTTTACAGAAAAGGTACGTGGATTATCACACGAAATCGTACCGAATCTAATTACAGCACCTAAATTCATATTACTGTTTGTATTTGCTTTATTACCAGCAATCGTTTCCATTGTCGTTGCTTTTACTAACTTTAAACGTCCCGTCTTACCACCAGCATTTCTAATTGAGTGGAAAGGCTTCACTAACTTTGAGCGTTTGTTCACGAACGAACGTACTGCTGCTGCATTCCAAGAAACCTTGTCATGGACACTAACCTGGACCTTCTGTGCTTCTGCCTTGACTATTGTTTTAGGTACAGTCCTTGCCGTTGTAGCAAACAATAAACACATCAGAGGGAAAAAATTCTTCCGTACTGTGTACATTTTACCTTGGGCGGTTCCTGCTTTTTTAACCATTCTTGTTTTCCAACTTTTCTTCTCAAAGATTGGCGGCATGAACACCATGGTTATCCCGTTTTTCACAGGTAACGAATACGATGTAAGCACAGCTATTGGCTTCTTCCTAAACGCAGACTACGCCAAAATCACCATCATATTAATTCAAGCATGGCTTGGTTTCCCTTACGTATTCATTCTGGTCACGGGCGTACTACAAACGATCCCTGATGACTTGTATGAAGCCAGTGCGATTGACGGCGGTAACGCATGGACCAACTTCTTCGATATTACATTACCTTTAATATTAATTAGTGTCGCTCCAGTATTTATTACCCAATTTACCTTCAACTTTAATAACGTCACCATCGTTTATATGTTGGGTGAAGCAACGGTTCAAACCGTAGGGTCAATCTACAAACCACTCGATACGATTTCATCTCTTGGTTTCCGCTTAATGATGGATGCTAAATACAACGAAGCGGCGGTATATACCTTAATCACCAGTACTATTGTTGGTGCCGTAGTCTTGTATTCATGGCTTAAAGCTGGTGCCTTTAAAAATGAGGAGGTCATGTAATGGACAAAGCAATCCCTTTAGCACGCCAAACCAAAGCGAAACGTTTTAATCGTCATATCATCACGAAGAACATGGGTGTGGCTTGTTGTTATGCGTTTCTGATCTCGATGGCTGTGATCATTCTTTACCCAATCTTAGTTACCTTAATGAGTGCGTTTAATGTCAGTAATTCACTGTATTCAACCTCATTTTTCCCTGAAAATTTCAGTCTAACGGAAAACTTTGTTCAACTTTTCAATAATACGCCTTATTTAAGTTGGTACCGAAATACCTTCTTAGTGTCAATAATCACTATGATCCTCTCTACGTTTATCGTAACTATTTCGGGGTTTGTTTACTCTCGTTATCGTTACCAATCTCGTAAGAGTGCATTAATGTCATTACTGATCATTCAAATCATTCCATCAGGCAGTGGCTTAATTGCTCTGTATGCGATTGCGAACTCTATCGGTATTTACAGCTCTGCTAATGCCACACTTTATACGTATATTTTTATGATCCTCATCTATACAACAGGTGGTATCACAATGAATACTATTTTAATGAAGGGTTACTACGATTCTATCCCTCGTGCGTTAGATGAATCAGCCAAGATTGATGGTGCAACACAAATGCAGATCTTTAAAGAAATACTGCTGCCATTAGTAAAACCGATGATCATGGTTATCGCTATCTTCTGTTTCTTAGGTCCAATTGGCGACATCATCATGCCAAAATTCCTGATTGCAAGCATGGATTCAGAGGCGAAAACATTAGCAGTAGGCCTTATGGGTCTTATAAACAATATCAAAGAATCTAGCTACAACGTATTCGCAGCAGGCGCGGTCTTAGCAGCAATTCCGCCTGTTATTGTGTTCTATAAATTTCAAGATTATATCGTGGGCGGCTTAACGTCTGGTGGAGTAAAAGGCTAATGAGCAAGATTTCATTAAGAAACATCAATAAAAAATATCCAAATGCTGATACCTGTTCAGTACGTGATTTTAATCTCGATATTGAAGAAGGCGAATTTATTGTCTTAGTTGGTCCATCGGGTTGTGGTAAATCAACCACTTTACGAATGATTGCAGGATTAGAAGATATTACTGACGGCGAATTCATTATTGACGGTGAAGTCGTAAACGATGTCAGCTCAAAAGATCGTGATATTGCGATGGTATTCCAAAGCTATGCGCTTTATCCACACATGTCAGTTCGAGATAACGTTGGTTATGGCTTAAAGCTGCGTAATTACCCAAGTGACGAAATTAAGGAATCTGTTGATAACATTTCTGAAGATCTATTCTTAAAGGAATATCTTGAGCGTAAACCTAAAGAACTTTCAGGCGGTCAACGTCAACGTGTTGCTCTAGGCCGTGCCATGGTTCGTACTCCTAAACTGTATCTAATGGATGAACCATTAAGTAATTTAGACGCAAAATTACGAACCACGACACGAACAGAAATTTCTCGCATGCACAGAGCTAAAGGTGCGATTACGATTTATGTAACCCATGATCAAGTCGAAGCAATGACCATGGCGGATCGTATCGTATTAATGTCGATGGGTGAGGTTCAACAAATTGGCTCGCCAAAAGAGTTATTTACTAATCCTAAAAACTGTTTTGTCGCTACTTTTATGGGTATGCCATCAATGAATTTGATTGAGGGAACCTACGAAGGCGGCCAGTTCATGTGTCACTCTTTTACTATTACCTTAAATGAGAGTGATCAAAAAATCTTAAATGACGCAGGCTATAACGGTAAATCAGTTACGTTAGGCGCTCGTTCTAGTGCGATTCGTTCTGGGAAAAAATATCGAGAAGCATTCCCTGATTGTTGTTTTGAAGTCACAGCAATGAACAGTGAATACCTAGGTGATGCGATTAATGTGTTCTTCAATGCAGCGCCAATGAATATGTTTGTTGGTACTTTAGGCACTGGTGAACCTGATGTTGATATCGATGAAAAGATCACCTTAGTTATCGACAATACCAAACTACATTTCTTTGATACTGAGACGGAAGAGTCCATCAAGTACTCAATAAAATCAGCTGAGTTTAACAAATAATCTCAAAACAAGTTTCTAACAAAATAGCTAATTACCCTCTTAAATTAAGAGGGTAATAGCATACATAAAAACAAACCATTACAGAACTGGTATTGATAATAGAGGAGTTACACTTTGAATTTTCGCGGCCAACTTCAACGCATTCACGACTACATGCTTCATATTGCTGTTGCTGTCGTTATTTTTATTACTGGTTTCATCATTGCATACAGTAGCCTTCCTAAGCCAACATTCGACTATTCAACCTTTTCTGAACAACAAAATAACTTTGCACAATGTGTAAATAATGATGCCCTATTTCTTTCTGCTAAGCGTTTTGAAAACAGTTACCTGACGCTTCCTCTAGAAACCATTAATACCGAATACAACACCCTGCGTGAGCAGATCCCAAGCAATTGTGGCTCTTTTCATGTAGAGAGCAGCTACGAGCAATTACAAGAGATGGCACTTCCTGTATTAGCTGAGGCTCAACGCTTTTATGGCTCAAAAAACGTCAAAGCTGTAAATGCCGTTTATACCACCCCATCCCAATACAACGCTTTACTTAAGCAACCCCAGCCGTATCTATTTTTTATCTCAGATAACGAACAAGAACGCATTGTTGCGATTAAAGTTATCCCTACTAAAGATGATGTAAAAATAACACCTCTTTGGGGATACGAAGAGAGCAAAGATCTCGCGTATACCCAAGGGGAAGTACAAAAGCTGTTACTTGTTTATAACGAAATAAAAAGCTAACTATATAGTCCCCTGTTAAATTTACACTTAATTAAAAGCCGTGTAAATACAGACCAACATTTGACATTTAATTGTAAGGTTCACATGAAAATCTCTCTTTCTAAAGCTAATTTTCGCGATATGAATCGCCTTGAAGAATCAAATTACCTACTAACTAATGGATTAGGTGGTTATTCTTCTCTTACCCTTGCTGGCTCTTGTAGCCGAAGTGATCATGCGTTGTTTATGGCAAGCCTTGTTGCGCCAAACAATCGTTTCAGTTTTGTTCGCCATTTGGATGACCGTATTACCTTAGCAAGTGGAGAGTCTTATCCATTGTCATCACAGGCCAATGTAAATCCATATGACACGGTTGATTCAACTCTATTATTTGATAATTTCACTCAAACTTATCTTCCAACTTTTACTTATCGTATCCGTGGGATTGAAATTACAAAAACCATTGTTATGGAACAAGGGGTTAACCGCCTTGCAGTAAAATATCATGTGTTTAACCCACTACAACAAGCATTTACTCTGCATGTGACGCCAAAATATCAGTTCTGTTCAAAAGGACAAAATCTATCAAGAGAACAAGTGTTTTCACATCATGAAGGAAAGATCAGTAGTAATGGTCAGCACCTAACATATCGTCATAATGGTGCAAACTCAGCACTAGACACGCCTCGCTATGAATCAGGGCTTTATTTCTCTTATGATGCACGAGATGGTCGCCCTGCTACTGATGCACAAATGGCGCTTCATACTATTGCGTTCGTTGGCACTGAAACCAATGAGCAATTTTACGTTCTCTTTGAGGCTGAAGAAAAACGTGCAACCTCGCTACCGACACAATCCGTTGATGTTATGATCAACACTGAAATTGAACGCCAAAAAGCCTATATTGGTCAAGCTAAACTAAAGAGCATATTTGGTCAGCAATTAGTTCGAGCCAGTGAACAATTTGTTGTTGATCGTGACTCTACCGAATCGAAATCAATTATTGCAGGTTACCCATTTTTTGCCGATTGGGGTCGCGATACCATGATTGCGCTTTGGGGCTGTAATTTATCAACCAATCAGTTTGAAGATGCAAGGCAAATCTTCCGCACATTTATCCGTTATGAACAACGTGGTGTGCTACCAAATCTCTTCCCTGAAGCTGGGGTTGAGCCAATGTATAACACCATTGATGCATCGCTGTTGTTTATTGTTAGCCTATATGAATACTACCAAGCTAGTGGTGATTTAGAATTCATTCGTGACGAAGCGTACGAGTGTATGATGAACATCTATCAGCATTATCGTAACGGCACTGATTTTGAAATCAAGATGCTTGATAATGGCTTAATCAGTGGCGGCAGCGGTTTTGATCAGCTTACTTGGATGGACATTCGTTATGGCGATATCGTACCAACCCCAAGACATGGTTGTGCAGTAGAGATCAATGCACTGTGGTTTAATTCACTTTCAATTTTAGATTTCTTCAATCAAAAATTGAATAAATCGATGCCAGAGTTACCAGCACTAGTAGAGCAAGTAAAAGCAACATTTAATCAAGAATTCTACAACGATGCAGGCTATCTAAATGATTGGATTAAAGAGGGTGAAATAAACCAACAAATCCGTCCAAACCAAGCTTATGCGGTTGGCCTCCCTTTCCCAATATTAAGTCAAGAAAGGGCCCGTACTGTCATTCTAACCATCTACAAAGAGCTGTATTCACCACTAGGTTTACGATCTCTATCTATGGATGATCCTGAATTTAAAAACGTATGCACTGGCTCTCATTTTGACCGTGATATGGCTTATCACCAAGGCACCGTTTGGGGTTTTATGATTGGTCAATTCTTAATGGGTATATTGCGTCAATTCCCACACGATACTGATTTAACACGTATTGTTGAACAATTTATTGAACATAACCAAGACGGTCTTTATGAAGGTTGTATTGGTCAACTCGCTGAAATCTATGATGGCTATGCACCAAGTCAATCTCGTGGTTGTTTCGCGCAAGCGTGGAGCGTCAGTGAAGTATTACGCGTCGTGAAATATTACGAACAAACGCATCAAAAATAGAATTTCATATTTAAATAAAATTATACCAACCTGAGTAACTATTACGTCAGATAGTTATTTGGGTTGGTACTTTCATTAAACGGTATTAATCATGATTACAAAAGCAGCGATCTACCATAGGTCTCATTCAAGTTATTCTTATACTTATGATAAGGATACACTTCACTTACGTATTCGCACCGCAAAAGGCGAAGTCGATAATGCTACGCTAAGAATTGGTGACCCATACGATTGGACATCCGGTGGCGGTGGCGGCAACCTCAATGCAGAAGATGCAATGGGTTGGAGTGGCGGCGAAAACTTTGTCATGAAAAAGGAGTGTGAAACAGAATTATTTGATTACTGGTTCTGCGAAGCGCAGCCACGATTTCTCCGTGCTCGTTATGCTTTTATTCTAGAGAGCAAAGAGAACGAAAAACTACTTGTCACTGAAAAACAAATTTTCACCATCACAGATGATTCAGATCCAGTATTAAGTCAATTACTCAATTTTTACTGCTTCCCATACATGAACCCTATTGATGTATTTAGCCCACCTGAGTGGGTAAAAGATACGATTTGGTATCAAATATTCCCTGAACGCTTTGCCAATGGTGATCCATCAATCTCACCTAACAATACACTTCCTTGGGGCTCAGAAGATCCAAAGACCAATAGTTTTTTTGGTGGCGATTTACAAGGCGTAATTGACCACCTTGATTACTTGCAAGATCTCGGTATTACCGGATTGTATTTTACGCCAATAACTCAAGGCAAGACTAATCACAAATACGATACTGTTGATTATCTAAAAGTTGACCCTGCCTTTGGTGACAACGATACCGTAAGAACCTTAATTGAAGAAGCTCATAAACGTGGCATGAAAGTCATGTTAGATGCCGTATTCAATCATATCGGTGCCGATTCTATTCAGTGGCAAGATGTCATCAAAAACGGCAAAGATTCCAAATTTATTGATTGGTTCTATGTTGAACAATTCCCACTTATAGATGAGTCTAAAAAAGATCAGCACAGTAAAGAGTATCTCAACTATCGCGCTTTTGCCTTTGCGCAGAACATGCCAAAGTTAAATACCGAAAATCCAGAAGTGATGGAATATTTACTTGAAGTCGGTCGATACTGGGTTCGTGATTTTGATATTGATGCATGGCGCTTAGACGTAGCAAACGAAGTTGACCAACGTTTCTGGCGACGCTTCCGAGATGAATTAAAAGCCATAAAACCCGAGATCTATATTCTAGGTGAAGCATGGCATGACTCGATGAATTGGCTTGCTGGTGACCAATTTGATGCCGTAATGAATTATCCATTATCAGATGCCATGATAGGCTTTTTTGCTAATGAAAATCTCAGCGCTAATCAGTTCAAATATGCCGTAAATGATGTTAATGCAAGTTACCCGATTGGGGTTAATGAAGTGGCATTTTCATTATTAGATAGCCATGATACCGCTCGTATTATTCACCGTTGTTCTGGCAATAAAGAAAAAGTTAAATTGGCTTATTTATTCCAGTTCACTCACAGTGGCACACCCTGTATTTATTATGGCAGTGAGATAGGTTTAGATGGCGGATCAGACCCATTAAATCGTAAGTGTATGATTTGGGAAGAAAGCCAGCATGATATGAATATGAAACAGCACATCATGCAGATCATTAAATTACGTAAGCTACACCCTGCATTGCGTGCTCATAATATTAACTGGCTAACAACAGATGATGAGCAGCAATGCCTTATCTACCAAAAAGTCTTAAATGATGAGTGCATTACTATTGTTATCAATAACAGTGCGAGTACAGTAAATCTGCCCCTTCCTAATACATTGGCAAACCATAATGTTATTGATATTTATAATGAAGTGACTTGTAAATTAGAAAAAACAATAACATTGCCACCGTTTGGCTTCGCTATGTATCAAAACGAGTAGTAACCACTAGAAATTAGACTGTAAGCAACATAAAATAGCTCTTTCTTATTTAAGTAAAGAGCTATTATGTTTAAATTAATGATTCAATTCATTCAAGTAGCTAAAACTCAAAACGTAACCCAAGCGGCAAATAATCTCTGCTTAAGCCAGCCAACCTTAAGCCATAACATGCAGAAGTTAGAAGAAAAATTAGGCAGTAAATTGTTTAACCGTAACTCTAAAGGGATCACGCTAACCTCTAGCGGAGAGTTACTTTATGAACAAGCCAAAATGATGCAAAACCTCTATGAAAACACCCTCAACAAATTAGAACAAAATAAACTAAGGCATCAGACCGAATTAAAAATAGGTTGCGGTGATGCATGGTGGCAACTATTTATTCGCGATTATGTTCAGGAATTTAAAGATACCTATCCTCATAGTAATATCTCAATTGACGTTGGTAATCACCTACAATTAATGAACCTTTTACTCAGTGATGAGATCAGCATCTTCGTGGGTCATGAAATATTAGGTCTAGCACAATATGAAGATATTCTATTTCACCCTCTGTTCCGTTGTAGCGAAGAGGTTTATGTAAGAAAAGGGCATCCTTTACTAGAAATAACTTGCAGTAATGAAGATATTGCTCGTTTTCCATCAGTTGATTTAGGCGCTGCTAAAAAACGTTTTTCACATTTAGTTCAAAAACAAAATGCTGAGCTCAATTCTTTTCAAAAACGTCACTACTTACAAGAAAAAGTCATCTACAATACTAATTCTTTACTAACCGCCATTGATTTATTACAAGATAGTGATGCTATTTTGCCTTATCCCATTACGATGAGGGAGTATTTCTCTCGCTTTGATATTGTGCCTCTAAAAATGAAAGAGTGTTTTAGTAAAGCGACTATAGGCGCATATTTACATAAAGATGGACAACAAAATAAACAAAGTATGGATCTTCTCAATACCTTTAAAGAACTCATTAAAAACAATCCTCAAATAAATGGGATTTCTAATAAATAGATAGTTAGTTAGTTAGTTAGTTAGTTCAAGTAAGAGATATACTCAATTAATTAACAAATATAAAAAAGGAGATCAGATGATCTCCTTTTATTATTTAGATTAATATTATGTGATTTAACCAGTAATAATGACTAAAGAGTTACTGGAATTGGTATTACACTTTAAAACGCGATAAAGAAGCTTGTAGTGTTGTTGCAAGTTGAGCTAATTCAACACTCGATTGTGCGGTTTGCTCTGCTCCTAATGCCACTTCACTCGCTGATAAACTCATGCTTTGAATGTTACGACCAAGCTCTTCGGTTACTGAATCTTGTTGGCTACATGCACTCGCAATTTGAATACTCGTATCTGTTACTTTCATCATGGTCTCTTCAATCATTTGGATTGAATTACCAGTTTGAACGCTTTGCTCTACACAGATACGGATTTTAGAACAACTTTGATCTGTTGCCGCTTTTGCATGTGTCGCACTTGCTTGAAGTTTCTCGATAATTTCAACAATTTCAGTGGTTGATGATTGAGTGCGACCCGCAAGAGAACGAACTTCATCAGCAACAACTGCAAAACCACGACCTTGCTCACCAGCACGCGCCGCTTCAATTGCTGCATTCAATGCTAATAAGTTAGTTTGATCAGCAATACCGCGGATAACTTCAACCACAACACTGATGTTATTTGACTCACGCTCTAGCTCTTCAACTAGCTCACCTGCTTGCTCAATATCACGAGACACGATTTGAATTTGTTCAATGTTAGACTGAACATCTTGGTTACCTTGCTTTGCTTCTTCAGATGCTTCTAGAGCTGATGTAGAGGCAGTTTCAGTATTGTTTGCTACTTCCGCGACAGTTGCTTTCATCTCTTCCATTGCAGCAGCTACCGTTGTAATGTCAGATTGTTGCTGTTGCATACCACGCGCAGATTGCTCTGAAATCGCGCTCATTTCTTCTACAGCAGCAGATAATTGAGTAACCGCAGAAATCGTATCTTCGATCAATACTCGAAGTTGATTTTGCATTTCAATGTTAGTATCTGCTAATTCACCTAGCTCATCATTACCAATTTCATCACGTTGAAGACAGAAAGTTAAATCACCCGCAGCAATCGCTTTAGACTGCTCAACCACTAAATTCAAAGGGCGACAAATTTGGCGAGCCAAGAAAAAAGTAATGGCAATCATAAATAGTATTAATGCAGAAAAAGACACTTTAGTTGCTGTCGTTACACTATCTACACTTCTTATTATTTCGGTTCGGTTATTAGCAATAAAGCCTAAGTTGATCTCAACTAGAGCATCCATTGCTGCACCTACTGCCTCAAACTCATCTAAAGACGTCACTAATTCTTTATGTGCTTTATCTAAGTTACGGCTTTTCACTAGTTGATTAAAATCAGATAAAATACTCGAATAGTTTTTCCACGAGCGCAATACAGTATCGAATACTCTACGCTCATTGCCACCAGCTACCGTTCTATCATAACTCTCAAGCATATTTTTAATTTTTTGCTCTGTCATCGTTTGACGATTAAACAATGCTTTTAATCCATCATTATAATCAGAGTAAGTTAATGACGCATATTGACTACGGCGTAATACTGACATTTCAAAATATAAATTTTCAACAGAGATAACACTTGGGACTGTAGAGTCAGCAAAATTAATAACTTCTGATTCTACTTTATTTAGTTCTTGTAATAGGAAAATAGCAAACGCTATCATTACTAGAGAAATTGCCGCAAATACAACGGCAATTTTATTACGTACTACTAGATTTTTATAACTCATGTTTTTAACAACCTTTAGATTATTTTTGTAACTCACTCCATGAGCATAACGATATTATTAGAGATGATTTTATCTCCTAGCCTTAGGTAACGGCCAATCGTCGAGAAAGTAAAATAATTTAAACCAAAAGTCACACATTTTTATAAACCATCAATATGTTAACACCATTGACCATTCGTGATAAAAAACGACTTTAGACTTGAGGATTTAATTAAATTCAGTAATTTATGCTAATAGCCTGATCTTTTATGTTAACCAATCAACTGTTTAACTTTAAAAAGTAACCTATCTTTTTTCTAAATAGCTCAATAATAAAAAAATACTTCCTATATCGATAGAATCTGATAGTTATTAATGCAAAAAAATATTTAAAATAAATTTATTATTGGAGTTAAAAATACAAATTAACAATGAGTTTACCATGCTGTTTATTTTATTTGAGCACTAAAAAAGGAGACTAGTTAGCCTCCTTTTTTATTAGTTTTAAATGTTAGAATATAGTGTATTTAAAGTTATTCTATACCTTAAAGCGTGATAGTGAGGTTTGTAGTGTTGTTGCAAGTTGAGCTAACTCCACACTTGATTGTGCCGTTTGATCTGCACCTAACGCTACTTCACTTGCAGATAAACTCATACTTTGAATATTACGACCTAGCTCTTCTGTTACTGAATCTTGCTGACTACATGCACTTGCTATTTGAATACCGGTATCAGCCACTCTCATCATTGTCTCTTCAATCATTTGAATTGATTGACCTGTTTGAACGCTTTGTTCTACACAAACGCGAATTTTAGAACAGCTTTGGTCGGTTGCAGCTTTCGCATGTGTTGCCTAGATCCCAAGAATAACCGACACACTTTGGTATAGATTAGAGAGTCAGTTGCCTATAAGCTTCAAGCTCTCACACAATCAACTAAGGTAACCACATGGGACACCAATATAAGCAACTGACACTAAGTGAAAGATACCAGATTGAAGCTTGGAATACACATAGTATTTCTGCTCGGGAAATAGGACAAAAATTAAAACGGAGCAATGGCTCCATTTCAAGGGAATTACGACGCTGTCCTGTTGGAAGTTATTCTGCCGAGCAAGCGCATAAACATGCTTTTCAAAAAAGAACACTTTCAATTAAGCACACAAAGTGTGGCCAAAAGAATAAGAAAATAATTCAAATATACCTACAACTTGGTTGGAGCCCAGAGCAAATATCTGGACGAATGCATAAAGAAAAAATAGAAAATACAATATGTTGCAGTACTATTTACAATGTAGTTAAAAGAGAGCATTGGCAAAGAATGCTTGCTCGAAAAGGTAAAAAATACAAACAGCGTAAAGGTGTAGAAGCTGGAGCAAGACTAATTCCCAACCGCGCTGATATCTCTCTCCGGCCTGCTATTGTTGACGATAACTCAGAAATTGGCCACTGGGAAGGTGATACTGTTTATGGTCAAGATGGGTATTTAGTCACTATGGTAGAGCGAGTATCTAAGCTATTAGTTACTTGCAAAGTACGTAGCAAGTCTAAAAAAGCAGTCACTCGTGGGATAAATCGCATGATGAAGCCCTTTAAAGAACTTTGCAAAACAATCACATTTGATAATGGCGGAGAGTTTGCGGGTCATGCTAAGATAGCTAAGCATCTGAACTGTGACATTTATTTTGCTAAACCTTACCATTCCTGGCAACGAGGTTTGAATGAAAATACCAATGGTTTACTAAGGCGTTTTTTCCCAAAGGGAATGGCCATTGGAGAACTTGCTGCAAAAGAGGTTAAACAGGCAGAGTTTTTGATTAATTCGAGACCTAGAAAGGCATTAAATTTTCTGAGTCCGAGTGAGTTTTTAAGCGGTAAGCGTGTGTCGGTTATTGTTACGATCTAGCTTGCACTTGCTTGTAGCTTCTCGATGATCTCAACAATTTCACTGGTTGATGACTGAGTTCGACCCGCTAAAGAGCGAACCTCGTCAGCAACAACAGCAAAACCACGACCTTGTTCACCTGCTCGTGCTGCTTCAATTGCTGCATTCAGTGCTAACAAGTTCGTTTGATCAGCAATACCACGAATAACTTCAACTACAAGACTAATATTATTTGATTCACGCTCTAACTCTTCAACCAATTCACCGGCTTGTTCGATATCACGAGAAACAATTTGAATCTGATCAATATTCGATTGAACATCTTGATTGCCTTGTTTCGCTTCTTCAGACGCTTCTAGCGCTGATGTAGAGGCTGTTTCAGTGTTATTTGCTACTTCAGCTACCGTTGCCTTCATCTCTTCCATCGCTGCGGCTACCGTCGTAATATCAGACTGTTGCTGCTGCATACCGCGTGATGATTGCTCAGAGATGGCGCTCATCTCTTCTACAGCAGCAGAGAGTTGAGTTACTGCTGAAATAGTGTCTTCTATCAACATACGCAGCTGATTTTGCATTTCAATGTTAGTATCCGCTAACTCACCTAATTCATCGTTACCAATTTCTTCACGTTGAAGACGGAAAGTTAAGTCGCCTGAAGCAATTGCTTTAGATTGTTCAACAACTAGATTTAATGGACGACAGATTTGACGGGCTAAAAAGAAAGTAATAAATATCATAAAACCAATAAGAGCAGTGAATGACACCTTAGTCGCCATAGTCACGTTATTTACACTAGCCATAATTGTTGTACGATTATTCGTTACAAAAGCAACATTGGCCTCTGCTAGTACGTCCATCGCGGCACCAACCTCTTCAAATTGGCTTAAAGCATTCACAAGATCCATTATCGCTATATTTTTTTCACCATTTTGTATTTTTTGAGTAAACCCTTTTAAAACACGTTGGTATTCAGACCATCCATTTGCTACTCGATCAAATATTCGACGTTCTTCATTACTAACAACTGTCGCTTCATAAGCGGCTAATTCTGCTTTAATCGAATTGCCTTGTTCAGAAAGAGTAGAAAACAAACGGGGTAAATCTTTTTCTTGATAACTTAATGCTGCATATTGATTTCGGCGGTACGCATTCATATCAAAATAAATATCTTCAACAGCTAGCACACTTGGAACAGTAGAATCTGTAAAGTTAATGACCTCTGCTTCTACTTTATTTAATTCTTGTAATAAAAAAATAGCAAACGCTATCATTACTAATCCAATTGTAGAAAATACAACGGCAATTTTTTTTCGTACTGCTAGATCTTTATAACTCATGATTTATATAACCTTGATATGTTGTAATTGACCATTTATAAAATAATTATTGGATAAATTAAATACCCATCCGCTCTAATTTAATAGCGGTTTATAAATAAAATATTATAAAAAATATTAAATGTCACATATTTTATATTAGAGAGAAGTGATAATAAAGATACGAGAATGTGATGTTTGGTGGGTAATTTGAGGGCCTATGCTTTCTCTATGTAAATCAGGTTACCATTTCGGACTCAAATATAAGCGAAAAATGGCAACCTTTGTATTTAAAATGTATATTTATTTCTTAACTGGCTCAATGGTCAAAATAATACCGTCAACAGATACAACATGAACTAGTGTACCCTTTGGAATATTTTGAAAACTTTTTGCAGACCAAGTGGTATCGCCTAAAACAATTCGGCAAGAACCTGCAATAATATTTTCTTCCAAACGAGATGTTTGTCCAATTAATTGCTTATCTTTTTGATTCAATGCTCGCTTAGCATCCGATGTTTCATCTTTTTTATGCTGATATCTCCACCACAACCACGTTGCAAAAAGAGAAAATACAGCAAAACTCACCCACTGCAATTGCCAACTGAGTGGAATAACGGCATACAATACACCGACAGTTACGGCGGATAGTCCTATCCACAAAAAGTAACCCGCAGTTCCTAGTAACTCACCAGCAAGTAGTAATAAACCAAGAGTTAACCAATGCCAGTGATTCATTTGCTCAAAAAATTCCATTATGAACTCCTATTTAGAACCCTCTTTATCGACTTTAAACATTTCAGCAATACCCGCAACTGATCCCATTAAGCCCGATGCTTCTAAAGGCAGCATAATAATTTTGCTGTTTTCTGCCTGTCCTATTGATTTTAATGCTTCGGTATAGCCTTGCGCAATAAAGTAATTGACCGCTTGCATATCACCTTGAGAAATCGCTTCTGATACCATTCTTGTTGCATTTGCTTCTGCTTCTGCCGCACGTTCACGGGCTTCGGCTTGAAGAATTGCAGCTTGCTTGTCACCTTCAGCTTTTAGGATCTCACCTTGTTTATGCCCTTCTGCTTTTAGTATTTCAGCCTGACGTTTGCCCTCAGCTTCTAGTACATCGGCACGCTTATGGCGCTCAGCCTTCATTTGTGCGTTCATCGCTGCTGTTAGATCTGCTGGTGGCTGTACATCTTTAATCTCAATACGTGTGATTTTTACGCCCCATGGATTGGTTGCCGCATCAACAATAGCTAAAAGCTTCACGTTAATCATGTCACGTTGGCTCAGCATTTCATCAAGCTCCATAGAACCTAACACAGTACGCATATTCGTTAATGTTAAATTACGAATAGCATGCTGAAGATCGCTCACTTCATAAGCAGCTTTTGCGGCATCAACGACTTGAACAAAACATACAGCATCAATGGTTACATTCGCGTTATCTTTTGAAATAACTTCTTGCGCAGGAATATCTAGTACCTGCTCCATCATATTTATTTTATGGCCAATCGTATCAATAAATGGAATGATCAAATTCAGACCCGGTTGTAACGTCTGGGTATATCGACCAAATCGTTCTACCGTCCAGTTGTGACCTTGAGGTACGGTTTTTACACCCAGAGCAATTAATATGAGTACAAGAAAAACCAGTACTCCAATTGTTATTAACGTATCATATGCCATTATTTTCTTCCTTGTATAATTGATAATTATCTAAATATATCTGTACTTTACAAATAAACGTTTATTTTTCAATCATACCTAATTTTATTATAAATGTATGGGCGCATTCCGCAGTATTAATGAAAAATAAGACTACCTCTTACGAAATAGTCTTATTAAATAAATTTAAGTATCAAAACCTGAACGTCACTGATAGTTCATAAATAGGGGTAATATAATCAGGTAGTTATTAGTGGCAACCAATGCAATCACGTCCTGATTCTTTTGCTTTATACAATTGGCGATCAGCATGACTAAATATATCTTGAACTGTATATGTAGTATCTGTCACTGCGCTAATCCCCATACTACATGTCATCGTTAACCGTTTTTCACCAACCGGAACGGAGATCCTTCTGATTACTTTTTGCAATTTTTCCGCAATTACTTTTGCTTGTTGTTGGTTTTTATTTGGTAAAAGAATAATAAATTCATCCCCACCAAAACGTCCAACTATCTCACCGTCTTCGAGGTTCAATATACAGCCATCAGTAAATGCCGTAATCATTAAATCACCAATATGATGCCCGTATTGGTCATTATATTCTTTAAAATTATCAATATCACACATGATCACTGTAAAAGGTTGTTTACTAGCATTATACCTTTCTAATGCTTCTCCAACTTTAATCTCAACGGCTCGGCGATTATTCACTCCAGTAAGGTAATCGTTATACGCTAATTCAGAATATTTTTCTTTTTGCGCTTTAGTTCGCTTTACATAATGGAGATTAAATATCAGCAAAAGCATGATCACAAAACAGATGCCAATCACGCTTAATAAGGAAATAGATATCATCGTTTGCCAATAATCTTGCTGCTTGGTAACCACAACAATAAAAGGTAATCCTTCGACTTTGCGAGCATAAACAGTATCAGTATTACCATTCTTATATATATCAGAAGCGAAACTAACCTCATTATTGGCGTGCAATTTATCTAAAATATAAGGCTCAATATTTGATGAATCAATTGTTTTACCAATCGAATCGCCTCCTTTCGGAACCACAGAAAGAAGCCTTAAATTAGAGCTCAAGATCGCTATTCCCATTGATGGGGGAAGATCTAAATGACGCAATGTTGAGTTAAAGAATTTCAAACTAGTTGAGAAACCAACCATTCCTGAAAATTCTCCATCATCACTTTTAAGCTTATGCCCCTGAACTACTACATCACGTCCTAAAAGATCAACAAATGGTAAGGTAACTACTCTTTCTTTCTCTAATTCCTTTTTTAAAACACGGCAGTATTCTCGATGAGAAACATCTACATTATGTATAATTCGATTATGGGTAATAAGGCAGTTTTCATCAATAATAAATGCTGAAATAGCATTAGGGAGTACATCTTCTTTTTCTGCTAAATAGGCTATTTCGACTTGATAAGCAGATGGATTATCTTCTTTTTTATTAGGGCCATTGCGAGATAAATCAGCCACCATGTCTTCTAAGGCTCTTTCTGAATCACTAAATGACTTAATTAACCAAAGTTCAACAAAGCTTGCATTAAAGTGAAGGCGAGCATTAATACGATCATGATCACTTTTATAAGAATCATAAACATAGAAAATGGATAAGAAAAACAGAAGTAAACCAATCACCATTGAACTATAAAAAAAAGCGCTTCCATTCTTCATACTATCTCTATAATACTGTCTTACTTATGCATTTGACGCGCGAATATAACACAACTGACCATCTTGTAAAATTAATGAGTAAATGATTACTTTTATTTATTTTGAAAAAAAGTCTAGATAATTACTTATCTAGACTTTTTATTAAACAACGGTATTCATAAGAGCTAAAAGTAGATCTTAACCATCTTGAGTAATTGTTTTAATCAATATTTTTTGCACTTCATCCGCTTTTTCTCTTGAAATCTGACACGTACCAGCAGCATGATGGCCACCACCACCGTATGCTAGCATCAGCTCACCTATGTTAGTTTTCGAAGAACGATCAAAGATAGATTTTCCAGTTGCAAATACAATGTTTTGTTTTTGGAAGCCCCACATTTTGTGAATTGAAATATTACATTGAGGGAATAATGCATAAATACTAAAGCGGTTTGACGCATAAATCGTTTCTTCACCAGTCAAGTCCAGAAAGACCAAATTCTCGTATTGTGTCGCACAGCGTAAAATTTGCTCTTTACTCTTCTCTTCATGTTCAAAATAAAGATCGATTCGTTCTTTCACGTCTGGTAATTCTAAGATTTGTTCAATCGAATGCTCTTTACAGTAATCAATCAAATCCATCATCAATGCATAATTAGAAACGCGAAATTCACGGAATCGGCCTAAACCGGTACGAGCATCCATTAAGAAATTTAATAAATTCCATCCTGTCGCATTCAACACTTCTTCTTGATTAAATTGTGCGGAGTCTCCTTTATCTACCGCCTCCATCATATCTCCCCATGCTTGTGGGAAACGCTCAAAGCCTCCGTAGTAATCCCATACAACACGAGCAGCAGAAGGAGCGTCAGGATCAATGATATGATTTGGACGTTCACCGGTGTTACGAATTGTCTCTGATAAATGGTGATCAAAAGTTAAATGTGCTTCTTTAACATAAGGAAGGTTAGTGACAATATCTCTTTCAGTAATCTCAATAATGCCATCTTGCATGTCTTTCGGATGCACAAATTTAATGTCATCAATTAAGTTCAATTCTTTCAATAAAACAGCGCATACCAACCCATCAAAATCACTTCGTGTAATCAAGCGGAATTTTGTTTCAGACATAAAATAATCCTTTTAATAATATCATTATTCACTTACTACTCAGTATAGCATTCCACTAAAAAATCACTAGTAGAAGCTCACGATAATCTAAAACCAGTCATCCTATCCAGCTTGATGTTTTTATAGACAGAAAAAGTGTGATCTCTCTTGCTTTTTACGCCTCTTCTCTTTACTCTGCCCCCATTAGGCAATTCTTATTTTGCTGCTACTTGTTTATAGGACATCACCTTGAGCCAAACATCTTTCTCATCATTAGATCTAAACCCATCTCTTCTTCAAAACCTAGAAACTTTAGGCTACAACGAGATGACACCAATTCAAGCACAAAGCTTACCATTCATGCTGAAAGGGAAAGATCTCATTGCCCAAGGAAAAACGGGCTCAGGTAAGACTGCTGCATTTGGTTTAGGTCTACTAGCAAACCTAAATGTAAAACGTTTTCGTGTTCAATCATTAGTATTATGCCCAACACGTGAATTAGCAGATCAAGTTGCGGTAGAAATTCGTAAACTTGCTCGCTCTATCCATAACATCAAAGTACTAACACTATGCGGTGGGGTTCCATTTGGTCCACAAATCGGATCACTTGAGCACGGCGCGCACATCATTGTTGGTACTCCTGGCCGTGTTGAAGAGCACTTACGTAAAGGTTACTTAAACCTAGACAATCTAAATACGTTTGTTCTTGATGAAGCTGATCGTATGCTAGAAATGGGCTTCCAAGACGCGATTGATATGGTATTGGATCACGCTCCGGCTAAACGTCAAAATTTACTGTTCAGTGCAACTTTCCCACCGCAAATTAAGTCTATTGCCGATCGCATCATGAACGATCCAATCATGGCAAAAGCTGAAGATAAAGTTGAAAACACATCTATTGAACAACATTTTTACAAAGTAGATGATTTTGAAGACCGCTTAAAGGCACTTCAACTACTTCTTCTTAAGCACCGCCCAGAATCGACAGTTATCTTCTGTAATACAAAGCGTGTTACTCAAGAAGTTGCTGACGAATTACGTCATTTTGATTTCAGCGTAACTGCACTTCATGGTGATTTAGAGCAACGTGACCGTGATAAAGCGTTAGTTCGCTTTGCCAACAAAAGTACTTCTATCTTAGTTGCTACCGATGTTGCGGCTCGTGGTCTAGATATTGATTCACTAGATGCGGTAATCAACTTTGAAATATCTCGTGATCCTGAAGTTCATGTTCACCGTATTGGTCGTACTGGCCGTGCTGGTAATAAAGGTATCGCACTAAGCTTATTTAACAATAAAGAAACTAACAGCATTGCTCAAGTCGAAGATTACATGAGCATTACTATTAATGATGAACCACTACCAAGTGAAGATCACTTAAGTGAACAGCCTCATTACCCTGAAATGGTAACACTTTGGATTGATGGCGGTAAGAAAAACAAACTACGCCCTGGTGATATCCTTGGTGCATTAACTGGTAAAGACGGCATTGATGGTAAAAAAGTAGGTAAAATCAATGTATTTGATTTTCACGCTTATGTTGCGGTTCACAGCTCTATTGCTAAAGCGGCATTAGATAAAATGGCAACAGGCAAAATGAAAGGCCGTACATTTCGTGTAAGCCGTATGCGCGGTTAATAGCGAATATAAAATAAGTAACGTTAACTACTACTATATGGTTTAGTTGGCGTTACATACAAAAAGGCCGAGTAGATATTTCTACTCGGCCTTTTTTAATTGCAATCAATTATTTACTACGATTGGTATTACACCGCTAATGGCATCTCACTTGATGGTGGAATTGAATGCACTTTACGTAAGCCATACACCGCAAGTAACGCCATTAAAAACATAATTAACCCGACAGGCATTTGGCTATTAGCAGGGATCATAGATGCTACCATTGTCGCTAAACCCGCACCCAAGTTTTGCATGCCGCCCAGTAATGCGCCTGCTGTTCCTGCATGTTGTGGGAAAGGTGATAACGCCCCTGTTGTTGCTGCTGGGAATAAAATCCCTGAGCCCAAGAAATACAATACCGCGCCGCCAATCAATGTTGGTGCTGTTGTTAATCCCATAACACCAGGAACCAATACAATCGCCGACCCTAAAACAATAGACACAAGACCTACATCTAATGATTTTTTCTCAGACCAACGTTTTGCAATCACACTTGATAGAGCTGCACCCGCTAAGTAACCCGGGATAGGTAAAATAAACAGAATACTTACTGTGGTCGCCGCCAATTTAAGTTTACCACCCAATAGTACACCTGCTGCCGCTTCAAACACTGCAACACCTGCAAATGTAGCAACCAAGCAAATCAAATACCCTTGAAAGCGGTGCTCTGATAATACGTGACGGTAACTCTTCAATACTGGCTCTTTACGACGAACTTCTAGTGGCAAGGTTTCTTTCATTGATGTTGTCATTATGATCAATACCGCAATACTGAACAAAGCCAAAAATAAGTAACTTGAACGCCAACCAAATGCTTCAGTTAAGTAGCCACCTAATACTGGTGCAAGTAAAGGTGAAAACATCATACACATACTAATAATACTATTAGTTCTATGCAGCTCATCACCAGAGAAGCAGTCACGAGGAAGAGTACGACACATCACACCCGCCGCACCAATACCTAAGCCTTGCACAAAACAGCCCGCTAAAAATAGCGAATAATCATGAGCAAATAACGCTAATATTGTACCAACAATATATAGAGTCAATCCTGACAAGATCACTACTCGACGACCAATACGATCAGAGATTGGGCCATAAAAAAACTGAGATAAACCATAAGGAATTAAATATACAGCCATTACTGCTTGTAATGATGCTGGGCTTACTTTGAATTCACTTGCCATGTAACCAATTGATGGTACATACATAGTTTGGCTCATTTGACCAACAGCAACTAAAATAACGATCAAGAAACTGAACGTCGCAAGTGAATATGACTTTTGCATGACTGCTCTCCAAAAAAACAGCAAGATATTAATAAGATATGTTAATTCAATTAACGTTTATTAATAATTAATAATAAAATAGAGCAAGTATGTACGAATATACCTAGCTCTTATATCGCGAGATAATAAGGCGATTATATAAAACAGGCAATCTAATTCATGCTAATTTCAGGAGAGATTTTTTGCATATTTTGGATTAGTTTTTATAATGCAAAATAAAATTACTTCCCTATTGTTATTTGCAATTCCCTGACAAAAAAGGGGCACGACAGGCACAAAAAAGCCAGCTACATGAGCTGGCTTCTATTTGATTTTTTTACCTAACCATTATTGCTGTGGTTGAGGCTTACGTGCAGGGCGTGGACCTTGACGACGTGGCTTTGTGTTACTTGTTGATGAACCACCAGTCTTTGGCTTTCCACCACCAAAGTTACTGCCATTACCTCGATTTTCACCATTACCTTTCGATCTTGGTTTACCAGATACTGATGGTTTACCTGAAGGCTTTCCGCCGTCTATAGTACGCTTCTTACTGCTATTACCGCCTTCATTCTTTGCGCCGCCTGTACTGTTTTCAGTATTGCGACGTTGACCTGGCTTAGCACCTTGCTTATGACCATTACGGTTTTCACCAGAACGTTGACCATCTTTATGCTCTACACGTGGCGCGTGTGTTTTCTTTGGTTTCTTTGCTTTAATAGGGCGAGTATCTAATCTAGATTCTGGCACTTTCATTTCAGGTTCAAAACCTTCAAGCGTATGACGAGGCAATATTTTTTTAATTAAACGCTCAATTGCAAATAACTCACTAGCTTCATCTTCACTCACAAAAGAAACCGCTTTACCTGTTGCACCAGCACGACCTGTACGGCCAATACGGTGAACATAATCTTCAGGCACTTTTGGTAAGTCTACGTTAATCACTTGCGGAAGCTGCTCAATATCTAAACCACGAGCAGCAATATCTGTCGCGACTAATACACGAACTTGACCACTCTTGAAGTTAGCCAATGCTTTAGTACGTGCACCTTGGCTCTTATTACCATGGATAGCCGCAGAGCTAATGCCTTTCTCTTCAAGTGTTTTCGCTAAACGGTTTGCACCATGTTTAGTTTTGCTGAAAACCAATACCTGCTTCCAATCATTGTCTTTAATTAGCTTAGTAAGTACACGTGCTTTTTTAGTCTTATCTACAACATAAACTGATTGTTCAACTGTTTCTGCTGTTGTGTTACGCGTTGCTACTGAGATCTCTACCGGGTTATTTACAAGCCCTTTTGCTAACTGACGGATTTCATCAGAAAACGTTGCAGAAAACAGAAGATT
Source organism: Aliivibrio wodanis (assembly GCA_000953695.1). Taxonomy (GTDB): domain Bacteria; phylum Pseudomonadota; class Gammaproteobacteria; order Enterobacterales; family Vibrionaceae; genus Aliivibrio; species Aliivibrio wodanis. The sequence goes on along the minus strand of LN554847.1, from coordinate 274,160 downwards.
CTGACGATTCTTAGGCAATTTAGCTAAGATTTTTTTGATGTCATGAATAAAGCCCATATCTAACATACGGTCTGCTTCATCCAACACTAGAATTTCTAATTGATCAAATCTGATTGCATTTTGATTAGCAAGATCCAATAAACGGCCAGGTGTTGCGACTAATACATCAACCCCTTTACGAAGGCGTTGCATTTGTGGGTTAGCTTTAACGCCACCAAAAACCACATCAGAAGTAAGAGGAAGGTTTACACTGTATTTTTCAACACTCTCATGAACCTGTGCAGCTAACTCACGTGTTGGAGTTAATACTAAAGCACGTACTTGGTTAAACTTACGTTTAGGGCCATTTGAGAGGCGCTCAAGAAGAGGAAGAGTAAAGCCTGCTGTTTTACCTGTCCCCGTTTGAGCTGCCGCCATAACGTCCTTCCCTTCAATTACCGCTGGAATCGCTTGTAATTGGATTGGTGAAGGCGTGTTGTAACCTTGTGCTTCTACAGCTTTTAAAATTGGGGCAGATAAGCCCAGAGAGGTAAAACCCATACTAAAATGTTCTCTAATAAATGTTCATTAAGCGCAAAACTGCGAGCGCTGTAGGATACAGCAACTGAGAGATTACTCAATCTTTGATTACCATAACCTATAAAGTGCCTTTATAAAAAAACCGAGCATTATAGCTCGGTTTTTTTCGTATCAATTGCGACGAATTAATTAATCTTCTAATTCAGCGTTATGATAAACCTGCTGAACATCATCACAATCGTCTAGTAAGTCTAAGAATTTTTGGAACTTCTCAGCATCTTCACCTGTGATAGCCATTGGGTTTTGAGGAACAAATGTAATCTCTTCCACATCAACCACTAACTCAGGAAACTCTGCACCTAGAGCTGTTTTCACTTTAAAGAACTCAGTGTGTGGTGCAAATACAGTGATTACGCCATCTTCAAGTTCGATATCAGTCACGTCAGCATCTTGCATCATTAGAGCTTCAAGTACTGCTTCCTCATCTTCACCTTTAAACTGGAATACAGCTTGGTGATCAAACATATGAGCACTTGTGCCTGGGCTACCAATTTTAGCACCAGTCTTAACGAAGCATTGACGAACGTCTTGGAAAGTACGGTTACCATTATCTGTTAAACAGTCAACGATTACGCTTGCGCCGCCAGGAGCAAAACCTTCATAACGAGCGTGTTGGTAATCTTCACCGCCACCGCCATTTGCTTTGTCGATTGCTTTATCAATGATGTGTGTAGGTACCTGATCTTTTTTCGCTTTTGAAATAAGATGCTTTAGAGACAAATTCATGTCTGGATCAGGACCGCCATTCTTAGCACACATGTAAATTTCTTTACCGTATTTAGAATAAACTTTGATTTTTGCGCCTTGTGTTTTAGCCATTGAAGACTTGCGCACTTCAAAACTTCTTCCCATCGGAATTCTCTCTTTTTTGTTTATGGACTTAAAATTATCGGCAGATTCTACCAAATTACGCAGGGGATAGGCTAGTAAAGATCAAGGAACCTTACGCTACGCCCATTTTTAATTTATATTTTTCGATAGATTGCTGAAAAAACAAGCGCTCGTTCTCGTCTTCTAGCTTTTCAGCTTCTTTCCACCAAAGATCTGGACCTGCCTTAGCATTTTTTACCTTCCATACAAAGAACGCGGCTTGCTTATCAAGTTCAATTTGATTTTTTTCTTTTGGAGGTAATAACGACAGGTTATTCATCACAAACTCACTTACTTAATTATTCGCATTTCATTAAGAATTAAAGTGTAATGCTTCGCCGTTCTCTTTTCTAGCACTAAAACAGCCCCTAAAGCCTAATATAATTAATGATAGGCAACAAAAATGCGCCATAATTGGCGCATTAATTAGTTTCTTTTGAAGGTATGGAGGTAGAAATCAAAAATTAATGGATAAGACCCAAGTCTTTCGCTTCATCAAGCGTAAGACCACTCTCTCTAATTTCTCGCATTGCTTCAATGCGACGACGCGCTGCTGCTTTTTTCTGACACTCTGGAATATTTGTTGCTACTTCATCAACAATTTCGTACTTGCCTTTCATGTCGGTGATTTCACCGTGATCAATAGAATTAATAGACATAATAACCTCCTAAGTCCATAGCCTTCAGACCTATGTTTAGCAAAGCCGATTACACTTGTTAATCCTATTTAGTCGATAATGTGATCCAAGCTAGATTTGTCATTTATTTCTAAAAAAACACTATCTTTAATTATATCAGTTGGTCTACATTTAAGGTTCTACCCTAGAGAAAACTCACTGCGCGACATCACTTTTTAGCTCCCTTATTTTTCATCACTTCTTTTTTGCACTATTTGATTTTATCGTTCGAGATATCTCCAGTTCTGAGTTATCCTAGGTCATATATTGATAAAAATAATGATACCTATGACCATCAACGCTATCGACATTACGGTTCTTACCGAGTCATCTTCAACAGAATCACTGTTAACCACAGCATCCTCTAATACCGCTTCTGGCATTACTTGCGAGAATTGCCAAGCGTGCTGCTGTAAATTAGAAGTGATGATCATTACCGATACTGGTGTACCAGAAGAATACATTGATCATGATGATTGGGGTGGCGAGGTTATGTTACGACTGGATGATGGTTGGTGTGCTGCTGTTGATCGTGAAACGCTAATGTGTACAATTTATGAAAATCGTCCATGGATCTGCCGTGAGTTTGAAATGGCCTCTTACGAATGTGAAGAAGAACGCAAAGAACAGGGCATCGATAAATAGACACCCCGACTTGCTAGCCAACATCAAATCTAAAGCGTTTCTAAATACGTTAAATACAAACGCGCATCAAACTCTAGCTGGTGGTAATCAGGCTCCATATGGCAACACAACGCATAGAATGCCTTGTTATGAGCTTTTTCTTTAATATGAGCTAGCTCATGCACCACCAGCATACGTAACAAAGGCTCAGGCGCTTTACGAAACACACTCGAAATTCGGATTTCATTTTTGGCTTTTAGCTTATTGCCATGAATACGAGAAACGAACGTATGCAACCCTAGTGCATTATTCACAATGTGAATTTTAGGATCGTACACCACCTTACTTAATGGTGAAGACTTTTTAATGTACTTATTCTTTAGCGCTTGAGTGTATTCAAACAGCGCCTTTTCAGAGGTAATATCATGCATCTTTGGGTATTTATTCTTCACCCATTCTGCTAATTTACCATTAGCAATCATAGGCTCAACTTGTGCCAAAATATGCTCAGGATAGCCTTTTAAATAACGCAGTGTTGTCATTCTTCTTTACTCATATTCTTATTCTACCGTCTTCATCTATTGTACCCGAGATTCTTTCTCGCTACTCTTCCTGTTACTTTTTTCTTTCCTTCTTCTATTTATAGGCACAACATGAGCATTTCCACCTCTCTTTCCCACACGTTTAAACGCATAGCTAAAGCAGTAGGTGAAGTCATCGAATTTCAGTCACGTATTTGGATTATAAATATTCATGAAGGCACGTTAAATGATGAATCTTTCATTATTAATGAAGACAGTTTTCAAGAACCAATGCAGTGGATGGTAAAAAGAAAATACAGTACAGAAATGATAGATAAAGTCGACATGATGAAGCGTTCACAAGTTATCGTGCTAATACTTAATAACGTAGAGCATCGTCTCATTCGTGTAAAATAGAATTTACAGATTGATATATTGTTAGTAATTTGTAACTATACTGAGATACTCTTAGCCAAGTGATGGACCGTATTTATGTCTTATACCCTATTAGAAAACATGCGAATTACAGAGCAAGATATCGAACACCGATTACACTTGTTGCAATTTAGCTCTGATGATGCCGCCTGTTTACGTCACCATTCAGCTTGGCTTACCACAACGGCTTCTACATTAATGAGCCAACATCATAAGCAACTTTATTCTCTATCGGATACCCAAATTCAAGGAACCGACAGAACCGAACTGCTGTTTTTCATTTACCAATACCTAAAATCTCTTTTTAGTGGTGAATACACACATGGCTATATTGAAAGTCGCTTGCACATAGGCAAACGTTACCAAGAGCTTAACATTCCAATCACGTCATTCTTATCGAGTTTAGGGCCATTACACCTATCAATTATTGATACTATTCAAAATAAAACAGTAGAGCGAGAACAGAGCGAGACACAAGTATTAATTAACGCAATACAAAAGCTCTTCTATTTAGATATTCAGCTTATTTCTGAATCCTACTTTGTGGCTAAACAAGCCGTTGCAGAGCATAAACAACAGCAAAATGCCCTAATTGATTCGCTCACTCAAATCATGAACAAACGCGCTTTTTCAGCAGAATTAGACAGAACCATCGCCATCACTAAACGCAGTAACTCAACAGTTACCCTGCTGTATATCAATATCAATAACTTTAAAGACATCAACTCAATTTACGGATATGAACAAGGGGATAATGTTCTTACCCTCTTTACCGATGTTTGTGTAGAGCAGTTAAGAAAATCTGACTCTATCGCTCGAATTCATGATGATCATTTCTGTATCATTATGCCAAACACCCCAATTGAAAACGCCCGTCTTGTTTGCGAACGAATGGTCGAATTATTTGATGAAAGTTGTGATATTCCCATCAGTTTAAGTGTCGGGGGCTCGTCATATACCTCAGGGGAAGACGCCACTCTTGAGGACTTAACAGGGCTAGCTAATGAACAAATGTTCAACGCTCAACGTCGCTCTCAACTTACTGATAATCATGAGTTTTGCTTTGAATTTAATAAAAAACCAGACAACATACTATTCTTAGCAAAAAAATAGTTAGCTTGATTTTAGATACAACTCAACCTTACGACCAACATCTAACTAATAAGATTAACAATAATGCATCATTATATAGGATGCTGTATAGTGGGCTTATTCGGACCAAATTTGTCCACCTTACATCTTATTGGGAGAGCCATTCATGTTTAAAATGAGTGTTAAGAAAAAATTATTATCCGCCTTCAGTGCCATTGTTGCTCTTATTATATTAACGGGTGTCATTATCTCGTTTCAATTAACCAAAGCAGAAAGTGTCGCTAAAGAAATCCAATATGATGATGTACCTGCTGTACAACTGTATTTAATCCTTATCGATGAAGCGGGTGATGTCTATCGAGATACATTAAAAATGGTCGCAGGTATCAATGGCGCACAACAAGCCTTTAATGCCAACGTCAATGAATTTAATACTGCATTACAAGCATTGATCCCTCTAGAAAGTGCCAAAGCAAGTGATCGTGAAAACATGCGCCAAATTGAGCAATACATGTCTCAATTTCAACAGCGCGTTACTCAGGACATCACGCCTAAATTAAGTGATGTCCAAACCCTTGAAGACCAAAAGAAAATATACGCTGAGTTTGCTCAAATCGTTGCCACTACACTTACTCCTCTTGAATCACTATTAGATACTCAATCTCAAATAGAAAAAGAAGACGCAGAACAATCATTAACTCACCTTGTCTACCTTTTTGATTGGATGGAAGTGGTTTTGATAGCATTAACGATTATTACTGCCATTTTTGCATCCATTATTGCTTATGTATTATCAAACTCTATCACTAACCGCCTTACTACCCTTGATCATGTTTCCAAACGTATTGCAGAAGGCGACTTAACTTTAGCCCCAATAGAAGACAACTCTGGCGATGAGCTTGCTAACTTAGCTGTTTCAGTCAATAGCATGCAAAACTCACTGCGTGAACTACTTGGTTCAATCTCTTCTGTTGGCTCTCAAGTAAAAGTGGTCACAAACGATCTATCACAAGTTAGTCAAAACGTCGTTAAAGGCGCCACAGAGCAAGCAAACAAAGCCACGCTTATTGCAACCGCATCTGAAGAGTTAAGCTTAACCATTGGCGAAGTGGCTCAACAAAGTGTTTCAACCTCTGATCTAGCTAAGCAATCTGGAGAATCGGCTCATCATGGCCGTCATGTTATTGGAGAGATGGTAGGAAACATCACCCAAGTGTCCGTTCAGATGGAACAAATGTCGATAAAAATGAGTGAACTTGACCAACGCAGTGATGAGATTGGTAGCGTCATTAAAGTGATTGAAGACATTGCAGGTCAAACGAACTTACTGGCTCTAAATGCAGCGATAGAAGCCGCACGAGCAGGTGAAACAGGTCGAGGATTTGCCGTCGTTGCTGATGAAGTGCGTGCTCTTGCAGAAAGAACGACTAAAGCAACTCAAGAAGTCGGAGCCATCATTCAAGCGATTCAATCAGGTACGCGAGATGCAGTAAGCGTAACGCAAGAAAGCCTACAATTGGTTGAAGCTGGTTCAGCACAAAGTGCAGGTGCAAGTGACGCGCTTAATTTGATCGTATCAAGTACCGATGATGTGCAGCATATGATCCAAGCCATTGCGACTGCAACCGAAGAGCAAACCGCCGTAACCAGAGAAATCGCCATGGACATCACCATCATCAGTGATATTTCAGAGCAATCTCTAGAGCTTGCCGCACAAAGCTCAAACAACATTCACAGCCTAGAAGATAAAGTAACCGAGTTAGAAACCCTTCTGGCACGTTTTCGCTTAGTGTAAACAGCCGCTACAATACAAAAAAATCAGGCCTACTCATTATGAATGAATAGGCCTGATTATTATCTTAGTTATATAAATAGCTATATAGACAGTTATAGTGAAATAATTACTTCACTTTATCCCATGCCATTGTCCAGTGAGAACCCACCGCTGGAGAATATTGAGTTGCTACTTCTGACCATTGTGAACAGTAACCAGAATAAGGGAATGGTTTACACTGGTAGATAGCGCCATCTTCCGCTAACACTTTTGTTCCTGCTGTGTAATTTTTCACATTCTCAGGGAACACGAAATCATAATCACCTGCTGGTGGTGGTGTTTGTTCTTCCATCAAATGAAAATCAGACGTGGTCTGTTCAATTAACTCACCCTCTGTATTTTTGATGCGAGAAACAAGCATATGATGCCCTTTTTCTGATTTAGACAATGTCATTAATACTGACTTAGTATCACCATCTTTTAAATCAACAACCGCGTTCGATAACGCTTCTTTTGCATGGTTATAAACCGTTAGCTCTACATTCATATCACCCACAGCATATAGGCTAAGATCCAATTCTGTCGCTGTATCACCAATGGTATACATAGACTCTAGACCTTGAATATCTAACTCATACGTTGGCTCTGGCGTTTCAATTTGGTAACCAATCTCAACACTCTTTAGGCCACTGCCTGCTTTTAAGTACACAGGGTTTGAACCAAATACCGGTACAAATTCACCTTTATCGTTTAGCTGGCCAGCACCCATATTCGTGTGTTCTTGGTTAACCTTAGTTGCTAATGCATGCGTCCAGTTATTTGCTTGGCCTTGAGTAGCATTCTCAATCGTTACGCTTGTCGATAAACGATTGTTTTCGCCAGATGCATCAAATACACGAGTAAACACACGGTCGCCCACATTTAGATCACGCGTTGGGTTAATTTGGCCACCTTGAGTCCAAGTTGGGTCAACCACACCGCCGTCACCTTCAAATTTTACATCAATTACATTATAGAATGCCGCAGCGGTATCGCCCACATCCCAAACCGCAAGGATCACTTGATAGCCTTCACGCTCAGGAACCACACACTCATGAGAGAATGTTTGTGGATATAGCGGCGGCTTTGCCATGTTGTAATCAAGTTCACAGAACGGCGTCAAATCAAAAGAGTCACGCGTTAATACTGAATTTTGATTCCAGTTCTGTTTTGTCATGTAGTACTTCCACCCTCTTGTCACGTGGTTAGCCGTAAACGTCCATTCAAACGTTTGTTGTCCTGCTGTTATTGGACGCTTTACCCAACGATCAGACGTTTGTTCATTTAGCTCAGAGAACTGAATCAAGCCTGCTCCTGCGATTTGACCATCTGCTGGTCCTTTTTCAGGAAAACCTTCAGGGCCTTCAACACTTTGAGGCTCCCATTGCACAGAGCCACATTTTGTATTTTTTTCTTGAGTATCAGAGGTTAGGAACTTACACAGTGCCGCACGAGATCCAGCAATGCCACCATTTTTTTCAGAAACATAACCATGGGCAGAAACACCAGCACTAGCCGCCATTAATGACAATGCTAATATTGTTTTTGTTGAGCATTTATTCATAATTATTCCTTTGAGTATTATTGTTTTTCTCACGAAAACTTAGTCGATAATAAGAATATAAACGACTGATATAATTACTAATTGGAAGTCAAATCACAAAACAAAATAGCCATACAAACCTCGTTACAATTTGTTCATACATCCATTCATAAAACTCCATTACTTATTTTATAAATCAACAAATTTGAAACAAACATCGCCTATATATTTATCCAAATGAAACCAAAGCAAGGTATAAATTCACATAAAAACAACGTAATTATTAGATGAATCAGTTAATTAAGACAGTAAATCCCCCTTTTAATATATGCACAAAATGCATTTTAAAAATGAAAAGCATTCATTTTACTCATGCAGCTCTTAGGAATAAGATCATTTCCAGACAAAAAACGGCTTGTTATTTATTTCTTAAAATATCATGCCCGATTAAAAATAATTAAAGATAGGTAAGCATTATGACTATTCCAACTACTGGTATGATAGAAGCATGGCACGGTTTTAATAACGGTGAATGGCAAAAGAATGTTAACACTCGTGATTTTATTCAAACCAACTACACTCCTTATGAAGGTGATGAATCTTTTCTTGCTGAGGTAACCGAGTCAACAACCTCTCTTTGGAACAATGTATTAGAAGGTATTAAACAAGAGAGCCGAACTCATGCTCCTGTTGACTTTGATACCAGCTTACCTTCAACCATCATTTCTCATGATGCGGGTTACATTAATAAAGATCTCGAAAAAATCGTCGGCCTACAAACAGATAAGCCACTAAAACGATCTATTATCGCTAATGGTGGTATTCGTATGGTGAAAAGTTCATGTGAAGTTTACGGTCGTGAATTGGATCCAAGCGTAGAAAAAATATTCACGGAATATCGCAAAACACACAACAAAGCGTGTTTTGATCTTTATACTAAAGACATCCTTGCATGCCGTAAGTCAGGCATTATCACAGGGCTTCCAGATGCTTATGGTCGTGGCCGTATCATTGGTGACTACCGTCGTTTAGCGCTTTACGGCATTGATTTTTTAAAAGCTGACAAAAAAGAGCAATACAACTCAACTCAAGCTTTCCTTGAACAAGGTCAAGATCTTGAAAAAACAATGCGTCTTCGTGAAGAATTAGCAGACCAAATTCAAGCCTTAGAAGACATTCTTCAGATGGGCCTAAAATACGGTATTGATATGTCTTTACCGGCTAAAACAGCCCAAGAAGCGATTCAATTTACCTACTTTGGTTATCTTGCTGCGGTTAAATCACAAAATGGGGCAGCAATGTCACTAGGCCGTACGTCTACCTTTATTGATGTTTATGTAGAGCGTGATATTGCCAATGGATTGATCACTGAAGAACAAGCGCAAGAAATGGTTGATCACTTCATCATGAAATTGCGTATGGTTCGCTTCCTACGTACACCAGAATACGATTCACTGTTCTCTGGAGACCCAATTTGGGCGACAGAAGCAATGGCGGGTATGGGGGTTGATGGCCGTACATTAGTAACGAAAACCACATTCCGTTATCTACATACACTACACACAATGGGCCCAGCACCAGAGCCAAACATGACCATTCTTTGGTCAGAACAATTGCCTATCGCCTTTAAAAAATACGCAGCAAAAGTGTCTATTGATACCTCATCAGTTCAATATGAAAACGACGATTTAATGCGTCCAGATTTCGATAACGATGACTACGCTATTGCCTGTTGTGTAAGCCCACAAGTAGTAGGTAAGCACATGCAATTCTTTGGAGCTCGTGCCAACCTAGCAAAAGCATTGCTTTATACCATCAATGGCGGTGTCGATGAAAAATCAAAATCACAAGTTGGACCAAAAGTAGCCAAAGTAACCGATGAGGTTCTTGACTTTGATAATTTAATGCCACGTTTTGATTCAATGCTAGATTGGTTAGCGACCCAATACGTAACTGCATTAAACATCATTCATTACTCACATGACCGTTATAGCTACGAAGCGTCACTAATGGCATTAATGGATCGCGATGTGCGCCGCACTATGGCTTGTGGTATTGCTGGTCTATCAGTGGTTGCTGATTCATTAGCGGCTATCAAGTTTGCGAAAGTCACGCCAGTTCGTGATGAAGACGGCGTTGCCATCGATTTTAACATCGAAGGGGATTACCCTAAATTCGGTAACAACGATGACCGTGTTGATGACATTGCTTGTGATCTTGTTGAACGCTTCATGAAAAAAATTCAGAAAATGAGTATGTACCGTGAAGCCATACCAACACAATCGATTCTTACCATTACCTCAAACGTTGTGTACGGTAAGAAAACAGGTAACACTCCGGATGGTCGCCGTGCTGGTATGCCTTTTGGACCTGGTGCAAACCCAATGCACGGTCGTGATGAGAACGGTGCTGTCGCGTCACTAACATCAGTCTCTAAACTGCCGTTTGCTTATGCTAAAGATGGTATTTCTTACACCTTCTCAATCGTACCAAGTGCATTAGGTAAAGATGACGAAGCACAAAAACAAAACCTTGCTGCTCTTATGGATGGTTACTTCCACCACGAAGCTGCAAATATTAATGACGGGGTTGAAGGTGGCCAACATCTTAATGTTAACGTGCTAAACCGCGATACATTATTAGATGCTGTTGATCACCCAGAAAAATACCCACAATTAACCATTCGTGTATCAGGTTATGCAGTGCGTTTTAACTCACTGACTCGTGAACAACAGCAAGACGTGATTACCCGTACATTTACAAACCACATGTAAAACAGAATTACTGTTTTTATGAATTAAAACCAGCGTTCATTATTTATGATGACGTTGGTTTTTTTTGATTTAACCTACTGTAAATTGATAAAAACACCACCCCACACAACCCCAAAAAACCTCTCAACTCAGTACCATTCCACAAATAACAATTAACACAAAAACAACAACTTTGGATGTAAATCTGTTTAAAAGGTGAGTGTCCGCATAATTATGAAAACAGCAAAACGATCAAAACGACAATCTTAATAACCTTTTATTTACTCAGGTTAATATTCTGTAACAATGGCGATCAAGTTAAGTCTGAAATTCATCGTTAGAATGGAGCTCGTCATGCACAAAAATGAAATAGATAAAAATGAATATATGCCTCTACCCACCAATACCAAGGAATGGTTTCTGAATAAAAACAGTTTTATCATTCTCATTGATATTATCCTCTTTGCTCTTCTATATAATTTTTTACCATTCGAACAAAACGTCGTTCTTGGTTTAAGTATCTTAGCTTTTATCGCTATCTTATGGTTAACCGAAGCCTTACACGTCAGTATCACCGCTCTGCTTGTTCCTATTTTAGCGGTAGGCTTTGGAATATTTGACACCACAAAAGCATTAAGTAACTTTGCTAACCCAATCATCTTCTTATTCTTAGGGGGATTTGCTTTAGCTGCTGCTTTACACAGACAAGAGCTTGATAAAGTCATTGCTGATAAAGTATTGATATTAGCTAAGGGAAAAATGAGCACCGCAGTCTATATGCTATTTGGGGTAACTGCTGGCTTATCAATGTGGATAAGTAATACTGCCACTACAGCAATGATGTTGCCATTGGTTTTGGGTGTGCTAAGTAAAGTAAACTCAAAAACAGGTCATAATACTTACGTTTTTGTGCTTTTAGGTATCGCTTATTGTGCAAGTATTGGTGGAATATCGACCATCGTCGGCAGCCCTCCTAACGCCATTGCTGCGGCAGAAGTAGGTCTAAGTTTCACAGAATGGATGTCGTTTGGCGTACCAATGACCCTCATTCTATTACCCGTTACTGTTGGTTTATTATACGTAATGCTAAAACCAAACCTTAATGAATTATTTGAACTGAATCATGAGCCAGTCACTTGGGATAAAGGAAAAGTCGTTACCCTAATGATCTTCGCATTAACGGTTACATTATGGATCTTCAGTAAACCAATCAATGCCATGCTAGGCGGCTTTTCAAAATTCGATACTCTGGTTGCTTTAATGGCGATTGTCCTACTTGGTTTTGCTCGTGTCGTACAATGGAAAGACGTTGAAAAAACCACAGATTGGGGTGTATTGCTGTTATTTGGTGGTGGTATTTGTTTAAGTAACATCCTAAAAGCGACAGGAACGAGTAGCTTCTTAGCTCACAGCTTAAGTGATATTTTATCTCAAGCGGGGATTATATTTACCATTCTTGCCGTTGCCGCTTTTGTTGTGTTCTTAACCGAATTTGCCAGTAACACAGCCAGTGCTGCGCTGCTTATTCCTGTATTTGCTAGTGTTGCCGAAGTGCTTGGTATCTCGCCGGTGGTGCTTTCAGCCATGATAGCTATCTCAGCCTCTTGTGCCTTTATGCTACCCGTTGCTACACCACCAAATGCAATTGTGTTTGGCTCGGGTCACATAAAACAATCTGAGATGATGCGCGTAGGTATTTATCTAAACCTAGTGTGTATTGTTATCTTAACGGCGTTTGCTTCAATTTTCTGGGCATAACCTAGACCACACTTAATTAAGATCTACAGTATGAATAACAGCATGACCTTGGCTATTTACCGCCAAGGTCATTTTTTATTGCCCAATTCATCTCCCCTGACTTTATACCAATTCCAGTAATTCTCTAATCATTATTACTGGTTAAATCACATAATAGCTTCGTTAAAAGTTATTTAAGTAGAATAACTACTTATCAGAATTTTTGCCTTGCTCTTAAGTGGTTTTCCTGCGTAATAAATAGACCATTTAATTAATGGCAATGGTATGCTAGATCGTAACAATAACCGACACACGCTTACCGCTTAAAAACTCACTCGGACTCAGAAAATTTAATGCCTTTCTAGGTCTCGAATTAATCAAAAACTCTGCCTGTTTAACCTCTTTTGCAGCAAGTTCTCCAATGGCCATTCCCTTTGGGAAAAAACGCCTTAGTAAACCATTGGTATTTTCATTCAAACCTCGTTGCCAGGAATGGTAAGGTTTAGCAAAATAAATGTCACAGTTCAGATGCTTAGCTATCTTAGCATGACCCGCAAACTCTCCGCCATTATCAAATGTGATTGTTTTGCAAAGTTCTTTAAAGGGCTTCATCATGCGATTTATCCCACGAGTGACTGCTTTTTTAGACTTGCTACGTACTTTGCAAGTAACTAATAGCTTAGATACTCGCTCTACCATAGTGACTAAATACCCATCTTGACCATAAACAGTATCACCTTCCCAGTGGCCAATTTCTGAGTTATCGTCAACAATAGCAGGCCGGAGAGAGATATCAGCGCGGTTGGGAATTAGTCTTGCTCCAGCTTCTACACCTTTACGCTGTTTGTATTTTTTACCTTTTCGAGCAAGCATTCTTTGCCAATGCTCTCTTTTAACTACATTGTAAATAGTACTGCAACATATTGTATTTTCTATTTTTTCTTTATGCATTCGTCCAGATATTTGCTCTGGGCTCCAACCAAGTTGTAGGTATATTTGAATTATTTTCTTATTCTTTTGGCCACACTTTGTGTGCTTAATTGAAAGTGTTCTTTTTTGAAAAGCATGTTTATGCGCTTGCTCGGCAGAATAACTTCCAACAGGACAGCGTCGTAATTCCCTTGAAATGGAGCCATTGCTCCGTTTTAATTTTTGTCCTATTTCCCGAGCAGAAATACTATGTGTATTCCAAGCTTCAATCTGGTATCTTTCACTTAGTGTCAGTTGCTTATATTGGTGTCCCATGTGGTTACCTTAGTTGATTGTGTGAGAGCTTGAAGCTTATAGGCAACTGACTCTCTAATCTATACCAAAGTGTGTCGGTTATTCTTGGGATCTAGGTATTACTGCGTATCACACCTTTAAATAAAATAGAAATTATAGGATCCTATCTGACAATTTTTTCACATTAAACTTCCTATACTAAGTCTAATCTCATATAGGAAGCATCATCATGAAAAAACCACTTCTTGCTCTACTTATTGCCGCTTCACTTTCTGCGTGTGGCACCTCTTCTACAATAACAGAAGCATCAAATGATACTCCAAGCAATACAGCGACAAACATCGAAGGCCATCAAAACTTTCGTGGCGCGGAGCTTATTGTAGAAGGGCAAGAAAATTGGTATCGCGAATTACGTTTAAATAGCTGGGTTGAGATGGGCGTTACTGAGGCAGAAATTGCAGCAGTACTTACTCGTATTGATTCAGACAAAAAACTGCGTGATGAGAGCAATGAAGATACAGAAGGTCACTGGACGTTTGAATTCTCAAAAGAAGCACAACACTTTAACCTACAAGCAAATCACGTAACTGGTATTGCTGCTGCCACTTTATATCAAAAAGCATCTACATTTTGGTTAATTGCGAGCTACCCTAATTTACACCAAGCCAATGAATTAGTTGCACTAAACAAATCTGTTGATGCATATGTTCAAGCAGCTACATTACGCGGTGAAAATGTAGAAAAGGTAAAATTACCCCTAGAAGATAAATCAATCTCACCATCATATATTATCGGCTTACTTCATTTACCAAAAATTGAAGCTAACAAAAAAGCACCAATTACTTTATGGACAGGTGGCGTAGATAAAGCATTAGTAGAACATCACGGTTCTCTTATTGATACCGTAAACAACGGCACAGCGGTACTAACCTTTGATATGCCAGGCGCAGGCTTAAACAACAACATCATTTTAGAGCTAGATAAAGAAACCGAAGCACACGATGCCGCATTAGCTTATGTATTAAATGATGATCGTCTAGACAACTCACGTATTGCTGTGCTTTCACAATCTGGCGCTGGTATTCCACTAATGGAATTTGCGATAGATAATCCAGAATTGAAAGCCATTGTTGCTCGTTGTGCCGTTGTAGATGGCGTATTAACGAAACCTTTCTTATTCCCTAAACTACCACTAATGACATCACAATCTTTTGGTAAACGCATTGGTGCCGACATTACAAAATTAGATTCATTTGGTGAGCTAACTGTACCTCTATCACTAAAAACCAAAGGTTACTTTGATGGAAAAGCTCGCATGGACACCCCAATGCTAGTGATCAACACCTCTGGCGATATGGTTGCCTCAGCAGAAGACATGCAAAAAACAGCTGCGCTATCAACACAAGGTGTGGTTGAGTTTTATGGAACAGATGGACACTGCCCAGAAGGTCAAGAAGCAGCAAATTCGATCACTAACTTCATTAATGACCGTATCTAATCATCTTGATTTAACCCTACAATAAATATTAATGGCCGCGTTTCTCACTTATACTGCCTTAGTGATAATCGCAGCCATTTCTCACTTTAACACTCTAAACTTCACGCCAAAACTCATCATTAGGATCATTCTCTACACACCACGTATTATCTCGACGCGCCGCCAAATACCATTGCAAACCATCAAACAGCGCAAATGCCGTTGGCCCACCCAAGTGCTCAAATGCATCAAAAAAATCATCTTCTTGCTCAATTAAGATCTCTAATGTAGTGCATGAATGTGTAATAGCCCATTCGATAGCCTCTGGCTGAGCAATCGCCTCATTCATAACAACAGTAACAAGAGGAAGGATAACACTTGATTTTTCAGCCTCATTTAACTCACGAAGGTCGTCTTTATCTTGCTCTTGGTTTTTTATCTCATCAATAATCGCCAGACGATCTCGATAAGAGACTTCACGATTTAACGTTGCAATACGTAATGCATAAGCAAAACGCTCAGATCCAACAATTTCTACAACCGTCTCTAATAACACCAAATCCAACGACAAGGCTTTTACATGATACTCAATACAAGCTTGAATACTCAAATAACGTACACCATTGAATTCATAGCCATAACTTTCATCGTAACCCTCTAATGGCTCGTTATCGACCGAGATATCCCAACCAACATATTCCACCCGTGCCTTCGCTATTTCATACATTGGCCAGGCACTTTTACCAAACCCTTCCAAAATAGCGCCATCAAACTCAGACTCTTCTAACTCTTCTTTCGTCCACTGCAAGCCAATACCCAAATGCTTAGCGTACTTATTCATTAATGCATGTTTGATTTGATCACGAAACGACCAGATAGATTCAGATACCCCAGCCGATGGCAGCACCAAACACTCTTTACATGCAGGCAATTCAATCGGTTGATGGACAATTTTACTTACTTGATGTGATGATTTAGGAAAAGAGAGGAGATCGAACGAAGGCTCACCGCAGAACCAACAGGTGTGTCTGAGGTTAAAAGGAATATCGATAAGTGAATAGTGAGACATTAGGGCTTCCGTTCTAAAAAAGAAAACCCTATGTTACCTCATAATTTATATTAAGAAAGAAAGTGGGGACTATTCTTTTTCTCTTAATATACGTAGCGTCTGTATTGCCATAGGTATAATAATTATAGCTAAAACTGAAATCAAAAAACCCATAAATATCATGAATGTACTTTGATTATTACCAAAAAACATTTTGTATACCTCACAAATTAAGCCATGTTCACCTAGCTCAGCTGTACTTTATATTGCACATTACTGATGTTTTTATTGTAGGGACTTACCCTATCTTTTTATGACTAACATTATGCGGTATTTTTCTTTTTATTTGAATATTTTATTTACAAATAAGCGAACTTGATTCATAAATACAAATAAATGTAACTTACTGATAATAAACACATTAAATATAAAAACAACCTATCTTAAAAGTGAGACTTTTTATCATTAAATTTCATTTATTTTTACGACTACTCGCAACTTCTCTTATTTACTCTTTTCACCATTCTAAAACCTTTTATCCTATTGCTCACACAAAATATGTAACAGGGATGTTAAGTGATATTCATATTAAGCACACGTCAACTCACAAGTGGTACAGCAAAGTCTCAATACAGCAATGAACCCGGTGATGCGCATTACCTTATCTTGCCAGATGAAGCGACAGTACCAGACCATAACCTTCACCATGTAGACGCTGAAAAGTGGATAACTCAGTTAACTCAAGAAGCCACTACAGGGCTTCACCCTAGCCATCACCCATTAGCTCAATTTAAAACAGGTAACATTCTTTTCTTTGCTCATGGTTACAACAATAGCCAAGAAGAGGTGATACAGCGTCATAAATTACTCGATAAACACTTAAAGCAACATGGATTTACAGGCACCATTGTTAGCTTTGATTGGCCTTGTGCTACTTACACTCTTAATTATTTAGAAGACAGAATAGATGCCTACCAAAGCGCATTAAAACTGGTCACGGCTGGTATTACACCATTGGCGATTAACCAATTAAAAGAAGATGAAAACCAGTGTGATATTGATATCCATTTACTTGGGCACTCGACAGGCGCTTACGTTATTCGTGAAGCATTTTATCAAGCGAGTAAAAACCGAACTTTGCAACGTATTCACTGGAACGTAAGCCAAGTATGTTTTATTGGAGGAGATATTGCGAGACAGTCATTAAGCCAAGATGACCGAAAATCGGCTCCGCTGTTTGCTCAATCAACCCGTATTACTAACTATCAAAGCCCTTTTGATAATGCATTAAAGATCTCAAATATAAAACGTGCAGGGCTTGCCCCACGATGCGGACGAGTTGGATTACCTGACGATGCCCCAAGCCATGTAGTAAATGTACACTGTGGCGATCACTGGCAGCAACTTACCGAGCCACACAAAGACCAAACCATTGGTAATTGGAGTCACTCATGGCACTTTCATTGCAGCCACTTTGCCGAAGATTTGGCGCACACCCTACAAGGCGATATTGATAGACAAGCGATACCAACAAGAGAGCGTAACAATGGTGAGCTAAGCTTAAGAAGCAAGAGTAATATTATTGAAAAGAAACAAAAACGTAGAATTAAAGAGTGGGAGTAAAGAAACTCCCACAAAAGATTACCACTCTCTAACAAGTAAGCGAGTTTGTACCCCTTTAATTTGAAACCCCATCGCATCAAACACCTCTTCAAAATCTCGGCATTGAGGAGGAATATTTGGTAATGAAAGAGCAGCTTCATTAAAGAACCGTTGTTGCTCACTAGACTCATCCCACGCTTGTTTCCACCACTCCAAAATCGCAGGTTTGGCCTTGTCTAATCTTGCTAAAGAAGGAACACGATCTCGCTTCTCTAAATTTGATTTGCTACACGTCGGTAATAAATTCCAATGATCATTATTCGGCCAATGAGCAAAAGGCAAACAGTGGTCGACATGATACTCACCTTTCAACTTGTGATGGCTCCAAACACAGTGAATAGCTTGATTTTTACTTCTCAGCAGCTCGACTTTAGCGCGTACTCTATTGGTATCATGCTTTTTATCTATCCAAACTAAACAATCATGATACGTTTGTAATGTTATATTATTCTCTCTGTTCGCCTCAAATCGCTGCATTTCAGAAACCCATTGGTTCACGACTAATGGCTCAATCCACGAATAATAAAGACGGAAACACTCCCAAAGATTTAGCTTTAATACAAACGAACCAAAGCTCTCAAAAAAATCAGAATCGAGCACAATACTTGATTCTACTTTACGCCTTTTAGAAGGAGCTACTGTAGAAAACTCTTGATTATTATCTTTTAAAGATCCTGAATAAATAAACTTAATAGGCCCATCTTTCATTGTTTTTATCGTCGCTTGCATCGCTTTTTGTAAGGCTTTGGCATCTTCATTACAAAATACAGCGCCAATAGCTAAATCATCAGCCGATAAATGAGTCAATTTCTCCCATCCATCTTCAGTGATAAACGCTAGGCCTTTTTTGGTATTACTGTTTTGTTGGATATTTCCGACATCAATTAACCGTTTATACGCTTTAATCCAATACAGAGCGACTAACCCTAATGGAATTGAAACTTCACCATCAGTGCGATCCATAACACAACCAGAATGAGCATCTGCAATACGCAATAACACACGTAATAGTGCTAATTTATAGGTTGAGCTTTTGCTGTCATTAACAATGATACGACGAACTTTATTAAGATCACCAAAACCATCATCAGGTAAACTCATCACCACAGTTTGCCATTGAACCTCACCACGCTTTAATGCATCAGGTTCAACTTCAGTAACTAATCGAGTATGTAAACAAGCATCTTTTGAAAATTGAGCTAATTCATCAGTTGAACATAAGTATGAACTTCTACCATCAGTGAAATCACCATGACGTAAAGTGATAACCAAACGCCCATTTGGAGCAAGAAGATTAGAAAGCTTTCGAAAAGCACGAGCACGGGAACTAGGTGGAATGTGCATCCAAACAGCACTAACCAAAATTACATCAAAGCGCATCCCTAATCCGATAGTGTGACTCAATTCAGGTAAAGTATCATCTAACCATTGCACTTGCTTGCCAGTGTGTTTTTTGCCTAAATCTCGCATTTCCTTTGCAGGTTCTAAAGCAATAACCGTACACTTTTGATCTAAAAACCATTTGGCATCTCGACCAACACCTGCACCCACATCCAAAACTTTTTCACCAGAAAGTGGCCAAAATAGCTTCCAACTGGCGTGAACTTTCTCAAACGTTACTGATGTGTAATTTTGAAGTAGTTCTTCTGAATGTTGATTATAAAATTGAATATTTTTCATGACTGCTGTGTACTGCCTTGTTTGCCTTATGGTAATTTCGGTTTAAAGGGATGATTAATATTATCGACCTTTAAACAAAATAGCCCGATGGTGATTTAAATATTTACTATGCTCTCTATTTATATGCACACTCATTCCATCTCTAATGCCTAGAACCTCTGGTTTTTCTAGCTGCTTAGATACCATTAATTGTCCTGAATTATCAAAAGATATAAACCCAAGATCAAATGCTCTATCTAAATTGGCAAGTAATAATAGACCATTAAATTTATCTAATCTTTCATCATTGTTAGCATCTCGCCAAGGTTTTATATGTGAAGCAATTAGCATCTGTGTATTTTTATACCCTGTTACCGAGCATCCCTTCCACATCTCTATAAGCTGCTTTCTAAATGTTCCCTGTCCTATTCTGGTATTAATCATTATCGACTTTTCAGTTTGGCTTAATTTTTTATCTTGAAAAATGTCTTGAATATCAGCTTTTACATCTATTTGAGATAAATCAGAAAGAAAATGTTTATATGAGTTTAATGCAGCACTATACATGTTGTTTCCTCTAGCATTACATTGTTTGAACTGCTCAAGAGAATGAGCACTTTCTGAAAGACGACAAAACTTTCGAAAAGACTTCACTTCTGTTAATGGCGTATCTATAAGGTTCTCTTGTACCATCCAATTAGAAATAGAGCCTCGAATTGCTTGAGAGTATTTTTTAGCTGTGCTTTCTGACTTACCAATATCAATAAGCCATTGAATATAAAGATCGGTTAAGTCTGATAAACTTTCTACTAACGCATCTTTAAGACTATTAACCACTATTGGACTTTTTAAATAATCAAACAACTCCTCATCCAAATAAGCATAATTAATGGCTTTATTTGAATAGCCTTTGACAAGGGATTCGTCAATTCCTTCCTGATAATTTAGATGCCAGAAACCTTCAGTCTTTAAATGATAAAAAGGATTTTCTGGGGTATCTCTATCCTGACCTTGCTTACGCTCATTAAAAAAATAAGTGAAACGCTCTTTCAAAGTCACATCGAGTTTAATCTTATTCTCATAAATGTATCCTGCTTGTATTAAATCCATAACAGTAAGTAACATGCATACTTTATGGGGGCTTTTCTTCCCCTTATTACTATTCATGTTTAAATTACGGAACTTGTCTAGATAATAATCAACAGACATACTTCATCCTATAAATAGATTTAAGTTAGAATAAAAGCATAAGATTAGTAATACTATACATTCTAAAAACTCATTAATAATGACTAGATTTTATCGTAAATAAACATGGAAAAACATGGAAAATATCACTAAATCAGAATGTTACTTTATTTAGTTATTCATCACTTTTTTTAATCGAATATTAAACTATAATTCGGATAATATTCTTGTTCCGAGTAGTACATGGCTGAGTTAATACCAACATTAAACACCTGCTTATCAAAAATGACATCAGGTGAAAGACGCTTTGCACAGCGCCTAGAGAGCTTATTAGAAGATGATTATATATGTTGGTATGACATTCCTGTAGGCCGTTTACGTCGCTATCCAGACTTTATAATTTTGCATCCTGCTCGTGGGTTATTATTTCTTGAAGTGAAAGACTGGAAACTTGATACCATCAAAAATATTGATGCCGCCCGTGTTGAATTACTGACCCCTAAAGGAATAGAAACAACCAGTAATCCTATTGAGCAAGTTCGTCAATGCAGCTACCAAGTAATTGATAAACTTAAACGTGATAAATTACTCATTAACCAAGAAGGGAAATACAAAGGAAACTTATGTCTTCCTTACGGTTATGGTGTGGTACTCACCAATATTACTCGAATGCAATTAGACAGAGCGATTCCATTAGAGGCACAAGACTCAATACTCCCTCACCATTTGGTTATCTGTAAAGATGAAATGGTAAGCACAATAGATCCTGAGCGTTTTCAATCTAAGCTATGGCATATGTTTAACTATCAGTTTGGAAACAAATTAACATTACCTCAAATTGATCGTATTCGTTGGCACCTTTTCCCTGAAATTCGTATTTCAACCTCTGAACAACAAACTCTATTACCTTTAGATAATGACGACGAGTCAGTAAATACCAATGCCCATATCCCTGACATTATAAAAATCATGGATATTCAACAGGAGCAATTAGCTCGAAGTTTAGGTGACGGACATCGTGTAATCCATGGTGTAGCAGGCTCTGGAAAAACACTCATCCTAGGTTATCGCTGTTTACATTTAGCCGAACAGCTACAAAAACCAATTCTAGTTCTCTGTTTTAATATTACGCTAGCTGCAAGGTTACGCAGTTTTATTGATGATAAAGGTATTTCAGGACAAGTTCAGGTTTATCATTTTCACGATTGGTGCGGACAACAAATTAAAACCTATCATTTAGATGTAATAAAAGGTGAAGCGCCTTACTGGGAGCGACAAGTAGAAACCGTTATTAATGGTGTGGAAAAAGGGGAGATTCCAAAAGGACAATACGGTGCATTATTAATTGATGAAGGCCATGATTTTGAAGCTGAATGGCTGACATTAATTACTCAAATGATCGATCCAGATACTAACTCTCTATTACTGCTTTATGATGATGCTCAGTCAATCTATAAAAAGAAGAATAACTTAGATTTTAGTTTGGCGAGTGTTGGTATTCAAGCTCAGGGGCGAACAACTGTATTACGTTTAAACTATCGTAATACAAGAGAGATCCTGTCTTTTTCTTATCAGTTCGCTAAACAATATTTTGAAAATTCAGACGCTAAAGAAATCCCATTAATTCATCCAGAATCAGCTGGAATTACGGGTACGCACCCTGTCGTTAAAAAGTTTTCTACAATAGAACAAGAAGTAGAATACGCGATAAAATGTTTAGTTCATTGGAAGAAAAATGGTTATTCATGGAGCGATATTGCGATAATCTATCCGTGTAAACATATTGGAACCAAAGTCGCTGAAGCACTAAAATCAAAAGAAATCCCTCATATCTTACTGGCCAAATCAGAATATAAAAAACAATACAATCCGAACAAAAATGTTGTTAACGTTCTGCCTATTCCAAGTAGTAAAGGGCTAGAATTTAAGACGGTTGTGATTCTAAATGCTTCTAATATTCCCAAAAAAAGCTCTGATAGATCAGAAGATATTCGTCGCCTATATGTGGGAATGACAAGGGCAACTCACAATCTTTTAACCACTTACCATAAAGAAAACGAGTTAAGTGAAAGTCTTGAGGCGGCTATTACCATAAACAGATAACTAATTTATTAAAATAACATACCGCTCGTTAATTCAATCTCTCCATTACATAATTTACGAGCTTTTCACCACGAACTTCAATGGTTTGCTCATTAACCACTGAAAAGCCAAAATGCTGATAAAAAGGTTTCGCTGTAATGCTGACCTCAGAATAAAACCGCGTAATGTTTTGAGACTTTCCTTGCTGCATTACGTGTTTCATTAAAGCGCGCCCCACCCCTTTACCTTGGTACTCATGATGACAAAAGAAATGATCTATTAATCCACTGCTTTGCAAATCCGTATACCCAACGATGACACCATTAAGCTCTGCAACAAACGGCTTTATCGCCCTCATTTTCTTTTGCCACACGTTAAAATCAAAGCTCTCGGGAGCCCACGCTTCAACTTGCAACTGAGAATAGTCACGAGAATTAATAAGCCGAATAGTGTTAAAAAATAGATGCCAAAGGGCCTCGGCATCTTCTTCGTAAGCGCTTAACTAACCACACATATCAATATTAAGCATGCTTTGCCATAGTATCTTTTTAATCGGAGGTATTATGAATCAACAAAGTAAGCGCGACCATTGGGCTAATATTTTAGATCAACAGAAAGAGAGTAACCTATCTATCAAGCAATTTTGTATTGATAATGAAATAAGCTACCAAACCCTTTATTACTGGTCAAAGAAGCTCAGCGAGTTAGAAGTCACAACAAAAATTCACCCCATTATCGTGACAGAGCCAACACAAGAGCCGTCAAATATTGTGGTGCTGACATGTAATAATGGCCTTCGTGCCGAGTTACCAGCAAACCTTAATTCCAAACAAATAAAACATTGGGTTGATGCATTGCAATGATACAGTCAGGAAAGGTTTACCTCGTCGTTGGCGTCACCGACATGAGAAAATCCATTGATGGCTTATCACTCATTGTCGCCGAAACGCTGGAAATGGACCCATTCAGTGAAGCCTGGTTTATTTTTTGTAACCGCAATCGAGATAAACTCAAGATCTTGTTTTGGGATACCAATGGTTTTTGGCTTTATTATCGTCGCTTAGAAAAAGGGACGTTCAAATGGCCAACTCCCAATATTGATGGTGCGCTCCACATTAGCAGACAACAACTCAACTGGCTTTTATCTGGACTGACTTTAGATCATGCTAAAGCTCATAAGCCGTTATTTAACCTAGAAGTGTGATCGCTGATAATGATCATCAAATTGGACTTGAACGATCCTTTTTCGATGTCACACTTAGGGTAATTAAACAACCTTGAGCTAAAGCATGACCGATCTTCCTAATGATATTGAGCAACTAAAAGCGATGCTACTTGAGCTTCATAATCAAAATGAAGCCAAAGAGAAGCTGCTTGTTGCCAAGCAAGAAGAAGTCGCTGAATTAAAAACTCAAGTTGCACTCTTGGTTGAGCAATTAAACCTAAATAAATCCAAGCGCTTCTCATCGCAAAGTGAAAAAGTACCAAAAGGTACTTTCAATGAAGCTGAGCAGCAAAACTCGCTCCCTAAATCGAATGATGAGAAGAAAAAAACAGGTCGCAAGCCTCTACCAAAAGAGCTTGAGCGTGAGATACACAAGCATGAACTCAATGCACCTTATTGTGAATGTTGTGATGAACCATTGCATGAATGTGGCGTTGAAACCTCAGAAGAGCTTAAAATTATTCCTCAAAAGGTCACTGTCATTCGCCACGAACGCACTAAATACGCTTGTCGCCAATGTGAAAAAACGCAAACCCAATCCAAAATTATCACCGCACCAAAGCCCGCTAGTATGATCCCCAAAAGCATGGGAAGCGCAGGAGCTTTCGCGGCGGTAGTCACAGCAAAATACGTAGATGCACTGCCACTGTATCGCCAAGTAGATATCCTAAATCGGTCTGATATTGATATAAGCCGAGCGACGCTTGCTAATTGGTGTGTTCAGTTGGGTAATAAAGTGAAACCAGTCATTGATGAGATGAAATCAAGGCTGCTTAATGAAAAGCTTATCTGCGCAGATGAAACCACAGTACAAGTGCTACGCGAAGAAGATAGAAAAGCGCAAACCAAATCTTATATGTGGGTTTACCGTAGTGGTGAGTTCATTAAAACCCCTGTTGTTATCTATGATTATCACCCAAGCCGTGCAGCAACGTGTGCAAAAGACTTTTTAGGTGATTACTCAGGGTACTTACTCTCTGATGGCTACAGCGTATACGACACATTAGATGCAGTGACACAAGCAGCATGTATGGCGCATGCTCGTAGAAAGTTCACCGATGCACAAAAAGCGTCACCCTCTAAAAAAGCGGGAAAACCTGAAAAAGCCCTCAACTTCATCGCCAAACTTTACGGCGTAGAAAGAAAGGCAAAGGGATTATCCGCAAATGAACGGCAGAAGATAAGAAAACAGGAAGCTGAGCCAATATTGAGTGAATTTAAAGCGTGGCTTGATGTTCAAAATGTCTTACCCAAAGGGGCATTAGGTAAAGCTATCGCCTACACTCAAAAGCAATGGCCTAAATTACTCACCTATCTTGAGGATGGTGATATCAGCATCGATAATAATGTCACAGAAAGAGACATTAGGCCGTTTACCACAGGTAGAAAAAACTGGATGTTCTCAACGTCTGTTGATGGAGCGAAGGCCAGTGCTAACTTGTATAGCTTGGTAATGACGTGCCGCGCCAATGACATTAACCCGTATTATTACTTCCAGTATCTATTTACGGAATTACCTAAACGTGATCCAGTTGATGATATGTCGGATCTTATGCCGTGGCTCGTTGAAATGAGTGATGCAGAGTAAAGCATCACTAGTTCATTGAGCGCTTACTCTTCTTCTGCATAATGTCTAATTAGAACCATTTCACTCTCGTTTTTTATTGATACTTAGCTGACGTAATAAATTCGCCAAAGGTCTCGCACCATATAATAACGGTATTGTATTTAGAGGCATTGATACCTTGCGGTATTTTAATTGCAAAGTTTTCAAACGTTTTAACATCACCAATGCGAACCATAGTGGCTTTCAAACGATTAAAATCAAATTCTGTTTCGACAAATTCAGTTGATAGGTACAGTTTGTAATCAGGACCGGGGGCAAGGTTTCCAGTTAATGTAATGTATTCAGGGCCAACAGATACTTGACCTTCTCCCCAATGAAAGGAATCGCTGTCTTTAAGATCTTTTTTGAACGTCGCTGAATATTGTGCTTGAGAAGATAATTGAGTGACTTCAGATTCAGTTGGTGATGTCGGTGCAGTAAGGATCGGCAACAGATAAATGCCTAAACCAACCCCAAACGCACCTACAGATAAATGGGTGATTAAAAGTAATATCATTGTTTTTAGTTTCATAACTCTACCTTCCTTGGCAATTTTAACCTAACTCATTGTCCCATATAGATTTAGCATATCATAGCCTGTTAAGCTGAAGTCCACACTTAGTTTTTTGGATTGAAAAAAATAAATTACATCATTAAACAAATTACTATTGCTGGTAAGCCTGCAATAAAGAACTTGGTGTATAGGCGAACGTTCTCATCCCATCTTAGTTCGTCAATCTCATCAGCTGTAGTGTGGTCGATAAGTGAGCCAGAGGTTCGCTCTGCCTTATCACTGGTTGTTGTAGCCGTTTTCTGTGGCGGATGCATAAACAACGTTGCTGCTATTCCCCATAATATGAAAACATTAAAAAAGGCGTAATCTTGCCAATAATGCAAGCCCAATATAGAAGTGCTACTTTCTATTACAAAAATAATAGCAGTGGCAATACAGTTAGATATGACAACAAACATCAATATCGCTTTCATAAGATCCCTTTTGGTCTACTACATAAATAGTAAAAGTAATAAATTAAGGCTTGGTTGATAGCATCTCTTCTAGGCCACCACCATTATGTATTTGGGTGAAACCTGCTTGTTTTAAATAACTCATGGCTTGGCCTGAACGGTTTCCACTGCGGCAATACACAACGATAGGTGTATCTTTATCAATATTGGCAAAGGCGGTATCAACAGTGCTTAATGGGAGGTTTGCTGCGTCTTTTAGGTGCCCTTGATTAAACTCATTTGGAGTACGCACATCAATAAGTAATGCGCCTTGCTCAACAAGACTCCACGCTTGCTCACTGCGCTCTGAAGCCCAATTACCAAAAGAGATGATCGCTAATAATAGCCCTAACCCTACTTTAATCTTCATTTTACGTCCTTTTTTATTCTAATATTCATTTTTAACTTTATTACAGCAAAGCTAACTGCCATGACTTTGCAGACAATGCTCTACTTTATGCTACGCTTTTAATAACTGCTAATAAAATTAAGTGAGCTTGATAATGCAAAAATACCTTTTATTATTAATACTATTTTCTGGATCTACGGTTGCTAATCCAAATTTCTATATGAGTGCTAATGCCTTATCGAATGAAGGATCTTACTCTGTTCAATATGGTTTTTCTTATTCAGCTGGCCCAGGAATAGATATAGGTTACGATGTAGATTACACCCAGTGGAACAAAGACATTCATTCATTTGGGATGAACGCTAAGCCTGTATTTCGTATGCAACCGTTTTATGTTGCTCCTGTCATTGGCATAAATTATTTCAATGATGATATTGATTGGGGTTATAGCGTTGGTGCTGAGCTTGGGTATGAAACAGAGCAAGCGACATTCAAGGTGGGCTATAAAGAAAGCTCTGAAGATTTTGCAAATAACGATGCGTTTTATTTTGGTGTGGCTGTCCATTTTGCAACAGCCATGGGGTTCAATTAATATGGTTAATATTAAGACAACTTATTAAGCTTTCTCTGTTGATCCATATATATTCTTAAGCGATAAGCGCGTGACTCTATCTCTTTTTCTCTGAGTTCGCCTCGCTTTAGAGCAAAATCAATGGCTTGTTGATCATAAACACTAGCACTGCTCATTTTCATATCAATGATGCTACTTTTGAGTGATTCTTGGCGTCTATCTCGTGCTATCGATTCTGTTTGAATTTTACCTACGGCTTCTACTTTCATATCTGCTCTATAGTTTTGATGACTTAATTAAGTAAAACTCTAGTTCTAAGTTTTAGGGCGGTCAAGCATCATTTTTACATATTTGCCTGAAGCTATCATTAATATTTTTAAACTGGGCTTTATTGGCCGCGTCAGAGTCTAATATATAGATTGTCGTACCTTATATTAAAAAAGAGTTAAGTTGTGAATATGAACACTCTACTTACCCAAACTCGTATTACTCGGCTAAGTAGAGCATGAATGAAATAGATATCCTTACTCTGTTAATTGAGCAAGTTGTTCAAATTGAGCATCAAGGTGCTTCATATCTTCTATTGTTTTCTCTACTAATTTAACCGACGATTGTGAGGCGACTTCAGCTTCCGATGACACATTTTGAATCATGATACTAAGATCTGTTGCTTGCTTAATACATTGATGTTGAGCATCACTCGATGTTTGGATCTGTTTTACTAGCCCATTGATATCTGATGAATCATTACGTAATTGGCTAATAATACTATTGTTGTTCGTTACATTATGTTTGGTTAACTCTGCAAGGCCTCTAACTTCATCAGCGACAACAGCAAAACCTCGTCCTTGCTCCCCAGCACGAGCCGCTTCAATGGCAGCATTTAACGCAAGTAGATTAGTTTTGTCTGCGATTTCAGTGATGGCATTAAATGCTGAGTTGATCTCTCCAGTATTGCTATCAAGTGTTGTAACTGTTGCGTTAAGGGTTCCACGTAGCGTATTTTGCTCGGTTGTTTTTTCGAGAACTTCATGCAACACGCTGTTAAGGTTACTTTGCTCACTCTGTACTTTTAATGAAATAGACGCGAGTGATTCTAAAGATCCTGCACAATTATCAATAATCGCAGTGTAATCCCGCGTTTTTTCTAGCATATCTCGTTGTAGATTATTCAAAAATTGCTCTGCTTGAATTTGTGTCTGCGCATGATACGTTAAAAATCGAGATATCGTTGATGGGAAACTAGAGACAGAGTGATGAACCTTATTTCCTTTGTGATGCAATACTAGGCTAACGTTAGTGCAGTTGGCGTGTTGGTACATTGTTTCACCAAAAGAACTGTATCCTGCGCCTTGAAATGGCATTGAAACCGCTTGTTTATCTTTATCCTCACTGCCTAATCGACGTAATACACAATCAATCATTAATGCGTCAATAGGTTTACCTGGCAGCTCTCGCATAAAAGTTTGCATATCTGAATTAAAACTTTGACTCATTGATGCTGAGGCTCGTAATGTGATCACTTCACCAAAGTTCATATCAGAGAATAAAACTAGCGCTTTGTTATCAATATCAACTGCTGCGATACTTCGTACTAACGTCTCATTACGACCTGTTTGAATAGTAAAGTGACAACCACTTAATTTAGATTCTAATTGCTCAGGTTGGCAGTTAAGACTCTGGCATAACTCATCTATTGGGTTGTTAACCTGTTTTGTTTTATTAATAATACTGGTTAAGGTTCGAGTAGAATTATCACATTTGGCAACAGTCATCTCGCACAATGGAGTTCCTGTTACTGAGTGGCTACTCTTAAAGGCATATCCAAAATCAGCGCCTACTTTTACCATCATAATTAACGCTTTACTGTCTTGTACTTTTCCATTTAATCCAAACACCGCACGCTTAAATAATACGCCACCTGCACTTCCGCCAATTAAAGGGACATTGATGTTGCCTGATGAGTAAGCGGCATCAAGAAACTGCCCTTCTTGTGCTAAGTGTCCGTCGAAACAGGTATAGGCAAAAGTGTCATAGTGGTTTTGTTCGATCTTCCAACGAATTGCGGATATTTGTTGTTTCATGGTTTCAGTATGCTGAGCAATACTGTGTTTTCCGGTATGAGAAGGAAGCGTTATGGTTTGGGGTTCAACTTGAGTAATTAATGTTTGATCAAATACGTGCAGTACAATCTCATCTGTTTGATAAATATTATTTGCTTCGCTGTTTAAGTTTCCTGCTGACATAATAGCTACGGTTTGACAGTCATGCTGTTGAAATAATCGATGTAAATGCGCTGTAGCTGCATCAATTACCTTGGTATCTTCATTTTTAGAGTGAACATAAGCAATACAAAGTGAGGGACGAGCAATGAGTTGGGTGATGCTCTCAATGCTTGGCCAACGGTTTGCTGGAAATGAAAAAATTTTAGAAAACTCAGTGTTAGGTTGTGACTGAGAGGTTTGCTTACGGAAAAGGCGTGTAAAAAATGTCATTATAAAGCTTACCTGTTTATTACTGCGATAGAGTTACTACGATAGAGGTAGATATCATTTAATTCTATGGAACAATATACAATATATAAAAACAAGTAATATAAGAGTTAACTGTGGAGTACACCTATGTTTTAAAAGGATTACATTACCTTGATCACACTATCTCAAAGCACACAAGTCATCACTTAATAACTTAAGATACAGAACAAATGTCAAATGCGGGTATACTGGCGATACTACATTTGGTGTATAAATCTACACTCTCATTCCCCCCTTCATCGATATAAAAAGATCAAAAAAGCCAGTTGTTCTTATTGTATTTAAGAAGAAACTGGCTCTAGTTATTTATATTCTAATGGCGATTAATTAGGTGTTATTTGTTTTCGGTGTTTAAAATCAACCAATAAGCCTAAAATAAATACACCAATGGTGACAAACAAAATACTTTGAAATACATGATGATATTGAGTTGCTGATACAATCAAATCTAATGCGTCCGTATGTGTATTTTCCTTTATTGAAGTAAGTTGTGCAATATCAGCAGCTAAATAGTTAGCAACTGAGCCTCCTGCAAGCATATAGATACCTGCTAATGTACCAGTTGCGCCTTGTGGATTTAATCGAGTAATTGCAGCAAGCGCGACAGGGTCAATAAATAACTCGGCAACACCAATACACAATAAACCCACCATTAACCACACGAAAGTCGTTTCGCCACTTGCCATAGCCAACTTTGATGACAAGGTGATTAAACTAAAGCCTGCGGTTAATAGTAAAAGACCTATGTTTAGTTTGGTTAAGGTTCTCACTGAAATACTTTTTGCATCCAACATCTTCCAAAGCCACGCAACAGCAGCGCCACCAACAATAACGGCGACTGGGTTTATAGATTGAAAGAAAGCTGTTGGAATGGTAAAACCACCTACATTAGTGTTTATATTGCGCTCAATAAACAAACTAATTGAGCTACCACCTTGTTGGTCAAACGCCCAAAATACAGTGCCAAATAGCATGAAATACATGATTGAATTCAATTTTTGGCGATCTTCAGCATCACTTTTACAATATAAATTAATGATATGAATAATGGAGAAGAAAGAAATAATCGCCAATATATAACCAGCCCAGAGGTTTTTAAGTACTAAAACTAGCCCCATTGTTGCCGCAGTAATAACGACAATTAATAATATCCAATGAGGTAACCCTAGGCTTTTTTTCTGTAAAGCAGGAAGATTAGGTTGGCTTACGTGCATAAAATGTTTACGGCCAGTAATGAATACACCTAAGCCAACAAGCATACCAATACCTGCTAGTGAAAAACCAACATGCCACCCCCATTTCATAGCAGTAAATCCACACAGAATGGGGGCGATCATTGAACCAATATTACCCCCAATGTAAGAAACTGAAAACCCTGCTTCACGGCCACGTTCTTGCTCTTTAGTTTGATATAATTCACCTAACAAACAACTTGAGTTAGTTTTAAAAAAACCATAACCACAGATAATTAATGATAAGGCTAAATACAGTGTTGAGTGGTCTCCACTTGGGATACTAAGAACAAAGTGCCCCGCAATCATCAATAAACTGCCAAGAATTACTGACCAATAATTACCTAGGTATTTATCAGCTAAATAGCCTCCAATAATCGGTGTGACATACACTAATGACGTATACGCACCATATAAAGCGTAAGCATGATTATCTGTCATTAATAGCTTTTCTGTTAAGAAGAGGATCAATAATGAGCGCATGCCGTAATAGCTGAAAAACTCCCACATTTGAATCGCAATAATGTGAAAAAGCCCTTTAGGTTGTTTGATCGTATTCATTGCTTATCTCGTAGCTGTACATTAGTTCTACATCGACATAGGTATCGATACTTATTCATCAATAGTAGATAAACATACACAGCAACAATTGGAACACCAAGAAGTTTGCGGTAAATCTCGTGCAACATAAGTTTCCAAAAATAGAGAGTAACTGTCCACTGAATTATCACTGAGAATATTTAACCAAAAGTGATACAAATAATAACTATTAAAGACTTTTTACCACCTAGAACTTATCACTTCTTAATATAGATTAATGTTTCCTCTAGCAGTTGGCGCTAATATTGGCGGCTTGTTGTTAACGATGACAATAATAAAAATACCAATATCTATTTTTAAGAGGATTGCACTTGAGCACTTTGTTTACAGAAACCCATATTGGCAAGATGACCTTAAAAAACCGCTTTATTCGAAGCGCAACGTGGGAAAATATGGCAACTGATGATGGTCATATGACAGATAAACTTTACGACATCTATGAAGAACTTGCGAAAGGTGATGTTGGCTTAATAGTGACAGGTTATGCAAATATCGTTGTGGAAGAGAAACCCAACGCTGGCATGATGGGTATGTATAACGATTCTTTTATTGCTGAATACCAAAAGCTGACTGAGTTAGTGCATAAATATGATTCAAAAATTGCGATGCAACTGGCGTATGGTGGCACAAAGACCACTTATAACGTTGGCGAACGTGTGATCTTTGCACCAAGTGAAATATGCGAAAGAGGCACAAAAACACTTGGTAAAGCGATGACTAAAGAGGAGATTGATTACATTGTCGATGCCTTTGCTCAAGCAAGCCGTCGTGCTCAAGAGTCTGGCTTTGATGCTGTTGAGATCCACGCTGCACATACTTATTTAATAAATCAGTTCTTAAGCCCGTATTACAACCGTCGTGAAGATGAATACGGCGGTAGCTTAGATAATCGCATGAGATTTTTAATTGATATTTATTCTAAGATCAGAAAGCTAGTGGGTAACGATTTCCCTATTTTGGTTAAGCTGACAGCAACGGAATTTTTTGAGGGTGGTTTAACGTTTGATGAAACGCGCATCATCTGTAAAAAATTAGAAGAAGTTGGTGTTGATGCCATTATCATTTCAGGCAACATTCATGGTAATGCAAATACCATGATTGGTGAGTCGTTTGATGGTTATACATTACAAGAAGAAGGCTATTTCCATGAATATGGTGATGTGATCAGCCAAGAGGTTTCTGTACCTATTATTACTGTCGGCGGCTTAACAAATATTGATGCGATGGAAGAGATGTTGGCGAATACCAATATTCAATATTTCGCACTTTCTCGCCCTTTACTTGCTGAGCCTCAATTAATTAAGCGCTGGAAAGAAGGCAACCGGAAAGAGGTAGATTGTGAGCGTTGTTCTAAATGCCGCACTAAACGTGGCAACTTCTGTGTGGTGTATAAAAAGAGAAGACCGAAGAAAGAGCAAGCATAAAATAGATTGTAATCAGTAGATAATAATAAATATCAATAAGGGCTAACATAGTGCTAGCCCTTACTCTATGTTTTATAAAAAATATCATTCGTATTTTCCTGTGTTATTGAGACGATAAGTACAGCATGTTTATTCTATTATTCTCATCTCTTGAGTGATAACAAAACAAAGAAAACAACAACAATTACTTTGTACTCAAATCATTTTTAAAAAATGCTGGGGTACTTAGCCTCCACGCCACAATACCAAAGTATTATTATCTTTTTTACACCATAACCATCTATTACAAGCGCGACCTCACAAAACAACAACTTAACCCTAAATATTCAATAACTTACCAAAAAAACTATCAATGAAATCAAACGGTAATTATAACAAAATATAACATCTGATTTACTTTACAGAACTTCATTCATTGATAAACCCCTAAAAATTACTTATAGTACTAACGAATTAACAATAAGATTACCTTACAAAGGACTTAAAAAATGAATCCCATACTGGAAGTTAAGGGACTGTACAAAGTGTTTGGAGAGGACACTGATCGCGCATTTACTATGATTAATGAAGGTGCGAACAAAGATGACGTTTTTGAAAAAACAGGATTAACCATTGGTGTTAATGACGTCTCTCTCAGTATTCATGAAGGTGAGATTTTCGTTATTATGGGCCTATCTGGTTCAGGAAAATCCACTCTAGTTCGCCTTCTCAACCGACTTATCGAGCCGACTCAAGGTAATGTACTTCTTAAAGGGAAAGACATTGCGCACATCTCTGAAGAAGAACTCCGCGAAGTTCGCCGCAATAATATCTCAATGGTTTTTCAAAATTTTGCCCTGATGCCACACATGACTGTCATTGAAAATGCTGCATTTGGTTTAGAGCTCGCTGGTGTTGACGTTGAAAAACGCAAAAAATCCGCGCTAAGTGCATTAGAAAGAGTTGGGCTTGATGTTTACGCTGAATCTTATCCTGATGAATTATCTGGTGGTATGAAACAACGTGTTGGTCTAGCAAGAGCACTGGCTTGTGATCCTGATATTCTTTTAATGGACGAAGCATTTTCTGCTCTTGATCCGTTGATTAGAACGGAAATGCAAGATGAGCTGATTCGCCTACAAAATGATGATAAACGTACCATCGTCTTTATTTCTCATGATTTAGATGAAGCGATGCGTATTGGGGACAGAATTGCCATCATGCAAAATGGTGAAGTAGTTCAAGTTGGCACTCCTGATGATATCCTCAACAACCCTGCAAATGATTATGTTGAAGCTTTCTTTCGTGGTGTTAATGTCGCGAATGTTTTAACAGCTAAAGACATTGCTCGTAAAAAACCTGCCGCTATGTTTAAGAAATCAGAACACGACGGCCCTGCATCTGCTCTTCAGTATCTAATGGATAACGACAGAGAATATGGCATCGTCGTAGATAAAAGCAGCCTCTATTCTGGCATTGTTTCTGTTGACTCTCTTCGAGAGGCCCACAACGATAATAATTCACTTGTTAGCGCTCAACTCCCTGATGGACTAACACTGAAACCAAACCAAGCTATCAATGATATTTTAGGTTTAGTCGCAAATGTACCTTACTCGGTGCCAGTGGTTGATGAAAATGGTAAATATTTTGGTGTTGTGACGAAATCACGACTACTTCAGACGTTAGATAAGGGGTAGAACGATGTCATCAGAACAAACAAACAATGACCCATGGTCACAAACTGCAACTGCGCCAAGTGCTGATCCTTGGGGTCAAACTGGCGACACATCAGTGTCGGCAGATTGGTTGAATAGTGAAGTTGTTGAAGTTAAAGCATTTGACCCATTAAACCCATTCGAAGAAGCCGTACTCCCTGTTGATGTTTGGGTAGAATCAGGATTGAACTGGTTAGTTGAGCATGGCCGCCCGTTGTTTCAAGCTATTCGTGTTCCTATCGATTTTATCTTGAGCTCTTTTGAAACGGCATTAGTATCAACGCCTGCACCCTTTATGCTCATGATTCTATTTTTGCTCGCGTGGCAATTTTCTAACCTTAAGTTAGGTATCTCAACAGCAGCTTCGTTACTCGTAATTGGGCTTATCGGTGCTTGGTCTGAAGCGATGACAACACTATCACTCGTAATGACCTCTGTCTTTTTCTGTCTGCTTATCGGGTTACCTATGGGGATCTGGCTAGCAAGAAGCAAAACGGCAGCCAAATTTGTTCGACCTGTTTTAGATGCAATGCAAACCACACCCGCTTTTGTTTATTTAGTACCAATTGTAATGCTATTTGGTATCGGTAATGTTCCTGGTGTTGTGGTAACCATTATCTTTGCCTTACCTCCAGTTGTACGCTTGACGATTCTTGGTATTCAACAAGTACCAGAAGAATTAATAGAAGCAGGCCATTCATTTGGTGCAAGTAAAAAGCAAATGCTATACCGAATTCAACTTCCTCTTGCATTGCCAACAATTATGGCAGGAGTTAACCAAACCTTGATGTTGTCACTATCAATGGTAGTAATTGCTTCAATGATTGCCGTTGGTGGATTAGGCCAAATGGTATTAAGAGGCATCGGACGCTTAGACATGGGTCTGGCAGCTGTCGGTGGTTTAGGTATTGTTATTCTTGCTATTTTACTCGACCGAATCACCCAAGTACTAGGTGTAAACGCCGGCAATACAAAACTACGCTGGTATCAGATGGGTCCAGTAGCTATCGTATTAAATATTTTTGCTCAAAAGAAAGAAACAAAATCAGAATTAAAACTTAAGGAGAAATAAGAATGATTAACTCATGGAAGAAAGCACTGACAGTTAGTATCGTTTCCACTTTGGCTTTATCGTCAAATGTTTGGGCTGAAAAATTACCAGGTGAAGGCGTAACGGTTCAAGCCCTTCAATCAACAGTTGCTGAAGAAACCTTTCAAACATCAATTGTAAACAAGGCACTTGAGCAACTTGGTTACGATGTTAAACCAACAAAAGAAGTTGATTACAACGTTGCTTATACTTCAATCGCAAAAGGCGATGCAACATTTTTAGCTGTAGGTTGGTTCCCTTTACATGCTGACAAATACAAAATGTCTGGCGGCGATGATAAGTTCTACCGCCAGGGACAATACGTAAGTGGTGCAGCTCAAGGTTATTTAATTGATAAGAAAACCGCCGACAAATACGGCATCACGAATATTGGTCAATTAAAAGATCCAAAAATTGCAAAATTGTTTGATGCAAATGGTGATGGTAAAGCAGATCTTACCGGTTGTAACCCTGGCTGGGGTTGTGAAATGGTAATCGAACACCAAATTGGTGCTTATCAACTTGAAGACACCGTCACCCATAACCAAGGTAACTATGCCGCGATCATTGCTGATACCATTTCACGTTACAAAAATGGTGAACCCGTTATCTATTATACTTGGACACCTTATTGGGTAAGTGGCGTTCTTGTTCCTAATAAAGATGTAGTATGGCTAGAAGTACCGTTCTCTGCTCTTCCTGGGGATCGTAAAGATATTGATACTACTCTATCTAATGGTAAAAACTACGGTTTTGAAATGAACTCTATGCGCATCATTGCTAATAAAGAATTTTCCGCACAAAACCCAGCAGCAGCTAAATTATTTGAAATCATCAAACTAAACATTAATGACGTTAGTGCACAAAACATGATGATGAGTAAAGGTAAAAACAGCTCAGCAGATATTGAATCTCATGTTAATGGTTGGATAAAAGCAAACCAAGGTCTATTTAATTCTTGGGTAACAGAAGCAAAGAAAGCTGCATTATAGCAATCTCTAATCATTATCTTTAAGCTTACCCTTCCTAGTTTAGGTAAGCTTTAGATAAACTGATATAAAGGCCAGTAGCATCCGTTCTTGGCCTTTTTATTTTTTCCCTAACTGCATATCCTTATATACCAACCCCAACTTAAATTTTAGAAAACTCACTTAGTTTTATATCATTATGTTAACTAAAGTTGCTCTATTGTCACATTACATTACATAGCCCTTTGGGATTATGAAAAATTAACTATATAGTCACATTATTCTAAATAATAACTATAAAGCAGCCTAATGTTCTCAACAATTACATCGAAACTTCTAATTACTCTTATCACTGTATTTACTTGCGTACTAGTAATATCTACCTCCTATCAGTATTTCCAGCAACGCCACCTGATTAACTCAGTATTAAGTGAACAACTGCATGATAAAGCCAGTAACTATTTTGATAGTCTAAATATGATGATGCTTACTGGTACCATGGCACAAAAAGAGACGCTTCGACAAAAAGCGCTTACTCAGGAAGGTATTGAAGAAGTTCGTGTATTACGAGCTGACGCTGTCAGTAAGATCTATGGATTAGGGCAAGATAATCAAACTCCGCTTGATGATATTGATCGTCGAGCACTTGCTGGTGAAACAGTGATTGAAGCATTTAATGCCGATTGGGGAAAAGGATTAGTCGTAGCACTGCCAATGAAATCAAGTAAAGACTACCGTGGTACAGATTGTGTCGCTTGCCATTTAGCACCTGAAGGTGAAGTTCTTGGTGCAATTCGTTTAGAATATAATTTAAATCACGTCAATCAAATGATCAGTAAACGAACTATCCTTGCCGTGATAATTATGGCATGTATTGCATTTGTCGGTTTTGTTATCACTATGGCTGTAATTAGAAGAATAGTAATTCGTCCAATACAAGCGACCTCAAAATATATGACACTAGTTAGCCAAGACAAAGATCTCTCGTTACGACTCTCTAATAAGAAAAAGGATGAAATAGGTACGTTATCCAATGCCATCAACTCTTTCATGGACACCGTATCTGATAGCTTAATGAAGGTACAAGAGACTTCTCACTCTTTATCTCACTCTGCAACTCAATTGACAGATGTCGCTCAAACGACAAATCAAGCAGTAAACAATCAACAAAATGAAACCGCTGAAGTACAAAGTAATATTGGCCATATGCAAAATCAACAGCTCAATGTTGAACAAGCGACAGTCGATGCTTCTAACTTGATCAACCATACTACGGATGTTGCTCAATCCAGTGCTAAACAAGCACATTTAGCTAGCCAAGATATCAAAAACCTTGTAGGTCAAATAGAGACTGTAAAATATAAGATTTCAGATCTTAATCAGCAAACAGGGCAAGTGTCTTCTATTCTTGAGGTGATTAACGGTATTGCTGAACAAACCAATTTATTAGCGCTAAATGCAGCCATTGAAGCGGCCCGAGCTGGTGAACAAGGACGAGGTTTTGCTGTGGTAGCTGATGAAGTTAGACTTTTATCTTCGCGAACCGCTGAAGCGACAAATAGTATCCGAAGCATTATTTCTGAATTTAAACAGGGCAGTGAAGAATCTTTAGGATCGGTAGATACTGTATGTACTTTAGCTCATCAACGTTCATCTGATATTGAAGATCTGTCTGCAACTATCAATACAATGGTAAGTGAGATGAAACAAGTACTTCAACTCGCAACCAATATTCAACAACAAACTCAAACGACGACTAGCCTTAGTACAGATGTGCAATCAAAGGTGAACATAATAACCCAACATGCTGATGATACTTCAAGATCTGCTGAACAGACGCATGATATTAGCATAAATCTTGAGCAACTTTCTGGTCGCCTTGAGGTACTACTAAGCCAGTTTACTTTGACAACAAACGATACTAAACGTAAATAACTCACTTTAAATAAACGGCTTTTCTCATCATATACTTGTTCAGAATCATGCTTCTGGACAAGTAATAGTTACACCTATTCCATTAACTATTTGATCATTATTTTTGGTTAAATCAATTTTCTTTCCTACACTATATATTGGTAAAAATAACAAGCTTACGGTTGTATAGGGACATATTTATGATTAATCAATTGCGTATCTCGACCAAAATTCGTTTATTTATTACGACGATTTTATGTGTCATTTTCTTTAGCGGGCTCTACATATATAAAATGTTTACGCCTGTAACTCAAAGTTGGAACCTCTACCAAGATCAAGTTGCTAGCCGACAGGTCATGCTAATGGATATTAAAGCCCAGTTTGGTTATGGCGGCATGATCCATAATTTTAAAAACTATGTCCTACGAGGTGATGATAAATATACTTCTCGAATAGAAAAAAATTATCAGGCTCTATTGAATGATATTAATAAATACCAACAATTAAGCTCATTAGCTACAGAGGAGCGACAAGCTCTTACTGCCATAAAAACTGTCGCTAAAAATTACTTTGATAATAGCCGTGTTGTCCAACGTATGTTTACTGAAGGAGCAACTGCTGAATATATCGACTCTCAAGTAAAAATAAGTGACTCCCCTGCTCTTAAGGGATTTGAGGTCTTAGATAAAAAATATCATGAGCTTACAAGAGATTATGGTGTCGTTATTAACACTACCATTAGTGACGGACAAACGGCTACATTAATAGGGTTAACAACCATTGCTGTACTCGTTATTATAACTTTAACTCTACTTTATAGATCAATTCTTGATCCCCTTCGTACGTTACGTACCACTATGCAAGATATCGCACAAGGTAAAGGGGACTTGAGTGTTCGACTAAATACCAATCGAAAAGATGAATTTGGTGAACTTGCTGCCTCTTTCAATACCTTTGTTTCTTCGTTAGATTCCCTAATTAAAGAGCAACGTGAAATTATAAACAATATTAAACTAAGTGCAGACTCTCTTAGCGACATTACGACAAAAAGTGATCATTCAATTCAGACGCAACATATGAATACCGAACAACTGGTAACAGCAATAGATCAATTAACTGCAACAGTTCATCATGTTTCAACCAACTCTAATACCGCAAAAGAGATGGCAATAACCGTGAGTCAGAAAGCACACAGCGGTCAACACGCCGTTGAAAATACCATGTATCAAATTCAAAACATTAACACCCACCTGCAAGAGGCCTCGGGTATTGTAATGGATGTAAATAGAGCCTCAGATAATATTGGTCAGGTACTAAATGTTATTTCTGAGATTGCAGAACAAACAAATCTCTTAGCTTTGAATGCGGCAATTGAAGCAGCACGAGCTGGCGAGTCTGGTCGAGGATTTGCTGTCGTTGCTGATGAAGTTAGGGGATTAGCTCAACGTACAGGAACGTCTCTTGATGATATTAAAAAGATAATTTTGGATCTACAATCTGGAGTAAGTAATGCTGTTGATGCAATGTCAAAAGGGCGTTCAGAAGTAGAAGAAGGTAACTCTGTTGCACAAACAGCAAATACTAATATCAACGAAGTAGTCAGTTCGATAAATGGTGTTGAGGAAATGAATATTCAGATTTCAACAGCCTCAGAACAACAAAATGCAGTGGTAGCAGAGATGAATAGTAATGTTCATAAAATATCCGAAATGACAACAGCAATCAGTGATGATTCAGAAAGTATTGTTCTCCAATCAGAAAGCCTGGCTCATATGACATCTAAACTGACAACGTTAGTAGCTAAGTTTAAAGTCTCAGCATAGCAATATTAACCTTTATTAATTTAGCGTAAC
This sequence comes from Aliivibrio wodanis, assembly GCA_000953695.1. Taxonomy (GTDB): domain Bacteria; phylum Pseudomonadota; class Gammaproteobacteria; order Enterobacterales; family Vibrionaceae; genus Aliivibrio; species Aliivibrio wodanis. The sequence goes on along the minus strand of LN554847.1, from coordinate 233,111 downwards.
TTTAAAGCCAAGATCTCCTACCCTGATCTTGGCTTTTTTAATTTATCATTATGGACATTTTATTCCATAGTCATTGGCTATATCTGCTATTTCTCTTTCGAACGCTTTTGGTTATCTTACCCACATCAACAACGCACAGACAGGTATTCTCTCTGATGTTTTTGTTCTCTATATTAGGAAATTGATATGACTCACCCAATTATTGCCGATTTAAACACTCGTTACACAGCAAAAAAATACGATGCTACTAAACGTATCTCTACAGAAGATATGGACGTGATTAAAGAAGCAATCCGTCTATCTGCATCTTCTATTAACTCTCAACCATGGAAATTCATTGTTCTTGAGAGTAATGAAGCAAAAGAGCGTTTCCACGGTACGTTTGCTAATATGTTCCAGTTTAATCAACCGCACGCAAAAGAAGCATCACATACAATTTTGTTTGCACATAACCCTAAATTTGATAAAGACCAATACCGTAAAGTGGTTGATGCAGAAGTAAGTTCTGGTCACCTTCCGGCTGAGCGTTACAACGACATGCTTGATGGTGCATTTGGTTTTGTTGAACTAAATACTGATGAATCTGGCTTTAACGGTAACTGGACTAAAGCTCAATCTTACATTGCACTAGGTAACACACTGCATACGCTTGCTCGTATGGGTATTGCTTCTACTTCTATGGAAGGCGTTGATGCTGCATTAATTGGCGAAGAGTTTAAAGATGAGCTTGATGGCTATGTTTGTGATTTTGCACTAGCGCTGGGCTACCACAAAGAAATTGAAGATTATAACCACGGTCTTCCAAAAGCACGTTTAGCAATGGAAGATGTGATTACGGTTCTTTAAGATCTAAATTTTAAAGTCCTATATTTGTTAAAGTAACCCTATTCTTTTTGAGTGGGGTTATTTTTTATTTATTGAGCTGTTTCTATTTATTGATTTGATACATGGTATCGAAGTTTGGGATATGTTGCTCCCAACGAGGTAACTCGCCTATATAATCCTGTACTGCAGCAATAAACTCTCTTACTAATGCAGTCTGTTTTCTGTGTGGATATAAGGCATAAAGCGCAAGCCCTTTATTACAAATGGCATAATTAGTAAGCAGTGGTTTTAATCCCATCTCTTCTATCGAACACGCCAAATTTGAGGAAGCAATTGCCGCATAACCTAAACCATCTTTGACACCTTCAAGTAGTGTCCTTACATCATTAATCTTATAGCTCCCCTTCATTTTGTAGTTTTTAAATTGCTTTGAATCAGGGGTTTCACTAAACCTAAGTGTATCAACCGTTATTGCTCCATTACTATAGATAACAGATGGCAGGCTAACCAGTTCCTCTGGTGTAACTGGCTCTCCATAGTGCTCAATAAACTCTTGTGACGCTAATACTACAGCTCGAATATCTGCTATTTTTTTAGCAATTAAGTTTGAATCATCCAACCGACCTAATCGAAAAGCGACATCAAAATGATCGGAAATAATATCTGTTCTTCTATCATCTAAAAATAATACAATTTCAACATCTGGATAAGTTTTCATGAATTTACTGATCACAGGCTGTAGGTATTGTTGTCCAATATGCACAGGAGCGGTAATTCGAATCCGGCCTTTTGGCTCTGCATGATAAGAATCAGCGATGGTTTGCACATGACCAATGGTATTAACCAGTTGATAAGCTTGCTCTAGAATCTCTTCACCTGCGGGTGTCAAAGAGAAGGAACGAGTCGAGCGATTGAGTAACTGTACCCCTAGCTCTGATTCAAGCTTTTTTATCTGTTTAGACAGTGATGAATTGTCCATATCATGCAGCGCAGCGGCTTTGGTAAACGAGCCTTGTTGTACAACATCAATAAAGAGTGAAAGCTGATTAACCAGAGACATGACGGATCCTTTGTTTAAATAGATAGACTAGAGCGTAATAAGCCTATCATAAACTCATGTGTATCGCGGTTCCAAATGTTTAGCGTCTATTGTTTTAAGCATTTGTTTTTAAACTGCCTCTGCTGCGTAATTAATACTGATGACAGAGCCTCTGCCTTTTTCTTTACCTTGATATAAGGCTTTATCTGCCATTTGGATTAAGGACTTTAGTGATAATTCTGAGTGCGTAATACACGTTGCCACGCCCATGGTTAATGTAACACAATCTGAGACACTTGATTGAGGGTGCTGAAGCGTTTCATTTTGGACATTTTCACGCAACTGATTAGCAAAGACATTGGCTTGAAAAGTTGAGGTCTCCTCTAAAAGTACAAAAAACTCATCACCACCATATCGAAACACATGACCTTTTTGAGCAAACGTCGTCTTCATTATTCGTGAGAGTGTAATTAATAATTGATCACCAGCACTGTGACCCAAGGTGTCGTTATATTGTTTAAAATAATCAATATCGAGCATCAACATACTCAGTTGTGAATCCGACTTATTAATACAATTTTTGGCAACGGCATCTAACTCATATCGATTAAGCAACCCTGTTAAAGCGTCGGTTTTTGACAGTAACTCAAGTTGCTTTTTTTGCTTGATGTTCTTTATTGCAATAGCGATATATTGAGCCAATTGTTCTAATACATCTAAATGATGCTGTTGATATAAATACGTTTTTCTATGCTGAAGCGAAATGCATCCCAATAATTCATCACCCAAAATCACCGGTGAAAATATTCCAGAAAAAGTCATGGTTTCTGTGCCGGGGACATAAGCAATCGTACTTTTTTGTTTCAAATGAGGCAGGTAATAATGAACTTCGCTAGGTAATCCTGTATTTAGTAAAACAGAGTCTCTTGTATAACAACAGTAACTCGCAATACTTGATTTTTCACTGTATACCTGATTAAAAGCGGGAATACGGCCGTTTATATCTATTTGATAAGTATTATTTAGCCTATCATTTTCTAGATCTAGCATGCTTAATGAGACGTACTCACAGGGTAAAATTGCAGAAATGTCTTGCAGTAAATCGGGTAAGATATCATCAAGATCATCACAGGTTGCTATCTTTTGCCCTATAGCGCTCATTGCTGTCATTAAGTTTTGTGCTTGCAGATAGTTTTCTGTTTTTTTTGTATTCTCAGAATTAATCACGCCTTGTCGAATAAACTGGCTTTGCTCTTTAAATAGATTGTCTCTTATCTTTAAAAGGTAACGGTATTGCTTCTCGACCTGCTGATAGGCTTGATCCACTTTTCCAAGTTTCTTATAGCAAGTAAATAGTTGATGATAGAGTTCGATGTTTTTAATGATATTCTCTTGGTCAACATCGTGATCTAATCCAATATTTAAGTGCTCTAATGCCTCTGCGTATCTCTGTTGCTTTATTAAAAATACAGCATATTCTTGATGAACTTCAATGATTGTATTATTAACACCAGTTGCAGTCATATTTTCAATTGCTGATACATAACTGGTTTCGGCTTTATCATCTTGCTGGTTTACATGATACCACTCTGCTTGTGCAAGGCAGTTATAAGCAATGGCATACTCATTTTTACACCCTTGTGCTAGTTTCTTAGCATGGCTGAGGTTTTCCTGAGCAGCGTCTAATTGACCAAGACGAATTTGTGCTAATGCGATATTGTGATAATTAATAGCAATCGGAAATGGGTTCGCTAGAATATTTTCAGGTGTTAGTACTTTCTGTCCATAAAAAATCGCTAAGGGATTATCTTCAAGTTTTAAATAAATATCCGATAAGAATATATAAAGAACCATTGAGAATGACGGATCAAATACATGTTCATTTCGATGCGCGATCATTAAATATTCTAACGCTACTTGGTATTGCCCAAATGCTGCGTATAAACGCCCTAAATTAACATAAATAACGTTTTCTAGTAAGCACTCACCCTGCTCGATAGCTTGTTCTAAAAGAGATTTGAACACATCGACAACTTGGCTAAAAGACCTTTTCCTACTCATCTCATAAGCATCAAGATAATCAAGGTAAACCAGTTTTGGTTCAACTCCGAACTCCGCTGATACGTCTTTAATACGCTTTTTTGCTTTATCAAAGGCTTGTTCAGAATGATCATTATAGATACTGATGGCAATTAACAAACATTTTTGATGAGCAGCGATAGCAGACATAGTAGCACCTATTATTTCGATAACCGAACCCTACAGAACGATATACCGAAAGTCAAACCAAAACTCAACGTTTAGGGGGTACTTTTAACCATGATTTGTTGTATCCATTTATCGCTGCCCTTCTTCTATTCTATTTTTACTTACCAAGGATCTTTTGATAAATGCGTTCTGCTAATTGATGACTGGCAATATTACGATCTACCGTTGTTGTGGCTAACTTCCCTTTCTCTACAACACTAATCCAATCTTGGATCATATGGTCAAACCCTTTACTGGTAAGCATTGGCGTCCAATCTTTAAGTGAAAGCTTTTGCTCTGTATTGTTTTGCCAGATTTTCCCTTCAACAAAAGAGTTAAATTCGACGGCTTGATTCACATAACTTGCCGATACTCGCTCTGTTGTGATGCCAAAATGACGATCCATTGAAGCATGCAGCAAAGTCTCACCAACTTGCCATTGCACATCTAATCTTGCTAGTTGATTGCCTTGCATTTGATGCGTGATAAACAAATCATCAATCGACGCCTGAGCATTTAGATTGATACTGTCTAATGGATGGATAAAATCATCAAAAATAAAGGTACGAAGATCACCCGGTAAAGCATGACGGTGTTTCTCCCAGCGCAGTGAGCGTAGCTGACCTACTTCTCCGTTTGCCAACTCTGGTAAATATTGATTATAGAGCGGGATGTGGCGACGATTAAAACCAACATAAAGTGGCTGATTATGATTGGCAGCAATAGTGTAAAGTTGCTCAACCTCTTCTGCTGAATCCGCTAACGGTTTATCTACAAAAGTGGGTACTCCGTTTTTAAGAAAGAAGGAGGCGATGTCAAAATGCACGCGAGTGGCCGCATGGATCATTACCGCATCAACGCCCAAAGTTAGTAGCTCTTGGTAATCTTCACAATATTGATCCACACGATACTTCTGTGCCAATTGTTTAAGTACCTCTGGATTGCGAGTACAAAAAACCGGCTGAACATTCTCAAGCTGTGTGATGATAGGCAGGTACGCTTTTTGAGCAATATCACCCAAGCCAATGATTCCAATTTTCATGATGATCCTTGTTTAAATACGATAGGTATACTGCAACGCTATCACAACTTTATAAGACTGCCATCATTTATCAAATAAGAAAATTAACGCTAACCAACAGCAAGACTGAAATTACCAAAATTCTGGTTTATTAAACGCAGGAACACATGAAGAGTCACCATCAATCCCGCTCAGCTCTTGACCACTTAGAGATTGTGCTAACCATCCATGAGGGTAACTAAGGGTAAGCGGTGCTTTAAATTGCGCTTCTGTTACTGGTTGGAAAGCCACTTTTGAATAAAAGCTAGGATCACCATAAGTAAACGCTAATTCCACACCTTCTTTTTTCATTGCTTGAAGGCCAAAATTAATCAGCTCTTGACCAATTCCTTTGCCTTGATAATCCGTATGTACAGCTACTGGCGCAAGTAAGAAGACGTTGATATCTGCTTTAAATGTCAGTCTGGTGAATAAAATACTGCCTATTACTTTCTCATTTTCTGTTGCTACAAATACGTATAAGTCTTCAGCTTTAGTGGTTCCAATAAGATCTTCTACTAATTGACCAATTAACTGCCCCTCTTGCTCTCCTTCTGAGTCAGAAAAGGTTTTAGTAAATAGTGCGTTAATCTCGTTTGTTTGTGTTGCTGTATATAAAGAATATTTCATTGTCTTATCCTATCTTTGAATTTTTTAATATAAACATTTGGTAATCATATTCACCGGCTCTTTGGTGAAAGATTGCGATTTCACGCTCGATATCAGCCAAAACAGAAGATCCGTATAATTCTTCTTTTAGCTCGTTTAATCTTGCTTCTAATGGGCGGTAATAGGCTTGCCAAGCTTCTTCGCTGAGTGAGAAAGTATCAATCAATTCATAACCCGCGGCTTCTGCTTGCTTGATCCGTACCTCTACCGTCGTCATATCAGGGTATTCGTGTTGCCAAAACGCTAACGTCTCTTTATCTGGATTATCTACACTCCAGACCGCGTCACTTAGTACAAGTAATCCATCCTCTTTCAAAAACGATTTCCAGGTTGTTAATGCGTTTTCGACACCCATGATATAAGCACTGCCCTCTGACCAAATAAGATCAAAACTTGCAGCTTCACAAGGTAGGCTTGTCATGTTGGCGCAAAGCGTTAAGATCCTATTATCGAGGCCTTTTTCTTTCAGTTTTTGCATTAACGCGTCTAGGGCAAACTCTTCATTATCTACCGCTGTGATTGTCGCTTGAGTATTCTCCGCTAATATCTGAGTCGCGATACCTTGCCCACAACCAATTTCCAGTATGGTATCAATTTGGTTCGGTACTATATTTAATGCTTTCAATCTGTCAGCTTTACTGCCTGGCCCCCACGTTTCTAACGCTTCAAATACCAAGTTAAAATCTTGCATATAACGATCGTGTTCATTCATGTCTTTTGATAACCACTTTAATCTCATGGCTTGTTTTTCATCAAACCCTTGTTTTATTAGCCATTCTAAATGTGCTGAAGGCGCTTGTTGTTCAATGGTTTGATGCCACTCTCTCATTGAATTCATACCAAGCATTGAGGATAGAAGCTCTCTCGCTTTTTGTTTCTTTGCGATTTCATCGTCTAATACATCTAATCTATGCAGCAATTTCTCTCTGTCTATTTTTGCCTCTAAACAAGCCTGACACTCTTTTAATGATAAGCCTCCTGCTTGCAGTTGTTGCAATAGCACTAGACGCTGAAGATCGTTTTCTGAATAGCTGCGATAGCCATTGGCTTGTCGCTTTGCTGAAATCAGGCCTAACTTCTCGTAATACAACAAGGTTGAACGACTTAACCCTACGTGCTGTGCTAACTCAGAAATACGGTACATACACTCTTTCCTCTTGGTTGATAACAAACACTATAAACTATGAAGCTTTAGACAGGTCAAGCGTTCACTCTTTTTAATACAAAAATAGATCTATTTATGCTTCAATCTCTTCATGCTTTTAAATCAGAGACAATCATGACTATTGAAAAGTTTGAATCCATTTATCAACGAGCGGCGCAGCGTAAAGGTGGGGAAGCACAACTAGAGCTGATGCTACATAAGCCATTATCACCAGAAGAATTAGCCGCGATCCCTGATGACCGTTGGTTAGCCGTATTTACAGAAAAGGTTTTTCAGTGTGGTATTTCATGGAATGTAGTTCGTAAAAAATGGCCGGAATTTGAAGAGGTTTTCTTTCAATTTCGCATTCAACCTCTATTACTTCAACCCGATGAAACATGGGAGGAGAAAGCTAAAGACCCACGAATTATCCGCCATCTAACTAAGGTAATGACGATCCCTTCTAATGCCATGATGATTAATATGGCAAGCTTAAGGTATGGATCATTTGGCAAGATGGTAGCAAATTGGCCTGAGGACGATATTACGGGGTTATGGGCATATCTTAAAAAACACGGAAAACGCTTAGGTGGAAATACTGGTGCTTATGCATTACGCCAAATGGGTGTCGATACCTTTATTTTATCTTCCGATGTAGAGTGGTATTTACGTCATTGCGATATTATTGATAGTGGCCGAGATACGAAGCGAGCACTTCAAGCAGCAACTCAAGCATTTAACCAATGGAAAACTGAGTCAGGGCGATCTTTGTCTGAAATTAGCCAAATAATTGCTTATAGCTGTGGCGATAATCGAGTCGTGTAATTTTCTTTATTCTTAGGGGATCATTCTGATATCCCCTAATTTTTACTCTTATTTTGTTTTGAAAATTAAATTTATCCATATGATATATTTAAGGTTATCATTTTGTTACTTATTCAAACCGAAAAACTCTACCCATTAATTTCCTTTACCAAATTAATCCCTCCTTTTTCTTGTATAAAACAAAGAATCACAATTGATAAGGTTATTTTTACAATGTCTTAATTATGATATTGATAGTTAAAATAGTTAGGTCTATGTTTATAAAACAGGTGATATTATGGACATATATAATTATGAAAATTAAACACATACTATATACTTTATGCCTTGTTGGTGTACTCGGTATGCTACTTATTCTTGGCTATGCCTATAAAACAGCTCAAGACGCAGATCACTTAAACCAAGCTCGACTTGAGTTAGCACAATTAGAAATTAACTTACTTAATATGCGCCGTAATGAAAAAGATTTTATGGCACGAATGAACCTTAAGTACCTTACTACTTTTGAAGAAAATTCAAAAAAATTCATCAATAATAGTCAAAAAATCTCTCTTATTTTTGATGAATTTGGTATCGTTCTTGAAAGAAAAGAGGTGATTAAGAGTGAGTTAAAAGAGTATTTAAACGTCTTCAATAACTTAGTGAATGCTTATAAAGAGCTAGGACTCTCAGAGAAAGACGGTTTATTAGGTAGTTACTATCAAACACGAGAAGCTTTATTTACTCGAGCCTTTCGACAACATGACGTAACACTCCTTGAAGGAATTGTTACTTTTGACAATGGTATAGTAAAAGGTAAGCTAGTACCTGCTAATGACTACAATGGTGAGCTATTTGCTCTAGCAACTAAAGCCAATGCTGTTATTCAACAGAAATCTAAATTAGGATTAAAGTATAATCAAGGACTAAAAGGCGAAGCTCGCTTACAATCTTCTAGAGTAGAAAAGAACTTTTCTCTATTAGCCAAAGAGCTAGACGAAAAAGTACAGGAACATCTTGATTATTTAGATTTCCAAAAATATCTTGTTTCAGGGTTTTTAATCTTATCATTAGTAGCGTTATCTGTGGCGTTATCTGCACGAGTAGTACGCCGTATTTCTGAGCAATCAGATGTGTTCACTGAAATTACTCAAACCAATAATATTGCATTACGTACTCAGCATATTGGAACTGATGAGATCAGCCATATCGGATCTAGTTTTAATTTACTTTTAGATAAGATCCAACAATTAGTTGTTGATTCACAAGACAAATCAGTGCAATTAGCCGATAGTGCGTCTGAAATGAGAACTCAATTAGAAGGGGTTCTTAAAGATTTTGATATGCAGTCGCAGCATACGATGATGATGGCAACTGCTGTTAATGAAATGAGCCTTACTGTCGCTGAAATAGCGAACAATACAGAAGCTGCGGCTACTAATGCGACAAAATCACACCATAATGCTACCGAAGGGCAAAAAACACTACAAGCTGCGTCTGGCGAAATATCATTACTATCAACCACATTAACATCTAGTCAAACTGATATATCTTACCTAAGTGAACTCGTTGGGCAAGTTGGTAGCGTTGTTGAAATGATTCAAAGCATCGCAGAACAAACAAACCTATTAGCATTAAATGCTGCAATTGAAGCTGCTCGTGCCGGTGAGCAAGGCCGTGGGTTTGCAGTTGTTGCTGATGAGGTTCGCTCACTGGCAACTCGTACCCAATCGTCAACAGAAGAGATCCGAGCCATTATTGAATCAATTCAAACGCAAACAAATAAAGTCGTTACCAATATTGAACAATGCAGCACCCAAGGGGGAAGTGCGGTAAATAAAGCGAGTGATGCTGAAGTTATCCTCAATCAGATTATTATTGATATGGCGACTATCTCTGACTCTTCGACTCAAATAGCCTCTGCAATTGAAGAACAAAATACGACAACCAATGAAGTAAGCCAAACCATTACAGAATTAAATGACTTAACTGAAAGCAATATTAGTTCAGCTCAAGCATGTCTTAGTGAGATCCAACAAGTGACAAAACAAGCAGAAGAAATGAAAGAACAAGTATCACAATTTAAAACCAATTGATTTGCTCATAAATAACCGATATAAACCACCGATATTTTTCAAGGCAATTTAATTATTAATAAATATTTTTTATAAAAATGAATATCTGTCCAATAATTTAAATACTCTTAATCAATATATTGATAAGTATATTTAAACTAGGTATGGTCTACCTAGTTAACATTATGGGCAATAACTCAATGAAAATTAAACATTTACTTTACATTTTATGCCTTATCGGTGTATTAGGAATGACTTTCACGCTCGGTTATGCTTATAAAATAAGCAACGATGCAGAGCAGCTAAATCAAGCTCGTCTCGATTTAGCCCAATTAGAAATTAGCTTATTAAATATGCGCCGTAATGAAAAAGATTTTATGGCAAGAATGGACTTAAAGTACTTAGATAAATTTAAGAACAACTCACAAAAATTCATCGATATAAGCCAAGATATCTCTCAAATTTTTGATAATTTCGACATTAAATTGAATCGTAAAGAGGTTATAAGAAAAGAACTAGAAGAGTACAAATCTACCTTTTCAAACTTAGTTTCAGCCTATCAACGATTAGGCTTAACTCAGCAAGATGGCTTGCAAGGAAGCTATTATAGCCTTCGAAAATCATTATTTTCTCTAGCATTTAATCAGCATGATGTAAAACTATTGGAAGGGATCCTGCTTTTTGATGAAAGCATTATAAAAGGTACCGCTATCCCTACTGATAGCTATACCAATGAGCTTTATACTCTAGTCTCTTACGCGAATGCTATCATTCAACAAAAAAGTATTTTAGGGCTAAAGTATAATGAAGGGCTAAAAGGGGAAACTCGTCAACAGTCTTCAGAAGTAGAACAAAATTTTTCATTGCTTGCCCAAGAGTTAGCTGAAAAAGTAGATGAATATATTTCCTACTTAACGTGGCAGAAATACATTGTCTCTACGATCTTAATGATTTCATTAATCGCACTCTCTTTCTCTTTATCCCTTATTATTGTTCGCCGGATCTCTAAACAAGCAAATGTCATTAAAGAGATCACTGATACGAATAACATCGCCCTGCGTACAGAAGATATTGGAAATGATGAGATCAGCCAAATTGGCTTAAGCTTCAATCAATTACTAGATAACATTCAATCTCTCGTTGGTGATTCACAAGACAAATCAATTCAATTGGCAGGTAGTGCATCAGAAATACGTTGCCAACTAGAAGGTGTATTACGTGATTTTGACCTTCAATCACAGCATACTCTGATGATGGCAACAGCAGTAAATGAAATGAGTTTAACGGTTGCAGAAATTGCAAGTAATACAGAAGCTGCAGCGAGTAATGCCACACTATCGCACCGACATGCGACTGAAGGACAAGAAACACTTCATGCAGCCTCTCAAGAGATTTCTAATTTATCAAATACATTAACCTTAAGCCAAGAAGATATTTCTCATTTAAGTGGATTAGTCGGTCAAGTGGGTAATGTAGTTCAAATGATTCAAAGCATTGCAGAACAAACAAATCTGCTGGCACTTAATGCTGCAATTGAAGCTGCTCGAGCTGGGGAACAAGGTCGTGGATTTGCAGTGGTTGCAGATGAAGTACGTTCGCTTGCAACTCGAACTCAAACTTCAACAGAAGAGATTCGTTCAATTATTGAATCTATTCAAACTCAAACAAGTAAAGTCGTCACTAATATTGAGCAGTGCAGTGAACAGGGAGAAAGCTCAGTAGTAAAAGCAAACAGTGCAGAAGAAAGCCTCAATAAAATTATTGCAGATATCGCAACAATCTCTGACTCTTCAACTCAAATTGCCTCTGCCATTGAAGAGCAGAATACGACTACCAATGAAGTTAGTCAGGCCATTACAGAGCTTAATGATTTAACTGACAGTAATATAGCTTCAGCGCAAGCTTGCCTCACAGAACTACAAAATGTAGCAGAGAAAGCAGAAGAAATGAAAGAACAAGTATCGCAATTTAAAACTTAATAACATCTTTCATAAAATCAACAAACGCATAATCATCACTCGTAAGTTTACGTTCCTTATGCGTTTGTTTTATTCTTTTTTTGTAAATTCAATAAAAATACTAACGGCCATTACCGCAATGATAATCATCACTGCATAACTAATCCAAATTACTAACTCAGTTAACGGGTTTAACCCTTCATGTATAAACATCATTCCTCCTAAACAACACCTATTTCCAGTACTTCATACTAAACAAAAACGTGATAAACAAAACGTGATTCCAGTCAAAATAATGACCTTTTAGATGCCAAAAAGCCAAAAAAATATCGTCTTTGTTATTATTGATCTTAACAATTACATTAAAACTCAACTCACCTCTAAATGAGACTAATAAGCTCAAATATTGATTTGAAATAATTAAATTCAATTCCATACTAAATATGAAATTTATAATTATAATGAGGATTCATGAAAGAATTAACTTGCCCATGCTGTCAACAACATCAAGAATGGTTTTATAGTGAGGTGCGTTGCGTTTGGTTCTGTATTTGCGGCGAAGTGATTTTTATCGCTTAATGCTTCTAATACCAATCGTAGTAAATAACTGATCATCTTAGATCAGATTGGTATAATGCCTATACAACTACACATTAAGAGTGTGCTGTATAGGCATAGATTCATTATTTCCTATGTTTTTTCGCTTGCACAAAAACGCTAAGCAACGTATCAAATGTTGAGCGTTGTATGCTTTTTCCTATGGTGCCTTTATTTCCACTGATGTGCTCTAACTCTAGTGTGTAACCTTTACGAGATAGGTAACCTACCACACTAAAAAAAATAAAAACGAGTGAAGTAATACCTTCAACTAAATAAGAAGGAATATTGCCATCACCACTCAATGCATCAAGCACTGGAAGTACTAAAAACCAGCTTATGGTATAAAACATAATAACGCTAAATATTCCTAATCCCATACTATATTTAATGCGATCAGTCTTTCTCCACTCAATGATATTTAAACTGGCTATATTGTCCAATTTTTCTTGATAACCTTGATAAAGAAATGTCTCTTCTGTCAAAGTATATTCTTTAGATGTAAATAATACCTTATCCATCAAATTATCCTTTTTATGCTTTTTTATTGAATACCATTTTATAAATCGACTGAATAAATACTGCAAAGCCATAACCAACATCAGCTTTACCATATTCATCGACAGCATAAATAAAATTTGATTTGAACTTTTCGACAGCGTCTTCAGGAGTATCTGCATAGATGACATCATCCTCTACTTCAAAACCTTGATCTAAAATCGCAGATTTCTCTTGTAGAAACGAACTTGATGCCATATCAAGAAAGGTGTATTGCTTGCGATCACTATTGGGGATGCAAAAAAATTGGTACTTCGCCATATTGATTTCCTCTATTAAATAAAACGTCTCAAAAATGATTAAAAATTGGATGTGATATTTTATTACTAGAGGTAAGGGGCTTTATAAAACCCATGAATAAATCTATTTGTTTTCCACAAATTCATCAATGCTTTAAGTAAAAAGCTATGATTGAGATCACGTTATTGATAACAATTAGATACAAAAACACCTCTTTATCATCTTATATCTAACAAAAGTATAAGTAACAAAGAGGGGTTGGTTATATAGTAAGTGCTACTTGAGTATTTCTAGTATTTAAATAAGTTTACGTGAGTATTTAACTGAGTAGCGATTTCACGTAACTCTTCTGACAATTGTTGTGAATTACTCGCTTCATTTGACATCTGGTCCGAGACATCACTTGCTGATTGAATGTTTTCACTTACTTCATCTGTTACTGTTCTTTGCTCTGCTGCCGCATTAGAAATTTGCATTGCCATATCAGATATTTGCTGGATAGACATTGAGATCTCTTCTAGCGCAGTTGTCGCATTATTAGCATCATCAACACTTGATTGAGCAAACTTCTTACTCTCATCCATACTATGAACCGCACTGTTAGTATTGCGCTGTAGCGTTTCGATCATATTACGGATTTCATCTGTTGAGCTGTGCGTGCGTTGAGAAAGTACACGTACCTCATCAGCAACTACCGCAAAGCCTCGCCCTTGTTCACCTGCTCGTGCAGCCTCAATCGCTGCATTTAAAGCAAGTAAGTTAGTTTGCTCAGCAATATCACGAATAGTAGAGAGAATCATATTAATTTGCTGTGCGTTGTTCTCAAGCTCTTGAATGATACCTGAAGCATTATCAACTTGGTTTGCTAAATTGGTAATCGATTCCTGATTACGAATAATAACTTGCTTACCTTGCTCACAGTTCTCAGTAGAGCTAATTGCAGACTCTGCCGTTAGTTGAGCATTATTCGCAACTTCTTGTGCTGTTGCTGACATCTCATGAACTGCTGCTGCAATCTGAGTGATCTCATTTACTTGGATTGTTAGACCTTCACTAGTTTTGCAAGCGACTTGAGTACTCACTTTAGATTGAGAATTTAATTCTGATGATGATGCTGCAATATCTTTAATAATGCTGTGTAACTTTCCGATAAACGCATTTACGTGAGAAGCTAATTGACCAATTTCATCGGTAGAATTCACAGCTATACGTTGGGTTAAGTCTCCCTCTCCTTTTGAAAGATCTTCCATTGCTTTACTTAAAATATTTAAGGGTGCTAATGCTTTTTTAATTAAGAACATAGCTAAGCCAGCAATGATTATTAACTGCAATAACACCATAAATGCAGAATCTCTTACAACACTACGAACAGATGTAAAAGCAAGATCTTTATCAACCACAGCAATAAAATACCAACCAGATCGTTCTTCTTTTGCTGCTGTTATAAAGGCTTCTTTACCATTCACAATACCTTCTGATTGCTGATGACGCTGGGCTAGTTGTTGAATTTTTGCAATATTAAAGTCACTACCTAATACAGAAACTGATTTTTGCAGCATATTACGATCTTGATGGGCAACAAATTTACCTTCACTATCAATTAAATATGCAGACACACCATCTTGATTTATTGATAATATGTCATCAATAATTGATTGAATGCTGATATCAGCACCTATTACACCAGAGTAACCGTTCGTATTAAATGAATCTGCAATTGTAACAACAAGATTACCCGTTCCTGCATCAACATAAGGGCTAGTTACTATTGCTTGGGAGCTGCTTTTTGCTTTGGTATACCAATCACGAACTCGTGGATCATAACCATTAGGCACTGGTAGTTTTTTACTTTGATAAAATTCACCTGTCGATAATCCTGCGTAGGTGATATCAAATTTACCTGAATGTTCAGATTGAGAGAAATAGCTAACTGGCTCAGCTGAATAATTAAAAGCTTGTTCGGTTGCTTGTAGTATTTGTATCTTTCCATCAATCCACTTTTCAATGCCCGATACACTTGATTTAGTAATCGCTGCTGAAAATTGGTTAACAGAGCGATACGTTTCTTCCATTAACTGCTTACCTGTCATGTAAGTTTGAAGTGATGCCATGACTGATATGACAGCTACAAACATAATAGTCAGTTTATTTTTTATTGAGATATTTTTGTGCATAAGTAATCCAGTTATAATTTCTATTTACACTTCTTTTTATGACTATTTTCAGACTAAAAGTAAGTGTTCTATTAACAGCAAAATATAACAGAATATGATACTACTTAATTGAATCATATAGAATGGTATTTTGGAAATGATTTTAAAGATGCTATAAAATTACAACACTCGTCAAAATAATGAATTTACAACTTGAATTATATAAAAACCTTAATACTACTTACGAGCGATTGATAAATAAGCCATTTCGCCCTTCGTTTTTTATAGAATAAAGGGCTTCATCTGCTTTATGAATCAATTCATTTATACTTAAACCCATCATTTCACAAGGAAAAAATTGATAGCCTCCTATAGATAATGTAATTACATCACTACATAGCGATCCTTTGTGGGCTATTTCTTGTTCCTGAACATGAGATCGGAGTTGAATAAATAGCTCTACAAGTTTCATATATTCTTCTCCATGAATAAGCACTAAAAACTCATCACCACCGTATCGAAATACTTTATGAGTATCTAAATAGAAATGAGATTTCAGCAATGCTGAAAAGCGAACTAAGATCTCATCTCCTTTAATGTGACCATATAAGTCATTAAATTGTTTATAATAATCAATATCAATCAATAGAACAGTAAGATTCTCTGATGAAGAGCTCCACTCTTTAATCGATGAAAATAACGACTTTCGATTCAATAACCCCGTTAACGGATCAGTATTAGCTAAACGATTTAGCTCTTTTTTCTGCTCAACCAGTTGTTGCTTCTGCTGCTTGTTTCTAATGTCTATTGCTAAATAGGAAGCAAGCTGCTTAACAAGAGAAAATTGATATCCTTGATAGGCATGATGTTTAAAAGTTTGAATCGAAAAAATACCGATGACCTCTCCTTCTAAAATCAGAGGTAACATCATAATCGATGGGTAAGACTCATCTGTATTTCCAACAAACGCTTGTTCCGTATGCTGCCCAAGTAACTCACTCAGTACTTGAGAAGAAAAATCACCATGCAAAAATGGTTTTTTTTGTTGAATACAATATGAACTCAAGGTTATTTCATTATTACAGTCAATGATAAATGGCTCTAGAGGGACACCTAAATCAAGAAAATGATCATAATGTAGCTGAGCTGTTTGATTATCATATAGGCCTACAGACAGACAATCTAGTGGCAATATTTGTTTTAAATCTTCATACAATTTAAAGATGATCTCATCTAAATTACTATGACTATTTAAGTACTCACCAAAAGAAGTTACTAGTTCTAAATTCTGCTCTAAGGATTTGGCGTTTTCTAATTCAGGCCTTTCAGAATGCAGTCGGTACAATTCTGAAATTGATTCTTGATTATTATCAGAATACATTGCAAGCGCACGTCCTTGTAGAGCATAAGCTTGCTGTAATAATTGCAGTTTTTTTTCTACACTCTTCTGCTTATGACTTAAAGACATTAACGTTTCAGAAAAATAACTAATACTGTTTGGTGTACCATAGTCTTGAATAAGTAGCATGGCATCGCTTACATACGATATAACATGGCTATCCAAACCATATTTTAATGCACAAACACAATACTCTTTTAGTGCATCTAGTTGATAAAAAAAATCTTTAAGCTCAATACTTAACTCAATTGCTTTATCAAAACTTGCTAGTGCTAACTTAGGCTCTTCTTGGAGATCATAGAATGAACCTTTAGAGTTATATAAAAAGAAGCCTCCAAGAGTACTTGGCTTATTCTTTAACTCATGTTCCATCTTACAATACAGCTCAGCAGCTTCTTCAAATTTCCCCACTAATGCGTTTGCATAAGCGTAGTTGGTTAAAAAAGGTGAACTCGATAGTGCGGTATTATCCGTTATGTAATCACGCGCTAATGTAAAATAGGCATAAGCTTGTTCATTATCATTCGATAAAAGAAATACAATACCTATATTATTATAAGTACGAAAGATGATCTCTTCTTGTCCAGCGTAGTTTTTGATCTTTAGTGTTTTTGTCAATGAAGATACTGCATCAGAAAATTGACTCAAACGTATAAATACCACACCCATACCATATTCAATATAGTATGGTAGATATCTTAATTGACTGCTTTTCTTTAAATTACTTAGGCTTTTTGAAAAATACTCTAATGCCTCCTCATATTTTGACTCTTTTAACTTAATATAACCATAAAAAAAGAGCTTATAAGAGGCAGGTACAGTAAGCTTATCCTTTTTCGCTCTTTCTTCAACGTGCTTGACAACATAATGAATATCATCACTAGTGGCTGCACTAATGACAATAACAAGCTGTTGTTCTAGAAATAAGTTAAAGCGTCTAGGCATATAGAGTTCTTTAAATGTCCAAATTTATTGTATAGTAGCTTATATAAAATATACGCTGCCGTCGATAACTCTTTTTGATAAAAATCATCAAAAATTTCATCATTTAGAGTTGATAACGTAAACCAATGGTAAATCCAATATCTAAGCTATTATCCATATTGATATAATTCTCTATCATGGCAAGTTCAAGCGCAGCTTTCTTCATTAAATACCGATATCCAAGGGTAAATTCGTAGCTCAAATCACTAAATTGATCACTCATTACTCCCTCATTTAATGCACCTTCCAAAATTGAAGTCTCTACTATTAGGCGATGATTCTTAGCAAGTGCATAGTTATAGCCCACCCCGAACATCCATCGGGTTTTACGGTAATCTTTTACATCTGTAAGAAAAGGCTCCTCATTAAAAGAGATACCTAATGAGGTATAAAACTGCTGCATACTATTCGCATAACCATAATTTAACTGGATTGCTTGTTCAAACACTTGCCGCTCAAACTCTCCTTCGTTCACCGAGTTATAATACAATGAAGCACCAATGGTTAAACTAGAGTGAGACCAAGCTAGCATCTGATAATCAGTATACAAGGTAATCGCTTGACTTAAGGTTTCTCCTTCAAAGTTTTCAATATCACCGTAAGGGGTATGGATATTAAATTCATCATATTCGACTTCATCACGGCCATTTTGTCCAATTCCAAATAGATCATGAAAACCATAAGTGATGGGGTCTAAGTTATTATCACTTGCATTTATTCCTTGATATTTTAGCTCTACATTTAAATGTGGATTAACTTGAAAAAGCCCACCGACAGTTGCTTGGTTTTGATAATAATCCATTTTATAGTTTGAACTTTCAATCCATGCACTACCGCTATTAAGGCTTGCAAAAAATTCAGTATTTCCACTGTATAAACCAGAACGTAATTTAGGGGTCAGGCTATTTGCTTGAAAAGGCGACTGGGCATTTACTTGCAGAGCACCAAAAGGATCGTTTGCTACTGCATAGAGCGGCATAGACCCTATAATCAAAAATGTGCCAAAGTATCTTATTGTTCGATTCATATTTTTACCTGAGGATCATCCATATCTACTTATATTTATAGCATGTCTAAAGCATACATCTTACAAAAAAATATATAAATCCATGAATCTTCTCATTTTGAAAAGATTAAAACAAAATATAGAAAAAACCATACTATAAATGATAAGTAAAAATAATGATTAGCGTACAACCTATACAAGTTTATAAACTAATGATTTAAGTCAATCATTAAAACCCTCAATAATGATAGGTTCTCGCGTAACATTTTCTTACACTTAAGAAAGAAACTCACCTTTATTAAAAGATATATACATGAATTCACCACAATCTAACAATAAAGAAGTTCTATTTCCTAAAGAATATAACTTACTATCTATTACTTCTCCTTCAAGTCATATCACTTATGCAAGTAAAGAATTTTGCGAAATCTCTGGGTTTAATTTCAATGAATTACTTTCTCAACCACACAACATTGTCCGTCATCCAGATATGCCAAGTGATGCATTTAAAAATATGTGGTCCCACTTACAAGATAAGAAATCTTGGATGGGGCTAGTAAAAAATCGTTGTAAGAATGGCAATTATTATTGGGTCGATGCCTTTGTATCACCGATCATTAACGAGAATAAAATCAAAGAATATCAATCTGTTCGTTTATGCCCGTCTCGTGAACACGTTCAAAATGCTGAGAACGTATATAAGCAAATAAAAAATGGGAAAAAACCATTAAAATTATCACTTCCAAGAACTCGTTTATGGCAACGTTTTATGTTAACCCTGCTTCCTACCTTTACTGTATCTGCAATAGTTAATCAGTTTTCACCATTACTTAGTTTAATCGCTATGTCAGGTCTATCTCTTATCAGTATTTTTGTGTTAACACGCCGTTTAGAAGCATTATCAAAAAAAGCTAGAGACATATTTGATAATCCATTAATGGAGCTTGTTTATACCAATAATGTCGATGACCTATCAGAAATCGAACTTGCTTTTAAAATGCGTCAATCTGAAATTAACGCCGTTGTGGGACGAGTTCAAGACTCTAATGAAAAAATTGAAGCATTAGCACAATCATCAACAAGTAACTGCCAAGACACCGTAAATAACATAACAATTCAAAGCAAAGACACCGCTCAAGTTGCCAATGCAATTCAAGAGATGAGTGCTTCTGTCAGTGATATTGCAGCCAGCGTCCAAGCCACAGCATCAGTAACTGAAGAGGCCCATAAAATCACTTCAGAAGGAATGCTTGCAGTTACTGAGACCGTTACCTCTATTGAAGAATTGTCTGTGAAATTAACCAATGCTTCAGAGGTAATTAGTACTCTAGAAGAGCACGGGAATACAATTGGATCTGTACTAACCGTTATTCAATCTCTTGCAGAGCAAACAAATTTGCTAGCATTAAATGCGGCGATTGAAGCTGCTAGAGCTGGTGAACAAGGAAGAGGATTTGCTGTCGTTGCTGATGAGGTTAGAAATTTGGCTCAACGAAGCCAAGGCTCAACAAAAGAAATTCAAGAGATAATCTCATTAATCCAAGTAAGCACTCAAGATGCCGTTAGAGCCATGAACAAAGGAAAAGAGTTATCAGAAGTTTGTGTTAAAAATTCTAATCAATCAGGAAATAAACTGCAGGAATCATTAGATCAAGTCACTAATATTTCAGCGAAAAACACCCAGATTTCTGTTGCGGTAGAACAAATGGTAAAAGTAGCAGACGAGATGAATACCAATATTCAATTAATTAATAATGTCTGTTTAGAAACAAATAGTATTGCAAATGGAACAATGGAGCAATGCCAAGCACTTTCAAAAACTATTCACTCTCAAGGTGATTTAGTATCTCAATTCAGGACGTTAAGCTAAAGTAAGAGCACCTACACAAAATCCGTTTATCATCATAGCAATGATAAACGGATTGCTCAGCTGAGCATTTGCAGTTAATGGACATGTGAAATATTACCCCAGCAACATTGAACTTCTAGGGTGAGTACTATCAAAATATTGAATTAAGAAATCCAACAATAAACGCACTTTTTTAGAATCCGTAGCCCCCGGTGGATATACGCCATACACCTCAATATCTGCCAGTTCATAATCATCTAACACCGTTTGTAGCGTACCCTCTTTAATTTTAGGCATCGCATCATACACGGGAATCCGTCCTAAGCCATGTCCACCTTCAACAAAAGCGGTTCGTGCTGCTGCATTATTGGTAGTGATGTCACCACTCATTTTAATGCGATACGATCTTGTCCCTTTCGTCAGATCTAGTGTTGGCGATCCTAATTTATACATGACCCAATTGTGCTGCTCTAATTCAGCAGGGGTAAGCGGTTTACCACTGCGAGTTAAATAACTTGGGGACGCACACAAGCAAGTAGGTAAAGAAGAAAGCTTACGTGCTTTTAAGCCTGAATCAGGCAGTGCAGCTCCTCGAATAGCCAAATCAATCCCTTCTTGAATGATATTAACCACCTCATCAGACAAAATAAGGTCTAATTCAACCTTAGGAAACTGCGCTTTAAACACGTTCAATGCAGGTACAATTACCTGCAATCCCATGTTCACAGGACACGTGATTTTTAATACCCCTTCAGGCTCATTTTTATAGTTTTCCATTTTCTGATTCGCAAATTGCGCTTGATCTGAGATCAACCGACAACTGCTATAAAATTCAATTCCCGCATCAGTGAGTGACAAACTTCGCGTCGAGCGATTGATTAACGTCACTCCTAAGTTCGTTTCTAATTTCTTAATGTGATAACTGACCACGGTACGTGATAATTCCAATTGTTTTGCTGCCGCACTAAAGCTGCCCTGATCCACCACATGTGTGAATACCACCATGCTTTTTAGTTGTTCAAACGACAATTTCATTGTTATCTCACCTCATTAGTCGAATTTTTAAATCAATGTAATCAAATTAATCTGCATTGTCTAACTGAGGTTTACACTCTATATTTTACCCATGCCTTGATTCATCTCTTCAGGGTCAACCAATTAATTAAAGGAATAGAATAATGACAACACATAAAAAACGCATTTTGATGGTTCTGACTTCACATTCTGACCTTGGTAATACTGGCGAGAAAACAGGATTTTGGATTGAGGAGTTTGCAGCACCTTATTACGTATTTCTTGATGCTGGCATTGACATCACACTGGCCTCTCCACTAGGTGGACAACCGCCTATCGATCCAAACAGTGAATTAGAAAACTTTCAAACGGACGCCACTCGTCGTTTTGATAACGATGAATCAGCACAACAGACATTAGCAAGCACTCACACGTTAAGCGACATCAAAGCTGACGATTATGATGCCGTATTCTACCCAGGTGGTCATGGTCCATTATGGGATCTGGTTGATGATAAAAACTCAATCGCTCTTATTGAAACGCTATTAAATAGCAATAAACCCGTTGCAGCTGTCTGTCATGCCGGTGCGGTATTATTGAATGCAAAAGACACCGCAGGTCAATCAATAGTAAAAGATAAAGCAGTAACAGGATTCAGTAACACAGAAGAAGCAGCCGTTGCCTTAACTGACATCGTGCCGTTCTTATTAGAAGATGAATTAAAGAAACAAGGCGGTGACTATCAAAAAGTCAGTGATTGGGCACCCTTTGTTATTCAAGATGGCCTTATCATTACAGGGCAAAACCCAGCAAGTTCTGAAAGCACGGCTGAAAAGTTGTTACTTGCTCTATAGAGTCCAATAATTACTACGATTAAAAAAAGATAGGACATCCACATGATCACACTGCATCACCTAAATCAATCTCGCTCAAAACGCATTATCTGGTTATTAGAAGAATTAGGCGTAGATTATCAGATTAAAGGTTATCGAAGAGATAAAGTCACTCACCTTGCCCCGCAAGAGTTGAAAGACATTCACCCACTTGGTAAATCCCCTGTCATTGAGGATAATGGGCTAATTATTGCGGAATCTGGTGCTATTACTGAATATTTGATTAATAAATACAATACTCAGCTCGCACCAAAAGCTGGCAGTAATGAGTATGTAGAATATTCACAATGGATGCACTTTGCTGAAAGCTCAGCCATGCTTCCTTTATTATTGACTCTTTTTGTAGAGAAAGACGGCGCTGAAATGAACTTCTTACCAGCTTATGCCAGTACAGAAACAAGTAAAGTGCTTAATTATTTTGAGTCTTCATTAGCCAATAAACGCTACCTCGTTGGTGATGCTTTATCTGGTGCAGATATCATGATGTCGTTCATTGTTGATATTCTAAAGCAACGTGGACAGCTTGGTTTATTTCCTAATATCAGCGCTTATTCTGAACAATTAGAGACGCACCCAGCACTAAATAAAGCCGATCAATTAGAAGCACAATTCTAATCTTATTTTATGAAGTTCAATCTGTTATAGATTGAGCTTTCTATTTTAATCTTCTCATTTATATCATCACACCACATCCACATTAAAATCAGGAAATAAACTGCAAGAATCACTAGACCAAGTCAGCAGTATTTCAGAGAAAAACACTTTCAACCACCATAAATTCGCAAGGAGCTTTAGTGTCTCAGTTCAGAACATTGAGCTAACTAACTCAATTATTAAGCCCAATCTATAAATGGCTGGGCTTTTGATATCAACGTCACTATATCTCTTCAATTTATGTCATAATCCCAATGTATGGGCTTTGCCCTAAGGACTTAATGTAAAGGGAAGAAAATGACTGCCACCACTTACCTAAATGATTTAAATCAACGCTATCTCTCTATTCATCGCACCAAAGAAAACTTCTTTTGGGATACCTACATGGGTTTAAGCGATGATCACCAAGGCTCTACGGAAGCAGAAACAGCATGGACGAACTTTTTAAGTAATGCAGAGCAAATCTCCGCAGTTAAAGAACAAATCACACTGGCTGAATCAATCACTGATAATGAAGAAAAAAAACAAACCTTGATTGGTTTAAAAGGCTGGTTAGCAACATTTGAATCTCACGCAATAGAATCAAAACAAGCTCAACAACAAAAAGCAGAGCTCATAAAATTTGAAGCGGGTCTATTTGAAAAAAAACAAAACCACACCATGACGTATGTAAACGAAGAAGGTGAAACGGTTGAAGGCTCTCTTCCTGTACTCGCTTCTATTGTTCGCACCAGTGCTGATGCCGCAACACGTCAATCAGCTCATCAAGCGTTTCTAGGCCTAGAACAGTGGCTATTACAAAACGGCTTTATTGAGTTAATTAAACTTCGCAACAAATTTGCTCGCTCTCAAGGGTTTGATACTTTCTTTGATTACTCAGTCACCAAAAAAGAGAAAATGAGTGCAGATGAGCTGTTTGCCATTTTGGATGATTTTGAAATTCGTACTCGTGATTGTCACCAACGTAGCTTAGATCAACTTGCAACGGATAAAGGCAATGAAGCCTTACTCGCGCATAATTTTGTCTTCTCGTTTGCAGGCGATGTGATGCGAGAGCTAGACCCTTACGTACCGTTCTCAAAATCATTACGTCGTTGGGTTGAATCGTTTGGTCGTTTAAATATTGAGTTCTCAGGCGCAGAATTAACGCTTGATTTATTGGATCGTAAAGGCAAATACCCTAACGGTTTTTGTCATGGCCCTATTCCTTCTTTTTATAATCAAGATCAATGGGTTGCTGCTAAAGTTAACTTTACTAGCAACGCAAAACCAGACCAAGTTGGCAGTGGTTATGACGGTATGAACACCTTATTCCACGAAGGTGGCCATGCGGCTCATTTCTCTAACGTGAAGATGAACGCTCCCTGCTTTTCACAAGAATTTGCGCCTACGTCAATGGCCTATGCAGAAACGCAATCCATGTTCTGCGATAGCTTGCTAGAAGATGCCGATTGGCTAAAACAATACGCGTTAGACGCGGATGGAAAGCCAGTATCGGACGCTATTATCAAAGCGATGATCGACAGCAAACAACCATTTAAAGCCTACCAAGAGCGCAGTATTTTAGTCGTTCCGTATTTTGAACGCGCTTTATACCAATTAAATGATGACCAACTGACGCCAGAAAACATTACGGCATTAGCTCGTCAATCAGAGAAAAACATTCTTGGTTTAGAGTGTAGCCCTCGTCCATTAATGGCAATACCTCATCTTGTTTCTGATGAAGCCTCATGTGCTTATCATGGTTATTTATTGGCTCACATGGCGGTATACCAAACCCGTGCGTATTTCACTGAGCAATTTGGCTTCTTAGCAGATAATCCTAAAATCGGACCTTTACTTGCCAAACATTATTGGAATGCAGGTAACAGCGTAAACCACAATGATTCTATTGTTGCCCTAACAGGTGAAGGCTTTAATGCGAAATACTTAGCCGATGAATGTAATTTATCTGTCGAAGATGCTTGGAAAGCAGAGCAACTAAAAATAGCTGAGATGAACGCCCGAACTCAAGCTGATGTCATGCCATTACAAGCAAAAATTACCATTATTGATGGACCAAAAACATTAGCAAGTAATGCAAAATCAAATGCTGATATGTGTAATGAGTTTGAAGCCTATATTATGGATACTTACGGACGCTAAACTGATTTCAGGGTGGTATTTATGCCACCCTGTTTATTTTAATATAGATGAATTAGAATTCTCTTCTTGAAAATAAAGCCGTTCAATTAAACGCGCTTGCTCTAACTGGTCAATTTTTCCTTTATCAATCAGCAATTGTTGATCTTTTAAGATATCAATCAAATCTGTTGGCACCGAATCACCATTGCCGACAATCTCAACATGACCTGCTTTCACCGTTATTGGATTCGCATGAACGACATCATCCACGTCTTGATTCGACTGCTCATTAACGCTAAAAACGTAATCATCTTCAACACAAATACCTTCATCATTGGTTCTACGACACGTATTACGCTCATCCGTTTTTATTACTAAATGCTGAGAAACTGAAGAGAGAAGATCTCCTGGTTGTTCAATAAAATCAGCATGAGGTGGGATCTGTTGATATTTCTCGCCTGTCACGGCATAGCAGATCAAATCAACAATACCTAAAGACAAGATCCGTAAAGAAGTCATGCCACAATGTGACGATATTTCAATGCCATTAAATGGGGAAGAGACGGTGGTAAGTTGCAGTTGTTTTGTGGCGACTTTTTTCTCATCTTCTCTATCAGCCGTAAGTGCTCTACGAGCGACCAAACCACCTTGGCTATGACCAATAATATGCAAAGATTGATTGGGGTTTTCATTTGATAATTTATTGAGAGCAGAAACAAGCTCGCCAGAAGTCGCTTCTAAACTTTTTCTGTCATCATATTCAAAACAAATGGCTTGTTGATCATATAAACTATAAACATCCGCTAAGGTTTTAAATTGACCCGCAGAAGCGAAGCAGCCATGAACGATTATGGTTAATGGTTCATCTGGATTTAAATGAATACTACTATCATTGTAATTGTTGCAGTGCTTTAGCCCATCAATATTCAGGGTTTGTTTAGTCAACATCGTTGGCTCTTCAACCTTATCAATATCATTGACAGAGTTTGA
This sequence comes from Aliivibrio wodanis, assembly GCA_000953695.1. Taxonomy (GTDB): domain Bacteria; phylum Pseudomonadota; class Gammaproteobacteria; order Enterobacterales; family Vibrionaceae; genus Aliivibrio; species Aliivibrio wodanis. The sequence continues at coordinate 206,829 of LN554847.1, read as the reverse complement.
CGAGCAGCCAACAAGACCGAAAAGTACTCCCACACTGGCACATCGCAAATAGTCCATTTGATTCATTAAGTTCATCCATAAACACAATATAAAACCATCATAGGGTATTTCTCATTCAATTATTACTCTTATATGAGGACCAAATAGTGATATCGGTGATTGATGTGATGTTTATCAAAATTAGCTTTCTAGGCTTTCTTTTAATCTTTAGAGTAACGGCTTAAAAACATTTTCGTCGTTTCTTCAACTAACTCTATTTTTTCTTCTTCAGATAACACGTCTCTCTGGTAGCGTGATATGTAATTCGCCATTCATAATAAATACACGATTAGAGGGAAAAGAGTGGATGAGCGCCTCAGAAAATAAACTAGCATCCAATCATAAATCAGACAGTGTGATGTGTGATAATTTTGAAGCTTATATTATGAACACTTACAGCCGATAATTAAAAAACCTCAGTGATATAGATAATTATCATTATTTATATCACTGAAAAATCTTTAATAATTAAATACTTGCTGAATAAACATAATTTCTTCAATGGTTAAGTATTGATACCACTCTTCCATAATAACTCTCCGACAGGGTAACAAAAATATTTATAAAGTAATACTAGCAGCTTTTTTACAGGATGAGTACCCGTTACTGATATAAATCTTTTTTGTTCCCGCTTTTTTAACCATTTACCTTATTTTCTTTCCATACACAACATCGCTAGCTAATTTATACTAAGATGATCGAAAGAATAAATTATATAAATCACTAATTTGCCCTTTTTTTACTTCTAATAAAAACTTTTCGTCGTAGAATGAATTATCTTTACTTCAATGTGGGTAAATGATTTACCTGATAAATAGTTACTCTATATACATAATTTAACTCATAAGAATGAACAGGTAATAACTAGAATTAGTATTCACTGTAGGAAATTATTATGTCATCAGCTAGGCTACACGGATTTACTCTCATTGAGCTAATTGCCGTGATTATACTCCTCTCTATTATCTCCTTAAGTGCGAGCAGCTATTTTTCTGGTGTTAGCAGTTTATCTACACAAACATTGCAAACGGAATTACTCCGTTCTTTACGACTCACTCAAATTAGAGCGATGAATAGAAATGGCTATTGTAATCGTTGGCTTATTGATAAACAAAGAGCTCAACAAATTAGCTTAGAGCAACCTTCCGAAGCTTGTTCGACAGCATTTCCTACGACACAAACAAATAATGCCTATCTTGAAAATGAAGATACAAGCTATGTAGCTATATTATCAAATCAACAAGCCTCTTTTTCCTTAGTTGCTAATGTAACTAACATTGATCTTAGCACTCCTTACGCTTTTGATTTTGATGGTTTAGGTCGTATAGCACAATGTCGAACAGCCAAATGTGAAATTACTATTACTGGCCAATCACAAGAAAAGATATGCATTGAGAAAGAGGGCTATATTCATGCCTGTTAAGCATCGGAAAGGGTTTAGTTTGATTTCGATTGTACTATCAATCGTCTTAATTAGTTTCGCACTATTAACGGTAACGACCTCTTTAATCCCTAAATCTCAACATAATGTTGAACTTATCTACTCAACAAAAGCTGCTGAATTAGGCTCAGCAATTATGGATGAAATATTAGGCCGTCAATTTGATCAAAATAGCGGGCCAAATGGTGGCGTTCCTGAATGTAATAGCCCCACAGGGCTTCTTTGTACTCTTCCTAATGAATTAGGTCCAGATACCGATGAAACTGATCGAACGTTATATAATGATGTTGATGACTTTCACGGCTTAACCGGATCGGTTGGTGATGTACTTGGTAACGATTTAGCCACCATTTACCCTAACTTTTCCATTTCAATTCGTGTTTTTTATGATGCTAACTTAGATGGTGTTGCTGATCTCGTTGCAGGTAACAGCAAGCGGATTATTGTCGATGTGGTAGATCCTAGCGGCCAACACTACGTTTTCGCAGTGATAAGAGGTAATTTCTAATGCTATATAGAAAGAAATTAATAGGGTTTACCTTATTAGAAATGATCGTCTCTATCGTTTTGTTGGCTGTGGTTGGTCTCTCTCTTAGTGCTATCATTCAACATAGTATGACTATCTACACCGATACGACTACTCGTGAAGAATTATTGCTTCAAGGTCGATTTGTCACTGATAGAATGCATAAAGAAATACGCGATGCAGTCCCTAACAGTGTGCAAGTTAACGCCACTAGTCGCTGTATAGAATGGTTACCGATCACTAATACCGCGGTCTATGAGGCATTGCCTTTAGCACCTGAAAAATCTAATACCATGAGTGTATTACCAGAGCATGGTTTTGTTAAATCAGAACGCGTGGTTATTATGCCAATCAATGCTCAAGACTTACTTGATGATATACCAAGCAACGGATTAGATCGTGTCGCTGAAATAAAAAATAACATCGATTTTACACCTGGGCCCCTAGCCACCACAATAGATATTGAGTTTACTCAAAACACCAGTTTTACAGCAAACTCTCCAGCCCATCGCTTATTTGCTTATAAAACGCCTGTTGCCTACTGCCTAGAGAACAATCAACTATATCGTTATTCTGATTATCCATTAACTCGTAACTCGCTTGCTCCCGCAGATTTAACTGCTGGCACCCGTGAATTAATGGCTGAAAAAATTAAAAGTCTCCAATTTGATATTGAACAGGCGTCATTAGTGCGTAATGGCTTAGTGAAATTGCAATTCATCTTTACGGATAATAATGAAGAAGTGAGGTTGGATCATGATGTCCTTATCGTCAACACGCCCTAAACGCCAAGGTGGGTCTGCACTTATACTTACAATATTCGTGATTATTGTCATTGGATTTCTTGCTTTAATGGCAAATAAAAACCAACAAAAAATGAGTACTCATGTAGTTACTTCTATCATGGGAACTCGTACTAATATGGCTGCTCAATCCGCTATCCAAATGCAGATCAGTGAGTTTTACATGCAAAATGCTGGTAGTTGTTATAACGCTGATGCTGATAATAGTGCTAGTTATAATTTTAGTGGAGAAGGGTTATCTCAATGCACAGCCAGTGTTGAGTGTAAAATCATAGGAACATTAGATTCAGGCCTTATTGTACGCCAGTTAATTAGTACCGCACAGTGTCAGTTTGGCACAACAACATTACAACGTATTATTGAAGTAGGTATTCGTCATGAAAATTAATCACTCTAATATTTACTTAGCCACTTTGGCTTTTCTACTGCCTTGTATCGTATTTGCGGAAACGCCTATTTATGAACGAAATACTTATTTTCCTGGCGTAGCGCAAGGACACTCAAGAATCTGTACGCCACAAAGTTCACCTCAATTAACCATGTATAATAATACTAAAATTAAGGGAACAAATGGAACATCTTTACATTTTTGTGCTACCAATAAAAATGATTTTCCTATTGATGGCTGTGAGGATACTGGTGGAAGTTATACTACATGCTCTATAACCAAAACTAACAGTTTAGATATTCCTTTACCGACTTTTAAAAAATCATCTTCAAAAAATTCATCTAAATGCAATAACGGTGGCAGTTATACTTTTAACAATTCATCTTATAAGGATATTTCATCAAATAAATCTAACTGTTCTTTTATCATGAATAACTCAGAGCAGCGTATTAAAAAACTCGCATTAAATGGTGGTACGCTCACCATTCACTCTGGTGACTATTGGGTTGAAAGTTTACACATAAACTCCACTTCTCAAATTTATATTGAAGGTGATGTTCGTTTATTTGTAAAAAATGGACTAGGTATTTATAACAACTCATTTATTAAAAAAAATACAGGCTCCAGTTTTTCACTTTACTCTTATAATAATATTCATCTTTCATCTGATGCCTCAATTGAAGGTGATGTATATACATCAAATAATCTTGTTTTAGATAGTACTAGCCACATCATTGGCCGTACACTCAGTGAAGACTTACGATTAAATAGCAGGGCTTATATCGAAGACAGTGATTCAACCCCTTTACCTCCAGTAAGAGAATGTAATAACGATGAATTTAATAATGCCGATTTAACTGGACGCTGGATAACATCAAGCAGTAGCGGAACCTTCATACCACATGTTGTAAATGGACGCTTACAATTAACTGAAGCTAAAAAAAATCAATCGACTGCATCGTCGTTTCAGTATCGTTTTCCTTCTGCCGGAAATAAGATTGAAATTGAATTTGATTATATGGCACATGGAGGCGGAACTACAGGCGCAGATGGCCTTGCCATTGTATTCTCTGATTTCAAAAAAACACCACAAGCCGGAGCCTTTGGTGGCCCGCTTGGCTATGGCTTTAAACAATACGAAAATAAACCAGGCTTCAATGGTGGGTGGTTAGGCGTCGGCTTAGATGAATACGGTAACTATTCTCGTGAAGGGGGAAGTAAAAATCATACCCCAAGCTCATCCACAGCCCAATCAATTGTTTTAAGAGGTTCTGGTGACCAATTCTCTGGGTTTAACTATATCGAAGGGAAAAAAGTTAACACTGACATTGACAATAATACAGGGAAAAATAAAGTACATCGTTATCGTATTACTATTGATTCTACAAAAAATAATAAAGCAAACGTCACCGTAGAAAGAAGTATAGTCAATAAAGGCAAAGACCCTGTATTTGCAAAAGTTATTGGTCCAATCAATGTATTGAAAAATCAATATAATCAAGCTGATGTACCTGAAAATTTCTTACTATCGTTAACCGGTTCAACAGGTAGCGCAACCAATATCCACGAAATAGATAACTTCAAAGTTTGTGCGCTTGAGATGAAGCCTGTTGGTAAGCAAATCGACCATTTTGAGTTTGATCATTCCGCTATTGGTTCTACTTGTAATACATCAGACATTACACTTAGAGCCTGTGCAGATCCTACTTGTAGTACCCTCTTCACTGATGACGTTAATGTCACTTTGAATAGTAACACTCTGGGAGGAGATGGCTTTTGGGAAGGCGGTAATCAAATCATGATGCGTAATGGCATTGCAGGCTTATCACTTGGAAAATCAACGGCAGGCACAGCTAACTTAGATGTATCTGGATCGACTCCTTCAACAAAACCATTCAGTCATACTTTATGCAGAATAAATGGAAAAAACCCGAGTGTAAATAACTGTACTATCGAATTTAAAGAAGACGGATTAACGTTAAAAATACCTGATAAATTAGCAAATAAGCCAGTAACAGCAACACTTCAAGGCTGTTCCCAGTATAGCTATACTGGCTTTCGAACTATTGAGGTCACATCCAATTACATTACCCCTACAAAAGGGGAGTTAAAGAATAATACCAATGGTGAAAAACCTCAAGTCACCGTATTTGATGGCTCTACATGGTTACCTATTGATGCAACAACTCCGGCAAAATTATCATTAAATTTTATAAATAATCAGGCTCAGTTTCAGGTGAACTACCCTGATGCGGGAAAACTTCAACTCAATGCCAAAGACACACAAAGCTACTCTCAACCTGTTGGCTTTGGTAGTTTTGTCAGTTTCCCAATAGGATTAAGTGTATCTGTAACCGATAGTTCTGGTTCAAGTTCAAACAGTTTATGTTCATCAGAAGACATTACTTGCTCTATCTTTGCCCGTGCTGGTGAAAACTTTTTACTGAATGTAAAAGCACACGCTTGGGATAGTGATACCGATACCAATATATCAAATAACCTAGTAACCTCTAATTACGCACAAAACTCACTTACTCTTAATCATACTCTAGTTGCACCCTCTCAAGTTCTTGGAGGCAACAGTGGTACTCTGCTTGCCAATACTTACAACCACAAAGCAATAAAAAGTAGCATTAATACAATTAATCAAAGTATTAGTGAGGTTGGTGTATTTAATATTTCGGTAACACCCCCACCAAGTTATTTAGGCAGTAATACATTTCAAATTAAAGCTGCCAATACTGGCTCTATTGGTCGATTCATTCCTGCCTATTTTGGATTATCGGCACCACAACCAACGATCACTAATGCTTGTGGTTCATATACCTATATGGGACAAACCTTCGAATTTAATTCCAAACCGACACTAGAGCTAATTCCGCTTTCTTATACTGGTGAACAAATTAAAAACTACAGTATTGGCTCATGGTGGCGTTATAACAATACCTGGGACCTTAGAACATACTCAGCACTGCCTTCTAAAATAGATGTTATAGATGCAGATACCACTTCTATACTAGGGAAACGTTCAGGCTTTGCGGTTTCAGGCAATGTTGTGAAACTGACTGGGGAAAATAAAGTGCAATTACAAAATGCTGAATTACGCTACCGTAAACCATTTTCCCCAATATCACCAACCTCAGATACTATAACGTTGACACTAAATGCAGATGATTTAAAAGATCAGGATAATGTGTGTTACAAAACGAGTATCAATGGTAATTGTCTTCCATATCCTTTCCCTATCACGCCAGAACATCGCCAAGAGTGGGGCCGCATAACAATGGAAGATGCGTATGGTTCAGAGTTAAACTCCCTAACGTCTCGAATTCAGACTGAATCTTATATTGGTAGTCATTTCATCCGCAACACTGACTCTTGTACAACACTCGCCATGTCTCATTTCAGTTTTGATGTAGGAAATGACGCTTCTGAGTTACCCGTTGGAGAGCAAACTACAGCAGCAAGCTTAGCCGATACTTCAGTGAGTAATGGAGTAACAAGCATGGATTTCACTGCTCCGGGGACTGGTGGGCAAGGGCAAGTAGTTCCTACCTTGTCACTACTTAACCTACCTTGGCTACAACAAGACCAAGACAATAATAATTCTTTTGAAGATTCGATAAAAGCCACCATTCATTTTGGGATTTACCGAGGAAGTGATCGTATTATATGGAGCCACGAACAAAATAATTAAATTTGTGTTGGGCTAAAATAAAGGAAATTATAATGAAAAACGATTACAGCTACCCAATTGGAACAAAAGGTCAACCTTGGGGCGAAGCAGAAAAAGCGGCTTGGCTTGCTACCATGACAGTAAAACGCTCATACCAAGAAGAGGTTGTTAGTAAAATCCAAGCATTAGCTGGACGCTTTGATGTATCACAATATGGGGCGCTCTCTTATGACAAAGAACGTTTTCCTTTGTTATCAATTAAAACCAAACAGTGGGATAGCAATAAACCAACATTATTAGTCAGTGGTGGCGTCCATGGTTATGAGACCTCTGGCGTTCACGGTGCTCTTCAATTTGTAGAGACTAAGGCCGAACATTACAGCCAATGGTTTAATATTGTCGTAGCTCCTTGCGTCAGCCCTTGGGGCTATGAAGTCATTAATCGCTGGAATCCAACAGCAACGGACCCAAACCGTTCTTTTTATGCTGACAGTCCTGCTGAAGAATCGGCAGCATTAATGGCACTCGTCACCTCACTTAAGACACCTATTTTTGCACATATTGACCTACATGAAACGACAGACAGTGATGAAACCGAATTTCGTCCCGCACTCGCTGCTCGTGATGGGTTAGCCTATATTGAAGGTTATATTCCTGATGGCTTCTACACGGTTGGTGATACAGAGAAACCAGCAACGGCCTTTCAAAAAGCAATCATCGATTCAGTTCGCACGGTTACTCATATCGCACCACCCGATACAAACAACCAGATCATTGGCTCAGATGTAGTGCAAGAAGGTGTTATTGAATACCCAACTAAAAAACTAGGTCTCTGTGCAGGTCTAACTAATGCCGATTTTGTATCGACAACAGAGGTATATCCAGATAGTGATAAAGTGACCTCTCAAGAATGTAATGATGCACAAGTTGCCGCTATTGTTGGTGCTCTAAATTACCTATTCGCGCAAACAAAATAAAAATAATACCGTACGCATAATTAAATTATGCGTACGTAATGCTACGAAAACGATTCCGTTCTAATTATGACTAAAAAGCAGAATCCGCTTTTTTTGAAAGGTTACTCTGCTTTACCCTCTCTAAATCCATCATATAACCACACACAATTAGAATATAAACCCAACAATAAATAAAAACTCGAAACAATTAACTAATAAATATCCACATATATAGAACTAAAGTACTGCTTTTTGATAAAAGTCGTACTTTGTTACATTCTTTTAATGTTAAAATCACTAATAGATAATCTAATTAAGAGAATTGTTATGTGGAATAAACTCAATAAGTCCATGATGTTTTGCCAAATGATGTTTGGCTTATCATTCTATGGTGTAATGATCATTTTAACTCGCTTCTTCCTTGAAGAATTAAACTACAGTGAAGCCGATACCATGATGGTGGTTGGTGCTTTTTCATCCATAGGCCCTCTATTTGCGATCGCTGGTGGTTTCATTGCCGATAAATTTTTAGGCGCTTACCGCTCATTAACCATTAGTTACCTTGGTTTCTCTGTTGGTTACGCTTTACTTGTCTTAGGCTCTTACACAACCAATGTTCCAATGGCACTATGCGGTATAGCTCTAGCAAGTTATGGTCGTGGTTTAATGTCACCATCTTACCCAAGCCTTTATAAACGAACTTTTGATACTCAAGAGCACTTTGAAAACTGCTACCCTGTAAACTATTCAATTAATAATATTGGGGCGTTATTAGGTCAATACCTATTCCCTATGTTTGTTCTGGTATTAGGTTTCCACGGCAGTTTCTTATTATCTTCAATACTTGCATTCTTTGCGTTAGCAACCTTGGTGATTTTCCGTAAATCACTATTAACTGTTGGTGCAGATATTGATAAAGAGCCTGTAAGTACTAAAAACTGGGCTGCATTTTTAGTTACTTCTGCTGCTATGATTGGGCTTGTATTCTTTATGTTCTCTAACATGGATATTGGTCAAAACATTGTTTACGCAATTGGTCTTGCTGCTATTGGTTACTTCATTTTCTTAATGATAAAATCTGAGAAGTCAGATGCATTAAAGATGGGAACTATTCTTATTGTTACAGCGCTAACCACTGCTTTCTTTGTGTACTACGGTCAGATGATGACATCAATGACAATGGTAACCATTAACACTATGCGTGGTGATCTGTTCAACCTTATCCCTATCGCACCAGAAGCATCAATGGCAATGAATCCATTATGGTGTATTGCAGCTGGTCCTATCATTGCAATGACATTCTCTGCACTTGAGAAGCGTAATATTCACTTCTCAACAGCAACAAAAATTGGATTTGCTTTCATTTTAACTGCAATTGCTTTTGGTATTTTAACCATGGCTGTGATGAGTGTGGGTGAAGATGTGATTATTCGTCCTGAAGTGTTCCTACTTATTCACTTCTTCCAAGCATTTGCTGAAGTTATTGTAGGTAGTTTAGTTGTTGCATTCATTTTATCTGTTGCCCCTAAACACATCGAAGGCTTCTCTGTTAGTTTGTTCTCTGTAGCAATGGCATTGAGTGGCATTATTGGCGCCGTGTTCTCAACGTCTATCGCTCAAGAAAAAGGCCAAGTGATTACACAAGAGTTTGTACAAACTGTTTACGGTGATTATTTCCAACTACTAACTATTCTTGCAGTTGTTATGGTTGCAGTAGCATTTGTAGCGTCGTTCGTTATTCGTAAAATGCTTGAAAGCAGTAAACAAACCGAAGCAACAACACTAACAGAACAAGAAGCGTAATATATCTACCGTTTCTTCACTTTTGTATAAAAGCCCTGCTTTAAACTAAAGCAGGGCTTTTTATTTTAATCATAATTATTTAAATAAATTGCTAAAAACTCACTAAACTTAGCAAAATTTGAAGATAACTACGATTAATTAGGCATTATATTCTGAAGGTTTAACTCTACTCGTACCGGAGTATCTACCTTAGTATTTAACGCCTTTTCTAGCTCGATAATATCAGTGCCTTCTTCAGCATTAAGTAATGCTAAACCATCAATATAGCCGATAAATTCAAGATTGAATTGCTCTGCAATATCTTTAGCTTTTTGCTCAGATACTTCAACTTCAATAGATCCTGTAATCATTAAAGCTCTATCATCTTGACTACTCACGACCTTATCACCAACACGTACGGAAGAAGCATTAACTTCACCACTCTGGCCGTGCCCTGCCGATGAAGCTCTAACAACCTCTTTACTATTTAACACCTTATATGACTGACCGTTAAGAACTACATCCTCAGCCAATGCAGAGAAAGAGATCAATGAACCCATAGCTAGAGAAAACAGTACATTATTTATTTTTTTCATGTGATTATTCCTTTCAATTATGCTTAGTGACCAAAGATTCGAAGTGACCAATTTTCTAGCTGTCCATTTTCACGATTGTTTGCCATTGGTACATTACGGTCGCCATTCTCTTCCGTGCTATACGTAAATGAACGTGATTCTCCACTGGTATCAGTAACATGTAATGTCCAGTTTCCATCGCTGTTCTCACCATAAAACTTATGGGTTAACATTGGGTGATCATTAAAACCTGAAGCACCAGCTCCAATAGCATGGCCTACCATCCCATTGCGTGGAGACATCAGGATGCTCTTAGTCCCTGCTGGTGACTCTAATTCAATCAATAAATCAGACATACGTTGATGATCAATATTCAATCTTACTTGAACAGACTCGACGGTTTTATTGCCTTGCTTAATGATGGTACTATTGGTGGCTGTCTCACCTGCGTCTTGAATAACTAATGGCTCAACAAGTCGACTAGAAACCCAATTACCAACATCTAAAGCAGGAAGTTGCTCATAAGTTTCCGCGGCTTTTAATGCAGCATTGACATTAATTAAGCCAAAGCCATAATATGGGCTAAACCATCGACCTACATCATTTTGCTGCCAACCTTCTAATCCAGTAATAGTTTTTGATTTTCGTTTATCTGTTGTATAAGTTAACGAAATATCACCATAATTTTCATCAACTTGGGTTGCTGTCGTTGCTAACAAGTGACGAATATCACGTTGGGTTAAGTTAGGGTATGCAGACATCATTAATGCAAACGCACCTGACGTATTAGGCGCCGCTGACGAGGTTCCATTCATGGTACTATTATAATCACAAGTAGGATCTAGTTCGGTTCTCCCATGCAACAGGTGATTTGGGTGAGGATCACGCCTAAATCGGCTATTGTAACCCATATCACAACCGGTTAAGTCCGTTGTAATATGTGCAGGAGAGTTACCACCATATTCACCGCCGAGCGCCGTTAAAAATACACTACTACCAACAGTAGAGTAAGATGAACGTTCACCATCAGCATTAAGCGCACTCACTACTATATTCCAATAGTTTGCATTGTCTCCTGCTTGGTTACTGTTTTGCCAAGGTAAACCAGAATTATTCCTTCTAGGAGCAATGTAATCAATACCTCCCATGCCAATACTATTATAACCATTACCTGCTGATTTAATAAACGCAGCACCTAATCCATTGTTAGAATTCATCGACATATCACGATAAACTCTCTCATTAAAATTGTTACTATAATCTGAAGATGTGATCCCACCAATGCCATAACTTTGGTTAAAGATACGAACATCATCAGAAAGCCCAGGTCGACCATGGCTGATATACCAGTTTGTACCTGTTTGAGCCCCTCGTCTTAGAAAATTAAAACCTCGTAATTGAGCTTCAGGTGCCACGCCTTGCCCACCCATACCATTATCTCTTACCGCCGCAATAATGCCGGCTACCGATGTACCATGAGCATCATCCCATGACGTTGGCGTAGGATCTCGATCTCTGCCGATAAAGTCATATGACGCATTTGGAGTTATATTCGCCGCCAAATCAGGGTGGCCAATTTCCAAACCATCATCGACAACTGCAACGTTAACGCCCTCGCCATAAATACCTCGACGATGTGCCCACCATAAATTCAGATCATTACCTGCAACTCCACCCCTTAAAGCAAAGCCATCTTGACCTGTATTCATTAAATGCCATTGTTGATCGGTAAAAGGGTCATCACCGGTAAGGCAACGAGATGCACTATTTCTAGAGATATCAATTGATTCACTTCCATCTAAAACAGCACATTCTTGCACTGGAGCATTTTCCAATATGCTTGTCGAAACGCCTGCTTGTACGATGAAAGAACAAGAACCTAGTATTGCACTTATAGATAATGCAACTGATGTTGATTTAAACATAATTATATACATCCTTATTATTATTAGCCTGAGTAATATCAAGCAAATAAATAATAGAATAAAGACTCTAAAAATAAATAGCATAGATTCTATTTTGTGACATTGTTTCACATAATAGGTATGCAAAATTATATTTTTAATTAAAAAACAGCTGAAATTAAATATACAAACCATCATTGCATAAAATTTTAAATAAAAATAAAAATATACAAAACGATAGCTTAAAATTATTACAAAAATCAAAAGGTAATATAATACGCCATGCTAAATTAGATATTAAAAATCAAAATAAATATAACATGAAGTATTGATACTATATCAAGGAAAGTGGAAAGGGCTCAATAAATATAATAATCCTTCAAATATTCATTATATTGAGAAATAAAACCAGAGACGTTATTAGTGTATATTCAATTTAATCGTATTTCTGTTATTACTCTTGGCAGTAAATAATGCTTTATCTGCAAATTGTACTAAATCTTCCAACGTCCAGTGCATTTCAACTCTCTCTTTATATTCAATGCCAATAGTAATGGTAAGTTTCCCCTTTAAAGGCGAACGACTATTTTCTAATAATAATTCTGCAATCCCATTTTGTATTTCATTAGCAATCTGCTTTATTTCTTCTAGTGAAGAATGTGTAATAAACAATAAAAACTCATCACCTCCATATCGAAAGCATTTCCCTTTATTACCAATAATTGTCTTTAAACACTGAGAAACGGCAACTAATGCTTGATCACCATAAACATGACCATAGCAATCATTCAACTGTTTAAAGTAATCAATATCAATCATAAAAAGCGCTACGCTTGCATAATCTTGCTTTGCTATTAATAGTGCATTAGGTAGCTGTAACTCTAAAGCATAACGATTATAAACTTGAGTGAGGTGATCAAGATTCGTAAGTTTTTCTAATTGCTCAGCTTGTTCTTCTAACTTAATTAAATTTAATTTTAATTCAGTGATATTTCGTACTGACCACAACACTTTTTCTTCATCATTAAAAGGGGTTATAAAACTACTAAAATATTGCAATTCATTTGGGCCATCAGTACCTGAAAGCAAATAAACATCACTCGGGTTAATTGAGTACTCTATTGTTTGTGGTATTTTTGTTCTAGATACTTCTTTTATGACATCCATGAATCGATTTGCTAATTTTTCATCAAAAATGTCATAGTTAGTTAACCCAACCATACGTTGTAGATTATGATGAAGCTTGCGATCTTTTCCGCCCCATATTTGAATATACCGACCATTAATATCTAAGAGAAAGGACGGCTCAGGTAAAGAAGAAAGTGTCTGATTTACTAAGTAATAATCACAAATCATATTTTATCCAGTCCAATATCAATTTTACTTATAAAAACCTCAATAACAACAAAATAGCATACTAAAAAATGGAACTCTCTCGATTAGGAAAAGTTATCATACTGTTAATTTAATGATGCAGCTTGAGCGCCCCATACTTTTAACATTAACTCTAATTCTTCTGCTTTATAAGGTTTATTCAACGTATCATCCATTCCGGCATTAATACAGGCCTCCACCTCTATAGAGGTTGTCCCAGCAGTTAAGGCTAAAATCGGTTTACTATACCCTTTCTCTCGCAATCGCTTCGTTGTCTCAAAACCATCAAGAATCGGCATACGACAGTCCATTAAAATAATATCGACGGTGTTTTTTTCTAAATACTTCAAAGCTTGTAGCCCGTTTTCAGCAAAATCAGGACTAACTCCCAACTTTGCCAACATCATTTTTAAGATAACTCGATTCATTTTAATGTCTTCAACAGCAAGTACCGATAATTGCTCAATAGGAAAATCAATATAAGCATTTATTATTTCTTCGCTTTTCTTATATTCCGAGCTCAAAGGGATACAAACTGTAAATTCACAACCTTCCCCTTCTTCACTTTTAACACTTAACCTTCCTTGCATTTCTTTTACTAAAAACTTACAGATAGATAAACCTAGCCCTGTCCCTTCAAACTGCCTCTGGCTTGAATTATCAACCTGTACAAAAGGATCAAACAAGCTCGATTGTTTATCTATAGGGATCCCACACCCAGTATCAGAAACGACAAATTCTAGAGTGCTTTCTTTCCAAGAGGTCGTGAGCGTTATGCTTCCTTTCTCCGTAAACTTAATAGCATTGCCTATTAGGTTCACCAATATCTGCTGAATTCTATCTACATCTCCTTGTAACCGTAAGGGAATTGCATCATCAATATTAAGGGTAAATATTAACTTTTTTTCCTCAACTTGAAGAAAGAAGATCTTCTCTATCATATTAAATAATAAACGTGGCTCAAAACTGTCTATTTTTAACTCCAACATTCCAGCACTCATTTTACTGAAATCCAATAAATCGTTAATAATCACTCTAAGCATTTCACCAGATTGATGAATCGTACTAAGCAATATTTGCTGATACTCTGTTATCTCTGTATCTTCCATCAAGTCAGCTGAACCTAACAATCCATTTAATGGGGTTCTTAATTCATGATTAATCATTGCCACAAAGTCTCGGGTAGCTTGCTCAGATTTCTCTGCTCTCAATTTTTCTTTTAATGCATTTTCTAATAACTGCTGTTGCTTAAATGCGGCGCTGATCATTTCAGCAAATAATTGACATTGCTTTTCAATTGTCTCATGCCATTCCACATTAGGTGCGTAAGAAAAAACAAATTGTAATATCCCACACTTCCGAGTATTTTGATGGAGATAAACAACAAGTTGAGTGCTATCAGAACTCCATTCCACGCCACTCTGTAAATTCTTAAAATTGACAAATACAACCTTATTTTTATCACAAAACATTTGAATATCTTGCTCTTGCGTAACGACTGTTGAAGATAAATATATTGCCTGTATCGGCTCAATTTTGACTAAATCCTCTAATAATTTAGTCAAAAGCTGTTTACTGGGTTTTTCCTGTAATAAACGCTGACTATAATCCAATAAAATAGAATCAAGATAACTTTTAAACGTTAATAATACAGTGTCATTGTCAGCTTGTTCTTGCACCATCAATAGCGTCTTTTCTACTAATTTTTTTGCGGTATAAAGCTCATGACTTTTTTTCTCAAGCAACTCTTCTGCTGCCCTACGTGCTGATTTTTCTCGCTGCACTTTACGGTTTAATAATTCAATCATCTTCTCATTGTCCATTTTATCTCCTCATCAATCCTTTTTAGTCAAAGTAAAGCGAACTTGAGAGCCATCTTGTTGAATGGGTATCATTTGAATATCAATACTCTCATTAAAGTGAGCAGCACAGCCTTGAATTAAGCCAAGACAAACATGAGAAAAACAACGAGCAGATAAATAATCCATGACCATTTCTGACTCTGTATTCGAAATGAATTTGAATTTTGGAGGGCTTGCTTCCGCGTAAAGTTTTTTTACTTCAAGGTGGATATAACTTTCAACCTGCTTAATAAAATCAAATGTATCCGAACTTTTTCCTTCTAAACTAGGCATACTGCGATAGAGGGTTTGAAATACTGATTTGCCATAAACCTGCTGCAACTCCTCAATGCTTACCCCTGTTAATTTACTTAATGATACGATGAGCTTCACTAGATCTTTATGGTCATAGGTTCCAACTCTGGTATAAGCGCCTTCATCACCACTGTTATCTAGCATTTTCTGGCATACATCTAGACCAAAAGTATCTTCAACTAGATCTAAAAACTCTGAAAATATAATCCCTTTCATACTCATTCCTTTACTTACTTTCCCTAGACTTAAAGTTTAGGTAGAAAAAGCCAATAAAGACATTTTTACTACAGACTTTTTGCCATCAATTCGATAATAACGGTTATTGGTGAGAAAACACTCACCTTCATTTGCAAATTGACTCATATAGCAATGTGACCGTTTGATATCAGGTAGTTATCCCGCTAAAATAATGAATCAATATCTGAGGGCACTATATGAGTGATAATGTTTATTCTCAATTAATGGGAATAATAACTAGAATGCAAAACTATCCGGGCTTGTCTGGATTAGAAAAAGTAAAACAAAAAGTAGAACGCATCTGTCAAGATCATCGC
Source organism: Aliivibrio wodanis (assembly GCA_000953695.1). Classification (GTDB taxonomy): domain Bacteria; phylum Pseudomonadota; class Gammaproteobacteria; order Enterobacterales; family Vibrionaceae; genus Aliivibrio; species Aliivibrio wodanis. The sequence continues at coordinate 190,655 of LN554847.1, read as the reverse complement.
TACACTTGCCCTACATCTATTGAATTAATTTTAACCGCTTATACCTATGATCGTCATGATCTGATAGATAATGCGATCGAAGCCTATAAAGCTTGTTTATCATCTTTAACTCACGATGAAATACAATTACGGGTTTATACTAATGGGCTTTTAGCCTCTATCTATATTGATGCCGAGAACTACACCGCGGCCTATGCTCTTTATAAAGAAATATTAGAGAATATTCATTTACTTGATGACAATGTTCGATCTCTTATTTACTGTAATATCAGTGATATGTATTTATGCTTAGAGCGTTATAGCCAAGCAATTGAGTACGCATCTCAAGGAATTCAAGCTTCACAAAATGCTAATAATATACTTAATAAAGCTATCTCATTACTCAATTTAGGTTATGCCTATGGCCACCTCTCGCAATTTAATGAGGCCATTTATCACATCCATCAAGCAAAAAGCATAGCCAAAGAAAAAGGTAACGAACGTATTCTTGCTCTCTCATATGGTTATTTAGCTCAGGTTATGGCAAGACAACCAGACGCTAATAAAGAAAAGGTCATTAATTATTTTGAAAAAGCAGAAGTAATTTATGCCAATATTCATGATAAACATAATAGGCTAGAAAACTGTGTGTTCCTTGCTAAATACCTTGAACATATTGATCACGATGATGAAGCATTAAGCTTATGTAAGCAGTTAGAGACTAAAGTAGATGCCGAAAACAATTACGGTTTTTATAGTACCTATGCACAAGTGCTTGCTAAGATATATGAAAAAAAACAGCAATGGTCTTTACTTATTGCACATCAGAAACAACATCTACAAAAAGCAGAACGTTGCTTAAATGAATGCAAATTACAACAAAACAAAACCTTAATTCAGAATGTAGATGCGATTCAGGACAACCAGCAACAACAAGTTTTAAGCGATATACAAGAGCATATGGACTCTATCACCGAAATTGGTCAATATATCGCAACAACAACCAATTTAGATGCCTCTCTTTGTGATATTTTAACCAAAATTAATACTATTTTACCTACATTTGAATTTGGTATTGCTTTATATGATAAAGAAACACACGACTTAAACTATCGCTATTTTGTTGATGCTAATGGACTCGTACCTCATTTAACAATCAATTGCCAACAGCATAAAACGGTTGGTACTTATGTCATCAAGCACCGAGCCACGGTTCATCTTAATACAGTTAATAATGATGCTCTCGCTCCCTTTGTTGATAATGAACAACGTAAAGAGAAAGACTTAGTCATACGACAAAATAGTCGAGCAGTTCACTCCATTATTCTGACACCAATTATACTTAAAGATGATGTATTAGGCATGTTATCAGTTCAACATCACGCCGCTAATCAATATCAGCAACACCATCGTCAATTAATTGAGCACTTAGCCAGCTTTATTGCCGTTTCACTAGAAAATCAAAAGCAAAGACAACGGTTACAAAATGCTAATGATATTTTAGACCTCTTATCAAAAACAGAGCCTTTAACTGGTTTATATAACCGTTATCAGCTTGATAGTATTGCTCCAAAATTAATCGAACGAGCATCTAAAGAGCATAAGCATCTCGCTATTCTAATGTTAGATCTTGATGATTATAAGATGTATAACGATGCACACGGCCACCTTCAAGGTGATGAGGCCTTAAAAACGATCAGCCGTTTAATGCAAATTGCGTTTTATCATACTAATGATTATTTATTTCGATATGGTGGCGATGAATTTTTAATTATCGCCTTTGATCAAAATGATGAAGAAGTTGAAAAAAAGATTGTTCAATTACGTAATGAATTACACTCCTGTAATTTAAGTAGCCCTAAGTCACGCTACTCAGATCGCCTAAGCTTGTCGATTGGAGGTGTTAATACTCGATTAGATGAAAACTCTATTATTACTGACTTTAATCAGCTTAATCACATTGCAGATGAACAACTGTATAAAGTAAAAGCTGCAGGACGCAATCACTACTCTTTAGTTAGCTCTTAATATCAACACGGAAACTAGGGTGTCTCAGCACTTTTCACTAAGAGTTTCCGTGATCTTTATTGCATTTTTATTAAAATAGAGACAACTTAAGCTAACTAAACCCTGTATAGTGAGAATTCTATCAATAAAGTTCAGCTAGAGCATACGTTATGAAAATCATACTTCCTTTACTATTATCTATAATTCTACTTGGAGGTTGCCAGATTGATAAAAACATAGAACCAACAGTATGCAATAGCCAACAATACCTACTTTCATTACCTAAAGATATTCCAAGTTATCGAAACTTGATGGCAAAATTCTCACAAGAGGGAGGGGAAAACCCTCTTAATACTGTTGAATTTGTGAGTAAGTGCATTGACAAATCTTCATTTAAAACTCTCGCAGAGCAAAGCGCTAAAGAAATATTACCCCAAAGCCATAAAACCTCTGGCCGAGTAACACACTTTAAAATTAGAAAAAATGTTGCTTATGTTGAACTTGCGGCACACAAGAATGGATGGCCCGGAGTATCTGCATCATTAAGTGCTATTAACCCGATTATTATCAGGAATTTATTTTTAAATAGTAAAGTAGAAGATGTTGTCGTTGGTAAGATAGGTAATTAGAAAACACCGTGCCGATAAAGAGAAATAAATTACATGGAATCCATGCTATTTGTCTAAACTAATTTCCAATAAATATCTTAAATACGAGAACTAGTACAAAATATCAATAATGGTTGTTTACTTTTAAATAAATTATGTATTGAGCTAATTGTAATGGCACTTTCTTCTCGCTCTTCATTATTCTGTATTTTAGGTTTCTTGATCTCTCCTTTTGCAATTGCTGACATGAATGAAGGATTGGGAGATTTAGACGCCTTATTTAATATGCCACTTGATTCTTTAATAGAGACTAAAGTGGTTACAGCCACAAAAACATCTCTAAGCTTGTCAGATGTACCTGCTTCGGTTCATGTAATCACCTCTAAAGAGATTGAACGCTCTACTGCTCGCTCTATTGCCGATATCCTCATTCTTGCTCCTGGTCTACATGTCTCCAAATATTCAGATTATGATTGGACTGTTTCTGCACGCAGTAAAAATCAAGGTGAAAACAATACTCTACTTGTGATGGTTGATGGACGAAGTGCTATTAACCCAATGTATTCAGGCGTTAACTGGGACACCTTACCGGTGAGCTTAGATAATATTGATCGTATCGAAGTGGTTCTTGGTCCTGTTGGTACTATGTGGGGAGGAAACGCGGTAAATGGTGTTGTTAACATCATCACTAAAGATGCAGAAAGTGCTCCTAAAGCTCAAGTTAGTGCCTCAGCGGGTAATTATGATTATAAAGAGTTTAAAGCCCATCATAGCGGTCAACTCAATGAATATACCCACTTATCTGGCTACATTGAATCATTACAACATTCACCATTTACTGATGAAGATCCTCATTTTGATGAGCTTCGTCATTTAAAAGTATTAACCGAACGCTTTGGTATGCGTGCTGATTACCAAAACCAACAAAATACCCTCTCATTACAGTTTGGTGGTATCCGCTCGCGTGAAGACTATCAATGGTTGCAGTACACACCTGCTTTTTTAGATACGATATCACATCAAAATGATTATGATTCTTTTTTCACTGAAATGAACTCACAAGAGTTGTTTACTGGTATTCAATATTTACATGATAAATATGATGGCGACCAATGGGAAAGCCAAATATGGATAACTCATAGTGAATCAGACAGTACTAATGAACCAGCTAGTTTTACTCGCTTAGATTTAGATACTCGATACTCTTTTAACACTCAAGATTGGGGTAACTTAACTGTTGGCACTAATGCTCGCATTATTGACGAAAAATACGCGACATTCACAAAAGAAGAACAGTATTTTTCTCCTTATATCCGCACAATCGAAGAACATGAATTCTTAAATCAAAGTTACGGTTTATATGTAAATTGGGCAGTTCATATTACTGACACCACAGAGATAACATTAGGTAATCGGATCCAATATGCGAATATAACTGAGGAATGGTACTCACAGCCACAAGTTCGCGCCTTACAAAAGCTAACAGAAAATCAACGTTTATGGATGGGATGGGGCCGTGCTGTCATTACCCCTTCTCGCTTAGAACTAGATACACAATTCCAAGAAAACAGTTATTGCAGTAGTTGTATTTATACTGAAGACGCTAACGGTAACCGTGATTACTATGACTATATGATGTCTTATCATTATTTAGGCAACCGCGATCTAAAAATGGAGTCAGTTGATACCTATGAAGTGGGTTACCGTTACTGGCAAGGTAATCAATTTCAACTTAGTTTGAGTTTATTCTACAGCCAACATGATAATGCTAGAGCTTATCAAGGTCTAGATGGCTACAGATACTTCGTACCTGATGGCTCAGAAGGCTCTAATGGCACTATCATTGATGATATATATGCCCAACTTATTGACCCTCTCTCTCAAGATACAATCGGAGGAGAGATCAGTGCTCAATGGAAGCCAATAAATACATTGCAAATTAATACCAATTACAGCTATAAAACTATTAAAGGGGATTGTACTGGATCAATTTGTGGCTCTAATAAACTGCCAATTTTAGATTTAGAAAATACCCCAAACCATTATGCTACTTTACATATTATGTGGGATATCCACCCAACGGTTTGGGTATCATCTGTTGTTAACTATGTATCAGCATCAGACCCTGATGAAGCGCTTATTGCAGCCTATAAAGACTATGGTAATGACTACCTTGTATCGCCCGAAATTGTGACCTTAGACATGTCGGTTAATTGGCAACATAAACCAACATGGCCAAATATCAAACTCAGTGCTGAAAACCTAAGCAATAACCAAGTAAAGGAATACTCAAAGCAATTTAATCCTTTTGCTAATGGGACTCAATACTATGCAGAACTAAGCTGGAGCTTCATATAGCTATGCTCAATTCCCATCTTGTTCACCCAGTGATATCGACTCAGACAATTTATGATTCATACCGTAAGTTGATTGAATGCTTTTCGCTCTTTATATTTTTATTAAGCCTCTGCTTTCCTCTAAATGCCAATGAAAACAGTATTCAGGATCATAATTTAAAAGCCGTTTATTTGTTCCGTTTTGTATTATTAACCAACTGGGGTGAATTTAAACCTCAAGATAATAAATACCATTTATGCACTCAAGGAGCTTCTAAAGTCACAGAGGCCCTCAATCAACTTGTCATAAAACAGCAAAACCGTGCCTACGTTATTTCCTTTAAATCAATAGAAAAGATAGCGGTATCCTCATGCCATCTTATTTATACCACAACTCAAAAGCCTAAATTACTCGCTCATCTTAAAACCTTATACCCACATGCACTATTGATCGGTGAAAGTGCGGCATTTATTCATGCGGGTGGAAGCATTGCATTTATTAAAGAGAATAATCGTATTAAACCTCTAATCAGTTTGAATAATTTAGTACCAACAGGGCTTTCTCTACGATCACAATTACTCTCGGTCTCAGATCTTGCAGACAATAAGGAGGCTCAATGATTGCTCGTTGGTTTAGTGCATTACCGCTACGTAAAAAAGTGATTTACCCTATCTGGGTACTAATAACACTTAGCACCTTAATTTTAGGAGCAAGCATTGCTCACCTCTTTGGTATTACTCACAGCGCTAACTTGCACACGCGAACTTCTATTTTAACTCAAGGTATTGCAAGTAATTTATCAGGAGCCCTTATTTTCAATGATAAAATGACAGGTTTAGATCAAATGGAAGCTCTTTCATTTGACCCCGAAGTGATTGCTGCTTATGTTGAAAATATAGACAACAAATTATTTGCTAAACTAGATAACTTACCTGATAACTGCCAATGGACTAAGCGTACTATTCATTGCAGTGATTCTATTTTCTTTTCGGTTACGCATCCAATTACCTTAGGTAATGAATATTTAGGTGAACTAACGGTATGGACATCAAAAGATAATATGTTCAAACAGCGTAATCAGATCATCACTGTTTTCTTATTAACGACACTCGCGTTATCAATATTAGCGTTATTTTTTGCTCATCGTTTACATAAACTGATCGCAACGCCTTTATTATCTATTTTTAACTCAATGCAAAGCGTAATAAAAAAAGGTGTAACCAACCAACGCTTAGACATAATACATCCAGATGAACTAGGAATGGTGACTCGCTGCTTTAATGATATGCTCGATAACTTAAGTCATCGAGACAGCTTATTATCTCAAGTATTTCAACATTTAGAAGATAAAAATCACTATATAAACCAAGTACTTGATTCTCTTGAACAGGGTTTATTAGTCGTATCATCAAATCAAGACCTGATTTATTATAATCCTGCAGCAAAACAACTATTACCACATATTAAGCCAAATAAATACGATAAAGCCTTAGGAAAAAGATCCCAAGTGATCGATGAAATATTAATAGACTTTGAACCTAGTAATCGAATGATTGCCTTACAAACACATATAGAGCAGCATCAGCGCTTAGAGCCAATCATACTTCGCCATCAGGTAAGTGGGCAGCTATTTAAAGTTTCAGCCTATCCAATTGCGGATGATAGAAATGTATTAATCCATATAGAAGACATCAGTGAACGCTATCTTTCTGAACAACGACAACGTCTGGCTGAGATGATTTTTGACCAAAACCCAAGCGCTGTAATTGTATTAACTAGAGCATTAGAAATCGAGATTAAAAACAATGCATTTATACGCAACTTTGGAGAAATTAGCACTCTTAATGACCTTTATTTGCGTCAAGTGATTGAGTTTAATTTCACTCTATGTAGACAGCTACTTACTCATGGATTTCTTAAAATTCAAACCGATGTTTCCAGTGCTGAGTTATCAAACCAAAAAGAAGATAATGCGGCTTGGTTGCCATGTATAGTCACTATCAAAACCATTAAAAACAGTGATAATAAAATAGAATCGTTTATCGTATCAATTAGCGATCAAAGTCAGAAACAAGAGCTTAAACGATTACATTTTGAGGCTAACCATGATGCATTAACAGGTCTAGCCAATAGACAAAATGCGTACAGGTCACTATTACAAGCACACAAAAAAAAGAAATCTATTCACCTTCTTTTTGTCGATCTCGATGGGTTTAAAGCGGTAAACGATAACTATGGGCATCAATGTGGAGACGAACTTCTTAAAGTGATTGCTCAGAGGTTAACACACAGCGTATATCAACACGATTTGGTGGCACGATTATCTGGAGATGAGTTTTTACTTGGCGTATTTTTATCAAAAAATGAATCGGCCCAACACAATGATATCTACAAAATATTGCAACGTATTTTAGCCGCAATCAACCAACCAATTATGATTAACGGTAATACCCCAAGTGTCTCAGCCAGCATTGGGGTTTATTATTGGGAAGCTCAGAGTAAAACTTCGCTAGAAAGTGCGTTACAAAAAGCCGACAAAGCTATGTACCAAGCTAAAATTTCAGGAAAGAATCAATATCACTTAATATAAAAAATTAAATTAATCGCCGTCTCTTTTAAGAAGTGAAGGTTTAAATTCACAGCAGGTATTGCCTTGTTCTTTTTTCGCTTCATACATGGCAATATCTGCAAATTTAATCAATTCTTCACCGTTCAAACTATCATTTGGATAGCTTGCAACCCCAATACTTAAAGAAATAGGTAACCTTTTCCCTTTTATCAGTATCGGTGAAGAGAATTTTTCGATAATCTTTAACGTTAGTCTATCGATACCAGATTGATGACTTATATCTTGAGCTATAATCAGAAATTCATCACCACCTAAGCGAAATATATCATCTCTAGAACGAACTGTTTCTGTCAAAATACGAGCAGTTTCTATCAATACTTCATCACCAACATCGTGGCCTAAAGTATCATTGATATCCTTAAATTTATTTAAATCTAAAAAATATACTGCAATCTTGGTTTCAACTTTTCCACTGCGATTAATGGCATCTTGTAACTCTGAATACACCATACTGCGATTTTTCAAACCAGTCAGTTCATCGTGATGAGCTTTGTAAGCAAGTACTTCTGTCTTTTCATGTACGATTTCATTCATTTTAAAAAAAGCGGTTAATAGATCACCCATTTCATTTTTCTCAACGACATCCGTGATATCTAACTTCTCTCCTTTTTGCATTTTTTTTGTACTAAGAAGTAAAAGGTTTAATGGGTCAAACAGGTTACGCTTCATAAAAAAAATTGTAGCGATAGCAAGAAAGACTAATAGTATAATTTGCATTTTAATTAAGGTAACTAATTGGCTTCGATTTTCTTTAAAATCACCTTTTCTCTTTTCTAACAACAAAAATTCAATATTAATAAACTTTTTAAGATCAACCCGTAATGTATCCATATATGCTTTACCGCGATCTTCTTTTACCACTCTCAAGGCTTGAGATAAGTTATCATATTCAACAAGCTCAACAGTTAATGCAAGCTCATCAAATTTTAACTTCATCGCTTCATTAATATGATCTAATGCTGCTTGCTGCTCTCGATTATCTTTCGTTAGCGCTCTTAATTCTTTAAAAATCTGCTGTGCATTCGACATACCAGTATAATAAGGCTCTAAATAGGTAACTTCTTGAGTTAATAAATATCCTCTCTGGCCCGTTTCAGCGTCTTTCATACTGCTTAGTAATCGTTCTGACTTGGTAATCACATCATGAGTATGTATTACCCAGATTAGTTTCTCCTCACCATATGATTCTAATTTAAAAGTGAGGATAGAACTGGTAATTGAAATTGAAAATAATACCAATAAAAATAAAGCTAACTTAACCCGAACGCCCATACAACCCCAAAATATCCATTTAAAACAAATCTTTATTTATGTTAGCTTTTTTTTACTTAACTTCCACTTTTTATCTCTATATAGAGCTAAATATCAACATTTCTTACTTTATTTTTCTCTACAAGCTTGATTTATAAATTCAATGAAGGTTTTTAACCTTTTAGGTTGATATCGATCTCGATGATAAAGGGCTGAAAAATCAACACTAGGAATGGTCCATTTATCAAACACGGGTTCTAACTGTTTCGTCGTAATTTCTTGTTCACAATAAATCTTCGGCACTCGAATAATGCCATTACCAACAATGGCTCCTGCCACCAATACTCGTCCATTTTTACACTGTAAATTACCTTTTACTGAAATATCAATTTGCTCATTATCTATAATTGATTGAAAGTGCCATTTACGAACCGAACCTGTTAAACAATGATGTAAAGCAAGCTCCTTAGGGTGCTGAGGACGTCCATACTTGGCTAAATAAGAGGGGCTCGCCAAGGTTTCCATTTCAATATCAAGCAGTTTTTTTGCGATAAATCCAGAGTCCTCTAAAGCTCCCATACGAAACGCAATATCAAATTCCTCTTCAATTAAATCCACACGATTACTGCTAAAATCTAAACTCACGGAAACTTCTGGGTATTGCTGCATAAAAGCATTTACAATATCAGCAATAAATACCTCTCCTAAGTATCCCCCAACACAGTTTACCTTTATCTCGCCTTGTACCTTTTCTATATCATCAACCGCAGAGAGAAGCGCTTGGTCTATAGTATGAAGAGCTTGTTCACACTGATGATAAAAATGCTTTCCCGCTTCTGTTAAACGTAACGTCCGTGTTGTACGTATTAATAAAGTCACTCCCATCTGCTTTTCTAAGCTACTTATTTGGCGTGATACGTGCGAGCGAGATACATCAAGTGTTTCTGCCGCTTTAGTAAAGTTACCTAAACGTGCAATAAGAACAAAGGAGCGAATATCAGTAAGGTTAATTTGATTGATCATAATAGTGGCTCAATAGTTATCGACGCCCTATTGTTGCAATACAGCAACAGAGTTTCAAGTAAATGACTATATATCAACAATACAGTTCTCAGTAATATACCTCCATCGCAACGAAGCAGGGCTCTGCATTCGATTGTTCATTGAATTTATTGAGGAAATAGAAGATGAAAAAATTAGTTGTTATTACAGGTGCAAGTTCTGGTATTGGTGAAGCAATCGCACGTCGTTTAAGCGATGAAGGTCACCCGCTTCTTCTTTTAGCTCGTCGTGTTGACCGTCTTGAAGCATTAAACCTTCCAAACTCTTTATCTGTAAAAGTAGACGTTACTGACAAGGCCTCTTTTGATGCAGCCATTGCTCAAGGTGAAGCGAAATTTGGTCCTGTTGATGCGCTAATCAACAATGCTGGCGCCATGCTTCTTGGTCAAATCGACACACAAGATGCACAAGAATGGAAGACAATGTTTGATGTAAACGTTATTGGCCTTCTAAACGGTATGCAAGCGGTTCTAGCACCTATGATGGAACGCAACACGGGTACTATCATCAACATCAGCTCTATCGCTGGTAAGAAAACATTCCCAAGCCATGCGGCTTACTGTGGTACTAAGTTTGCGGTTCACGCTATCTCTGAAAACGTACGTGAAGAAGTGGCAGCATCAAACGTTCGCGTTACAACGATTGCACCTGGTGCAGTTGAAACTGAGCTTCTTTCTCATACCTCTTCTCAAGAAATCAAAGACGGTTACGGAGAATGGAAAGAAAGCATGGGTGGCGTACTAGCTGCTGATGATATTGCTCGTGCAGTATCTTTTGCTTACCAACAGCCTCAAAACGTGTGTATCCGTGAGATTGCGCTTGCTCCAACTAAGCAACAGCCGTAGTAGGTACTGACTTACGTAACATCATAGGTGCAATAACGCATAAAATGAACAGCACAAAAAAAGCCAAGCTTGGGTTACCTCGCTTGGCTTTTTTATATTAAACGATTAGATAAACGTTCAGTTAGTGACAATTCACTTAACGACGATTCTCTTAACGACGATAGTTACCACCACGGTTTTGAGAACGAGCTTGGTGTGCTGATGCTGATTTCGCTTGAGAAAGCAAAATAGATTCAACCGTTAATTCCATTGGTTCACGGGGCTCAAGGCCATGAGCAAACGTACGTGAACGAGGAGGCATTTGATATTCAAGATCAGACGCTTTAGGCATACGTTTAAAACGGTATAAATAGAAGTTTTCAACCTTCTCTCTTGCCCATTGCGTTTTCTTTAGATATTTAACACTACTCGCCATTGACGGGTTCGTGTTGAAACAGTTTAAACGCATCGCGGTATCTAGAATTTCCCATCCGTAATGATCAACCAACTCTTGCAGTAAGATTTCTAACTTAAGACCGTGGAGTGGGTTGTTTTGTTGCAGTTCAATTCTTTCTTCTTCAGTCATAAGGAATTCCTAAGTATTGGTTATTCAAACAAGGTAAATAGGCGGCGGATTATACAGGGTTATCACGCAAAATATAGCTTTTACTCTTGAAATATTCTCACTCATCATGCTCATGATTCTATCATCATAAAGCACTATTCTAAAAAATGCCGCTGATTTCAGCAGCCTTGACTACACTTAGTAGAACTCAAATGAAAAGCCATATTGAGGCTTCGCTAGCCGAGTTTTTTCAAACATGAGTCCTATCCGCTTCATATCTAAACGCTTACGTTCTTCTTTTAACTGTTTGCGTTTATCTTTTTCTTTTGAATCAAGAGCATCTAACTGCCAATTTATCCGCTGGAGTTCTGATTCTACTTCAGAGATCTCTTTTTCAATTTGATACGTTTTATAACCAAGATTATATTGCTCTACAAATTCTCCATTTGCACAAACGCCATTATAGTTGTTTCCTGCAAGCCCGACACGATAACCATTATCAGGTAAACAATAGAGCCTTAACCCTGATTTTTGGCCAACAAACCACTCTTGCTGATCGACACTAATTCCTGCTTCTTTGCACTCTTCTACATATGTTTGAAGTCGACTGTAATCAGAACCATTCTTTCCATCTTGATAGCCAATGGCTTGCCAGTTTGCATTCTGACACTCTTCTGGTGTCATTGTAGTACAACCTGTAACTAAAGTAGCACTTAGTAGTAGTGCTACTGTTAGGGTTTTATTCATAATATATATCCAAGCAATTTTATAAAAAACTTAGTTATATTATCAATGGATAGCTTAGGAAGATACCCTTGCTTTAACACCGTCTTCTTAACGAATACCAATTCAAATAAAATAATATTCCTGTCATTGGGGAAAATTAGATATAAAAAAACCAACCACAATAAACTCTAAAGCCATTGTGGTTGGTGAGAAATATTACTCAAGGGCAGTATTTTCTATGTGTGACTTTGTGTTGGGTGCACTTTAAACAAAATCGCAAATATTACAGGTACTACAATCAGTGTCAGAATGGTCGCAAAACCTAAACCCGCCATGATAGTGATCGCCATTGAGCTAAAGAACGCATCAAACAATAATGGGATAAGCCCTAGTATTGTCGTTAACGCCGCCATACTCACTGGGCGCACACGGCTGATCGCACTGTCTACTATCGCTATGTATGGGTCTTTTCCTGATGCTAATTCAAGGTTGATTTGATCAAGCAATACAATGCCATTTTTCAAAATCATGCCACTTAAACTCAATAGACCTAAGAACGCGGTAAAGCTAAACGGCATATTAGTACTCAATAAACCAAACGAAACACCAATAATAGAAAGCGGAACCGTAAACCAAATCACTAACGGCTTTTTAAACGAGTTAAACAGCAACATGGTGATGATAAACATGAACAAGTAGCCCATCGGCAGCGAACCAAATAAAGACTCTTGTGCATCTTTTGATGATTCATATTCACCACCCCATGTAATCTCATATCCTTCAGGCAATGGCATTTCCATTACTTTCGGTTGAATTCGCGCGAATAAACTTGCAGGTGTGTCGTTACTTAATAAGTCATGATCAGCCATGACCGTAATAGTGCGTTTTCTGTCACGACGCTGAATAAGAGGTTCACTCCAATCCAAGTTTACACCATCGATCACTTGATCAACTGGAATATAGGTTTGCAGTGACGGACTCCAGATCTTCACATTTTGTAGTGATTCAAAGTCCACACGCTCTGATTCAGGTAAACGAGTTACAATTGGTAATGTATGTGTACCATCACGTAGCATACCTAGCGTTGAACCACCAAATGCCATTTGCAATGTGTTGGATAAATCTTCTTTTGAAATACCTAAACGACGTGCTTTTGATTCGTTAAATTCAGGCGTTAGCTCTTTTGTTCGTTCACGCCAATCGTGTCGAATATTACGTGCACCAGAGTCGGTTAATAATATATCTTCAACATTCGTTGCTAGCTCACGCAGTATTTGTGGATCAGGCCCCGAGATGCGCGCTTCTATTTTAGAAGCTGGCGATGGGCCAAATTCCATCATTTTGAATTGGAATGTCGGCTTATCAAACGTTTTATCTAATGAGTTAGTCAGGCTTTCTAACAAGCTGAACATCGATTCACGATCAATTGAACGGATCTGGAATTGCGCATAGGCTTCGTAGCTTTTTTCTGGCTGATACGTCAGAGCAAAACGCTGCATACCTTGGCCAATAGAGGCTGACACAAACTCAATATTATTTTCTTTATTGATATAGCTTTCGACGGCCTCTGCTTGCAGAATAGTTTCACGAATATCTGTACCTTCTGGCATCCACATATCTACATAAAACATTGGCGTGTTTGATGCGGGAAAGAATTGCTGCTTCACATTACCAAAAGCAATCACCGCAACCACAAGTAGACCAACCAATGACGCTACGGTTAACCAACGAAAGCGCAGAGCAAACTTCAGTGAAGAACCAAACACCGTGAATAAGAATCCTTTATATGCTTCCTCTTCTTCTCCAATATTTTTATCTTCTTCTTTCAGTAATAAATTAGCTAAGAATGGCGTAATTGTAATTGCTGTTACCCAACTTAAAAATAGCGAATAACACAGCACCCAATATAAATCGCCCATGAACTCGCCAGTGGCATCTTCAGACAGACCAATCGGTGCAAATGCTGCAATCGCAATCACGGTTGCACCTAATAAAGGCCACTGCGTTTGTTTTACAATATCTGCTGCTGCTTGAACTTTAGTACGTCCTTTTTTCAAGCCAACTAAAATACCTTCCACCACCACAATAGCGTTATCTACCAACATGCCTAATGCAATGATCAAAGCACCTAGTGAGATACGGTGAAGTTCAATATTGTTGTAACTCATTAAAATGAAGGTGCCAAAAACGGTGAGCAGCAAGACAACACCAATAATGAAGCCGCTTCGCATTCCCATTGCAAATAGTAAAACCACAATAACAATCGCTACAGCTTCCACGAGACTGATAATAAAATCACTAACCGAGGTATCAACTTCTTGCGCTTGATTATAGAAATAACTTAACTCAAGGCCCGCAGGTTTAATTGATTCTAAATAGGTAAGTTCTTCTTGAACACGTTGACCTACTTCAACCACATTAACACCAGATGCGAACGATAAACCGATATTTAGTGCATTTTTACCATTAAATCGAATAATATTATTTGGCTTTTCTTGCAGCTCACGAGTAATGGTCGCCACATCTTTTAAACGAATAAGATTACCAGTATCACGACCATGAATGATCAAATCTCCCAGAGATTCTACTGTCGTTAATGTTCCGCTAGGTCGAATGGTTAAGCTCTCACCATTTACCATCACTTCACCCGCTTTCACCACGTTATTCTGCTGGTTAAGTAAACCTGCGATCACATTCATATCTAAATTTAGAGCAGAGAGACGATCAAGTGATATTTCTACAAATAACATTTCTTGCTGATCACCAGCGATAGATACTTTACCAACACCTTCTATCAACTCTAACTCACGAGTTAAGGTATCTGCGTAACGCTTCAGCTCAACATAGTCATAATCGTCTCCTGTAAGCATCATCATGACACCAAATACATCACCAAAGTCATCCATAATCTGTAACGATTGGACACCTTGAGGCAACGTTGGTTTGAGATCATTAATCTTACGACGCATCTCATCCCAAATCTGTGGTAATTCATCTGGACCATAGTCCATCTTCATACTTACCATCATTTGAGACATACCGTTTGATGAAGTCGACGTTATTTTATCGATATACGGCAGCTTACGGATCGCTTTCTCTAACGGGTAGGTTAACTCTTCTTCTACTTCTTTTGAGGTTGCTCCCGGATAAGTAGATATGATCATGGCATCTTTAATAGTAAAAGCAGGATCTTCTAAACGACCTAAATCCAAAAATGAAGTGATGCCACCAACGGTTAAAATGACGATAAACAGCCAACTCATGACTTTGTTTTTTATTGAATATTCAGCAATGTTCATTATTTTTTGCTCTCCATAAGCACCACAGTTTTCCCATCACGTAACTTACGTAAATTTGAATTAGCAAGCACATCACCTTGAGTAATGCCCGAAGAAATAATTGCGCCTTCTCCATTTATTTGGCTAATTGCTACTGGTACTTTTGTTACCTGATTATCACGTATCGTCCAGACATAAAAATGCCCTTCTTTTTGCCCTGCTTGCAACGCTGTGACTGGTATTTGGTAGCCATCAATCGATGTGATCCCTGCCTTCACCATATCCACATTCACAGTGGCGCTAGTCCCTGGTAATATCTCATTGCTTAGCTGCGGCATAACTAGGTACATTTGATAAGTTTGGCTTTGTTCATTAGGTTCACTAGAATGTTCTAGATACTCCATTGAATATTCACCAGACAAGCCGAAAAAAGTGGTGATTGGTTGATAAGCATCACGGTTATTTTCTGGATTTATCATGGCTAATACGTTGTCAGATAAATCGATTCGAACATACACTTTGTCATTTTGATATAAATTCAATATTGGCTCACCTGCTGCAGTACGCTCAAACACTTCTTTATTCACATCAAGTACTTTACCGTTAAATGGGGCAACAAGGCGCGTATAAGAAAGTTGGTTCTTAGCCGATTGATAAGATGCAAAAGTCAGCTCTTTATTAGCAAGCAATTCGTCTAACTCTGATTGTGATACCATTTCGCGAACATTTAACTCTTTACCACGTTGGTATTGTTTTAAGGCTAATGAATATTGTGCTTTTGCATCATTCACTGCTTGTTTGGCTTTATTATCATCTAATTTAGCCAGTAATTGGCCTTGTTTAACCTTATCACCCGCTCGAATCAATACTTCTCTAATTTCACCCGTAACTCGAAACGCCATTGGTACTTGCTCTGCTGGTATCACTTGTCCTTTAAATGAGCGAAAAGCTTGTGTAACAGGAGCATCAATAACAAATGAAGAAATATACAGTGGAGATACTTTCGCAACCACTTCTTCTTTTTGGCAACCAAATAAAGCAAACATACTCAGCAATAACACTGAAAATAATGAACGACTCATTAAATACCTTCCTCACGTTGCCACGCTTTTACAGTTTGGCCTTCAACTAAACTCTCTACACCAGCAACAACAATGTAATCATTGGCATGTAGTCCCGATATCACATAACCTTTGTTATTAAGCGGTAAAGTCACTTTATTCACTGTATTTGTTTCATTATTAAGCAACCACACTTGCCCTTGTTTATCGGTTTTATTGACCCAAGCTGTTTGCGGTAATGCCATATATTCAGAAACATCCTGCTTTGGAATGAAGACTTGACCAGTCATGCCTGTGAGTAAGTTCCTACCTTTTGGACGAGCTATAGTCACTATCGCTTCGTAACTATTGGTATCTAAATTCGGTTGTGTTGAGATCTCTTTAAATTGCCCTTTTATTTTATTGTTAGGCTCACTATCCATAGTGATCCACATCATGCTATTGGACAAAGAAGGAATAGAAATTGAATCCACATAGCTAATAGGCAGCGTCACAGACACATCTAAAGTAGAGTTATCAATCAGATTAATAATGTCTTGTTTTTCACCGACGATTTGATAAGGCTTTACATAGGTATAAGAAATCATTCCTGAAAATGGCGCATGAATCTCGGTATAACTCAGATCGGTTTTAGCTTGCTCATAGTTCGCTAATGCCGCCTTATATTGAGTCTCACGTTGATCGTACTCATTCGTACTAATCAATCTTTTCTCATATAAGCTTTCTGCACGGTTCCACTGCGTTTTTGCCAACGAAAACTTAGCCTTAGCTGCATCAACTGCAATTTGAAAATCTTGTGGATCCAATACTGCTAATAACTGACCTTTTTCAACTTCTTGTCCCATTCGAACCTTCATTTCAATCACTTCACCACCAACCTGAAATGATAAACTCGCTCGATATGTCGCATCAATCCTTGCTAAAAACGCATCAGAATCAGCATGTTCAAGATCTTTTACTGATAACAGTTTCACAGGCTTAACTGTCATATCTGCGGTTTCAGATATTGCTTTATTGCACCCTGTTAACATACCCGACAAGCCTAATATCACTACAGCTCCTAGGAATGTGCGCTTTATATTTAGTTTTCGCACAAGCATCTCCAATTCATAAATTCATTTATTACACATCTGTGCAGTATAGTTTCAATTTGAAAGAGATCAATATATTTTACACCTGTGCAGCAAAATAAGTAAAAAGCGTATTTTTAAGTTCGCGTTAGGCACTGTTCTTGGTATGCTAACGAAAATAAAGCTCATGAAGCTGTTCAGAAACTTGAATAATTAGCAATAACTAAATGCAATAAATAAGGGTGTGAGATGGCAGAAAAAAAACAAGGCAAACGAAGTTCAGAAGCTGCTGAGCAAACTAAATGCCAAATTTTAATCATTGCTGCGGGAATGTTTTGCCAACTAGGATATGAACGAGTTTCATTACGTAATATCAGTGAAAAAGCGGGCGTTTCTCACAGTCTTATTCGTCATCATTTTGGTAGTAAAGATATGATTTGGAAGGAAATTAGTGATGCGTGCGATGCTCACATGCAAAACTACCTTCATGCTATTATTGCTTCTCTTCCCGAAGATAAAACACCAAGCTATCGCATCTATTTGTTTATCGTAAAATTGTCTGCATTTACATTAATTAATCCGCAGCCTATCCAAATGATAGCTGATGCAATTCGTCAAGATGACAATGCATTATTGGAATATTTTTTAAAAACAAAATGTGAATTTGAAGCTATCTTTGAAGGGCTATTTGAAGAGTACAATCAAGCAAACCCAGAGGTTAAGCTCGATATTTGGGAAACAAAATGGCAAATGCTGATCTTTGCTCATGGTGCATCAAGTCTAACACCAATGATGGCAGAAACTTGGCCACTATTTGCAGGAGATCATGAGAAGCTGTTACTACAACACTGGAATCTATTTAACCAGATCATGGCTGCTAAGTTTTCAATTGAAAAAGAAGAAACGCTAAACCCTAAGTATCTAAAAGACTTACTGATTGATGTAAAATGCCCTTTAGAGAATAAAAATATTCTAAATTCAGATAAGTAAAACAGAAACCCTTCTCGTAATCTTTTCTAATTGATATTACATGAAGGGTTTATTTTTATATTATGAGCATGAACCACAACAAACACCTGGTTCTCCGTGTTTTTTCTCTGCCTTTGCTTTACTATCAACAGGCTTCTGTTCATCTGACATTGGTTGCTGTACTAACTTCTCACCTGTTGATTCAATCTCTTTTTTCTTAAAAATTTTGGTAAATGAAAGTGCCATGGGTATTCCTCAATTTAAATAACTTATAACATGTATTTTTTATGCATGTTATAGAAGAGATCGTAAAGAGTCAATAATTACAATTGATGATATTCAGGATTTAATCGAGGTTAATTTACATTCAAGCGCTGAAATAGAGTACCGCTGTTCTTAATCAAGCAAAAATAAGGTACCTTATATTGAGTACTTTATTATTAAGTACTCATTTATGAATGCCAATTCTCCGTTAAATTTACCTGACTAAATATATCGACCTCTGCGCTGAATAAATTCAATTTTATACCCATCAGGGTCGGTAATAAAAAAGAAAATCGCCAATGAAATATTATTGTGATTCAATGATTTAATATCAGATACATCAATACCATGCTGAATCAAATTTTGATGCGTTTTTTCTATGCATTCAACACTTACCGCAAGATGTCCATACATATTACCATGAACATATGGTTCAGTTTGATTATGATTATAGGTCAATTCAAGTTCAAAACCAGTTTCAGAATTTGCAAGATAAGCAAGTGTAAAGTCATTAAACTGATACTGTTCAACCACTTCAATTTCTAGTGCTTTACGGTAGAAGTCAATTGAGTTCTGTAGATTGGTCACCCTTATCATACTGTGAATTAATTTAGCCATATATACTCCTTTATTATAATAAAAGGAGAATACCCTGAGAAATAAAACTAATGGTAGTACCTGAGTACGACAATCGAATTTTATAAAACACCATCAGGGTTGATTGTCTTTTTCGTCAAAAGAAATACTGCATTACCCTAGTTTCAAAGCATATAACAATTAATCCCACCAGAAGAATAGAAAATTACAGCATATATTCTTTTAAAAAATGGAACCATTGTAGAACTATCAGCTACCGTCATATTTTGAACTCTGCTACTATTTTATAAAAACTAATTAGGGAAGATGAATATGAAATTACCATGGCAACTAGATGAAGCAACGGTCTGTTATGAAATGAACGGATGTACCTCAGACAAAAGAATGGGGATAGCGGTTCGAGGTTCACTACCAATTAGAAACTTACATAAACCGGCTTATGATGTGTCAGTAAAAGATATGTTTATGTCTGGTGTTATTGAATCTGTAATTGCAGAACTTAATCACATTGAAACTAAGCAAGATAAGTATCTTTATGTCACAAATAGATATCAAAGCATTAAAATTTGGATCAATCGCAGTAGTAAGGAACTGAATAGTATTACAGCCTACCCTCTAGCTAATGCCGCAATAAATAATGTGGGTCATCTAGTAATGATAGGGGCAACCGCTGGTTTCGCAAATACGACTGTTCCGGTATTAAAGAATGCATTGAATGGGTCTATTGGTAGCAATAACGCTGAACTGTTTGGTAAAGCTGCAAATACTCTCTTAGAAAAAGGGGCAAGCCAATTCTCCCCAATTGCTAAAAATAAATCCGCAGCAACCAGTAGTGATGCTACAGGCTTTAGTTTAGTTAAAGGACTTACCACAGATGCTATTGCATTGGGAAGCCACATAAAAGCGGCAACACAAAAGTCAGACTGTGATATTAGTTTTGTCAATGTACCAGTTCAAACCGCTATTTTTAGAGATAAAACCAAACGTAAAAATCAAGTCCGCTCATTATTACAACGTGTAAAGCAGCTTATTAGCCCTGATAAATTAATTATTCGAGTTGGTTCAGATTTTAATCGGCATCATGCTGGTTGCGTAATCGATTTAGGAGTTAGAGCTATTTCAATGCATGAACTTATTGATTTTCTCGTTGTTTATACTGAAAAAAATAAACTAATTAACTGTTTTCATGATCGTTCCAATGAACCTCAACTTTTGGGAAAAGTGAACGTTATTTAAATCAGTTTAATTTATGTATTAAATTAAGGCGCTCTATGTGAACGCCTTTGTCCTTTAAACTTCTATACTTTGATAGAAAGTAATACTAGGTTCTTCTTCAATCACCCCATTCAAGTTTTCAAGTAAGCTAATAAAATGCGCTTCTTTACAATGTTCATCAAAAGCTGCTTGGTCTGAAAATTGCTCTTGAAATAAAAATTTTCGATTATCCGCTTGATCTTGGAACAAGCAATAGCGAATACAACCAGTTTCATTTCGTGTTGGTATAAGCATTGCACTAAGTAATTGATGCAATTTTTCTTCTTGTCCTACTTTTGCATAAAATTGTGCTGTTAAATTGATCATTTTCTATTCTCTAAGAGTGTATCCATCAAGACAATTATAGAAAGAAAACTACCAACAAAATTGATACCAATCGGAGCTGATATCAACCGTAGTATTTCCTTCATGGGAGTTAAAGAGAATACCCTAAGAAAGAAACTAAATGGTAGTACCTGAGTACAACAATACACATTTTACAAAACACTCTGATTTCGTTGTTGCGCCGCCATATCCAATACATATTGTGGGTTACGAGAATAAAGTAAACAAGCACACCTAAGCAAAGAGGCGAAATTGGCTATTTCACCATTATGCTCTAAAGCTTCCTTATGTATTGTGGAAATAAAACGAGGAACGGTCAGATCTTGATAACGAGCAATCTCTTCAAGGATCAGCCAAAAACTTACTTCAAGCTTTACACTGGTTACATGTCCATCAAGTCGAATCGAACGAGTAACAAGCTGATAATTTTCTGTTGATTGTTGAGAAAAGATTGCGCACATAGAAGGTATATTGATAAATGGATAGTTAATGCATTTTGTCTGCGAATGTATTGATAATCAATCTCAAAGTAAAAAACTTATACCTTTAGTCCAATATTTAACCTTATTATGAATGAATCAGCCAATTAATCTACTTCAATGACGTTAACAATGACTTTTTCCTATACAACTATTTACAATGTGACTCTTTTCACGCTTTCAATACACTTACCTTATATCTAGGAATTTTTCCTAGTCATTCTAAGACCCTCTCTCATGTGCCTTTTTCTTTAGAGCTCTATTATACCAATTCCGTTAATTTTATGATCTAATATGGACTCTTAAAAGGAGTCCTTATGAAGCATGATTTCCCGAGTCTGATTAATTCCACATCCAATGCTCGACTTAGAATGCGTTATTTATCCGTTTCTCATTTTGTAGACGGTAAAAGTCGCACTCAAATAGCTAAGTACCTTAAAGTTAGCAGAGTAAGCGTCAATAAATGGGTCAAAGCATATCTCAACAATGGTCTTCAAGGACTTCAAGAGAAACCACATTCTGGTAGACCTCATCGCCTAACAGACGAGCAAAAATCACAACTCAAAGAATATGTTATCGAACATGCCGTAAATGAGAGTGGCGGTCGTCTTCAAGCAAGAGACATTGGGCTCTATATAGAAAGCAACTTCAATGCATCATATAAAAAGTCGGCGCTCTATCAGTTATTACATGACATAGGTTTGAGTTGGATTACTACTCGTTCCAAACATCCTAAGCAGTCAGTTGAAGCTCAAGAAGCTTTTAAAAAAATTCCCAATCGAAACGATCCTTAAGATCCCTGGTCACGTCCCCTTAAAAGATGTTCAAATATGGTTTCAAGACAAGGCTAGATTTGGTCAACGCAACACAACAACGCGCATATGGGCAGAGAAAGGGACCCGCCCTAGAGTAGTACAACAACAGCAATTTGAGTATGCATACCTTTTCGGAGCTGTATGTGTCACGACAGGAGAAGCTGAAGCGATAGTGGTTCCCCTGAGCAATATGGAAGCAATGAAAGAGCAACTCAGATTAATTTCTCAAGCCACACCAGCTGGCAAGCATGCTGTTGTTATCATGGATCAAGCGAGTTGGCACCAGAGCTATCTTGCCGATGAATTTGAGAACCTCACCATAATTCATATCCCACCTTATTCTCCCGAGCTTAACCCTATAGAACAGGTATGGAGTTGGCTCCGCCAAAATGAAGTAGCAAATAGGTGCTTCGAAAACTATGACGATATCGTAGAGACATTATGTAGAGCGTGGGATCGGTTTTGTGAAGATAAAGGCAGAGTCATCTCACTCTGCTTTAGAGATTGGTTAAACTTGATAAGTTAATTAACGGAATTGGTATAAGTTCATCTTCCCCGCCAAAGAAAGAAATATCATCCAAAAAATAATCATTATCTGAGTATGTTGATAATATCGAAAATACCCTCCCTTTAGGGAATAGTTCTTTAGAAAGAGTTTCATTAACTTTGTCACCATCAATAGATGCGACTAATAACAACTCATCTCCTGCTGGATTATGAAACTTACCCATCGTATCTGGGAGAGCTCCCCCAAAAATAACACCAGTATACTCAGAAGACGCATTGCTGGTTACTTTACGTACAATACTCATGTTCATCCTTTTATTTACAAGATTTACTAATTTGTTCATAAAAAAGAATTGAATAGACAGACACAACAAAGGACGGAGGCTTGGCAATTCCTGCTGTTCATTGTCAGAGCGTAAATCCGTTCAAATGCCACTGGGCTATTAGCTAGATTTGACCACTTTCTATCGCAACAAGGGCTACCAAGGCCTCACGCTGTATTAGCATGTGGCCTTTATAGTAGTGACTGTTCTTTTTATTTTCATTAATACTCACTAAATATATTTACACAGCTCAATTTCTTTTAACTGCTCTTTGCACAGCGATTTGTGTAAAAACCCAAAAAAATCGTCATCTTCGACATCGTGAGCATACAAATATATATCCCCACCCTCTTTAAGCATACATTCATTCAGCTCTCTTAACATCCTTTGAATATCTTCTAAATAACTCTCTCTTGAAGGGAAGTTCTCATCAAAATATGGAACACTCTCAAAATGAGATATTTCAAAAAGTTCATATTCTGCGGTATTCCATAAATAATACTTAGCATCAGAGCCAAATTCAGAGACCCAGTTTTCTACTTCTCTGAGTGTCAACACACCAACTAAAACTTCAGGAAAATCATTTTCATCAAAAACTAGGGTAAACCCTATCGAGAATACCCTAAGCCCCAAACCATCAATATAATCAGATAACAAAGCCTTCAACTCTTTAGTTTTAATTTCGTTTTTCATCAAAAAATAAAGCTCCCATTGGACAATGATTTAGACATAGATTTTAGCTCGGATTTTATTTCCAAAGCTGAGTGATTATTCACAATTCTTTCCCTCACTTTTTTTTATATTTATTAGTGTGCACTCTCGAATGAGGAACACTGCTTAAGTCATACTGCTCCTTCACTTTCGTACTTGTTGGTAAGAATACACCGTTACTTGAGTCATTGATATCGACACCATATTTAGACAAATGCTCCCTCGTCGCAATCACATCAGGGTGAGTAGAGTTAGACATCACAATATGATGTGCTGAGTTCGGATAATCAGGTTCAACTTGACCATCAGAAAGCATATTCTTTCTCAATTTAGCTGCGTCACTGCTACATCCAGCCAATCCCAACGGGTCAACCCATTCCAACGGATTAAACACGTACGCCTGTGGTCTTAGTCCTCCCGCAAACCCGATTGGGTCTGGGCTTAGGTACTGGCCACTGTCTGCATCGTAATAGCGATTAACATTATAGTAAAGACCGGATTCGCGGTCTTCTATTTGCCCTTGGTAACGCAGGTCACAGTATAGCCCATCATTGTGGGCGTTCTCTCTAAAACCATGATTAGGAAGCGTATTTTGTTGCTGGTAATGGCCCCACAAGGCTTGCTCACCTTGCCAAACGACCTCGCCATTTTCACTGCACAGCTCCTGTGGCGTGCCGGTATGGTCTGTCACGATATAGTGCAGCTGAGACGCTTGGTCTGCCTTATGCGTCACCTGCGCGAGTGGGCGGAAGGTCTCTGGCTCATACAGGTATTCAATTGCCTGAATAACACTACCATCGGCGCTCTTTTGGCTGTGCTGAACAATGTTTGCCCCATCCCACAAGTACTCAGTGATTCGCTGGGTGCTTAAACACTCTTTTGCGACTCGCCTGCCTAATGGGTCATAACGGTAGCGGTACCGCCCACCATCGGGCAGCTCTAGCAGCTCTATATGGGTAAGCCTGTCATCGCCATTCCAAACAAAGCGGGTGGTTTTTGGTCGGTAGCCGTCTTTGTATTCGGTTTTCTCGATTACGCGACCACACCTATCGTAGTGATAACGGGATCGCCCCGTATCCAATACACGACCTGCCTTATCGTATTGGCGAGATTGGCGTTTGACTCGTTCGTCATCGAGCGAGACCACATTGCTGTCGCTATCGCCATATTCTGTGGCAAAGCCTTGTTGGTTCAGGTTGAGCTCACTGTCGTAACCAAACAGGTGTACAAAGCGTTGCTGGCTTTCCCAACTCTTTTGCTGGCGTTCGGCTTGAACTTGTCCATTAGCGTTTAGGCTAAACCTCGATTTACCGCGTTTGGCATCGTCAATGCCCACTAGCCTATCGAGGGCATCGTATTGATACTGGCGTAAGCTGTCACCATGTGTGCCGAGCTGTTGCTCTAGCAGCAACCCGGTGTCACTCCATTGGTGGTGAAGGCTAAACCCCTGCTCTGTGGCGCGGGTTTGCTCTTGCCCACAGGGGTGATACGCAAATTGCAGCGGGGTATGCTCACCTACCGAGAGTTGCTGTAATTGGTGCTTAGTCCATTGGTATTGTCGCGCGGTTTTACTGCCTGATGAACCGATACGGCGGCCATGTTGGTCGTATTCATGAGCGATAGGGGGGCCGTTGAGGTTTTCTTCCAATAGCAGCCCTGATTGGCTGTAAACAAAGGAAATACATATTGAAGGAACAAGCGTCCAAAGGATGGAATAAAAGTGAGTGGTTTGTATTTAGGTCAGAGGTTGGTGTATCGCAAATAGCGACGTATTGGACGGTTTCTTACCCTGAATCGGTAATTCACCATGAGGGTAAGAAATGACCTCCGCGAGAAGCCAACAGATTTGTGTTAAAGCAACGCCTTATTATCACTGCGTTTCTCGTTGTGAGTACAGCAGTAAGCTACCAAGAAAGTTCAAAACAGGCGAAGACCAACACACTACCTGCTTGTTGGCACTTGGCAATTCCGGTGGTTCATTGTTAGAGCGTAAATTCGTTCAAACGTCACTGGGGCTGCTGCCTAGATTTGACCACTTGTCTATCGAGATAAGGGCTAACCAAGGAGGCGTGCTGCATTAGCATGTGGCCTTTATAGTAGTGCCTGTCCTTGTTAATTAATGTGTGTTCTCTCCCTTCAGAGCCTCAATCTCTTCACGATTATAATCCTCCATCGCAAGAAAGAATTCATCAAAATTCTCGAATCGTTCTATTTCTTCGCCTGCAAACCATAGAACTTCTCCTGAGTCGAGATTTAAACAGAAAAGATCAATATCGTGACGCGTCGTAGCTATAACAAGTAAATCTTCGGTACGATCATTACCAAAAGAAGTCTGTTCAAAAATTTCATCAGCATACGCCATTAAATCTTCATTGAAGTAATCATCCGTCCCGAAAAGGTCTACGTGCTGATAGAATCCAGGCCAACCATTTGCAAACTTCAAGAACTCCGAGTATTCACTTGGAACTTTTCTTTGAATCTTGTTTTCTAGCCTCGCAACATCTTCATTAGATGCTGCGACACGAGGTAGGTGATGAGGCCATAACTTTTGCTTATCCAAATCAGCTATAACCTGCTTCACATACACAAGCTTCGAAATTTCTAGCTTCCAATCAATAGACATCAAGTACTATTCCTTAAAAATAAAATTGGTCGGCTTATACCCTACGGGATAACCTCCAGCCTGACCTCCCAAGCTAGCATTTACTCTTGGTGTAAGATCCATCCAAGAATGCGGCTGAGGCGTGCCAGCCCATGTAGTGTCAGGAACGTGACCCGCATGGCCAGTATAACTACGGTTTTTCTTTTCTTTAGCTGCTGCTCGAGAAGCTTGTCGCCTGAGCTTTCCTTTGGTGGAAACTCGTCCAGTAGGTGAAAGTGCGCCATCAGCTAGAGCGGCGTTGCAACCGTCACAATATTTTTTCACTTGCGCTATCTCTTCAGCAGTTGCCTCAGGCGGTGCCCTGAATTCAACAGGCCCGCTCTTTGTAACATTTTGACCCGTCCCTTCATGAGCTTCACCCGCCAACCCCAACGGATCAACCCACTCCAGCGGGTTAAACACATACGCCTGCGGCCTTAACCCTCCCGCAAACCCTATTAGGTCTGGGCTTAGGTACTGGCCACTGTCTGCATCATAATAGCGATTAACATTATAGTAAAGGCCGGATTCACGGTCTTCTATCTGCCCTTGGTAACGCAGGTCACAGTAGAGCTCATCATTGTGGGCGTTTTCTCTAAAACCATGATTAGGAAGCGTATTTTGTTGCTGGTAATGGCCCCACAAGGCTTGCTCACCTTGCCAAACTACCTCGCCATTTTCACTGCACAGCTCCTGTGGCGTGCCGGCATGGTCTGTCACGATATAGTGCAGCTGAGACGCTTGGTCTGCCTTATGCGTCACCTGCGCGAGTGGGCGGAAGGTTTCTGGCTCGTACAGGTATTCAATTGCCTGAATAACACTACCATCGGCGCTCTTTTGGCTGTGCTGGACAATGTTTGCCCCATCCCACAGATACTCAGTGATTCGCTGGGTGCTCAAACACTCTTTTGCGACTCGCCTGCCTAACGGGTCATAACGGTAGCGGTAGCGCCCACCATCGGGCAGCTCTATATGGGTAAGCCTGTCATCGCCATTCCAAACAAAACGGGTGGTTTTTGGTCGGTAGCCGTCTTTGTATTCGGTTTTCTCGATTACGCGACCACACCTATCGTAGTGATATCGAAATCGCCCCGTATCCAATACTCGACCTGCCTTATCGTATTGGCGAGATTGGCGTTTGACTCGTTCGTCATCGAGCGAGACCACATTGCTGTCGCTATCACCGTATTCCGTGGCAAAGCCTTGTTGGTTCAGGTTGAGCTCACTGTCGTAACCAAACAGGTGTACAAAGCGTTGCTGGCTTTCCCAACGCTTTTGCTGGCGTTCGGCTTGAACTTGTCCATTGGCGTTTAGGCTGAACCTAGATTGACCGCGTTTGGCATCGTCAATGCCCACTAGCCTATCGAGGGCATCGTATTGATACTGGCGTAAGCTGTCACCATGTGTGCCGAGCTGTTGCTCTAGCAGCAACCCGGTGTCACTCCATTGGTGGTGAAGGCTAAACCCCTGCTCTGTGGCGCGGGTTTGCTCTTGCCCACAGGGGTGATACGCAAATTGCAGCGGGGTATGCTCACCTACCGAGAGTTGCTGTAATTGGTGCTTAGTCCATTGGTATTGTCGCGCGGTTTTACTGCCTGATGAACCGATACGGCGGCCATGTTGGTCGTATTCATGAGCGATAGGGGTGCCATTGAGGTTTTCTTCCAATAGCAGCCCTGATTGGCTGTAAACAAAGGAAATACATATTGAAGGAACAAGCGCCCAAAGGATGGAATAAAAGTGAGTGGTTTGTATTTAGGTCAGAAGTTGGTGTATCGAAAATAGTGACGTATTGGACGGTTTCTTAACCTGAATACTGAATCGGTAATTCACCATGAGAGTAAAGAGATGACCACCGCTAGGAGCCAATAGATTGGTGTTAAGACAACGCCTTATTATCATTGCGTTTCTCGTTGTGAGTACAGCAGTAAGCTACCAAGAAAGTGCAAAACAGGCGAAGACCAACACACTACCTGCTTGTTGGCACTTGGCAATTCCGGTGGTTCATTGTTAGAGCGTAAATTCGTTCAAACGTCACTGGGGCTGCTGCCTAGATTTGACCACTTGTCTATCGAGATAAGGGCTAACCAAGGAGGCGTGCTGCATTAGCATGTGGCCTTTATAGTAGTGCCTGTCCTTGTTATTTCGAAACCGAAATTCCCCGCTCCAAAAGAGTTGAAATCTGGTATCTTCTGCCCTCGGTCAACTGTTGATAATTCATGGTAGTACTGCTTGTTTCTTTGGCGAGAAGAGCGTACCACTTTCAGCAGTGGCTTCCTCTTCTACACCTTTCCATGAATGTCGCACTTATTATCTGAAATCGGGGTTAAGGTCTTTCCGGCATCTGTTTATTCCATCATATTTTTACTAATGAGTAATTGCTTCCAGTTTTCAAGGTAGTTTTTAAATTCATCGATAGAGTTTATATCTAGCTCTTCTTCTGTGTACTCATTGAAGATATTAACGCCATTTTTTCTTATCGTAACAGTATGAGCATTTCCTGTTCCTGACCACATTTCTATTTTGCCAGAAGTAACATCATCACAAGTGGACAGATACTCATTAACGCCATACAAACTACTCTGTACATCTCCTAATAAAAAGTCAGCTAACACATGATATTCATATTCAACATCTAAAAATGGATACCCTTGCTCATCAAAAATAAACTTCATATTTTCACCAAAATCAATATATTGGGTAGGCTGTATTTATATTACTAGCAGAGTTTAACCATCCTTCAATTTTTACACCACTAGGTGATATCCTAGACCATTTACCGTTAGGTAATACCGTCCCATTATTGTAAGCCCCTCTTATTTCACTCATAGCTTCAGCTCTGTTCCATGATTTCGGGAAAAAGGTTGACTCAGGCCCTTTAGCTACCCATTGACCAGTATTTGAATCAAATATTTCTACTTTTCTTCGATAAACACCTTAGGAATTCACTGGCTCAGTCAGTTGAGTAACTCTTGCTTTTCCTTGATGTCCGATACTTGCTTCATGGTGAAAACCAACAGCTCTTCCTCTTCGGTTTATTTCGCTATGAAATACATGTTCAGCATTGATCTGTGGAGTGCACCCCGCTAAACCCAACGGATCCACCCACTTCAACGGGTTAAATACATACGTTTGTGGTCTTTATAGTGATGCCAGTACCCGTAACAATCCGTGTCTATCCTTCTCCATTATGGATTCACCAATCAAGTTCGTACATTTCATTAATAAAATCTTTCATTGATTTTGAAATCATCGTGACATTTCCATATTCATCAGAAAAGTCCATACTACAAAAGTAAATTTTACCTCGACTACAAATACAAAAATAGTCTCCCCCTTCATTGGACGCAAATGGAAGCATATCGATAGGGATGAGTTTTTTATTATTTATAATGGATAGCACTGTATCTTCGAAGTTTAAGCCCTCCTCTTTCCCTTCTAATACATACAAGAAACTATGTACTTGGAGTTCGATTAACCCTCCACCATCAAAAGTATTCCTTGATGATGGATTACCTCCATTGTACTTCAAAAAATGAACAAATAAGCTTGAGTGCATTTTTTGGCCTATCAACACTTCTATGTTGATTAGTTCGTCTTTTGACAATGATTTTCCGCAATTAATTATTTCGTTATCATACATATTTTTATCCACATGATTTTTTAGGTGTACGACCTTTAAGCCAACCTTTTTCTTCGCTTACAAATACAGCTTCGGGTGTATCATATTTCACTCCAAACTCTTTGGAAAACTGAGAGGCCGAACCACTATGAGGATATGTTTCCTCATGTGCGCTTCTTTGCACTAACTGCATAGTGGATGTACCACCTATGGGATTAAAGTCATTAGCATGATGCCAAGTATAACCTTTTGGTGTAGAAGAAAATCCTGCCGCACGATTTGCCTGTGTAAAGTCACGACTTCTTGTGCCTTGTAACTGTATTTGAACGATATTCTTTTGATTATTGGTGCCCGAATAAAGCGCATCTGAGTTACTAAAATCAACACCTGGGTATCGTGATAGGCCCAATGGGTCAACCCAATCCAGCGGGTTAAACACGTATGCTTGTGGCCTTAACCCGCCCGCAAACCCGATTGGGTCTGGGCTTAGGTACTGGCCGCTGTCTGCATCATAATAGCGATTAACGTTGTAGTAAAGGCCGGATTCACGGTCTTCTATCTGCCCTTGGTAACGCAGGTCACAGTATAGCCCATCATTGTGGGCGTTTTCTCTAAAACCATGATTAGGAAGCGCATTTTGTTGTTGGTAATGACCCCATAAGGCTTGCTCACCTTGCCAAACGACCTCGCCATTTTCGCTGCACAGCTCCTGTGGCGTGCCTGCATGGTCTGTCACGATATAGTGTAGCTGAGACGCTTGGTTGGCCTTATGCGTTACCTGCGCGAGTGGGCGGAAACTCTCTGGCTCGTAGAGGTATTCAATTGCCTGAATGACGCTGCCATCGGCGCTCTTTTGGCTGTGCTGAACAATGTTTGCTCCATCCCACATATACTCAGTGATTCGCTGGGTGCTTAAACACTCTTTTGCGACTCGCCTGCCTAATGGGTCATAACGGTAGCGGTACCGCCCGCCATCGGGCAGTTCTATATGAGTGAGCCTGTCATCGCCATTCCAAACAAAACGGGTGGTTTTTGGTCGGTAGCCGTCTTTGTATTCAGTTTTTTCGATTACGCGACCACACCTATCGTAGTGATATCGAAATCGCCCCGTATCCAATACACGACCTGCCTTATCGTATTGGCGAGATTGGCGTTTGACTCGTGCGTCATCGAGCGAGACCACATTGCTGTCGCTATCGCCATATTCTGTGGCAAAGCCTTGTTGGTTCAGGTTGAGCTCACTGTCGTAACCAAACAGGTGTACAAAGCGTTGCTGGCTTTCCCAACGCTTTTGCTGGCGTTCGGCTTGAACTTGTCCATTGGCGTTTAGGCTGAACCTAGATTGACCGCGTTTGGCATCGTCAATGCCCACTAGCCTATCGAGGGCATCGTATTGATATTGGCGTAAGCTGTCACCATGTGTGCCGAGCTGTTGCTCTAGCAGCAACCCGGTGTCACTCCATTGGTGGTGAAGGCTAAACCCCTGCTCTGTGGCGCGGGTTTGCTCTTGCCCACAGGGGTGATACGCAAATTGCAGCGGGGTATGCTCACCTACCGAGAGTTGCTGTAATTGGTGCTTAGTCCATTGATATTGTCGTGCGGTTTTACTGCCTGATGAACCAATACGGCGTCCATGTTCGTCGTATTCATGAACGATTGGGGTGCCATTGAGGTTTTCTTCCAATAGCAGCCCTGATTGGCTGTAAGCAAAGGATACCCATGCATCGCCATTTTCGGTGTAGGTTAAGCGGGATGCCGCGTCATACTCATACCAAGCTTTACCTAATTGTTGCTCGTTATGATCGAGCGTCACCGTCTCAAGTAGTTTGCCTGACGGATCGTAACGGTGACTGTGCTGCACCCCATCGGGCTTGATATGGCGGTTCAATCGACCTGCTGCATCGTACTGATAGTGGTCGACACGGGCATCATAGTGGTGCTCGGCAGCCACTCGTCCACCTTTATCAAAATCGTAGTACCACTTTTGACCATGAGTGTTGGTGACACCGGCAAACTCGGCTTCCGCATTATAGTGATATTGTGTCACAGCGCCAAGTGGGTCAACCACCTTAGATAGCTTGTCGAAAGGCCCGTAATTGAAATGTTGGCTATTGCCAAGCGCGTCTGTCGCTTTGGTAAGGTTGCCTTCAATATCGTACTCAAAGTGGGCGTAAGTACCATCTTCATACTGAATGCGACAAGGTTGCTTGCTGCTCTTCTCGTAGACCCATTCTCGCACTTGCTTATTGTCTGTCACGCGCTTGATAAGACGGCCTTGTTTGTCGTAGAACAAGTCCATACCGTAGCCGACAGGCGGCTCAACCCGTGCCAACAAGCCATTGTTATAGTACGAGTAATGGGTTGTTGAGCCGTCAGGCCCTGTTACGCTCGCACGCTGACCAAACTCGGTATAGCTAATTTGGGTTTGGCGCGCTTCTGGATCCGTAATGACCGTGACGTCACCACACGTGTTGTACTCATAGGAGTAAACCGCCCCCATTGGGTTTGTGTAGCACAGCAACCAACCTTGTTCGTTGTACTCGTAGGCGTGCTCGGCTCCATCTGGCTCAATGGCACTGGTTATGTTACCCCAATCGTCGTAGGTGTATTGAAGGGTTTCACCGAGCACGTTCTCTTGGCTGATCAGCAGATCGTCTTGCCAAACACTTTTGGTTGGGTTGCCAAATTCATCGACCATTTGCAGTGGTCTGTTTTGATCATCAAGGTGAAGGGCTTGGGTGCCACCAAATGCTGTGTGATAGTAGTGAATACGGTTTTCATCATCGTAGGTGATCCCATCATCCCAATAGCCACCAGAGCATCGCGTCGCAATGGTCCGGCCCTTATCGTCATAATCGTGCTCTACCCAAGTTTGAGAAAGATCATTCCAGCGCGTTAAGTAACCTTCTTTACGGTATTGATAGTCAAAGCTGCGCCCTGCGTCCGCACGAACGGACTGTAAAAATCCATTTTTGTCATAACTGTACCGCGCAAGCACAACCGTTGGCGTTTTATCTGCTTCACACAGCGTGAGTGCTTGAATTCGGTTTCTTTGCGTTTCAACTTGGATCAACCGCCCATCGCAAAGTACGACCCATTTTAAACAACCACGATCGTAAACAAACTGCGTAGCATTCCCATAGGCATCTTGCTGTTTGGTAAGGCGTAATGTCGTGCCGACTGCATATTCAAAATGATACTCAAGGCCGTTCTTGTTTTTTAAGAATAAATTACCGTGTTCACCACGATGCAATCGCCATTGCGGCATCAGCTCTGAACGAGTTGGT
Organism: Aliivibrio wodanis; assembly: GCA_000953695.1. Lineage (GTDB taxonomy): Bacteria > Pseudomonadota > Gammaproteobacteria > Enterobacterales > Vibrionaceae > Aliivibrio > Aliivibrio wodanis. The sequence continues at coordinate 157,444 of LN554847.1, read as the reverse complement.
GAGCCTTGATAAGGCGCCTCGAAAAAGGCTATCGAGTAATCTTTATCAATAAATGTAACGATTGAGCCTTCAACCGTTAGGCTTATATCCCAATTGCTGCGCCAGAGTTTACCAAGTAGACCCGTTTCCCTCTCTCCCATCGATTGATAATAGCGCTCATGAACAAGCGGTAGTCGGGATGAAACAACAAAATCCTCTCTCGTCTCGTAGGCTTTACCCGTCAATAGGTCAACAGGCTCACCGACCTCACATGTCTCGTTGGTTTTTTTTCCTCCACTCCCAACGCACGTCTCTAAAGTGCCATCCCCTTTCTCTGATTGCTTTCTGTGTGGGTCGGCCTTACCTACGTTGGCTTTTTCTGGTGTTATCGCCGCGTTTTTCTTTGTTGTGGTTCCAGGGATACGGGTGGCCACCATTTTCATGAACTCATCAACTTTGCCGCACATCCATGCAATTGATTCATCCATTTTATTCTCTAGGCTCTGCATCGCTTTAATAAAATACAAAAACTTGTCTTTCATCATCGCTATGATCCAACCACCGCTCTTGGCTGCATCATTTAGAACCTTTACTAACCCCCTGATTATTTTCACAATCAGTTCTTTCGCTTTAATGGCAAGCGCTTTCACTTCTTTGCCAAAGCCCATTAAATATTTAACGACGTTACCATTAGACAGACTGCGAATTTTCTTTATCGCTAGCTGTATCACTCCTGGATCGGCTTTTTTCAGCGTATCAAGGATCGTTAAACCAATTTTTTTACCTGCGTCGCCCAAACCCGGGATAAAGCCCAACGCAACAAGCGCGCCTTCAGACCAATGCCACTCATCAAGGTTTTTTCCTTCATAGGTTTTCCAACCCCAACTACCAAGGTCGTAGAGATCCATCGCCTGACCGACGACTGGCACAAAACCAAGGGCGACTTCGCAGAATAAGATCAACGCTTCGTTGTCTTTTGCTTGTCCTGCAACTTCCCCCGCGAGGCCACAGTGGGTACGGTTCACCGCTTCTTTTAATGACGTCGGCCCGTCGTTGATTTCTTCATGGAGTTCCCAAAACCGCTTGTATGCTTTTTCATATCCATCAGGAGCGGCGCCAAACATCGACATGATACCAACACCATCAACGTCAACTTCATCTTCATCGCTGTCGTCTGCATCGTAGGTAAGGTACCCTTTTCTATTTAAAATGGTATAAAGCGCAAAGTACTCACCTGTGATGGCGGCATATTCTGGGTTGGTTTGCAGAGCAGGGTTATTCGCCAACACGTCCTTTGGTTCATAAACGTCGGTACCTTCACCCAAAAGCAACTCATAGCCTCCACAAGGCATATTAATCACTTTTAGTAAGCCATTTTCATCGGTTTGCCCACTCGTTTCACCTTTCTTGCTGTCAATCAAGGTGTAAGGCGCTTCTTTTATCGGGCTATCGTCGTCGTAATGGCAACGTACAAATACTTCACAATTGCACTCTTTGCAGTTGCCTTCTTTAACGTTGTCTGTAGAGAAATTAAGCTCAGCGGCTTGCGCACTACTCATTAGTTCCGTGTGCTTATTCTGGCTCATGATGTCGACGACTCCTCGTTTAATTGTTTCAATGCTTGAGCAAACAGCTGATCCATCTTACTTTTTTGACCTTGATGGCTTGGCTTACTCAGCACTTCTTTTGCCCAAGGCGTTCCAATAAAATGTCTTCCCATAACGACAGAGAGACTTAAATAACGCACCACATCGTTGGGTTGCTCAAACCCGTACTCTCTTGCTTGCTTGATTTGCTGCGGCAAAAATGCGTTCCACTCATCCTCACTCCATTGGTGAGTATCTTGATGATGTTGCTGCAAGTGCTCACGATATGCTTGGTGTTGATGTCGGTCAGCCCAGTGAGACAAGCCTAGGTATTGCTCATCCGTCAGTTGAATGGGCGTTTTAACAAGCACCTCTGGGCTCATTTCTCCAGTGAGGTGACTCATCAATACTGATCCACCTTCAGCCTCCCAATAGCAGAGCGACTGGATAGGCCCTTTTAACTCGGGCTGTTGCTCCGTGGCTGTCGCATTCCATAAAACATGAAAAATGCTCCAGTCATTGATCCGTAATATCGCCACTTCCTGCTCGGGAGCTTGCGCCAATGACCAAATTCGCAAATGACTGAGCAATATCTCTTGTTGTCTGTCTAACGTCTCACCATGAAAAGCGTCGTTAATCTGAATGGCCATTCCCCAATTTGACTTATGGGTGATGTTTTCATCTAACCAGTCAATGGAATGCATTGGTATCAAGTAAGGTGAAATTGAGGCGTGAACGTCGCCCATTTCATCCCAGTACAATCGACTTTGGGGTTGAGGGGCAGGGATAAAGTTCAACACGTCGGCATTTATGGCTGAATCGACTAAAAGCCACCAGCCTTTTTGTTGTGCTCTCTCTTGCCACTCTTGGCGCGAAACTTCTGTACTATTTGGCCATTGATTCATCATGACTCAAAACCTGCTTTTCCTTCCATGCCTAGCCAACCTTCTGTTCGATAATTCATGAGTTCGTCGCTGCGACCTTGGTATTTTTCGTCAAACTTGCCAATGGCATTTCTCAACGAGTGATGGGCTAACAACTCATAAAAATCTGGGTGTTCATCGAACTTGTCCCCCAAATAAAACCGATACAAGGCAAACGTTTCTCTTCCTAGAGCATCGGTATCTGGATATTTTTGTGCTGCAAGCTCTAGTCCTTCATTGAATCGAATGGCGACATTTTCTCTTGGTAGCAACCATGCATAATTCGGTGCCAGTTTGTTATGCAGAGAATCAATCAGCGAGTCCAGTCTCTCCGGATAGAAAAACAGACTGTACTGGCTAGGAGTCAAGGTGATTGGGTAGCTCATCGTTTGTTGGTTTAGCTCTTCCGTTGGCTCACCCGCCACTTCTCCACTCATAACGGCGCAGAGGTGTGGCTTACCCTCGTTAAGACAAGGGAGGTATATCTGATAATGTTCACCGCTAAAGGCTTGTTTTTGGGTATCCGTTAAGACCGAGTAAAAAGAGGTAATAACCATTGGGTCGTAGAAACGTAATAGCGCTTCTTGCCCGTCTGGATAAAGTACAGACAGCCAATTTCGCCAATGCTGATACATTTGTTTTAAGCTGCCGTTATAGCGACCAACAACACCGAGTCGTTCATAATGTTCGGTATAATCGTTCAACCAATACAATAGGCTTTCACCAGGGTTACCATCCGCAATGGTAATTAACACCGGAGATGCTTCTTGATACTGCATGTATTGGCTGTCTTGCCATAAGTAACACCACTCCACATCAGAGCGCAGCCTCATTGTTTTCCAAAATGCATTCGCTTCAGGGTGCTGTACTTGATCGAAAATGACATACAGCGTGCCCTCTTCCGTTTCGGAGAGCACTTCAAAAATCGACTTTACGTTATCCACTTACCAATACTCTCTAAGCAACGTTTTACAAACGCACATCAATGCCATAGCGCTCACGTAGGATCTGTTCATCAGCCAACTTAGATCCTTCGGATTGAGGCTTTTGCCATCGACTCACCCCCTCAACCTTGCACTCTGCACGAGGTCGATACCCCCTAGGCTCTTTGCAATAGACGATGTCGTTACGAAAACGCTCACCATAAGGAGTGAGTGCAGGAAATTTAACTCCCATCGCGATCATTTTTTGCTGAATTTTGAGCATTTTCTGATATGCCTCTGTAGACCTATCCATCATATTGAGCAGGTTTTGAACAGAGTAAGCAGGTGTGATTCCTGATTTAGACATTACAAAGGGATCCGCGCCATGGTCCAACAGATATAACGCCTCATCGAACCTAACAAGAATAAAATCAAATAAAGGCGTTTTGCCAAGACTATCCCGAGCATTTACATCAGCGCCAAACTCAACCAAGAGCCTCAAAGAATCGTTATCTTCCAGAGTCGGTGCGTCGTAAATCAAGGTAATGCTATCCCTTTTGATCTCTGTATCCATACCCGCTTCCAACATAGCTTTAAGTGCCTCTGTAGTTTTGCGCCACATAGCAAAATAAGCAACAGAGCCGTTCTGCCCTCGCGACCCTAGTTTGGTAGAAGGATCCGCCCCCAATGCCATCAACATTTTGATAGCCGGAATATTGGTATCTCCAACCGCAAAAGCAAGTAACGTGTAGTTTTCCGTACCCGGAGCATCAATGTCCGGCAGTTTTTCAGCCAACAGCCTGGCTTTCTCAATATCCTTTTTTTAATTGCCTCGGCCACCGCCAATAAATCACCTGAAAAAAATACTTCTGGGTACGGTTTACTACGAAACATATTGAGCACTCCTGCTTTTGTGGTCAAAGGTAGCAGTAGTACAGTACCCAGTAATACAGCCACCACTTGGTTTAACATCCGCTGATGCTCCGTTTAAAGTTTCGCATCAATGCCATAGCGCTCACGTAGGATCTGTTCATCAGCCAACTTAGATCCTTCAGATTGAGGCTTTTGAAATCGATTCACGCCTTCAACTTTACATTCTGCACGAGGTCGATACCCCTTAGGCTCTTTGCAATAGACGATATCGTTACGAAAACGCTCACCATAAGGAGTGAGTGCCGGAAACGTCACACCCAGCTCTGTCATTTTCTGTTGGATGATGAGCATTTTTTGGTACGCTTCTGTAGACTTGTCCATAAAATTTAATGAAGCTTGAACTGAGTATGCTGCTGTCATTCCTGATTTAGACATTACAAAAGGATCCGCACCATGGTCCAACAGATATAATGCCTCATCGAAACTAACATTAATAAAATCAAACAAAGGCGTTTGGCCTAAGCGATCTCTGACATTTACATCAGCGCCAAACTCAACCAATAGTTTCAAAGAATCGTTATCTTCTAGAGCCGGCACGTCGAAAATCAGGGTACTGCTGCCACTTTTTATTTCGGTGTCCATACCCGTTTCCAACATAGCTTTAAGTGCCTCTGTGGTTTTACGCCACATAGAAAAATGTGCCACCGTTTCTGAGACATCACTTCCAGCGATCACTGTATCTTCAAGTTTAGCGGCAGGATCTGCCCCTAACGTCATCAACATTTTAATGGCTGGAACATTGTTATCAGCCACGGCAAAAGCTAACAAGGTAAAGTGCTCTTTGCCTAATGCATCAATATCCGGCAATTTTTCTGCCAACTGCTTAGCTTTTTCAATATCCTTTTTCTTAAGGGCTTCGGCCACTGTCAATAAATCACCTGAAAAAAACACTTCTGGATACGGTTTACTACGAAACATATTGAGCACTCCTGCTTTTGCGATCAAAGGTAGTAATAGCACTACCAAAAGTGGAAATATAATATAATGTGTCATTGCTTAGGCCTGTTGTGCTAGGGAATGTAAATCACTGACTTTACGCTCTTCTATCGCTTCTATCATCATATCCATGCCATGTAGATCCAACTTCTCTTTGCCTTTTACGCCTGCAAAACCGGCCACCGCACCACCGGCACCAAACCCAAGCCCTAGCGCAGCGGTGGCTCCAACGGCCTCCGCTGTTAATGATTTAGGCTTTGGCAAAGTATGTGTGGTATTACCTATCGCACTTGACGTCAAGCGGCTAATCAAAGGTATATCTTCTTGAAGAAAAGTAAGCAGCTCTCCGTCTATTCGGTAACGAGTTATATTGTCATCACTGCCCTGCACCCCTTCCGGAACTCCATAACGTTCTACTGTCTTTTCATGCAACCCTGCACTGTTGAAAGTAGTGGCAGGGAGGTCCCCTGCTGTCGAGGCAGCAGAGGCTAAACCACCACCTAAAGAATGTCCTGCGATCTCAATCGACTGACGATTATTCTTGATTTTTGTTCCAAGGTTTACTGCTCGTTTGTAATACGCCGAATCTCTGTTCAACCCTTGAGGAAGATTGGCCTTAGTCCAGTCACCTCCCGCTTCTGTGCCTCGAAAAGCTAGCACTGGCTTGGCCTCTGGCCCAAATACTTCTGGATCCGGCATATAAACTTGCGCGCGGAAGTTAGTCTTATTGACCTTGAAGTCCTCAGGACGCAATCCTAATTTATCCAAGTCGTCATCACTCGCCAACGACCAGCCAGAATCGTTATCAAAATCATCCGCCAACTGCGTGCGTCTATCATCCAGTTCATCAGCTGGCTTATCTAATGTGTAGATGTGATCACTCAGCATGGCTTTTTCAGCGGCATCCATATCTTTGCTAAAACGCTCTGCCTTCTTTGGAGCCTTAGCACTCGCTTGCTGTGTAATCGCTTCTCGTGCTTTGCGTCGCATCGCCTTGGTGGTTTCCCCTTCTAGCAGTGCCAACATCTCTTTTTTCGACGCGCCATTTTTTACTGAGTTAACCATTTCTTCGGCTAGAGGAGGCAAGGCGCCTGGCGGAACTTCTGTCAGTTGCGTTTTTACCTGCTGCTTTGCTAGCTCAGCAAATTGCTCGGGAATGAAAGGCGCTTTCGCCCAAAAAGCGGGCTTTGGTGTCGCCATCGGTAAGATACGCAAGAATGGAATTTTATCCCCACTTGCGCCTTCACCACATTCATGTGTTGGAGACTGATACGGCGTATCGCCAATGAAGACATCTCCCGAGCCTGACGCGACAGACCCACCACAATCAATGGCGTCCCCTTTTCGAGCTGCAGGCTTCCCGTTTATTGAAACGTTTGATGAACCAGCAGAGATACTGCGCCCATGGATACCATGTGGCTTATAAGGACACGGACAAGCGTGGAGCAGAACCGCATCCCCTTTTCGAGCTGCTGGTTTGCCATTAATCGATACGTCACCACTGCCTGCTATTATCGGCGTGGCAGGGAAACACCCATGACCGCCGCCGCTGTCACCTAACCTTGCTGCACTCGGCATGATTACCCCCTCTCATCCGGACCATCAGGTTCTTGAGGTTTATCAGGGTCTTGCGGTTTAATCATAGCAGGGGCTGTACCGGTATCAGGTGAACCACCTTCGTTAATTTTGACCTTGGTTCCTGAAATAGTGACCCCACCGCCATCAATTTTAACGAACCCTCCTGGGCCCTTGATGGTTAGGGAGTCTCCTGCTTCTAGTACAATTTTGGTCGCTTTTAAGCCGCTTTCATTAGCAACGCTCACACGTTGGTTCGCACCAATTTCTTTTTCTTCAGATGCGCCAATTTGAGTGACTGTACTTCCATCAATTTTAGAGATAATTCCGCCTACAACGTGCTGACTTATCTTGCCTAAAATCTGTTTAATGACATCTCTGCCAATTTTGACCTGATGATCTTGACCAAATTCCTCTATCACATTTTTGCCAACCATTCGATTGACATTTTCAGTGATCATTTGCAGCCAGTGTCGACCCACTCTTAAGTGTCTATCGACCCCCACAAGCTCTCGATGATGGTTTTCGGTAATGATGTCTTGGTCTTTTTGTGCGTGAATGAAGATCTGCTCAATACTGGCCTGATCTTCAAAACGGATTTCGTTAGAGCCTTCCCCCTGATGGGTTTGGGTTTTTATTACGGTTCGAGTTTTATGGTTTGGCAACATATACGGCGCCACATTGGTCGCATGATAAGTGCGGCCTGTGATGATAGGTTGATCTGGATCGCCATGTAAGAATGAGACGATAACTTCATGACCAATGCGTGGCACGGCCATGAAACCATATTGCGCCCCTGCCCAACCCTGAGATACGCGCACCCAGCATGAACTGTGCTCGTTTTGTTCGCTCTCTCTATCCCATGGGAAATGCACTTTCACTCGACCATGTTCGTCACAGTAGATCTCTTCACCTGCGGGGCCGACCACCTTCGCTATCATTGGGCCATCCACTTGCGGTTTCGGCTGAGGTTTCGCTCGCCATGTCTTGCTTGCGGGAATAACGGTAAATTGGTTCGAGTATGTGGTTGCTCCGTGGCCTCCACCTTCTTCTAGCGCTTGAGGTTGCGTACCTTGATGCGTCACCGAGACAACAATCCAATCTCGGTTCGCGCTTGCCTCTAGGTTTTCACTTAAACCAAATTTAACTCCAGCTTGGAGCGCATGGTGGTTACTTTTACCTTGCCCTAGGTTTGATTCTCGACGTAAGTATTCGAGACGAAGCTGGCTAAAGGCGATGCCAGAGCCATCATCTTTATATCGTCCCGGAAAGTCGTAATGTTCGTAGCTGCTTTGTTGGAAGCTAAGATCTGTACCTTGCTGCTCTTGCAAAAAACCATAGCTTGGCTTTTTGAAGCTGTAATCTTTGAAAGTGAGGTGACTTGGCTCACTTTGATGTTCAATTTTAAATTGGAAGACAAAGGGATCATCCGCTTGTCCACCGGCCAATCCATTGTGTAATACAGGCGCGCCATACTTGCTGATCAAAGCACTGTCGTCAAAGAACACTATGGTGTGTTTACCATCGGCTTGTTCGATGTAATAGGTAATCCCTTCTTCGGCTGCGAGACGGTGCACAAACTCTAAATCGGTTTCACGGTATTGAACGCAGAATTCACGTTGAGAAAGGGGTCTTTTTAGTGCGAAACTAAAGTCCGATACGCCCATTTCTCCCAGTATTTGGCTAATGATGTTTTGAACCGTTTTTAACTGGAAAATTCGACTGTTTTGACGTAACGATAAACGCTCAAGGGCGGGCACTAAAACAAGAGAATAGACGGTATGATGATGACCAATGTCACCTTGAGAAAACTGACGAATGATACCATTCACGAATTGAACGGGCTCGCCATTACGTTGCATGGTCAGTTGGGCGGTCTTATCCACGATCTGTTGGGCGGTTATGCCGGATTGTCGGCTTGCTAATTCAATGTTATAGCGAAAACCATAACAAGCCTGAGATACGCCAAAGCTCGAATCCGATAGCGATTCTTTACCTTGATAACCCGTCACCACAAATGTCTCTTCTGGTAATCCTTCAACGGTTAGGGTGAATGTTAACTTTGCCATCAACTGTGCCTTCTTAATATAAGAAACAAAGACCGGTGTGGGTGTTGCCACCCACGCCGGTCTGACTGAACATCAAATCAATATTGATGAGCCGACGAGGATCACGCCTCGATTGGTTTACGCCAGTCATCAGAACCAGACGTACCTGCATTTACGTGATCCCACGTAATTTTGCGGTAAGAAAGCGATACTGTGACGTTTTGAGTAAAGTCGTATTTCGTAGGATCTTGACAGTGAGGCATTTCACAATAGATATCGACGATAGACGCATTCTCTAGCTTGGTGGTGAAGAAGTTTTCTTGCTTACCTTCGATAGAGGTGCGGTACCATTTCAGCTCTACGTTTGACATTTTTTCACCTGATGCCAATGCGTTGTATAGCAGTGGTACTGCTTTGTTTAGGCATACCGTGAACTTAAATGGTTTGTGAACACGTTGACCTGAAGGTTGGCCAGATTGTGGGTCGGTTGGAACCGTTACGATGTGTTCGAACTGTTGTACTAGCATCTCATCTTCATGACCTTCAACAAATGAGTCACCGATGGAATCTGCGGTGCATGCACCAGCAGTAATTAGGCCCTGAGTTTGACCTTCAATTGAGATATAACATGGAGTTGGCATTGCTTAATCCTTAATTAGTTTAAAAACAAAAACATATATGAATGCAATAAGTATTAATCAAGAGTTATGCCAGTTTCACACCCTTTAAATACAAGCACTTACGACAGCGCTGTGCTCGTCACAGGTAATAAATTACCCAGAGCGAGTAATTTATTGCTCAAGGCAAGTAGAAATTTGCTTATACTATGAAATATTCAACCAACGTTTACTCCTGATTAAATATCTACGCATCGACACCTTAAAATAAAATCATTAAAGTACCCTATAAAACAGTAACTTGATGAGTTAAATATTAAGGTGATTTTTATTCCAATAATTCTATGATTACTGGGTAAATACCTCAATAGTTACGTTAAAAATAACAAAGACATCAACAAAAAATAAAAAGCGAACCTAATTGGTTCGCTCTAAAAATAGAATCACTTCGCTCTATTGACTAACACTGCCTGAACGATAGATCTCCTGCTCTAATACAGCTATCTTCCAGCTAAGGTTGTTTAGCCGCTCTTTGAGAATATCAAATTCTTTTTCAGCGGTTTCAAGCTCACCTTCTTTAATGAGTTCTTGAACATAATCTACACGTCCGTAGATTGGAGATAGGCTAATAGCAAATACCTCCAATGATTTGGTTTGCTTTTGTAAATCACGCCATTTTCCACGCTTCGCCAGTAGGGAGATATTGGCCATCTTGGTTCGAATATCACTGAACTTAGCAACAAATAACTCGGTTTGTTCAAGTGCCACTTTCTGCTGCTCTGAAAACATCGCGTTGAGCTGTGTTGTTTTGTCACCTTCAGGGTAAAGCGTTTTAAGCAGTTGAACATGAGCCATCGCTTGTCGCTTGGAATCGGAGAATGATTCCAATATGTCGTGCTCTAGTGCTTCGCCATATAATGGAACAAGATCTTTCTGCCAACGTGCTCGCTGGTTGTCGGAAGACTGATCAACAAACAACTTAGCCTGCTGCGTATCATTTATTGTGCTAATAAGCTTAGGCTGCCCATAAGGTGTTGAGTAATACCATGGCCACGCTTTCCACCCCGTAGATACACCGACAACCACGGCGCACGCCGCTATTGCCGACATGCCGAGTCCTTTTTGCCAAAACTTTAGCTTTGGTGGCTCATTTCGCTCCTGTTTTTTGAATAAATTGTGGTATTGGGTTTCTATGCGATCAATATGCTCAAAAAGCGCGAATCCCACGCCTTCAAAATCGACTTTGTAATTGGTACTTTGCTTCTCAACTAACTGGTGTAAACGATCGCAAAATCGCTCAGCTCGATACAGTTCGCGAAGAATATCGTGATCCGGTTTCAACGCTTTTAGTTCTTGTACAACACGACCGTTAACCCAATCGAGAAGCTCTTTACGCATTTTATCGGTTTTGGTATCACCACGACTTTGATTCGCTAGACTGCTACTCAATAATTCTAAACCAGTAGCGAAGCCAACCAAACCTTGAGTTTTTAGACATGCCACGGTGTAATAGCCGCACATCATAAAATCCATCCCTGGGCCACGTGCTAGTACTTCACAGTTTTCTTTAACCGCTTCCCAATCACTGCCACCAGCAATGGGGTTAAAACGACGGTTGATTTCTTCTCTTACTCGGATATAAGGCTCTAAAACTCGAATTGAGCCAGAATCCTGAGTTAATCGAAAAAACGCATTATCAATATAAATCATATTGGACATTGTAGATATCGTCCTGAAAAGGCCAGAGCGAATCACTCGCTCTGGCTATTTGGGTTAGTAAAGTGTTTTAGACAACTTGAACGATTTAAATAAGCGCTCAGTAAATGGGTTGGCATCTGCCTCTGAGTTGACGCGGTAGATCATCTCACCACCATCAACATCAAACTTAAAGTCGACAGACGTTGGACTTGCTGAAACAACCGATGCTTTGTCTAGCAAACGGAAGAACGCCCACGGACCTTGATACTGAACACTGCGAGGTGACATGTTTGATTTGGTTGGAATCAAACTCACTTTCGATACTGCAGAGTCTCTTAGTGTGTTAGGCCAGATCAGCTCTACACTTTCTCGTGAGCCGTGGCTGTACGCAAGGAATTGCCCATCAACATTAAGTAAACTGCGACGCTTATTGTTGGTAAGGCTCATCGGCTCTACTGAGAAGTTCACATCCAAGATGCCTTTTCTGTTGAAGAATGCTTCACGAATTTTATGAGCTTGTTGGATTTGATCCAACACTTCTTTACGAATGATCGATTGAGCAGAATCATCGGCTGTCACTGTGATATTCTCTTCAATAAACATCTTCAATTGGTTGTTGTAAAAACTATCCAGTGTACCGTTAGGAGCAAAGAAATATTCAAAATCTTGTAGCGAGGCATCTTTCTTAGAACCCTGTGTAAATGGGTAGCGCCCTGCCAGCTTGCTTTGGAATGGCGCATACACATCTTCTGTCCATCGAACTTCCAAATGCTTAATCGCTTCTTGCTTCACTACATACCAGCTTTCATCTGCCAATTTTGCAAACATGCTGTCCATTGGCTTAGGCAAACCAGAAGAGATTCGCTTCAACGTATAGATAGGGTCTGCGTTAATTAATTTAACTCGTGCTTTCGTAGCATCAAGGGCTGCCATACCGACATCCGGCGCATCTTTGATAGCTGTTAAGTAGCTCTTGAGTTCGTCAACGGAAGTCAGAACTTCATTAATGCATGCTGGCTGACCATCTACTTGAGTTAGCATACCGTTGAGGTCTGCAAACCGCGTCTCAACCATTGACGCTACTTTGTATTTAGGACTCTTCAACAACTCATTCTGTGCTACGTCATCTGCTGGTAACGTGGTAAAGAGTTGCGTGTTATTGTCCAGAGTACGCAATAGCCGCTGCATAGGCTCAAGGTTGCTGGTGAGGTTTTCTAACACCATGACTGCATCGTTGATGTCATTGAAATACTTCACATCGATTTCATTCAGCGCTGCACGCCATGTGTTTGTGTAGTCTGCAACGTACAAGCTGCGAATCTTGTCTCTAAGCGCTTGCTTGTCGGCTTCACTAAATTGAGCGATTTTGGTTTGACCTAATACCCAACTGTCAATCAGCGCTAGCTCTGAGACCGACTCTGATTGTGGCATAAAGAAGTCTTCAAAGCCTCGTTTCGTCAGCATTTGCGGGATGTAAAGGCTGTCACTGTTCATCACGCGCTCTTCAAAGACCACATCAAACACTGGACCAACAAGACGCCTTAAGTTGACAGAGGGACCTAATAGTGTCTGAGCACTTAACTTCAAGTTTCGATAAACACGCTGATCGTTAGGCATTGTGCTCAGCTCTGTTTGTGCTCGCGCAATGACTCTATCGTAAGGCTTCATCACCGACTCGGCATCTTGGTCACCAGTAAGGCGATCTTTCTCTAAGTCAGTATGGCGCATTGCGTATTCAAGGTGCCCTAGTAAGTCTTCTTGTATTTTACGCTGACCTGAGAACTCTTTCTGCCAGTATTTGGCAAAGTAATCCAGGACGAAATCTTGGGATCGGCCACTATTGTCAACTAACATTCGATAGACTCTAAGTACCGCCAACTTCTCTTCGTCGGTTTGAGCTTGGTTTAAGTCGACTACAACATCTGCCATCAACAGTGGCAGTAAATGAGTCTCTAGTAAGTTTAAGTAGGTCTCCTCCACTTTTGGGCCGATGGTATGACCTTGATACAACCCAAAGTCAGAGATGTACTTCGGCTTTTCGCGGAAAAAACCAAACTCAAGTGTCGCTTCACGGATTTGATTAAGAGGGTCTAGGACGTTTTGCTGAGATTTCAGGCTCTTGTTGCCACTAAACTGCTCTTTATATTGGTTAACTTTTGCTAGTACTTTATCCGCATGTTGAACGTTGCTCATGTAATTGCGATGCCAGTTTCCTACTAACAATACAGTCGCAATAGAACACACAACGAAAGAAAGCATAAGCAGACGACGTTTGTTTTTCGCCACACGAAAGTTGTCTGATGCTAAACCTGCTTCAGGATAAATGATGTGCGTGAACAGTTTTTCGGTGAAATATACCGTAGAGTTTTTTGCTCGCTGTGCGGTGTTGATCGCATGGGATAAACCGTAGCGACGCGAGGCTCCATCGTCAAATGCATTACTTGGTACACCTTGCTGATACACGGAAGTAAAGTAAGCACCGCGAACCAGAGCAGAAGTAGAGAACTGATCACTTGCTAACGCTTCTTGGAAGAAAAGCTCTAGTATGTCTTTTAAGCCTGCAATCTGACGCGTAAAGCTGTAAATCGCATTACGTTCTTCCAACGTCATTGGCGTAGATACAGTATGAGGTAACATATCGTTAATACGTTCAACAAACTGGGTGTATTCAGAGATAAATTCTTCCAACCATGAGTCTAGGTTATCGACTGAGTCCATTGAAAAAGTAAAACCGAGCACCTCTTCTCGCTGCGTTTTTGTGTAATGCTTGAAGAAGGGTTCAAAGCCGTATAACAGATCCAGTTTTGTTAACGAGATATACACTGGTAGACGAGTCGATAGTGTCTCCATCAATTCACGTAAGCGAGCACGTAATAAATTCGCATACGCTTTACGCTCTGATGCGGTTGCAGTCGCCAAATGCGAAACATCTAACGCCAATACAATGCCATTAAGCGGTCGACGACTACGTGTACGCTCGAGCCAATTAACAAAGTGTAACCAAAGTCTGCGCTCCATCTCACCGTTCTTTTCTTCACTTCGTTTACCTTGTGTGAGCAATTCTCCATCAGGGTCGATCAAAACCGATTCGTCCCCTACCCACCAATCAAATGAGTAAGGATTTTCACTTTTCTGACCAGAAGCACGCATGACTGATGAGAATACGAAATTTTGACCCGAACGGTTGATCAAGCTTGTTTTACCGGCGTTCTCTAACCCAAGAACAAGGTACCAAGGTAATGCATACAAGTAATTGTGCTTGTTCAGGCTTTGTTTCATGCTCACCATGACCTGATTCAACTCAACTTCTTGGCGTTCTTCATAGGCTTTTATTGGATCTTGACGCAGTTGCTCTTCGCGTACTTGATCTGCTTTAAATCCTTGTAATTTTCGCCACTGCCAAACGCCCCAAATCGCTAATGAGCCCAGAGTAAACAAGCTACTAGCAACAACACGAGCCATGATGGACTCAAGTGGCCTTTGCTCTGCAATAACTAGCCATGGTCCTCCCCACCAAATAGCGACGTTCAATAATATGAACGTTGTAAATAGTAAAATAGGCATTGCCGTAGCAAGCCCAGGTTTAAGCCGTTTTACTATTCCGACAATAAATTTCCACATGAATTGTATCCTTGTTTACTCTGACGTTGTATGTCTTTGTATTTGTTCAACCAAACTCGGTTCCCAATCAGGAACGGTGAGATTTTCGATCTGGCTATTGAGTGTTTGATATTGTTCTTTTGCCATTGCATCGAGATGGTTGGTGCGCATTAAATCAGCAGCCAAAAGTCGCCAATAAAACTGGTCTCTTGGCTCGACTGCGCTGACTAAGCCATCATTCAACATAGAAAGGGCGACGGCGATGCCTCCTTCTTTTGCCAGTTGAAGCGCTTCTTTGCGTTTTTCCTGCCAATCACCGCCAACAGACTGACCGGACGAACCATCAACTTGATCAGCGTTGATTAACCACTCTTTTACGCTTTCTGAAACGAATGGTTCACCCCCTTTAAACTTCAGCTCGAATAAGGAAGGCATGCGATTGAGAAAGTTTTGCGTCTCTTCCACTATGGCTTTACACCAGTCCTCTTTACCCAACTGTTTGGCGATGGCGTGACTCATGAGGTGTCCCTCAAACCAATACGGAGCAAGCGTCAGGCTTTGTTCTACTTTTCGCCATAGAGCAAGGTCAGGGTGACGAAGCTGATCTTGATAGTCTTTTACTCGATCGACTTGCATACCACGGAGCATGGTTTCGCCATCTTGTTTACGATCTGGTAGTGAAGAAATACTGCCCCAGACGGCGAAACGTCGAAGTCGAATAGCCAGAGCAATTCCATAATCCTGTTCGGAAAGGAAATCGGCCACTTTCAACAGCGTTTGTTTAGCCGCTTTGTCACTAGAGTGGTCTACCACCACACTTGAAGATGACGGCGTGACAGATGTCAGTGCAACTTGTTCGGCTTTTGCCTCACTTTGCTCGGTAACTCGTTGGCTTTCTTCAGCGCGTGAAAGCTCGCCTTTAACTCGAACCATGACAGAGTCAACTAACTCAGAGGTAAGTTCTAGCTTCTCAATCGCCTCTTTCCATTCTGTTACGGCTTTTTGTAACGCTTGGCGATCTGTTTCATCTAACGTCGAGAAATCAAACTTATCGATCACTAAAGTAAAACGTTGAGCCATTTGGCTGAAGAACTTTCTTCTTGGCAAGTTCCCCCTTGGTCCCGGCGCTGGAAAGCACTCATTCCAATAGTGGCTTATAAACTCCCCCATTACTTCAAACGATGTAATGAGGCGCATTGGCGTCACTTGATTGTGTAAGCATTGGAGTAAATAAACGAGCAGTTTAATATCTTTACTCTGCTCTCCAAGGAGCTTTAACGTGCTGTGTTCAACTTCATTCCACTGGACCGAAGCATGAGCGAGCGAGCCAACTTTTATCATCTGGTCTTCGACAAAGTCAAAAAGGGGATGATCGACAAGTCGTTCGCCAACTGGACTGTCATTGCTGATCGGTTTAGCGATACATTGACGGTATTCAGTAATTTCCATTTGTCCTCCTACCAACCACAACGTTCGCGTAACGCTCGAAGGCCATGCTTTAAGTCACGAGTGTTAAACTGAAGGCCATCAGCAAAATCTGAATTGGAGCGCAACGTGAGGTATGGGTCATTCGCGATGCGCTTCATCATGTCGATTGCAGGTAAACCTCGCGCTGATGAAAACAACACGCCATCGTCATCACTACGCCAATACTGCATCGCTCCACGAACAGAAACTTGGATACGCGCATCAACTGCTTCTTGAGGCAACGCTAACTCAACACGGCTCAAATTGTTGATACAACTAAGCAACAGTACTGGTGCATCTTGCTCTGCAAACATGGTATTTTGAGCCGGTAAAGCAACCCAAGCACTTCCCTCCTTGCCTTTGCCTTCTACAACTAAGGCCCATCCCTCTCCAGGCTCTAAGTCATCACGAGCCTCAATCGCCCGATTCCATTCCGAAGGGTAAGAGTTATCGGCAGCGAGGGAAGTATGCTCTTCTAATGGCGTTGCGAAGACAGCATCAAAGCATGTTAGACGGTCTAAGCGAGCTGGTATTTGTCGGCACTGGTTCGCCTGCTCCACCAAATTCTCGGGTTGATTTGCAAAACTGGTCGAACTAACGCTAAGCCAACTGGATGCCGCAATTGCTGCTACAAGGCACTGCTTCATGCTTTGATCTCCAATTTTTGGCACTTGTACGCCAGCGTCCGTTTTGGAATACCAAGGCTTTTTGCAGCCTTAGCCCGATCACCAGAGAAATGCATTAACCTTTCGGTAATGATGGTAGTTTCAAAGTCGTTGATAGCTTGCTTTAAATCATCAATCACGGCAAAGTTAGATGTATAACTTTGTTCTTCAAAAGATAATACTGGCTCCGAAACGGAGACAAAATTCGACTCTGCGACGGGTTCAAGGTTACGCATTAAGTTTAAGCGATGGGTAAGGCAACCTGCCTCAATTTCTGTTCCATCTAGGGTTTGTGCGCAACCAAACTCCACAAGATACTTAAGCTCACGAACATTGCCCGGAAAATCATACTGTTTTAAACAGTCTAGTGCTCGATAATTGAGGCCTCGAATGCTTGTGCCGTGTTGCTCATTAAACATGCGTACGAAGTGACTGCATAGCAAAACTAAATCTTCCAATCGAACTGACAAATTAGGTAATAAAATCGGATATTGGAACAGTCGATAATACAAATCTTGTCGGAAGGTTTTTTTTCTTACCTGTTCGATCAAATTAACGTGTGTTGCTGAAACTAATCGGAAACCAGAGCTTTGTTCTTGCTTTCCGCCAAGAGGACGAAATGTCCGAGTCTCTAATACACGAAGTAACTTTGCTTGAAGAGTCAGGGGCATGTCGCCAATTTCATCTAGAAATAATGTGCCTCCATCTGCTTGTGCAATAAGACCTTGCTTATCTGTATCCGCACCTGAGAAAGCGCCTTTACAGTAACCAAACAACTCACTCTCTAGTAGATGTTCAGGGATGGCAGCACAGTTAACGGCAACCATTGGCGCTGACTGACGAGATGAGAGCTCATGAACAGCAGCTGCAACAAGTTCTTTGCCTGTTCCTGTTTCACCTTGAACCATTATGGAAAGCTGAGAGTTCGCAGCAGAAACAATCTGCTCTCTCAACTTTTGCATTACTGCACTTTCCCCGATCAGCGTCGTTGCCAAGCGATTAGCCATCACTCGTTTCGCTGAGTCGCGTTGTATATCATAAAGCGACTCTTTCATTTCCATACGAGTTTGCTCTTCACGCTCCATTTCTGTGAGCAATTTCCATTGCTGAGCAAACACATCAACAAACTTTATAAAGCCCGTGTCTTTAAGTACGCTTGAGATCTTGTGGTTTTCTCCTATCATCAGCAGTATGGAATGGACTTGTCTATCACCCATTGGCAAAGGCTGCACACACACAGAATCAAACATTCCTACGTTCTCGACCAATTCAGAGAACGCTCGGTTTGAACGCCAAAAAACCAAATCTTCGACTGTCAGCTGCATGGGTTTAAGCGATTGCAAGACGTGTGCAAAAGGGACATCAAAATCAGTCACTGACCATGCATATTGGCGCTGAGAGTCATGCGGAACCAAATTGCGACCATCTCGCGACGGTAACAGTAAAAAGCTGTCCCTTAGTTTCATGCCTTGATTAAGTAAAGCGACAAAACGCAACGCAAGCAGGTGAGGTTTTCTTACCCCCACCAATTCAGTAGCAAACGCCAACCATTGACTCATGGTTACTCTACCTCCCCGATAAACTCACCGTCCGATGCTGCAAGACGAATGAGGTGGATCGGTTCTCTTTCTGCTAGTTTATTAAGGAGAGCAAGTGACACTGGTGGCAATAGTTGACCTTCGATGATGGCCTCAAGCATGCGAGCGCCATTTTCACTACGCGTTGCTCGACTTAGGATTTCGTCAATTAAACCCTCACCAATTTCCATCTCTGCATTGTAGCGAGACTTAAATAGCTTCTCTAGACGTGTTAACTTGCCACGAACAATTTGATCAAGTACTTCTTTACCTAAAGGAAGGTAAGGAATCACTTCCATACGAGCTAACAGTGCTGGCTTGAAGAAAGCAGCAAGTTCAGGATATAGCGCGTCATCGAGTTTCTCTTTATCTTCTGCGTAATCCACGATGGTTTGGTAACCAAGGTTAGATGTTAAGAAGAACACGATATTTTGACAGTCGATCAAGCGACCTTCACCATCGGCAAGTTCACCTTTATCAAAGCCTTGATAGAAGAGATTTAATACTTCTGGATGCGCTTTTTCTACTTCATCCAAAAGGACAACGGAGTAAGGCATTTTGCGAATGGCTTCGGTTAATACACCACCTTCACCGTAACCAACATACCCTGGAGGCGAACCAATTAAGCGAGATACTGTGTGCTTCTCTTGGTACTCCGACATATTGATCGTCGTTAGGAACTGCTTACCGCCATACAACTGCTCGGCTAACTGAACAACGGTTTCTGTCTTACCAACACCACTTGGCCCAACAAGTAAAAAGGCGCCTTTCGGTCTGCCTGGGCGGCGCAAATCAGCACGAGCAGTTAACAAGTGGCGATGAATACGCTCAATTGCGATCTCTTGCCCTTTGATCGCCTCACCTAGTGTTGCTGTAAGGTGGGTGATCTTGTTCAGCTCGTTGGTGTTCATTTGATCAACAGGTACACCAGTCCAATCGGCAATAACCTCTGCGATCTGGTCTGAATCAACTTGTGGATACATCAAACGTTGATCATATGCAATCGTATCCAACGCTGCGTATTTGTCTTGTAGGTCGTTGTAAGCCTGTTCTGTTTTTTCAGGCTCTTGCTCTTCTGTGTTCAAAGACATCAGATCTGCTCGTAGCTCAATAATCGACTCTACTAGCTCTTTTTGTTGTTGCCAGCTTTCTGTCAATGTGGCTTTTTCTGCCTCATCAGCTATTTCTTGCGTGCGAAGTACATCAAGACGATCAACATCTACGATTTGTCCGAGGTACTGATCACGCTCAAGCATATCAATTTCCAGTTGGCGTTGATGGCATACTGTTTCTAGCATTGCCAAGCGCTTAGGAGGAGTTGTCATATTAATCGCTATGCGTGCACATGCAGTGTCTAGTATATCTATCGCTTTATCGGGTAATTGACGACCAGAAATGTAGCGAGCGGACAGCTCAGCTGCTGCTTTTAACGCTTCATCAGTAATCAAGACATTATGTGCCTTCTCATACACACCATTGAGGCCACGCAAGATATCAATCGTTTGTTCAATACTCGGCTCATCGAGCTTAACGAGCTGAAATCGACGAGTCAACGCAGGGTCTTTTTCAAAATATTTCTTGTACTCTTTCCAAGTTGTGGCGGCAACCGTACTTAACTCACCACGTGCTAGCGCAGGCTTGAGTAGGTTAGCAGCATCGCTACCACCTTCTTGGTTACCCGAACCGATAAGCGTATGTGCTTCATCAATAAATAGAATAATTGGCTTTGTTGAGTCCTTAATGCCATCGATAACACCTTTAAGGCGTTTTTCAAATTCACCTTTAACTGAAGCACCAGCTTGCAATCGACCTAAGTCTAATGAGTATAATTCTACGTTTTGTAGTTGAGTTGGCACATTACCAGCTACCACACGTAGGGCTAGACCTTCGATCATGGCGCTTTTACCGACACCGGCATCTCCCACTACAATAGGGTTATTTTTACGGCGACGGCAGAGGATGTCGATCATCAGATTCAGTTCATTTTCACGACACAATACAGGATCAAGCTCACCCTTACGTGCTTGCTCTGTTACGTTGGTACAGAATTTATCAAGTGGCGTTTCTGCTGTATTTTGAAGGGGTGATTCACGCTGTTCACTTTTGTTCTCAACGGCAGTTTCTGCTGATTCGTTCAAAATTAATGTAAAGTTTTTCTTTAAGCTTTCTCGGTTAATGCCTTCAAAAAGAGCAATCAGTTTGAAAGGAAGGTAGCGGTCAACACGAGTTAATGCCGCAAGAAATACCGCACCAGAGCGTAATTCATTTTGCTCTAGCTCTGTGGTTGAGAGAAGCCATGCTTCTTGAAGCGACTCAACTAACAGAGGGGAGAATGCAGGGTAAGTATCAAGCATTTGCTCACGACTGTATGTCTCAACAATTGCTTGTTTTACTGTTTCGACTTCTAACCCTGCTTGTTTCAGAATTAAACGAACATCCGATAATGGATTATCTAGAAGCACATCTAAATAATGCTCTAGTGTCACTTCTGGATGTTGGCGCTCAATACAAATTGAGGCCGCTTGTTCTAAAGCTAATTTACTTTGAGTGTTAAGTTTTGAGATAAGAGTTGGTAATTCTATACGGATCACAACGTGCCACCTAGCCTAATTATTATTAAAGTATTTGATTTAATTGATTTAACACGTCGCTTGATTTGTTATGCAGTACGTAGGTGTACCCCAAAAACAATCCAGCCCAGAGAACGACGAACCCTAGGAACACCGACCAAACCGGAATTTGTCGACTTAACTTATATTTGGCGCGAACGACATGTTCAGTCGCGCTGGTAAGAGCTTGATGCTCACATTCGTCAAAACCACTCAAAGTGTCGTACAGGCGCGTAATCACCTTTTCGCGCTCTGCATGACCGCCTTCCATAACGCGGTATTTGCCTTCGAAGCCCAAAATCAGGCAGTGATAAATAAACTCGAGTAAAGCTTTGTATCGCTCCGGCTCACCCTCTAGACGATTCAGAATGGTAAATACTTTTTCACCACCCCAAGTTTCATTATGAAAGCGCGATAACATCGAGTGCTCTGCCCATACGCTTGACGCTCCCCACTCTGCCCCCATTACAGACTCGTCCAGACATGCACACAAAATGTAGCGATAGGCCATTAAAATGGCATGCTCATAACCTTGCTCTGACAGCTCGATTTCTATCGTTTTGATCTCTTCGACTGTTTGACGATAAATGAGATCGATATTTTCACACTCAGTAAGTGAGCGAACTCGTAGCGAAAGGCCAAACAACGGTGTTGCTGCATCAATCAAGGGATTTGGGTTGTCGCCACGAAGTTGAAACCAGTAGTCTTGATCATTGTTGATTTTTTCGACATCATCAAACAGCAAACTAGACAATAGAGAGTCTTTTTTGGTTGATTCCATAATTAACTCCTGATCGCCCAGAACTGAAGATCTAGATCTTCAAATGCACCGGCTACGTGGAACGCAAAACCACTTGAATGGTTCAGCATTGACCATGCAGGACTTGTTTTATCCAGTTGGTAATATGTATAACCTGCGTGGTATGGAAGCTGACGAGGTGCTACTGGTAGTGACGTTAACGGAATACCCTGAAGCTGAAGTGAGATCAGCTCGCGGATCTTCTCAACTGAAGACACTTTGGTTTGCTGAGTAAACAAACGGCGTAGCTCGTCTAGTGGCATTCTCGCTCTGACAGCAATAATGAACTCTGCACTTTCCATCAATTGAGGATCGTGGATCGGCGCAACCATTAATCCATACTTTCGTTTTTCTAGCTGGATTGATACCGCTCTTGGTTCCAATACAACACTTAAACTCTGACGTAAGTTTCGGATCAGTGGTTGAAATGATTGACTCGGTAAATCATGGCTATAACTTGGCAAGCTTGGTGGCAATCTGCTTTCGTCTGTAAATGTAGCAAGCTCGCCACATACTGTTGAAAGACACTCAAACAACCTCTCAGGATGCAAGCTGCGAAGTTCGGCTAGGTGTTTCATCTGAGGTTGTAATCGGTTAAGCGCTTGCAACAACATGAAATCAGACACATCTGCCACACCGCCTTGAGACGGTGAGCTAATGCGTTGTGCAATGTTCTTTGCTCGTTCTCGCATCAACCCCGACATTTCATTGATGAAGCGATGCAATGAGGAGATACCAACCACATTCAAGTGACACGGAATAAACTCTGGGTCTAATACTACGCTACCATCTGGACGTTTTTCTAAAATACGACCAATCGCAATAGATGCGTAAGAGCTTCTATCTTCTCGCTCTAACATAATTTGCATACGCACCGGGGACACTTCTATTGTTGTGATATCCCCTTGTACACTGTGTACATCACGAACTTCTTGACGACGACAGACATAACGTCCTGAACCTCGCTCTTCTGGCCAGTTTATCTCCATTAAAGATCCACTACGCAATGGAATGGCAAGGTAAATAATTTGGTTCGCTAATGATGCATCATCTACTTCTAGAGCGTCGGGCATATCGTCTTCTTGCGGAATACGAAAGACCGTACCATCGGGCATTATCCCCACAGCTCGCTCAATGGCAATACGACCAAACGATAGATATTCAGGGTTCAATGACAACTCAGAGACACCGTATAAATACCGACTAACTGAACTCAAACGCTCATCAATACAATATTCTGTGTATCTCTGTTGTTGCTGGAAATGCTGAGGCTTTATAAACAAGCCTTCATTCCAAATCACTCGATTACGTGCAAACATCTTATGTTATTCCACCCTATCTAATTTTACATTATAGTCTTTCAAAATTATGAGCAAATGGTATTCCCTGCCCTTATTTAGTACTTTTACGGTTTTTTTCCATTCACTTAATTCTGGTTCAGAAAAATGAGCTATCACTCCGATGTAGTTTGTCTCTTTATCGACTTCAAAAGCATTGATGAATTTGAACTGCTCAGGAAGTAATACATAGTCGTAAATTTTGACAAAATTGCTCCGCAATGCTTTTTTATAATCTGTTTTGAGTTGCTCATAGCCTGCAGACGTAAACATCGAATCATCTTTTAATTCGAAGACCTGAATCTCTACTGGCGATGACTCTCCCCAAATGTTGGGGTTGACCAAATCGTCACTGACCAAACTGAATGTCAATTTTGTTTGTGCCTTCTCGGGTTCATAAGGTTCCGGCGAGCTACTACATGCAGTCAGCATCATTAGTGAGCACAACATCCATAGCGCTTTTATCACGGCTATAGCTCCCGTTGCTTTTCTCGAATATTTCGATCATATGACTGCTCGAAGATTTCCCAGAATAGTTTTTCGAACCCTCTCTGGCGGTTGGAAGTTAACTCACGGTAGTAGTTGCAATACATCTTCCAAGCCCACTCATCGCTCGATGTTTGCGTCGTATCAGTGGTGCGCTTATAGTGGTGAAAGCGTCGTAGCATCACCTCTGGAGAGAACGCAGTTAAAATCTGGCTCAACGCATCTGCGGTTGCATGCTGCATAGCTTCATTATGATCACGTACCGTCTTAAGGCTTTCTGCTATCGCCGCAGGTGCAGATAAATGCACCAGACTTTTGTCTGCGTCATAAAGAGTTTTAACCGTTTCTTCATATGATAGCCCTAGACGCAAAGGGTTATCTTCGATAGGTTGAAGGTTTCTGTTTAGCGTACCGAAGCGTCCGTCACTCACCTGTTGATGTAAATCCAGTAAGCCACGTACGCACGCTTGAAGAGACTCCCCCATTTCTTGTGACAATAAATGCATTCGTGCCATATTGTCTTCATCACTCAAATTCACCCCTAAACCGTCAAGCATTGGGCCTGTGATAAGGTGGTTAGTTTGTGTATTACTATGGTTAAATGTCTCTGCCTGTGGCAGGATGCTCTTCGCCACTTCTTCTTCTAACAGATCCAGTGTTTTTTCATCCATTGTGAAGCCTTCTGATACGTTGTTATTTAGTTGGGTGAGCGGTGCCACAGGTTGAGAAACGTTGGTTCGCTCTTCTTTATTCGAAGGTTTCAATTTGTTAAAACCAAAACCTAAAATTTTCTTAAGACGAATAGATGATGTCATTTCATACTCACTATCCGCTTGTGGTGTAAACGCAACTCCATGTAACCCCAAACCCTCATCTGGCACTAATGATTGCTGAGGCAGTTCACTTTTCTCAGCTTCTGGTTCAATTAACCTATTTTCATTAACTTCTTGTGAACCCATTAATTCATCAAGTGCGTTAAGTGGGTCTGTTTCAATGTTTTCATTTTCCAGCTCGGGCTCTTCTTCGTATGCCGAATCAGAAAGTAGATCTTCGTCTCGCGAGATAAACAACGCGTCTAATGAACCATACTGTTCCTTGACCTCATTAGCGTTACCAAACAAAGTGCGTAATTGGTATGGCCCTATGGAAACTTCATCTTTATGATTCAAGCGAGCTAACTGGCCTTTCCCTAGTGGCAAGTGAGCACCATTAACATAAGTACTCCCGCAAATATCTTTTAGGCAATATGCTCCATCAACTACAACGACCTCACAATGCTCTGAGCTTACTTGGCCATCCGAATCGGTGAGTCGCCAATCTGATGTCGTGGCCATACCGATGATTCCGCCTTCTTCCTTCCATGTATGCTGAGCCGACAAACCAGACTCCAAGCGCTGTGCGTTTGTTACCAATAGAGTCAAAGATGGCAGTTTTGGTTTATTCATGGTTATTGCCTTACCTGGATCAATACGTTTTTATTCGTCGTGTCACTTCCAAGGAACGAGGTCCAACCAAGTGCGACACTCTGTTCTGGATGTAAACAAAAATCAGGCGCTTCACTTTCTTTCATCGTCAGTTCAACGTCATATGCCATCTGCTCTCGCAAAACAAACTCAACCAACTTACATAATGATTGATGCTCTTTCCCTGATGGTAAGAAATCTGCGAAGCGTTCCCGCATTAAATTGCCGATACAAATGACAAACTTGCCATTGCAATCAACAACCGATTCACCAATAATTGAGTCAACACCAAGGCTCACATTTTGCACGCCTAAACCCAATTGCTGGCTTTTATCAATGAGCACTCGCCTTCTCACCCATTGCCTGATCGTGACATCTTCTAAGTCGAAACAATGGGCGATAATACCCGCTACGACCTGTGGTGAGCGGCTTCGGCCAGCTAACGTCCCCGCATATGCCAACATTTTGCACCAGTTGATCGGCGTTTCCCCCCGAAGGTCAGGGTCACCGAGACCTACCAACGCGAATAGCTGTGCAGAAAACTGATCTTGTGCTCCAGCTTGAAAGCGAACGTAATAACGATATTTTCGCCACACTCGATAAACGAGGTTGATCAAGCGGTTATTAAAAAAGTCTAAAAATGGCTGTTTCAAGCCACCAGCTTCTTCCGTTGCTAACTGCTCCAAAATAAAGCTAGGTAAAGGCGATTGAGCCCCGGAAAGTCCAAAAAAGTTAGTTAAAAGCACTTGCCTTTTATCATGTCGTGTTTCTAGCGCCTTTACATCACACGGTGAGAAACCCAAACTTGGGTTTGCACTAAACACGAGACGGCAGTGTCGTTCCCACTCTTCAGATTCTGGGTTTAAATCATTTAATTTCTGCAACAACTCCACAAGCTGATAAAAACTGTACTCTCGAACTTTTGTTGACAGCTCACCCGTTAGCTGGTGAAAATTTTCATCGCCTAAATCAACGGCTGCATTCCACTCTGGGTTCCCCATGTGTATCTCTCTTTGTTCGTCACGTTCACCACGACGAGTTCGTGGAATGAGTTAATACTGGCGTAGAGCGCAAAAAAGTGACTCAATACAGTACCAAACAAAAATAAGTCTCCTTCCGAACCAAATCCGTTTTGGTCAATATGTAATGTTGACTGTAATCCTCGAACAGGTAAGCCCCTTAAAATTTTATCCACTGGGTGAGATTCGATTTTTACGATTCCGTCTAAACGCATACGAGCAACTCGCTCTGCCTGACGGTCAACAAGCGATCTAAAGTCGTAGGCTCTTAATACGCAGCTCAGTGCTTCTTTCGATAACAATGAGAGGTAGTTAAGTGACAAGTTGGAAATCAACGTCCACAGTAAACTGCCGTCTAGAACCGGTCTAAGTGACTGTGACGGCACGGTAATGTTTTGGAATGTTGCAAATGGTGGAGAGGTGTCAGTTGCGACACAAATATCACCAACGCCTAGTTCTAGCGGCAACAGACGATTCGTACATGTAAGTTTAATTGAAACCGCTTCATCAACACCGACAGCAGATGTTTCATCTCCTCGTATAAATGAGATAAATGAATCAAATCCATCGCTTCGAATGCTTTCTTTCACTCTTGTACGGTAGTAAAGAGCTTGGCGGTTACGTACACGCTCAACTTCATGTTGAAAGCTCTCAAAAGGTTCATAAACTCGCTTTGCACCTCGGATGCGTCTGCCTTCAGATTCTGTATCTTGCCAACCAACGACACTGTCTACACTGAAAATCTCATAGTGCGCTGGATAACGACTAGAAGGGAAAATTCGGTACTCAGTGCGACGGCCATTCAAGTCGACCGGATCGGCGTCATGTCTAAATAAATTGATAATTGGAGTACAATAAAGTTGGAAGTTATCCTTTCTGACTCGCGTATCTGCTGGTAATGTTTTAGAAAAATGAATATTTAACGTAAATTTACCCGTAACACATTTTGGTAATGCGCTCGCGAGACCTTTCACGTCGAAAAAGTGAAATGCCTCAGGGAAAGATAAATACTCTTGTAGGATTCGGTAGCCGTCGTATACATTTTTAGGGTAAGGCAACATTGCTTGTTCGCTATCAAAACCGACAGTGGCAAATGCATCAGCTGGTAATGCGAATTCAACACCGTCAACTTCAACGGTCACTTTTTGTAGGTAATGGTGTAGCCACAAATACAAAGTTTGAGAACTGTATTTATCTCCACCTAAGTAAAAGCGAAGCGTACCGAGTTTGGCATCACCTGTTGTCATGTCTCCTGTCATAGCAAGAGATAGCTTAATGGTGGTCGCTTCACGAGTGTGCTCTGCGCTTACATCTTTGCATTGAAGTGGATAAATCTCGACATCTCGACACGTTCTAAAATGGCAAGGCGTACCAAATACAGGCTTGCTATCCAGCTGAGTGCCACGAGTTATCACCTGCTTCTCGCTGACGCTTTTATCTGGAGTAAACGCAATCACGCTCATACTAGGGATCGGACGCAAATAGTTAGGCCAAAGCATGTTAATAACTGAATGAGTAAGCTCTGGGAACTCGTCTTCAACTTTTTCACGCAGGCGGGCTGTTAAAAAGGCAAAGCCCTCTAACAGGCGTTCAACATCAGGATCTGTTGTTTGACCATGAAGAAAACGCGAAAGCTGGGGGTGAATTTCTGTGAACTCTTTCCCTTGCTCTTTAAGAAATGCGAGCTCTTCTCTGAAATACTTGTTTTTCGTCATAAAGGTTAAAATACTCGATATTTTCTATTTTGATCCAATAACAGGCTGAACTGAATTTTTTCGTGTAACGCTTCACGATTAATCGTTGCAAGAATGCGAAACCTCACAGTTAACGGGTTGAACGTATCTTGTTCAACGTTTACGACCACATGTATCAATCGCGGCTCATAGCGATCCAAACAATGTTGAATTGCCAACTTTATACGAACTGATAAGTCTGAGATTTCAAGTGTTGCATCATTAAAATCTATTAAGCCTAGATCCGGTGCACTTTGAGAACCACCGACCCGAGAGTTCAAAATGTTTGATACATTTTGTTTTATCGACTCGAGTACATCTGATACGTCAGGCCCTTGACTTAGAGACATAGGTTTGGTGTTGGCATCCAAACGTTCAAAAAAACCAACACCAAATGCACTCTCTTCAGGAGCTATATACGTCATAATCAGGCTTGATCTAAACGACCGACTAAAGAAAGCTCGAAATTCGCCCCCATGTATTTAAAATGAGGACGAACCGAAAGCGATACTTGGTACCAACCTGGGTTACCCTCAACATCAGAGACTTCAATACGAGCAGCACGTAATGGGCGACGGCTACGTACGTCTGCTGGTGGGTTCTCCTGATCAGCTATGTATTGTTTAATCCAAGTGTTTAGTTCGCGCTCTAAGTCTTGGCGCTCTACCCAAGCACCGATCTGCTCACGCTGTAACACTTTAACGTAATGCGCTAGGCGGTTGATGATCATCATGTACGGAAGCTGAGTACCAAGCTTGTAGTTGGTTTCTGCTTCTTTCCCTTCCTTAGTATTTGGGAAGATCTTCGGCTTTTGAATTGAGTTAGCCGAGAAGAATGCTGCGTTATCACTCCCCTTACGCATAGTAAGAGCGATAAAACCTTCTTCAGCAAGTTCGAATTCTTTACGATCTGTAATCAATACTTCTGTTGGAATTTTACTTTGCAACGCACCCATTGATTCAAATACATGAACTGGCAGATCTTCTACCGCACCACCACTTTGGGGGCCTATGATATTTGGACACCAACGGTACTTCGCAAAACTATCAGTCAAGCGAGTAGCGAACGCGAACGCTGTATTACCCCACATATAATGATCATGAGAACTGCTTACATTTTCTGTGTAATTAAACAACTTGATAGGGTTTTCTATCGGATCGTAAGGAACACGCAACAGAAACCGTGGAGCGGTTAGAGCCAAATAACGTGCATCTTCAGATTCACGAAGAGAGCGCCATTTTGTATATTTCGGACTTTCGAACGTAGATTTCAGATCTTTGATGTTTGGTAGTTCTTCAAATGAATCAATACCAAAGAACTCTGGACCAACACTCGAAATAAAAGGAGCATGGGACATTGCGCCAAGAGCCCCCATATACTGTAGAAGCTTCATATCTGGTGTTGATGGTGAGAAGGCATAATTACCAATAATAGCCCCTGTTGGTTCACCACCAAACTGACCGTAACCTGAAGAGTAAACATGCTTGTACAAGCCTGCCTGACATGTTTCAGGTGCAAACTCAAAATCTTCTAGTAACTCTTCTTTGGTTACGTGTAAAATTTCCACTTTGTTGTTCTCGCGGAAATCAGTACGATCAATGAGAAGTTTAAGACCACGCCAGGAAGATTCCATTTGCTGGTAGTTAGCATTGTGAAGAATTTCATCCATTTGTGCGCTAACTTTTTTATCTAGTTCAACCAACATTTGGTCGACCAGAGACTTGTTCACTAGCTCTTCTGATTGAGGTGAGCCTAACAAGTTTTCAATAAATGCAGCGACACCTTTTTTAGCAATATCGTAGCCGTCTTCATTAGGCGCAATACGTGTTTGTTGCATGATCTCGTCTAAAAGGCTACCTTCCATTAACTGGGGAGTTTCCAATACCGATTCAGTTGTAGACATTGAGTAAATCCTAAATTTTGGTTAGTGACGAATGTCGTCTAATTTTAAGCCTGAGGCTCTTCTTCTTTTTTCTCACCACCGACCAAGCTCAACTCAGCCAAAAGCTTTTCACGAGACTCTTCTGAATTCAGAAGAACTTGAAGACGATCACGAAAAGCAGGAATATTGCCAAGGGGTCCCTTTAGAGCAACCAAAGCTTCACGTAATTCAATTAGTTTTTTTAACTCAGGTACTTGTGATGCAACTGAATCTGGCGAGAAATCTGCCAGAGACTTAAAGCTTAGCTCAATTGGAAGATCAGAGTTTTCTTCATCAACTAGCTTGTTTTTTACTGTTGTAGAAAAATTCAATTCGCTTTCGCGCATGACAGCTTCAAAGTTGTTTTTATCAACTCGTACTGATGAACGCTCTTCAAGCGGTATTTCTTCTGGGTGACCTTTAAAATCACCTACTACGAGTGTTTTTAATGGAAGTTCAATTTCAGCCTGTGCATCCCCTGTAGCCGGAATATATTTAATATTAATCCGCTCTTTAGGAGCTACACTTCCTTCTTTAGACATATGAAGTCTCCGATACCTTATACCAATCGTTGTCGATAAAAAAGTCAATTCAATAAAGAGATGACGATGATTTTTTAATTAATAACTATTTATCTCCCTTTATTTATGTAAGGAGTATTTTTATAATTACATTACCAAATAAAATGGGTTAACTATGAATAACTTAGTATTAATAAAGCGCCATGCTATTTATTTTAATATAAAAAACAATATAAAAAGACAATAAACATGACATTCGTACCATAAATACCAGTATTAATGTAAGTTATGTTGTTGTTGATATTTTTGTTATTTAAAATTAAAGATGACATTCTTTTATGTTATTCAACAATAATATACATTTATCTATGAAAATATTAATACCAATTCCAGTAATTCTCTATTTCTCGTTACTGTAAATGTTATAAGAATATCAATAATACTCTTATTAATATTTTAGGGCGTGTTGAGCTTTCATGTTCAATTTTTAGCTGCATAATGAAGCGTTATAATCACTTCTCTGAAAGCGGTGGTGAATATTATTTAAACTTATAAAGAATACAGAGAAAGCTTATAATAAGTCTGAGCATAGAATGCTCTTTGATAGGGCCCCTTGCGAGATTTATCCGTTGAATTTGGTTACTGGAATACGGTCTATCACTATTTTTCAATACAAGTCGTTGCAATAAACTATCAAGAAATCATGCCAACATACTATCGTTGGCATTCCTAATGGTATGGTAACCAATGCGTGCCTAAAAGTGACCTCCAAAGCTCCACTCGTCCTAGTTAATAATCCCAAAAAACATCATGTCTATAAAAAGGAGCATGAGATTTTATTTTATTTTCTAAATTTATTAATTTATTATCGCTAGTATCATTTAAAATTAACGACAACTTAGAAAAAAACATTTCTATATTTGAATATAACGTAGGTAATTTATCTTTACCTGCCGACTCTAAATAAACACTTAAATATGCCTTTGCAGCAACAACGTCAGATTCAACAAACCCGTACGGCTCACTTTGATTAGTGAGTATTGACGCCAGAATTGGTAGAGACATTAAATCACCAGCTTCCATAGCCTTAATTCGCCATTCATATGCTTTTTCATACATCTGATCGCCCTCTAAGCATTTGATATAAATTAATATAGCTGGTAAATACCCTGTTTCTGCTGCTTTTAAGTAAATCTGTCTAACTTGGGCTTCTCTAGCATCAGATGACACAAAGTTACCTTTACCAACTTCAATTTGATGTGCTACATCCATCAATGCTTTAGGATGATTAAACACAACAGCACGGCTAAGGTAATATTGAGAAAGTTCATCATAACTGCCTTTGTGATACTGACTAAGATCATAAAAAGCTTGAGCAGGTTGGCTTCTACCTAAATTAATCAAAGCATTGTAGTAGTTATTCTTCCAAAAAATCCGCTCCTCTTCCTTCAGCCAATTTGCATATTGGTATAAAAACTGCATAGCTTTACGGCTTCCGTTTCTAGCTGCGAGAATCAAATAATATTTACTCTCTGAAGCGGTTCTAATTGTGCTTTTATATGAGATGAGCTCCATCGCATATAAATATTCGGCATTAGGATCTCCTTGATCGGCTGCGAACTTAAGATATCGACGACTTTCTATATTCTTAAACTGTGCTCTTAAGATTCTCCCTTTTTCAAAAGCCTCTACTGATGAAAAATTATTTAGATCATAGCTCTTTGCTTCAGCGATTTTTCCTATAGAACAAAACAGCCAAAGATTAAGAGCTACAACTCTTATTAATACTGACATTACTACCTCCCTTAAAACCAAAAATATAATTAAGTAATTTAATTAGAAAACATAATCTAATTAACCCGATACTCCCTATCAAGTTTGATAAGCAATAAATTTACTGCAATAAACGTTCCAAATTAAAATATTACATTTAACTAAAACTAATTTTAGTTTGGGCAAATTATTGCCCAAAACTATAAATCTACAGAATATCAAGCAAAAAACTGCCCAGCATTATAAATTTACCTACTAAGTAGTCATGCAAAAGTTATTGTGATCTCTTATCGTAATTATTCAATATATTTTTGATGTTAAGACTGAGGTATTAAAACGTTTGAACGCTTCACATGGTAGCCATTCATGCTTTACTTTCTTCCACAATATCTCAATGATATTGAGTTCTGGAGAGTACGGTGGTAAATAACAAACGAGCACATCATTCATCAACCACTCCTGTATTTTTTGTTTAAATTTTGTGGATCTATGAAAAGAGGCATTATCTAAGATAATAAAGCATGGCTTATTGTTTTGTCGTGCGTTGAAGAAGTACTCAAATGCATCGATTACTGTATCGGTAGTGACTTTTTCTTTAGACAACCCCGCAATCAACACGCTTTCCAGCATTGATGCATTCATTAAACAACGCTTTTGTTTTCCGACGATACTTACTTTCGTTGGCTCAGCCCGAAGCATATTCAGAGCCATGTGACGTAGACAGGATAGATTTTCCGCACCGTTATCTTTGTATATCTGACAGGTATCTTCATTATTATTGGGTTAATCGTGTGTTGGCGTTTACGTGATAAACCAACAACGATGGGATTACCTAGCGTAGGAAAGTGGCGAAATGATCCTTTAGAATTAGCCCAAGAAAATCATGGGCAAGGGTTAAGCTATAGAGAAATATTGAAAACCTATGTATTTAGTAATAAGTATATTTGGTTACTCGCTTTTAGTTATGTGTTGGTTTATATCGTGAGAACCGCTGTTAATGATTGGGGGAATTTATATCTAACCGAAGAGCATAACTACAGTTTAATCAATGCTAACGCTGCATTATCCCTATTTGAAATCGGTGGGTTTATTGGATCGCTCGTTGCAGGTTGGGGTTCTGACAAGTTATTTGCAGGCAACCGTGGACCAATGAATATCTTGTTTGCAATTGGGATCTTCTTATCGGTGTCTGCGTTGTGGTTAATGCCGTTGACTAACTTTGTTTTTCAAGCCGCCGGACTTTTCTGTATAGGCTTTTTTGTCTTTGGACCTCAAATGTTAATTGGTATGGCGGCGGCAGAATGCTCGCACAAAGATTCCGCAGGAGCAGCGACTGGTTTTGTTGGTCTATTTGCTTATATGGGGGCAGCATTATCTGGTTATCCATTGGCTCTCATTTTAGAAACCTATGGCTGGACAGGCTTCTTCGTTACTATTTCGACGTGCGCAGCTGTAATAGGACTCCTTCTTTTACCCTTTTTACAAGCTCAATCGCCCCAGAAAACAATGGATACAAAACCTCATTTATAAACACTCCATCACAATTACACCAACTTGAGTATATCGTTACAAACTTGCGATTTACTCAAGTTGGACAATAAGAATGACATAAGACATTACGCTCTTAATTCTACATCACATCAGCAATGTGACTCTTTTCACGCTTTTTATATCTCCACTCCATTTCTAAGAATTTTTCCTAACAATTCTAAGACCCTATCTCATGTGTAGGCTCTTTGTTTTCTCTAGTATTTCAGCTAACCCAATACCACTGAAATCACTTTCTTCCGAACCAATTCGAAGAATCAACTACGGGAAAATTCATGTCATCAAACCATTTATCACTTCATTCCTTCTTCCCGATGGAAAACAAAATTCAAAACTATGCATGGGGAAGTACATCTTCTATTCATGAGCTATTTGGTTTTGAAAATGAATCACAGCAGCCACAAGCTGAAGTATGGATGGGAACTCACCCTCAAGGTTGTTCAATGGTGACATTTGATCAGCACCCAATACCTTTATCAGAGCTAATCAATTCCAATAAATCGGCTTATCTATCTTCTGATATTGCCCAAAAATTTGGTGACCTACCTTTTTTATTTAAAATTCTAGCGGCAGATAAAGCGTTATCAATTCAAGTTCATCCAAGCAGGAGCCAAGCAAAGAAGGGGTTCGAACAAGAAGAACAAGCAGGGATCCCGCTCACTGCCGATCATCGAAACTATAAAGATGATAATCATAAACCGGAATTGGTTTACGCACTCACTAACTATCAAGCAATGAATGGGTTTCGTGCATACGATGAGATTATGGAATTCTTCACTGACTTACATATTGTTGAGTTAGCAGATCTAGTGGATGATTTTAGTCACGCACTTACACCGCAAGGATTAAAGGCATTTTTTAATGGATTATTAACGCTAAGTGAACAGAGAAAACACAATGCTCTAGACCAGCTATTGAGCTATTCTAAAACTCATCAAGAGCAAGCTGAGTTTGCCTTAATCACAGAGCTAAACCATCAATATCCTTATGATGTTGGACTTTTTTCACCGCTACTTCTTAATGTAATCACCTTACAATCAGGCGAGGCCATGTATTTAAGTGCGAATACACCACACGCTTATATAAAAGGGACGGGATTAGAGATAATGGCGAATTCTGATAATGTACTGCGTGCAGGCTTAACGCCAAAACATATTGATGTTAATGAGCTTATCGAATGTACTAATTTTGTGCCAATTGCCTTTGATGAACTGATTTTATCACCACAGAAAGATAACCTACACGATAACTACAACATTCCAGTTGATGACTTTAATTTCGCTATTATTCATTCACCAAAAGAAACCCAAGTCGGAACCCACGGCGCTGAAATACTAATGGCTATAGACTGTGATTTAGAATTACACAGCCAAAATAGGGAAAAAATGGCATTGGCTAAAGGACAATCTGTTTTTATCCCAGCTTATATTGGGAGCTACATACTAAACAGTAATGGTCGCGTAGCCAGAGCCTATAATTGATAATTTCAGAAACTAATATAACGGCTTACTGGTAATATCAACACTAATTAAATCGACGTCGAAACTCTGTCGGCGTCATATTTTTTAACTCTTTGAATTGACGATTAAAGTTCGAAATATTTTTAAATCCCGTTTTTTCTGCCACTAGAGCGACAGGTAAGTTAGTACTCGCTAACAGCTCACACGATTTACCAATACGATATTGCTTTAGATGATCAGAAAAACTCATTCCATAATGCTTCTCAAACATTCGATAAGCCGAGCTCTCACTCATGTGTAATTTCTTGCACAGATCAGCAATTTTAATTCCATCGCCATGATGATTTTCGATATAGCGAGACGCTCGCTCAATACGTTGATTTACTTCTGAATCTTCTGATACCTGCTTAATACGATAAGGAGTAGTTGATAACTTTTTTGCCGCAATATCATCTGAAAGACAGATCAACACTTCGATAATTTTTATCGCTTGATAGTGGCGATCTAATCCTTTTATTTCACTAAGCAATCTAGATATTTTTTTCGCAAGATCTAAGCTAAAAGAAAGACCATATGCCGAGTTATCCAACAATCGTTTAATGTTTCTCGCCTCTGGCAACACCGCCTGTAAACGCTCTACCCAATGATGTGCAAACCACACGATAACGGTATGGTGATTGTTCAAACGCTCTGACTTTATACTTCGCCCAGCCACCATGTGCGGTAATCCTGGACCGTAAAGTAACAGGGTATTGTGATTAATCTCCCCAATGGAATCTCCAGCAAAGTAATTACCTTGAAATTCTTCTTCAGGATCAAGATACAACACCAATTCATATTCAGAATGATAATGCCAAGAGCAGGTAAATTCACTCTCTTTAACACTGCAATGAAACTCCCTAAATAACCAATCAAAACTGGGCTGATCTTGGATATGCTCTTTAAACGGTTTCATTGCCACTCCTGAATATGGATAAGATATCAGGCTATCGCGATGAGTCTTGCCTGTCAAAGAGACCCTATAAAATGAATGAATAGTATTAGAGGTAGCTCGAATAACATCAATTACCTCCTCGATCATTGAGTAGACTACCCATAAATAAAACGTTCTAACCAACCCCTATTTCGTACACTGGAGTTTCACTATGCCTCAAAACAAGAAGACATTTTTGTTTATTTTCACCGCCTTTATTACTGGCCTTTGTAGTGCGTTTTTTTACCCACTATCAAGCTTATTTATTGTAGAGGAGTTGGGCGCATCACCAATGATGTTAAGCCTATACATGACGCTCGCTGTCAGCAGCTCTGTGATCGTATCTCAATTTATTGCCAAACGCTCAGACACGCATTGGAACCGTAAAACCATTCTGGTTGTCTCGTTAGCAAGTTACTTAATTTTGGTCGCCAGTTTTACCGTTATTCGTGATTATTGGTTAGCGATTACCATGGCCGTGGTCTTTGGTAGCGTCAGTGGCGCTTCTTTTGGTCAACTGTTTGCTCTAGGTCGGGAATATGGTGACAGACACGTTGCCAACAGCACCAGTTTTTTAGCCAAGATGCGTGCAGGCCTTGCCATTGCGTGGGTATTTGGTCCACCTGCGGCATTCATGCTTAAAGCACAATTTGGCTTTAGTGCAGCGTTTGCGGTCTCTGCTATTACTGTCTCTATCGCAATACTCATCATCGCTAAATTTATTCCTGATAACGTCGTAACCAAAGAAGAGCGTACCGCTGCAATTGTTGAAAATAAACCGTTAGGACGCATGGTTATATTTTATTGCTTTATCATTGTTTGTGCTTTCTCTGCCAACAACTTGTATATCACCAGTATGCCTTTGTATCTTTCACAAGAGCTACAAGTCGATGTCAGTTGGTTAGGCTTAATGTTTGGTATGGCGGCTGCTTGCGAGATCCCAATAATGCTTGGCGCAGGAAAAATGGCTGAAAAGTTGGGTACAACCAGAGTAATGACACTTGGTGTAATATCTGGTGCCATGTTCTTTCTTGTTATGCTATCAACCACCAGCTTTACTGGAATGCTGATTGCTCAAATACTTAATGGATTCTTCATTGGTGTGTGTGCAACGTTAGGAATGGTCGCACTGCAAGATATGATGAAAGACCGATTAGGCACGGCCTCTACCCTTTTTTCAAACATGTTGAACATCAGTGTCTTGGTATCAAGCGTGATGGTGGGTGTGGTGGGTGAGTTATACAACTACTACAGCGCACTGTATTTATGCTTTGTTGGTGCAGTTATCGCTGCTGTATTGTTGATTGTGTTTGAGATGCTAGAGAAGAAGCAGAAGGTAATGATTGAAGACCAATGCGCGGTAGCTGGGGAGGTTTAGAGGTGTGGAGGTGTGGAGGGAATTGTACCAGATATCACTTTAACCTAGAGTAAGGAACGATGCGATAATGAGTGGTATACTTAACTTAATCAGTAGACTGGAGCACTTTTCATGAGTAAGAAAAACACAACAACGCCCCATGATGGGTTGTTTAAAGCGTTTTTAACAACACCTGATACTGCTAAAGATATGCTGGAAATACACCTACCAACACATCTGAAAACGTTATGTGACCTATCAACATTGAAACTGGAATCAGGTTCGTTTTTAGAAGATGACTTACGTCCGTACTATTCAGACGTACTCTACTCAATGAAGACAGAGTGTGGTGACGGCTATATTTATGCTCTCATTGAGCATCAAAGTAGCCCTGACGAACACATGGCCTTTCGGATGTTTCGCTATGCTATTGCCGCCATGCAAAAGCATCTTGACGCTGGAAACAAAGAGCTGCCATTGGTTGTTCCTCTGTTGTTTTACCACGGAAAAACATCACCGTATCCATACAGCATGAATTGGTTAGATTGTTTTACTAAACCAGAAATGGCGAAAGCACTCTATAATAATGATTTTCCATTAGTGGATGTCACTGTAATGGATGACAGTGAGATAATAGAGTACAAGCGCATTGCACTATTAGAGCTAGTCCAGAAACACATTTACCAAAAAGACATCCATGATATCCTTGAATCGTTAGTCAGTTAGTCAGTTAGTCATCTTATTATTAAATGACTACCATACAGCCAGCCAAGTCCGAACCCTGATAGAATACTTAGTAACGGTAGGGGAAACTCAAAACGTAAATACGTTATTGGAAGCGTTGGCACAACAAGTACCAAAACACGAGGGCACACTAATGACAATAGCAGAGCAATTAATTCAGCAAGGTGAGCAGAAAGGACTTCAACAAGGCCGTCAAGAAGGCGAACAAAAAGGTCGTCAAGACACATTAAAAGAGATGGCTCGTAATTTACTGCAATCAGGCGTAGATAAAGCCACAATCATGAAGGCGACAGGATTTAGCTCTCGTGAATTAGATCTTCTTTCGCATTAATAATCTCGTCATTATCAGCCCCTAGAGTGAGCCACTCTAAACGAATGCTCTCACTTGCTTGCGCTAACCATTCGTATCGCCAATAAGCGCCTCTCCCTTTTTACCAAACTAAAAATGCCAGTCAGCTTAACTGACTGGCATTCAACCACCAGTTTTACAGGCATTCTATTGCCCGTTTCTAAGCCAGAGTATTTACCTATTGCACTAGATGATGGACATTTGACCAACTTGTTCTAATCATTGTCCTACATTGTCTAGTGCAGAGCACCTATCCCAGTCGTCAGACTTTTTTACGATAATATCGACAATCTCTGCCAGTTCTTCTCCTTTTGGCGTCAACCCGTAATACACCGTTACAGGAATCGTCTGTTCTTGTCTTCTCCAAACAAAACCTTCTCCTGTTAACAGTTTTAATCGCTCACTGAGTACTTTACTAGACACCAAGGCGAGCTGCTTTTGTATTTGCCCAAATCGCATTTCTTTATGCTGACCAACTAACCAAACAATATGTGCAGTCCACTTTGTAGAGATCAACGTTAAGTATCGATCCACACTACAATAGCCCTCGGGTTGCTTACCTTGCTGGCTCATAGCCCACTCCTTTCATTTATTCATATTGCATTTTAAAAAATTGGCGCACCTTCTTAGGTTACTTTAAGGTAATTAGTTACTTTTTAGTACCTAATTTCTTTTAGTAATTAACTCTAATAATATCACACTATCTTTACAGAACATTCAAATTAAGGAAACACTATGAAAGCAGCATGGTTGATTGCTTTAAGCGCTCTCTCTTTTTTATCTTACGGATCGACAGATTACACAAAACCGCAAACACCTAGTGAATTACACCAATTATTTGCAGAGTATTTTTCAAATAAAGATACGACTGGACTCGCGACATTATTCCACGAAGATGCCGTATTCGTCTTAGATGCTGAAGGTAACCTTGCTAGAGGAAAAGATGCTATCGCACAGACTTTGAAAGGCTATATGCAGGGTGACGTAGAAATGCTCACACACGGCGTATCTATTCATATCAATGGTGACACCGCACTTATCCGTTCCGATTGGGAAATCCCTAATGTTCAAACAGGAATGGCTCTAGAAGTGATGAAATATTCTGATGGTGGTTGGCTTTATATCATCGACAACCCAAATGGCTTCTAAAGATTAGTCACCTATATCAGATCTTAAAAATTATCTAAGGAAATAGAAAATGAGAGCTCTACAAGTAACTGAATTTGGAAGCCCAGAAGTATTGGCTATAAACTACTTTGAAAAGCCAAAAATAAGTGATAACCAACTATTAATTAAAGTGACTTATAGCGGAATTAACTTAGCAGATACGTACATTCGTAAAGGTGCTTTCCCTGGGTTACCCACACCTCCTTTCACCTTAGGAATGGAAGGTTCAGGTATTATTGAAGAGGTGGGGGCTAAAGTTAGTGGTTATGAAAAAGGACAACTTGTCGCATTTTCAGCTAGTCAATCCTACGCTGAGTACGTTATTGTTGACACTACCAGCTCATTAGAGTGGGAGCTAGCTGTCCCTGTGTCGCTTTCACCTCTAGCAGCAAGCAGCATAAGTATGTCGGGGCGAACGGCTATGCTCTTGGCTCAGCGTTTGAGTAACTCAGCTCAAAAAGTACTTGTTCATGCTGGAGCTGGAAGCGTGGGAGGCACTCTAGTTCAACTTCTCAAAACTCAACATCATGAAGTTATTGCTTTAGTGGGTTCTGATAAAAAGAAAGAATATGTATATTCATTGGGAGCCGATCGTGTTTTAAATTATAAGCACGACGATGTGCAAAGTATTATAAGAAGCGAATACCCAGATGGTTTAGATGCTATTTTCAATGCCACTGGCGGAAGTTCTATTGCAAGAGATATCGATCTTCTTGCAAATAATGGTCATTTGATTTGGTACGGATTCGCTGAAAGCAATCAAGCACCCGATATAGAATCAGCGCTGCAAAATGCATTTATGAAGTCGATAAAGTTCGAATTATTCAATGGTGGTACACATAACCAAAAAGACAATATCGCAACGATAAAATCAATCGAAAACTTGATATTAGAGGGTAGGATTGAAATGCCGATTCACAATATCTATGCGCTAGAAGAAGGCGTAAATGCTCATCGAGATTTAGAAAGTGGTAATACGATTGGAAAGCTAGTTCTTCAACTTTAAGAGGCTTCCCCACTTTTCACCAAACAAAAATGCCAGTCAACTTAACTGACTGGCATTATATTACCTACAATAGGGCTTTTTATCATTACATGTTATTTGCTTGGCATTGGTAGAATTTCAAACATACCATCAAACTTATCTAGTGAGCCAGACAGTTGCCCTAGCAGCGATGCATCGCCTTTCACACCCGCTTGACCCGATTTGAATAATGCCTCTAGTGTTGTCTCACCAAGAACGACTTTTGTGAAATCTGCTTTGTTGATAATTAATTCAAAATCCACTTTTGGTAACTTATCGACTTCAATGTTAGCCATATTCGCATTAGACACTTCACCGTAGTAACGCTCTCCAAGATCTGGGTGGTAAACACCGAAGTTGAAGTCAAGACCTGCCGCTTCTGCTTTTGGTGCGTTCAAACTCACAGCTATAAAGTCTAAGAACATGCCCGTTGGAGTGTTCGCAATTACGTCAGATGAAGCCAGCTTGATTGACTCTTGGATCTCACCAGTACGTAGTTCAACCGCACCTTGCAAGTAGCTGTTACGCCACGCCATCGTTTCAGACTGGTAACCTTGCTGTTCAAAGCTGTCTGCGAGTGCGAAACGATAATCAATATTGTTCGGATTACATTGCACTAGGTCGTTAAACAGTTGAGACGATTCTTGATATTCACCAGCATTAAAGTGAGTCATACCCGCTTTATATAATACGTCTGCACCTGCTGCATTCACATACACACAAGATTGATCTTTGGTTTGCAATGGGTTGGTGTTCACAGGGTTCATATCATGGTAACCAAGGTACAGGTTTACCACTGCACGAGCATTGTGGCTGTATGAACCGTGGTAACCGTTGGTGTGCCAAGTATCGATTTGAGATTGTGGAACGATCTTTTCAATTTGACGGCCCACATCGTGAATAGTCACACCGTGATTGGCTAAACGCATCGACTGGTTATGAATAAAACCGTAGTTGTCACGCTGTAGCGTCATGTATTCAGAAATTTCGTTTACGTCAGTGCCTGCATCATTCCATACTGGTGCTGAGTGTGCAGCGTGAATATTGTCTACTAACCCATTGTCAACAAAACGCATTTTTAATTCAGTTAAGTATTTAGTCCACACCAATGAATCACGAACTTTTGCACCACGGAAGGTATAAATGTTGTGCATACCGTCGTAAGTAAGTTCAGCGGTATTCAATGAGCGATACTCTGGCACATACAATACAATCTCAGCAGGCGCTTCAGCACCCGGCATGTTGATTGCGTGGAAATCGAGCCCATCAATATTAATGACTTTTTCACGCTCTTGGATCTCAATCGTCGGTGTAACTAGAGTCACTTCACCACGTGATGTGCCAAGGCCAAGTGCGTTATCTACAATGCCTTTGGTGTTGGTATCAAGGGTTGTACCGTATTGGTAGTTTGCACGGCGACCCATTGCAGTGCCTGCGATAACGTTCTCATCAGCCAGTTCTTTGATAAAGTCTTTTGGTGCGTAGATTTCAGCATCTTTCGCAAAATCACCTGATTCATAGACACCACGTGAACCGCCAAAATGGTCGGCGTGCATGTGTGAGTAGATCATGCCCGTAATTTTGTGCTCACCATTAATCGCAGGTAAGTGCTGTTTTGCGAATTCCCAAGAAGCGGCGGCTGCTTCGCGAGACAGAAGTGGATCGTGGATCACATAGCCATTATCTGTGCGGTAGATCGTCATGTTTGATAAGTCAGCACCGCGAATTTGATATACCCCATCCGTCACTTCGTATAGACCGCCTGCAGCGTAATTTAGCATTCCTTGACGCCAAATTGATGGGTTTGCTGAGGGTGGTAAGTCTTCAACCGACATATCAGCCATGTATTCAAAACGGTTCTTAAGCTCGCCTGCTTCGTGAGTACCAAACTCAGCAATAAGACCACGAGTAGTACGTTTAAACGCAGATGTGTCTTCCCAAGGAAGGAGCTTTGCCGCTGCGGTATTTGCATTTTCGGTGAACTTAGATGCCGCTTTTCCCTCGTAAGTATCAATAGATGCATAATCATTAGCTGCCGCGCCAAATGAAACCATAACAGAGAGTGAAAGAACTGAAAGAGTAAAACGAGTTTTCATAAGTAGCCTCTTTGGGAATTCGTATTGGTATGGTGCTAATTTAGCGTATTGACACATAGCAATACATGCATGAAACTGTATTTAACACATCACAAAATGTTATGTTTGAGGAAAGGATGGTTTCAAATATAGATCTAAACTTATTAAAAGTGTTTGTGGTGGTTTATCGCCACCAGTCAATTACCTTAGCCGCGGAAGAGATGGGATTAACTCAACCGGGAGTAAGCGGTTTACTTAAGCGTTTGCAACAGCAAGTGGGAAGTCAGCTATTTATTCGATCCGGTCGAGGGATTATTCCAACGCAGCATGCACAAGAATTAATTCGTCATGTTGAGCCCGCATTAGCTCAAATCAATAACGCATTGGAAG
The DNA here is from genome assembly GCA_000953695.1 of Aliivibrio wodanis. Classification (GTDB taxonomy): domain Bacteria; phylum Pseudomonadota; class Gammaproteobacteria; order Enterobacterales; family Vibrionaceae; genus Aliivibrio; species Aliivibrio wodanis. The sequence goes on along the minus strand of LN554847.1, from coordinate 114,169 downwards.
GGTTAGAAGGCTTTTCGACCCAGTACCCACGCAAGTTCGTTATATACACCTCAGAGCCTGTAATGTTAATGCTGTTACCTAAATTAGAAGCTGACAATAGCTTGGGTAATGTCACTATTGAGTTGCAGCCAACGCACTCTAATGAAGAAGCCCTGATCCAGGCGCTCAATCAACATCAAGCCGATCTTGCTATTGAAGTATCTAACTATTCAACACACTCGTTTTTTACCGAACCACTGTTTGAAGATAAGATCCGACTGATAGCACGAAAAGGACACCCTAGAATAGAAGACAGTGTGACTCGTGAGCAGTTTTATGCCGAGAAACACATTACTTGGAAATTACGCCGTGAAGATACCTACATGGCAGATTATTTTACCGAGGAACAACTAAGCGAGCGACAAGTAGCCGCAGAATGTACGTCTCTTGTGTCACTAATGTCTATGGTTTCTACTAGTAATTGCATTGCGGTGGTCACCGAGAGTATCGCAACAACATTTGCCGATAAGCTGGATATACAGGTACTAGATTGTCCATTTACGTCCAAGCCTGTTCACTATCGCTTACTCACCCATAATCGAGAGCGACAAAGCCCGGCAAATATGTGGTTACGAGAAAAAATAAAGTCATACTTTTGTTAAGCTCACTCTACCATCAGCTAAAGTGAGCTAATCTAAAACGAATGATCTAGCTTGCTTGCGCTAACACATTGGTATCAGCCAATAAGCGCTTCCCCGCCTCATCAAACAAATGCAAGTGCTGCTTTGCAACGTTAAGCGTCAGTGATTCTTGAGTGGCAAAGTCTAACTCTGGCGTTAACGCGGTAAATGTTTTGCCACCCACCAAACCATGAACTAACTGATTCGGCCCTAACGGTTCAACCGCTTGCACACTTAATGGAAAGCTTAACCCTGTATTTACTGGCTCTAACAAGGCGTGTTCAGGTCTAATTCCAAGCTGTATTGTCTGAGCAGGTAGATGCGCGTATTCAGCAAGAAACACACTTTGTTGATCAAACTTAATCACCCCATTCACAATCTCGGCTTGATGAAAGTTCATCGCAGGGCTACCAATAAAGCTCGCCACAAACGTACTCGCAGGTTGGTGATACACCTCAGATGGCGTGCCGATTTGCTCAATCTCGCCTTGGTTTAGCACAATAATACGATCCGCCAAGGTCATCGCCTCCACTTGATCATGAGTCACATACACACTGGTTACGCCTAGCTCTCGTTGCAGCTTTTTAATTTCTAAACGCATATGGGCACGCAGTGAAGCATCTAGATTAGATAATGGCTCATCAAACAAGAACAACTGTGGATCACGCACAATTGCACGTCCCATAGCAACACGTTGACGCTGCCCACCTGATAACTTTGCAGGCTTTCTGTCGAGATAATCTGCGATCTTGAGGGTTTCTGTCACTTTTTCAATTTTTTCAGCAATAGTTTGCTTATCAACACCACGGTTTTTTAGTCCATAAGACAAGTTGTCATACACCGTCATGTGTGGGTATAAAGCATAATTTTGAAACACCATTGCAATATCACGACTGGCTGGTTTTTCAGTATCAATACGACGATGATTTAACTCAATTTCGCCACCAGTGATCGACTCTAACCCTGCAATAGAGCGCAAGATGGATGATTTACCACAACCCGACGGGCCAACCAATACAATGAACTCGCCCTGCTTAATATCAACAGAAACGCCCTTTACCGCTTGGTGACCATTATCGTAGGTTTTTACTAAATTTTTAAGTGCTAACATAGTTCTATCTCTTCACAAATTAGGTATTGGCAATGCGGTTTCATCACCGCATCTGCACGGTTATTTCTCGGTTTCAACAAGGCCTTTCACAAACCAACGCTGAAAAATAATAACCACTAAAATCGGTGGCAACATGGCGAAGATAACCAGAGCAAAGGCTTGGTCATAACGCGGTTGACTGCTTTGGCTTATGTCACTCAATAACTGTTTCACGCCCATCACGATGGTGTTGTAACTCTCATCAGTGGTCATCATGATTGGCCATAAATATTGGTTCCAACCCACCACAAACATGATGATGAAAATCGCAGCGATCATGGTTTTGGATAGCGGTAGTAAAATATCGATAAAAAAGCGAATTGGTCCCGCGTTATCCAGTTGCGCCGCTTCTAGTAATTCATTTGGGATAGTTCTAAAAAATTGACGAAAGAAAAACGTCGCTGTCGCTGAAGCGATTAAAGGTAAAATGAGTCCCGAAAAACTGTTCAACATCCCTAAATTCGCAACCACCTCATAAGAAGGAATGATGCGCACTTCTAATGGCAACAATAGCGTTACAAATATCAGCCAAAACCACAGCGAAGCAAAAGGCATACGAAAATAGACCAAGGCATAAGCTGCCATCATCGAAATAATGATCTTGCCAATTGCAAAGCCAAGTCCCATCACCATTGAGTTAATGATCATCGATTTTGCATTCACATCCGTACTAAAGCCGATGCTCTTGTCCCACACTTCACCGTAAACCTCAAAAAGGTTACCGCCCGGCCACCACTGCAATCCATCACTAATAATGGTGTTTGGGTTGTGGGTAGAGCTGGCGAAAATTAGCCAAATAGGGATGATCATAAAAAGCGCCCCTGCTATTAGGATCACATGATCGAACCATTGATTCTGTTTCATAATAAAATTCTCATCATTGCTGTGTACCAATACATCTCTTTGAATTAATAGTGCACACGCTTTTCAATAAACTTAAATTGCACCCAAGTCAGCATTAAGACTAAAACCAGTAACACCACCGATTGCGCCGCACTGCCTCCAATGTCTGTTCCGATAAAGCCATCACGATAAATCTTATAAACCAATGAGGTCGTTCCCCCACCCGGGCCGCCTGACGTTAAGGTGTCGATAACGCCGAAAGTTTCAAAAAAGGCATAGGTTAAGTTGATGACTAATAAGAAAAAACCCGTAGGAGCAAGCAGTGGAAAAGTAATAGTCCAGAAGCGACGGCGATCACTCTCGCAATCCAACATTGCCGCTTCATTCACCGCATAGGAAATAGACTGTAGCCCTGCAAGAAAGTAGATAAAGTTAACTGAGACTTGCTTCCACACCGAGACCAAAACCAAGGTTAACGTCGCATCAAAAGGACTGGTGTATAAGCTAAAATCCCAACCAAGACTGGCAAAAATATCGGTAAAAACACCAATATGAGGATTGAAAATAAAGCCACCCATAATACCGGCTACCGCAGGAGCAACCGCATACACCCAAGTGAGCGTGATTTTATAAGCACTCTTACCATGCAAAATATTATTGGCTTTTACCGCCAGTAAAAGCGCGAGGGCTAATGATAAAAATGACACCACAATGGCAAAGCCAACCGTAAAAAAGATCGATCTTAAATACTCTGCCGAGCTAAAAATAATGTCGTAATTCTCTAAACCGACAAAGGTTGATGATAACCCCCAAGGGTCTTCTAGCATAAAGGAGAGATAAACGGCTTCTGCTGCGGGATAGAAAAAGAACACCGCAATAATGGCGATTTGGGGCACTAAAAGCGCATAAGGCAACGCCGAGTGGGTAAATTGTTGTCGTTGTTCCACTATTATAACCTACTACATTAAAAAGAAAAAAATCACTGTGACTAACCGAAATCAACCACAGTGAATCCTTGTTATTGCACTGAGCGCGCGAAACGGTTTAGCATCACTTGGCTTTCTTTATCGATGTTTGCGAGTGCTTTTTCTACCGTAATTCGGTCTGCAAATACGTTATCAAACTCTCTATGCATCACCTCTTGGATTTGTGAGTAGAAACCTAAGCGGTAACCACGCGTCCATTCGCCACCCGGTAAGCTCAACTGTTTTACGCCCACTTCTGCATCTGGCTGTTCTTGGTAGTAGCCTGATTGTTTAGTCATGTTATAAGCAGCTTTGGTAACCGTCACATAGCCCGTTGATTTATGCCAAAACATTTGTGTCTCAGGGCTTGTTAAGTAACTAAAAAAGGCAGCAACAGCTTGCTCTTCTTCTTTTGGCTTACCATCAATGGCAAATAACGCAGCGCCACCAATAAAGGTGCGGCCTGCCTCTTTATTGACTGATTTCCAATACGGTAGATAGGTTGTACCTAACTCAAAATCAACACGGTTACGTAACCCACCAAACGAGCCTGATGATCCTAACCACATTGCTACTTTTTGTTTCTCAAATGGTTGTTGGTTTGCATCCCAATCTGAGCCGTAATACTTGTAATACCCTTTATCTGACCACTCTTTTAGCTTGTTAAAGTGCATTGCCATATCTGGAGTATTAATCATGATGTTGGTCGCAGGCGCATCAAAGCCGTTGTTTTTATTAGCAACGGGAAGGTTATGGCGAGACTTGAAGTTTTCGAACATGATCCAAGGCGTTAAAGATTGTGAGAAAGTGGCATAGCCTTGTGCTTTTAATTTTTGTGCGACTTGTTCTAGCTCTTCGTAGGTTTTAGGCGCTTCGCCCCCTGCTTTTGCAAGAATGTCTTTGTTGTAATAGAGCACTGGGGTTGAACTGTTGAATGGCATGCCGATCATTTTGCCATTGCTGTCTGCGTAGAAGTTACGAACCCCTGCAATGTAGTCTTTGTTATTAAATGAATAGCCAGATTGAACGAGGATATCTTCGACAGGTTTTGCTACTCCAGGGGCATTGATGATGGTTGCAGCACCTACATCGGCCACTTGCAAAATGTTTGGCGCTTGGTCGGCACGATAAGCGGCAATGCCTGCGGTAAGTGTTTCTACGTATGAGCCTTTAAACACTGGGGTAATTTTGTATTCATCTTGCGATGCATTAAAATCACGAGCAATAGTATTGACTGTTTCGCCTAGCTGACCACTCATTGCATGCCACCACGTTATGTTGGTTTCAGCCATGGCTGTCGTTGAAAGTAACGACGCTAGAACACCTGTTATCAATTGCTTTTTCATCTTATTCCCTAATGATTTAGTATGAGTAACCGTTTATGTGATGCTCATAGTAGGGATTGAAGATGACAGTTATGCTTCAGTTTTATTGTGTTCTTGTGATGATTTTGGGGTAATCTTGTTTAGTGATCTCTATTTTTGGAATACAGAACCTAGTGAATAAAATAATAGAAACAATAGGCCACCCTTTGTTCATACCGCTTATGGTTTGTGGTTGGTTTTTCTTAGAAACCATCAACACAACTTTTTACGGTTATTACCTCATGCTTGCCGTGGCTATTTTTGGTTATGCACTTGGTTGGCTAGTATTAACGCATTACAATGATATTCAGAAATTAAATCACAAAAGTAAAATACGCCAACGCCCGTTCTATATTTTTAAATACCGCTCTATCTATATGGTGCTTTGCATTGGCCTCGTTGGGGCGATATGCATGCCTTAATTGGCCCCACTTTTATTATCAACACCCCTGTCACTGAAAAAACACACCGTAGTGGTCGAAGCGACTATTACACCATTGCAGTACAACCCGTTAATTACCCTCAATTAGAACTACGAGTTAAAGAGAAATTTTGGCAGGAGATATCGATTGGTCATAAGGTTGCATTAACCGCACAAAAAAATGTACTAGGATTATCCGTAGTCGATAAGTATGAGCATATTGCCGAAAGTCATAGGTAAATAACCTATTCACACTTTATTTAACACCGTATCGCTGAAACCTTCATTGTTAAGCGATCAAATTTAAACATTGTTTGCTTTAAGGAGATTCGCGAGATATAGCGGGATTGGTTTCAAAGTATTGTGAATAAAATCAATGATATACTCTAGATTATTATCTTATAGCTATAAGCCCTTAGTTAAATCAAGAGAGTGCACCGTGTCGAATTTTGTAAAAATGCCATTCGCTCGAAGTAACGAAACAGGCCAAATTATTAGTATTACAGAAGCAGATAGAGGCAATGCGTGTAATTGTCGATGCTTATCCTGCAATACACCTGTAACCGCTAGACAAGCGGATCGTACATGGCATTTTAGCCATAGAACGGACAAGACAAGTACAGATAATGAATGCTATTACTCGCCCGTAACCGCCATTGCTTTAATTATTCGCCAACAGTTACCTAGCCTACAGAATGTTGATCTTGATGATTTTGCATTTGATGCTATATCGTGGGAAATAGATATTAAAAAACATGGAGTTTTAATCGGGGGCTATGCAAAAGACCCTATTAGAAAACACACCGCCGCAATAGATATTCCATTTCCAGGATCGAAGGCCTTTGATTCAAATTTACTAACTTCAGATATTGATATCATATTAACTATTGATACCACTACTATGGCTAATACCTTGTACGCGAAAGATACAAAACCAGAATTACTAGCACCGGATGAAATATTTCAGAAATTACTAGAAAACTGGGAACGTTGGGTAACCATGTTACATAGCTCAAGCGTTGTTGAAGATAATAAAGAAGAACAAAAAAAAACAGACAAGATAGAGATACAAAAAGTAGAAAGAATTTACTTTGATAGCCCCTCTAAATCCCAGGATCAAAATCTCCAATTATGTGCTTGTTGTCAAATTCAAACGGGAGCTTTAGGAGGAGGCATTCTTTGTAATGAATGCGTAAGAAAGCATGTTGGTACAACTTTCCAAAACTTAACTGAAATGGTGAAATTCTATAGGTGATTAACATATTGCTGCCTCAAAATCACTTAGGCCTGATACTCTAAACTACCCTATATGTATTGATTGACAGATGTTTTATAATTAAGACGTTAACAAGAACTTGCCACATGAGTAGCTCACAGTCACTAGCATGGATAAAAGTAGTAATGGAAAAACTGATTGAAATTGTAGAAAAAGAAGCAAAGATTTTAGCGAATCCAATAATGCTAATGCTTCAGAAAGAAATAAAGTTTGAAGAAAAAGTTATTAAGTACCTTCAGGATGAGGATGTCGCTACTGCTGTATCTCAAATACTTGCTTCATTAAGAGCATCCATAAGATCGATGCTGCTTTTAGCGTCACAAGACCTTGATTCTATGATGGCAAAAGATTCACTACCGATTGCAAGATCAGTTATTGAGGGTTGCATCAATGCCACGTTTATCATGGCACAGGGGAAAAATGTTGCCAATGATGCTCTTGATCATACCGTTTTTAAAGGGTTCCGAAATACTGATAGAAGTGCAGGTAAAGGGGCGCATAAAGTAAGCTTACACAGAATTCCCAAAATTGAGCCACATGATGATCTTTCTGAGTTAATTGAAAAATTTACTAATAAAAAAGGACGAGCAAAAAATTGGACTGACTTATCTGTACCACAACGCATCGAATGCATTGAACCTGTATTTGGGCGAACGTGTGCAACTAGCTTATCGATGGCATATCTGATGGTTTACAGTGATGCATCTGAAATAATTCATAGTAGTGTGACAGGTGCTAAGATTGCGAATGGAACTATTGCTTTTAGCAGGTATCCTAGAACCCAAAACGACCATATGACGATTCAAAAATCGCATATAGAAGGAGCACTGTTATCTAGCTTTATTGCTTTGGATAGTGTTTTAAGAGCATTTTGTAAATATACAAAGTTCACTTCTTTCGAAGTTACACTAGATAAACAGCTCAATCAGTTTAAAGACTTTTGCGAAAATGATTTTCAATAAAGCTTTGCATCCCAGACAATATCTAAAAAAATGATCTTAATAAACTGCTTACCAATTGTGAGTTACCCCTACAGCACTGCCCACGCAGCGCCAACAAAAAATACTAAATAAACACAAAATAACCACACCAACTGTGCTTCCTTAACCAAAAAAGGGGCACAGCATTCGGTGAGCGGAAGACGTGAGGTGTTCTGCATAACATGAGCCTAAACGAGATTTGATTATTGGGCGGAACAACCAAAAGCCACACTTACCTTATTGCTCATTACCCATGCAACTGACGCCACTTTTCTAGCTGAGACGGTCTTAGGCCGTATCGTGCCAATACTCCCTCATGAATTCGTCTTAACTCTTCTAATGCAAGTGCGATAATGTTTTGCTTATCCATTTCTTGTTCATTACTAATAAACGATTCAATGATATCAAGAGGTTGATCTTCAGGCGTTAGTATGACTTGTTTAACAATCTCTTTTATCTTCGCTCGATATTGCAGACGTTGTTGATCTGGTTTTACTAGCTCTTGTTTCACAGCTAGATATTCTTTTGTTGAACGCTCGTACGCCCATAAATACAGATCACGAAGAAGCTCTATTCTATTCATTTCATACACACCAAGCACCGCTTTACTGTAGGCTTCTTCGGGTACATCTAAGAACGTAAGAGGACATAAATTAGCTTTAAGCAGCGGAATATTTGCAGCCAAACGAGAAGTGCGTTTATTAATGTCAGCAAAGGGCTGCAAGTAAGGTAAATGCACCATGATAAAAAATGATTGCTCAAATGGGTCAATGATTTGATTAGCTTTATTAAGAATCGACTCCAGTTGAATAGAGAGCACCTCTTCGGATGACATAGGTTTATAAACACAGCCCCCTATCTCTACAACATGACTGCGTACTCGCCCTTCATCAAACGGGTTGGCTAATAAGTTTTCTGAAAGCGCACTGTGCAAATTCAATATTGTGAAACGATTGAACTCAACAGAATCGACATTATCAATTAGCAATTCAATCGCTGATTTATGATTTAAAATCATCTGTGTTTCGATGATGTCTTTTCCCAGTGCAAACTGGCCATGCTCAATTAGCTCTACTGTGTCTAATCGACTATAGGTATTACCTTCAAGGTGGCTTGATGCCCAAGATAAATCGATTAATAAACGATTGTAGATATCTCTTCCATACGTGCCCGCTGGCTGTGTCGCATAGATGGTTTTTCCCATGCGGTGTAGCTGACGACGAATAGGCTCAGAAAGATAGTATGTTTTATTTGGGGTATAGTCATCTAAAAAATCACGTGAATAACCAACAGGATCACGCTCAAAAATAGGCTTACTTAGATAATTAAGAATGTCATGACTGTCAGGTGAAAGTGGAATCGATTTAGGAAAGCTATCGTGCTCGTTATGGCTTGAATTAACTGTCTCTTCTCTCACAATGCACGCAATGTATTTACGAGAACGACCGTCACCAATGGCTTCTACCTGTTCGTCTTCAATAAGTTTGTTAATCCAGCGCTGAAGCGTTCGGCGAATTAAGTCTGGATGAGCAATAATAATGTCTGAGATGGACACAGGGTGACATTGTTGCTCGATATAACGCTGGATTTCAAACCTATTCATGACAGATACCCTTTTAATTGTGACACTTTCTTAAATGAAAGTGTCACAATTATGGCGTATTTATCCTTTAGTGACAATAAGAGTGTCACAGTAAAATATCGGCATCTTTAGATTAACGCCCTAAAGACTAACCTACTTATCTTTGATCCGCAGAAAATTAGTTTCGGGGTAATAACCCTATTAAGATAGTATTTTCCTCAAAAATACGCATAATCTTGCTATACAACACTCAAAGAGAAATTACCTATGACTAACTTTCAATATTACTTTCACAAACTGCCTTGTTTTAACTGTAAAAAAACCAAAGTAAACACTGATCTTGGTTGGTTAACAGCAACAATGAAAGATGATGTCGTTGCCCAAGCGGCTGCAATTATCGAGCAAGAAGGCGTTGAAGCTGATCTTTCAGTAAACGTAACTTGCACTAAAGCTGAAGCTCGTGATTACTTATTGCTGAATTTCTACGGTTACTCTGAAGAAGAACTAGAAGACCAAATTGAAGCAGATGATGAGAAAGAAGTTGCAGATGAAATCGCTGAGTTGCTAAAAGACGGTAACGAGGTAGCGGTATTTGAGCACGAAATCGCTCTACAAAGCTGTACTGATTGTGGCGTTGAATAAGCGTTAATAACGCTCAATATACAAATTTTAGGCATTAGCAAAATCAAAGTTGCTAATGCCTTTTTATTTCTAACTTTTTCTTAGGGATAGGGACAGAAAGCTACAAAATAAAGCTATTCCATCATTCACCTATAATTTTGTTCAAAATACTCCTAAGACTACTATTCCATTCATTTCGACTTACTGAGTTAGATTCTTTTAAGTACCACTTGTGTCTTCGAAGTTGTGACTCAATAGCAACCTCCCATTCTTTATCTTTTTTGTCAGTTTCTAATACTTGCTCAAAGGTAAAAAGCATCTGAGAAACAAACCAAGGATATTGAGAATCAACGTGATCATTCTGCTTTATCTCACTTTCGTTACCATATGCAAATTTATGATTCTCAAAACATAAATTAAGATACTCTTGATATGCCGAGTATGCAGTAGCACGTCGAGATTCATTCCTTGATATAAGAACTTGCACGATAGTAAATGTAAGAGCAATCAAAGCCATAATCATCATGGCAATATTGGTGCGTAAACTCCAGAATTCAAAGGTAAAAAACTGGGCAATACTTGTATCTAAACAGATCATTTTTAACTTCCTGCAGGTGGTGTTTTTAATTCTTTGTTAGATTTTAATGAATCACCATGATTCCTGAAATCAAACATATTCATTTCGAAACTTGAAATTGATACTTGATTAGATCCATGCACATGCGTGATCAATTTATGGAATCTTTCTTTGTAAGGAGCTTTTGCAACTGAACCGCCAAACTCCCCGCTATTGACTAAAATAACGTGCTGATACATATGGTAGAAAAGAGCATCAACCATACTATCAAATGTAGCAATATCCTTATTCATCGCGGAAATTATGTAAGCATCAGACTTGTCTTTTAAGTCTGCACTTAGCTTGATATCTGTCGCGTCATAGCATATTGAACCTGTTAATTTAAATCCTTCCTTCGTAGGAAAGTCGGGGTGTATTAGTTCTACTATTAATTGATATGGGCGCCATGGAGTGATGCAATTGACTTCTCCTGATGTCATATTACATTTACCTTGTAACCTATTGATAAATCTACGACCTGAGCTTTTTTTATTAGGTATTATCCAAATTGCAGCGTTATTTAATTGTTGTTTATTATTGATATGACTGAAACCTATACCTGCAAATATGATCGCACCCGTTTTATCAGATAATCTTTCAAGGATATCTATATCATCTGGTGAAACAGATAACTCAGGCCAAACAATTAAGTCAACCTTTCCCTTAATCTTAGGTTTTTCATTAATACTATCGACACTAGCTATCGTGTGCAAAATTAACTCTGTTACTGATGCTGTATGTCGGCGATGAGTAGCTCGATATTTAGGTGAATCCAACTTTAGACCATGCATCTCAAAATGCTTAACCAATGGAAGTAAAGGCTGCACCATTACAACATTTAAATGTTTTTTCCCTAAAGGCCAATCAAGACTAACTTTCTCGACATATGTGGGCATATTAGATAGATGACAGAACCCTTCTGATTGATAACGAATTTGTTCATCAATCAGTTTTTGTAGTTCACGAATGTTCCAGACGTTAGGCCAAGAATAACCATTACTAGAACTTTCAACACCAGGCCATTGGAGTAATTTAAATAATAGTGTCGATAACCAATTGCTCATTGGTGATTTGCTATCACCAAACGCTTCGGGTGAGTGCATCATACCAATTTGGCGTTTTAGCATATTCGATTTAATCCCTCGATATGCAGGACAATCTTTTGATTCAAAAGTACTCCCGCTCCAATCAATAGAGCCTAGTAAAGAACTTCGAATAAACATACCTAGATAATAAAGTGGAGCGTGCTCTTTAGTGAGCCATGCAGGGGCTTTGTGATACTGTTTACCTTCTTCATAGAAAGCGAGCTCAAGACTTAACTCACAAGATGAGTGAAGTCTTAGCAATCCACTCCAATCAGAACATTTAACTTTGCAATTGGTGATATCAATTGGCATGCTGAATGTAAAAGGGTCTATATTTTTCATCGCGGCTTGCAGAAGTTTTAAAATACCGTTTTCATGCTTAAATGGACTATTATCCATTCTTAATACACTAAGTAGCGACACATAATTAGAGTTTTGGTCTGACAAGTTTCCCTTTATCTTTGAGTAATCATCCATACCTAAATAATCTGCGAGTGTAGTTATTATTTTCGGCCACCCCAGTCGAAGCTTTTTAGCCGATAAATAAATACTCTTAAACAGTGCTGCATCACCCAGCATTATTGTTTCACAAATAGGAAAAATATCATGATAGTTAATTTTCTTGGTGTTCGGAGACCTGATTTTATAGGCATGATCTAAGCAACTAACAACCGATCTAATTACTTTAGTTTTATCTATTGAAATTTGATGTGCAAGTAAGATTGAAGTTGAGAACTCACTGTTGGATATTTCCATATCAATATGTCTAAAGCCACTCAATAACTTGGTTATTACTATAAAAGTTTTATCACCAACTTCTTTATCTAACGCTGAATCATTTCTTACCAAACAAAAAAACAGTACTTGTTCACGTAGCGTCATGCTTAATTCATCGAGTTTAAGCAAAAGCATTGAAGAGTAATTTTCAAGATATTCAAAATAACCTATACAATCGGAATGAGCTGGAAAAGCCCACTTATCTTTAGTATTAATAGCAGTTGCCGAATGACGAAGAATTTCACTCAAACAGTAATCAGCAAATAGTACTTGCTCCGGCTTAGTGTCTCTTGTTCGAATATCATCCAGATTATCTAAAATAGGTATTAATAGATCGACATGAGGGAAAAGTTCTAACCCTTTTTTCAGCAAAACCGTCAGGGATGGATCTTTAGTCCATTTAGATATGAATTTACGAGCCATTCTTTCTTGCAAATAATCCCAATTACCCGAAATCGGTTTACCTTCAGAGTTAACATCTTGTGAAATCATATTTCGTTTTTCACGTAATAATTTATGTATCTTATTTGCACTAAAACGAAGTAAAGTATCTTTTCTAACATCATTAGAATAGTTATCTATATAGGCTAGATCATTAAGCCTCTTAGAGCCTAGAATTGAATTATCATCGTCTTCACTTTTTAAGTTATCAGAAAGCTCAATGAGCCCCTCCAGATGACCTAATTGTTCATCGAGTTCATGCAATGGCATAGGTCCACTTACTTTACTCTGAATATCAGCAACCTTGGATGAAATAGCCCCTTCTTTAGCGCTAAAAGGTTTAACTTTTGTTTTCGTTGGTTGTAAGTTCAGACCATATTTATCAGTAAATGGTTCGAAGGTTTTCGCAATTATTTTTTTGAGTGATTCAATATCATTATCACTTTTTTGAACTTTAATTATTAATCTGAAATCATCGACATACCGGCAAGCATCAATTAACGTAACATTACTTCCTGGTAATATTTTACCAATTAAATTGCCAACTTCACGATCGAATTCAAGCATAAATATGTTTGCGAAAAAGCCACCTGCGACTAAGCCCTGAGGAATACCCTTCCGGTGTTCTAATTCTGAGATGCTATCGTTTCGGCATACATCTGTGTAGAGTTGCTTAGATTCTTCTGTCCATTCCCAGTTTAAGAATTTATTTAATACGCCTTGAATACAATTACCTGGTATTTTACCTGTTGAAGTTTTAACTAACGCTGTAATTTTATCTATTAATATTTTTCTATCAATACAATCGTAAAATTTAGCGAAGTCTAAATGAACCTCATAGATACGTTCACAATTAGTCTTGGTACTATTAGCTTTTCGGCCGAAATATATCGGTCGAGTTAAAAATCGCTGATAATCACGGAAAAACTGGCTATAAGTCTTACTGTTTCCCCATGAGTAACTAGCCAAGTCATCATCATATTTACAGTGAAGACGATTTCCATAGTTAATGACTTTCTTATTATGAACATCTTCAAAGTTAGTTAACGGATCACCTTGCTCAGTTTCAACTTGATCAGCAAGTAACATCATTATTGCTGTAAAAACAGTTTGATCATCTATTGTTACATGTGCCAAGGGGCGTAATGGTATAGATACTTTTTTACTACTATCTTCTTTCTTTTCTTTCGGGCACCAAAGCAATAAATCCTCACTAACCCCAAAACCATCTTTTAATTCAGTCCTTACAAACTCCCAAGGGTAAGATTTAGGCGCAGGTATTAGCTGCAATGGTGAGAGCTGTAATGTTTTTAAACTAATAGCGCTGCTTAACGAATGTATTCTTGACTCTAATTCAACAGCAGATTTATCTAAATCTAAATAATCAACATACCAATTAACGCTTCGTATATGTTGCTGCGCCTTTTTCCATGCACTCACTAATACCAATTCGTCAATAATGTATTTTTTTGTAGGCAATAGTTTTTTGTATTTCTTATTAAGTAGCATAGGGCTCTGACTTTTATAGATGAAATAGGGCTTATAATTACATCTTACTGTATTTAATAGGTTTGAGCCTAACATTTACGAAATAACACATGGTAATGAGTGTTGTAATTCACATAAATCAACTTGTGTAATATCCTACTCAATAGGAAATAACATATTTATGCCCACTTATCTTTCAGAGCACACACTCTAAAAAACGATAATTTAAAACTACAGCATTAACTTAAAGCTTTTTAACTTTGAAACAAAACTTGGAAGCCTCTGTTTTTGCAAACAAGCTAGAAATTCATTACACATCCATATTCAGTTCTTGATCTAATGCCGCCAATTCCGCAAGTGAGGTAAGCCTACGCTCTTCTAGACGATCCTTATATTCCATAATATCGGCAAACGCGACTTTTCTACGATTACCTGTACGACTAAACGGAATTTCTTGCGAATCAAGAAGCTTAATAAATGTAGGGCGAGACATATTTAACATATCAGCCCCTTCTTGCGTGGTTAGTTCTGCATAAATAGGTGTAATACTAACAGAGTTACCTTGCCCTAATTGAGTTAGTACCTCTATCATCATATTTAATACGCTCGCAGGTATTGTGACTTCATGAGATTTACCTAATTTATCAACAACGTTGATCCTTTGAGCTTCCCCATTGGTTTCAATTACGGCTGATAACTCCTGACTACCAAGCTTAGCCAATGCTATTTCTTCTGCGCTTGGCAACTTTATCGCTGCATTCATGTTTATTCTCTCTTATATTCATGTGTACAAATTGTACAATAATTACAGTATCCGAAATATTCGAAAGAAAGTCAATATTCGCAATATTCGAAATAACACAAATGGTGCGATAGTGTCGCACTATTTGTATTATTCCATAAACCTACACTCTCACCGTACTTCTAATTCTTTCTCTAAGCCATTGATGTGTAGAGGAGGATGAGTTCGATTTATGCCATTGCATGTAAAATGGAATGCGCTTGAGTCGAATTGGGGATTCAAACGGATAAACCAATGAAAGCCGATACAACATTAACCATAAATAAGAGTGATATGTCGCAGCTTTTAGTCACAGAGTTAACGCTACCTGACTTGTTGGAAAGCCAAAAAGCAGCACTAAAAGGAGACAGTGAGTCATTCATGAAGATGGCCTCAACCGTTGTTACCTTCACACCAGACTTTGATATTGTGCCAATGCCAAACAAAAGTGCCAAATAAAAAATAGAGCATCCAGTTAAAACGGATCAAAAAAGGTTAATTGATTGGATTCAATTAACCTTTTTTATTTAAATGACGCCATGCATCTCTATCCCCTCTAAATTAATCTCTCCAATAACGGTAACGCAATAATAAGAGACAACACTAACGTCACCATTGATGGAACCGCGTCTTTCCAAGTATCAAATCGAAAATGAAAGAACATCGCCCCAATGGAAGTTAGCGTAATTAAACTAGCACCCATCGCACTTAATACTGGGTTTGCTGTAAACATTCCCACTAGCATCACAACAGCACCAGTGGCTTCAATAACACCCACAGCGAACATTGCCGCACGGTTAAGGCCATAACGATGAAAGAAGGCAAGTTGTGGTTCAAATATGGCCTTTACCCAACCAAACATTTTGACTGAACTAGCAAACAAGAAAAACGCGATTAATAACCCTTGGATAAATAACATGATGTAACTCCTCTAATAAACAATAGAGCCATTAAAGCATTCCAATTGAGATAGAAGAACACTAGAATTAGGTTTATTACTATTCCAAATAGGAATGACTATGGATAAGTTTGATTGTTTAAACGTCTTTACTCGTGTTGCTAGATTAGGCACATTTACTGCTGCTGCGAACGAACTCAATACAACGCAAAGTGCGGTCAGTAAAAAGATTGCATGGCTTGAAAAACAAGTAGGCATTACCTTATTTCACCGCCATGCTCGTGCGATCAGCCTAACAACAGGTGGTAAACAATATTTACGTTTAGCACTGAAACTTATTGACGAAATGAATCTTGTTGAGTCTCAATTACGACAGGAACAAACCTCCATATCTGGCACTTTAAAGCTGTCTGTTCCTAGTGCTTTTAGTGTTCAAAAGCTCTCTGAGCCACTCAATGAATTCCTAAATTTACACCCAGAGCTTTCTGTTGATGTGTCGGTATCGGATAAGTTTGTTGATTTGGTTGAGAGCGACATAGACATTGCCATTCGAGCCGCTTACCTCAAAGATTCAGGGCTAAAAGCAAGATGGATAATGGATAATGAACTCGCCTATTTTGCTTCTCCTGACTATTTAGAAAAACATCCTCCTATCGAAATTGCAGACGATTTAACACTACACCAATGCCTAACTTATTCGTTATCGACACCATCGAACCTATGGCGTTTCAATGATGGGAAAGAGACAAAAGTTAAGATAAAAGAACAAGTACGAAGTGATAGCCCAGAGATGCTGGTTCAAATGGCAAAACTAGGACAAGGCGTAGCGGCAATGCCAAAATGGATGGTAGAACACGAATTAAAATCGGGCTCACTAACGCAGATATTAGACCAATATAAAACGGTGAAATTACCTATGTATATGGTCTATAAAGATAGTGAGCACCAACCCCAACGCATTCGTGCGTTTATTGATTTTATTTCAAATTACTTTTCTTAGGGGTAAAATATAGGGCGATTGACTAAATACAAAAAGGCGAACCATCCGGATCGCCTTTGAATATAAATGGTTACAGCACGAGGTACTTAACCGAGTAAACTACACAATAAAATACCAAATTGATTCCTGTTCAATGGCCATCATGTAGATACTCGTTATTTAATACCAGACTTCTCCAAGTAAGAGTTCATTTCCAACTCTGGTACCATGCCACCGCCAGTCGCCCAAACTAAGTGCGTCGCATTTTTCATTTTCGCATCATCAAACTTCATACGATCTTGGTACTGTTGGTCTTTCGATACGACAATAGCCCCCATCATACCTGCTAATGCTGATGGCTCTAGCTTAATACCTTCTTGTTTATTCAATAGACCCAATTGCAGATACATTGCTTCATCTGTCATCGTGTAATAGCCATCGAGCAAGCGCTCCATTGCTCGACCCACAAAGCCTGATGCTCGGCCTACCGCTAATCCATCTGCAGCTGTAATGTTATCAATACCAATGTCTTGCACTGAGATTTCATCATGCAGACCAGTATGAACGCCAAGTAACATACATGGTGAATGCGTCGGCTCGGCAAAAATACAGTGAACGTTATCACCAAATGCCATCTTCAAACCGAATGCGACACCACCAGGGCCACCGCCAACACCGCACGGTAAGTAAACAAACAGCGGATGTTCATCATTCACCAAGATGTTTTTCTCTTCAAATTGTTTCTTTAGACGTTCACCTGCAACCGAGTAACCAAGGAATAACGTTTGAGAATTTTCATCATCGATAAAGAAGCACATCGGATCTTTCTCTGCTTCTTTACGTCCTTGCTCTACTGCTACACCATAATCTTGCTCATATTCCACAACATTAACGCCATGAGAACGCAATGTATTTTTCTTCCATTCACGCGCATCAGCGGACATATGCACTGATACTGAGAAGCCCAGTTTTGCGCTCATAATACCAATAGACATACCTAGGTTTCCTGTCGATCCTACCGCAATGCTGTATTGACTAAAGAACTGTTTAAAGTCGTCACTCATCAACTTGCTATAATCATCTGACTCGTTTAGTAAGCCTGCTTCTATCGCAAGTTTTTCAGCATGAGTTAACACTTCATAAATGCCCCCTCTCGCTTTAATTGATCCTGAAATCGGCAAGTGGCTATCTTTTTTCAACATTAGTCGACCTAAAATTGGTGTTGAAAATTGCTGCTCTAAACTCTCTTTCATTTTTTCAATCTCGAATACTTCTGATTCGATAATCCCTTTCATCGCAGCCGTTTCAGGAAAAGCTTCGACCAAATACGGGGCAAAACGACTCAAACGCTGACTTGCATCTTCAATATTTTTCTCACCAAGACCAACATAAGGCAACGCTTCTTCTAGACTCGTTATATTTGGGTTAAACCAACTGATTTCTTCTAGTGCAATCAGTTTATTTACTAATGGAAAATCAGTTTTTAGTTTTTGTATATTTAATGTAGTCATTTTTAATTACCTTGTTTAAACCATGTACGACAAGAGAAATGTGCCTGCTAGCGCAACGAATGAAGCAATGAAGGTTGCCGTTGTATAATACTTAAACGTTTCACTCATCGAAGCGCCGCAATATTGCTTCACTAACCAAAAAAGAGAATCCGTTACGATGGTGCAACCAATGGCACCAGAGCCGATTGCTAATGTAATAATTTCAGGGCTAACGTCTGGATAAAGTGGCATCAATGGTGCAACAATGGCAGTCGCGCCCATCATAGCAACCGTTGCAGAGCCAACCGCGGCATGTAAAATAATAGCGACAAGCCATGCTAATAAAATTGGGTGCATATCTAAGTTAGATAAAAGCTGAGCCAATACATCCGCTAAACCACTTCCTTTTAAAACACCGTTAAATGCACCGCCAGCACCGATAATCAGTAGGATATTAGCGATAGATGCAAATGCGCCTTCTGTTTTTTCAAGCAGGGTTGCCATTCCCATATTTTGCTTAATACCCAGCATGTAGTACGCAACAAATGCAGCAATAAACATCGCTGTTATTGGGTTACCAATAAATTCCAACGTGGTATACAGCGCACTACCGTGGTCCATATTTAGCTCAGCAGTTGTCTTTAACAACATTAAGCCAATTGGTAGTAGTACCGTAAATAACGTTGCAGCCAGTGACGGTAGATCTTCTTCATTTTTCACTTCAAGGGAAGTAAATTCATGTGGCACCGATTTAAACGGTAAGCGCGAACCAATTACTTTAAGGAAAAGTGGGCCACCCACTAGCGATGCCGTTAGGCCAATCAGTAAACCATAAAAAATAACTGAACCAATATCTGCACCTAATTCATTAGTTACAAAAAGTGCGGCAGGGTGTGGTGGTACGATACAGTGCACAGCCATCAAAGCAGTACACAGAGGAATAGCTAAATTAAGTAATGATGTATTTGTTTTCTTCGCAATAGAAAAAGCCAGCGGGATAAGCAGTACAACACCCACTTCGACAAAAAGGGTAATACCGCAAACCAAACCAATCAAAACCATAATCACTTCTGGTGATAACCAACGGATTTTTTGCAGTGTTAAACCAATACGTTCAGCGGCACCAGAAACTTCCATCATTTTTCCTAGGATCGTACCAAGACCTATCACTGCGGCAAGAAAGCCAAGCGTACCGCCGATGCCCCCTTCAATAGCACTAACCATTTCCAAAGGTTGCATGCCCATCATACCGCCAACGTAGAAGCTCGCCATCAGCAACGCTAAAAATGGATGTAATTTAAATTTCACGATCGAAAATACGATCAGTAGGATACTAGTAAGTAACGTCGTTATAACCCAGATTTGTGATTCCATGTTCAAACCTAATATTGTTGTTTTAATTGCGTTAATTAAACGAGGAATCTCCTCGGCTGACAAACGATCAATACTCACCTTCACATGAGCTAGATTAAAACAAGTACGTGATCCCAACGTGATAATTTAAATTTAACAGCTTATGATTAATTAAATTTCATCCAAAGAATCTATAATACCAAGTTCTACTACTCTACAATCTCACTAGTAAGAACAAAAATAATGTATACAAAAGATAATATTTTCACTCGTAACAAGCGAATCAATAGCTTTCAACTATCAAAATTACATACTTTTGAAGTTGCAGCTCGTCACTCTTCTTTCTCATTAGCGGCTGATGAATTATCAATAACACCAAGTGCCGTCTCTCATAGAATCAACAAACTTGAATTAGAGCTTGGGATAGAGTTATTTCATCGAACACATAGAAAAATCACATTAACTGAGGAAGGTGAACGAATTTTTCACTCATTAACACGTAGTTTGAATGAAATTAATCAAGAAATATTAGATGTGAAAAGTGGCGATATATCTGGAAGTTTAACCATTTATTCACGCCCTTCATTTGCACAATGCTGGCTAGTACCTAGACTGTACGAATTTAACCAACGCTACCCATTCATTGAGTTAAAATTACTCACAGGCAATGAAAATATTAACTTCCAAGGATACGGAATTGATGCCGCCATTTATTTTGATGAAGGAAAACCAGATAACCTCTGGAGCCAAGAAATAATGGCCGAAACCAATATTCCCGTCTGCACTAAACAATATGTTAAACAACATGATTTATTCAATAAACCTGAAAACCTCGTCAATACAACATTATTGCATGACAACCAAGCATGGGATTACAACTCACACCATGACGAGTGGGAAGTATGGGCAAGAGCAAATCAGCTGCCGTCTATTGATCATATTTCAAGCATTGCTTTTGATAGATCTGACTTAGCGGTTATCGCTGCAATGAACCATGCAGGAATAGCAATGGGACGCTATAACTTGATCAAAAAAAGATTAGATTCAGGTGAGTTAGTCGCTCCATTTCCAAATACAGAAGTAACATGCCAACAAAAATACTATTTAGTTACGCCAAATAAAAAACACTCTCGAAAATTAGCGCTATTTATTGATTGGTTAATAGAAGGGATAAGCATCAATACGCCAAAAATGAATATATCAACAAAAAACCTAACAAATTAATTCATATTTGGCATAAACATAGCAATAACACTCTGTATTACGCCATATATGAATAAAAAGATTATTTTAAGGATAGAAAATTCATATTTGACCGGTGTAAATAGCCCCATTTAGTTAAGTGAACTATTTTTCTTAGGAATAGAAATAGATTGCTTACCAAATACGTTAATAAGCGCTCCTGTCACAATCAAACCACCACCGATATAAGTCCACATTGATGGGATCTCATTAAATATCCAAACGCCTAATAGCGCAGAAAAGACAATTTGAACATAAGAGTAAGCAGACGCTTTACCTGCGGCTTGGGTTTGCATGGCTTTGGTCAGTCCATATTGTCCAATTTGCGTGAAGATACCGATTAAAATCAGGATCATGGTAAGGAACAGACTTGGCCATACAAAGTCATTCCAAATCAGTACGCTTGAGATAGGTAGTGCCACTAATGGGAAATAAAATATGATCACAGAGCTGTCTTCTGTTTGACTGAGTTTTCTCACTATCACATAAGCAATCGAGCTTCCTAAAGCACCACATAACGCAATAATAATGCTCAATGTCGGTAATTCACTCGTACTGCCACTGTTCATACTTGGCTGAACCATAACAAACAAGCCAACAAGACAAAAAGCAATGCATATCATGGTTGATTTTTGAATGTGTTCTTTCAGAAACAGTACACCAAGTAATGCGGTAAATATGGGATGAACGTATTGCAAAATGGTTGCTTCAGCTAAGGGTAAGGTTGTCACTGCATAATAAACACACATAAGCGCAGCCGTGCCTACCGAACCACGCGCAAGAAGTAAGGGTTTATTATTCCCCCATATCGAAATGCCTTTTCTCTTCACATCTACATAGCTAATGATCAAAGAAACGAGCGCCCTTGCTGCCACAATTTCAAAGACTGGAATGCCGTAATTACTCACGTATTTTACGCACGCCGACATGAGCGCAAATCCAAGCGCAGAAAGAAACATGAATCTAACCCCTGTCGGGATCAGTGAAAAAGAGAAAGTAGGCATAACAACATCAACCAAATTTAGAAGGTAATGAATGATAGCCTAGTTTACTCGCTGCACCCAAAGCTCTTATCTTAATCACATCGACATTCAGGCTCTATTCCAAATATCTGCTCTCCCCACAATAGATCATTACACTTTGTTATTAAAATAATAAGCAATCATAATTTCATGTAACCTTCTTTTTTGTATATCTTACTCCCATATAAAATAACAACCGTTAGCTAGGCAAGGAAAGCACCACATCGCTTCCACTAATTAGATAATAATAACCTTCGCATAAGCACAAAGAGGATTTACCATGGCAAATGCACTATTTCAACCAATGCAACTGGGTAATCTTACGCTTAAAAACCGTATTGTTATGCCACCAATGACTCGCTCTCGTGCTACCCAACCAGGTAACATTGCAAACGACATGATGGCGCAATATTACGCACAACGCGCAACTGCAGGGCTTATCATTGCTGAAGGTACTCAAATTTCAGAGATGGGCCAAGGTTATGCATGGACTCCAGGTATCTACTCTCAAGAACAAATTGCAGGTTGGAAAAAAGTCACTGACGCTGTGCACGCAAAAGGTGGTTCTATTTTTGCTCAACTTTGGCACGTTGGCCGTGTTACTCACCCTGACAATATCGGTGGTCAGCAACCAATTTCATCATCAGCCTTAAAAGCAGAAAACGTAAAAGTGTTTATTGATAATGGCACTGACGCACCGGGCTTTGTTGATGTGGTTGAACCACGTGAAATGACAAAACAAGACATTGCTGATGTCGTTGCAGAGTATCGTCAAGCTGCGCTAAATGCAGTAGAAGCTGGTTTTGATGGCATTGAACTTCATGCTGCAAATGGCTATTTAATTAACCAATTTATTGATTCTGAAGCCAATAATCGTACCGATGAATATGGTGGCTCTATCGAAAATCGTCTGCGCTTTTTAGGCGAAGTGGTTGAGGCAATGACTGACGCTATTGGTCATGATCGTGTCGGTGTTCGTCTTGCTCCGTTTACTTCATTAAATGGGACAGTTGATAAGACTCCAACTGAAACCTACACCGCTGCTGCTGTATTATTAAATAAACTCAATGTGGTTTATATGCATATTGCTGAAGTAGATTGGGATGATGCTCCTGAGACGCCTGCAGAATTCAAAGAAGCAATTCGTGACGCATTCAAAGGCCCTATTATTTATGCTGGTCGCTACAATACCGAAAAAGCAGATCAAGCATTATTAAGCGGTTTAGCAAACATGATCAGCTTTGGTCGTCCATTTGTTGCGAACCCTGATTTACCGACTCGCATTAAACACGGTTATCCTCTAGCTCAACACGATCCAAATACGTTATTTGGCGGTGCAGAGCAAGGCTTAACAGATTACCCTGAGTATCAAGCGTAATTGCCTTACTAGTTAGAGTTAAAAAATAAATCATATAACCCTACTTATTTAAGTGGGGTTATTCGCTATTTAGGGCATACTAAATAACAATTTTGTCACAGTAAGAGCAAATATGAATTCGATAAATATCAGTAACCCATTTACGCTTACCAATGGCCAAGAGATTAAAAATCGTTTGTTCAAATCAGCAATGAGTGAACAGCTTGGCGATAAGCAGCATAACCCCACGTCTGGTTTAGCAACCCTCTATCAACGTTGGGCTAAAGGCGGTATTGGTTTATCGATGACGGGGAATGTCATGGTGGATAGAACTGCCCTTGGTGAGCCTAAGAATGTGGTTTTAGATGAACAAAGTGATCTTACGTTATTTACTGAGTGGGCGAATGCCGGAAAACAAAACGACTCACACATATGGATGCAGCTTAATCACCCAGGTAAACAAATTCCTAAATTCTTATGTGCAGATCCTGTTGCTCCCTCAGCTATCTCACTAGAGCGTGGATTAGAAAAAGGCTTTAATACCCCACGAGAACTTACTGATAATGAAATCCATGAGATCATTAATAAGTTCGCCACCAGTGCCAAACTAGCAAAACAAGTTGGCTTTACTGGTGTGCAAATTCATGGGGCTCATGGCTATCTTATCAGCCAATTTTTATCCTCAAGACACAACCAACGAGACGACCAATGGGGTGGCTCATTAGAGAATCGACTGCGTTTTGTTCTCGAAGTGTATCGCGCTATCCGTAAAGAAGTTGGTGATGCTTTTCCGGTGGGCATTAAGCTTAACAGTGCCGATTTTATGAAAGGTGGATTCACAGAAGATGAGTCGATGCAGGTTGTACAAACTCTAAGTGATAACGGCATCGATTTAATCGAAATATCCGGCGGCACTTACGAGAGTCCATCAATGATGGGAGCCAAAGATAAAAATAAACCAATAAAAGAAAGCACCGTTAAACGTGAAGCTTACTTTATGGATTACATGGAAAAAGTAAGAAAACTGGTCAATACACCCTTGGTTGTCACTGGTGGTTTTCGTACTGCTCCTGCAATGAATGAAGCCTTAAACACCTCTGCAACTGACTTTATTGGCATTGCACGAACCATGGCGGTTGACCCTGATTTTCCTAATAAACTAATTGAAGATCCAAGCCATGGCATGCCACTAGCCGAACCAACAACGGGCAAACCTGCATTAGATAAAATGGCGATGGTTGGGCTTGTTTGGTATGAACACCAAATGTGGCGTATTGCTGATGGAAAAGAGGCCGATCCTCAATTAAGTGCCTTTGGGGTGGTATTTAAAACTCTACTAAGTGCAGGTTGGTATGCATTTAAAAAGCGCAGAGCGTAAGTACTTTAAACAACCGCATCAAATGAAACGAAGAATTGATATGAATTAGCTTCCTCTGAAGCAAAAGAATTTGTGAAAAATTCACTCATATTGGATTTTCGCTTCACCTAATGCAGTTAATTTTATCTCTGATTCTCACGTTACGCAGTATATTGACCTTGTATATAAACTCGGATTGGCGCTTCAGTAGCTAAAAATAAGTCTTACCTTGTTAATTTGTTATTCCATCTCATAGTACTTTTAGACAAAAACGTTAGTTTAAGATAATCGAGTACCTACAATTGCTGTTCGGCATTCGGTACTCGAGTTTTCTGGTTTTGTATAAAGTTCAACGTTAAACCCTACGTCTTCCATAATTTTTTTATAGAACTCAACACTAAATATTCCTAACTCCATTCGGTCAAATTCTATTTGAGTGACTCCTTGATCTTTTTCATAGTACGAAGTCAGGATATTAAGTCGATTTTTATGTATTGGATGTCGTTCTATATAATCAATGACGGTCAAGTCGCTTTCAGGTAATAATGTTATGCGATGATCAACAATAGGCTTATTGAAGCTATCCCCATCAAACTCTGGAGACAAGGCAAAAATACCTCCGCATCTTAAATGTTGGTAAGCGTTCTCAAAAGTAGCTTTTATATCATCGACATTAAACAGATGACCGATACTGTCATGCAGTAAAATAAAGTCGAAATCTTGCTGCAAACCAAATTGTGTTATATCACCCTGAATGGCATTCACATTCGGGTTAAATTGCTTACATTTTGTTAGCATGTCTGGGGATAAATCAATGACAAATGCTTCAACATAAGGGCTGATATATGAGAGAAGGTGCCCTGGCCCTGAAGCTAATTCAAGGAACTTGGGTTGCGTTGTAGCACATTTATTCTCAATAAGTTCTATCCAAAATTGAGCCTCTCCTTGATAATCATCTCGACTAATTACATAGTCATAATATTTTGATAAATCACTATAAAGGCGGTTAGCCATCACATCCAAATAATTAAATTTCATTATATTCATAACCTATCTTGATTTAATAATGCACCGATAGCTTTGGATAAGAGCGAGTTAAGTTGCTCATATTCAATCTCAGATAAAGCGTATTGAAATTCACTATCAACCTGCTTATAGATATCTACTTCTAAATCACGCAATGCTTGAGTTTTTTCGGTTGGAACTAATCTCACCCCTCTGCCATCAGTATGATTTTTTATTTTAGATAAATATCCCTTTGATTCTAACTTACTCACCATATGGCTCGCAGAGGCATTGCTAACATTCATCTTCTCGGCTAAAGAGCTAAGTGATGTGTTTTCTATTAACCCATTAAGTGCATAAAGGTAGTCTAATTCATTGTTTGTTAGATCATTACTTACTTGATCACTTATTTTTAAACGCCAGCGACGCCATAGTTCGAACTCAAGTAGTTCCAGACTCTGAATAGTATTCATTTACATGCTCTCTTAAATATACTTAGTTAGTCTAACTAAGTATATTTAAGAGAGCAAGATATAAATTGTTAATTGATCGTTATTCCTCATCACCATTGATCGTATGTAAATTGTGTTTACCCACGTCATAGGTCTCTTTTAGGTACTGTTGTAACAGTAAGAAACTTTGATCTCTAAACCAACGATGAACTGGCAGCTCAAACGGTAACCGTTTAATGGTTTAATGGTAATTGGCAGTTTATCGATAAATTGACCAGCGATATGCAGTGGTGCAGTCACAAGCGCATCTGTCTGGCAGATAAGTCCTCCCGATAAAATGTAAATTTACACACCTCAGTTCGCTGATTTATTTATATAATAATCAGCTACTTTGATGATCGATTTTTTTACCTGTGCAATCTGTTTTGAATGTGGACACCAAAGGGATATGGGAACCATTATGTCTTGTTTGATCTCGTCACATTTTATCTCTACCAAATTTTCAGTCACATATTCAGACTCGATTATCGACTTTGGCAAAAGAGCCCAGCCAAAATTATCTTGAACAAGCTTAATAATGACCGCTAATTGATCAACATATTCATGTTTTGAAGAAACAACAACCTTCTCCGTCATTTTATCATCGACCATAGATTTGAGTACAAACTGGCGTAAAGATTTCATCGTTGAGAGCGCTTCGCTTGAGGGCTTAGTCGATAATTCACTTCCTGCATGAGCAAATGGCACAAAAGGCATATTCCCCAAAAAAGTAAAATCAATACTATTAATCACTTTGCTTTCGTATATATTCACAATCCCAAAATGAATACTTCCATCTTCAATCCCTGCTTTTATTTCTGGTTTCGTTCTGACCAAAAAATTAACGCGCATGGATGGGAAGTCTTCATAAAGCTGTCGACGAATTTTAGAAACAACGTGATGAGGTAAAAAGCTCGCATAAGCTATCGTCACCGACTCTAACCCGCCAAATGAAAGACTTAATGCAAATCTATCAAGAGTTTTAGCCTGCTCTAGTATTTGCTTTGCGTAATGATAAAGAAGTACTGCATCTTCCGTGGGTTCAACACTGCGGCTCAATCTATTGAATAAAGTGATCGCTAACTGGTCTTCTAAACTCGTGATAACTTGTGCAACCGTTGTTCGGTGCTTAGTTAATTTTATCGCCGCTTTACTAAAAGCCTGCTGTTCATATACCGCAACGAAAGTATTTAATTGTTCAAGACTAAAGTTCATATCATGCCCTGCGAGTCCTTATCTTCGATAATAAATCTTACCACCAGAGTCCACATTAAACATACGAATTAATATTTTTTACCACGAAAAACTGAAATCCCCCTTTCCCACCGATGTTTGGATGACAGCGATGGTTCGAGCCCATCGCTAGAGAGTTAATAAGTCTAAAAACCTTATGTAAAGTTGCGTTATTGCACTTAAATAACTCAGGAACGTCCAATGACCATACTAAAAATGACCACTTTGTCTACTGCTTTACTTGCTACCATTTCTATTTCTGCATTTGCTGATGATACTCAAAAAGTCGACCCATCCGATATGACTCGTGCCAGTACTAATATGTATGTGGCAACCAACAACATAGGTG
This sequence comes from Aliivibrio wodanis, assembly GCA_000953695.1. GTDB lineage: Bacteria > Pseudomonadota > Gammaproteobacteria > Enterobacterales > Vibrionaceae > Aliivibrio > Aliivibrio wodanis. Next base: position 86,344 of record LN554847.1, on the reverse strand, counting down.
ATCTAAAGCTATCGGGAGCTCTATCATATACTTATGACAACGGACAGATGTCTATGGTCACATTGGAAGGTTCGATGGATAATGAGGGGAAATATAAAGACAGCCGAGCTCAATATTTCCATGTATTCAATATAAATAATGCCGTTACACCTCGTGTAGCCGTGTCATTAGACATCATTGATAATGCAAGCTTTACTACTGCAGCTGTAGGTGGTGTCGCTATTTTTAGAACTCCAATCGACTCTCTGACCTTTTTTGGCCGTGCAGCAGTGATGGGCGGTGAATATTCAGACAGCACAACAAGTGCCTTCGGTGTTACAGACAATAGTATCGTAGGTGGTATGGCCGCTGCTTATGCAGTTTGGAAGCCGGGCGCCGATGGTACTTATTTTGCAGCCTACCCTGAATTTACGTACATGGATGGTGATATTGAAACGAGTACCGTTAAAACCACTCTACTCGCAGCGACTCCTTTTTCGGCAGACAACACTCGTTGGGGGCAAGTCAAGGTTGAAAATACTTATGGAAGCATGGAGTCAACCAATCAAAAATTAGACATTGACGACACGGTTGTTTGGTTCCAATACAAAGTATTCTTTTAAAACGACCCGGATCCATAATACGTTCAAAGGTGAATCGAGAAATTCGCCTTTTTTTGTTTCTAGTTTTTTCCTTACTTCCTCTCAATTTTTTTTGTTAAAATAGCCATCATTTACTATTCAGCTCGACCTTACCTTGAATTCACTATCTACTTCTACTTCTACTTCTACTTCTACTTCTACTTCTACTTCTACTAAATTACGCCTACATCCCATATTTTTTCAACACTCAAAACCTTATTCTAGCGGCCCATTTCAATGTCATTATTAATTGATACTTAACTATTTACGCTTGCTAGTACATGTCTTACCCTCTACTCATCAGTAGTGCGCGTAGTGTTGGGGCGCGATATAGGCTCAAGAGTGACTTAGTTTGAATCAAGCTATATTGATGGGGTAAGGATCTCAAATGTATCGTCTGGATACAATGAGTAATAGAAAGGAGCTAAAACAAGTAATGATAGTTATCGCGTGAACATCTTTATGCCATTACGTAGATATATAACTACATGTCTATAATTCATAGAAGCGTTACCAAGAGCTGCAATGAATAGCGATGTTGAGATGAACCAAAGATATCGTGATATTTAATCGAGCACACAGGCAATCAATAACGAAACTAAATAAACAAAAAAACGCCAGTCAGGCGACTGGCGTACAAAAAGATAAAACTCTATTCAATGACCAAACCTATCAATGATTGATCACATTAGGTGGCAACCACCAAGCATTATTAGCGGCTAAAATATTTCGCAATCTCACGAGCATAAGTTTCTTCTTGGTTTTTGCCGTTACTGGTTGAAAAGAAAGATATAACTAAGTCTTTTTCTGGTGAAATATACACACCTTGACCACCAACACCTGCCTTGTATAAGTCGCCATCCTCAAAGATTGCATCAAATTGATAACCATTCTTGATGTTTGTGTCGTTGTAGAAAGAGTTTTCCATCATCTTACCAACATAACCACCACCATAAGCTTCTGGGTTACCTGAGTCTTGAATTAACGTAATGACTTCTTTGCTAACTCCACCATTACCCAACTTTGCGGCTGACGGAGTAAGTAACATACCGAATTTAGTCATATCTTCAATTGTGGTGTTCATTGAGAAAAACATTAAAGGATATCCCCCTTTTGGAGAAACGACAGTGTAAGCGTCATTATTTGCCCCCATTTTCTGCCACATATCACGACTGACAATCTCATTCATGGGTAAGTTACGAACATTCTCAATAAGTCGAGCTAGAACAAACGTATTAATTGAATTGTATTCAAATGTTTTTCCGCCCGGCGCTCTTCGTTTCATTTCAGCAAGTACTTCAAGTGGGCTTTGGTTGCCTTCACCTTCAAACACGCCAATGGAAACCGCCCATTTAAACCAAGGTTGTTCTGGGTTTATACGTGAGTCCGCCTCTGGCTCATCATGCTCTGTTGCGTTCAAACCCGTGGCCATGTTTGCAGTATCAGAAACGGATACCGTATCCCAGTCAGAACCTTTCAACTCAGGGATATATTTAGAAACTGGATCACTAGGGTTAACTTTGCCCTCATTGACTAATTTAGCCAGCTCTATACCTGCTGTAATTTTCGAGTTTGAAAACCAATTATGCTTGTCTGTTTTTCGCATCGTGTTGTAACGTTCAAAGACAACCTCTCCACTCTTAACAACAAGAAAAGCATCGACAGGGTAAGAATCTAGGTGTTCATTTAATGTTTTGATTTCACCGTGTACAGTCGCTGATATTTCACCAATTTTTTTGTCAATTTGATATGGGAATTGATAGACAGGTCCATCACGTTCAATTTGAGCCGTAGGATAGAAACGGCTTAGGTTCTGCCAAGCAAACTTAGATTGTTCAATAGGAAATTGAAGTTTAACGCGGTTGCCTTTTTCCAAGAAAAAGTCATGAGTGTTGTAAACATCTACGTTTGTGGATGATTCATTAACGCTCTCATTAGCAAACGCTGAGCCTGCAAATAGAGCCGTTACAATGGATATAGCGATTAAGCTTTTCATATTGGTTTCCTATTGGTAAATAAGTGCTGTAGTGAGAACGGCATGCAAAAGCTGCGAGCCAGTTGCCTCTGTTAATACAGACACGTTACAAGGAAAACGGAATAACGCCTCATCGCCTCCGATGGATTGCTTCCATCAAACATTGAAGTTAGGAACATGAACTGCGTTCCTATTTAGACTACCATTTCAAGCGGTACTAAAAAACCGTCCAGTTTCATAGGTCTCTTTTAGGTGCTGTTGTAGCAGTAAGAAACTTTGATCTCTAAACCAACGGTGAGCAGGATCATTCTGGAATTTACTGTGCCAAAGTAAATAATAACTATGAACGGGCAACTCAAATGGTAACGGTTTAATGGTAATTGGCAGTTTATCGATAAATTGACCAGCAATATGCAATGGTGCAGTCACAAGCGCATCGGTCTGGCAGATAAGCTCTATGGCTGAAGTAAATGAAGGGGTTTTTGCGAGTACTTTTCTTTTTTTCTTATGCTGCTGAAATAGCTCTCCTACATACTGCTTCATTTCTCGTAACCCATGAACCAATACGTGCTTTGATTCAAAGTAAACGTCTTGGCTCACCGCTTGATTAGCTAAGGGATGTGAATCAGCCATGATGATAACGTACTCATCATCAATCAATTTTTTCCCATAAATATTCTCAGGGAAATAATCCAATGTTGAGGCCACAAGCTCAATCTTATTCTCAGACAGCGCTTGAATGTGTTGCTCTTGCCAAAGCTGACTATATAACGAGGCATTAGGTGCTTGAGCCACTATTTCTTTGCAAATAACGGGAACAATGGCTTCCGAAAGAAAGGCGGTGTAAGCCAGTGTAAACTCTCGGCTGCATTCTTTAGGAGAGAATACCTCTACGTCATATAAGTCATCAAGAGTCGCCAATATTGATGGCAGTTTTTTCAGTAATGCTTCACCTTTTGCACTGACCACAAACTGGTTCCCCTCTCGGATCAAAATAGGATCATTAAAGGCGGTTCTAATTTGAGTTAAGGTTCTACTCATTGCTGATTGCGTGACATTTAATTGCCTCGCAGATTCAGTCAAACTTCGCGTCTGTAGCAAGGTGTATAACGGGCGTAGCAGTTTGTAGTTATTCATGCCTCATCCTTGAGTTCTTATTTACAGCTGTTTTAGCATCCAAACATCACATGCCCCATGAAGCGTTTCTTCAAGTGGTTGTGGTAAATGTTCAAAGCCTAGTTTTTCGTACAATCGCACTGCCGCGACCATATTAGAAAGCGTATCAAGATAACATTGAGTAAAGCCCTGCTCTTTCCCAAACGCTAAACACGCAATAGCAAGTTGCTTTCCAAGGCCTAACCCTCTGCTTTCTTCAAGCAAAAACAGTTTTTTTAATTCACAGGTATTTGTGTCATTACCAAAGGGAGCAAGACCGCAACCTCCTACGACTTTTCCATCCAGTAACGCGACCAAATAATGACTGCGATTTTCTTTGGTGTAATAGGCACTCATCTCATCTACTTCGGCATCTGATGGACCAAAACCTTCACCTACTGCACCGTATTCTGCTCCTACACGCTTGATAACACAGCTTAACTCTTCATCATGATCTGCTGACACTTCGACTATATTAAGGCTCATAATTTCTCTCTTAGGGTTCATCACATTCATCTTTGATTACTCATTTTGTCTTTGATGAATTAACTATAAGGTGACACAGTTATGATTAAAAATCACATTAACTCATACCGGCCATGATTAAAAGTTAAGCCGTTCTTTACTTATTACCACCATACAGCGTTGAAAAATTCGGTATATTTTTCTCCCACACCGGTGAGCCCTCTCCAATAATCGATTTTAAAACATCAATAAATAACTTAGTTTTGATGGGCGCATCTCGGTGTGGGTACACAGCATAAAAGGTTCCAAAATCTTCAATATTCAAATGCGTCATTATTGGGATTAGCTTCCCTTCAGTGATTTCATTCTCTATCATTTGAGCAGTTACCACAGCAAGCGTATTACCAGCCACTGCGCTTTTTACTACCATCTCAACATCATTCACTTTGTAAGCGACATTAAGTTGAAATTGCTGTTCAATATTGTTCTCATCGAGATAATTGAATTTATTGATGAACAATCCAGGCGCGGCATAAATCGTCGCTGGCAGAGATTCTAGCGTTTCAATTGTCTCTATCTGACCGTGTTCCTGAATGAAATCTGGAGAGGCAACAATTAACAAACGACTTCGGGCAATCTTACGAGAGATCAAACTGGAGTTCTTTGGCTTACCAATGCGAAAGCCAATATCAAAGCCTTCCTGCACAATATCCACCACTCTGTCTTCTAATCTCAGCTCGCATTTCACATCTGGATATTGCTTCTGAAAAACAGAGATCGCATCTTGAACGTACTGACGGCCAAACATCATTGAGCTGGTGATCTTTAATATCCCTCTAGGCTCTGAATGGTAGTTTTGCGCTAAACGGTGCGTGTTATTCAATAAGTCACGTAACAATTTTGCTTGGCTCACCATTTCATTGCCTGCTGCTGTTAATGATAACGAGCGCGTGGTGCGGTTAAGTAAACGAACCCCTAACTCTTCTTCTAAGCGACTTATCTGCTTTGAAATAACAGAGCGATCTAGGTTCTTTTGCTCGGCAACATTAGTAAAAGAGCCAAGTTCAGTGACTTCTAGCAATAAAAGTAATCGATTAGAAAAATCCATTTGAACCTCATGAGAATAAATAAAAACACCATTGGTGCAATATTAGCATCAATATTATGCCAATAACGGTATTTTTCTCACCTAATGGATTGCTTATAGTTATCTCACTGACGGAGAGGACGCCCTCTCAACGTAATTATATTTAACTAGCCAATAGGCGATTTAGAGGAAGTACATTATGAAAACATTATCAATCACTAATCAAAATGGTATCGCAACGGTTGCTATCAACAACCCACCAGTGAATGTATTAACCATTAATCTAATCAACGAAATTAATGAATATGTACTTTCTTTAAAAGATGACCGTGATACTAAAGTTGTGGTGTTTAAATCACTGCATGAAACCTTCTTTTTAGCGCATCTTGATCTGAATGTGATTAACGGCACTCAAGGTGGTCAAGCAGCGTCTATTGAGTTCAACCACATGATCATGAACATCAAGGCGATGAAACAAGTGTCTGTGGCTTTAGTTGATGGCGTGGCTCGTGGGGGCGGTAATGAGTTTGTTATGGCGTGTGACCTTGCATACGGCACCGAAAATGCAGCATTTGCTCAACCAGAAGTTCATGTGAATATTCCTACTGGCGGCCAAGGTGCGGTTCAGTTCGCAAGAAGAATGGGCAAAAACAAAGCATTACAAGCTCTACTATTGGGTAACGATTTCACAGCGCAACAAGCTGAGAACTTAAATATCATTACTCAATTTGTACCTAAAGCGGAAATGGATAACTTTTTAGCAATGACGTTAGGTGTGATTAGTACATTAGAAGTGCGTGATATTGTGATGTACAAAGAGATCATTGCAGCATCAATTAAAGATGAAGATGCGGGTGCAGAGCTAGAGTTACGTTACTTTTTAGAACGTGCTAAAGAGCAAAAAACAGCTGCTATTATCTCTGCATTTTTAAAACATGGCGGACAGACAGAGCGTGAAGCAAAAGACATTCAAGGTATTTTTGTTGATACGGCGGCTGAACTGTCTAAATAAAATTAAATCACGCCATTATTAGCCGTCGTATTGGCGGCTAATTATAGATGATACCTTCTATCCCTCAGCTTCTCTTGAACAAAAGCGATAAAAGTTGATAGCTTTTCTGGCGGATAAATAAGTTGTGGGTATAACAAATAGATATTTTGGCCTTGAACAAATTCATCTTCTAAGACTTTTTGCAGCGTTCCATTTTCTAATTCTTGATCCACATAATAGTTAGCGATACGAATGATCCCCCTTCCATTTAAAGCTTGTTGTTTTAAAAGATGGTGATCATTAACAGTTAACCAACCTGAAATAACACTCTCTTTGGATTTTAATGGCCACAGTTGGGTTTCTACAGCAGACAAGCATTGCAGCGCTGAGAGATCGTCAATTGTCTTTGGAATACCATTTTCCTCTAAATATTGAGGAGAGGCACACAAACAGTGCTGATAAGAGAATAATAATTTCGCAACCATATTTTCAGGTGGATGTAATGTGGCACGAAATGCCAAATCAAAATCATCATGGTGCAAGTCATAATTCACATAGCTCGAATCAATCACAAAATTGATGTCTGGATACAAACATTTAAACTCAAAACAAATATCCAGTAAAAATCGCTCTGTAAATAAGGTTGGCGCGGTAATGCGTAGTGTTCCTGAAATGCTGTTGTGCGTTTGATAAACATTTCGATCTAAATCTAGCATGGTCGCTTTGATTTTTTTTCCCTGCTCTAATATCTTTTCACCTTCCGCCGTTAAACGAACACTCCGAGTGGTTCTCACCAATAAAGCACATTGAAATTCCGCTTCTAGCTTTTTTATTTGATCGGATAAATACCCCTTAGATATTGATAAGTTTTTTGCCGCTTTAGTAAAGCTAAGTTGCTGAGCAATCTCAACAAATAGCATTAAACACTCTATCTTTTTATGTTGCTGCATTTTTTATATCCATATCAAAAGGGCTTTATATTCTATGCTATAACAAAAAGAATGTTTGCATTGTTTTTTATAACGAACAATCATTTCATTTATGAATACTTAATCAATCTTCACTATTGTGGTTATAATTGAGGCCTACCCACATTAATGAGTGTTTGTTATGAGTCATGTTGAAAAAGTACTAATGGCACCAGAAGGCCCTACATTTTCTAATCTAATTCAAGGTTATTGGCGTTTAGAGTCATGGGAAATGAACGCACAAGAACGTCTGTCTTTTCTAAAAACACATGTAGAAATGGGCATCACAACCGTTGACCATGCTGCAATTTACAGTGCTGGCAATTGTGAGGTCTTATTTGGTGAGGCACTAAAGCTTGATCCAACAATGCGTGATCAAATTGAGATAGTATCTAAATTTGGTATCAATGGTATTGCTACCGGAAATGGCGAAAAACGTGTTTCTCATTATGATAGCAGTAAGCAAGCGATTTTAGACTCAACAAACAACTCATTACAACGTTTAGGTGTAGAGCAGCTAGATACATTACTGGTGCACCGCCCTGATTTCTTAATGAATGCTGATCACGTTGCGGAAGCCTTCGCCGAGTTAAAACAAAGCGGTAAAGTTAAACACTTTGGTGTATCAAACTTCACTTCTTCTCAATTTGATTTACTGCAATCACGTTTAGATATGCCTTTGGTGACAAACCAAGTTGAAATTAACCCAATGAACTTTGATGTTCTAGAAAACGGTGTATGTGACAAGCTACAACAATACCGTGTTAGACCAATGGCATGGTCATGTTTAGCGGGCGGTAATATCTTTAGTGAACAAACCGAGCAAGCAATACGCTTACGTCATACATTAACTGAACTAGCTGAAGAGTTAGGTGCTACCTCAATTGAGCAAGTGATTTTCGCTTGGGTATTAAAGCACCCATCAAACCCTGTTGCACTTATTGGTTCAGGTAAAATCGAAAGAGTAAAAGAAGCGATTAACGCACTTGCATTGCAAATGAATACTGAGCAATGGTACCGCGTTTGGGTAGCATCAAAAGGTCATGGTGTCGCATAAGCGTTAAGTAGATTCTGTGTAACGACGATCCCGAGAGTATTTATGCACTCGGGTTTGTTTACCTATTTGAACCAATAAAGTCTACTCACTCTCACACCCTACACTTATTATCTTTTTACTTGATCCTTTATTTTGCATAAAGCTTTTAAGGATGGAATAAAATCAGAAAAAGATAATGATGTGATTTATACTTTTAACCAACCTGTACGAACTCATTATTTATATCTACAAAAGATAATGGAATTCTATATTGAAAATCTTTTTTGTATATTTCCGGTTTATGAATAACAAACCCTTGATAGAGGTCAACTCCCATAGAAATAAGTTGATTAATATGTTTATGATTTTCTAACCCTTCAACGACTACTTTAACTCCATCTTTCTTAAATAGCGTTATTACGTTTCTAAGTATTTCTATTGTAGATAGTGACTTAAATGATTCTAGATAAAACTCTCGGCTTATTTTAACAATTTTAGGATTTACTTCTTTATATCTTTCTATATTAGAGTTTTCCTCACCAAAATCATCTAAAGCAATAGCTACATTAATACTTTTAATAAATGAAATTCCTGCATTAAAATTAGGGTATTGTGATGATTCACTCTCAAGTATCTCTGCAATTAAAGATTCAGAACCAATCCCGGCCTCATTCATTAACTGACATACCATTGCCTGTACTTTTAAATTCCCTCCAAGACTATCAAAAAATGATGGTGTAATATTAACAAATAATTTTAGGTTACTGTTTGTTTTAATCAGTTTTTTAAAATTGAAAAGATGTAATTTATTTATAAGATAAAAAGCTTCAAGTGAATATGGATTACTAATTTCATCAATAAATACAGGTGGTGGGATATATTCTTTGGTGATGTCATCATAAACTCGGATTAAAGCTTCATATCCATAAATATCACCGTCTTTGCAGTAAATACCTTGAAATGCTGTTTTTATAGTATAGTTACTATAATACATGATAAATGAACCATCTTTATACTCTACTCTCATGTTAACTCCGATTTAAATCCATCCTTGTTTTTAATGTTAGATACAGCAACCACTTCCAAAAATCACTACTTTAATTTTAAAATATAACTCACTCTTAGTGAATAAGTATCATTCATGATTATTATCAAAATAATAAAGGTATGTAACATTTAATTTAAGCCCATATTTCATGTTGGCTTTATGTTACAAAGCAATTCACTAAAAGAAATTTATTATATATCAACACCATTGATAGATTCAATTAAATAAACTGAACAATACTTGCTATTTATTCAAACAAAATCGTAATATTAGTTTCCACTTTGTAAATGAATAGCTAATAAAAATAGGCATAAGAAATACCATCAATGATTTCCATTTTTCTATGTGTACCGATATCAATTTGAACTTCATCATCTAAATCAGGGCGATACCTATTTTTAACTCTTTCGACTCCAATAGGCTCCATTGCCGATAGCATATCAGCAAATTTTTCAGCTAAAAATAAGCGGGGGCACTGGGTAAAATCGACTAATAAATCTGGTTGTAACTCAAGCATACGCTCTACGTTGGCTTGAATAAGACGATTCGTCTGTTGATAATATTGACTGCGGTGAAATACTTGATAATTATTCATGTCATTGCTCATTATATTGTCATCCCAAAACCATTAGTCCACTCCATTACTGGAACTAAATGTAACCCACTGGCATTTAAGGCGATTAAAGGCTCTGCCACCGAGCGATGAACAATGTAAGTGCCACGCATTCCTGGCACTTCAAACATCAATCGCTTTTCTAAGGGAATAACTGACATTTTATCGGGATCTAGCCTGATGGTTTTTGCATTCACTTCATCATATTCACGTATGGTGTAATAATTCCCCTGTTCAAAGTCATACACATTAAGAGCATTATCTAACACACCAACCCAATAAAAATGCTCTGTATCGTCTGCATGAGTATAAATAGCAGGCTGTAATTGAAAGCAATAAAGATCAAAAAACTCCAATACCTGTTTGACCCGTTTAGAAAGCAGTGGATCACCATCCATCTCCATCGCTTCAATCAATGGAATATTATCTTCAAGCTCCCCTGATGATTCAGCCTGAACGGCCATTTTTAAAGACAGAGGGTTTTGGTAAATAAAGTAATGGTCTTTGCAACACGCACAATAAGGAGAAGGTACTTTACTGCTTCCGCATTTTAAAATGTAATAATCATTGTTGTAATCGTTCATGGTTACTGTCCAATCTTGAGGTCACGGTTAACAACCACCTGTTCTTTTGTTATTGGGTTAATTAACCTATGGGTATTAATACAAGGAACTTCAATTGTATCGTTATCGTTATCGTTATCTTTTTTATTTAAACACCCTTTATATGGCGTAGAGTTTGGTTTGTAATTAAAACCATCTGCATGAAGCCGCCATGTAAAGTCACATATATTCTTGAAAACATCACTACTTGATTGATTAAATAAACCGATTAACATGCTGTTGGTAATTTCCGAGCAACTGCCTATGCGTGCACGTCTTTTAATTTCATTTTTTAGAGTTTTATGTGCTATAAATACACATTCATTAGTGTAACTAAAATTGCCAATATCATGCTGACCTCTATGTAATGGCTTTTTTAAAAAACAGGCAAGCTCATTAGTATTTGGTAATACAACCGCATTCTTTGGGTGATTAACATCGTAGCCACAGTAGCCTCCGAGTCGCCTAAGTAAAATCTTCTTCTTTGTTACCTTTTTTGGATCTTTTTTTATATTACCTTTATTAACTCGTTTAATTTTAAAAGAATTAGGAGGCAATAAGTGATGTGCATTTAAAGATGATTTGACATAAAACCAAGGATGAAAAGCTTTAGTATTCCAGTTATTTCTTATTTTTAGCTGATCCCACTGTGAGTCTCCAGCTCGACCAAACTCTGCTTTTTTCATTGAACCAACATTAGCACCTTCGCACTCATTCTTCTTTTTTCCTTTTTTTCGGTGACATAATATACATTTATCTTTTTTCTTTACTGTTTTCTTACGGGTTTTTATGACCTCCGATTGTGTGCCTCCTTGCGCTGTCCCTGAAGTTATATTGAATGCACTGCTCGAAGTCATTAAAGGTGCTTCTGGTAGAATCATCTCAATTAGATCATCAAAATCACTTAATACCCTAGATATCGGGCCATCCGCTTTCTTAAAAAACTCATCCAATTGCTCCAAACACGCCTTATATGCATCTGCAACTACGAAATAGCCTTTTAATCTACTTTGTTGTTCAAGCTCTTTCATTAACATAGTTGCGCGCTGTATTATCTTATCAAGTTGGCTATATATATCCGTCTTAAGGGCTAAAATATCCAACTTTCGCATCCATTTTACAACATCTCCTTTGGCATTATTACGAAGAAAAGCGGCTATTGAATCTAAACTTGCAACTTTACCAAGTAACTTTAGCTCCTTAAATAATCCTTTAAACAAACTACCCGTCGTTGGGAGAAATCCTACAATAGTAATGACTAAATCAATGTACTTATCGTTTTCATCACGGATATCATCTGCATTATAAAAGGCATATAGGTTAGCACTTAGATCACGACCATCTGCTGCCTGATCAATATAAGGGAAAGCCGTAATTACAGAGTCAAAAGCTATTTGTCCAGCGGTTCTATCTTGATTAAAATCACCCATAATTGCCCCCCAACTCCATTTTGAGTAATCACTTGGCCTCTCCATTTCATCCCAATAAAAGATTAGCCCTTTTACTGCAAAGGCAAGTAACTCAAATGCTCCGGGTGATTCTAGATAGTGTGGGTTCGGTTTAGGTTCATTGGATGGCATGATATCTCGTTGGTCTTCTCCTAAAAATAAATTAAGAGACCCAGGAGGAAGCTTACTTACTTCAGCTTTGCCGAATTTATCGAGCTTTCCTATATGTTCTTCACCATGGCTATCAATAAGCTTGTAGTCTGCCATGTACACTGGAGAGCCATCTGGGTATCGATACTCGATATCAACAGTGTATGTTCCTTCTTCATCAGGTGTAATGGTTATCGATTTCTCTTGAAGCCCTCCCAAACATAAAGTATTGCCGTTATTCATTGTCATTTGATCTGATAAACGACACACGCCTTTGCCTTCAATTTTAACTGTTGGTGAAGCTGAGATAAATTTTGCTTCAGCTTCTATTGTTCCAGAAGCAATGCCTTTTTTATCACCACCGCTATCTCCCGTACTTTTAGAAAATCGACATCCTTTAATTGCGATGCTATTTCCACCGTCAGCAAATACCGTTGTAGTACCATCAACTAAATCAGAAGATTTAGCACTGTTTCCATAAGGAATTGGAACAACCGCATTACCTACGGTTGTTAGACATACATCAGGTAAAGTCGCACTAGCTTCGCCACCAGAATCTTTGTGTACAATACTGAGTCCATTAGCACAAATCGTGATAGCCATTACATTTCCTTTATTACACTTCGATACCTAAATAATATCACGCAAGTAAGGTTGCTTTCTCACTATATGGCTAGTGAAAATGACTGATTTGATAGTGTTTTTATAGTGAGGACTGTTTATATATGATAAATCGTCACATAACAGAAAATCGTTAAATGACGGTAGTATTAAAATACAAATATTTGCAGTGCCTTTTGACCACTGCAAACTTAAATTTATTGCTTAATATAAATAGCTAGGGTGCTACTTTTACCATGATACCTCACCCATATGCACCTTAGCACCAAGACTTAAAGTTGTTGATACTGTTGGAGATGGGTAATGAACCATCATTTTATCAATAAGTTGCTTACTGTTTTTACTCGACGATTTTGCTTGCTTAAAGGCATCTAGATATTCTTCGGTATAATTGATTGCACTTAAATCTGTCTTCGAATTCGCTTTCATATGACCCGGAATAACAACTACAGGGCTGAGTTCTTTCATCTCACTTAGTTGCACTGACCAAGCATCTAACTGTTCCTGCGTTTGTGAATCAACCATCCAAACAGGCATATCATTGTAAATACCTACATTACCAACAATCGCTTTTTCTGATGGTATCCAAAGATATGGACGGTGACCCAATACACCTGTCGTGCCTTTGATTTCAACTTTATGCCCTTCAATAAAAAAAGATGATTTAGAATAGGCCTGTGGAAGAATAGGAGACGTTGGGGCATTATCTCCCATTTTAGGAGCCCAAAATGTCATTTTTCTTGCCATTTTTTTCTCAATGGTTTCACGCACTTTTGGAGTGGCAAACACGTTAACTTCAGGGAAGAGTTGTTTAAGTGTTTCTGCACCAAAATAGTAATCAGGATCCGCTTGACTGATAAAAATTGTCGTTAATGACTTCCCTGAATCTAATACATTTGCTGCAATTTTCAGGGCGTCTGATTTGGTAAACCCCGCGTCAATGACTACGGCTTCTTTCTCTCCATAAATTAGAGTCGAATTCACATTAAAACTATCAGAAGGTGCATTATATATTTTAAAAGTAAGTGGCTTTTCATTAGAGGCAAATGCTGAAGTTGCTGCCATCATAGATAAAGTAAGTAACGCCAATTTTTTCATAATTAATTCCTTATTTCTGTATTTAGTAGAGACAAGAAAGAGTGTAGTTAGTTAAACTGTTCAAATATATAACCAATAATGAACATCATTATTTCAAATATCGAGCAAATGAATGGATAAAGTAACCGCAGCTAAAGTATTTATTGATGTCGCTCACTCTGAAAGTTTTACGGCAACAGCAGAACGTCTTGAGATGTCTCGTTCTATGGTGACTCGTTATGTTGAAGCAATGGAGGCTTGGCTTAATACCCGCCTATTACATAGAACAACCCGAAAAGTGTCACTAACCACTATCGGGGTGCAGTACTTAGCAGAAATACAGCAATGGGTAGAAACAGCTGATAACATCGTTAACCAAATACAACCTTTAGGTGAAATTCGCGGCAGTATTCGCCTCGCGGTAAGTATGTCTTTTGGGCATTCTCAGTTAATGGCAGCACTTACTGAGTTTATGGCTGTTCATTCCAAAGTTAGTATTGATGTCGATATACAAGATGTCGCGACTGATTTAATTAAAAATCGTATTGATCTCGCCATTCGAATTGCTTCTTCACCTGATCCTACTCTTATAGGGAAACCCATTGCAAAATGCCACTCAGTATTAGTCGCAAGTGAACATTATCTCACGACTAATTCTCAAATTCAGACACCAGAAGATCTATTAAATCATTCCTGCTTAGGATATAAAAATTTTGAGCGTCATATTTGGCATCTAAGACAAGAAAAAGAGTATCGTTCTGTTGAGATAAAGTGTCGTTTAACAGCAAATGAAGCAACAGCTTTAATGGAGGCAGCAGTGCATGGTGCTGGCATTACAATGCAGCCCACTTATTTAGTTCATTCTCTAATTCAAAACGGAACATTAAAACAAGTGCTTCCGAGCTGGACACCTCAATCCATGGATATTTTTGTTTTATACCCCTCCCGAAGGCATCTCTCCCCTGCTGTAAGGGCTCTAATCGATTTTTTGGCTGATTATTTTGAAAATAAAATTTGGAATGAATAGGATTTATTTATTAAATATCAAAATTATAAGATTAATTTAAAAACCTTTCTCCTTTAAGTACTAATCATTTACAAAGTAGTTAGAGTACTGGATGTTAAAAAATGGTAAACTTTAAACCCTAATTCATAATAATGAAAATATAATAATGAAAGCTGAATTTATAAACCCTTTTCTAAGTGCATTGATTAATGTATTAAGCACAATGTCAAGTATTCAATTAACACCTCAGAAGCCGATGTTAAAAAAAGGAGGCTTTGCAAAAGGTGATGTCTCTGGTCTTATCGGTATGACGACCCCTGACTTAAAAGGCTCATTGTCTGTTACTTTCGAGAAAAAATTAGCACTCATGACAATGAAGAAAATGGTTGGCGAGGTTCACCACGAAATTGATGTTGATGTCATTGATATGGTAGGTGAAATCACCAACATGGTTGCAGGTGGAGCAAAGCGAACTTTAAGCGAACAAGGTTTTGAGTTTGATATGGCAACACCTATGGTTGTTTCTGGTGAAAATCATACGATTAGCCATCAATCTAAAGATAAAATCGTTTTGATCCCTTTAAGCTCTGAGTATGGGATGGTATTTATTGAAGTTTCTTTTGAATAGAAAATTCAATTTGTGATACTAAAAAAGCAGCCTAATAAACCATTAGTGCTGCTTTTTTGTATTACTTATAACATTAATTAGCTTCTCTTATACCATTGCCATTAACTAAATGGTCTATTTATTACGCAGGAAAACCACTTAAGAGCAAGGCAAAAATTCTGATAAATAGTTATTCTATTTAAATAATTTTTAACGAAGCTATTATGTGATTTAACCAGTAATAATGACTAGAGAATTACTGGAATTGGTATTAAACTAATTTTGAGCTTTTGGCTCCATAGGTACTTCATCTTTTGCTTGTAAGGCTTCTTCTGCCTCTAACTCTTCTCCACGAGCAATTAATCTTTGAATTACTTTAGATAACCCTAAGGTCAATACCGCCATAAATGCAGCCACTTGCGCTAGCATATAAAAATAACTGGTATATACCGTCTCCACCACTTCTGGCGTAAATACGATATCTTTCGGTAAAGCGATTTTTGTTGCTATTACCGCCGCTAAAATACCACTTAATGAGATAGCGACAGCGCGTAAACCAATTGAAAATGCAGCAAGATAACGTGGTACCATTTCAAAAATAAACCCAGCGCCTAGTGCGCCAACAATCAGCTCTGCACCTGATTGGAAAAAGTGAACAAATAGAATCCAATCCGCTGAGATTTTTCCGTTTTCTCCCATCGTCCCAGCAGAGAACCCCAACAAACTAAACGCAATAGTAGTTAGCATAAATGCCCCTGCAATTTTAGTTGGAATAGTTGGTGAGTAACCTTTACGATCTAACCATGCGTAAAATTGGATCATTGGCCCACCAAGCACAAAACACCATAGCGGGTTGAACGCCATATTTGATTCAGGGTGAATAGGAATAAAGCCAAGTAAGGTATCGTCCATTAAGTTAATTGCGTACATGTTCATTGACGTGAACATTTGACCATAGAAAAAATAGAACACAATTAAGATACAAACGGTGATCAGCACTGCTACCATTTTGTATTGGAATGCACGCGTTGCTTTTGTGATTTCATAAATGAAGTAACCAATAGCACCAAAACCTAATGCATAAAGAATGTATTTACCCGTATCAAGGTTTGAGAAAATCCAAAATATTAAGCCAAGCATTGCTGCTGAACCGGCAAAGAATGATACCCAAGTTTTTACTGATAATGGTGCTTTATCTAAATCATTACCCACACTTGCCAACTCTTTACGATACTTATAAAAGAGAATCAAGGTGAGCGCCATTAATAATGCAGATAAAAAGAAAACACCTTGGTATGCTAGATAAGTGATTAAAAAAGGAAAAAGGTATTTAGCAGAAAAAGAACCAAGATTATTAATTGAATAGTTAACCGTAAGACCTTGTTGGAAAGCTTCGCGGTTAGTTTCAGAGTATGAATTACCAAACAACACAGTTGGGCATGTCGCAGACAAACCACGAGCAAAACCAATCAATGCAATAGCTAAAATACTCATTGGCACATTAAGCTGACTTGCGCCAATACCTAACAATAAAAAACCGACTAGATAGGTCGCATAACCAATATATACAGCACGGAACGCACCGATAAATTTATCCGCTAAAAAGCCACCCACCGCTGAAAATACAGGACCTACGGCACCAAAAGCCCCCATCATCATAATCGTATCAGCTTCGCTATAATTAAGATCATTAAGGAAAAACTTAGTTAAAAGTACAAAGGCACCATAGAAGGCTGCGCCCCATAAAAATTGTCTAAGAATGAGAATTTTAGCTATCGTGGGAAATCGTGCATTACTGTCTTGCATACTACTACTCCAGAATCATAATGACATTATTACACCTACTTTTTGCAAGTGTATTTTGTGCATTTATATCATCTGGTTATGTCACTATTTGATACATAAGTCTCAAACCTAACAGTCAAGAGTTCCTCTATTTATATAATGAGACCCGACTCTTAATTTCATTTATTTTCAACTGATATTTATGTTATTTAAATTGTGATATAACTACCATTTAAACAAATAATAGACTTATAATTCAAATTATTATTATTTCTTAGTGATTTCTTTCTTTGATTTATTCTTATAATAAAAACCTTGGCATACAAAAACCAAGATCCCAAAACTGCATACTATGTACTTGTTAAGAATAAAAAAGCCTTCTGGACTTGGGTTTAATAGTAACAATAAACAAAATGGTGCTAAAAAGAACGAACGTTGTGACTTTTCTTTATTATTTAAATTCCACCAAAAAAGCTTCATCTTTTTCTTCTCTTAATCAATCATAATTATTATATCGGCCTGAAAACACGAACTTACCTGAATTTAATCCCTCAGAATGAGAAACAGATGCCATATTAAGTATGTAATCTTAAATTTATTTATAAAATCAGGATTTCGTACTTAACAAATCCGTATATTTACCCTTATTATTTATACCCTTATATTTATAGGGACAAGTATTACCATATACTCATTTTTCCGTTATTATCATTGCTGTTTATCACAAGAATACAAAGGATGATTTCATGCTTTTGTATCACAAAAACACTAGTTAAATATTATAATAGCGAGTCTTATTAATGCGTTATCATCTCATTGCTTTATATCTTAGCTGTTCTAGTTTAGCGGTTAATGCTACTCCTTGGGAATCAATGCAAGTTCCAACGGAACAATCAATTGAATCTATTGGTAGTTATGCCAATGGCTGCCTTGAAGGTGCAGATGCATTACCTTTAACGGGAATTGGCTATCAGGTGGTTAGAAGTGAACGAAAGCGTTATTTTGCACACTCTGAGACCATTAATTTTATTAAAGATCTTGCTCGTATCTCTAAAAAAGATTTTAACAAACAACTCTTAATTGCTGATGTATCTTTGCCAAAAGGGGGACGTTTCTCTCACGGTCACTCAAGTCATCAAACAGGCCTAGATGTTGATATTTGGTTACGACTATTAGACCAACCACTAACAGAAGCAGAACTTAAACAGCCCTACTCTATTAGCCTTGTTGATAAACCTACTGATTCGATCCGCAATGAATTTTGGCAGTCTGAACACTTTGATTTAATTAAAGCCGCAGCGCAAGATGAAAGAGTGGCACGCATTTTTGTGAACTCTATTATCAAAGAAAAATTGTGTGAACAAGAGACAAACGATAGCCAATGGCTGCGTAAAGTTCGTCCTTGGTGGGGACACAGTTCACATATGCATGTGCGTCTTAATTGTCCCAAAGAAGATGATAGCTGCATTAACCAAGCAAAGCCACCAGAAGGAGATGGTTGTGGTTACGAGGCAAAGAGTTGGCGATTAAATCCAACACCACAAAAGAAAAAGAAAGCGCCTCCTGTCATGCCGCCGCAATGCATAAAAATGTTAGGTGTTGCTGAAAATAATAAATCTTGAATAACAGATATTAAAGTAAAAGCCCTCTTAAGTTCATAAGAGGGCTTTGTTATATAAGTTACTTAGTGTCTTGTCCAAAGAAGTCGTTATACATCATATATAAATGAGCTGCTGACCAAGAGAAGTTAGTTGCACCTTGTACAGCACCAGTTTCGGGGTTGTAATTCTCTCTAATTGGCATATCTCCTGTCATACCTTGGGCATTATTAAATAACTCAGAGGCCATTGATACTGCTTCTGGTTTATAGCCATAATTTTCCATTGCTCGGAAGCCAAAGTAAACTTGATCTAACCATACTCGTCCGCGCCAATAAACATCTGTACCATAAGCTGCATTGGTTTGTGAAGCCGTTGGTAATGGAACGCCTGTTCCTTGAAATTTATCAGGCGTATTGAACTCATCTTGATCTGTCATTATCGCAATGACTTTATCAGCATGACCTTGTGTTGCTGCACCATTAAATAATGGGGACCAACCTTCAGGTGCTCGTCCGCGTTCAGTAATAACCTTACCAGCACACTCAATACCATCTTTCATAATAGGAGCAGGAATGCCTAATTTATCAACCATTCTGATATCGTAGTAAAAACCAGTACCTTCATCAAACATACAAGTATTAATGTAAGCTGCTATATCTTCTGCTCCTTTTAAGAACTCCTCAGCACGGTTTTTTCCATTAATATCAGAAGAAACAAGCCCTGCCATTTCCGCAAGGAACTTATTATCAGAATACATATAAGATGCCTGATCTACTGACTCTTGAAGCATTGAGAAACCTAATAACTTACCATTTGGATCATTTTCATTGGTACGGTTTTCAGCGAAGCGTACTTCCCAATCTTTCTTAGCAAGCTCTAATTTCGCCATATTCTCAGTTGAAGTATCTGTATAGATCCATTCTTCATTGGTAAACTCAATAGCGTTATCAAATTGATATTCTGTCTTAGCGTAGCGACCTAACTGATCTAGTTCTAAATTAGGATTATTAATATCATCAGATCGGTCATTTAAATCATGAATGTTGTAGATAAAACCAAAACGTGCGGCATTATCCATTCCTGATTCCCAACCAGCCGCTTCTTGAGCACCAACATGGAGGTTCATATACTCAACATCGTTAAGAATAGTATTGTAGTTATTCATCCCTTTAACTTTATAGTTATTCCCATCAACCGTAATAACATCAGCACCAAATTTTGCTACCATGTCTTCTGTCGTTTCAACCCAAACATACATAACACCATCGTCAGTATTATGAGCGGGGTCAACCGCAGCACCATACTCAGGAACACCATTGCCATTGTGATCACGGTTCGTTAACCACCAATCATGATAGGACACGAGCATTGGATACATCTCATCAATCCATGCTTGTGCATCATCAGCACGATCATGTTGGTCTTTTAAAGCATAGAACACCTCCATCACAGCCCATGCAGCAAGAGAGGGCTTAGTATTACGTTCATTCCAGTTTTCGGAACCTTCACCGTCACGATCATAATACGCAGAGCTTGAGCCATCTTTTTTAATATTTGGTAATGTATAGGTTGCAACGTCCATCAAATAACCAACATCTTGAGGGCGTACTTTATCATTATCTTTTACTTGAAATTGGAAAACTGTGCGAATGTTATCCATGGCAACATCTGGATTAAAATGTGCCATTGCATATGCTTGTTTGAAAGTATCCCATGACCATGTATTAGCACCAGAGAACCAACGAGCAGTCACCGATGGTGTCACTGTGGAATAATCAATATCACCAGCCGCTGAGCGCCAATTACCATTTAATGTCATGATAGCTTTAACCGCTACACGCTCTTGCTTATCCGAAACATTTGGGTTATTTAAACCCTTAGTAAGATATTCAACCCAACGTTCTTTTGATTTTTCCATATATGACGAAGGGTTAGATAAAATGTCTTTAACACGATCTTTCTCGCGAGACACTTCCATCGCATTATGTAAGTTGGAATAAGTGGTATAAATAGTGGCCGTTGCACGTGCACTCACATTCTGCTCACCAACAGAGGTAAATTCAGTTTCTCCAATGGTGGTTTTATTATCAATCGATCGTACAATTCTAAACTCTGCATCTGCATCGCTACGGATCGCCCAATTATCTTTCATCTCACCAAAACTAACTTTAATACCATCATTAATTGGTTCAATGTTTCGATTATAATTAGGATAATATTCATCGACAGTTCGAGTTTCATGCCCTCCTGACGAGCGTGCGAACTCAACTAACTCACCATCCCACTGTAAAGCAAGATCCATATCTTCGGCTGTGAGATTCGTTATTTGAGTTTCTAGTAACGATGTACGATCAGTCACAAAGCGCAATACCATCTGAACTTGAATATCATCAAGTTTTAATACCTGTACTAATGCACTTGGGATCGAATATATCTCAGCTTCTGCTTTAGAAAGATCGTATGTTTTTCCAGAAACCGTATCTTTAATAGACAGTTTGTCAAACTCTTGACCAGACATAAAATGTGCATATTCTTGCGTTACTTGCATGATACCACCAAATGAGCCGTAGCCTTTTTCATCTTGTGGTAACAAGTGACCATGCCATGCACCATTGTCAATAAATGCATTATATTCAAGGTTTGAGTAAGAATCGTAATCTCGTAGGTGAGTAGGATTACCAGTACGATCAATTACATTCTCAAATTTAGAGTGAGGCGCAGAAGGTAATTCAGCTGTAGGTGTATCGTTATCAGAACCGCAACCCGATAAACCGAAAAGAGATGTAGCGACAACAAGAGATAACAAGGATTTTTTAAACATCATCATGTTTCCTGATTTTATAATTATTAAAGTAGGGTATTTCTAAGGCGTACTATATATAAGCAATGTGCACATTAAGAAGATCCCTGTCGCAAAAAAACAGCTAGTGAACCAAATAGATTTAACTTGGAAACAGTGTCACATTTAAACACTGTAATACTTAATTATTTCAATCTTTTTGACTATAAAAACCATTAAAAATAGTTAATAATGTTAACTAATAAGAATATTTAACTATTTACAAATAAGTACAAACCATTAATTTAAAGGTTATTTAATCGATATGAATAGAAAAACTATGATGTTTACTTAATTGATTGGTCTTAAAAAATAGAATTTAAAAGGAATAGGACGGGATATTGCAAGAATAAAAGGAGGTATAAGGCTCGCTTCAATAATAAAGGGCCTTTCACCCTTTAATTAACACTCGATCAATCAAGATTAATAGACAATTCATGATTATAGAAATCTACTCAACAGGCAGTAACTCAATAGAATCCTGATTAAGTGATTGCCTAAAGAAGTCAGGCATAGATTCCATAGTAAATACAACCGCATCTTCAAAAATGGTTGTGGAACCGCTAAGTGTCCAATAAGAACTTCCTTTATGTGTGTTCACTTTCACCTTAAAACGCGTTGGAGTGGTAGTAACCATTTTTCTGTTCCTTAAATAACATACAAGATAATGCTACCACTTCCATTTGATGAAACCAGACTTTTACCCTATAAAGAGTAAGGTTTTTGTCGTTTACAACCAAGATGAAACCTAATAATTACAGAACAACACTATTTAATTTAACAATTGTAATAAAAGGCCATTATTTAAAATTCAAATCCTTATATCGTATATAAATGATTAGATTCTAACCATTGAGTTACAACCTGATTAAAGGTAACCAATTTTTTAGGCGTAACTCGTCTTTGTGCATATACCATACTGAACTTATGAGCCTTAACTGACCATTCAGGAAAAATCTGAATAAGTTCATTACTTTCAAGAAGCTCTTCAACTAAGTAATAAGGTAGGCTTGCAATACCTACTCCTTGCAAAACTAATTCTAATATTGAACTGTAGGTATTTGAGCTAAGAGTACCTGTAACTTCAACATTATACTTCTGCTTATCTTTAATTAACTCTAACTGATTCCAACGTTCATTTTGGCTATTAAGAATAAAATCACATCGATGTATGTCTTCAATTACATTCTGCTCATGATTTTTAACGTAACTGGCACTAGAAACCAATACATTTCGAATAAACCCTAGATCTTTGGCTACAACATCATTGGGTAATTCATCATAAGCCCTAAAAGCCACATCAAAATCCCCCGATTCAATTTTCTTTTTCATAGGACCAAAATCAAGAACTAAATTTATTTTAGGGTAAAGCTCTCTAAAAGAAGGAATGATATGACGACATAACGCTCGTCCAAACTCTATTGGTGCCGTAACTTTCAAATCACCACTCACTTCTTGCGTAAGATCCTTGATACGCATTTCAGCTTCAATGGCCAACAACTGAATTTGTTTCGCCTTGGTATACAACTCTTCTCCAACCTCGGTAAGGCTAATGGAACGAGTCGTTCTATGAAAAAGTTTTGTATTCAATGTTTCTTCAAGACGTTGAACATGGCGAGAAACCAAACCTTTAGACACATCAAGAATCTCTGCAGCTTTAGTAAAGCTGCTCTCTTCAGCGACAACAAGAAAGGTTTGTAAATATGTCAAATTCACCAATTAACTCCATTTAGTAAACAATGAGTTCATTTTCTATTGTTTTTCTGCTAATGGCAATCCATTAAGATAAAAAAATAAACAATGTGTAGGACGTAATAAACACTTTAATTATTTCTTATTAAGCGCTGTGCTTAATGAAATTAAAGTAAAACATTTATTCACACCGATCAAATTTAAGAGATAAATCAGATGAAAAAGACTTTATTTATAGCAATATTAACCGCTTTATCCATGAACGCTTCAGCTCACTCTGTTGTACAGAAAAACTCAACCCTCATTGGTGATACGTTTGGTTTTGTCGAAGGCCCAGTATGGGATGTGGATCATCAACGTTTTTTATTTAGTGATATTCCAAACCATACAACTTACTCGTACGATTCTAACGGAGAACTGAGCGTCTTTGATAAAAACTCGGGTTATGCAAACGGTCTTGCTATTGATCCTAAAGGAAATTTATGGGCTGCTCGCCATGATAGAAAATTATCTTATAGACAAGATAATGGCGAGAAAGTCATTGTTGCTACATCATTCAAAGGAAAACCATTAAATAGTCCAAATGATTTAACAATCAAAAGTGATGACAGTATTTGGTTTACCGATCCTCCGTTTGGTATTCAAGGATATGGCCCACAAAAAGCAAAAGAAGAGCAACCAGTAAGAGGTATTTACCGCTACTCAAATGGCGATCTTAAGCTAGTATCAGGAGAAATAACATTACCAAATGGTATTGCTTTTTCTCCTGATGAATCTCTTTTATACGTTGCCGACACTGTCGATGGTTGGGTATATCGTTTTGATGTAAAAGGAGAAAGCATCACAAATAAAACTCGCTTTGCTATCGTTAAATCGCCTTCAAATTCTGAAATAATGGCCGATGGTATTGCGGTTGATCAGCAAGGTAATGTCTATGTGGCAGGGCCTGGAGGTGTTGGAGTCTTTAATAAAGAAGGCAAACAATTGGATTATATTGCGGTTGATGCGGGTCACATAAGTAACGTCGCAATTGGTGGTAAAAATAAAGATCAATTAATGGTAACTGCATACAATAAAGTTTTACTGTTCAAGCTAAAATAATCCTCGACTTCATTAGCTCATTAATGAATCTAGAATCCGAGAGCATAATCACTCTCGGATTTGTTATTCAAATAGATAACGGGTGTCTTACAGTTTAACGAGCAACTTGCCTTTATTTTCACCCGTAAAGAACATATTCAAACCAGACATTGCGCTTTCTAAGCCATCCAATTGGTGAGTTCGGTATTTCACTTTTCCTTGCATCACATATGGAGTTAACTTTTCTAATAGCGCAGGAACATTGCCTAGATGATCTGGCATAGCGAAGCCTTGGATCATCACGCGTTTCTTAATTAGATTAATCCAGTTTGGTCCTGGTGCCGGCTCTGCCGTGGTGTAATCCGCTATCATGCCGCATACAACGATTCGCCCGTGCGTGTTCATACGATTAAAAATATGGTGTTGAATTGGGCCACCTGTATTTTCAAAAAACACGTCTACACCCTCTGGCGTAAGTTCTGCCAATTTTGCTTCTAAATCATCTGTTTTGTAGTTGATAGCGCCATCAAAGCCCAATTCATTCACTATCCAATCGGCTTTTTCATCACTGCCTACGACACCAATGACTCGTAAACCATCTGCTTTGGCTAATTGACCCACAATTGAACCAACAGAGCCTGCTGCGCCAGTAACAACTAAGGTTTCACCCGCTTGTGGTTTAGCAATATTAAACAGACCTTGTGTTGCTGTTAAACCCGGAAGTGCGAACACGGCCAATGCCATTTCTGCACTTACACCTGCTTGAACTTTATTAATGCCTTTCCCATTGGTTACTAAATATTCCGTCCAGCCCATCATGCCCATGACGGAATCACCAACAACAAAATCAGGATGGTTTGATTCAACGACTTCACCAAAACCGCTTGAGCGCATCACTTGACCTAACTCGACACGCGGAATGTAGCTATTGGTGTCAGGGCTCATCCATCCCATCATTGCAGGATCTAAAGACATATAAGTTTGCTTAATCAGAATTTGTCCTGGGCCAGCCGTTGGGATCTCTTTTTTTACCACCTCAAACAGCTGTGGGCCGATTGGGTTTCCATCTGGACGTTGGTTCAATTGAATTTCAGTGTACTGACTCATAACATTTCCTTTTTGTTGTTAGTATTTGTGCGAGTGATGACAGTATTACTTATGTTTTTCATTAGATATAGAGGGTAATATAGGAAAGTCTATTGTTAAAAAGGCAATAATGAAATTATGGATCAATTACGTGCGTTAAAATATTTTACCGCAACAGTAGAGGCTGGCAACTTCTCAGCGGCAGCAAAAAAGTTTGATGTTCCTGCTTCTTCTGTCTCGCGTCGCATTGCCGATCTAGAGGCGTCACTCGGTGCTCAATTATTGAAACGAACCACTCGAACCGTCTCTCTCACTGAGGTTGGCTTGCAATACTACAATCAAGTCACGACACTAATTCAGCAATTAGACCAATGTGACAAAGCAGTCAAAGATTACCAAACCACTCCAACAGGCACGCTTAAAATCAGCTCAATGGTGGGTTTTGGTGAGCGTATTCTTGCCCCGATTTTGGATGAATTTACCCTTCGCTATCCGGATATTGTTTTAGATGTAGAGTTGAACGATCAACTCTCTAAGTTAGATAGAGACGATGTAGATATCGCAATTCGTGGAGGCTATGCGCCAGATGAGCGTGTGGTTGCGATTCATCTTATGGATAATCAGTTTATTCCTGCTGCCTCTTCTACTTATCTTGAGCAATATGGTCACCCTAAGAGCACAAAAGAGTTACCTAATCACAAAGGCTTGTTCTTCAAAACGCCCCACGGCCCAACCCCTTGGCTCAGTGAAATTAATGGAGAATGGCAAGATGTCTCTGCACCAAGTTTACTCACAACAAATAATGGTCAATGGTTGGCAGATAAAGCGATAAAGGGCGATGGAATAATCATGATGCCACGATGGGTTTTACAACCGTATTTTGAACGTGATGAACTCGTTGAATTACATTTTGATGAGCCTTTAAATATCACACAAAACCAAACTCTCGGTGTGTATATGTTGTATCAAAAACTGGCGTATGCGACACCAAAAGTAAAAGCGGCGGTTGATTTTATTGTGGCTAGGATTAAAGGAAAGGGTGATCCAAAGATCACCCTTTAATAGTATTTTAAATATACTGGTTTATTTTCCTTTATTTTTATGTCCACAGCTAGATTCGCCAGCTTCAGTAACTACAGCATCGTGTTCAATATCACTCATTAAACCTGCTGCAACAAAATCGTTTGCGGCATGAGCTACACATCGAACATAGGCACCATGGTTTTTCCAATTGTTATCGCATTCACACAATTGAACAATCGCACAGCCATTAGCATCCGCTACCTCACCAAAAGGGGTATCTGGGCAAATGTCATCACCACCGATAAGGCTGTCACCATCAGGATCGTCATCACAAAGATTACCATATCCATCTTGGTCTAAATCTGATTGATCTGGATTACCTGGGCCTCCCCCTTCTCCAAGGGTCATTGGACAATTATCAAGGCTATCAATTAATCCATCATTATCATCATCAGGATCACACACATCACCTATACCATCGCCATCAATATCAGATTGGTTAGAGTTTGAATCAACAGGACAATTATCGTAACTTTCACAAATACCGTCACCATCAGCATCATTCTCAGGATCTATAGGACACACATCACAAACACTACCGATACCATCACTATCTTCATCAATTTGAGCAGGATTAAAGATTGCAGGGCAATTATCAAATTCAGTGATCCAGAAATCATTATCAAGGTCTTCACCTACAATACATAAATTACCAACGCCATTACCATCGCTATCTGCTTGATCTGAATTAGCAACACTTGGGCAGTTATCACTACTTTCACAAATACCATCGCCATCTGCATCATTTTCTATATCAATAGGACAGACATCACAAGCATCACCGATACCATCATTATCCCCATCAATTTGATTAGGGTTAACAATTACTGGGCAATTATCAATATTATCAACTATACCGTCATTATCTGTATCAGGGAGAGCTGCCGCAAGTGACTCAATAGTCACGCTACCGTGGTCAATACCAAAACCCATTAATGCAACAGGGTTTGAACCACCATTGTATGAGCCACCACCACCAGCAACTCGTCCTCCATCACCACCTGAATAACCGCCGCCGCCCCCGCCCCAGCAACCGTTACCATCACCACCACTACCAAAACCACCGTAACCATAACCTCCACAGTCATAAATTGGTTGCCCACCTTCAGCCCCATTTATAAACGCAGAGCCACCTACGCCACCCCATGAAGAGCCGCTGCCATCACCTTGGCCATCGCTATTGAAACCACCACCACCAGAGCCCCAACTTAAAGATGACACGATACCGCCTTCTCCAATACCCCCGGCTTTAGCACCACAACTACTCGTACTAGCCCCTCCACTACCGAACCCAGCAGCTTCTGAGATACATCCATCACAGCCATTTTGGGAAACAGCAGCACGAGTACCACCACCTCCACCAGCAACGACTAAAGGAGTTATAGATGCATTATCAACAATGAAACTCCCACCACCACCACCGCCATTACCTTGGTTAGAGCTATCACCTAGCCCTGCAACCCCTTTTTGGCCTACAACAATTTGTAAAACTTGTCCTCCAACCAACTCAAACTCGCCACTCACTTTTGCCCCTTTACCACCAACGAGGCCAACATTAGGGTTTGCCCCTTGAGCACCAACACCATCAATACGATAAGTACCAGAAATAGGAACTGTCCAATATTGAATACCTCCTAGAATAGTAACTTGACCATTAAGATTAGAGGTACTATAAGCGCCATCACAAAGTACCTGGGTAGGGCCTATCGGGCCTGTCGCTCCGCATGTGTTAAATTGATATGTTTCTCCTGCTTGGGCTCCAAATGTACAAGCCATAAGCACAGCTAAAATATTTATCTTCATTAGAATTTCCTCAAATAAAGAAAAGCCGGTGTTAAACCCACTAGGTTATTCTTTTATTTAAATAATTATCAATCGAGATTAAGTAGTGGGTTAATATTTTCCAAAATAGAAATAACGTCCTCTAACGTAGCTCCTTGATTACATTCAACCATCAGTTTATTGAAATAAACTCCAGCCTCTTCGATATTAGTCTGACTAACATCCACTGGCGGTGAATCAAAGATCACTTGAATTTCATTAACTTTATCGTCACATGCCTGATCAGCAAAGGCAAAGAAAGAAAAGCAATAACAATTCCATTTATATATGTCTTTATTTACATTGTCTGTTCAAGATTAGACTACTAATAAATCTATCACTATCTTAAAATTAAGACATTTGTCACTAAAATTTTAAGATTATATTTTTAATAACAATAATTATTATCATTTATATTTGCATTTTTTAAATTATAGAAATCCTTGCAAAGTTGTATCTATTACACCAAATGAGGGAGCCGCCGCTGATTTTATTATGGAGAATCTTAAAGGATAAAAGAAAGAGATTGCTTCCTATATTTTTTATATTCACTCTACATTATGGAATAAGCATCTGATTTTAAAATTAATTAAATATCTTATTTTTAACTTTGATTTATAAGG
The DNA here is from genome assembly GCA_000953695.1 of Aliivibrio wodanis. GTDB lineage: Bacteria > Pseudomonadota > Gammaproteobacteria > Enterobacterales > Vibrionaceae > Aliivibrio > Aliivibrio wodanis. The sequence goes on along the minus strand of LN554847.1, from coordinate 57,265 downwards.
TTCACGAATAATAAGAGGCGACCAAACCACTCTTACTTATTAACCTACAATAATCAAAAAAAGCGAGAGTTCTATGAAAAAGCGGCTGAACAAGAAGACGCATGCACCTCGTTGCTCAACGTGCAACAAAAGTTATGTTTAAGCCAACAGAAGCCTTTGCTTCATACGCAGAAGTTGCCCTAACAGCAATGGATAGTAATGGTAAAACATTAGGTACGTTAGAGATGAAACGTCCTGATGCGTTGGCTCAAAATGTAATGGCGATCCCTGAAATCATCGATCCTAATATTGATTTTAGCTACAATGACGCTGCTGCATTCAATGTGCGTGAAGTATCAAGTGAAGCCATTTCTGCGGCACTAGTTGATCACAACGTAGTAAAACTAAGTACATGGAATGGTCATTGGGCACGAGACATATCTGTTCCTGCTGCATCAGCAATAAATAAAGGTAAAGTATTCACCTTTAACTCTGATTCTGGTTCTGGTTCTGGTTACAACTCTAATCTAGAAATAAATGGCGATGTTCAGAAGTTTGCACTGAAGAATAACCGTCGTAGCGCGGATAATATGAATAAGTTCCATGTAAACGTGGCACGTCCTGAAAATCCAACATCAGCCTCTGTTATCTGTGATGGAAAAGTACTGAACTCAATAGCAATTAGCAGTCCAAAACTTGAACCTGTATATACAGTACAAGGGGGCAATGAAGCGGTACGTTCTGCATCACTTCCAACAAATAACACACCAAGAGTTCTAGCTGAACGCTATGAGCCTAAAAACTGTGATAACGCTGATCACAACCATTAATTAATATTCTAAAGGCGTCATTCACAGCGCCTTATTAGAGATTAAAGTCAAAAGGGTTAAGTGCTTCTAATTGAAGTATCTTAACCCTTTTTTAATGGACGAGTTGAACTGTAGTGACCTATTAATTCAGATCATTACATTCAACACGCTTCTGCCAATGCCTTTCTCTCTGCAAGCAAGCGTTTTCCCTCTTCATCAAACAGACTCAAGTACTTCTTTGCGACAATGGTTAAGTAAAAAATAATCTTATAGCTTCATATGATTGTCATCAAATACTGAGAACATTAGATAACTTCGCATTATGTGGATAAGACTCTACCAATAGAACAAAAAATAGTAGTCAAAAATTTAAATTTATGGTGACAAACAAGACTACTTGATATTTAATAGAACAACATACCAATTGGAGTTTATAATGATTAACTTTAAAAAATTTAAAATATTTACACTAAGCCTAGGATTATTAGGCTGTACTTTACTGCTTACATCTGAGAATTATTACCTTAGCCTATAAAAAACAGCAACGGATATTTCGTTGCTTTTTATACCTATAATCTACTTTATTCCCTATACCCTCTAGTATGAATATTATTGCAATAAACAGTGAATTTATATTGCTATTCATGATATTTCTTTAATTATCAAATAGTAAATCTTACTTTCCACGTTCAAAAACCAAAATTTGATATACCTCAAAAAAGTATCTAAAGATTAGGAGTAAGTTAAATTGAATTTAACGTTTTTGAGGGAATAAAAATGACTGTATCGAAAGGGCTTCTAAGAGATATTCTTGGTTTAGCTTTAATTATTTCAATTGTTTTAGCTACACTGGATGTTCTGTTAGATATGCTAGCTTTGTTTGCTTATATAAATCATGAGGATAAAATTGCGTCGGTATTCTTCCATGAATCTTTCTATCTTTTAGTATTTTTCATTCCACCCTATTTTATCAGTAAATACATCAGCTCTCAGGACAAGGTAGAAGTTATAGAGAGATAAAGATCATGGAACCAAAAATACTAGCTTAAAGTCCTTTTTCCTTATATCGCCCGCTCTATAAAGCGGGCAGGTTTTACTGCTTAAATGCCAAATTTAGTATTACAACTGCCCCTCATTGATTGCTATTCAACATGTCGGCAATAAATTGATCCCGGATCTTATTTATTAATCCTTCACTTTGCATTCCTTTAAGTACCTCTGTAAGTTCGGGGACAAGATGCTCATTCTTCTTATGAAGGTAATGAAAAAGTGGGTAGGTTTGTAAAACGCTTTGGTAGAGCGGCTCTTTTGTTGTTGCTATAAATTTCATAGTAAGAGGTATACTAGTTATGCGAGCAATCACAATAATTTCGCATCTATCCTTTTCTAACATGTCAAAAAGCTGTGTGTTTGAGTTGACAGCAGTGGCTGTAATATTACTTAAACCAACCTCAGAGAACTTGACTCCATTGCGAAAGCAAACTTTGTGGTTATTTAGGCTCTCCCATGTATTCGGAGATAGATTTTTATCTTTAGTAATCGCGATACCCTCCATTTTTCCAATGGGTATAGGAATCATTATTAAATTATTGTATGTAGAATGAATATTTTTAATTCTATAAAGCTCTCCGTCTACCGTACCTGAGTTTGCCACAACTATCGCCCTCTCAGCAGGAAGGCTTATAATCGACATATCAACCCCCAACTGACTATATGCATCTCGCATTACATATTCACTAATTTTTGCATAAGATGATTTTTCAATAGTGGTAAATTCAATATAATTTTTAGCTTCTAAAGTTGTAGAGCTTAAATATAATATGAATATAGTTAGCTTAATAAAGGTTAGATTTATCTTGTTTAGATAAATGATAAGAAGACCGTATTTTTTCATCACGCTACCTCTCCTATCTTTTTATTGGAGTGTTTATTCAGTTTTTCAACAAAACCGCTACACACTGTTCGGCGAAAAAACCTATTTTTCGTAATGAACACTTATGCGTATCTATCGGGTTTCTAATTAGTCATGCTTCAGTTAAAATTAAGCATCTCATTGATAATGTCGTCCATTTCCCCGCTTTTTTTCAACTGATATAGCCCTATATCAAATTGAATAGAGAAGTCTTTTTTAAATGGGAATATCTGCTTAGAGTTAATATCAGTATAGGCTAAGTGCCCATAGTTAGTTGCAATCACCGTGACTTTTCTTAGAGATATCATTTTTCCATCCAAATTAACCGTAATATACCTATCATTCAACTCATAGCTTTTTACTTCTTGTAATTTACCTAAGTACCAATAAAAAGGATATTGGGATGAAACAATACAGTCCACATTACGATGTAGAAAAAACAAGATAGCGGACTCTATAGTATCCAATTGATTTAAATTTATTTTTTTTGCCTTTACTAAATTAACAAAGGCGGACCCCGCTCGTCCATCACCGCGCATAGAAGCGAAACTTAGGTCTGTAAAATCCTGTGGGAACGAGGCGTTATCAGCCAGCTTCACATTGTCCTTACAAATAACTACATCTGTTTGCGCGAAAATCGGCTGAGAGTATGGCCATAAATAAGATCTGTGAGGTTTGGACTTGGTTAACCAATCATGAGCATGATAATACGGAGGCAAGATAGCAAAGGCTTGTCCTTGTTCTGCTAGTGCTTTGGCTCTGCTCCAAGGTACAACCTTAAAACTGATGTCGTAGTTTGGCATCCCTTCAGCAATTTTTTTAACTGCTTCAATATAAATACCGGTTAGGTTGTTATTCTCATCTCGAAATGAAAAAGGGGGTAGAGAATCATACGTATAAATGTCTACTTTCTGAATAGCTTGTACTGAGAAGGAAAGCAACAATATACTACTTATCAAGATTAAGGCTTGTTTTTTTATGTAAATGAATAAATTAAAGGCGAATGACTTATCCATAGATTGTTTCCCCTACCTATATAAACTTAACACTATAAATATTAGGCGCTAATAGCAAAGAAGCCAATTATTTATATAGATCTCAATCGATATATATCCTTGTTGATTTTTAAAATTTTCTCGTTTAATGGACACTGTTTTCACTATCTTTCAAATGGTACTTCATTCCTACTCGTCACTTCCGATAATCGAATAAAAAGCTATACGGCAACAGAGCAAAACCAAGTATTTATATCTATTGCTTCTAAAGAATTTAATTAAAAACAATAGAGCTAGGGCTTGCTGCCTTTTTACGTGACATCTTATTCAATCATAAGAAGCGCAACACGCCCTAACACATTAAACTAGTGAGTTGTACGGTTTGGACCATTACGCACTAAATCTTGACCCGTTTGGAATACCTCTTCGGTTACCCAACGTGACAATAGTAGCTGATGCTTATCATCTAATACTGCTACAAAACGACGACCATCTTTATTGCTGGTAGCCATTGCAATACCAGCAACGTTAGTTAAGCCCAAACCACCGCTTTCTACTGCGATTAAAAACGTCTCTAAATCTTCTAGGTTAGTGATGATATCTGTGTCGTTATTCATAAATATATTCTCTTACTGTTGTTGACTGTGCCATTGCTATCGGCGTTACTTTAGCGAGATCCATCGAAAATTGGAACTGATATTCTAATATCGTCATTTATCCGGCTTGAGTTTTAAACGTCGCCAATTGAGCTACAATATTATCTGATACATCATTTAGAAGTTTTCCTTGATTTTTTAGCTCATTACAGTCGTTAGCATTTGAGGTTGATAACTCTTTTAATATTTGAATCTCATGAGAAACTTCAACAACTAATCTATGAATATAGCGAATATCAACGTTATCAGTCGCTTGGAGTTTACCCTCTTTCTGCCCAATTAAATTCAATATATTATCAATGTTATCGCAGGCTGTGCTGATCTCTTTTTGACTATTTCTTGAATAGAACGATAACGTATTTAAATTTTTCGATTGAAGGTCTATCTGCTCACCAGCTTGAGATATCGCTGTAGATATTCCATGAATAATGCTATTAATTTGCTCTAAACTGTTTTGTGTTGATGTTGCTAATTGCCTAACTTCATCAGCAACAACAGCAAAACCTCGCCCATGCTCTCCCGCTCTAGCTGCCTCAATAGCGGCATTTAATGCCAATAAATTTGTTTGACCTGCTAAGTTATTTATCACAGATACAACACCACCAATAGAATTTGCTTGTTCTGATAATAATTCAAACTTATGGCTCAAATTCTCACTGCTAGTCACATAGGTTGCTATCATATCAACCATATCGTTCATTGCTTTGTTTGACTGCACTAACCCTTCTTTAGTGTTACTTACTTGCTCTTGAGTTTGCTCCGCTTTTGTTTGCAACTCTAAAGAGTGAGTATCTAAAATTTCAAATTGTTGAGCTACATTATCCACTCTCTGATCTTGGTTTTGAATACGGTGAGCAATGTCATCTGTTTTTTTAGTTAGTGTATTAACAATCTCATCTGACACAGTGGCTTGCTTTTGAATATCTATTAATGTGTTTTTAACATTCAATCTAAATGAGTTGATCACCGTTAATATTTTACTCATTTCACTGTTGTAATCACTATTAACTTTGCACTCAACCGAAAGATCTTTTTTCTCAAATGATCGCATGTAGTCTGTAATTTTATTTAAAGGGTCAACGCCCCAAAACTTTTCATCAAGATCATGAATTATAAGTACAACAACAATAACATATTGCAATATCTGAGAATAAATCTGGTCCGTAAAAAATATGGCATTTACAAGTAATAAAATAGCACCTAGCCAATGAATAAATCTCATTCTTAAAAAAAGTGAATGCATAAAAGCTCCAGTATAAAATTGCCGTTATGATAATTTCAGGTCAGTCATCTGCAAACTGTGTTATACGCATCGACACTCATCAAGCAAGAAAAAGCAGATTAAATAGAAACTGTTTTTACACTTAAAGACTTAAGACCCTAATCCAAGGTGCAACAATACATAAGAGGCATTTAAGATGCAACTTATGATTAATTATTTATTCTTTCTCGATATCTGCGATTAGTTCAGAATAACTAGATTGATCACCCTTACAACATTTAGGAACAGACGAACAATTCTTCCCTTTTATTAACAATATATTTAATTACAATAATTTAAATCATTAAAAAATGCGTAAACCCATAATCGATACTTTTATAATCCATAAAAAAGCAAGCATATTGAGGGGTAAGTGCAGATCTCTTAAAGAAGTTATTGGGGATACATTCACATGAGTAGAAACCAACAATTAAAAATAGCCCCACAATTTTTACTGTAGGCCTATTTTATTTTTAGTGCGCTTTTTAAAGGTAAACACCGCTACAATTCGCTATTTATCACTTGAATTATCATCACTACTTTCTAACCAAGTTGCGTTAAGAATAGCAAAAGCAGACGCTAGTAACAGGCCTAATATCCAAATAAAATACCACATACTCATACTCCTACTAATATAATGAATTGCTGTTTTTCTCTACTAACTTAGTATCTAAACGTCCAAGCATGGCTCTGTAACTCCACGCGGTATAACAAAAAATGATTGGAACCATAGTAAAAGCCACCATCGTCATTATATTTAACGTCAATTCGCTTGAAGTAGAATCCCATAACGTTAAACTGTGATTTGGGTTAAAACTTGATGGAATAATAAAGGGAAACATTGAAAAACCAGCCGTTAACACAATAGCAGTATTACTAATGCTAGAACTAATAAACACCAATGCATCGTATTTTAATCGCACAAATAGTAAGGCCAGTAATGGCATTAACATACCCATGATTGGCGCTACCCACAATACAGGATAACGCTCAAAATTCAGCATCCATCCACCTTTTATAGCAACAACCTCTTTCACTAATGGGTCTGATACCCCATTAGTATTGATGTTACTGATGATCAAATAACCATCAATATTTTGCACTATGACGCCACCTAAAATAAATAATACCACCAGTAGCAAACCAGACCCTTGAGCAATGAAACAAGCACGTTTGTATAAGCTATCTGTGGTTTTTATCATTAACCACGCGCAGCCTTGCAATATCATCATCAACAAACCCACCATGCCACATAGCAACGCAAATGGGTTGAATAATTGGATGAATGTCCCGTGGTAACTTGGCATTAATAAATTATTCAACGAAAATGGAATGCCTTGCATTAGGTTTCCAAACGCTACACCAAACAGAACAGGCGGTACAATACCTGAAAATGAAATTCCGATATCACACACTATACGCCATTTAGCACTATCAATTTTTGCTCGGTATTCCAAAGCTAATGGGCGTAACCATAACGCGATTAACACTAAGTACATCGCAATATAAAAACTAGAAAATGACGTCGCATAAACCAACGGCCACGCCGCAAATAATGCCCCACCAGCGGTAATTAACCACACTTGGTTACCATCCCAATGGGGCGCAATAGAGTTGATCATTACTCTTCGTTCAGTGTTTGTTTTCCCCACTATGAGTAACAGTGCGCCAACTCCCATATCAAACCCATCAGTCACAACAAACCCAATCAGTAAGACCCCAATTAGCCCCCACCAAATTAGGCGTAACGCTTCATAATCAAACATCCTTATTCTCCTTTATTGTTGTACTTGCTGAGCTAATTTTACTTCAGGTAATATTTCTTGGTTTTCGTAATGGTAGCGACCTGTTTTTAAACTGCTTGGCCCTTTACGTGCAAACGTCACCATTAAATAACTTTCCACAATAATGAAGACGATATACAAACCAATAATAATGCCAAGAGAGGTCATTATGCTCTCTACACTTTGAGTGGAAGCGGCAATATTTACTGGTAAGATTTCGGCAACCGCCCAAGGTTGGCGACCATATTCAGCCACAAACCAACCCGCTTCAATTGCAATCCACGGTAAAGGAATGCTCCACAATGCGGCTTTTAATATCCACGATTTTTGAATCATTTTCTGACGACACGTTTGCAGAAAAGCCGCACCAAAAACAAACAGCATGATAAAGCCACAACCCACCATAATTCGGAATGACCAAAACAGTGGCCATACGGTAGGAATGGAATCATCCCCTGCTTGTTGTATTTGTATCTCTGTCGCATCTACCACTGAATCGGTGTAGCGTTTAAGCAAGAGCCCATAGCCTAAATCATGTTTCACCTCATCGAACTCTTGCTGGATTTGTAATGAATTGTCACCTGCTCGCAAGCGTTCTAATAAACCATAAGCAACCATACCATTACGAATACGAACGATGTGTTCATCTCGTAAATCATGTAATCCTGTGACTTGTTCATCGAGTGAACGAGTTGCGATTATGCCCATCAAATAAGGGATTTTAACCGCATATTCGGTTCTTTTCTCATCTTGATTCGGTAAGCCAAATAAAGTAAATGCAGCGGGAGCTGGCTCGGTGTACCATTCCGCTTCAATCGCGGCGAGTTTTACTTTTTGCACATCGCCTAGCTCATAACCAGATTCATCACCAAGTACGATCACAGAAATAATAGACGCAATACCAAAGCAGGCAGCAATAGTAAATGAACGGCGGGCAAATTCTACATCTCGGTCTTTAAGTAGATAATACGAGCTAATGCCCAAGACAAACATTGAACCACAGGTGTAAGCAGAGGCCACAGTATGTAAGAACTTCACTTGCGCTACAGGGTTAAGAACCACACCCACAAAGCTCACCATTTCCATTCGCATGGTTTGGAAGTTAAATTCTGCACCTACTGGATTTTGCATCCATCCGTTGGCCACTAAAATCCATAACGCAGAAAAACTTGAGCCAAGTGCAACTAACCAAGTCGCCGCTAAATGCTGGCGTTTAGATAATCTATTCCAGCCAAAGAAAAATAACCCAACAAACGTAGATTCAAGAAAGAAGGCAACTAACGCTTCAATCGCTAATGGCGCACCAAAAATATCGCCAACATAATGGGAATAATACGACCAATTGGTACCAAACTGAAACTCCATCGTTAAGCCCGTGCTTACGCCTAGCGCAAAGTTAATGCCGAACAATTTTCCCCAAAACCGAGTCATGTCTTTGTAGATTTGCTTACCCGTTATCACATAGACAGATTCCATGATCGCAAGTAAACAAGACATACCAATAGTTAGAGGGACAAAAAGAAAGTGAAACATGGCAGTTAACGCAAACTGCAGCCGTGATAGGTCTACGACATCAATCATTAAAGCTCCAAGGCATCACCTAAGATGCGTGTTAAGAATTGGATCGTATTTCAACACAGTTCCAAGGCCCTCAACTAGAACAGTTAACTAACTAAAAAACAGAACAGATTAATGTTGTAATTATTCCATATTGGTAATTAATAACGCCAATGCTTGTATAGCTGCCGTCATTTTTTCATCACAGGCGTAAGAACAATTAAGACGAATATGATGACAAAAACGCTTATCACTACTAAAAATAATGCCCGGAGCCACAGAGATATTTTTCTTCAATGCTTCTTCATACAAGCGCTCTACACTGATACTTGGCGATAATTCAACCCACAAGAAATACCCACCTTGACTTTCTTTTATAATCGCACTGTTCGGTAAACAAGAGGCCAGTAAATTAATGTGTGCAAGTTTTCGATCTTTAAGGGTTTTACGCAGTTTCTTTAAGTGATTATCAAAACTATAGAACGTTAGATAATGCGATAAACCCAGTTGAATGGGAATGCTGCTTGATAAGGTTGAAAGGTGTTGTAAACGTTGAATTTTAAGTGCTTGTCTGCCTGCAACCACCCAACCAATACGAAAGCCCGGTGATAACGATTTAGAAAAAGAACCACATAACATGATGTAATCATTAGTATCGTAGACTTTAGCAGGTAAAGGGAAATCATGACCAACGTATAGCTCTCGATACACGTCATCTTCTATCATTGGAATTTGGTATTGGTTCACTAACTCTGCCAAACGTTGTTTGTGACTATTACTCATGGAGTAACCCAACGGATTTTGTGATTCAGTCATAAACCAGCATACTTTAATGTCCATCGATGAAAAGACAGACGCCAACACGTCTAAGTCAATACCCAATTCAGGATCTGTTGGGATTTCAACGGCGGTTAAGTTTAAGCGTTCAATCGCTTGCAGAACCCCATAAAACGCGGGATATTCTATTGCGACTAAATCGCCCGGCTCAGTGCACGATTGTAAACATAAATTAAGGGCTTCCATCGCACCGGAGGTTATAACAATATCATCTGGAATAACGTCTAATCCTTGCTGTTGGTAGCGTTGGGCTATTTGACGACGCAATGATTCACTGCCCGGAGGTAAGTTAGTTAGCATACTGTTATTGGGCATTTGACGACTGGCATTCGCCAAACTACGAGACAATGCTTGGTGCGGGAATAAAGCAGGATCAGGAAACGCAGAGCTTAATGGAATAATACTTGGGTCTTTGGCTCGTTGCAGCACATCATAAAGCAAATCACTTATTTTTACTGGGTATGGTTTTATCGCTTTTTTATGACTTTGATCTGAACCTAAAACGCCTCTACGCGGTAAAACAAAGTAGCCTGATTTAGGTTTAGATTTCACGTATCCTTGGTTTTCAAGCAGTTGATACGCTTGCAATACCGTTTCGATACTGAGTTTGTAATTTTTACAGGCTTCCCTTATTGATGGAATCTTTTCACCACTTAACCAAATATGTTGTTCAATTTGATGTTTGATTTCATTTGCCAGTTTTTGTGGTTTTTTCATTAATCGATTCTTTATGTTACTCGCACTTAATTAAGGGTTATTTAACTAATTTAGATACAAACGGAATGTTGCGGTATTTGTCTTGCCAAGGTAATCCATAACCTATTAGCATGTCATCGTTTTCCATTTCACAAGCAAAATACTGAGGGTATGGAATATCAACTCGATCTGGCTTTACAAATAATGTCGCAATAGAAAGAGATTTAACCCCGAACTCTTCAGCAAGGTATTTTGCAACACGCTTCATTGTGCCGCCTGATTCTATCGCGTCATCAACAAGCACAACGTGCTTCCCTTCAACGGGTATATTTTGGTGATACACTATATTTGAGTTGTTATTGCTGTCTCCGGGAGTATGAGGACATGAAACATAATCCATTTTAATGTCTAACGTCAGCTCTCTAACAAGATCCGCGGTAAAAAGAATGCCTCCTGGAACCATGGAGATAATGACGATATCTTCACCTGAAAACTGCTGATTTAATTTATCAGCAACCAGAGTCACTCCTGCTTTAATCTTCTCAGTACTTAATACTAATTTGCCTACGTGTTTATTATTCATATCACTCACCACCACTTCATTAAAATCTATTCTGTTATTATTCAGGTAAAATTCGCTGAGCACCACTACCCTCTTCATGCAAAATGTCATCTGGATTCAATAACTGGCATTTTTCCATACTCAAACAACCACAGCCTATACAGCCTGTTAAGTTCTCTTTGAGTAATTTAATTTGCTGTAATTTAGCATCGAGATCTTTTTGCCATTTATTGGCGACCTTTTCCCAATCACGTTTCGTGGCCGTCTTTTTCATTGGTAACTCTTCAAGCTCTTTGGCTATTTCTTCTAATGTGAAACCAACAAGTTGTGCCACTTGAATCAAAGCAATGCGACGAAGCATTGAAGGGTGATAACGACGTTGATTACCAGAAGTTCGAATAGAGGCGATGAGTTCTTTTGTCTCATAAAAACGCAAGGCAGAGTGTGCTACACCACTTCTCTCAGACAATGAACCAATGGTTAGTAGTGTTTTTTCATTCAGCATTTGTCACTCCCTGACTCTGTATAAAGACTAAGTTAACTTTCCTTTATACATGCTATTACAGATAAAAAAACAGCCCTTACTAAAAAGTAAGAGCTGCTTTTAGTTTATATCAATGAAATTAATTAGATGATCTATTTATTACGCAGGGAAATCGCTTAATAACAAGCGCAAAAAAGCCGCCAATCAAAGACGGGCGGCTTATTACATAAACTTGATGTTATATCGCCAAATTAGTAGGCGTTTGACTCATAGTCTTTTTTACGAGAACGAGCATCAGCAATAGCACCATGCACCATTTTTCCAAATGCTTTGTCTTTTGCACGTTGCTCTGCCAGCGTCGCACCATTAATCGCTTGTTCGCGCATTAATTTTTGGTAACTCACTAAGCGGCGCTCTTCTAACTCACCTGATTCTACCGCTTTAAGTACGGCACAGCCTGGCTCTGAAATATGAGTACAATCACCAAAGCGACATTTTTCAGCAAGATCAGTAATCTCGCTAAACGTTGCACTTACGCCTTGCTCACAATCACTTAATTGAAGCTCACGCATTCCCGGAGTGTCCATTAATAGACCGCCTTGTGGCATCAATTTAAGTGCTCGGTGTGTCGTCGTGTGGCGACCTTTGCTGTCGTCTTCACGGATATCACCCGTTTTCAACGCTTCAAAACCAAGTAAGCCGTTTACCAGTGTTGATTTTCCTACACCAGATGAACCTAAGAAAGCGATCGTTTGTCCATTTTTACAATAGCTATGTAGAGCAACTAAATCATTGGTATCAAGTGCATTTACACTGTAAACACTCATCATACGATTCAGTTTCTGAACTTGGTCTTGCTTATCATCTGCATCATCACATAAGTCCGCTTTAGTTAGTACCACAACTGGCTCTACTTCGGCTTCTTTTGCAATAGCAAGGTAACGTTCAATACGACTCAAATTAAAGTCATTATTTAATGAACATACAATCATGACGTTATCTACGTTCGCTGCAATTAATTGCGTTGCAACTTTTGACCCTGGTGCTTTGCGATCAAACAGAGATTGTCTATCCAATACACGTTGAATTCGTAGATTTTCATCAAACAATACCCAATCACCTACACAAACACGATCATCGCCTGATGGTGGTAATAAGCTTACTTGGCCCTGTTCACTCAAAACAATAATACTGCTTCGGTGCTGCTCGATAATTCGACCTGTTTGTAAGTCAGTTAAATCATCTAGAGTCAGTTGTTGTTGAAAATAAGGACGCCAGCCTAGTTGTGATAGTGTGAGAATTTGCTCACTCATTTGTTGCTCCATACATATGGTAGATTGTTTACTATTAATGATGCCAATATGACTTCATGACATAACTTTCAAATCGCGAAACATCAATAGTAAACACTCTTTATTCAGTTGAATTTATTGTATTTTAGCTTCCAATCTAAACACGAGGATAGTAGCATTTTCTATTGGATAACTAGCCATAATACTTTTAACTTTGAGATAATTATTATCGTTTTAAGATCTTGGTAGCAATTATTCTAGTCGATCTCTGTCGTAATAAGGACACTTACGAATCATAGCAGTTCAAATGTATAAAATAGGCCTCACTTTTATTCATGTAAAACAATTTTGTCTTGTCATCACGATAAAAAAATTGATTGATGCCATGAAAAGGTGCCATTTTCTCTAGCAATATAAAAGCTCTTACTCATACTGAAATGAAATTAAAGCCTTTAAATAGCAATAAGTCCTGTTGCCCTTATTACTTCAATTTATATGGAATGAGTACCAAAAAGATACTGAGATTGAGATAACCACTGCTGCGCTGAGTTTTTATACTTACCTTTTTGTAATGATTGAAATTCAATAATAGCAAGTGAGTATTGCTGCAATTCAAAATGCGCAATACCTTTAAGTAATCGCCATTTATCTTGTTTAGGTTCAAGTGCAATTTGTTGCTGTAATAAAGACACCGCCAATGGCCATTTACCTTCTGCATACGCAAGTTGTGATTTTGTAGCGAGATACTTAGGTTGTGAAAACGTCTCAAGTAATTGCAGGGCTTTTTCCCTCTGTCGTGATAATAACAAAGCTTGAAGCTTTAAGTTATCAATCTGCATTTGATTCTTATTAGACACATGCAACCCTTCAAGCGTTTTATAAGCCGCCACTGGTGAGTTTTCTTGCAACTGCAGCTGAGCTAATAAGATAGCTTGTTTTTCTTCCAGTTGACCTTGTGCTTTAAGTACTGAAAGTGCAGCTATCGCCATTTTTGGTTGCTGAGTAATTAGTCGATTTTGAGCTAGTCTTAACCAGAACATGGACTCTTCAGGATAAAGCCCTGTTAACTTAACCAACAAGGCAATTTCTTTAGACATCGCTTGTGTCTGCTGATAAATACCAAGTAAGAATTGGTATCTATTTTTTGTCGCTACAGTATCTAACGCGTCTTTAATATAACGCTCAGACAAATGCCAATGATTTAAATAAGACGCACTGTAAGCGGCAAGGGTATAAATTTCTGCTATTTCACTCACAGAGGGTTGTTGTTTTGGTTCAAGCAAACCGACACTGTGTTTCCATTGTTGTGTTGCCTCTAACGCACGATCGTATTGCTTCACTTGAAAGCTAAGCTGTACAGCAAGCGCGGTGAGTTGGTGTATTTTTTCTTGTGTTGGAGAGAGTGTTAGTAGTTCATCAACACGGTTCAATGCACACTGGTAATTCTGAAATTTTATACATGCTTGTAAATAAAGCCCCGCGGCAATCTCTTGGGTATCTTGCCCTTTCCCTTGTTGTTGATTGTAGAATCGAATAATAGGTTGTAGCTCTGCATTCTCAGTATCTAACCAGCGAGATAATTGCTGATAGCGTTCGACCACATCAATATCAACCTCCGCGAAAACAGAATGACAATAAAAACACAGAAGTATGAGGAATTTTACACGCACAGATCATTTCTCCAAGCTGTAGTTAAGCGTTACTTGTTGCCATTGTTGATCCGTTTTAGGCGGAACAAATTTCCAGCGCATCACCGACCGTAATGACGAGCGTAAAAAAACGCCTTCTGGTTTTTCTTCAATGACTCTGTGTTGCATAGGAATGCCTTTTTCGTTAACTAACAACTCAAGAATGACATGCCCTTCAATCCCATTACGTTTGGCTTTATTTGGATATTTAGGCGGGACTTGATAAGTGGGTTTTGCAAACACAACCTGAGATTGAATAGGGCTTCCATTCTTGGTTCCAATCTCCCTAACATCAAACTCAAAGGTAGGATTAATACTTAATTCTATATCTGGAGAAAATACAATATCTGGCAACACCACTGCACTGTCCATCTCAGGAATGGAGAAGTTCACAATAGTCGGCTTCGCTGGTGCTGAGTTTGGCGCGTCCGCTGCTACAATTAATTCAACTTTTTTGGGTTTTGATTTCTCTTTTCGCTCTACAGTACGAGCCGTATAAGCAGGAATATTATTTAATACCGTGACAGAATGAGAAGGTGTGATCACTAAATATAACATATACGCTAGACCGATATTTACCGCAATAGATAGCCCGCCGACCATAAATAGTTGAGACTTACTGTTCTTGGGTAGCGATAGCAACATTACTAATTCCTGTTAGACGAATGGCATCGATAATTTGTACGAGCGTACCCGTATCTACACTTTTATCAGCATTAATAATGGTGTTAATTTTCTCTTTTTTTAATACGACTGATTTCATTTCAAATTGCAGCTGAGTTAAGTTCACTACACTGTCTTTAAACCAAATTTGATGATTACGATCTACCGAAACCGTCAGCGTTTTCGATGCTTCTTTTACTGTGCTTGAACTCGCGCTTGGTCTGTCTACTTCAATACTTGATTCTTTTTGAAAATTGGCAGACAAAATGAAAAATATCAATAAGATAAAAACCACATCAATTAAGGGAGTAAGATCAACTTGTGGAGATTCTTCTGTGGACATAAAAGGTTTAATTTTCATCGTGAGCTAACTCATATTTTAATTTTAAAAGTACTTTCTGTTGTCGCCTATTTAGGTTGTAAGCTAGATACATTCCAGAAAGTGCTGCCAATAGTCCTGCTAATGTGGTAAACATCGCTTGGCTAATACCTTTAGATATAGCATCAAGTACCTTGGTATTATTTAGGTTAGCAAAGCAATCCATCATGCCATCTACCGTGCCAAGTAAACCCAACATAGGTAATAAGCGAACAAACAAACGCACTTCTGAATTCCCTTTTTTCAGGTACAGTTTTACCTCACTTTGCCAACCAATAAATAGGTACTCAGCCTCTGATTTTGTTAGCGAGGAATACCCTTTAAGTCGTAAATTTAATTGCGTGATATAGCCTGATGTTTGTAATTTATTAATCCGCCAATAACCTTGAATTAGATTTACCCACATACAAAAAGAAACAAACAAAATTGCCCACATAATGACGCTTGGCGCTGGCAGCGGATACCCAAGAAAACTTAGCATTTATCACCTTTTCGGTAACGCATATCCACCACTAAGCTAGATACTTGGTATTCAATAACCTCAGCCAATACTTGAGCTTTACTGCGAATAACACAGTGAAGAATAAGCAGTGGAATAGCCACTAATAAACCTAATTTTGTGGTGAGTAGTGCCTCTGCAATACCACCTGATAATAAATCACTGTTGGTTACACCTTGCGTGGTAATAGCAGTAAATGTTTCGATAATGCCGCCAACGGTACCCAATAAGCCCATTAAAGGGGCAATAGCGGCAAGAACCGCCAACGTACCAATACCTTTATTTAACCAAGGTAACTCTCGGCTAATACTTGCATCGACAATGTCTTCCATTTGCTGATTGGTTTTGCTTGTTTGCAG
Organism: Aliivibrio wodanis; assembly: GCA_000953695.1. Classification (GTDB taxonomy): domain Bacteria; phylum Pseudomonadota; class Gammaproteobacteria; order Enterobacterales; family Vibrionaceae; genus Aliivibrio; species Aliivibrio wodanis. The sequence continues at coordinate 40,853 of LN554847.1, read as the reverse complement.
CTCAGCCACCACTCGACCTAACATATTATTGTCATTCAATGTATCTAACTGCGTAACTTGGTTATCAACCGCGCGTTTTTCTTTGGTTAATACAAAGAGCCTCGCCACACCAATAGAAAAACCGACAATCGCAAGTAACGTAATTAACACACCAATAATTCCAGCAGGTTTATACTTTGCAAACCAACCATCACGCTGAGAAAAAGAGTCAAAAGCATAACCAAAAGACGGATCTACAACCCACGAAGACATTGATAATTCAATTTCTGGTTGCGGTTGTATTTGAAACCAACTTTGTCTGCTAGGTTCAAATTTTAGCCAGCCGTAATCAATCGAATATTGGCTAAACGGGCCAGTATGGATAATCTCGCTATTAACCACCTCACCACTTGGCAAAATCACCTCACCGGTAGTTTTTACTACTTGGCCAGAGATAACAAACTGCTCTGCCATTTCAAGCCAAAATTGACGCAGATCGCCAATAGTAAACTCTGATCCAACAATTGGCTGGTGTACTTGACTCAAATTCCAACCGCTAAACTGCTCTCCATTAGTGATGAAGTTTTTTTGTTGCGCGACAGTCAGCGCAATAATGTCATCAATCGCTTGTTTGTTTTTCTCAACTTGCTGCTGCTTAGTATGCAGCGCATTTTGAACACTCAGAATTTTTTCTTCTAACTCTCTGTTATTTCGATTAATTTCAACTAATTGTTGGTTGCGTAATGTGAGTACTTTCTTAATATCCTGTAATCCAACGGCTTTATCGTTTTCTATTTTTTTATATGCGGAAATATCACGTTTACCTGATGCTTTTAGATCATTAAGCACCTGCTCTAACGTGCCCGCGTGACAAAAAATAGGCGTAAATAAGCTGCACATAATCACCCATGTCAGAGACACATATTTTGTTGAATTTTTCATACTGATCAAATCGCTTTTGGAATGGTTAATAAAGAAGGCGTTGTCGTATTTTTTGCTTTAGTAATTGCCAGTACGAGCTGCTTAGTCTGAGGCTTGTTTAAGTTTTGCCATCCTAAATTATCTTTCCACACCGCCCCCCTAGAACCATCAAGAGACAAGTAGTAATAGCCAATACGCCCAACACTTAAAAAAGTCACCTCTTGTGTTTCATTCAACCGGTCTTGCCATACTAAAACACGATTCCCAAAGGAAATTTCTGTTTGATAAGCAATCAGTATGCGTTCTAATTTATGCGCATCTGATAACGCAGAATTCATAAGCATTTCATGTAGGTTATCTAACCGTTGTTTTCTTTTTTGTATTTGAAATGGAAGGTCAGCGTTCACTAGACTTTGTAAACCATTAAACATCTCTAACAGCAAAGGTTGTAGATTGATTTTTATTTGCCTAATACTATCAAGTTCATCATCAAGTTCGATAAATGACCTCTGTAATTGTGCAAGTTGGTTTTCTAGTTGCTGATGATATTTGGATTGCAAACGGATCTCATGACTCAATTGCCTTGCTTCACCATTCATCTGTTGAAGAGTGTCATCTAGTGACTCAATCGTAGCTTGAGTCACAATACCTTGCGAAAGAGTTTCGATCTCACGACCTACAACCTCTTCAGAATTTATAGCTGCAAAAGATCTATTTTGAAGGACAAAAAATAAAAAAATGGCAGCTAACAGAACATTTTTATTTATTGATATAGCGAATACTTTAAGCATAAATAGTACGTCGAATTACACATAATTGCCGTAATGATAATTGTTTTCATTTATAAATAAAACTACAATTTTATCAAAACACCCAAGAACAACATATAAACCACTGAATATTAAGCCAAATAATTTAATTACTTGAATAACAATAATTATTTAATCTAAATTTCAATCAATATTCATTTTTTCAATACAATCGTTTGCGTAAAAATAAATTATTTTTTTAACATTTATTTTGTTTAACCATTGTTATAAAAACAACAAAATCAGAATATAACTCCAAATGATAATTAATATCAACTAAGCCTTTCTACACCTAGCTTTCGAATAAATTAATCACTTTTATTTTTTGTTTAATTTTACAAAATAATAACTTTAATGACCGTATAAATGAGAATGACAGTGCTTATCCTTTGATTTTATGGGATTTACTCTGTGAATATTTTACTGATAACATAGATGGTAATGATTATCACTTAGATTAAATAATGATGTGCCTATTTAAAAAAACCATTCTTGCTACTACGATTACATCGCTCTGTATCGTGTCTAATGTTTACGCAGATCCACAACCTAACTCTGAAAAAAACTCTTCGGATCTGACCATTACGATCACCGCTTCACAAGATGAGGATTTATCTTCTAAGCAAAGTCTTGATTCGGAAGACATTAAAAACACGCCATCTTCAAATGGTAATTTGACTGATTATTTAAAAGATAATCCAAATGTTCGTTTTGCAGACTCTGATCAAAGCGGTTTTACAGGCGGTGAAATTAAACCAACCTCTGTATCTATCAATGGTGCTGATACCAATCAAACCGCCTACCTGATAGACGGTATTAATGTAAACAATGATATCGACCCTTCAGGTGAATTATTTGATGGCAGCATGTCAGTAAACCCAAGCCAAAGTTCAGAACAAGCCTACTTCTTTGATGCAAATATGCTTTCTGGTGTAACGGTTTATAGCAGTGACGTTCCTGCTAAGTTAGGTGGCTTTACTGGTGGTGCAGTGTCTGCAGAAACCCGTCAATACAGTGGTGAAAACCGCGTTAAATTACGTTATCGCACCACTCAGTCTGACTGGTCATCAATGCAAGTAGATGATAATGCAAAAAATATTGTTGATAAAGCGACCCCAAATGGCTCAGATGCTGAATATCAACCTGAATACAAAAAGAACTTTTTCAGCGTCATGGCAGAGCAAGAAATCACAGATGATATTGGTATGGTTGTTGGCTTTAGTCGCCGAGAATCTGATATTCAACAATCTCGAAAGATAAACCCAGAAGGAGACATAAATAAACAAGCTCACACCCGCCTTTCTGATAATTTCTTAGCGAATTTTAATTGGACTCCAACGGTAGATCACAGCCTTGAATGGGGTTTACGTTTGTCTGATTACCAAGAAGGTAAATACTATGCTGATAACATTAATGGCAATGTAACAGACTCACATCTGGCTTATGGTAGCACCCTTAGATGGAATCAATATTTAGGTAATGGCACGTTAACAGCTACAGCAGCCTACGATAAATTTACAGATGAACGTGAATCATCTTCAAACGATGCCGTTGTCACCATTGACTTAGATACTAACGCTAACTACGAACAAGGCGGTTATGGCAATAGCCAAATGACACAAGAAAATACCAATTTAATGCTCGATTATGTATTTGATAGCTTTTCGTTAGCCGATACCAATCATGTATTTTCATTGGGTACCTCTTATCGAAAAACTAAATACAAATTTAATCGTGATAACAATGTAACCCAGCAAACCATTATGACCATGGGTGGATGGGAAATAATGAATGAAACCAAAACCGTCCGTAAAGGGACGGTGGGGACTCAATATCAAGATTATGCCTTTTATGCTGAAGATGTTATTCAGTGGAATAATGTCACCATTCGCCCAGGTGTGCGTGTTGATCGCGATGATTATCTTGAAAATACAAATGTAGCCCCTCGCTTTGTTACCCACTGGCAAGCACTGCAAGACACTCGTCTTAACTTTGGTTTAAACCGTTATTATGGTCGCTCATTTGCCTCAATGAAGTTAGCAGGTGAGGTTCTAAAATTAAACGATGATCAAACACGCCGCTACGAAACTATCGACAGTTTAGAGACTCCTTATGCTGATGAACTCAGTGTAGGTGTAAACCAAAACATCGGTAACTTTATGCTAACCGCTCAGTATGTACTTCGTGATAATCAGCAACGAATTACAGTAGACCGAGAAAAAATTGCCGGTGAGAATGTCGATTCTTACTCTAATGGCAGTAACTACAAAGTCGATGTTTATACGCTACAAGTCAGCAATATGACTCCTTGGGTTGTTGGCCCTACACAATGGAATGCCACGCTTGGTGCTGATTGGTTACAAACTGATCGCGCCGCTCTTAATAAGGGAACCGATCCAAATCAAGCCGTTTATCTTGATGGAAAATTAATGAGTCGCTCTCAAATGGAACAAGCCGTTAATAGCAGTGAAGAAGAATGGATTGTGCGATTAGGTTCAGACATGAGTATCCCTGCTATTGATGTTGTTTGGTCTAACAAAGTGTATATCAAAGCCCCAGTTCAAGGTTATGACTACATCACAGATGCCCCTGATGGTACTGAAATGCACACCAGTTATGATTTTGGTACACACACACAATGGGATACTCGTATGCGCTGGCAGCCAAATTTAGTTGGTACACACAACGCTTATGTTCAGCTAGATGTCCTTAATGTACTCAACAAGGTACGTAAAAAAGCAACAATGGGAACATCGAGTGGTGATTACGGTATCTACTCCCCAGGCCGTGAATTCTGGCTAGAACTAGGCTATGAGTTCTAAATTTCTTCTCTCTATTATTTCTTTTAATTACTAATTTTTTAATAACAAACAACAATATCAACCAGTGACTTTCATTCGTTACTGGTTGCCTTGTTGTCTTTGGTGATCTATGTCTAATCAAGCTAATTTAACCTTACGGAACAAACCTTTTCTCTCTCAAGTGTGGTCACTTGCTAAACCTTATTGGCAAAGTGATGAAAAGCTGATTGCTTGGCTTTTACTCGGCTTTGTTGTCGGTCTTAATTATTTAATCGTAGAAGTTGCTGTGTTTTACAGTAATTGGAACCGTGACTTCTTTAACTTAATGCAAAATAAAGAATGGCATAATTTTTGGTCAATGTTAGGCCAGTTTGTGCTTATCATGGGCATATACACCCTTGTCGATCTTGCAGAAGAATACCTTAGGCGAACCTTACGTATTCGATGGCGCCGTTGGTTAACGCATGCTTTTTTACAACAATGGCTTGGCGATAAACGCCTCTACCGTCATCAACTGGCTTACCCTACAAGTGATAACCCTGACCAACGTATCTCACAAGACGTGAAAGATTTTTGTGACAACACCCTATCAATGGGATTAGGTCTGTTAAGGACAGTCACTAGCTTATTTTCGTTCATCGTGATCTTATGGAATTTATCAGGCAGTGTCACTTTTGAATTGGCAGGCAGCGAGTGGGTAATTTCTGGCTATATGGTGTGGGTGGCGATTGTGTACTCCATCATTGGCACTTGGTTAACGCATAAAATTGCAAAACGATTAGTTCCCTTAAACTTTGAACAAGAAAAAAGTGAAGCCGATTTTCGTTTTCATTTAATGCGAGTTCGTGAGCACGCAGAATCTATCGCATTACAGCGTGGCGAATCCGCAGAAGAGAAACGTACCCACCACTTATTTAGTAAAGTATGGGATAACTGGCAGCAACTCACTGGCATGAAACTAAAATACAATGCCTTTACCAGTGGTTACAACGAAGGAGCGCGTATTTTCCCTTACCTTGTAGCCTCTCCGAGATTAATGAGTGGCGCTTTGCAATTGGGCGATATGATGCAAACAGCAACGGGTTTTTATCGAGTTCAAGAAGCCTTTAGCTGGTTTGTCGATTCTTATGAATCTGTCGCTGATTGGCGCGCAGTGACTGACCGATTAATTGCCTTTCATACTCAACTTGAAGCGCTACCAAGCAACTCTCCGTTGCAACAATCTGAGCAACCTACTTGGCGTAACCTAGATATTTATTCTCCATCACAGCAACCATTAGTAACGGCACAAACCGGTGAAATTTTACAAGCAATCACAATTAAGGGTGCATCAGGTTCAGGAAAAAGTACTTTCTTACGAACCTTGGCTGGTTTATGGCCATACCATAATGGTCAAATCTCAATGCCAAATGATGCGATTTGTATGTTTGTACCTCAGCGCCCTTACTTACCTAATGCGACATTGCGTGAAATTTTACTTTACCCAACCAATGATCAATCAACCTCAGACAGTGTGCTTATTACGGCATTAGAAAAGGCAGGGATCAGTAAATTTACAGCGCAACTAGATGAAAAAGCCAATTGGCAACAAAACGTCTCTGGTGGAGAGCTTCAAAAGATAATGTTAGCTCGTGCGCTTATAGAAAAACCAACGTGGCTATTTTTAGACGAAGCATTATCAGCGCTTGATCCAGAAAGCTACAACTCAATAAAACAAGTAATGGCATCGTCACTGCCTAGCACTCATGTTGTTGAAATTTCTCACCGCGAAGAAGGTAAAGAAGAAACTCAAGAACTGATTTTATGCCCTCACACTCAATCGTTGAAATTCTCATGATACTAAAAAATATATTACTTTTAGGCAGCGCCTTATTACTCAGTGCTTGCCAACTAATGTCGTCTTCTAATGAGTCTACTCAATTACGCTTTAATCCAGCAGTGTCTGTTGGCGTACTTGATAATGGATTTACCTACTATATTGCAGAAAATCAACGCCCAGAATCTCGCGTTTACATTCGCTTTGTGGTGAATGCAGGCTCAATGAATGAAGACGACGATCAGCGTGGTGTTGCTCATATTGTTGAGCACATGGCGTTCAATGGCACAAAAAACTACCCTGAAAACCAAGTAATTACTGAACTTGAAAAAGTAGGTATGAAGTTTGGGGTTGATATTAATGCCTTTACTGATTTTGAGAATACCGTTTACACCCTAAACCTGCCTAATAACGACACGAAAACACTCGCTCTAACACTGGATATTGTTTCTGATTGGGCAAGTAATGTGACGATGTTAAAAGGCGATCTGGACGCCGAACGTGGCATTGTTTTAGAAGAATGGCGCGCTCGATTAGGGCCAATGCTTAGATTAGGCGATAAAAAAAGTGCGATTGAAATGGCAGGATCCCGCTATGTTACCCGTGATCCTATTGGTGATGCTGAAACCATAAAAACCGTATCTAAATATCGCGTAGCTGATTTTTATAATAAATGGTATCGCCCAGATAATATGTCTATTGTGATTGTTGGTGATATTAATACTCAAGAAGTAAAACAGCTTATTGAAAAAAAATTGGGGGATAAGAAAACACCGACAACCCCAGTAGAGTCAATTGATTATAGTGTGCCTCTAAATAACAAATGGCGCAGTGCGACAGTATCAGAAGAAGGCATGTCATCGCCTTCTGTTGAGCTGAGTTTTTTCTCTCATTACCAGTCAGAAAACAGTTACGCTCGTTATAAACAAGACTTAACCAAGCAAGTCGCTACCCGTTTATTAAACGTGCGTTTACAACGATGGGAACAACAAGAATCAACCGCCATTAATTCTGCTAATTTCTACAGCTCAAATATAGGCAGAGAAACCACTCAATCAGTCTTTTCTCTACAACTGTTTGATGAGAATTACGCTGAAGCAACTCAAGAGCTGATCGCCTTTATTGCACAAATAACGCAATACGGCTTTAGTTCTGCAGAGGTTAATGGTGAGATATCACGCTTACATAAAATCAACGAATCGATAAAAGAGCAAACAACTTACAGTATTGATCTTGCTGGTGATTTAATGGTTTCAGCGGCAAGTGAACAATTATTAATTGGTGATAATGATAAATACCAATTAAATAAACGCTTCCTTACAGAGATCACCCTTGCTGAAGTTAATAATGTGCTTAGCACTATTGTTGCTCAAAAATCTAAGTTACTGCTTACCACGCAGCCAATCACTACACAAAAAGCGGTTCTGCCTGCTTCACAACTAGAAAAAATATGGCAACAAACAATGATAGAAACTCAGCCACGTTGGCTAGTTGATAATAACCAAGCGGTTTTACCTAAAATTACAGTAAAAAAAGGAACCATTAAACAAGAAAAAAAATGGGCCGAGTATAACTTAACCGAATACCGCCTAAGTAATGGCAGCAAATTAATTTATCGCTACAGTGACAATAATCCAGGACAAGTACACTTTAAAGCACTGACTTCAGGAGGGTTACGTTCTGTACCAAAAAGTGATTACCATGCATTAAGAATCGCTACTAGTTTGGTAGATGAAACAGGCGTTGGTGACGTACCTCAAGCCGATATTCAAACGATATTTCGTGGCAACCCTGTAGTCATGTCGACGATGTTAGATGAACATCAACAAGGCTATTCTGGTTGGGCAAAAACAGACAGCTTAGATAAGATGTTTCAACTATTTCATTTAAAACTCCAAGCAAGTCCAATCTCGGATAAGGTATTAAAACAGTATCAAATTGAAACAGTTCAGCGCAGTAATGAGCTTAACAGTGCCGATAGATTTGTTCGTAAAGTATCAACCTTACGCTACCCAGATGTAGAAACCGTTTACAGTGAAAACAACGTTGAAGTTGCAAACCTTACCTCTGAGGATCTAAGTGCCATCTACCAACACTATATCTCGAGTAAAACCGATTATACGTATTTTGTGGTCGGTGATGTATCTCCAAAAGAAATAGAAAAGCTGGCAGCGACTTATCTTTCTTCAATACGCCGTGAAGAAGCAGTGAGGCAGCCATATCAGGTAATAGCACACTCTCCAAAACAGCGTTATACCGCGCGTGATTCAAAAGAGCCTCGTGCAGAGGTCGAGCTTTATTTAACGCAGCCATCGCAGTGGAGACCAGATAATGCCTATTATTTAGAATTATCTGGAGAGCTTGTTCAAGAGCAATTACGTTTAAAACTCAGAGAGCAAGCCTCTGGTATTTATAGCGTGACAAGTTGGTTCTGGCAAAACCCAGATAACAGACAAGCTGAAGGTAGAATTCAATTTACCTGTGCTCCAGACAGAGTCGATGAGCTACTTACATTAACCCATCAGGTAATAGAAGACATCGTCACTAAAGGGGCTGATGAGCAAGTCCTACAAAATAAACTATTACAACGCAGCGACCAAATTGACCGTTATTTACGTTCTGATTTAGGCATGTTAAACGCGATTGAATACAGTTATATGCTTACAGAAAGCCCTACTCTCATTAAAGCCCAGAAAAGAGCAAATAATGAGGCAACAAAACAAAAAGTAGACACCATAATGCGAAATTTCTTAATCGAAGCTAAGCAGTTTGAAGCGGTATTGATTCCTAAAAAGTAATCTCTATCGTGTGATCAGGTATTCGAAAAATGCCTGATCACAATTTCTACTTATATATTTAGATTTAAAGGCCCACTTATCCAATGAAACGATTTTTACAAATATTGACCTTATGCATGATCTCTTATCAATCCTATGCGGCATTAGAGTTAATGCATACCTATCAAGATTGGCAACATTATCAATCACAAGATATTGAGACTGGTGAACCTATCATCTTAGGCGTCAGTGATGTAAGTAGTGATCATTCAGTTAATACAGTCGTTCTTCGTTGTACTACTGAGGGCGTAAATCTACTCTTTCTAAAATCACTTTCTTATGAAGAACGAGGATATTCAGCAAAAGCTTCTGTAGATTCTGGATCAACATTTGGAATGGATGTATGGGTAAAAGGTCGTACTCATTGGGCAACCATCCCACTAAAAAAATCGGAAGCATTTATTAACGGTAATTCTTTATCCGTCACTTTACTTGGTGATGCTAACAGCACAGAGAAAATTACCCTTTCGCTTAAAGGGTTTAGAACAATGTATGAAACAATTCTGCCTAGCTGCAGGTAATAAGAGACAGTAATAATTAAAAGTTAGCCCTCTATAAAAAACCATCAGCAGTGAATTAGTTCTAAATTAGTATTCCCATACCAGTGATAGTATGCAATTCTAATTATACGTTTAATCTCTGGATGGGATAATAATGATTCAAACAAAAAGTAAAGGATTTACACTAATTGAACTCATTGTCGCGATTGTGCTGCTTGCTATTCTTTCTATTGTCGCAGCCCCTAAGTTCTTATCTTTGAAAACTGATTCAAAAAATCAAAGCCTTCAAAGTGTTGGAGCTGCAATGAAAAGTGCATTAATGCTAGTTCATTCCCAAGCTGTAATTAAAAACAAAGACGTTGGTAATCAAAGTATTATAATTAATGGTATCGAAGTCCCTTTATATAATGGCTACCCCTCTGTTCGTGGTAGAGATAACTTTGTAAAAATTAATCAGCAAGTAAAAGCTTGGCTGGATATTGATTCTGTCGATAGAAACACTGCTCGTAAAGATAGAGATTCAGCTCCATTCTTTACCGATAAATCCACACGAAATAATCATATCTATGTTTTTTTACCTCTGATTACGATAAAAAAGGGGTTCAATTTAAATGCCAGATTAGGTATGAAAACCCTGAATCAACGACTCCAACTGGACCTAAAGTAAATATACAAATTGAGGACTGTTAACCTTAGTCTTACACTCTGCCTTTATTTATCTCATCTTAATGCTGTGTTTTTGGTTACACATAATCATATTGAAATAAATAATCCAATTTGATCTATGCTTTATAAACAAGATTCTGAGCCAATAGAAAATTTTATTTAAGGAGAAATAATGAATCAAATTAACCCCAAAAAATTCTTAAGTAGCAAATGGACAGCCGTTAATCCAATAAACAAAGAAAAACATTTTTTAATCACTGAAATTGAATTTGAAGAAAATGAAGTGACTCATTGCTTAATAGAAGCCATTATGACAAAAAGAGCTCAACCTATTGATTGGAAAGAATTAAAAAATCAAGAGAACTGGCTTTCTGGTTGGAAATAAAAACACACATCCCCAAACAAGGTATGCGTGTTTTAGACCCAGAAACAGTAAATTAGCGGTATTTTGTCAAGAATTGATCCACTGATGCTTTTGGCGTTTTAGCAATTTTTTGCATTAATGAAAAATCAGGATTTGTTATCTTATAATCGTTTTGAAGTGTATCTAACAATACTTGCCATAATGATGCAGTTACTTCTGCATCAGCTAATGCTCTGTGAAACACGCCATCATTATCAATTTGGTGATACGCTACCAACTCGCCCAATTTATGTGATGGTGCGTCTTGGGTTAAACGACGAGACACCAAAAGTGAACACGAAAATGTTCCATCATAATCTCGCTGAATTGCGTCAAGTTCTGCATCTAAAAAACGTTGATCAAACGAAGCATTATGAGCTACTAAATTACAACCTTGGATAAAGTCTGCAAATTCGTGCATCACTGTTGCGCAATCATCCGCACTCACCAACATTTCATTAGTAATACCCGTGTAATTGGCGATAAACGAACTTACTCTAAAACTAGGGTTCATTAATTTTTGAAAACGATCAACAATCACGCCATTGTCTAGTTTCACCGCACCTATTTCTATGGCACGATCGCCTTGGTTTGGTGATAAGCCTGTAGTTTCGAAATCGAGTACAACGACGGTATTTGCTGGGGCTGTTTTTTTAGCGCTAATTACTGACACAAATGATTTCCAAATAATAAATAAGAAGTGAGAGAGATTAATCGTAATGGAACAAAGCATATAGACTTCGATCAAAAAACGCGAGCTGATAACCAGTCTCGCGTTTTTAAATATGCTTATTATTTTATTGCTTAGAAATACGCTTATTTAGCGATATTAACCTGAAGCATTTTAACCTGGTGATCTAAGTACTCTTCATAAGTACCTTGGAAGTTCACTATTTTCTTATCTTTAACATCAATAATTTGTGTCGCTAGAGAAGAAACAAACTCACGGTCATGGCTTACAAAGATTAATGTGCCAGTGTACACTTTTAATGCTTCGTTCAATGCTTCAATCGCTTCCATATCCATGTGGTTCGTTGGTTCATCCATAACAAGCACATTGATATCTTGCATCATTAACTTACCAAATAGCAGACGGTTTTTCTCACCACCAGAACAGTTTTTAGCTTGCTTATTTGTATCATCAGCAGTAAATAGTAGACGGCCCAAAATACCACGAACCATTAAGTCATCATGCTTAACTGTACGCCACTGAGAAATCCAATCAAAGATGCTTAGATCGTTATCAAAATCGGCTGTGCTATCTTGTGGGCAGTAACCGAATGCTGCGTTTTCAGACCACTTAACAATACCTTCGTTTTGCTCTAGGTCATTCACTAAACAACGTAAGAATGTCGTTTTACCCACACCATTCTCACCGATAACAGCAAGACGAGTACCAGCCTCTAGTAATAAATTACCGCCTTCAAACAGAACTTCACCATCAAAGCCGTGGCCTAGGTTTTCAAGCTCTAGTGCCTGGCGATGCAGTTTTTTGCCTTCACCAAAGTTAATTGATGGGCTCATACGACTTGATGATTTCACTTCATCCAGTGAAATTTTGTCCATTTTCTTTGCACGTGAACTTGCTTGTTTCGCTTTCGATGCGTTAGCACCAAAACGGTTTACGAAGTCTTGTAGCTCACTAATCTCAGCTTCTTTTTTCGCGTTGCCCGCTAATAGTTGATCACGGATCAGGCTTGATGCTTCTAAGAAGTACTCATAGTTACCTGGGTAAATACGCAATTCACCGTAATCGATATCTGCCATGTGGGTACATACAGAATTTAAGAAGTGTCTGTCGTGCGAAATGATGATCATTGTACATTTACGCTTGTTTAGCTCTTCTGCTAACCAATTGATCGTATTAATGTCCAAGTTGTTGGTTGGTTCATCAAGTAGCAAAATATCTGGGTTTGCAAACAGTGCTTGTGCTAGTAACACACGCAGTTTCCAACCAGGAGCAACTTGCTGCATTAAACCAAAATGAAGTGATTCATCAATACCAGCTTGAATTAGGATATCACCAGCACGGCTTTCTGCACTGTAGCCATCCATTTCAGCGAATTCGCTTTCAAGTTCAGCCACTTTCATGCCATCTTCTTCACTCATTTCTGGTAGTGAATAGATACGATCACGCTCTTGTTTGATTTCCCATAGTTTTTTGTCACCCATGATAACAACATCAACTACGTTGTATTTTTCAAACGCAAACTGATCTTGACTCAATACGCCTAACTTCTGTCCTGGCGTCATTGATACGTTGCCTGAACTAGGAGTTAATGCACCACTAAGAATCTTCATGAACGTTGATTTTCCGCAACCATTCGCACCGATCAAACCATAACGGTTGCCGTTGCCAAATTTTGCTGAAATGTTTTCAAATAAAGGCTCTGCGCCAAATTGCATTGTGATGTTGTTTGATTGTATCAACGAAATAATTCCTAGGGTTTACTGACAAGTCATGATTTGGCTATAGAAAGCCACAAGATGAAGGACGAAAGTATGATAAATGAGAAAATCTAGCCGCGGATTATACAGAGATCTTGATCACAATGTCGAGAGATATGACGTTTTAATACACAATAAAAAAGCCCTTAATTATTACTCGTCGCTTTCTTAAACGCTTAAGTCTAATTATTCGCCAATAAATAATAGACATCGTCCACAAAAATTGTGTAACATCTCCTTAACAAAAAGTACAGGTACCATAAACAAACTGTTTATTGATGTCATAAATACGAATTAGGTTCAATGATATGCAAAAAAACTATACCCAATCAGCACTTACTTTTGAAGAAAAGGACCTGTTAGTTAAAGGGTTTAAAGATAAATACAAATTGAAAAAAAAAGCTAGATATGTCAACACTGCTAAACAACAGTCAAATAGAAAAGTAATTATATAAAGTAAAAATATGAGTTAACCAAAAAGTTATTCTAATAACAGAGTGTTACTCCTATTCATTTCATCAATTGGTTTATGCCAATATTTTTCTCCCACAAAAATGGACACCATCCGCTATTTAACTTGCGCGCAATAGAGAGATAACACAAATGTTAAAGACAATAAAAAATAAAATACTAGGATTATCAGTTTTACCACTTATCGGGATTAGTGTTTTGAGCATTTTTTTATCCTATGTGATCATTGATGAGATAACCGACAACGTTATTGATGTTGTAAACAAAACCGAAATAAAAAGCCAAAAAAGTAATTTACAAGATAATTGGGAAATCTTTGCGTCCTTCATTGAATTAGATATGACAATTGAAGAGATCTTACCAACCGTAGATAATTCAAATTATGGCGATAATGGTTACTTTTTTGTTCTTGATAACAAAGGAATAGTACTTGCCCATGGTGGAGACAGCAGCGCTATAGGTAAACCAGTAAGTCATGGTGGGCAATCAGACTTCACTATCGTTGCGAATTGTCGTTCAAAAGAAGGGTGCTATAACACCGTTCCTTTTAAAGACCCAAGTACAGGTAAATTAACCGATAAACTATACTTCTCTGTCTATATTGACCGATTAAATTCAGTGTTTGTTACTGGAATTATCATGAACGACATTCAGCAAAAAATTGATGCCATTGATGAGATAATGCTAAAAGTTAAAGATGAACACCTGCAAGCACTTCAATTAGAAATGCTTGCTCTTACTCTTTTTGTTGCCGCTATTGCTTATTTTATGTCAAACAAACTATCAAGTCGCTTAACGGCATTGGTTAAAGAAGTAGATATGATTGCAGAAGGTAATGGAGACCTAACAAAAGAAATAGTCATTCAATCTAATGATGAGATTGGCGATCTTGGCCGTGCATTCAATAAAATGATCGCTTCCCTTCGTATTATGGTTGTTGATATTAAGAGCGCAGCAGAAACCATTGAAGGTACAACATCAGAGCTTGATAACCAAACTCAAAAAATCGCCGACAGCATGAACAACCAAATGCAAGAAACGGACATGGTCGCAACTGCTATTAACGAAATGAGTTCAAGCGCTCACAGCGTTGCTGAAACCGCCTTAGATACAGCAAACACAACAGAAGCAACCAATGGTAAAGCCAATCAAGCTATTACTATAGTTGAAAGTGCGAGTCAAAATATCTCTCAGATGATTGAAGATTTTGAGATAGCCAATAAACACATTATTGATCTTTGCAAAGAAGCTGAAAATATTGGGCAAGTAACCACTGTTATTGGGGATATAGCCGCTCAAACTAACCTTCTTGCTTTAAATGCTGCCATTGAAGCAGCTAGAGCAGGTGAACAAGGCCGTGGTTTTGCTGTCGTTGCCGATGAAGTTCGAGCACTGGCAGCAAGAACTGCAAGCAGCACAAAAGAAATTAACGATATGCTCAACCATCTTAATGCATTGGTTAACAGCTCTGTTCAAGCAATGAATGTGAGTAAAGAACAGTGTTATAAAACAGAGAAAGATACAATGATGATTAGCCAGAATCTAATTGATATTGTGCAATCAATGGCAAGTATTAATGAGCTAAATCTATCTATATCTACCGCTTCCAATGAGCAAAGTACGGTATCTGAAGAAATAAACATTAACCTTTCTAAATTACAAGATATTGCATCAAACTTAACTAATGGTTGTGTTGATACCACTACTAAAGTTCATGAATTACATTCAGAAAGTATCAATATCGTAAAACTTGTTGAGCGTTTTACCGTTTAATTAAACGATTTACTATAAAGTTCGAGACAGTTATTTCGGGCTTTATAGACAATTAATCTGCTCTAGGGTTATGTATAATGAAAAACTTATCGGGTTTTAAATATCTTTAAATTTTCCACCATAGGTTGCATACCCTATTGCATAAAAAACAGTATCTTCTACTTCTTTTTTATCGCCTTGAATAGCATTCATTAACCCAATCATACCTTCTCTTGGATCAACCATATCGCGAATACTATACATCATACGCCTTGCTTCTTTATTCGTATCAATCACATTCTTCCAAGACTCTAGAAATTTTTTAGGACTGTCATAGCAAAATAAAGCACCTATCTTTTGCCCAAAAATCGGCTTTATCGCTTCAACAATGTCTTCTTTACGTTTGAAATGTGCGTTTGTGCCTGAACGACTGATGTTCACTCGTAATGCAATATTAGAGAATGTTAAATGCTCATAGCCTTCTTCTAATACGATATCGATAGATACTTGAATGATCTTTTGTTTTGTCAGTTCTGATTTTTCTTTACTTACTCTAGGCATTTAAATTCCCTTTTTCAAAAACATAGTATACACACATCCGCTATTTTTGAGACAAAGATCTGCAAAAAATTGTGAGCTTACCCAAATAAAAGGCAGATAACAATAATGTTTATCTGCCTTTTATTCTTAACAATCTAACATTCTGCTTTCAATCTACTTAACACTTCTCTGCTGCTGCTTTCTCTCTTTCTTTTCTTTCTTACGTTGCTCAATGAGTTTGGCTGCATCTCCACCTACGTGAGTTTCACCTCTTTCGTCCGCCAACTGCACTTGTTTTTCACGCTCACGGAAACGAGATTTTTGCTCATCGCTGTGTTGATCAATACATTTAGGGCAGCTAACGCCTTTTTCAAACGCATCAGATTGTTTGTCTTCGTCTGTGATTGGCAAACGGCACGCATTACACACATCGTAATGGCTTTTTTCTAATTGGTGATTAACAGCAACTCGACCATCAAACACATAACAATCGCCTTCCCATAAGCTGTTTTCTTCTGGCACTTCTTCAAGATACTTTAGGATCCCACCTTCAAGATGGTAGACCTCATCAAATCCCTGCTCTTTCATGTAAGCGGTCGATTTTTCACAACGAATACCACCAGTACAGAACATCGCTACTTTTTTATGTTTTTCAGGGTCTAAATTATCAGCAACGTATTGAGGAAAATCACGGAACGTTTCTGTCTTTGGGTTAACAGCATGTTTGAATGTGCCAATATCTACTTCATAATCATTTCGAGTATCAACCAATAGCACTTCAGGATCAGAAATAAGTGCATTCCAATCAGCAGGTTTAACATACGTGCCCACCACATGAAGAGGATCGATACCTTCTACGCCCATGGTGACGATTTCTTTTTTCAATTTCACTTTTGTACGATTGAAAGGTTGAACGTCATTGATTGATTCTTTATAAACCACATCAGCTAAACGAGGATCTTCTTTAAACCAAGCGAGTAGCGTATTAATCGCTTCACGAGAGCCTGCAACCGTGCCATTAATACCTTCACTTGCTAGCAGCAATGTGCCGCGAATATTATTATCTTCTAATACTTGAGTTAATGGTTGACGAATGTCGGTGTAATTTTCTAATGAAACAAATTTGTATAACGCACAAACGATATATTGAGACATGGGTAACTTTCCTTTTTTGCGAGGCTGGATCGTAAATCCAGAGCAATGAGTATTTGCCTTAGCGGCTTATAATAGTGCGGGGAGTATAACGGAGGTCTATCGACACAAATACCGACAGTTTTTGTGGTTTCTCTAACCAAATTGAATCAAATAATAAAATAACCACCTTTAAAATAACAAGAGAGCTAAAATTTACAATGTAAACAGACATAAAAAAAGCGCTGAATGTAATACTCAACGCTTTGATTTATAGTTACTTAGTAGGATAAATTACGAGTTAAATTCACTCACATCAATATCAAGTAATTTACCGATGCCTTCGCCATAAGCAGGATCGGCTTTATAACAATGTCTTAAGTGACGAAGTTGAATTTCTTTTGGCACACCGTTTAAGTTACGCGCTGTGTTATCAAACAAGATAGCTTGTTTCTCAGCGGTCATTAGACGGAATAGATCGCCCGGTTGTGAGAAATAATCTTCATCTTCACGGTGATCCCAATGTGCTGCTGCGCCATCTAAGTTTAGTGGTGGCTCAGAAAAATCTGGCTGCTCTGCCCATTGACCTTCATTATTTGGTTCATAACCTAATGTGCTACCAAAGTTACCATCAACACGCATTCCGCCATCACGGTGGTAACTATGAACAGGACAACGAGGTGCGTTCACAGGAATGTGTTGGTGGTTTACACCTAAACGGTAACGCTGTGCATCACCATACGCAAATAAACGACCTTGTAGCATCTTATCTGGAGAGAAGCTGATACCCGGAACCACGTTTGCAGGGTTAAATGCCGACTGCTCTACTTCTGCGAAAAAGTTTTGAGGGTTACGGTTTAACTCGAACTCACCTACTTCAATTAATGGGTAATCTTTATGTGGCCATACTTTGGTTAAATCGAACGGATTATAAGAAACCGTCGCCGCTTCCGCTTCTGGCATGATCTGAACTTTCAATGTCCATTTAGGGAAATCTTGGTTATCAATGCTTTCTAGCAAATCACGTTGATGACTTTCACGATCATTACCAATTACAGCGCCCGCTTCAGCATCAGACAAGTTTTTAATGCCTTGTTGAGATACAAAGTGGAATTTCACCCAGTAGCGCTCGTTATCACTGTTGATAAAGCTAAACGTGTGGCTACCAAAACCATGCATATGACGGTATGTAGCAGGAATACCACGATCACTCATCACGATAGTTACTTGGTGAAGTGCTTCAGGTAATGATGTCCAGAAATCCCAGTTGTTTTTCGCGCTTCGCATATTTGTGCGAGGGTCACGTTTAACTGCATGATTTAAATCAGGGAATTTTAGAGGATCACGCAGGAAGAATACTGGCGTGTTGTTACCCACTAAATCCCAGTTACCTTCTTCGGTGTAGAATTTTAGCGCAAAGCCACGGATATCACGCTCGGCATCTGCTGCACCACGCTCACCAGCAACGGTAGTGAAACGTGCGAACATTTCAGTTTGTTTACCGATCTCAGAGAACAATTTTGCTTTTGTGTACTTTGTAATGTCATGAGTAACCGTAAATGTACCGTAAGCACCAGACCCTTTGGCGTGCATGCGACGCTCAGGGATAACTTCACGATCAAAATGCGCCAGTTTTTCTAAAAACCACACATCTTGCAATAATTGAGGGCCACGTTTACCCGCAGTTTGAACATTTTGATTATGTGCGACAGGACAACCTGCTGCTGTAGTGAGTTTTTTAGTCATTTTTATCAATCCTTTAGTGCAATGGTTAAGCTATAAAATTTAAATACAAACCGTTAAAAGTATTAAACGCAAAAATGGCAGTTTTCAGTATTTAATCCAAATGTTCCATCACGACTAGACAAATGATTTAAGCCCGAGGATACACCCATTTTGTAACCTTCAATGAGTGTAGTCGATTTCATCGTAAGTCGTTTTACCGCAAATTCTTCTGGTGGGGCGATCACTCGAATCGTCGTACCTTCAGGAGGGTTTCGAATAAATTCCAATGATTGATTATAGTTTTCAGCCCGAACAAGCATTGCTTGCGCTATTTGAGGATAACGAGCTAGTAGTTTAGTAATTAACCAAGAGGCTTTCGGTGCTTTCATTTGATAACTAAGCGGGTGAGACAAGACAACTGTAATGTCTCTTGCTCCTCGACGATAAGCTTCTTTTACTGGAATAGAGTCAGCAACTCCCCCATCAGTATAACAACCACCAGAGAAGCAAGGGGTTGATTTATAAGCAATAGGAAGGGCCGTTGTAGCTTCAATAACATCATCTATATTATTTTCATTTACTTGATAATAATCAGCATTACCATTGTCTATATTGGTTACTGCGGCATACATAGGAATAGATGAAAATAATCGATTAAAGTTTAATGGTTGTCTTTTCTTTGATTCATCAATCAACCATTTAACATCAATAAGATCACCACCACGAGCAAATCGAGTAAGATTAAAAAAACGCTTATGGGTAGCCAATTTAGTAATAACATCGAAACTGCGCAGTGGAGATTCTGAAAGATACCCTAATAAATTCGATGCGCCTGCTGATACTCCTATAGCAAAATCATAAGGCATAAATTTATTTTTCATGAAAATATCAAGCACACCGCTAGCAAAAATGCCACGCATTGCTCCACCTTCAACTACTAATGCACTCTTCGCCATCTCTTTACCCTTCAATAAACTATGGGAATAGAGTAAACCTCCCAAAGAGTAAGAGATAATCGCTTGTACTTATAGCTGTGATTTATAAAACCTATCAAGTGTAATAATAGGTATTTCTAGGTTTACTAATAAATCATCATTTAAATGATAAAAGTCTACTGTAGCTAAGCAGTATCTAATGTAGATTAATTCTTCTTCGAAAATGGATAGCATTAGGCCTATTGATCGTACAACTCTCTCTTTTGAGAAATAACCGACTCTCGTGTTTTGTCTATCGTTGTCCAAATCTGCTCCACTAACTCAGGGTTAGATTGAGCAAATTCATGACTAAAAACTAAATAGTAATCTTTATTCATAATTGGCGGTTGTATCTGCTCAACATCATCCCATTTATTTTTTTTAATAAACTCGTCAGCCATGCTATCTTGCATTGCAATCGCTGATAAACGCTCAGTTCTCAACATACCAAAAAGTTGTGCTGTTGAATTTATTTCTTCAACCTCAAGAGCTTTCTTTTTTAGCTCGTTAACAATAGAAAATCCCAAATTAGCACCAATTATTTTCTGATAATATCCATTTACTTCACTTCCATCCCACATAAAAGGCTTCCCTTTAATTTTATAAAAATAATAGGCTAACGTTGCTATTCTTTTACTATTATCTGGTCGACCTTGATGCATAGGATAAACTGCATACCGTGCTCGTTGTGAGTTATAGGAAAAAATAAAGGCACCATCAACTTTCCCTTCTTTTACATACTGCAAAACTCTCTTTCCTGGTAAACGCATATAATCGATATCAATATTAAGTTGATTAGCAGCATTATTAATTACATCGACAGAAAGTCCCGGAGGATTTGCTATTTGATGTCCATTACCAACTTGAAAAGGATAAGATTCAACATCAGAATAAGCGAGTTTAATTGTATCGGATGCCGATAAATAAGAAGAAAATAAAACAGTGATGGTAAAAAAATAACGGTGATTTAGAACTCTATACATACACAACTCCCTCTGTAACTTACTTGCTCACCTATAAAATAGAAAGGCTAATTTTAGTGTATGTTATGATTATAATTTATGCGAATAGAGTGACTAAATATAAGAAGAAAATCATTAAGGCAATAGTAATAAATGATCTATTTATTAAGCAGTAAAATCACTCAATAGCAAGGAAAAAATATTATAAGTAGTTATTTTACAATAAGATTTTTTAACATGTCTATGGAGTGATTTAACCAATAATAATGATCAGATAGTTAGTGGGACTTGTATTATTACTGGAATTAGTATGAGTTTAGATTAATGTGAAAATTTACACTATAGATTCAAACAGCTTATTGCTAATGATACAAAAAAGCGGCGAGCCTTATACACCTTCACCGCTCATCATACCTATGACTTAAACCCAATTATCAGCGGTGATCTTATTTTCAAATAACCTTGAAAACAGTATGCCACGAATATAATTATTAAATAAATCAAATTTAAAATCACACGCATCGATATGACTTAATTCAGAATTAATTACTTTTTTTACATCTTCTTGATTTACCATACTCATGATGAAAGCTGGTATAGAGAAAGTATGAGTTACTGTTTTTCCACATTGGAAAATCAAATTTTCAAAACAAATATTAACCGCTTGATGTGCCTCTAATGGGATCGGTGAGACATTCAGTAACGTTGAGCTCATTAAGTTAACTACATAGTCTGTGCGAGATTCTTTAATGTCTGAGCTCTGGCGTGCTTTTTCAATAAATGCTTTATTTTCAGCAATTAATAGCGATAGTAACTCTTGTGCCTCAGATGAGTTTTCACTGTATTTTAAAATATAGTCATAAATAACTTGGTCAATCATAACGTCTTGTTCATCATCACCATAGCTAATTGGTGTTGTTTGATTAAATGTATCTTTAGGAAATTTAATGTATGCACTCATGGGTAGTTCTCCAGTTCATTTTCTATCTTTGACTATATGCCTCTAAGCCAAAAATAAAATAAACACCGCCTTTCTCTTTACTCTATTGAACACTCACTCTCATTTTCAACACAAAAAGACCACATTAAAATAAAGGTTATGTTGATGGAAATAAACTACATTTAAATCAATAAGATGCAAAAAATATAACCCTTCACTCACCTTTAACACTAACCATACAAATATTTAGCTAAAGTCACTCATTTTAGGAGCAAACAATTTACCTATCACTTCACCATAAGTAGTAATTTCTCTTATCTCGGTATTATCAAACTTAAGATCAGATTTTTTACGCGGCTTAATGGTGTTAATATTCATTTAATCCTCTTTTCTTTAATTAACCAAAAAGTGAATATCTTATGTCTGATTCTTCATCCATTATTATTGCGGGCTCCACCGGATTAATTGGTCATTCATTATTATCACAAGCTTTAAAAAATGAAGCTTTTGAGCATATTTATAGTCTTAGTCGTAAGCCACTTGAAGAAAAAAGTAAGAAATTAACTCAATTAATCAGCCCTAATTTAGCCATACTCCCTGATAAAATGACGGCCTCTTTGCCTAACGTAGGCTTCATCACATTAGGAACGACGTTAAAACAAGCAGGGAGTAAAGAGGCATTACGAGCAGTAGATGTTTCTTTAGTGGTCGATGTCGCGCAAGCAATGAGTATTATTGGCGTTAAACACATTTATATTGTGTCATGCATTGGTGCATCCAATAAAGCATTATCACATTACTTGAAATATAAAGGAGAAATGGAGATGGCTGTTTCTACAATGAATTTTGAAAGTATCTCTTTTATACAGCCGGGGCCTCTATCGGGCTATCGTTCAAAAGAAAGAAGCGATGAGAAATTATTACAAACTGTAATGCAATTTTTTAATCCTATAATTAAAGGTTATCTATTAAATTACAAACCTATTGAAGGAGAGGTGGTAGCTAATTTCATGCTAAATATGGCTTTACATCATAAGAATTCAGGAGTTCATAGGTACACTTCTAAAACCATCTTTGAAAGTCTATAAAATACAGATAAGAAAGGGGATCGTATTAATTTTATGCAGCGTTTACTTATCACCTAAAAAAAATACCCTTAGATTTCCTTGCTTAGTTTCATTCACTGTTTGCTTTTCTGCAATCTCTACGCTGTCATCGATAATTTGTGGCTCATTGGCTATCTCTGCCTTTGAAAAATCGCTATGTATAGTAAAAAAAATAAATGCAATCCCAAAAAATACAATAATAAAAATTAAACTCAGTAATGTTAAGCCTCTAGCCTTCATAAAATATCCATTTATAGACTCAATTCAACGAGAAGATATTATCATTATCACTAATATTAAACGTATGATGCTTATCACTCTTTAATACTACAACTTTATCAATAACCATAATTATAGAATAAGTATCATTTTTGATGCACATCTAATGGGTATACCAAAAGCACGAGGTTAAACAATCTATTTGTGTCGCAAAAAGAACTAAGAGAGTAAACCTCTTAGCTCTTTACCTATTTATTATAAGCAATTAATTAAACAAATTTACATATTCCTCATAACCTTCTTTTGCTAAATCCGCTTTAGCAACAAAACGCATGGCAGCTGAGTTCATGCAGTAACGTAGCCCTGTTGGTTTCGGTCCATCACTAAAAACATGCCCTAAATGGGAGTCAGCAAATTTACTGCGGATCTCGGTACGTTTACTGAATAATGCAAAATCGTCTTCTTCAGTTATGTACGCTTTATTGATTGGTTTGGTAAAACTAGGCCAACCTGTACCAGATTTGTATTTGTCAGTTGATGAGAACAAAGGCTCACCACTGACGATATCAACATAAATACCTTCCGCTTTATTATCCCAGTACGCATTATCAAACGGGCGTTCTGTTCCTTCTTTTTGTGTTACGTAGTATTGTTGTTTAGTCAGCATTTTCTTAATTTCTGATTCTGACGGCTTACTGTATTGCTTTACATTTTGAGCCATTTTGTTTTCATCAATATACTGACGTAATGTTTTTGGATTATCTTCTCTGTCTTCACCAAATACTGAATCTAGGTATTTGTCACGACCAGACGCATTACGATAGTACTTATAACGAATAGGATTACGTTTGTAATAATCTTGATGGTAATCTTCTGCTAACCAAAACTTTTTAAACTCAATTAACTCTGTCGCGAATGGTTTTGGGTAGACTTTCACGGCATCAACCGCATTCATAAACTCTTGAGCAATCACTTGTTGATCTTCATTATGGAAGAAAATAGCGGGACGATACTGTGGGCCTCTATCAACAAATGAGCCTTTATTGTCTGTTGGGTCCATATGTCTAAATAGCTGATCAAGCACTTGCTCATAGCTAACAATTGTTGGATCAAATGTCACTTGGATTACTTCAATATGACCAGACTTTCCAGAAGACACCTGTTTGTAAGTTGGGTTTTCTAATGAGCCTCCGGCATAACCTGAGACAACATCCACCACCCCGTCTAACTTTTCTAAATCAGATTCAGTACACCAGAAACAACCTCCAGCAAGAGTGGCAACCTCATAGTCCCCTTTCATTGGCTGAGTCATATCTTCAGCGGTAGAAAAAAAACTTGTCATAGCAGCAAAAAATGAAGCAAACAGTAGAGCAACTGTTGTAATTTTTAATCGTGATTTCATATCAACCTCTTTATGGTTTCTTATTAATATAGTTATCAGAGTGATGTAAATCGAAAAAGTTGCAAAATATTATCAATTATTAATTCTGTGTTATAGCTTTTGGTTATTAAGATATAGCGCACGGATATAGTAGACAAGTCGGACGATTTATTGATTCAGTGCATCTTTTTCTGTGCTTTCTTTGGTTAGAGTGATCCTATTATTCCCTTACAATAAAGAAGAAAAGTCATGACTCAAGTGAATCAAGAGCGTTTAGTAAATCACTTCCTAGATATTATTCAAATCGACAGTGAATCAAAAAATGAAAAAGCAATTGCAGAAGCATTAGCAGAGCAATTGGGAGAGCTAGGCTTTATGGTATCTAAACTACCAGTACCTGAGAATGTATCAAATGGCTTTAATATTTATGCAAAATTAGAAGGCTCATTAGAGGGCAGCATTGTATTTAGCTCTCACATGGACACAGTAACTCCGGGTAATGGTATTGAGCCAATTATTGAAGATGGTGTGATCCGCTCTAAAGGTAACACTATCCTTGGCGGTGATGATAAATCAGGTATTGCTGCAGTAATGGAAGCGGTACGTGTGATTAAAGAAAACAATCAAGCACACAAAACACTAGAGCTTGCTTTTACGGTTTATGAAGAAGGCGGTTTACACGGTTCTAAAAACTTCGACATGAGCTACATTCAATCTAACCACGCTATCGTGCTAGATTCAGGCGGCCCTATTGGTACGATCATCACTTCTGCTCCTGGTCAGCAAAACCTAAAAGTAACCATTACAGGTCGTCCAGCGCATGCAGGTTTAGCACCAGAAGAAGGCATCAATGCCCTAACGGTTGCAGCAGATGCTATTACTAACATGACACTGTCTCGCATTGACGAAGAAACAACAGCTAACATTGGTGTGGTTCGTGGTGGTCAAGCGACAAACATTGTTATGCCTGAACTGTACATTGAAGGTGAAGCTCGCTCTCTAGATGATGAAAAGCTCGCGAAACAAGTTGAGCACATGGAATCAACCTTTAAAGCAGCGGCAGATAAACACGGTGCTGAAATTGAAATCATTTCAACTCGAGCATACAACGCATATAAAATCGCAGATGAAAACCCACATGTGTTAAGCATTAAAGAAGCGTTTGAAAGCATTAATATCGACCCACTAACTAAACCAACGGGTGGTGGTTCAGATGCAAACATATTTAATGAAAAGGGTTTAACAACCGTAAACCTTTCTACAGGTATGGCGAAAGTTCATACTACGGAAGAGTTTATTAAAGTATCAGATATGGTAGACATTACGCGCTTTGTTGCGGCATATTTGACTCGTTAAGTTTAACGATTGTCCTAAAAAATAATGAAACAGCCACTCGATTATCAGTGGCTGTTTTTTTAATCCAGTTATCAAAATTAAAATCATAATTAACCTATAGTTGTTTCACCGCTCATTATCATTGTTTTTCAATAAGGTGGTGCAGCATGAACATATCAACTAATGGAATTATTTATGTTGTCGCATTGGTTCTTATTTTGGTTGTTGGTTTTAGAATCTATACGATTAAACAACAATTAATCCAGATAAATGAACACGTCCCTACTCAATCAGAAACAAATCATATCTACGACTATTTACTCTTTAATCAACGTTAATATATTCATCCATTGAGTGATAATTGCGATTAAAAGAACAAGATAAAAATTAGAAACAGTTCACGGAATTACTTTAGAGAAGAAAAGCCGTCATCAAACCCAGTTATGATACCTTTTTACGATATTTTCATATTAAAGGATTATTTATGAACTTCGTTGATGGTGTACTACACATCGAATCATTTTTAGCTATTACTCTCGGGATAATTGTTCTTTTCTTAGGCCGTCGATTAACACAGATGAGCTATTGGCTAAAAGAATTTAGTATTCCAGAACCTGTCTCTGGCGGTATTCTTGTTTCTATTCTTTTCGCCATTCTCCACTACGTAACACAGATTGATGTTTCTTTTGATTTAGCTACTCGAGATCTTCTACTGGTTTACTTCTTCACTACTATTGGCATTAACGCCAGTCTGAGAGATCTCTTTAAAGGTGGCAAACCTCTCATTATTTTATTAACCATCACCATCGGGTACATGTTTATTCAAAACCTCACAGGGATAGGGTTTGCTTTGATGCTTGATCAACCCGCTGTTTTTGGTTTATTAAGTGGATCTGTTTCTTTAATTGGTGGGCATGGAACCGCTATCGCATGGGCGCCAAAAATTGGAGAGCAGTTCGATTTAAATACAGCTATGGAGATAGGTATAGCAAGTGCAACCTTTGGACTTATTCTTGCCAGTTTAATGGGTGGGCCAATCGCAAAATACTTAATTAATAAACACAACTTAAAAGCTGATGAGGGTGAGAAAGTTGATGTCGGTATTCAACAAGACTCCAAACAAACCCGCATTACCTCTTATGACTTTTTAGACGCTATGCTCGCCATTCACATCTGTATTATATTAGGGGCAATCTTAAATGAAGTGGTGTCTGGGCTTGGGTTAGATCTTCCTTTGTTCGTGAGTTGCTTATTTGCCGGTATTTTAATTTCTAATTTAATACCAGCCTCTTACCCTCGCTTAACGGGTACTCGTTGGCCAGCTCGTAAACCTGCGGTTGCTCTGATTGCTGATATGGCATTAGGGGCATTTTTATCGATGTCTTTAATGAGTATGCAATTATGGGCGTTAGTCGACTTAGCAGGCCCTATCTTTATTATTTTGGCTGCTCAGTTCTTTATTGCTATATGTATTGCTATTTTTGTTGTCTTTCCTCTTATGGGAAAAACATACGATGCAGCGGTGGTTTGTGCAGGATTTGGAGGGATATCTCTGGGCTCAACCCCAACAGCGATGGCAAATATGTCAGCAGTAGCGCAGAAGTATGGTAATTCACATCAAGCTTTTATTATAGTGCCTTTGGTTTGTGCCTTTTTTATCGATCTCGCTAACGCTCTTATTATTCCTTATTTTATTAAAATGGTTTAATAATGCAAAAGACCCTTAATTCATCATGAACAAGGGTCTTTTATCTATTTACTTTTATTACCCATAGCTAACTCAGATCTTACTCTTTAGCTGATGTATCTTCTTCATGACCAAGACCTAAAAATTTCAGACCTAAACTTAATAGCAAAATTGATATTGGTAATACCATGATATCCCAAGATAAATTATTAATATTTACTAAGACGACCTCTAAAAATTTCACAAATAAAATAACAATAATTACTTCAGCCAAGACATTTTTCAAATGACCAATATTAGGTGTTTTAATCCACTTTAGTACGTATGTTGACGTATCTTTAGGGTTCTTATTTGAGATAAATAGAGTAAAAACACCATGTGAGAAAATAAACAGTACAAACGCGATTAAAAAGGTATCAAGTGATTTGATTAAATAGGAAATCGCGATATCTGATGTATCCATGTGAGCCAAGCTTTCATGAGGCACTTCATTAAATAAAAACACAGCAAAAGCGGTATAGGTTTTTACGGCTCCCATCACAAACAGTAGCAATGAACTTAATAAAGAGCAGATGATTGCAATCCACCCCATGTGACGAAACACATTAAACGCTTTCTTCATTATTTTTCTCTCTAGTTGATGAATACAGTTTATCTGTTTTGTATACAGTAACAATATATTAAAATTGAATATTACTTTTACGTATTTGTAATAGTAATGCTTGGATGTGACTTATTTTTCTACACCCAAACTAAATTAACATTGAGCTAACATTTCGTTAGGTGGCATTAATCAGTATATGATACAGTTTGTTGAGCATTTACACTATTAATGGCCTTAGAATGGAAAAATCAGAGCTAAAGCAGCATATATTTCAATCAAAATTAAAAAAAAGCCTTGATGCCTTTCCATTTATTGCACTAAACCACTCTCTGATTGCCATTGCCTGCTTTTTTGTCTCTCAAGCCTATTTTTATCCTTCTTTAAACGCCTTTTATTGGTTTATCACTCTCTGCTCTGTCATTGCTTTACGCTTACTGCAATTACAAATAATGAAAAAGCAATTAACAACGATAACTCAACAATCTTGCCTCAGCATTTTTTATTCTCTCTCTTCTTCAATGCTTGGGTTTGTCTGGTCTGGTGGGACGATTCTGGCAATGATGAAAGGCAACACCCATGTTGATATATCGGTAATTCTGATCTGTTGCGGTTTAGCTTTTGGTGGTGTGACCTACCATCTTAATAACCTGTTAGCTTTCAATGCCTACTTTTGGTCTGTTTTTATGCCCATCATTATCTATTTTATTTTTTGGGATAATCGACCTTTTGAAGCTGGTGTCCTTTTTACTACTGGGATTATCTATAGTGGCTTTTATGCCCGAAAGCTAAGTATTCAATCGCACCAATGGTTAGCTGAAAGCATTAAAAATGAGGAGTTGGTAAAACAGCTTTCAGAAGCGAATGAAAAGATCCAGTTACTGTCTGAAACCGACGCATTAACAGGGCTAAAAAACAGAACCTATTTTAACTCTCACAGTCAGACGCTATGGTATCAATGCATTAAAGAACAACGGTCTTTCTCTGTTATTTTAATTGATATTGACTACTTCAAGCCATATAACGACAATTATGGTCATATTTCCGGTGATGTAACCTTAAAAAAAGTAGCTGATGCACTAAAATCTATTGAACAAGAACATGATTCCGCCTTGCTAGCTCGTATCGGAGGTGAGGAATTTATTGTTTTGTTACCCAATTGCGATATTGATAGTGCGGTAACTTATGCTGAGAACTTACGTCTTAACGTCAGTAAATGTTGCATTCCTCATGTTTACTCACAATGTAATGATCACATAACGGTTAGTCTTGGTGTATCGACAACAATACCAAATATTGAAAAGAAGCTTATTACATTTATAGATATTGCCGACAATCAATTGTATAGAGCAAAAAAGTCTGGCCGTGATCGTGTCATGTATGAAGCATGATCAAGGAAGCATATTTTTGGATCCTTAACCTTTCCGTTACTATAATTGAATTATCTTCTACTTGTATAATGGATTACATATGAAATCAAAAATTAAATCACTTTCTCTTGCAACCTTATTATTAACAAGCATATATGTTAACGCGGCTCCCATATCAATTCAGTATTTACCACCAAGCACTCCCGAAGACGCAGTAACAGAAAAGTTCATTAAAGAAAGTAAAATAAACAATACGCTTAGCCAACTCTCTGAACATTATTTTTCATTCAATAGTGCTTTAACCATCCAATATGGAACCAAAGAAGGTCCTCTATACGATCCTGAAATTCATACCATTCAGATCCCTTATTCTTTCTATCAAGAGTCATTAAGCTATTTCTCTAAAAATAAATATCAAGAACGTTTTAATAAATCGCCACAATTAGGAGCCATTGATACCTTGCTGCACACTCTATTACATGAAGCAGGGCATGCTTATATTGCCGACCACAATATTCCAGTTTTAGGAAAAGAAGAAGATGCGGTCGATAATTTTGCAACCATATTATTATTAAATTATGTAGATAATGGTGATGATATTGCGATAAGTGCGGCAGATATGTTTGCATTTGAGTCTGAGGATAGACCTGATTACTACGATTTCGGAGAGTATATTGATGAACATAGTTTTGATTTACAGCGCTATTTTTCTACCTTATGCCTTGTTTATGGTAGTGATCCAAAAAAGCAAAGTAATTTACTGGATGAAGTCGAAAACGATTATTTGAAAGATAGAAAAGAGTTTTGCGAGTTTCAATTTGATTCATTAAGTCAGAATTGGGATCATTATTTTAAGTCCGCTAAGTAGTACCAATGGTTACATAGAGGTGACAATAGTGATTAGGTTCGGTTTATAATCAACAGCAAAAAGCAGAGAGATAAACCGTGATAAAACAATTATATCAAAACATATTATTCATAATGTTAGGAGGAGGTTCTCTGCTTTCTTCATTGCCTCTGTATGCTGATGAATCACTTAATATCCCAACACAGTGGAAAATTTTTTTACAGCAAGCGAGCTCTTTGCCTTATGAACAAAGAATCCCGCTAGAAGAACTAAACCAATATCCAACTTCTCTATTACTGAGTAAAAATCAATACCCTAATTTTGAACATTACTCATGGGGTGATTTATCGGCATTAAAAACCATACAGCAGCACTGCACTGTCCCTACTGCCTGGCAAATAAATACAGTGACCTTAGATTCGAACTTAGATAAAGCAAGTCAGTTTGAATTAGCCTTGTGTCGTCATGAACCTCTTTCTCATGCTTGGTTCTCTCATGGCAAACTATTTCACCCTGCCGGTGGCACTTATGCGGATCGCTATCTTAAAACCTTATCTACTAGTGAAAAAGCAACGTTTATCAAACAGTACGTGATGCAATTAACCCTAGCAACACCAGAGCACCCTCTGTTTGCTGCCTTTTCCTTAATTTCAACTCAAGGTAGAGATGCTCTTTTATCCCAATATAGGGCTTATTTAATGCCTAATGGAATACTTTGGTTAAATACTCAATTTGGTATTATTTCAATAACCCCTGAAACTTGGCGTCCATTACTGAAAGCGCTAAATATATCTATAGAACCAAAAATAAAAAATACGCAAAGCTGTTCTTTTGAGTACAGTAATTTATGTATTCAACCGGCTAGTAATAGTAATCAATGGATTATAATGTCACTTGCCATTCTTTTTTTAAGCTCGGTTTTTATCGCCATTCGCCAACGCCGTATTGAGGCTCAAGAGAGAAAATTTATTTTACAATTTCTCACTCATGAATTAAGAACCCCCATTACTAGTCTAGGTTTAACGGTTGAGCAATTTCGTCAACAATTCGATTTTTTAAACGAGGATACGCAAGAATCATTTTGGCGATTACTCGCAGATCAGCAACGTTTGTCGCAACTAGCAGAAACCAGTAAAGGCTTTTTAAGCGTAGATCCAAACGCACAATTTCAACCTCAAACCGCTTATCTATCAGACTGGCTAGATCATTGTTTAGAAAAGCATCATCTGACTTATCAGTTAGATCATGATCAAGAACTAACTTTACCTTATTATTGGTTAGGGATTTGTTTAGATAACTTAATTAAAAATGCCCTACAACATGGTAAAGGAAACGCTCGCATTTCTGTTAGTGTAGCTTCACAACTTCGTATTGAAGTAAGAGATGAAGGAGAGTACCCAAACGTATTTCAGCGTTTTTTTAAAAGCAATGCCCAACCTAAAAGTCACCACAATATGGGGATAGGTTTAACTGTTGTTGCCCAGTTAATGAAAAAAATGGGAGGAAAATACTACTATTATCGCCACCCAACCCGTTGTATTTTGGAGCTACCTTTATGACTCGTGTATTACTTATTGAAGATGATTATTTATTAGGAGAAGGACTGAAAGATGTCTTATCAAAAGAAGGGATTGAATGCACTTGGCTTACCGATATACAACAAGTTCATACTCACTGGATACAATCTGATTTAGTTATTCTTGATAGACAACTTCCCGAAGGAGATAGCCTTATTTGGCTCCCCGAATGGTTAATGATAAAAGCGCTCCCTGTCATTATCCTCACTGCAAAGGTTGATGTTGAACAACGTATTGAAGGACTAATGTCTGGGGCTAAAGATTATATGATCAAGCCTTTTTCACATCAGGAGCTGATTGCGCGTATCCATGCACACCTACGCCCTTTAGGTCAAAGTACATTACATTATCACCATTTAGAGATCTGTCTTTCACAACGAACCGTTCGTAATAGTACTAATATTATAAATTTAAAACCTAAAGAATTTCAATTGCTTCTATTATTGTTACAACATCAAGGACGTGTTTTTCATCGTGATGAGTTATTAAATCAAGTATGGGGATTTCAAGCATTCCCCTCAACCCGTACAGTAGATAATCATATTTTACATTTAAGACAAAAATTGCCTGAGTTAAATATTGAAACACTGCGAGGAGTAGGTTATCGCTTACTTAAGGCTCACCATGAATAAAATAATCTTAAGCTGTTTGATTGCTCTTAATACCCAGCAAGCACTAGCAGATAATTGGTTTCAAGATACACCGTTACAAGCTACTTATTCAGCGTTAATGGCTAAGAATACGCCCTTAGCTTGGCAAGAACTGCAATTAGCGCTAAATCAAAACAACCTTGATGAGCGCTATTGGTCACAAATAAAAAAGCAAATACTTCTTCAGTCACATTGCGGTAAAACACTATCTGAAACACCAAGCACGGCTGCACAATCTCATATACGTTTAACAATACAAAAAAAGAGCAATTTATTGCAGCAAGGCTACCAATTCAAAATATCATTAGATGATACTCAAGAAAAAGTCTTTATTTCATTCTCTGATAATCAAGGGACAGTACTATTTTCAGGTTACTCTTCTTCTCTTGATAATAGCTACAGTGAATTAGAAGGTGGAGATATGATCTCAGCCCCTACGCCAGGCTTATATCAATTAAGAATTAATAAAAAAAACTATCCCGTAATTCTTTCTTCACATAGATCAGTAAATTGGATTAATTTAGAAAACACACATTCACTTCATCAAATACAAATATCACCACCACAGCAACAACAAGATTGCCCATTAACCTCACCGCAATGGCAATGGTTTGATAAAAATTACACTCTGCTAGGAAGCATTGAACCCATGTCGTATATTGAACCTATATCATCTCACTCTACTCAACAAAGCACTGCCGTTGTAGATCTTCCTTATGCACCTTCAATCGGTGCAAAATGGATAAGCGCTGTAATCTCACGATCAGAATACCAAGGGCAAGTTCGAGTTAACTATTCTCAACGATTAACCCTACCAGCAGTAATGAAGACAAATAGGTGACAAAAGAAAATATCAATTAAGGCTTAATAACTCTCTTCTTTACGAGAGATATTCTTATGCCACCATTATTATTTGCCTTTTGTTTATTTTTGTTTTCAACCAATTCAAGTCAGGCTGAAAACCTGACTAATATCCAACCAAACTCCACGATTAAACTAACTAACAAAACAGCATCAATATTCATTAATCCAGCGTCACTAAAAACCGATTGGCTATTAGCATCACACTCAATCCCAGTGATTGACTCAGGGCTACGAGTAGAAAAAAAACACAACTTGCGACAGATATAACACAGCTTTCACCTTCATCTGCCTCTTGGGTATTGAGCCCTAGTGGGATCAAAATCAATGCGATATTTAATGACGTATTAACACTCTCTTTTTCTACGACAGCTAACTTAAAAATAGATCGCAATAATCCAATCGCTTTAACCTGGTTTTCTCTTCCTGCTAAGGCGGTAAATACTTTATTACTGCCATTTAATGAGGGAATGCGTATTCCGATAAATCACCCAACCCTTATAAATTATATTGCAAAGACCTATTCAGGTTCGAATACCACTCAAGACTTAAAAATGCCATTTTGGAGCGCAAAAATATCAAATAATAAAGAACTGAAATCAGCTGATGTAGTTAGTTACCAACTGATTACAGCAACCAATAACCGCTTACTATTTTCCGTGGTGGATAAGCGCCTACACATGCAAGCATCGCATGAATTCACGCCATTAAATCGTAATGAGCATTTTTCAGTACAGATCCGTCTTGGAGACTCAGAGCTCTCAGGCGCTAAACAATACCGTCAATGGCGTCAACATCAGAAACTTGCAGTACCACTTAGCAAAAAACGCCAACAGCAACCTGAATTAGAGCGATTAATTGGTGCAAGTCATGTTTATTTATTTGGGCAAGATTTACTAGCAGTCGAAGACGTTAGTGATTGGTGGGGACTTAAGGATTGGTATTTTACCCAAGATGATCTATTACCTTCAAAAGAAGCGACAAAAGAACTCGGTTTATTAAAACAAGGAAAAAACTGGCTTTCGGCTTATGAAAAACGTTTTTTAATTGAA
This sequence comes from Aliivibrio wodanis, assembly GCA_000953695.1. GTDB lineage: Bacteria > Pseudomonadota > Gammaproteobacteria > Enterobacterales > Vibrionaceae > Aliivibrio > Aliivibrio wodanis. Next base: position 6,492 of record LN554847.1, on the reverse strand, counting down.
AATATCAACACCTCTATAAATCAATACTTCCCTGTAAAACAGGATAATATTAAGAATCAATTTGATGCGGCCCAACAACGAAAAGCCTGGCTACAAACTCAAGCAGGTGCTTATCTAATCAATCCAAAACGATGGGGACAAGGCTTATCTGAAGATATGATAAATACATTAATGGAAGCAAAATTAACTAAACTATGGCTTGGTCTAGACAACTGGATGCCCGCATTTTATCAACCTAATATCGTCGACAAAGCCAAAGCAGCTGGATATTTAATAGGAACTTACGATTCATACAATACCGCAATAAAAAAAGGTATTAATGATAATTGGTTAACCGCTCAGCTTCCTGATGATATGCGAAAGAATTGTGCGATTGAGAATGCCAATGGAAAACAACAAAAAGGGTTTCGAGGTAATGGATTTTATCTACACCCATCATGTCAATTAGAGTACGTAGAACAGCGTATTAACGATATTATTTTATATGGACGTTTTAACAGCCTGTTTTTAGATGTTGATGCAACAGCAATGGCAAGAGAAGATTATTCAGCACAAAGGCAATCTAACGAAACTGAAATGCTCGAAGCATTCAATCATCGAATGTCTTCTATTACCAAAAAACAAAACATTATACTTGGTTCAGAAGATGGCAACGGATTGACCACTCAAGGAATTGCATTTGCCCATGGAATGGAAACAGTTGGTTTCGGTTGGACAGATAAAGAAATGAAAACAGATCGTATTTCACCCTATTTTTTAGGTGCGTGGTACCCAGACTACAAACCTGATTTCTTTTTCAAATCGAGTGAAGTAAAAGAACCTTACAAAACGGTTTATTTTTCCCCGAAATATTCGATACCTTTATATCAAACTGTATTTCACGATGAGTTAATTAATAGTCATCACTGGCATACTGACAGCATTAAATTTAGTAACGTACAAGTAGAGCGCGATCTCACTATGATGCTTTACAACACTCCCGCGATGATTCACTTAAACCGCGAGGAATCAAATAATACGAGCAAACAAAGGGTCAAAACATTACAACATTACCAAACAGGATTTCTACCGATTCATTCAGTATTATGGAACACCTCGTTAATCGATTTTTCTTGGTTAGATAGTAGCGGAAAGGTACAACAAACCACTTATAGCGACGGTAGTATTATCATTGCTAATTTTAGTAACGAGGATCACTCCTTATCAGCAGGAATGATGATCCCCTCTCAATCAATTCTTGCGATACTAAGTAATAACACGAAGATTAAGTGGGCACCTCAATAACTTAAGATGAAAAAATAAAATATAGGAAGCATGATCAAGGGATCGAATTCTACTTGATCATGCTTCTGGATCAATAAAAACGCTTATTGAATAGCTTTAATATCTTCAGCCATAGACATTAGAGTAGATAAGATCTTCTCCCCATCGACTCGCAAGCCATTGTGCTCATACTCACTCGTCATCCATGCTTTTGAATTAGCGATTGCTCTCAATGTTTCACGAGAGAAATCAAACTCAACAAACATATCATTGACATACGTTGCCGCAGCCATGGGAACCGTATTCTTTGTTAATTGCTCAGCATTGTATAAATTTGGCCAATCAGACTTTGCAGCCAAAAGCTCTGCAGCTTCTTTTAAGGGCTTTAAGGTTTCAAGCTGGTCAAAGAACCATGGGTAGACCATTTCACCGGTAAAATGCAGTGGAGCGCCTTTCTGATGGTTAAATTGAGGATAATTCTCTCTAATACGATGTGCTGACCAATTTGAGGCACTGTGCTGACAATAAATTGATTCATGTAATATGGCATACAATGGATTGGTTAAATGTGCTTGTTGCCCTAACACGTAGTTCAAGAAGCCATAACTCAATTCTGGTTGGCCATTTACTTCAACAAAAGCGGTTTCTAGTTGGAAATATAACTCTTCTTGTCCACCAGCCATGCCAAAACAGATCCCCATTTGTTGGAACTGCTCAACCGTAAAAATCTGACCATTAGGTAATACTGTTTTATTATCAAGCAGCGCGTCTGCAATACGATCACACAAATCTTGTGCTTGTGGGAATCGAGAAAAGAATTCACTATTTTTATCTAGCGTACGTTGATAAGTAGCATGGTACACATCATCAATATGACGAGTTATCGATGGGATCCCACCAGTAATATAAGAAGCAAGTAGGCTATCAGGAAACATAGATAAATATGTTAGAGAGCAGAAACCACCAAAACTTTGACCAATAATCGCCCATTTATCAATATTTAAGTGCTTTCTGATCTCTTCAGCATCACGAACAATGTTATCAGCTCGGAAGTGACTTAAATATTCAGCCTGTTGTTCAGGATCTAAATGTTGGATCGTTTGAGTGGTGATCGGCGAACTCAAGCCAGTCCCTCGTTGATCCAATAAGATCACTCGATACTGATCCAACGCACACTTCAACCAACCTGTATTGCTTGATGGACGCATCGCTGGAAACCCAGGACCGCCTTGAAAATACACTAGGTAAGGTAGATCACGATCTTTATTTTCATCTTTTACTAATTCTCTAACATAGACGGAAACATGATCAAGTAGATGTTTGTGATCATCGCAATTAATATGATCATTATAATTAAGAGGCAGTGAAAAATGATGTGACTGATATTTTATCCCATCAAGGTAAAAATTAGCTTCAGAATGCGTGAGCATGACATATCCTTATATCGTATAAGTAACCGGCCTTTAATTAGAAGGTCAAGTTACTTACTTTAATTAAGTCAGTTTCATTAATTTGTTGATTTTCTTATTGAAACTGGCGGTTTACTACTTTTCAGCAGCAATCACTGAAATCTCAACCAATAAGGCTTCGCGCGCCATACTTGCTTCTACACAGGCACGAGCTGGTGCATAGCCTTCAGGAACCCAGCTATCCCACACATCATTCATTTCTGAAAAATCTTTCATATCTTTAATATAGATCGTTGCTGAAAGTATATGTTTACGAGAACTACCCGCTTGATCTAGCAATAAATCGACTTTATCTAGCATCGTTTGTGTTTGTTCTTTAATACCTTGAGTTGCATCTGCACATACTTGGCCACATAAATAGACGGTTCCATTATGCTTTACAATACGGCTCATACGTTGCTTTGTTTCTTGACGTTCAATCATGCTCTACTCTATTTCAAAATAGTAAGGGGAATTTTGCAGCCTAGAGTAATAAAAAATGAAGCTAAATACGAGAGTTCTTCTCGATAAAGCCTTATTTCATAATGGAAGAATGATCATGGTCTCATAAGATACGGGAAGTGCAGAAAGGATTATTGATAGACAAAAAAACGGCGAGCACTAAGCTCGCCAATACAATTACTGAAAACAATAAAAGTTAAGATATGTAACAATATGAGCCAATTTCTCAATTGGTAAAGGACAAAGGTTGTCTATTCGTTTGTAATAATAGCGTCCTTAGATTGTATTTTGTCATCGTCTTGTCAGAATAAGGCTATAATGATGTCAACTGACTAGTTATCCAGCCATCTCATCCAAAGCACGTAAAACATCTTGATCATAGTTCTGAGAAAATACTAATTTACAGATCTTTCTTCGAACAGCTAATCCTGCGATCAAGTTCTCTATTGATAAATGCTTACCATTATCTTGGCTATTATAAAACTCGATCGTTTTACTTAAAGTTTCATAAGGAAGAGTTTCACCTGCAACTTTTAAATAATCAAGTTTGTCTAATAACTCCTTACACTCATCTGATATTGAAGAAGAGCTGTGCCCAGTCATTGCTGATAAAGCCGTGATACTTCTCTCTAGTGCCTGCTCAGAGGTATATTTTGTTAATGTTATCGTTAATTCATCCGCATTAATTTCAGCAGAGTGTTTACGAAGTTTTACTCTACGGCCTAATCGGCCTGATTTATTTGGGCTATTACGCTTGATTGGTTCAAATTCGCCATCAATGATCGTGGAAAGCTGATCAAGCTCTTGCTTAGGCATGATCTCATTACGTAATGGATTTGGCATTGTTGGGGCCATATTACGTTTTCCTGCGTTTGTGGTTCTTGCCCGTGAATATCGGATTACTTCTTCAGGATCACAGCGAATATCAACTTGATAATCTGGTAACTTTTCATTGCTATCAAGCATTGAGATCGTCAGATGATAACCCCAAAGATTCACAATAAATAATTCATCAGTCACTTTATCTTTAGCTAATTTTTTTAATTCTCGGATAAGATCTAAAGAAAAACGTCTCCAATCGACATTACGAGCGAGTTTTTGATTAATCTCGCTTAGGAGTAGGTTATCAGTCATTCGACGTGCTAAGCGGCTTCTGAAGAAGCTATAGAGCTGAAATACCAACGTGTGTTGCTTTAAAATCTCAGGAGGAAAGAGAAAGAAGTAATCTTTGGTTAACAATTCATCATAAAATGAAGGTTCCCAAACCAATATATATAAGTTTGGTTTAATTTTGATCTCACCATCTTTGCCTTCTTTTGGAGCCTCATCAGAAGCGGTAATCGTCCTAGCTAAAAAACGGAAACGATCACTCTTGAAGCCTTTAGGCATATTCTCACTTAACCAACGACCTGTTAACTCATGCAGCTGAAAATCTGTAAATTCAATACGATCAATGCTTTCACGAATTGAATCTCGCGCTGGGCCTGAATCCTTCTTACCCCGTAATGTAAGAATATCAGTGATATAAATTGGGGTTTTATTGCCCATGATCTTTGTTTGAATATGATAATCATCTTGATGATGATCGTGATATTGAACTGTTAAGGTGAATAGGGCAAATAATGTCATTAGATCATCAACGGTCATAATGTTTTTTGATGATCTTGTTTCAATGATCGCTTTAGTTCCTGAAATGGCAACCATCGCTTTTTGATAGTTCTTACGAGTCCGTGGTGGAGCTAAAGCTTGATCTATGATCCCTGCCCAATTGGTTGGAGATACGACAAATTGATCAGCTTCATCTCTCATACTTGGTGGGATGCCTAAGCCATGTTCAGTAAGAAATTGTCGATTTACTTGAGTTTGAGCAAGTGCTTTAGAGCGTTTTTGTCTTTCTTGTTCATGACTTTGCTCTGATTTTAAGCTCGTAATGCCTAATGTTGAGATTAACAATGATGGATTAATAAACCTATGAAGCATTGTTTTTCCAGCTAATCCTTGCTCAAATCTCACAGGATATTGTTCAAACAATCCGATACTTACCGCAGTTCGTAATCGTTGTTGGATAGCTGCTCGTGTTAGATGTCCATCTGTTGTTGCGATAACTTCAGTTGTTGAAACTAAACCATCAGGTGAAGAGAATCCTTTTAATGAAATTAAATTCATTAATTCTAAAATACTTTTTGTAACACCTTTAAAATGTTGATATTGAGTGATCCAATCAACGAGATTTGTTGGTATTTCAAATAAATGACCTCCCTTGTGATCTCTTGGTAATGGGATATAGATCTTTTCGTTATCTGTGGTTTTTATATGATTCATTTTCAACTGACATTCATTGTATTTTAATCATTCTTTCGCATAGATTAAATGAATTGGATCTTTAAATAAAGAAAAAAATTATTATTCTTTTAAACTGATCTTTATGATTAATACTGATCTATATGATTATAATGATCTATGATCTGATTGATATTTTGCTTGTAGGTAACTGATATATAAAGATTTAATTTATTGCGCAATGAAAGCATGATCAAGACTTTTTCAAAAGCATGATCATTATAGTTTCGGATCCATGATCAACATAGTTACAAAAGAATGATCATAATGAATTTGAATCGATGATCATGTAGTCCATAGAAGAATGATCATGACATGAACACAGGTTATCCACAGGCAAGATTGTTTTTACTACTACTTTTGAGAAAATGGGTTGTTTATGATCTATTTTTTTAACAGAACTCACTATGTTTTCTATTTATTAAGGTTTTACTCTAAATATGGTTAGAAAACGTGGTCAAACTTAGATCTTGATGTTGTTGTTTATAGTTCAGAAGAATGATCAAGTGGTTTAATTTACAGATCCATTGGTTACAATGTTTAAAGGATCATCTAGAAAGCCTTATGTAATATACATTCACTGTAATTTATCTTCCTTCTTTCATGCTTCCGAATACAACTTACTCTTGATCATGCTTCCTTTTATTTAAGATCAATTTACACTGTATATTCCTTTTATAGCTTGAAATACTGCCCTTGATCATGCTTCATTTTCATGATTTTTCTAATATCTTACAACATCTCTGTTGTTCAATTATTTAAATATATTTTCTGTTTTTTAATTGGAAATACACAGGCCGTAAAATATAGGTTTTGTTTCACGCTTCCGTAAAAATTTACACTGTAAATTACCATTAGTGACAGTGTAACACTTTAATTTATGGCCACTTGACCTATATACTTACGTTTAATTTTTAGTGATATTTAACATAATTTACAGCTTTATGAGTATTTTTGTCTTTTTAATGAATATCACATT